>NZ_JARUXN010000001.1:2417826-2424443 GCF_031451415.1 Caballeronia sp. LZ028 | reverse complement strand
GCATCGCACCGAGAAGTTAACAGCCCGGCGCTCCGTTTACAACCACTTCTCGCTCCACAAACAAAAATGCCGTTCAGCGCTAACTGAACGGCATTACCGGCGAGCCGGGGTTTTTTACGTCTGTAGCGGACAAACGTCACTGCGAATTCGCGCCCGTGTCGCCCGCGACCATGCGCGCCTTGACCGCTTCGCCAAGCTGATACACCGCGAGCGCGTAGAAGAAGCTGCGGTTGTAACGCGTCAGCACGTAGAAGTTCTTCAGCCCGAGCGTGTATTCGGTCGCGCGGCCGGGCGTGGGCAAATCGACGACGGTGAGCGGCGTCGGCGCTTCTGCGTCGATATTCAAGCCCGGCTCGTTGAGCAGCATGCCGGCCTTCGTCAGTTGCGCGAGCGACCATTTCGGTTCCGGCGCGCCATCGGCGGCGGCCTGCGCGATGCCCTGACTGCCGACATCGCCGGCGATGCGCCACACGACCGGCCGGCCCGGTTCCCAGCCGTTCTGCTTCAGATAGTTCGCCACACTGCCGATGGCGTCTGCCGGGCTCGTGCGCAGATCGATGCGGCTGTTGCCGTCGTAATCGACCGCGTATTGCACGATGCTGCTCGGCAGGAACTGCGGAATCCCGATCGCGCCCGTGTATGAACCGAGGACGGTCGTCGGATCGATCTGCGAATCGCGCGTCCACACGAGCAGGTCTTCGAGATTCTTGCGGAACGTCGCCATGCGCTCGACGCGGTTCGGCGTGTTCGGGTAATCGAAGGTGAGCGTGGTCAGCGCGTCGAGCGCGCGGAAGTTGCCCATGTACTTCCCGTAGATCGTCTCCACGCCGATGATTCCGACGATCACCTCCGGCGGCACGCCGAATTGCTCGGACGCGCGCTGCAGCGTCGCCTGATTCGCGCGCCAGAACTTCACGCCGGCGTTGATGCGAACCGGCTCGATGAAACGCCCCTGGTACGCGCGCCAGTTCTTGGCCTGCGGCGTGGGCGACGGCAACACCAGTTTCGCCGCGGTCGCCGAATAGCTCACGCGCGCGAACAGGTCGTGCAGCGCGGACGAATCGAAGTCGTAGCGCGCGACCATGTCATTGATGAACGCATCGACATTCGGATTGTTCGCGTAGCGCTGCGGCACGATCTCTTCTTCGAACACCTGCCCTTGCGGCGTCGCGGCCTGCGGCTGCTGCGACTGCGCAAAGGCACTGTTCCCGGAGACAAAGCCGAGCGCGCAGACGAGCGAAGCAACGAGTGCGCGCTTTGCCGGCCTGGATGAAGCCGTGAAGACGAACGGAGCAAACTGGAAAGTCATAGTGTGCGTGGTTGGGGGCGGTTGGGGCGATGCCGGATGCGCGAGTGGCCAAAAACGCCTGTGAAGTCGAATCGATGCAACGATTCTCAACGGAACGCAACAGCCTGCAACATGCCGCGCGCAATCGCTCGGCCGGCAAGGCGTCGGGGCAGTATAACCGACGCTTCGCGCCCATATCGGCCATGTGCCCGGGCGAGGGCGGCCGTGCCGGACGGTGTGGTAACTTAACGTCAATTACGCGACAAGTGGTCGCGTATGACGAAAAAATACGAGACGAGAGCCGACGACAAGCGGCATTGCGAGACATCATGGCCACCGGCTTCTACTCCCACCCCGACTGCCTCCAGCACGACAACGGCCAATGGCATCCCGAGTGTCCGGCGCGCCTGCAGGCGATCGAAGACCAGCTGATCGCGAGCCGGATCGATTCGCTCATCGAGCGCGAGGAAGCGCCGCTCGCCGACGAAGCCGACCTTGCGCGCGTGCATACGCAGGCGCACATCGACTACATCAAGAGCCGCACGCCGGAATCGGGCCGAAGCGAACTCGACCCCGATACGTCGATGTGCCCCCAGTCCTATCGCGCGGCGTTGCGCGCGGCGGGCGCGGCGGTCGCGGCCACCGATGCCGTCATCGAAGGCCGTTACGACAACGCGTTTTGCAGCATCCGGCCGCCGGGCCATCACGCCGAGCCCGCGCGCGCGATGGGCTTCTGCCTCTTCAACAACGTCGCGATCGCCGCGCGGCATGCGCTGGAAGTGCACGGCCTGCAGCGGGTCGCGATCGTCGATTTCGACGTGCATCACGGCAACGGCACCGAAGCCGCGTTCAGCGGCGATTCGCGCGTGCTGATGTGCAGTTTCTTCCAGCATCCGTTCTATCCGTTTTCCGGCGCCGACAATCACGCGGCGAACATGGTCAACGTGCCGCTCGCCGCGCGCACTAAGGGCATGCAGGTGCGCGAGGTCGTCGACATGATGTGGCTGCCGCGGCTCGAAGCGTTCAAGCCGCAGATGATCTTCGTCTCGGCCGGCTTCGATGCGCATCGCGAAGACGACATGGCCAACATGGGTCTCGTCGAGGACGATTACGCGTGGATCACCGAGCAGATTCGCGGCGTCGCGAAGCGCCACGCGCAAGGGCGCATCGTGAGTTGTCTCGAAGGCGGCTATAACCTGTCGGCGCTGGGCCGCAGCGTCGTTGCGCATCTGCGGGTGCTGGCGGAAATCTAGCGGGCGCGAGCGCGCGCGTAGTCCGCGCGCACGAGCGTCCAGTCGATCAGCTCGCGGATCACGCGCTCGCGGTCGAGATCGTTGAGCGTTTCGTGGGCGCTGCCTTCGTTGACGATGAGCGTGGTGTCGGTCGATCCCGCGTTGGCTTCGAACTCGCGGCTGCCGGCGGGATCGCAGATCGCGTCCGCGCTGCCGTGAAAGACGAGAAGCGGCAGCTTGATGTCGCCGCGCTTTTCCGCCACGCGCTCCATGCCGGCGAGAATCTGCGCGGCAGTGCGTGCGCAGACGGCTGAGTGATGCACGAGCGGATCGCGCTTGTACGCTTCGACGACGCCCGGCGCGCGCGACAGCAGCGCCGGATCGATGCTGAACGCGGCGACGCGCGGCGCGACCACGCCCACGATGCGGCTCAGTTTGGCCTTCCAGCGCGGCGTGCCCGGTCCGGTCTTCAACGCCGGGCTCGACAGGATCAGACCGGCCAGCTTGTTCGCCTGCGCACGCTCGGCGGCGTAGAGCGCCGCGATCGTTCCGCCCATGCTGTGGCCCATCAAAAAGAGCGGCGTGCCGGCGGGCGGCGTGGCCGCGCACGCTTCGAGCAGGACATCGGTGTCGCGCAGATAGTCCGTGAAGACGCGAACCCACGCCCGTTCGCCCGACGACTTCCCGTGTCCGCGCAGATCGATCGCGATCAGCTCGATGCCCGCCGCGTTCAGCGCGGTCGCGAGCGCGTCGTAACGGCCCGCGTGTTCGCCGAGACCGTGGACGAGCGCGATCCGCGCGTTGAGTTCGATGCCCGGCGCGGGGTGCCAGCGATGCAGAAACAGTTCGACGCCGTGTCGCGTCGTGACGGCGCTCGTCGAATAGATAGTGCGTGACATGGCGCGGTAAATATCTCCACGTTATTAGCCGATCTGAAATCATTATTAAACAGAATGTAACGCGTCCTGTAAAATCCCCGCCACGATACAAACAGCTAAGAACGAGCGGCGGCCGGCGGCGCGGGTGGGTTCCACCCGACAAGCCTTCCGCCGTTTGCATTTTCATGATCGAAATACGCAATCTTTCGCAGCGTTTCGCGGGGCCCCGAGGCTGGGTCGAAGCGCTGCACAACGTCAATCTGACGATTCCCGCCGGCGAAGTGTTCGGCATCATCGGGCGCAGCGGCGCGGGCAAGAGCACGCTGGTTCGCACGATCAATCTGCTGACGCGGCCGAGCGAAGGCAATGTGATCGTCGACGGACGCGATCTCACGACGCTCGGCAAGGACGATCTGCGCGCCGCGCGCCGCGACATCGGCATGATCTTTCAGCATTTCAATCTTCTGAGTTCGCGCACGGTGTACGACAACGTCGCGCTGCCGCTCGAACTCGCCGGCAAGAAGCGCGCGGAGATCGAAGCGGCCGTGTTGCCGCTGCTCGATCTCGTCGGCCTCACGACGCACAAGGACAAGTATCCGGCGCAGATCAGCGGCGGACAGAAGCAGCGCGTCGGGATTGCGCGGGCGCTCGCGAGCAAGCCGACAGTGCTGCTCTCCGACGAAGCCACGTCCGCGCTCGATCCCGAAACCACGCGCGCGATTCTCGATCTGCTGCGCAAGATCAATCGCGAGCTCGGGCTCACCATCGTGCTCATCACGCATCAGATGGAAGTGATCAAACAGGTCTGCGATCGCGTCGCGGTGCTCGACGCCGGGCGCGTGGTCGAAGAGGGCAAGGTCGTCGATGTCTTCATGCAGCCGCATCACGAAGTCACGCGCGCACTGATCGGCGACGTGATCGCGCACGAGTTGCCGCCCGCATTGAAGGCACGCGTGATCGAGCGGCTCAAGACCGGCAGCGGTCATTTGCTGCGGCTCG
This sequence comes from Caballeronia sp. LZ028, assembly GCF_031451415.1. NCBI lineage: Bacteria > Pseudomonadati > Pseudomonadota > Betaproteobacteria > Burkholderiales > Burkholderiaceae > Caballeronia > Caballeronia sp. LZ028. The sequence continues at coordinate 2,420,046 of NZ_JARUXN010000001.1, read as the reverse complement.
CGTTCACGGGCTCGGGCGTCGATCAGCCGATTCTCTCGGAGACGATCCGCCGCTACGAACTCGATTTCAACATCCTGCACGGCCAGATCGACGAGATTCAGGGGCAGGCATTCGGCTCGCTCGCGGTGCTCGCGGGCGGTCAGCCGGTGAAGATCGCCGAAGCGATCGAATATTTGCGCTCGCAGGGCGTCGTCGTGGAGGAGTTGTCCCATGTTGAGTGAAATGTTCGACATGTTCGTCCAGTCGTTCTGGGAAACGCTGATCATGGTCGGCATCTCGGGACTCGTCGGCGCGGCGGTCGGTTTGCCGCTCGGCGTGCTGCTCTATCTCACCGATCGCGACGGCGTGCTGCAGAACATCGGCGTGAATCGCGTGCTCGGCGGCATCGTGAATGCGGTGCGCTCGACGCCGTTCATCATCCTTCTCGTCGCGGTGATTCCGTTCACGCGGCTCGTCGTCGGCTCGTCGATCGGCACCGCGGCCGCCGTCGTGCCGCTGACGATCGCCGCTGCGCCGTTCATCGCGCGGCTCGTCGAGACGGCACTGCGCGAAGTGGATCGCGGACTCATCGAGGCCGCGCAGGCAATGGGCGCGACGACATCGCAGATCGTCTTCAAAGTGCTGTTGCCGGAATCGCTGCCGGGCGTCGTCGCTGGATTGACGATCACGTTCGTGTCGCTCGTCGGCTATTCGGCGATGGCGGGCGCGATCGGCGGCGGCGGTCTCGGCGATCTCGGCATCCGCTATGGTTATCAGCGTTTTCTTCCTGAAGTGATGATCACGGTCGTCGTGATTCTCATCGTGTTCGTGCAGCTCGTTCAGTCGTTCGGCGACTGGCTCGTTCGTCGTCTCAGTCACAAATAACCACTCAAGAAACCATGCAACGTCGATTCATTCTGAAGTTCGCCGCCGCGCTGTTGAGCGCAACGCTGTTCAACGGTGCCGCGCACGCCGATGAAGCCATCAAGTTGGGCGTGACCGGCGGCCCGCACGCGCAGATCATGGACGTGGTGAAGCAGGTCGCCGCGAAAAACGGGCTGAAGATCACGGTCGTCGAGTTCTCGGATTACGTGCAGCCGAACGCCGCGCTCGCCGCCGGCGATCTCGATGCGAACAGCTATCAGCATCTGCCGTATCTCGACGCGCAAGTGAAGGATCGCGGCTACAAGCTCGTCAAGGTCGCCGATACGGTGACGTTCCCGATGGGCATCTACTCGAAGAAGCTGAAGTCGCTGTCGGCGCTTGCCAACGGCGCGCGCATCGCGGTGCCGAACGATCCGACCAACGGCGGCCGCGCATTGCTGCTGCTGCAGAAGCAAGGTCTCATCAAGCTGCGCGCGGATGCGGGTCTGAAAGCGACGCCGCTCAATATCGTCGAGAATCCGAAGAAGCTGAAGATCGTCGAACTCGACGCCGCGCAGATTCCGCGCTCGCTCGACGACGTCGATGCCGCCGCCATCAATACGAACTTCGCGATGGAAGCGGGCCTGAAGCCGAAGTCGGACGCGATCGCAATCGAAGATCCGCGCGGTCCGTATGTGAACATCATCGCGGTTCGCGCGGCCGACAAGGACAAGCCGTGGGTTGCGAAGCTGATCGCGGCGTATCACTCGCCGGAAGTGAAGCAGTTCATCGAAGGCAAGTACGCCGGCGCGGTGATTACGGCCTGGTAATCGTTTTCATGGTCGGATTCGGGTTTTCGTGGATATAAATAGAACGATCGTTCGATAAAATTCGGCTCATACCTATTGCACGATCGCCGACCCCACCCGCTTTTGGAGGGGTGATCTTACGCGTCACTCGTATAATGGCGCTGGGTTGACGTAATCGTAACTTTGGAGCGTGTGCATGAAAATTCTGGTGCCAGTCAAGCGCGTGGTCGACTACAACGTGAAGGTCCGCGTGAAATCGGATAACACGGGTGTCGATATCGCCAACGTGAAGATGTCGATGAACCCGTTCGACGAAATCGCCGTGGAAGAGGCGGTGCGTCTGAAGGAAGCGGGTGTTGCTACGGAAGTGATCGCCGTATCGTGCGGCGTGACGCAATGTCAGGAGACGTTGCGGACGGCGCTGGCGATCGGTGCGGATCGCGCGATTCTGGTCGAATCCGCCGATGAGTTGCAGCCGCTGGCGGTCGCGAAGATCCTGAAGGCGCTAGTCGATCAAGAGAAGCCTGAGCTCGTCATCCTGGGCAAGCAGGCCATCGACGACGACTCG
>NZ_JARUXN010000001.1:2293341-2417464 GCF_031451415.1 Caballeronia sp. LZ028 | reverse complement strand
AACTGAAAACCGAAGCGAAGGTGATCTGAACATGACGATTCTCGTAATTGCAGAACACGACAATGCGTCGATCAAGGCAGCGACGCTGAACACGGTTGCGGCGGCATCGAAGATTGGTGGCGATGTGCATGTGCTGATCGCGGGCTCGAACGCGCAGGGCGCGGCGGATGCGGCGGCGAAGCTCGCGGGCGTTTCGAAAGTGCTCCTCGCCGATGCGCCGCAACTCGCTGAAGGCTTGGCGGAGAACGTCGAAGCTACGGTGTTGAACATCGCGAAGGATTATTCGCACATTCTGGCTCCGGCGACCGCGTACGGTAAGAACATCGCGCCGCGTATCGCTGCACACTTGGATGTCGCGCAAATCAGCGACATCACCGCCGTCGATAGCGCCGATACTTTCGAACGCCCGATCTACGCAGGCAACGCCATCGCGACGGTTCAATCGAGCGATCCGATCAAGGTCATCACCGTTCGCGCGACGGGCTTCGATCCGGTTGCGGCGGAAGGCGGCAGCGCATCGGTCGAAAAGATCGAAGCCGCAGCCGATGCAGGCATTTCATCGTTCGTGTCGCGCGAAGTCACCAAGCTCGATCGTCCGGAACTGACGAGCGCGCACATCATCGTGTCGGGTGGCCGTGGTCTGGGCAGCGGCGAGAACTACACGAAGACGCTAGAACCGCTCGCCGACAAGCTCGGCGCGGCGCTGGGCGCATCGCGCGCGGCGGTCGATGCGGGCTATGTCCCGAACGATTTTCAGGTGGGTCAAACCGGCAAGATCGTCGCGCCCCAACTGTACGTGGCGGTCGGCATCTCGGGCGCGATTCAACACTTGGCCGGCATGAAGGACTCGAAGGTCATCGTCGCGATCAACAAAGACCCCGAAGCGCCGATCTTCAGCGTCGCCGATTACGGTCTCGTCGGCGATCTGTTCTCGGTCGTGCCGGAACTGGTGAAAGAGCTCGGCTAACCGCGCCATGTGAGTCGAACACTCACCACAAAAATAAGAAAGGGCGCGACGAACGTTGCGCCCTTTTTTTGTACCCGAAAATTGAAACAGGAGGAGACAGGACGATGAGCTATCGCGCACCCGTCAAGGACATGTTGTTCGTAGTGAAGGAGCTGGCGGATATCGACCGCATTGCCGCGCTGCCCGGTCACGAAGACGCGGGCTTCGATACGGCGCAGGCCGTCGTCGAAGAAGCCGCGCGCTTTTGCAGCGAAGTAATCGCGCCGCTGAACGTCGAAGGCGATCGCAATCCAAGCGCCTGGGCGAACGGCGAAGTCACGACGACGCCCGGCTTCAAGAACGCGTTCCGCCAGTTCGCGGAAGGCGGCTGGCAAGGCGTCGTGCATCCGGCGGACTTCGGCGGACAGGGCTTGCCGAAGCTCATCGCGACGCCGTGCATCGAAGCGCTCAACTCGGCGAATCTCTCTTTCGCGCTGTGCCCGCTGCTCACCGACGGCGCAATCGAGGCGCTCCTCACCGCCGGCAGCGACGAGCAGAAGGCGCGCTATCTGCCGAAGTTCATTAGCGGCGAATGGACCGGCACGATGAACCTCACCGAGCCGCAGGCGGGTTCCGATCTCGCGCTTGTGCGCACGCGGGCCGAGCCGCAGGGCGATGGCACGTACAAGGTCTTCGGCACGAAAATCTTCATCACGTACGGCGAACACGACATGGCGAAGAACATCGTCCATCTCGTGCTCGCGCGCACGCCCGATGCGCCCGAGGGCGTGAAAGGCATCTCGCTCTTTCTCGTGCCGAAGTTCCTCGTCAATGACGACGGCTCGCTCGGCGAGCGCAACGACGTGCATTGCGTGTCGATCGAGCACAAGCTCGGCATCAAGGCGAGCCCGACGGCCGTGCTGCAATACGGCGATCACGGCGGGGCGACCGGGTATCTGATCGGCGAGGCGAATCGCGGCCTCGAATACATGTTCATCATGATGAACGCGGCGCGTTTTGCGGTCGGCATGCAGGGTGTCGCGATCGCCGAGCGCGCGTATCAACAGGCGGTCGCGTACGCGAAGGAGCGCGTGCAGAGCCGTCCCGTCGATGGCAGCGCGAAGGAGCCGGTGACGATCATCCATCACCCCGACGTGCGCCGCATGCTCTCGACGATGCGCGCCTACACCGAAGGCGCCCGCGCGCTCGCCTACGTCGCAGCGTCGCACAGCGATCTCGCGCACGGCCATCCGGACGATGACGCGAGGAAGAGTCATCAGGCGATCTACGAATATCTCGTGCCGATCGTGAAGGGCTTTTCCACGGAAATGTCGGTCGATGTCGCGAGTATCGGCGTGCAGGTGCATGGCGGCATGGGCTACATCGAGGAGACGGGCGCGGCGCAGCATTATCGCGACGCGCGCATTCTGCCGATCTACGAAGGCACGACGGCGATTCAGGCGAACGACCTCGTCGGTCGCAAGACCGTGCGCGATGGTGGCCGTGCGGCGCAAGCGCTGCTCGCGCAGATCGATCAGACGATCGCCGCGCTCGCCGAAGTGGATGGCAAGCCGTTCAAGTCGATGCATCGACATTTGAGCGCGGGAAGTCTGTCGCTGGCGCGCGCGATCGAGTTCATCGTCGCGAAGTCCAAGAGCGACCCGAACGCGGTGTTCGCGGGCAGCGTGCCGTATCTCCGGCTTGCGGGCATCGTGTTGTCCGGATGGCAGATGGCGCGCGCGATGCTCGTCTCGCAGGTGAAGCGCGCGGGAGACGAGCGCTTTCATTCCGCGAAGATCGCGACAGCCGAGTTTTTCGCGGAGCACATTCTGTCGCTGGCTCCTGGGATCGAGGCGTCCATCATCAGCGCGAACGGCGGGGAAGGCGTGCTCGCACTCAGCGAAGATCAGTTCTAGAAACGACAAAGCGCCTTCATCGAAGGCGCCTTTGCTTTGCTTTGATGCGACAACGCGAATTACGCGTTCGCGTATCCCGGACGCGTCTTCACGCCGACGTCGCCGAAATAGCGATGCACCGAAAGGTCGTCCGCGCGGATCGCGGGCTGCTTGCCGGACATGAGATCGGCGAGCAATTGGCCGGAGCCGCACGACATCGTCCAGCCGAGCGTGCCGTGGCCCGTGTTCAGGAACAGGTTCGGCACCGGCGTGCGGCCGACGATCGGCGTGCCGTCAGGCGTCATCGGGCGCAGGCCGGTCCAGAACGTGGCGTTCGCAGTGTCGCCGCCGCCCGGGAAGAGGTCGTTCACGCACATTTCGAGCGTTTCGCGACGCGCCGCTTTCAGGTTCTTGTCGTATCCGACAATTTCCGCCATGCCGCCCACGCGGATGCGGTCGTCGAAACGCGTGATCGCGATCTTGTACGTTTCGTCGAGCACGGTCGACACAGGCGCGCGGTTCGCATCGACGATCGGCGCGGTAATCGAATAGCCCTTCAGCGGATAGACCGGAATCTTGACGAGATCGCCCAGCAGTTTCGGCGAATACGAGCCGAGCGCGACGACGTACGAATCCGCCGTCACCAGTTCCTTGCCGCACTGCACGCCGGCGATGCGGCCATTCGCGACGGCGAGCGCGTCGATCGACGTGTTGTAGCGGAACTTGACGCCGAGCGCTTCGGCCATTGCGGCGAGCCGCGTGGTGAACATCTGGCAGTCGCCGGTTTCATCGTTCGGCAGACGCAGACCGCCCGTCAGCTTCTGCGACACGGCGGCGAGCGCGGGTTCGGCCTTCTTGAGTTCGTCGGCGGTGAGCAGCTCGAACGGCACGTTCGCGTCTTTCAGCACGGCGATGTCCTTGCCCGCGCCATCGAATTGCTGCTGCGTACGGAACAGTTGCAGCGTGCCCCCCGTGCGGCCTTCATAGGAAATGCCCGTGTCCGCGCGCAGCGCCTGCAGGCAGTCGCGGCTGTATTCGGCGAGGCGGACCATGCGGCCCTTGTTCACCGTGTAGCGATCTTGCGTGCAGTTACGCAGCATTTGCCACATCCATTGCAACTGATTCATCGTGCCGTCGAGGCGGATCGCGAGCGGCGCGTGCTTTTCGAACATCCACTTCACGGCTTTGAGCGGCACGCCCGGCGCGGCCCACGGCGATGCATAACCGGGAGAGATCTGTCCGGCGTTCGCGAAACTCGTTTCGAGCGCGGGGCCGGCTTCGCGATCGATGACCGTGACTTCGTGGCCGGCGCGAGCAAGGTAATACGCGCTCGTCACGCCGACGACGCCGCTTCCGAGAATAACGATTCGCATGTGATCTCCAATTCGATTTCGCTGGACAGCCGGCCAAACCTGCGACACCCTGTCCGTCTAGTGTTATCGCCTATAGTATTGGGATCAAAGCAGTTTTAGTTATTGTATTTGGTCGATTTTCAGGAAAAAAAATGCGAACGCAGCGAAATCCGGTCCGCACGCTCGACAAGCTCGATCACAAGATCTTGAACATCCTTCAGGAGGACGGCCGCATCGCGATGAAGGATCTGGCGGAGCGCGTCGGATTGTCCGTGACGCCGTGTATCGAGCGCGTGAAACGCATGGAGCGCGACGGCGTCATCGTCGGCTATTACGCGCGCGTGAATCCGACCGAACTCGGCGCGGCGCTGCTCGTGTTCGTCGAGATCACGCTGGATCACAAAAGCGGCAACATGTTCGAGCAGTTCCGGCGCGAAGTGCAGAAGATTCCCGAAGTGCTCGAGTGTCATCTCGTGTCGGGCGATTTCGACTATCTGATCAAGGCGCGGATCGGCGAAATGGCGGACTATCGCAAGCTGCTCGGCGACATCCTGTTGCAACTGCCGGGCGCGGTTCAGTCGAAGAGCTATGTGGTGATGGAGGAGATCAAGGAGACGCTGAAGATTCTCGTCGAGACGTGATTTTTCGCTTGCGACGAAACGTCGATACTGTATATTTGTACAGTATCAATCGTTGGATTTTGTCGCAAATGTCATCGCCGGATCGTGAATATCCCGTCGCGCCGCCCGCTCCGTTGAAGGGGCGCGGCGCGGTCACGAACATCCAGGGCCGCTACGAGAAGGACGAGCGCGAGCGCGTCGACGACGGCTGGCTGCACGCCGCGGATGCCGAGGACGAGAGCGCACCGCCGCTGCGCACGCAGGTGTTCGAAGAGCGCGCCAAAACCATCCTCACGCGCAACAGTTCGCCGGATATTCCGTTCTCGGTATCGCTCAATCCCTATCGCGGATGCGAACACGGCTGCATCTACTGTTTCGCTCGTCCGACGCACAGCTATCTCGGACTGTCGCCCGGCCTCGATTTCGAAAGCCGCATTTACGCGAAGATCAATGCGCCCGAATTGCTCGAACGCGAACTGGCGAAGCCGAACTACGAGCCCGAGCCGATCGCGCTCGGCGTCAACACCGACGCGTATCAGCCGGTCGAACGGGATCTGCGACTCACGCGGCGCGTCATTCAGATGCTGCACGACTGCGGCCATCCGTTCGCGGCGATCACGAAGAGCTCGCTGATCGAGCGCGACATAGACCTACTCGCGCCGATGGCCGAACGCGGCCAGATGATGGCGGCGATCACAGTCACCACGCTCGATGCCGATATCGCGCGCACGCTCGAACCGCGCGCGGCCACACCTTCGCGGCGTCTGCGCACGATTCGCACGCTCGCGGAGGCGGGCATTCCAGTGGGCGTGAGCATCGCGCCGGTCATTCCGTTCGTGACGGAGCCGGACCTGGAGCGTGTGCTGGAAGCGTGCGCAGAGGCGGGCGCGACGACCGCGAGCTATATCGTGCTGCGTCTGCCATGGGAAGTCGCGCCGCTCTTCAAGTATTGGCTCGCCGCGCATTTTCCCGACCGCGCGGATCGCGTGATGAGCCGCGTGCGCGACATGCGCGGCGGCAAGGATTACGACTCGGATTTCTCGAAGCGCATGAAAGGCGAGGGCCTTTGGGCCGACATGCTGAAACAGCGCTTTCAGAAGGCGACGAAACGTCTTGGGCTTAATGCAAGACAGCGCGGGATTCTCGATATGTCCGAGTTTCAGCGACCGGCGAAACGGCCGTCGCCGCCGGCGAGCCCGCAGCTCGATTTGTTCTGACGTTCTATTGCGACAAAGTCTTCGCGGCTGCGACCTGGCCTTCGAAATAAGTCTGGAACGTGAGCGCGAGACCGGTCATCAGCAGAAATGCGCCGATCAGCAGCGAAAAGATCACGACGAAGATCACGGTCCAACCGGAGCGGCTTTCGCGTCCCGTGTGCGCGTTGAATTGCGCGTCCCACTTGGCGTCCGGGCGCAGGCCGTAGACGAGCGCGGAGAGGAAAGCCGCAAGCAGCGAGATTGACCCGGGAAACGCCAGCGCCCAGCCGAGAATCGACGTGCGCTCCGTTTCGGCGAGCAGCAGATAGCCGAACGCACCCATTACGATACCGACGATATGCGCCCAGCCGTACTTGTCGCGCATTCCATAGAGGTAGAAGCGATGCAGTCCGATATAGCCGAACAGGAACGCCAGCGCGGCGGTCAGCGTTTTCGAGCGGAAGTATGGCGGAACCTGCTTGCCGGCCGGCTTGGAGCCGGATTGCGTGGCGACGGACGAGGAAGTCATCAGCGAAAGCGGTGGTGGATTGAGGCGGACGCCGGTCTGATATTTTACGCCTACCGCCGAGCACGCCGCCCATGACACGTTGCCGCATCGGCGTGATTTCCGGTATCTGGCAACGCGCCGAAGTCTTGCCGAACTTGGCGTCACATGCAAAAAATGCGTTAAGTGTTTGTTAGCGCGTCGGAATCCGGCTATAATCGCCTGTTCTCGTTGTTCCGAACCCCGGTTTTCAAGGATTTCAGCATGGTCATCATCCGCTTGGCTCGTGGCGGCTCGAAGAAGCGCCCGTTCTACAACATCGTCGCAACCGACTCGCGTAGCCGCCGTGACGGCCGCTTCATCGAGCGCGTGGGTTTCTACAACCCGGTCGCGACCAAGGGCGAATCGCTGCGCATCGCGCAAGATCGCCTGACGTACTGGCAAGGCGTTGGCGCGCAACTGTCGCCGACCGTCGAGCGTCTCGTCAAGCAAGCTCAGCAAGCCCAGCCGGCTGCTTGAGTTCGCTGAGCCGACGCTGTAATAAACGCTCGAAACCTGCCCAAAGGTTCGCCGATGTCCGCGCGCGATTCTGAATCCGGCCGCGCATCGGAAAACATCGGCCGAACGAAGCCGGGGCAAGATGAAAGTTCCGCCACGTTTGGCGCGTTCGTCCGCAAGCCGGGCGCGCGCCGCGTGGCGGGCGACGTTTCGGGTAGCAACAAAGGCAGCGATAAAGGCAGCATTCAGCCGGAAGCCGCAATCGAGCGGGTCGAGGCTTTGCCCGAAGACGCCGTCGAAGTCGGTTTTATCGCCGATGCGTACGGTCTGAAGGGTTGGGTCAAGATCGTTCCGCACGCGAACGGCAAGCAGGGCGGCGACGCGCTGCTGAGCGCCAAACGCTGGTGGCTCGTCAAAGGCCGCGATCGCAAGTCCGCGCGCTGCCTGCAGTCGAAAGTGCACGCCGATACCATCGTCGCGCGTCTGGCCGGCTGCGATGACCGCGATGCGGCGCTCGCGCTGAAGGGCCATACGGTGAATATCGCGCGTGGCGATTTCCCGAAGCTCGACAGCGACGACGAATTCTACTGGGTCGATCTGATCGGCCTCGATGTCGAAAATGAAGCTGGCGTTGCGCTTGGTCGCGTCGCCGATCTGATCGACAACGGCGCGCATTCCATTCTGCGGATCGAGTATCCGGATACGAACAAGGACGGCGCGCCCGTCACCGGCGAGCGGCTCATTCCGTTCGTCGGCGTATATGTGAAGACGGTGGACCGGGCGGCGAAGCGTATCGTCGTCGACTGGGACGCCGATTATTGAACATCGGCACGTTACGGAGAGAGCGATGCAGTTCGATGTCGTAACGCTCTTTCCCGAAATGTTTCGCGCGCTGACCGACTGGGGCATCACCAGCCGGGCGGTGAAGCAGGAGCGGTTCGGTCTGCGCACGTGGAATCCGCGCGATTTCACCACGGACAACTACCGCACCGTCGACGATCGCCCTTACGGCGGCGGCCCCGGCATGGTCATGCTGGCGCGCCCGCTGGAAGACGCGATCCACGCGGCGAAGGCTGCGCAGCGCGAGCAGGGCATCACGTCGACGCGCGTCGTGATGATGTCGCCGCAAGGTGCGAAGCTGGATCACGATCGCGTGATGCGATTCGCGCAGGAACCCGGTCTCGTATTGCTGTGCGGCCGTTACGAAGCGATCGATCAGCGCCTGATCGACCGTGAAGTGGACGAAGAAGTGAGCCTCGGCGACTTCGTGCTGTCCGGCGGAGAACTCCCCGCCATGGCGCTGATGGACGCCGTAGTGCGTCAGTTGCCGGGTGTGCTGAACGACGCGCAATCGGCGGTGCAGGACAGTTTCGTCGATGTGCTGCTCGATTGCCCGCACTACACGCGTCCGGAAGAGTACGACGGCGTGCGCGTTCCCGATGTGCTGCTCGGCGGCCATCACAAGGAAATCGACGCCTGGCGCAGGCGCGAAGCATTGCGCAACACATTCAACAAGCGGCCCGATCTGATCGAGCGGGCGCGTCGCAGCAAGATGTTGAGCCGTGCCGATGAGGCGTGGCTCGCAGAACTCGCGAAGGAAGCGTCGAAGCCCGCATAGGTTTCGAGCGGACGAGCGGGAAAATGGGGGCGTCGAGTGGTATCGGCGCCTGAAGCAAACCCATCCTCTACCGGGGCCTGACTCAATACAAGGCACACAACTCCGGCAAGATGGCACAAGGAGTCAGTAATGAATCTGATTGAGCAACTCGAGAAGGAAGAGATCGCACGCGTTCTGGGCGAGAAGAGCATCCCCGACTTCGCGCCGGGCGATACCGTCGTCGTCAACGTGAACGTGGTCGAAGGCACGCGCAAGCGTGTTCAGGCTTACGAAGGCGTCGTCATCGCGAAGCGTAACCGTGGCCTGAACTCGAACTTCATCGTCCGCAAGATCTCGTCGGGCGAAGGCGTCGAGCGTACGTTCCAGACCTACTCGCCGCTGCTCGCGAGCATCGTCGTGAAGCGTCGTGGCGATGTCCGCCGTGCGAAGCTCTACTACCTGCGCGAGCGTTCGGGCAAGTCGGCTCGAATCAAGGAAAAGCTGGTGTTCAAGGACAAGTCTGCTGCTTCCGCAGAGTAAGTCCCTCGCCAGAAGCAGTACGGAAAAAGCACCCCTCGGGTGCTTTTTTCTTTGGTGTGTTCAAATTGAGGCTTCCACAGAACCGTTCTCGACCCGTGTCCACCGGAAAGACTTCGACTCCCCGCATCCTCGAACCCGAAACGATGCCCGTCCTCTCGACGGGCGAGACACTCCCGCCCGTTCCGCCCGAGCGCCTCACGCCTGAAGGCTTGCGCGCGCGTTTCGCGATGGATCTCGACTGGGCGCGGGAAGAGCGCGAGCAGCGCATCAAGGCGATCGGCGGCGATCCGCGCGTGGCGTCCGTGCTGGTGCCGCTCGTCGTGCGCGAGGGCGGCTTGACCGTGCTGCTGACGCAGCGCGCCGATCATCTGTCGGATCACGCGGGGCAGATCAGTTTTCCGGGCGGCCGACGCGAGCCCGAAGACGCCGATGCCGCCGCCACCGCGCTTCGCGAAGCCTACGAAGAGGTGGGGTTGGGCGCGGAGCATTGCGAGGTCATCGGCGCGATGCCCGAGTATCTGACGGGCACGGGTTTCAAGGTGACGCCGGTCGTCGCGCTCGTGAATCCGCCATTCACATTGAAGGCCGATACACGCGAAGTCGCCGATATCTTCGAAGTGCCGCTCGCGTGGCTCATGAATCCCGCGAATCATGAAGTGCGGGTCTTTCGCTGGGAAGGCGGCGAGCGTCGTTTTTTTGCCATGCCATACAGCCCCGGCGACGGGAAGGCTCCTTATTTCATCTGGGGCGCAACGGCTGGCATGTTGCGCAATTTTTATCGCTTCCTCGTGGCTCGCGCGTGACGGCGCGAAAAGTCCGCGCCCTTGTTGCGCGTTGCGCAAATACTTAGCGCATTAAAGGCGTCGGGCGCTGTGCTATCGTTACGCGAAACTCGAACTATCCGACCGTTTCGGCGCTTCGCATGACTTTTTTCTCCGTATTGCTGGCTCTCGTCATTGAGCAGATGCGCGCGTTATCGCCGCACAATCCGATTTCGGCGTTGCTTCAATATCATGCGGAATCCACCGCGCACGGTTTCGATGCCGGCAAGGAGAAGCATGGCATCGTCGCGTGGCTCGTGGTCGTGCTGCCGTGGACGCTCTTCGTCGGGCTCGTCTATTACGTGCTCTATCGGATCAACTTCGTTCTGGCGTTCTTCTGGAACGTGGTGATCGTCTATTTCACGCTCGGTTTCCGGCAGTTCAGCCACTATTTCACCGATATCCATCTCGCGCTCAACAACGACGACGTTCCGCGCGCGCGGGAAGTCCTGGCCGAGTGGACCGGCATCGATACGGTCGACATGCCCGTCAGCGAAATCGTCCGGCATACGCTGGTTCATGCGGTCGTGGCATCGCACCGGCACGTGTTCGGCGTGTTCTTCTGGTTTCTGATTCCGATCGGCCCGGCGGGCGCGGTGCTCTATCGCATCGCCGAATACCTCGCGCGCGCGTGGTCGAAGCCGAATCCCGAGCGCACCGCGGAGTTCTCGTCGTTCGCGCAACGCGCGTTCTTCATCATCGATTGGGTGCCCGCGCGTCTGACGTCGCTCGGTTTCGCGATCGTCGGCAATTTCGAGGACGCCATTTACGCGTGGCGCAATCACGCGCGCCAATGGCCGGACGCAAACGAAGGCGTGTTGCTGGCAGCGGGCAGCGGTGCGCTGGGCGCGCGTCTCGCGGGGCCGCTCGCCGAGCCGCTTTCGGTCGAAGCGCTTGCCGTCGGCGATGCCAGTCCGTTGCCCGTCGGCGACGATTGCACGCCGCGCACGCTGCAATCGGCTGTCGGCCTCGTATGGCGGGCAGTCATTTTGTGGATGTTGCTACTGCTGATGCTGACGATCGCCGTGTGGCTGGCGTAATCAATCGTCGAGCGGATCGCGCGCCGTCTGGCAATTCCAGCAGACGGTGAACTGCGGCTCCAGCCACTCGCCGCAATGCTTGCACTTCCAGGGCCGGGCGTTCGCGTCCGGCCCTTTTCTCGCGCGCTCCAGAAGGCGCAAGGCCAGCGCTTCGTCGCGATCGTCGACGATCCAGATTTCCGGCGCGCACTGATCGGCCGGAATCTCCCCCATCGCGCCATTCAAATAACGGTTGTGCAACTCGCACGGCACGCCCGCGGCCGACAGCACGTTCACCCAATGCTGCGCCGTGATGAGATCGGGAGCGCGCGTGAGCCGCTTCATCGAACGATCTGGCTGGCTTCGTGCACGAGTTGCGCGTAGAGCGCGTGACGTTCGGGGCGAATTTTTCCCGCTTCGACGGCTTCGAGCACCGCGCATCCCGGCTCGTGCAGATGATGGCAGTTGTAGAAGCGGCAATGTCCGAGATAAGGCCGGAAATCGGCGAAGGCGCGCTCGAGCTGGCCTTCCGACAGATGATGCAGGCCGAATTCCTGAAAGCCCGGCGAATCGATCAGCGAGCCGCCGCCTGGCAGATCGTAGAGACGCGTGAATGTGGTCGTATGACGGCCGCTGTTGAGCGCGGACGAAATCTCGCGTGTGGCGGCGTCGGCATCGGGGACGAGCAGGTTCACGAGCGTCGATTTGCCCATGCCGGATTGACCGAGCAGGATCGTCGAGCGGTCTTTGAGGCGTGCGTCGAGTTGCGGATGAACGTCGCCGGGCGCCATCTTCGCCGAGAGCTCGATCACCGTGTAGCCGAGTTCGCGATACGGCGCGAGACGTTCGCGCGCGAGCGGCAACGCGCTTTCGACATCGATCTTGTTCAATACGATCAGCGATTCCAGACCGTGCGCCTCGGCCGCGATCAGCGCGCGTCCGAGCAGGTCTTCGCTGAAATGCGGCTCGGTGGCGAGCACGATCAGAAGTTGATCGAGATTCGCCGCGAAGAGCTTCGACTTGAACTGATCCGAGCGATAGAGCAGATTGCGCCGTTCGGCGATCTCGACGATCACGCCCTGATCCGCCGACGACTGCTCGTAGAACACGCGATCGCCTACGGCCACCTCGCTTTTCTTGCCGCGCGGAAAGCACTGGAGCATCGCGCCGCCGTCTTCGGGCGTGACGAGATAGTGCCGCCCGTGCGCGGCGATCACCGTGCCTTCGAGCCGTGCCGCCGCACCTGACCGCTTGAACCCGCGCGTCATGCGGCGTGCTGCATCAGGCGGTCGATGCGCTGCGAGGCGGGCGGATGCGAGTAGTAGAACGCGGTGTAGATCGGATCGGGCGTGAGCGTCGACGCGTTGTCTTCATATAGCTTCACGAGCGCGTTCACGAGATCCTTCGGATCGGTCTGGCTGGCGGCGAAAGCATCGGCTTCGAACTCGTTCTTGCGCGATGTCAGGCTGCCGAGCGGCGTGATGAAGAACATGAACACGGGCAGCACGAGCATGAAGAGCACGAGCGCCAGCCCGTTATTGCTGCCGACGAGCGACGGCCGCACGCCGAGACCTTCGTAGAACCACGTCGTCTGAATGAGCCAGCCCAGCAGCGCGAGCATCGCGAGGCTGATGCCGAACATGACGACCATCAGCTTCAGAACGTGACGGCGCTTGAAATGGCCGAGTTCGTGCGCGAGCACCGCTTCGATTTCGTTGCCGGAAAGCCGCGCGAGCAGCGTGTCGAAGAACACGATGCGCTTTGCCGCGCCAAAGCCGGTGAAATACGCGTTGCCGTGCGCCGAGCGGCGGCTGCCGTCCATCACGAACAGGCCTTTCGCGGCGAAGCCCGTGCGCGACATCAGATTCGTGATGCGTGCGACGAGTGCTTCATCCTTCAGCGGTTCGAACTTGTTGAAGAGCGGCGCGATGAAGGTCGGATAGATGATCATCGCAAGCAGCTGGAAAGCCACCCAGACCATCCACGTCCACAGCCACCAGAAGGTGCCGGCGCGATCCATGAGCCAGAGCGTGAGCAGCAAGAGCGGCGCGCCGATCACGATGGCGAGCACCGTGCCCTTGACGAGATCGACGAAGAAGAGCTTCTTCGACATGCGATTGAAGCCGAACTTTTCCTCGATCACGAAATGGCGGATGTAGTCGAACGGCAGATCGATGACGCTCGTGATCGCCACCACCGACGCCACCAGCGCGATCTGTCCGAGATAGCCGCGGCCGAGCCAGTCCGAAATGGCGAGATCGAGCGCCTGGACGCCGCCGAGCAGCGTCAGCGCGACGAGCACGACCGCGCTCGTGACGACTTCGATCATGGTGAGGCGCGTGCGCTCGACGGTGTAATCCGCGGCGCGCTGATGCGCCGTGAGCGGGATCGTGCCGCTGAATTGCGCGGGCACGCCGTTGCGATGCGCGGCGACGTAGCGGATCTGGCGCGATGCGAGCCACAGCTTGGTCGAAACCATCGCGACGAGGGCGACGACGAAGATCGTCGAGAAGGCGAGAGTGAGGTTGGTCATCCGGGAATTCCGATTGAACTATGCGAGAATTATAGGTTCTAGGCCGTGCCGGCGCGCTCAGAAACTGTGCGGCATGGCTTTCCCATCTTTCAGGCCGCTTTTCATGACCGACATCTCCACCACGCCCGAATCAGAAGAAAACGCGCTCGTGCGCAGCGACATGAACCTCGTGTGGCTCGATATGGAGATGACCGGCCTCGATCCGGACAACGATCGCATCATCGAGATCGCGGTGGTCGTCACGAATTCGACGCTCGACAAGATGGTCGAAGGCCCGGTCCTCGCGATTCATCAGACGGAAGAAGCGCTCGGCCGCATGGACGAGTGGAATCGCAACACGCACGGCCGCTCGGGGCTGACCGAGCGCGTGAAGGCGTCGACGGTCGATGAAGCCGAAGCCACGCGCCAGATCCGCGATTTTCTCGGGGCTTACGTGCCGCCCGGCAAGTCGCCGATGTGCGGCAACTCGATCTGCCAGGACCGACGCTTCATGGCGCGCTGGATGCCCGAACTGGAGACGTTCTTCCACTATCGCAATCTCGACGTCAGCACGTTGAAGGAACTGTGCCGCCGCTGGCAGCCGGCGATTTACAAGGGCTTTCAGAAGCGTGCGATGCACACGGCGCTCGCCGATATCCACGAGTCGATCGACGAGCTCAAGTACTACCGCCAGCATTTCCTGATTCCGTCGGCGAGCGCAGCCGCGTCCTAATTCTTCGGCGGGCGGATCGCGCTCTTCGGACGAAACGCGGCGACCACTTCCGGCCGCGTTTCGATATACGGCCCGCCGATCAGATCGATGCAATACGGCACGGCCGCGAAAATGCCCGGCACTTTCGTTCTGCCGTCTGCGTCTTTCAGACCTTGGAGCGTTTCGCGGATCGACTTCGGCTGGCCCGGCAGATTGATGATGAGCGCAGCGTGGTCTTCCGTTTCGCGAATCACCGCGACTTGCCGCGAGAGAATGGCCGTCGGCACGAAATTCAGGCTGATCTGGCGCATCTGCTCGCCGAAGCCGGGCATCGGCTTGGTGGCGACGGCGAGCGTCGCCTCGGGCGTCACGTCGCGGCGGGACGGGCCGGTGCCGCCTGTCGTCAGCACCAGATCGCAGCGGTGCGTATCGACGAGCTCGACGAGCGTCGCGGAAATGGTCGCGGCGTCGTCGTGAATCAGCCGCGTCTCGGCCCGAAACGGCGTCGAGAGCGCCGCTCCGAGCCACTCGACGAGCGACGGCAAGCCCTTGTCCTCGTAGACGCCGGAAGACGCGCGATCGCTGATCGACACCAGTCCGACTATCAGTTCGTCACGCGTCGTCATCGCGATCGTCCTCGTCGTCTTCGACATCGTCGTCTTGCGCGCCCGACGCGTTCTTGATCCACTGGAAGAGTTCGCGGTAATAGCGCGGCGGCTTTTGCTGCTCGCGCTCCTTGCGCGCGTTGCGGATCAGCGTGCGGCCTTCCTGCGGATCGACGCCCGGATGCGTGCGGATGAATTCGGTGAGCGCGGCGTCATCGGCGAGCAATTGTTCGCGCGTGCGCTCGATCCAGTGCATGCGCGCGGTTTCGGCCTTGTTCACGCCGCGATGGGTGTCGAGCGCGGTGCGCAGCGCGGCGACTTCGTCTTCGGTCAGCGAGCGCATGACCTTGCCGACGTACTGCAACTGACGGCGCTTGCCTTCGTGATCGGTGATGCGGCGTGCCTCGCGCACGGCGTCGCCGAGATCCTCGGGCATCGGCATGCGTTTGAGCGCATCCTTGGGCAGCGCGATGAGCGCTTCCCCCAGCTCCTGCAGCGCGTGCATTTCGCGCTTGAGCTGGGATTTGCTCGGACGGTCGTAGCCGTTTTCGTCGGCCTCGCGATCGTCGTCGCGGCCGGAATCGATCGGTTGAATGCGGGTTTTACGGTTCATCCCGACATTGTAGCTTGCGCCCGCATCGCTTTTGCCGGGTCGCGGCCGGCGCTGCGACAAACCTTGGCGGGTGAATGCACGCCGTCCTTGCTATGATCGCGTGATACGCCGGTCCCGCTTTGCGATGCTCGACGACGAGCGCATCTGGCAGGGAATCCCGAAGCAATCACGACATGCGCGGGCGCGACACGCCCGACTTCCAAAGGCAACCAAAAATGGCAGCAGACATGGACGTCAAGCAACGCTACTTCCCGCATACGCAGGATGAGCTGAAGGAGATCGCCTCCGACATCCTGCGCTACGCGAAGGAACTCGGCGCGAGCGATGCGGCCACCGAGATCTCCGAGGGCGACGGCCTGTCGGTGAGCGTGCGGCGCGGCGAAGTGGAGACCATCGAGCACAATCGCGACAAGATGGTCGGCGTGACCGTGTTCATCGGCAAGAAGCGCGGCAACGCGAGCACTGCGGACTTCACGCGCGACGCATTGCGCGACACGGTCGCGGCCGCGTACAACATCGCGCGCTTCACGGCTGAGGACAGCGCGGCCGGCCTCGCGGAAGCCGAGTTGCTGGAAAAGTCGCCGCAGGACCTCGATCTTTATCACCCGTGGGACATCGACGCCGAAGAGGCCGCCGAGATCGCGCGCCGCGCGGAGGCCGCAGCGTTCGCCGTCGACAAGCGCGTGACCAATTCGGAAGGCGCGAGCGTTTCCGCGCAGCATTCGCAGTTCGTGCTCGCGACGTCGCGCGGCTTCATGGCGGGCTATCCGTACTCGCGTCACTACATTGCGTGTGCGCCGATCGCCGCGGCCGGCCGCGACATGCAGCGCGACGACTGGTACACGTCCAAACGCGATGCATCCGCGCTTGCGGCGCCCGAAGCCGTCGGCCGCTACGCCGCCGAGCGGGCGCTCGCGCGGCTCAACGCCAAGAGCCTCGACACGCGCAAGTGCCGCGTGCTGTTCGAAGCGCCGCTCGCGGCGGGCATTCTCGGCGCGTTCGTGCAGTCGGTGAGCGGCGGCGCGTTGTATCGCAAGACTACGTTCCTCGTCGATAGCCTCGGCAAGCCGGTGTTCGCGCCGCATATCCAGATCGTCGAAGATCCGCATGTGAAGGGCGGCATGGGCAGCGCCCCGTTCGACGAAGAAGGCGTGCGTACGCAACGCCGTAACGTCGTCGAGGATGGCGTCGTGCAGGGCTATTTCCTGTCGACGTACTCCGCGCGCAAGCTCGGCATGCAGACGACCGGCAACGCGGGCGGCTCGCACAATCTGACGATGACGAGCGCGCACACGAAGCCCGAGGACGACTTCGAAGCGATGCTGAAGAAGCTCGATACCGGCCTCCTGCTTACCGAACTGATGGGGCAGGGCGTGAACTACGTGACGGGCGACTACTCGCGCGGCGCGTCGGGTTTCTGGGTCGAGAACGGCAAGATCGTGCATGCCGTCGAGGAAATCACCGTGGCGAGCACGCTGCAGGAGATGTTCCGCCATATCGAGGCAATCGGCGCGGATACCGTCGTGCGCGGCACGAAGGAAATCGGCTCGGTGCTGATCGAGCGGATGACGGTCGCGGGCCAGTAAGCCGCGCCGGTCGAGAACAGAAAGGCTCCGGAGCGCATCCGGAGCCTTTTTTCATTCCGGCTTCATTCCGACGAGGCGATGCGCTCGTAAGTCACGAAGGCGAACGCGAAATCGTTCGGCGCCGCTGCGCGATGCGGCTCGCGCGACACTTCGCGCCACAACTCGGGATCGGGCGCGGGAAAGCGCGTGTCGCCATCGAAATCGGCGTCGATCTCGGTGACGATCATCTTGTCCGCACGCGCAATGGCATCCTGATACAACTGCGCGCCGCCGATCAGAAACGCTTCCTTCGCCGGTTCGAGCGCGAGCGCCGCTTCGAGGCTCGTCACGACATCGCAGCCTTCGTAGCGCCGGGTGCCGTCGCGCGACACGACGATATTGCGCCGCCCCGGCAGCGCCCTGCCGATGGATTCATGCGTCTTGCGGCCCATGATGATGGGCGCGCCCATCGTCGTGCGCTTGAAGAAGGCGAGATCCTCGGGCAGGCGCCAGGGCAGTTGGTTTTCGCGTCCGATCACGCCATTGCGCGCGCGGGCGACGATCAGAGTCAGCGTCGTCATGGAATAGAAGTCCGGCAAGCTGGCGCGCGCGGGCAGCGCGGCCGGGTGACGATTCTAACCGACGCTTGCGGCGCGGCCAGCGCTCGGCGCGCCGCGCGGGCCTACGCCTCCGGCGCTTCGTCGCCGAGCGGCAGCGTCGTGTGCCATGGGGGCGGCGCGATCTCGTCCCATAGCGTCACGCTGACGCCCGAGCCAGTCGGACGATCGTCGGGCAGGCCCGACGCGGCGGATTCGTCCGCGTTCTCGCCATTTTGATGCGCGTCGGTTGTTTCTCCGCGCCTTAAAGAACTATCGCGTGCCATCGTGACGACATAACCAAGTAATAAATTCCCGCCACGGAAATATCCGGAAATAAAGTAATCGCTTTCTCGGTAAAACGATTAAGCGGGAGTCGAATGCAGGGATAAAGATGAACGCTCGTTCGGCAGCGAGTATTTCTTACCTTCGAGCGCGGTTCTATTGGAGCGAATTGCGTGCCATGTCCGGCAGAGCGTTGCTGCGCAATGAATCGCGAAAATCCGACGAAAGTCCGCAGCAAAAATTCGGCTGTAAACGTTTCACTGCTGAAACATGAAGGCAGAAAAACGTGAACTTCCGGCGAAATCGGTATAAGATTTTGTCTTATTAAATTGTGCGCAATCTCGTTGATAATCGTGTGAGAAATTCTTGCCAAGGCCGTCCTGTCAAGGTTTTGTGGCTAATCCGGCGACTCTCGCGATATTTGTTTCCGGGGTTTCTGGGTTATAGTAGTCTCTCAAAAACGGCGCAGAATCAGACATAAAGGGTTTCGTGGAAGGGTGCGTGGTGTTTCGCGCCGTGTCCCGGGGGCGACGGTTCGAATGGCAAATCCTCTCCAGACGTTTGCGAGCAACGTGCGAGGGCAACGAAGTTTGCGATGTAGCGCGAGCCTTGAACTACGTGACCTTTTCAACGAATGTTGAACAAAGGATCTGAATAATGGACGTCGCTCGGCGGCAACTCATCTATGTGACTCGCGATCCAAGCGAGACGCTGTGCGCGCGATTCGAGGAGCGCGGTTGGCATATCGAAATCGTCGCGAACGCGCGCGACACGCGCAAGGCTTTGCGCAGCGATCTGG
Organism: Caballeronia sp. LZ028; assembly: GCF_031451415.1. NCBI lineage: Bacteria > Pseudomonadati > Pseudomonadota > Betaproteobacteria > Burkholderiales > Burkholderiaceae > Caballeronia > Caballeronia sp. LZ028. The sequence continues at coordinate 2,398,788 of NZ_JARUXN010000001.1, read as the reverse complement.
CGACCGGCGGGCTGCTCGATCTGTCGAGTCATTTCGAATCTCATGAACTGGCGGCGTTCGAATCGTCGCTGACGATGACCAACGTGGGCTGGGTCGCGGCCACGGTTGCCGGGCAACTGGAAGACGCTGCCGTGCGGCGTCTCATTCGCGACTATTGCTTCGATTACGTGACGCTGCCGACGTCCAACGACCGCATCGTCGATTCCGTCGGTCATGCGTACGGCATGGTTTCGCTGCATGACGCCGCGTCGAACGATGCGCGCAGCGAGGGCCGCGCCGAGGGCGAAATGGTCGGTTCGTGCGACGCGATGCTCGCGCTCTTCCGCTCGATCCGCAAAGTCGCGATGACCGATGCGCCCGTGTTCATCTCCGGCGAATCCGGCACCGGCAAGGAACTCACGGCTGTTGCCATTCACGAGCGCTCGGCGCGCCGCGATCAGCCGTTCGTGGCGATCAACTGTGGCGCGATTCCCGCGCATCTGCTGCAATCGGAGCTCTTCGGTTACGAACGCGGCGCTTTCACGGGCGCGAATCAACGCAAGATCGGCCGTGTCGAAGCGGCCAATGGCGGCACGCTGTTCCTCGATGAAATCGGCGACCTGCCGCTCGAAAGCCAGGCGAGCCTGTTGCGCTTCCTGCAGGAGCGCAAGGTGGAGCGCCTCGGCGGACACGGCTCGACGCCCGTCGACGTGCGCATCATTTCCGCGACGCACGTCGACATGCAGACCGCGATGATCGAAGGGCGCTTTCGCGCGGACCTGTATCACCGGCTGTGCGTGCTGCAGATCGACGAGCCGCCGCTGCGCGCGCGCGGCAAGGATATCGAGCTGCTCGCGAAGCACATGCTCGACCGCTTCAAGAAGGACGCGAGCCGTCGGCTGCGCGGATTCTCGCCGGATGCGATCGCCGCGATCCACAACTACGGCTGGCCGGGCAACGTGCGCGAGCTCATCAACCGCGTGCGGCGCGCCATCGTGATGTCGGAAGGGCGTCAGATCACAGCGCGCGATCTCGAACTCGGCGAATACGTCGAAGTCGCGCCGGTCTCGCTCGCACAGGCGCGCGAGGCCGCCGAACGACAGGCGATCGAACTCGCGCTGCTGCGCCATCGCGGGCGTCTTGGCGACGCCGCGCACGAATTGGGCATCTCGCGCGTGACGCTGTATCGGCTGTTGAGCGCGCATGGCATGCGTCACATCGAGGTCGATGCGCCCTCGGAACACGCCACGCGCGGCTGACAGCCAGGTCGGACGAACACCGGACGGGCGCCACAAGGCGCCCGTTTTTTCGTGCCGCTGCACTAAGCGCCCGCATCCATCGCTTGGTAAAATCGATCATTTACGCCTTCCGCTCGCGAGGGCGCGCAGCGTACCCAGGGAACATCGAATGAAACAGTATCTCGAGCTCGTCCAGACGATTCTCGATACCGGCACTTGGCAGGAAAACCGCACGGGCATCCGCACGATCAGCATGCCCGGCGCGATGCTGCGTTTCGACCTGCAGCAAGGCTTCCCGGCCGTGACCACGAAAAAGCTCGCGTTCAAGTCGGCGATCGGCGAACTCGTGGGCTTTTTGCGCGCGTCGAAGAGCGCGGCGGACTTTCGCGCGCTCGGCTGCAAGGTGTGGGACGCCAACGCCAACGAGAATCCGGACTGGCTCGAGAATCCGTATCGCCAGGGTCCGGACGATCTCGGCGACGTCTACGGCGTGCAGTGGCGCAAGTGGCCCGCGTACAAGCTCGTCGACGCCTGCGCGGGCGACCAGATCGCCGACGCCACGAATCGCGGCTATCAGCTCGTGACGAGTTTCGTCGAAAACGGGCGCGAGCAGGTGCTGCTGTACAAGGCGATCGATCAGTTGCGTCAATGTCTCGACACGATCATCGAGCGCCCGACCGACCGGCGCATTCTGTTTCACGCGTGGAATCCGGCGAAGCTCGACGAGATCGCGCTGCCCGCGTGCCATCTGCTGTATCAGTTCATCCCGAACGCGGTGACGCGCGAGATTTCGCTGTGTCTGTACATCCGCAGCAACGACGTCGGCCTCGGCACGCCGTTCAATCTGACCGAAGGTGCGGCGCTGCTGCATCTCGTCGGACGGCTGACGGGCTACAAGCCGCGCTGGTTCACGTACTTCATCGGCGACGCGCACATCTACGAAAACCAGCTCGACATGCTGCACGAGCAACTGAAGCGCGAGCCGCTGCCTTCGCCGCAACTGATCATCTCCGATCGCGTGCCGGATTACGCGGTGACGAAGCGCTATGAACCGGAATGGCTGGAGAAGATCGAGCCGAAGGATTTCGCGCTCGAAGGCTACAAGCATCACGACGCGCTCACGGCGCCGATGGCCGTATAAGCCGGGTTTCGTCGGTTTGCACAAGAAAACGCGCGGTCGAGGCCGCGCGTTTTGTTTTTGAGGTCTTAACCGCGATGGTGCTCGTTGCCGCCGCCACGTTGCTGTTGCGGCTGTTGCGGTTGATGAGGCTCCCGATTCTGCATCTGCGGCGGCGGAGCCTGACGAACTTCCTGATGCATCGGCTGACGCGTTGGCTCCTGGTGAGGCTGCGGCCGCTGCGCTTCCGGCTGCGGATGAGGCGGCGGCATCTCATGGCGCGGCTGTTCGACCCGCGCCTGGCGATACGCCTCCGGCGACGCGTGATTGGGCTGCGGCTGCATCGAATGCATCGGCATGCGTTGATCGACGTGCGGCGCATCGTTTGCGCGTTGACGCTGCCACATCGGTTGATACGCCTGCTGCGGCGCGCGCGGCTCGCGCGAAACGGCATGTCCGCGCGATGAATCCCCATGCGCGAAGCGCGGATCGTTCGCGCCGAATTGCGCAGCCTGCGGCGGATGCGCAACGCCGTAGCCATGCGGCTGCGCAGGGTGAGCGGGAACCGGCGCCGGCAACGCGCCGCCCGCGATGACCGACCGCGCCGGTCCATGCGTCGCGACGAGATGCACCTGTTCGTTGCGCGCGCCGTACCCGCCGCGCGGATCGCGATTCTGCTGCACGTACCGGTCATGAAAAGCCGGCGGCGCGACGGGCGCGCGTGTCGCGACCACCGGTCGTCCGAATCCGGCCTGCGGCGGCTGATAACTCGCGCGTCGCCCACCGGGCGCGAAGCTGTCGCGCGTCGGCGCAATGCCCGGCGCGCCCGCGAAGAAGCGCGGATGGCGCCAGCGCGACGGATCGACCGCGTACGGCTGACGTCCGACCGGCTGGCCAAGCACGAACAGGTTCGTCGGCACGGCCGTCAGCCCGCGCGGCGCGTGATAGTTGACGTACGTATTGCGCACATAGACATTGCGGTTCACGCGTTCGAAATAACGCGGACTCCAGCCATCCCGATGCGGACGCCATGCTTCGCCCGGGCCGAGCGGAAACCACGCGACGCCCGCCGCCGCGATGCCGCCGACCGTCAGCGCGACGTTCCAGTCGGGGCCGCCATCGCCATCGCCATCGCCGACGAAACCGACGAGCGCAGGCGAGTACGCGGGCGGCGCGCTGACGTCCATCGGGCCGGGCACCCACGCCCATCGCGATCCGATATACGCCCAGCGGCCATAGTGATACGGCGCGAAGCCCCACGGCGCGTCGTCGATCCATGTCCATCCCCACGGATCCTGCCAGGCCCAATGTCCCTGACGATACGGCGCCCAGTCGGCGGACACGGCGGTCGGCGTCCAGACCGGCCCGTACGACGGATCGTTGCGCCACGTTCCGTTGGCGTCGAGATCCTGATAACCGGGCACGTCGCGCGATACATATCGCGCCGAAATCGAGCGATCTTCGGATGCGTCGCGCCCGGCGGCCCATTGATCGAACGCGTCGGGCGCGGGCGCCGCATTCGCCGATGCCTGCTGCAGATTCGTGCCCTCGAACGTCATCTGCTGCCCGCCCGCGAGTTGCACGGGGCCACCGTCGCCGTACGCGGTCACGCCGCCGCTTCGCACCGTCACGGTCGTCGCGCGGCCATCGGGCGCGACGTCGACGCGCGTCTCGCCGGGCGTCGTGATCGCGAGCGCGGTGTTCGGCGTGTCGATCTCGTAGGTCGTGCCCGGCGGGAGTTCGCGCACGCGCGTCGACAGCGTGCCCTGGGCGATCTTGAGTTGCGCGGTGTTGTCGTCGAGCGCGAGGACGGACAGCGCCGTCGATGACCCGAGCCGCACCGCCGTCGAACCGATATGCAGTTCGGAGCGCGCGTTCTCGTCGTTCCAGAGTTGATCGCCCGTCGTCAGCGGACGATTGATCTGCGCGTAGGACCAGTCGGATGCGCCCGCTGGCTCGGTCGTCACCGTGCCCGCCATGTAGTTGAGCCGCGCGATGCGTCCGGGCGGATCGCCTTGTCCGGTTTGCGCAAACGCGTTAAGCCCCGATGCCGACAAAAGCACGCACAAAGCGGCGATCTTGATCTTCATTACGTTCTCCGGCGGCCGCGCGTGCGTTCCGTTCGGCGCACTGAGTTCGCGAGACCTGTCGGATCAATGTATCGCCGGCGCCTGTATCCGTACGATGCCGTTTGTAACGGCTCGCAGGCGCGCGTAACAAAGCTTTATCGCGCGGACAGGAAGCCTTCGAAATGCCGATGCCCCGCGGGCGTCACGCGCAGAACGCGGCGTTTCGCCGTGCGCTCGATCCAGCCGTGCGACTCGCACGCGTCGAGAAACGCCGCGCCGAGCGCGCCGCCCAGATGCGGCCGGCGCTCGCTCCAGTCGATGCAGGTGCACGCGAACCGTCGCCGCCGCGCGCGCTGCGCCTTCAGATCGATGCCGAGTTCGGCGAACGCCTGCGCGCCTTCGGGCGTGGCGTCGAGCGCGGCGGGGCCGTGCGCGGCGTCGTGACGATCGGCGGCGGCGAGCCAGTTGCGCGCGATCATCCGCTCGAAGAGCTGCACGGCGAGTTCGCCCGCCAGATGGTCGTAGCAGGTGCGCGCGAAACGCATTTCGACAGGCACGGCGGAAGGCGGCCGTTCCGGCGCGCGCTGCGGCGCGCTCGCCCGCGCGAGATTGGCGAGCGCTTCGATGGCCGCGGCGATATCCGCCGTCGCGATCCGGTAGTACCGATGCCGTCCGCTCACTTCGAGCGCGAGCAGTCCGCCTTCGGTCAGCCGCGCGAGATGCCCGCTTGCCGCCGATGGCGACAGCCCCGCGATCATCGTCAGTTCGCCGGCGGGGCGCGCGGTGCCGTCCATCAGCGACCAGAGCATGGCGGCGCGGCCCGGATCCGCGATCAGCGCGCCGATGCGCGACAAGCCGGGAAAATGGCGCGCGCGGGAATCGGCGTCGTCGAAAGCGGGGTTCATGGCGATTTCCGTATCGGGCGAAGTAGTCGATGCGTCCACTCTAGCGCGATCGCGCAACCGACGTTTCACCGTGCGCCGAAATGTCGATGCGCGAGGCGCGGCGCTAGAATGACCGCTGGCATTTCGAGGCAGCAGGGGAGAGTTCCATGGCCAGATTCATTCTCGCGAGCGCTATAGGCGTTCTCGTGCTCTGCGCGGGCTGCGCGGGCGCGCCGTCGTCGTCGGCGGGCAGCGGCGGCAGCATCACGATGTACGGCACGATCGATCAGGGCATCACCGTCCACGATTGAATATTGCCGACCCTATAATCGGCATTCATTTCCGTATCAGACGGGCTTCCCATGAATACGCCGACCTCATCCCCCATTCCCGCCGTCCCGAAAAGCCGTGCGGAAACCACTTTCCGCTTTCTCGCCGAGCCGACTTCGGTGAATTTCGGCGGCAAGGTGCACGGCGGCGCGCTGATGAAATGGATCGACGAAACCGCCTACGCCTGCGCCGCGATGTGGTCCGGGCGCTATGCGGTCACGGTGAGCGTCGGCAACATCCGTTTTCGGCGGCCGATTCTCGTCAGCAATCTGGTCGAGTTGCGCGCGCGCGTCGTGACGACGGGGCGCACCAGCATGCACATCCACATTTCCGTGCATGCGGGCGATCCGAAAGTCGGCGAGCTTCAGCAGACGACCGATTGCCTGATGGTTTTCGTCGCCGTCGATGAAAAAGGCCAGCCGACGCCCGTGCCTGCGTTCGTGCCGGAAACGGAAGAGGAAAAGCGCCTCGCGAAATACGCGATGGACGTGAAGGACGCGCTCGATGCAATCGTCGAGCTGAAGCCGGAAGAGGTGGCAGCGGGGAAGGTGTAACCCGCCGCTCTTCGGGCAAGAACGCGCTTACCTTTTTCCCACCATTTCCTCCGGCTTGACCCATTCATCGAACTGCTGCTCGGTCACGTGACCGAGCGCGAGCGCGGCGGCCTTGAGCGTCGTGCCTTCCTTGTGCGCCTTTTTCGCGATCTGCGCGGCCTTGTCATAGCCGATATGCGGATTCAACGCCGTCACGAGCATCAGCGATTCGTTCAGCAGACTGTCGATGCGCTTCTCGTTCGGCTCGATGCCCACCGCGCAGTTATCGTTGAAGCTCTGCGCGCCGTCCGCGAGCAGGCGGACCGATTGCAGCACGTTGTGCGCGATCATCGGCCGGAACACGTTCAGCTCGAAGTTGCCGCTCGCGCCGCCGAAGTTCACCGCGACATCGTTGCCGAAGACCTGGCAGCAGAGCATCGTGACGGCTTCGGATTGCGTCGGGTTCACCTTGCCCGGCATGATCGAGCTGCCCGGCTCGTTCTCCGGGATCGACAGCTCGCCCAACCCGCAGCGCGGTCCGCTCGCCAGCCAGCGGATGTCGTTGGCGATCTTCATCAGGCTCGCCGCGACCGTCTTCAGCGCGCCGTGCGCGGCGACGAGCGCATCGGCGGCGGCCATCACCTCGAACTTGTTCGGCGCGGTCTCGAACGGCAGGCCGGTGAGCTTGCCGATCGCCTGCGCGACCTTCACCGCGAATTCCGGATGCGCGTTCAGCCCCGTGCCGACCGCCGTGCCGCCCTGCGCGAGCTGATACAGATGCGGCAAAGTCGCCTCGACGTGCTTCATGCTCTGATCGAGCTGCGCGACGTATCCCGAAAACTCCTGCCCGAGCGTGAGCGGCGTCGCGTCCTGCAAGTGCGTACGGCCGATCTTCACGATCTTGTCGAACGCCTTCGCCTTCTTGTCGAGCGTATCGCGCAACGTTTTCAGCGACGGCAGCAGATGCTTCTTGATCGCCACGGCCGCGGCGACGTGCATCGCGGTCGGAAACACGTCGTTCGACGACTGGCCGCGATTCACATCGTCGTTCGGATGCACGAGGCGCTCCTCGCCGCGCGGACCGCCCATGATTTCGCTGGCGCGATTGGCGATCACCTCGTTCAGATTCATGTTGGTCTGCGTGCCCGAGCCGGTTTGCCAGACGGCAAGCGGAAATTCGTCGGGATGCTTGCCGTCGATGATTTCCTCGGCCGCCTGAACGATCGCCTTCGCCTTCTTCGAGTCGAGCACCTTCAGGCCTTCGTTCACTTCCGCGGCGGCGTGCTTGATGATCGCGAGCGCGGTGATCAGCTCGGGCGACTGCTTTTCCGTCGAAATCTTGAAGTTTTGCAGCGAGCGCTGCGTCTGCGCGCCCCAGAGCTTGTCGTTCGGCACGGCGATCTCGCCGAACGTGTCCTTCTCCATCCGTACGTCGCCCTTCGCATCGTGTGACATGGCGTGAGTTTCCTTACGAAGTTGGATCAAAGCTGCTTGTCGACGGGCAGCATCATGAAGAGGCCCGTCATCGCATTGCGATAAAGACCTGCCTCGGGATCGAAATTGTAGGTGACGAGACTGCCGTTTTCCTCGGTGATCCAGACGAGGCCCGACTGCGGCGCGCCCGTGCGCCGAAGCTCCTCCGTCACCGCCGCGCTCGCCAGTTGCACCTGCCAGCTCACCTTCGGCGAAATGCCGTTCTCGAAGAGTTTCGCGGCTTCCTCGGCGATCGGCTTGCTGTGGATCACGAGCGCGAGCTCGGTATTGAGCTTCGCCGAACGCGGATCGAGATTCATCGAGCCGATCACGAGGATACTCCGATCGATCACATAGGCCTTCGCGTGCAGGCTCGCGCGCGACTGCGAGCCGAAGAGACCCGCGCGCGGACTGCTTTCGCCTTCGACCTGAATCGGCTTGAACTCGTACAGTTCGACGCCGCTTTGCAGCATCGGAATGCGATACGGCGCGTAGCCCGCCTGCACGGCGACGGCATCGGTCGCGGCGAGCGAATTCGTCAGCACCGCGACGCGCACGCGGCGCTTCGTCAGACCGGCGAGCGCCTTCACGCCCGCGTCGTGCGGCACGAAGTAGGGCGACAGGATCAGGAATTCGCTCTGCGCGTCCTTCAGCAGAGCGACAAGGCGCTCCATCGGCGGGCTTTTGTAGTCGTCGCTCGGATGCTCGATCTTCGATGGCGAATCGACCCGGAACTCCGTCGGCGCCCACACGAGGTCCATTTCCTCGCGCGCGATCTGCTGCGCGAGCGGCGTCGCATTGAGCGGCTTCGCGTTCAGCGGATCGGCCTGCTCGCGCCAGTGCTTGCGCAAGTCGTCGCGGGTCTTGTCGAGTTCGCGGGCGTCGAACTTCTGCTTGTTGAGCGCGCGCAGCGGGTACGCGAGCGAACTGTTCCAGTAATCGTCGAAGCTCGCGGATATTTCTTGCGTGACCGGACCGGCGGCGAAGACGTCGAGATCGCGAAACTGCAAGGTCGGGCTCGCGCTGAAGTACTCGTCGCCGAGATTGCGGCCGCCGACGATCGCGATCTGGTTGTCCGCGATCATCGCCTTGTTGTGCATGCGGCGCGTGAAGTGACTGAGATTCGTGAAGAAATTCTGCGTGCGCTCGGAGAAGCTGCGTTGCGCGCTGCCGTACGGGTTGAACACGCGAATCTCGATCTTGTCGTGCGAATTGAGCGCCGCCATGATCTGGTCGATGTCCTTGAAGTTCAGATCGTCGACGAGCATGCGCACGCGCACGCCGCGATCCGCCGCATACAGCGCCGCGCCGAGCAGCAGCTTGCCGGTGTTGTCCTCGTTGGCGATGTAGTACTGCATGTCGAGCGTCTTCGTCGCCGCGCGCGCGAGTGCGATGCGCGCCTGCAGCGCGTCGGTGCCGGTCGGCAGCAGGCGCACCGCCGACTCGTCCGGATGCCGTTTCTCGAGCGGCGCGAGGGCGGTCGCGAGGGGCGTCGTTTCCGTCGATGCCAGCGCGTGGCTCTCCGGCCGGTCGAACGCCGTCGCGGGCGGGCGCGTCTCGCAAGCGGCGACGAGCGTCGTCATCGTCACGATGACGGCGATGTTGCGCACGGCGGCGCCGAATGTTCGTGCGCGCGCGTCGCGGCGCGCGATTTCCCGCAATCCCCGGTTTTCCGACACTTCGATTCCCCGTTCTGGTCGCCGCTCGTGAAGCGCTCGGCGACGTTTTCGCGTTTTCGGTCTTCAGCACGAAAGTAGCAAGGAGCGTACTCGCGCCGGATCTCGAAATTATTCTATGGGAAATCGGGAAAGCGCCGAACGTTGCACTGGGCGGTGGCGTACGGACGAAAAAAAGCCCGCTGGCTAGAGCGGGCCTACAACCCCTGTCACAGATGTCTCAAGGAGGAGACGGGTTCATCGTAGCAATGCGCGCCGCGCGGCCCAACCAAGCATTCGTGCTATGCAAATCGGCGCGCGGATCGTGTGCTTATCAGACGTGACCGTGCGGCGCGGCGCTCGCGGCGCCGGCGTCGTCCGGCCGTGGCGTGATGCCGGTTTCGATGAAGCGCCGGCTGATGCGATGGAAGCGCAGCGTCATCAGCACGGCGACGCTCGCGAGCCCGGCCGCGAGGCCCCACCACAGGCCCTTCGCGCCGAGTTCGAAGTGGAACGCGAGCACATAGCCGGTCGGAAAGCCGACGCCCCAGTAGCCGAACGCGGCGGCGAGCATCGGAATGCGCGTGTCCTTCAGGCCGCGCAGGCAGCCGGAGCCGACCGTCTGCATGCCGTCGACGATCTGGAACACCGCCGCGACGCCGAGCAGCGACGCCGCGAGCGCGACGGTATGCGCGTTGGCGGGATCGTCGAGATGCAGATACAGCCCGACGATCGCGCGCGGCACGGCGATCAGCACGAGCCCGGAGCACATCATGAAGCCGACGCCGAGCGCGAGCGCGACGAAGCCCGCGTGACGCGCGGCGACAGGCACGCCCGCGCCGACCCAGTAGCCGACGCGCACGTTCGCCGCCTGGCCGATCGCCAGCGGCACCATGAACGCGACCGACGCGACGTTGAGCGCGATCTGATGCGCGGCGAGCGGCGCTTCGCCGAGCAGGCCGACCATCATGCCGGTGGCGAGAAAGAGCGTCGATTCGACCCCGTAGGTGATCGCGACGGGCCAGCCGATGCTGAACAGTTCGCCCATCAGCGGCAGGCGCGGGCGCGCGCGCGCGACGAAATGCCGGTAGCGCGGCCGCAGATGCAGCACCGCGACGAGCGCGATCGCGATGCCCCAGACGGTGATCGTCGTCGCCGCCGCCGAGCCGAGGAAGCCTTCGCGCGGCAGGCCGTACGCGCCGTGGATCAGGCCGTAGTTGAGAAAGCCGTTGACGAACACGCCGCCGATGGAGATCCACAAGAGCCTGCGCGCCGCGCCGATGGCGGGCAGAAACGCGCGCATCATCCCGACGCCGATCAGACTGCCGGGCGTCCCCCAGCGCAGCACCGCGCAGTATTCGCCGACGTTCTTCGCGAGCGTCGCGGGTTCGTGGAACGCGAGCAGGATCGGTTCGGCGTAGCTCAGCAGCACGAACGCGGGCACGGCGAGCAGCAAGGAGAGCACGAACCCGGTCCAGTAGATGCCTGGCACGCGATGATCGGCATTCGCGCCGCGCGCATGCGCCACCGACACGGAAACGGACGTCAGCACGCCCTGCAGGAGCGTCACGACGACGAAAAAGAGATTCGCGCCGAGGCCGCCCGCGGCGAGGGCATCGGGGCCGAGCGAGCCGAGCAGGATGGTGTCGGTGACGCCCATCGCCATCTGCGAGAGCTGCGCGATGGCAAGCGGCGCGGCGAGACGCGCCGTGTCGACGGCGTGACGCGAGAGGCTCGGCGGTCCTTGATGCGCGCGCGCGGCGCGCGTGACTGGCGGTTGCATGTTGATCGGATCGAAACGAAAAGGCCGCAATGAGTGCGGCCGGACTGGAACGCGAGGGGGCAAGGATCGAAGCGCAAACGCGCTGACGGGAACCGACGCTGAAACCAGAACGAAAGAACAGACCGTCAGCTTATTGCGTCGCGTGCGGCATGTCGATGACGCGTTTGCTTATGCCCGGATTTTCGCAATTGCGCGGCGTGTGCGCGCAAATCGCCGCGCGCTTAATCGGGCGCGCGCACGTAAATCGTCTGGCCGTCGAGCTTCACTCGCTGACCCGCGCGGATCTTGCAGGTCTTGCGCAGTTCCACCTGGCCGTCGACGGTGACATCGCCCATGGCGACGCGCGCCTTCGCCGAGCCGCCGCTGTCCGCGAGGCCCATCAGCTTGAGCAGATTGTGGAGTTCGATGAAGTCGCCCGTGAGGGTGAATTGGAGTGGCGGCATGAGGCGGGCAAGGCGGGAATGCGGGAAGGGCTCAATGATAAACCACGCCGGGCATGCGCCGTGCTCAGGGATCGCGAGGACCGGTAATCCCCACTCAAGCGCGCTCGTTGGCAAATGTAGCCAGATGAAACCGTCGGTAACAGTGACTGATTTTCGCGAACTTGCCCGATTGACCGCCGGTCCGACCATTTGATCGATGCAGCTTCGGTCATCTTTCCAATCGACAAAAGTCGCGCGGATCGCTCGTTTCATCGTCGTAAGAGCGCCGCCGACGCCAACTAAAAAGAGGACTAGCTCATGACTCGCGCACGAATCCTTTTGATCAGCTCCGCCATCGCCACGTTCGCCGCTTCGGGCGCTTATGCGCAAACCGCGACCCAGTCCGCACCGGTGCAGACGCAAACGCAAGCGCAAGTGCAGCCGATGCAAGCCCAACAGCCGATGACGCCGCCGCCGCAGAACCTCGTCGCGCCCGCGCCGACCGATCCGCTCGTCGAGCGCCGCAATGCCAATGCGAAGGCGAACGCCGAATACAGCGCGTCGAAGAAGGCGTCGAAGGCCGAATTGAAGGCGCAAACCGAGCAGGCCAAGGCGCAGTACAAGGAAGAGGTGAAGAACGCGAAGATCAATCGCAAGGCGGACAAGGACGCCGCCAAGGCCGAATTGAACGCGACCGAGCCGAACGCACCGAAGGACACCGGCTTGCAGCATTAAGCGGGGGAACCGGGAATCGCCGCGAGCTCGCGTTTGGCGCGGCTCGCGGCATCGAACAAGGGAGAAGACCATGAATCGAAAAACTCATGCACTGCTGGCCGCGCTGATCGCGGGGACGTTCGCGAGCGCGAGCGTGGCATCGTTCGCACAGACGGCGTCGGATACGCCGACTGCCGCCGATCAAAAGGCCGCGAAGGAACAGAGCAAGGCCGACAAGAAGGCGGCCGTCGCGCAAGCCAAGGCCGACAAGAAAAAGACCGAGGCGCAATCGGACGCCAATGAAGCCGCCGCCGAAGCGAAGCTCAAGAACGCGAAGAAGGCCGACTGACGCAAATCTTTTGCAGCGATGCGAGCCCGGTTCCGTGCGAGCCGGGCTCGTTGCATTTGGGGCCAAAACCCTTGTCGAGCCAAAGGCTTGCGCGTGCGGGTTGTATGGATATACAGTGTGCGTCACTCATTTCCCGCCGCCTTTCTCCCGTGCTCACGCTCCCCGACACCGCCGACGAATCCACCACGAAACAGGTCGCCGACTATCTCGCGAAGCTCAACGAGGCGCAGCGTCAGGCCGTCGAATTCGGCGTCGACGAACCGGGGCGCGCGGGCGGGCCGCTGCTCGTCATCGCGGGCGCGGGATCGGGCAAGACCAACACGCTCGCGCATCGCGTCGCGCATCTGCTGGTGAAAGGCGCGGATCCGCATCGCATCCTGCTGCTCACGTTTTCGCGCCGCGCGGCGCTCGAAATGACGCGGCGGGTGTCGCGCATCGCAATGAACGCGCTCGGCACGAGAAGCGCAATCGCGCAGGGTTTGTCGTGGTCGGGCACGTTCCATAGCGTCGGCGCGCGGCTGTTGCGCGATTACGCCGATCTCGTCGGGCTCGCGCCGTCGTTCACCATCAACGATCGCGAGGATTCGGCCGATCTCATGAACCTCGTGCGGCACGAGCTCGGTTTGTCGTCGAAGGAAAAGCGCTTTCCCGCCAAATCGACGTGCTTCGCGATCTACTCGCGCGTCGTCAACACCGGCGCGTCCCTGGCGACCGTGCTCGATCAGTCGTATCCGTGGTGCCGCGAGTGGGAAGCGGACCTGAAGCGCCTCTTCGCCGCGTACGTCAGCGCGAAACAGGCGCAAAGCGTGCTCGATTACGACGATCTGCTGCTCTACTGGTCGCATCTCGCGGCGGAGCCGTCGATTGCCGCCGATCTCGCGAGCCGCTTCGATCACGTTCTCGTCGACGAATATCAGGACACGAACCGTCTGCAGGCATCCATTCTTCTCGCGATGAAACCGGACGGGCGCGGCCTCACCGTCGTCGGCGACGATGCCCAATCCATCTACTCGTTTCGCGGCGCGACGGTGCGCAACATCCTCGATTTTCCCGGCCACTTCGATCCGCCCGCCGCGACCGTCACGCTCGACCGCAACTATCGTTCGACCTTGCCGATTCTCGAAGCGTCGAACGCGGTGATCGGCCTCGCGACCGAGCGCTACACGAAGAATCTGTGGACCGACAAGGCATCGGCGCAAAAGCCGCGCGTCGTTGCCGTCGCCGATGAAGCCGATCAGGCGCGCTATGTCGTCGAAAAAGTGCTCGAAGCGCGCGAAGGCGGCATGAAGCTCAAGGCGCAAGCGGTGCTGTTTCGTGCCGCGCATCACAGCGCGGCGCTCGAAATCGAATTGACGCGCCGGAACATTCCGTTCGTGAAGTTCGGCGGACTGAGGTTTCTCGATTCCGTTCATGTCAAGGACGTGCTCGCGGTGTTGCGCTGGGCCGAGAATCCGCGCGATCGCGTCGCGGGCTTTCGCGTCGCGCAGTTGTTGCCGGGCGTCGGACCGGCGATCGCCGGGCGCCTGCTCGACAGCGTGAGCGCGCCGGACGCGGTGGCGTCGAATGCGATCGCCGCGTTTCAGGCGCCCGCGCGCGCGTCGGAGGACTGGCCGCGTTTCGTCGGCCTGATGGCGAAGCTCTGCGGCCGCGACTCCGGCTGGCCCGCCGAGTTCGAAATGATCCGGCGTTGGTACGAGCCGCATCTGGAACGCAATCACGAGGACGCGGCGATCCGCATCGGCGACGTGTTGCAGATGGAAAGCATCGCGGCGACGTATCCCACGCGCGAGCGCTTTCTCACCGAACTGACGCTCGATCCGCCCGACGCGACCAGCGACGAATCCGGCGTGCCGCTGCTCGACGAAGACTATCTGATTCTCTCGACGATCCATTCGGCGAAGGGCCAGGAATGGCGCAACGTGTTCGTGCTGAACGGCGTCGACGGCTGCATTCCGTCCGATCTCGGCACGGGCAGCGACGAAGAACTCGACGAGGAACGGCGGCTGTTATACGTCGCGATGACGCGCGCGAAGGAAGACCTGCACATCATCACGCCGCAGCGCTTCTACGTGTACAACCAGACGCATCTCGGCGACCGTCACGTATGGGCGCAGCGCACGCGTTTCATTCCGCCGCATCTGATGCAGAACTTCGAAGCGGCCGCGTGGCCGCCCGTCATCGCGCCCGCTGCGCCGACGGCGGCGGGGCTGGCTGCGGCCGCGAAAGCGAAGATCGATATCGCGGCGCGCCTAAAGGGAATGTGGGACTGACCTGAATCTCAGCGCTGCGCGCGCGATGCACGCGGCGCGCGCGGCGACGGCGAGAAGATGCTGCGCAGCCATGCTGCGAAGCGTGTGTAGCCGTCGTAAGGCTCTTCGACGAAAAGCTCGGGCCGCAGCGAGCGCAGATATTCCAGCACTTGCTGCGCTTCCTGCTTCTGGATCGAGCCATAGAAGATGCCGAGCCGCAGCAGGCAGCGCAGTTCGCCGAGCTTCTCGCGCGCGGTCGAACCGATGCTCGTCTCCACCGAAATCTTGGTTTCATACACGCGCTGACGTAGCGAATCGGCGAGACGCCATGCGGGCGTCTGCATCTTTTCCTCGACTTCGCGAATATCCGCCGCCGCCGATTTGATCTGCGAGGCGAGCATGTCGACTTGCGATACGTCGCCGTCCGCTTCGGTGACGATCGCCGTCGCCCACGCGCGCGATGCCTTGACGAGATCCTCGGCGGTCCAGTCCGCGCGGATCGCGAAGGCGAAGCCGTGCTCGGCCGCCTGCCGGATCAGGATCTCGACGACGTCCGGAAACTCCTTGTCGAGCGCGCGCTTCGCCCACGCGTACTGGCCGTGCGTGAGCATGCGCTGCACCGCCTGCTCGGTGAGCGGCGTGTTGTTGTCCAGGAGCTTCGCGCGCAGGAAGTCCTCGAACGAAGGCGTGACGAATTGCGGATCCAGCTTCAGCGACAGACGCGTGAACGCTTCGAAATCGCGCTGCAGCGAAGCGATGGTCTCGTCGCGTAACGATAAGGTGATTTGACGCATGTTGGTTCCCGGTTCCGCCTTCGATCTCCGAAGGCGGGAAAAGCTGTCGGCGCCGCGTCTCAGGCGGAGTCCATTCGTTTCTGTTATCGGCGCGCGCTTCGGGAACTTGAGGATTCTTCGATGCTCTTTGAAAGCCGTTTAACGGCTGATGGAGAGAAAACGTTTAGCGCAGCACGGCGAACTGCCACGCGAAAAACACCGCGAGCGACACGGCAATCGTCAAAAGCGGCCGTTTCGTGAACGCGCAAACGATGATCGCGACGATCGCAGCCACGAGCTGCGGATTGCGCCAGGTGATTTCCGCGCCGTTGCCGTGCGGCGAGACGGTCATCGGCACGATGATCGCGGTGAGCACCGTCACCGGCACGAACGAAAGCGCGGTGCGGACGATCGGCGGAAAGGGCAGGCGTTCGCCCAGCACGAACACGGCGGCGCGGATCGCGAACGTAACGGCCGCCATGCCGAAGATCAGCGTGACGTAGTTCATTGCGTGCGCTCCTTCGCGTTCTTCAGACGATGTTTCGCGTGGCCCTTCGCTTGCGGACGGTTTTCCATCAGCGTGAGCAGCATGCCGACGGCCACGCCGACGAACACCGCCGCGAGCAGGCCGAGCTTGTACGGCCAGTCTTGCCACGCGAAGGACAGCACGCCCGATGCGAGCGCCGCCGCGACGAAGCGCACGGCGACGAGCTGCGGCACGACGATCGCGATGAACGTCGCGACCATCGCGAAGTCGAGCCCGAGCGATTTCAGTCCGGGAAACGCGGCGCCGAACAAGAGGCCGAGGAGCGTCCACAACTGCCAGTTCAGATACATCGCGACGCCGGAGCCGAAGAAGTAGTGCGGCCCGATCTCGCCCGGCGCGCGCTTCTGATAGTGCGCGTAGGCGACGGCGAAAACTTCGTCGGTGAGCATGCCCGCGAGCGCCCAGCGCCAGCGGCGCGGCAGATGCGCGACATACGGCGCGAGCGTCGCGGAATAGAGCACATGACGCAGATTGACGACGAGCGTCGTCGCCAGAATGACGGCGAAGCTCGCGTGCGACGCGATCAGGCCGACCGCGATGAACTGCGCCGAGCCCGCGAACACGACGAGCGACATCAACTGGCCGTGCCAGAGCGTGAGCGGACTTGCGGTGACGAGCGTGCCGAAGATCACGCCGAAGGGCGCGGCGCCGATCATCATCGGGATGGTGTCGCGTGCGCCGGCGGCGAATTCGCGCAAAGGTGTTGCTTTCAAGATTTCCTCCTATGGAAGCGAGGATACGCAAAACGTCGATGAGAATGCTTGTACGTTCTTGCGCTTTCCCGAGGCCGGACCGCCTAACGCCAGCGGCCGGGCGGCACGCCGAACGTGCGCTTGAAATGGCGCGTGAAGTGACTCTGATCCGTGAAACCGCTCGCCGCCGCGACATCCGTCACGGATGCGCCCGCGCGCAACGCCGGCAGCGCGCGCACGATCCGCAGCTGATTGCGCCACGCATGCGGCGCGAGACCGGTTTCGCGCGTGAAGAGGCGCGCGGCGTGGAAGGTCGAGAGACCGACCGTCTGCGCGAGTTCGGCGAGCGTGACGGGTTCGAGGAGATCGTCGGCGAGGCGGGATTTCATCGTCGTGACGCGGTGCGCGTCGGCGGCGAGCGGCGCGACGCGCGGACGTTCGAGCGCGTGGCGTCCGAGCAGCGTCGTCACTGCATCGACGAGCGCCAGTTCCGCGGCGAGCGGGTCGGCGCCGTTTTCCAGCAGGCGATGCGCGATCTGCAAACGCCGCGCGAGATCGGGATCGCGGATGATTTCATCCGGAAACCACGGCGACGATTCCGGCCGCCCCGACAGGTCGCGCGCGAGAGTTTCGACGAACGGCACCGGCAGATAGAACACGCGATAGCGCCAGCCCGCATCGACGGCCCGCGCGCCGGTATGCACTTCGCCGGGATTGATCACCGGCACCGAACCGGCTTCGGCGACGTGATGCGCGCCGCGATAGTCGAAGCACTCCGCGCCGGCCTCGATCACGGGCACCGTATAGGCGTCATGCCAGTGCGGCGAGAATTCGTGATCGTAGTATTCGGCCGTGACCATGTCCGCGTCCGGCACGAGCGGCGAGCGCCAGTAGCGTGCGGCATTGCGGAAACGGTCGGCGTGCATGATCGAGCAATTCTGAGATAAGCGGAATCGCCCAGTTTACAACTTTGCTTCGCGCCCGGCCGGACAGTTGCGTGTCACTTCACCGGTATGGTCGTGCCCTCGGGCATCGGAACCGCCGTCACGCTGTTTTTCGGGCTGCCGGTCGCGATGCGGTCGCTGTAAGTCAGATAGACGAGCGTATTGCGTTTCGTATCGACGACGCGCACCACATGCAGCGTCTTGAAGATGAAGGACATGCCGGCCGAGAACACGTCGGTTTTCTGCTTGAGCGGTTCGGCGATCTTGATCGGCCCGACCTGGCGGCACGCGATCGACGCTTCCGTCGGATCTTCGGCGATGCCCAGCGTGCCTTTCACGCCGCCCGTGCGCGCGCGGGACACATAGCAGGTGACGCCCTGGACGAGCGGATCGTCGTACGCATCGACGGTCACGCGGTCCGATCCGGTGAAGCGGAAGTTGGTGTTGACGCTCGCGATTTCCTCCGCGTGCGCGAGTCCGGCGCCGGAGAAAAGTGCGAGCGATGCGGCGAGCGCGAGGACGGAGCGGTTCATCGTCATCCTTCGGAAAAGAGAAAGGGCGTCGTATTGTATCGACGCCCTTGGCTCTTCGATGCATCTCGTGCCCGCATGCGGTCAATGAAAGATCAGATACAGAATCACCAGCACGATGACCGGCACGCCGAGCAGCCATCCGAGTAGATAAGGCATGTTGTCCTCCTTCGCATGTTGTTTTCGACGGTTTCAGTATCGCGAGGATGCGCCGCCCGCGTTAGCCGTGCGTGTCCGAAATGCGTGTAGGCGACGTCCTATCATCACTTTCTTGCGGCTTACAGATTCGTAATGTGATTGGATCAGGCCGCGCGGTTTTTCTTCGCGGAAACATCGCGATACAGCGTGCGCACGTAATCGAGATGCGCGCCCGCGCACTCCCGCGCCCGCGCCGGATCGCGCGCTACGATCGCATCGAAGATCGCGCGATGCTGCGTCATCAGGTTCGCTTCGACTTCGTCGTCGTAATCGACGAGACGGTGCGACGTGAGCATCGATTCGCGCACCAGTTCATTGAGTCCGTGCATGACGTGCGTGAGCGCGACGTTGTGCGTCGCGTCCGCGATGGCGAGATGGAACGCCGCGTCTCTCTCCGCGATGCGCGTGCTTTTTTCGGCGACGGCGTTTTGCAGCGCGTCGAAGGCAGCGGCGATGCGCGCCAGATCGTCGTCGGTGGCGCGCTCGGCGGCGTAGGCGGTCGAGAGCGTTTCGAGGCCGTGGCGAAGTTCGAGAACGTCGGCGCTCGCGTTCGGCTGTTGCTCGAGCAGGGCGGCGAGCGGATGCGACACGAGCGGCGCGGTCACATCCGATACGACAAAACCGCCGCGCCCGGCCGCGCGGATGAATCCGTCCGACTCCAGACGGATCAACGCCTCCCGCAGCGACGGACGCGACACGTTCAACTGCTCCGCCAGATCGCGCTCGGCGGGCAGGCGCTGGCCCGGCAGCAGCGTGCCGTTCGAAATCAATTCCCGGATCTGTCCCGACACGACATCGGAGAGACGCACGCGGGCGTAGGAATGCGCATGGACGGGCTGGAAAGTCATCGTTCGACGTGAATGCGAGGTGAAAGCCGGGGAATGCCCGAGTTTGACACGAAAGAGGCATCTCATTAAAGTCTTGGTCAGACCAAGCTTACCAAATCGCCGAACCCGTCATGAAAGTCGCCTTGTTCGTCCCCTGTTTCATCGACGCTTTTTATCCGCAAGTCGGCATCGCCACGCTCGAACTGCTCGAACGGCTGGGCGTGGACGTCGACTATCCGCAGGATCAGACCTGTTGCGGCCAGCCGATGGCCAATAGCGGCGCACACAAGGAGGCTGCCGGCGCCGAGCGCGTGTTCGCGCGCAATTTCGCCGACTACGACTATGTCGTCGGGCCATCGGCGAGTTGCACGCATCACGTACGCGAGCATTTCACCGCGATCGAGCAGACGAGCGCCGTGCAGAAGGTGCGGCGCAATACGTTCGAGCTCGTCGAATTCCTGCACGACGTGCTGAAGGTGCGCGAGTTTCCGTGGGCCGAATTTCCGCACAAGGTCGGGCTGCACAACAGTTGCAGCGCGGTGCGGCATCTGCGCGAAACGTCGAATTCGGAAGTGGCCGGAACGCCGTATTCGAAGCCGCGCACGCTGCTCGAACGCGTGAGGGGTATCGAGTTCGTCGCGCCCGCGCGTGCCGACGAATGCTGCGGATTCGGCGGCACGTTCTCGGTGACGGAAGAGGCCGTCTCCGTGCGGATGGGTCAGGACAAGGTGCGCGATCACGTCGGCGCGGGCGCGGAGTACATCGTGTCGGGTGACATGTCGTGTCTCATGCATCAGCAAGGCTGCGCCGAGCGCATGAAAGCCGATGCGAAGTTCATCCACATCGCGCAGGTTCTGAACGGAGCGCGCGCATGAGCAAAAGCGTTCGGATCGATCACGCGAAGGCGGCGGGCGCGTTCCTGCAGAAGCCGGATCACGTCGCGTTCCACGACAAGCGTCTGTGGGACTTGCGCAGCAAGCGCGACGCGCAGGCGCACGGCATCCCCGAATGGGAGACGATGCGCAATCTCGCATCGGCGATCAAGGAACACACGCTGTCCAATCTCGCCGATTACATCGCGCAGTTCGTCGATCAGGCCGAGAAAAACGGCGTCGTCGTGCATTTCGCGGCGAACGCCGAGGAGCACAACGCGCTCGTCTTCAAGCTGATGAGCGAGCGCGGCATGACGTCGCTCGTGAAGAGCA
The DNA here is from genome assembly GCF_031451415.1 of Caballeronia sp. LZ028. Classification (NCBI taxonomy): domain Bacteria; kingdom Pseudomonadati; phylum Pseudomonadota; class Betaproteobacteria; order Burkholderiales; family Burkholderiaceae; genus Caballeronia; species Caballeronia sp. LZ028. The sequence continues at coordinate 2,378,277 of NZ_JARUXN010000001.1, read as the reverse complement.
AGTCGATGCTCACCGACGAGTGCTACATGCGCGACTATCTCGAACCGCGCGGCATCACGGTGATGGAAACCGATCTCGGCGAGCGCATCCAGCAACTCGATCATCAGGATCCGAGCCATATGGTCGTGCCGGCCGTGCACAAGCTGCGCGCGGACGTGGCCGAACTGTTCGGCAAGACGATCGGCACCGATCCGCGGAACAGCGACATCCACTATCTCGCGGAAAGCCAGCGCATGAACACGCGGCCGTATTTCGTGCGCGAGAAGACGGCGGGCATGACGGGCTGCAACTTCGCGGTCGCGGAGACGGGCACGGTCGTCGTGTGCACGAACGAGGGCAACGCGGATCTTTCGGCGAACGTGCCGCCGCTGCATATCGCGTCGATCGGCATCGAAAAGATCATTCCGACGATCAGCGATCTCGGCGTGTTCGTTCGAATGTTGTCGAGAAGCGCGCTCGGCTCGCCGATCACGCAGTACACGTCGCATTTTCGCGCGCCGCGTCCGGGCACGGAGATGCACTTCATCCTCGTCGATAACGGCCGCTCAGAACGCCTCGCGATGGACGATTTCTGGTACTCGCTCAAGTGCATCCGCTGCGGCGCGTGCATGAATACGTGTCCGGTGTATCGCAGAAGCGGCGGGCTTTCGTATGGCGGGACGTACTCCGGTCCGATCGGCGCGATCATCAATCCGACGCACGATTTGAAGCGCTATAGCGCGCTGCCATTCGCGTCGACGATGAACGGCAGTTGCACGAATGTCTGTCCCGTGAAGGTGAACATTCACGAGCAGATCTACAAGTGGCGCGAGGTCATCGCCGAGAAGCACGAAGTGCCGTTCGTGAAGCAGGAAGTGCTGAAGATGGCGGGGCGCCTGCTCGCGAGCCCGACGCTCTATCGTGCAACGGTCGCATCGCTCGGCGGCGCGTTGAAGCGCCTGCCCAACTTCGTGCTCTACAACCCGCTCAATATCTGGGGACGCGGCCGCGATCTGCCTGAAGCGCCCGCCGAGACTTTTCACGAGTGGTACAGGAAAAACCGGAAGCTCGATAAATGACGACTCGCGAAGCTTTTCTCTCGAAGATCCGCGCGGCGCAGCCCGCATCGCGTCCGCGCCCGGACGTGCCCGTGTTCCCGTCGCCGGAAGGCGAACTGAAGGCGCGCTTTACGACCGCGCTCACCGCGATGGGCGGCACATGCGTCGAAGCGGCCAGTCTCGAAGACGTGAACGCGCTGATCGCGACACGCTTTGCCGATGCGAAGGTGATTGCATCGGCGGTTCCGGGCGTCGACGGCACGCGGCCGCTTTCATCCGATACCGTGCCGGCATCGCTTCAGGATGTCGATGTGGGCATCGTGCGAGGGCGCTTCGGCGTCGCTGAAACGGGCTCGGTGTGGTTCAGCGAAGAAGAGTACGTCGTGAACGCGATCGGCTATCTGTCGCAGCATCTCGTCGTGCTGCTCGACCCGGCGCAACTCGTCGAGGGCTTGCAGCAGGTGTATCGACGCGACGATTTCAAAGCGGCGCGATATGCGGTACTCGTGACGGGGCCGTCGGCGACGGCGGATATCGAAGGCGTGCTGATTCGCGGCGCGCAGGGCGTGCGCTCGCTGACCGTCGTGTGGCTTGCGTGAAGCGATGAAGTCAGCGCACAAAGCAAAAAGCCCAGTCATGCGACTGGGCTTTTTGACAGAAGCTTTTGGCTCCCCGACCTGGGCTCGAACCAGGGACCTACGGATTAACAGTCCGGCGCTCTACCGACTGAGCTATCGGGGAACAACTGAAACATCTACAACTGAAATAAAAACTCAGCCAACTGACCGAGCTCTTTTGAAACCGACTTGCTGGAGTTTTTGGCTCCCCGACCTGGGCTCGAACCAGGGACCTACGGATTAACAGTCCGGCGCTCTACCGACTGAGCTATCGGGGAACATCTACAGCAGAGAAGCGGAATTATAGGGGGCTGCTTTTGGCGTGTCAACGCTCAATCTTCATTTGATACGCATTTTTTGCAATCAAATGAAGCGCGTGCGTCGGCGAGCGCAACAATCAACGCTCGAGCAGACTCAGCTTTTCCTTGACGTCCTTGAACTCGTCCGCTTCCGGAAGCGAGCCTTTCGTCTTCGTGATGCTCGGCCAGTTACGCGCGAGTTCAGCGTTCAGTTCGGTGAAGTGCTGTTGGTCGCCAGGCACATCTTCTTCGGCGTAGATAGCGTTCACCGGGCACTCGGCGACGCACACGGCGCAGTCGATGCACTCGTCGGGATCGATCGCGAGAAAGTTGGGACCTTCGCGGAAGCAATCCACCGGGCACACGTCCACGCAATCGGTGTACTTGCACTTGATGCAGCTTTCGGTCACAACGTGAGTCATTCAGGCTCCTGCATGCGGAATTCGTGGGGGCGGCGCCCTGGCGGCTGCATGGGCCGGAAGGTGCGCTTGCCGAAACGCATATTGTAGCGTAACGGTAAAAGTGGGCGCGCGCCGCGCGAAGCGCTCTTTATATCGATTCGTGATGTATGTATGCGCGGCGTCGCAAAAGGGCAGGGCGCGGATCATGTCCGCGCGGACATTCGGGTAACATGACCCTAAAGGCCTCGGGCTGCGCGCTGGCAAGCAGGCAAAGCGCGCGGTCCATTCGCGTGGATGTTCCCGTCAGAACCATGATCATCAATTCGCTGCTCGATACCGACCTCTACAAGTTCACGATGATGCAGGTCGTGCTGCATCACTTCCCCGCGGCGCATGTCGAATATCGCTTCCGCTGCCGCACGCCGAATGTCGATCTCGTGCCGTATATCGATGAAATTCGCGACGAAGTGCGCCAGCTTTGCAATCTGCGCTTCAAGGAAGAGGAACTGGATTATCTGCGGCGCATGCGCTTCATCAAGAGCGACTTCATCGATTTCCTCGCGCTCTTCCATCTGAATGAAAAGTCGATCCGCATTTCGCCGTCGCCCAAGAAGAACGGCGAGATCGACATCGAGATCGAAGGGCCGTGGCTGCACACGATTCTCTTCGAGATTCCGGTGCTCGCGATCGTCAACGAAGTCTATTTCCGCAACACGCAGCGCAAGCCCGAGTATGAAACCGGCCGCGAGCGCCTGCGCGACAAGATCAAGCTGCTCGCCACGCCACCCGAATATTCGGACTGCAAGATCGCCGATTACGGCACGCGCCGCCGTTTTTCGGGGCAGTGGCACGAGGAAGTCGTGCTGACGCTGAAGGACAAGCTCGGCGCGCAGTTCGCCGGCACGAGCAACTGCTTCTATGCGATGAAGCACGGCTTGCGGCCGCTCGGCACGATGGCGCATGAGTACTTGCAGGCGTGTCAGGCGCTCGGCCCGCGTCTGCGCGACTCGCAGATCTTCGGCTTCGAGATGTGGGCGAAGGAATATCGCGGCGACCTCGGCATCGCGCTGTCGGACGTTTACGGCATGAAGGCGTTTCTGCGCGACTTCGACATGTACTTCTGCAAGCTGTTCGACGGCGCGCGCCACGATTCGGGCGATCCCTTCGATTGGGGCGAGCGCCTCATCCGGCATTACGAAGAAAACCGCTGCGACCCGCGCACCAAAGTGCTCGTGTTCTCCGACGCGCTCGATATCCCGAAGGTGCTGCAGCTGTACGAGCGTTTTCGCGGACGTTGCCAGCTCGCGTTCGGCGTCGGCACGAATCTCACCAACGATCTCGGCTATCAGCCGCTGCAGATCGTCATCAAGATGGTTCGATGCAACGGTCAGCCGGTCGCGAAACTCTCCGATTCGCCCGGCAAAAACATGTGCGACGACAAGGCGTATCTCGCCTATCTGCGTCAGGTCTTCGGCATCGAGCAGCCGGTCGGCGACGACTGAGCGACGCGCATTCGTCCATTCGGCCTATGCCGTTCGGCCGAGGTTCGTGCGTGTATGCCGCTCGCTATAATTCGGACGCGTCGTAAATCATCGCGGCGCGCACGAATCTCAAGCACGCCAACACGAGGACGGCACCATGGATACATCGGACGCGCGCCGCAATATTCTCGCGCGCATTCGCAGCGCGCAGGGCCGTCGCGGCACGGCTACAGATGCCGAGCGCGCTGGCGCAGACGAGTATGTCGAGCGACATCCGGCGGGTCCGCGTCCTCCGTTGCCTCAGACGCGTGACGAGCTGATCGCGCGCTTCACGCTCGAAGCGGAGCGTCTCTCCACGACCGTCGCCGAAGTCGAATCGCTCGACGATGCGCCCGCCGAAGCCGTGCGCTATCTCCAGTCGCTGAACCTTCCCGTCGATGTCGTCGCGTGGCCCGCGCTTGCTCATCTGCGCTGGTCCGAAGCGGGCATTCGGGCGGCGTTTCGCAAGCCTGCCGATGAAGATCTCGTCGGCATCACCGGCTGCTTCTGCGCGACGGCTGAAACCGGTTCGCTCGTGCTGCTCTCGGGCGCGCAGACGCCCGCATCCGGCGCGCTCTTGCCGCAGACGCATATCGCGATCGTGCCGGCGTCGCGCATCGTCGCCGCGCATGAAGATGCATTCGCGTTGATGCGCGCCGAGCGCGGCGAGTTGCCGCGCGCGGTGAACTTCGTGTCGGGTCCGTCGCGCACCGGCGATATCGAACAGACCATCGTGCTCGGCGCGCATGGGCCGTATCGCGTGCATGTGATCGTCGTGCGCGGAGCGTGAGTCAATGCGGCGTCTGGTTTTGTACGTGCCTTGCGCGATGCTGGCGCTGATCGCGGCGCCGGCCGCTGCTGCGACGCCCGACGGCGCGACGCTCCCGGCCACATGGGGCATACCGTTCGTCGGCATCCTGCTTTCCATCGCGGTGTTTCCGCTCGTCGCGCCGAAGGTTTGGCATCACCATTTCGGCAAGATCGCGGCGGGGTGGGCGATCGCGTTCCTCGCGCCGTTCGGGCTTGCGTTCGGTGTCGGCACGGCGGGCAGCGTGCTCGTCCACGCGATGCTCGAAGAGTACGTGCCGTTCATCATTCTGCTCGCAGCGCTGTATACGGTCGCGGGCGGCATTTGCGTGCGCGGCAACCTGCACGGCTCGGCTCATCTCAATACCGGACTGCTCGCGCTCGGCACCGCGCTCGCGAGCGTCATGGGCACGACGGGCGCGGCCATGCTGCTGATCCGTCCGCTTTTGCGCGCGAACGACAATCGCAAGCACGTCGTGCATGTCGTCGTGTTCTTCATCTTTCTCGTCGCGAACGCAGGCGGCTCGCTCACGCCGCTCGGCGATCCGCCGCTTTTTCTCGGCTTTCTCAACGGCGTCGGCTTCTTCTGGACTACCGTGCATCTCGCGCTGCCGATGCTCTTCGTCTGCGCCGTGCTCCTCGCGGTGTTCTTCGTGCTGGACAGTTTCTACTGGCGCAGGCACGACGCGCGGCCCGCGTTTCTCGACCCGACGCCGGATACGCCTCCGCTTGGCATCGACGGCAAGATCAATTTCGCGCTGCTCGCGGCGATCGTCGTGCTCGTGCTGATGAGCGGCATCTGGAAACCCGGCATCACGTTCGACATCTTCGGCACGCATGTCCAGTTGCAGAATCTCGTGCGCGACGTGCTGCTCGTCGCCGTGCTGCTCGCATCGCTCGCGCTCACGCCGAAAAGCGCGCGCGCGGGGAACGCGTTCGACTGGGCGCCCATCGAGGAAGTCGCGAAGCTCTTCGCGGCGATCTTCATCACCATCGCGCCGGTCATCACGATCCTGCGCGCGGGTGAATCGGGCGCGTTCGCGGGCATCGTGCACGCGGTGTCGGATGCGCAGGGCAAGCCCGTCGACATCGCGTATTTCTGGGCGACCGGTCTTCTGTCGTCGTTTCTCGACAACGCGCCGACCTACCTCGTCTTCTTCAATCTCGCGGGCGGCGACGCACGCACGCTCATGACCAGCGACGCCACGACGCTCGCCGCCATCTCCGCGGGCGCGGTCTTCATGGGCGCGAACACGTATATCGGCAATGCGCCGAATTTCATGGTGAAGGCGATCGCCGAATCGCGCGGCGTACGCATGCCGAGTTTCTTCGGTTTCATGGCGTGGTCGGGCGCGATTCTCTTGCCGCTTTTCGCCGTTCTAGGCTGGCTATTTTTCTAGGAGCAACCGATGAAGAAGAAAGTGCTGGTAGCGCGTCCCACTTTTCCCGACGTGATCGAGCGACTGAAGCAGCATTTCGATGTCGATGTGAATCTCGGCGACGTGCTCCCGCAGGAAGAATTCGCGCGGCGTCTCGCCGACAAGGACGGCGCGTTCACGGCGGGCGAGATGGTCGGCGAGAAAGAGCTTTCGGGCGCGCCGAATCTGGAGGTCGTTGCGAACATGGCGGTCGGCTACAACAACTTCGACATGCGGGCGTTCGACGCGCACAAGGTGCTCGGCACCAACACGCCCAACGTGCTGAACGAAACCACGGCCGATTTCGGCTGGGCGCTGATGATGGCGGCGGCGCGTCGCGTCACCGAATCCGAGCACTTTCTGCGCGCGGGCAAGTGGCAGAAGTGGTCGTTCGACTCGTTCCTCGGCACCGATGTCTACGGCTCGACGCTCGGCGTGATCGGCATGGGGCGCATCGGGCAGGCGCTGGCGCGGCGCGCGGCCGGCTTCAACATGCGCGTGATGTATCACAACCGTTCGCGCGTCGCGCCGGAAATCGAGCGCGAGCTGAATGCCGAGTACGCGTCGAAGGAAGATCTGCTCAAGCGCGCGGATCATGTCGTGCTCGTCGTGCCTTACTCGAAGGAAAGCCATCATACGATCGGCGCGGCCGAACTCGCGCTGATGAAGCCGACGGCGACGCTGACGAATATCGCGCGCGGCGGCATCGTCGACGACGCGGCGTTGATCGCGGCGTTGCGCGACAAGCGCATCGCGGCGGCGGGCATCGACGTGTTCGAGGGCGAGCCGAATTTCAACCCGGATTTCCTGCTGCTCGACAACGTCGTGCTGACGCCGCATATCGCGAGCGCGACCGAAGGCACGCGCCGCGCGATGGCCAATCTCGCGGCCGACAATCTCATCGCCGCGCTGGGCGAAGGGCCGCGCGCAGGCAATCCGCCGAACCCGATCAATCCGGACGTACTGAAGAAATGATGGAACTGCTGGTTGGCGCGATCGCCGTGCTGGCGATCGCGCTGGTGGTCTCGCTCGTCGCGCTCGTCATGACGATGCGGCGCAATTCGAACGCGGTTATCTTCGACGAGTTTGAAGCGCTCACCGATCGCGTCAACGACATGGGCGAGGCACACGCGCGCGCGCAGGAACGGCTCGAACGCGGCTTGCGTGGCGATATCGCGGAGAGCGCGCGCGTCTCGCGCATGGAATCGCAAAGCGGCTTCGCGCAATTCCATCAGACGCTTTCGACGCAACTGGCGAGCACGTCGAACGTGCAGAACGCGCAATTCGACGCGCTTGCGCAGCAGCTCGCACAGCAAAGCCAGCAGGCGCGCGAGGATCAGGGCAACGCGTTGAAGCGCTTCGCCGATTCCATGTCGCTGCATCTCGCGCAGCTTTCCGAAGCGAACGAGCGGCGGCTCGGCGAAGTGCGCGCGACGCTCGAAGCGCGCCTGAAGGACATCGAGGCGAACAACGCGACGAAGCTCGACGAGATGCGCCGCACCGTCGACGAAAAGTTGCACGCGACGCTGGAGCAACGGCTCGGCGAGTCGTTCAAGCTCGTCTCCGACAGGCTGGAGCAGGTGCATCGCGGACTCGGCGAGATGCAGACGCTCGCGGCGGGTGTCGGCGATCTGAAGAAGGTACTGAGCAACGTCAAGACGCGCGGCATCTGGGGCGAAGTGCAGCTCGAAGCGCTGCTGGAACAGTTGCTCACGCCCGATCAGTACGCGAAGAACGTCGCGACGGTTCCGAAGAGCAACGAACGCGTCGAGTTCGCGATCAGGCTGCCTGGCCGGCACGACGCGCCGGGTGCGCCGGGCGACGTGGCTACGCCCGTGTGGCTGCCCATCGACGCGAAATTTCCGCGCGAGGACTACGAGCGTCTGATCGATGCGCAGGAACGCGCGGACCCGGCCGGTGTCGAGGACGCGTCGCGCGCGCTGGAAGGGCGCTTGCGCGCGGAGGCGAAATCGATCGCGCAGAAGTACGTCGCGCCGCCGCACACGACGGACTTCGCATTGCTCTTCCTGCCGACCGAAGGTCTCTACGCGGAAGTCTTGCGCCGTCCTGGCCTGAGCGATTCGTTGCAGCGCGAGTTTCGCGTGACCGTCGCGGGACCCACGACGCTGACCGCGCTCCTCAACAGCCTGCAGATGGGCTTCCGCACGCTGGCCATCGAGAAGCGTTCCAGCGAAGTGTGGCAGGTGCTCGGCGCGGTGAAGACCGAGTTCGGCAAGTTCGGCGAAGTGCTGGCGCGAACAAAGTCGCAGCTCGAAACGGTGACGCGCTCGATCGAAGCGGCGCAGACGCGCACGCGGCAGATGGGCAAGCGCCTTCGGGATGTCGAGGCGTTGCCCGGCGAACAGGCGGCGGGGTTGTTGGGCGAGGCGTTCGGCGATCCGTCATCGCCCGAAGGCGACGACGAGCCGTGATGCAGGACGCGATTCAGGACGCGAGGCGTTCGAGCGGCTCGCCCGTCACGCGCACGATGCGCCAGTCGGGCAGCACGGTCGCGCCCATCTTTTCGTAGAAATCGATGGCGTTCTGATTCCAGTCCAGCACCGACCATTCGAAGCGGCCGCACTGGCGCTCGACCGCGAGCGCGGCGAGCTTTTTCAGCATCAGCGTCCCGAGGCCGCTGCCGCGCATCGAAGGACGCACGTAGAGGTCTTCGAGATACAGGCCGCGCTTGCCGAGGAAGGTCGAGAAGTTCTGGAAGAAGAGCGCATAGCTGACGATTTCGCCTTCGACTTCCGCGACGAGCGCTTCAGCGGCCGGTCGTGCGCCGAAGAGCGCGTCATGCACGCCTTGCTCCGTCGCGATGAACAGATGCGTGAGCTTCTCGAACTCGGCCAGCTCGTACATCAGGCCGAAGATCGCGGCGACGTCGGCGGGCGAGGCCGCGCGGATGATCGGGGCGCTCACGCTTCCTCCGGCGCGTCGGAGAGCACGATCTCGATGCCGCCGAAACGCGAGGCCACCCAGTTGTACGCGTGGCACGCGATCCACAGCAGGATGAAACCGAGAATCGCGTTCAGGAGCAGCGCGCTCGTGACGGTGCTCACTTCCACCGAGCCGTATCGCACGAACGCGACCACGACGCCGAGCAGCACAATGGGCACGCTGAAAGTCAGGTACACGAGAATCAGCGCCTTGGCGGTCTGTCCCGGTGCGATGAATGAAATCTGCTTTTTCATGGAAGGAAAGCCCCGTCTATCGATGTAGGAATGTTTGTACCGGCTGGCGGCGGCGCCGGATCAGATCAGGCCGTCGAACGGCACGATTTCGACTTCGTCGCCCGCTTCGACGTCGCCGCGCGCGTGCTCGAGCACGATGAAGCAGTTCGCTTCGCTCATCGAACTCAGCACGCCGGAACCCTGCGGACCGGTGGTGACGACGCGAAAGCGCCCGTCGTCGTCGCGCGTCGCGATTCCGCGCTGGAACTCGGTGCGGCCCGCGCGCTTTTTCATCGGCTCGGCGGCGCGCGCGCGGATGACCGTGAGCGGCTGGCGCATCGCGCCCGACATCGCCAGAAGCGCCTCGCGCACGATGAAGTAGAACGTCGCCATTACGGCGACCGGGTTCCCCGGCAACCCGAAGAAGAGCGCCGACTCGCCCGCGCCCGGGCGCTCGCCCGACCACAGCCGGCCGAATGCCAGCGGGCGGCCGGGGCGCATCGCGATCTTCCAGAAGGCGACGTCGCCGAGCGAATTCATCAGCGCGCGCGTGAAGTCCGCATCGCCGACCGACACGCCGCCCGAACTGATGACGACATCGGCGCTTTCGGTCGCATGACGCAGCGCCTTTTCGAGCGAGGCGCGATCGTCGCGCACGATACCCAGATCGACGGTTTCGACGCCGAGCCGCTTGAGCATTGCGAAGAGCGTGTAGCGATTACTGTCGTAAATGCTGCCAGCGCTCAGCGTTTCGCCGACCGAACGCAATTCGTCGCCCGTCGAAAAGAAGGCGACGGTGAGCCGCCTGCGAACCGACACTTCGCCGATACCGAGCGACGCGAGCAAACCGAGATCCGACGCCCGCACGACGCGACCCGCGAGCAGCGCCGGCTTGCCTTTCGCGAGATCCTCGCCGGAGAGGCGGCGATTCTGGCCGGCACGGATCGTCGCCGGCGAAAAGCGGATCGCGTCGCCTTCGCGCGTGACGAACTCCTGCGGCACGACCGTGTCGCAGCCGGCCGGGATGAGCGCGCCCGTCATGATCCGCACGCATTGATCCGCGCCCGGCGCGCCTTCGAACGGCCGCCCGGCGAGCGCCGTGCCCGCGACGGACAAGCCGACCGTATCGCCACCGCGCGAGAGCACATCGCCGGCGAACGCGTAGCCGTCCATCGCGGAATTGTCGTAAGCGGGGACGTCGATGGGCGAGATCACATCCTCGGCGAGCACGCGGCCGAGCGCGTCAAACAGGCTCACGCGCTCGATCTGCGCGTCCCGCATGCGCGGCATGGCCCACTGACGCACGATTTCCTGCGCGGCTTCAACGGGCAGCGCATTCGGATCGTAGTGGGCGACGCAGGCGGAAAAATCCTTGGACGTGGTCATGAATCGGCGTGGATCGCGGCCGGAATCCGGCGAAGCAGCACATGGCCGCGCGGTGGTTGAGCGCCCGCAATGGCGATGTGAGCGGGCAGCCGGTTGAACGAGTCAGCGGCGTTCCAGATCGGCGAGCTGCTGTAAATCGTTGATATTGTAAAACGCGCGTTCGTCGTGAAATTGCACTTCCACCGCCTTGTGGCGCGCGTACCACGCGCGCACCTTGCGCTCGCCCGCGTCCAGCCAGGCGTCCAGGTCGTCGGCGAGCGACGCACGCAGCAACGCGAAAACGGGGTGGGCCATGACTTCGCCCGACGCGTCGATTGTTGCTGCGTATGCAACGTCGCCGCCGTGCGCGTCGAGTGCTTGCATCAACGCGGCGCCGATGTGTTCGTCGACGAAAGGGGCGTCGCAAGGCGCGGTCAGAACGAATTCGGTGCTCGCAACGCGCAACGCAGCGGCGATGCCGGCGAGCGGCCCGGGGAAATCCGCGCGCGCGTCCGCGACAACGCGCGCGCCGAATGCCGCGCCGAGGCGCGCGTAGTCTTCGATGGAACGATTTGCGCTGATCAGAAGCGCGCCCGCCTGAGGCGCGATGCGCCGCATCACGTGCAACGCGAGCGGCTCACCGCGAAACGGCTGCATGCCCTTGTCGATGCCGCCCATGCGCGAGCCGCGTCCGCCCGCGAGCACGAGCGCCGTGACGCTGGACGATGAATGAGCGCTCAGCACGAACGATCCGCCGCGCTCAGCCGCCGATGTACGACATCTCGACGCGACGTGCATCGTCGCGAGATGGCGCCGATGCGCTGCCGCGCAATTGCGAATACCGGTCGCCGCGCGCCTCCCAGATTCGCGCGATGGCTGTGGCGACTTCGTCGTCGCCCGCGCCGCTGCGGATCAGTCCGCGCAGGTCGTGGCCGGAAACCGCGAAGAGACACAGATACAGCTTGCCTTCCGTCGAGAGCCGGGCACGCGTGCACGAGTCGCAAAACGCGCGTGTGACGCTCGAAATCACGCCGATTTCACCGCTGCCGTCGCGATAGCCCCAGCGCTGCGCCGTTTCCGCGGCCGTGTGGGCTTCGAGCGGTTCCAGCGGAAAGTGCGCGTCGATGCGTTCGACCACTTGCACCGAAGGCAGCACTTCGCTCATGTTCCAGCCGTTCGACGCGCCGACATCCATATATTCGATGAAACGCAGAACCGCGCCGCTGCCTTTGAAATGGCGCGCCATCGGGACGATTTCCTGATCGTTCGTGCCGCGCTTCACGACCATGTTCACCTTGATCGGAGCGAGCCCGGCGGCTTGCGCCGTCTCGATGCCGTTCAGCACGTCGGCGACCGCGAAATCGGCATCGTTCATGCGGCGAAAGAGGGCGTCGTCGAGCGCATCGAGGCTCACGGTGACGCGCGACAAACCCGCGTCCTTCAGCGACTTCGCCTTGCGCGCGAGGAGCGAGCCGTTCGTCGTGAGCGTCAGATCGAGCGGGCGGCCTTCGGGCGTGCGCAACAGCGCGAGCCGCTCGATCAGGAATTCGATGTTCTTGCGCAGAAGCGGCTCGCCGCCCGTAAGGCGAATCTTTTCCACGCCATGCGCAACGAATACGCGCGCGAGGCGCTCGATTTCCTCGAACGAGAGCAGGGCGGCGTGCGGGAGAAACTGGTAATCCTTATCGAACACTTCGCGTGGCATGCAGTACACGCAGCGAAAGTTGCAGCGATCTGTCACGGAAATGCGCAAATCCCGCAATGGGCGCGCGAGCGTGTCCGTGAGCAGCCCGGACGGCGATGTCGCGGCGCCGGAGAAATCCGGGATCGCGCTGACATCGGCGAGAGGAATGATGCGTCGGGGCATGATGACTCGGGGCTCGGCTCGGCCGCTTCGGCCTTGTTCGAATAATGGTTGGATCGTTCCATTCTAACGGAAGCGGGACATCGGGACGCACTGCCACGGAGTTGCGGTTTTCCCTCGGTTCAGCCGTTTTACGACGCAAAAAAACGCCATCGATCGGGGATCGATGGCGTTTCTGGCTTTTGCCCGTTCACCGGAGTGAACGGGACGCGCGCGCTTAGTGGGCCTGCTTGCTGGTTTCCACTTGCTGCATGGGCGCGGTGTCGGCCGGCGGAAGTGCCTTGCGTTCGCGCGGCACGCGCACCGCAGCCGGCTCGCGTGCGGCGGCGGCATTGGCTTCGCGCAGCTTGCCTTCGTCGGTGTTCACCCAGACGAGGCCCGCACGCTCCAGCATCGGCTGAAGGGTGTCGACGGCGATCGGCGTCGACGTTGCAGGCGCGGCGGGCGCAGCGACCTTCACCGGCTCGGCGACGACTGCGACAGGCTCCGGCGCGAAGACCGGCGCTTGCGTCTGCGCTTGCGCGATCTCGACCGGCTTCACTGGCTCGACGGCCGTCGCTTCGGGCGTCGATGCGACAGCGGCGGTCTTCACCGGCTCGGCGACTTCGGCAGGCTCGGCCGCAACCGGCTCGACGGGCGTCGGCGCCGTTTCCACGGGCTTCGGCTCTTCGGATGCGACCGGAGCGGACGCGGGTGCGAACGGATCGGCCAATTTCGTCTCGGCGACCTTCGGCTCCGGACCGAACGGATTCTCGACCTCCGGTGCCGGAGCGGGCTTGGCGAAGAGATCGAAGTTCGTCGGTTCGGGCGTTTGCGCCTTCAGTTCGAAAGGCTCGGCCTCAACAGTCTTGGCGACCGGCGCTTCCTCCGCAGCGGCGGGCGCTTGCTCTTGCGGCTTCGCTTCGAGCGGCTGAGCGGCCGGTTGCTGCACCGACGCTTCCACCGGTTGCGGCGCGGCCGGGCGGGGTTCGCGACGTGCAGCCGCTTCCTGCGCGGCTTCCGCATCAAACACGCCGGCTTGCGCCGAAGTGCTCTCTGCTGCGCCTTCTGCTTCGGCGACGTCCGCCGCGTGATTCACCGTCATGCCGTCTTCTTCGCGCTCGCGACGACCGCCACGACGCCCACGGCGACGGCGACGACGCTCTTCGCCGTCACGTGCGGCCGCCGCGTCGGATGCCGCATCGATGCCGGCCACTTGCGCGTCGGCATTGGCTTGCGCCGCTTCGACGATTTCCGACGGCACCGTTTCGCCCTGCGTCAGCGCCTCGACGGCGGCTTCCGGTTGCGGCTTGCGACGCTCGCCGCGTTCCGCGCGCTCGGCTCGTTCAGCGCGGTCGCCACGCTCGGCGCGTTCGCCACGATCCGGACGCTCGCGGCGTTCCGGACGTTCGGTTGCTTCCGGACGCGCTGCGCGTTCCGCGTTGCGGTCGCGCGCTTCACGCGGTTCGCGTGGCTCGCGTGCCTCACGCGGCTCGCGTGCTTCGCGGGGTTCGCGCGCCTCACGAGCCTCACGCGGCTCGCGCACTTCACGACCTTCGCGTCCGCCACGCGCCTCGCGATCCTCGCGACGGCCGCCCTGGCGCGCCGCGCCGTTGGCGCCCGCCGCCGTGCCTGCCGCAGCGCCTTCGCGCGCGGCGCCGCCGCTACGGCGATTGCGGTTGCGATCGCCGCCGCCGGTGCGTTCACCGCGTTCGCGCGGCGCGCGCGTGGCCGGTTGTGCTTCGACCGGAGCCGGCGCGGGTTGCGGCGCAGGCTGAATGCCGAACAGATTCTTGATCCACGCGATGAATCCGCCGCTCGCCGGAACGGGCGTCGGCGCGGGCGCGGCCTCGACGGGCGCGGGCTTCACCGGCGCGCTCGGCGCGGGCTTCTCGGGCGTGATGCCCTTCACGGCGGCTTCCTGCTTCGGCTTCACCTCTTCGGTGCGCTTGCTGTAGCCGGTCTCCGATTCGAGCTCGCTCGCCGCTTCGACGGCCATCTTCCACGACGCGCGCGGATCGTCGAGACGCGCATCGTCGTGACGCAGACGCTCCAGCTTGTAGTGCGGCGTTTCGAGATGCTTGTTCGGAATCAGGACGACATTGACCTTGAAGCGCGACTCGATCTTGTTGATTTCCGAGCGCTTTTCGTTGAGCAGGAAGGCGGTCACCTCGACCGGCACCTGGCAATGGATCGCCGCGGTGTTTTCCTTCATCGCTTCTTCCTGAATGATCCGCAGCACTTGCAGCGCGGACGATTCGGTATCGCGGATGTGACCCGTGCCGTTGCAGCGCGGGCAGGTCACGTGGCTGCCTTCCGACAGCGCCGGACGCAGGCGCTGACGCGACAGTTCCATCAGGCCAAAGCGCGAAATCTTGCCCATTTGTACGCGGGCGCGGTCGTGCTTCAACGCATCTTTCAGGCGCTGCTCGACTTCGCGCTGGCTCTTGGCCGATTCCATGTCGATGAAATCGATCACGATCAGCCCGCCCAGATCGCGCAGACGAAGCTGACGCGCGACTTCGTCGGCGGCTTCGAGATTGGTGCGCGTCGCGGTTTCCTCAATGTCCGCGCCCTTGGTCGCGCGCGCCGAGTTCACGTCGATGGCGACGAGCGCCTCGGTGTGATCGATCACGATCGCGCCGCCCGACGGCAGCGGCACCGTGCGCGAGTACGCGGTTTCGATCTGATGCTCGATCTGGAAGCGCGAGAAGAGCGGCACGTCGTCGTGATAGCGCTTCACCTTCGAGAGGTTGTCGGGCATCACGATATCCATGAAGGCGCGCGCCTGGTCATGGATTTCGGTCGTGTCGATGAGAATTTCGCCGATATCCGGCTGGAAGTAGTCGCGAATCGCGCGGATGACGAGGCTCGATTCGAGATAAATGAGCATCGGCTGGCCGGCGACGCCGCTCTGCGACGCGGCTTCGATCGCGCGCCACAGTTGCATCAGGTAGTTCAGGTCCCACTGGAGCTCTTCCGCCGAACGGCCGATACCCGCCGTGCGCGCGATGATGCTCATGCCTTCCGGCAGTTCGAGCTGCGCCATGGTTTCGCGCAGTTCCTGCCGTTCGTCGCCTTCGATGCGGCGCGACACGCCGCCGCCGCGCGGGTTGTTCGGCATCAGGACGAGGTAACGTCCGGCCAGCGAGATGAACGTGGTCAGCGCCGCGCCCTTGTTGCCGCGCTCTTCCTTCTCGACCTGGACGATGAGTTCCTGGCCTTCGCGCAGCGCGTCCTGAATGCGCGCGGAGCGCATCTCGACGCCATCGCGGAAATACTGGCGGGCGACTTCCTTGAACGGCAGGAAGCCGTGGCGGTCTTCGCCGTAGTTGACGAAGCAGGCTTCGAGCGATGGCTCGATGCGGGTGACGACTCCCTTGTAGATGTTGCCTTTGCGCTGTTCGCGCCCGGCGGTTTCGATGTCGATATCGATGAGCTTCTGCCCATCGACGATGGCGACGCGCAATTCCTCTTGCTGCGTCGCGTTAAACAGCATTCGTTTCATGAAACGGCTCCAGAATGGCTCCGTCCTCCCTCGTCGTGCGAATCGGCGTCGGTGACTGATGCATCACGCGCGCGAAGCGGGAAGGTGGGCGTGCCACGCTTTTTTGTGTGTTGTCACAAAGCACGCTGGAGCGGGACTTCTGGCGGGAGAATTGCCGAAAGCAGGCCGCGGCTTCCGCATCGGACAGCCGCGCCGTGGGGCGCATTGCGAAGCAACTGCGAGACGTACGACAGATCGCTCGGCTCGTGGCGAGGATGAACGGCGGCGCTGCGGCTCCGCGTCTCAAAATGGACGCGCCGAACCGGCCTGCGCTCTTGCAAAGAGCCTGATTCCTCCCAACGGCGGCCGCGAGGAAGAGCGGTCTCGCGCAAACCGGCGCGATGCTTCGTAACCGATCCTCTTTGCTGCCTTGCCGCGCCGGCACGGCCGCGGGCCCGACTTGTTTCTGTCGGCTCCCGTCGGCTCGCGGCCGCATGTCTCGCCTCGTTTGCGGCGTTGTCGCGCTTCGCAGAAATCAGCGCAGCAGCGATTTCGCCGTCAGTTGTTCGCAAAATCGGCGAGCGTCGATTTGCCTTTTTCTCCCGCTCGACGGCAGGGTCGATCCGGGCTGGCATCCGGTTTTGCCGGGCGCCGTCGCTTCTCGCCGATAAAATTCTTTTTGACCAAAAATCCGTTACCGTCGGCGATCGACTCGACCGAACGCGCCTGTGGGCTCCGTCCTTGCCGGTGATATCGCCGTGCGTGCAACTCGTCGCTCTCGATTTTCCGGGTGAGCAACCGACCTTGGGCGCAAGTAAAATGATGGTTTATCGCTTGCACCGATACAGTCTGAATAATTCGGCCGCTGCTTGATCCTAAGCGTCGACCTTTTCAGGCTGCTCGCAAATTATATTCAGAATGAATGAGTTAGGCAAAACATCCCATAAACAGGTCGCAAGCGAACAAGTGTCGATGATCGAAGTCGACGAAACGGCCGCCGGTCAGCGGATCGACAATTTTTTGCTGCGCGTCTGCAAGGGCGTCCCGAAGAGCCATATTTACCGCATTCTCCGAAGTGGCGAAGTGCGCGTGAACAAGGGGCGCATCGACGCGGCTTACCGGCTCGAACTGGGCGATCTCGTGCGCGTGCCGCCGATCCGCATCGCGCAGCAGGACGCGGCGCCGGTGTCGTCGAACGCGCCCGCCGCCGAATTCCCGATTCTCTTCGAGGACGACCATCTGATCGTCATCGATAAACCGTCCGGCGTCGCGGTGCATGGCGGCAGCGGCGTCGCGTTCGGCGTCATCGAGCAGTTGCGCAATGCGCGGCCGCACGCAAAATTTCTCGAACTGGTGCATCGGCTGGATCGCGAGACGTCGGGCGTGCTCATGCTCGCCAAGAAGCGCCAGGCGCTCGTCGGGCTGCACGAGCAGATTCGCGAAAATCGGGTCGACAAGCGCTATTACGCGTGCGGTCACGGCGACTGGCAGAGCGACTGGGGCCGCCGGCGCATCGTCAAGGCGCCGTTGCATAAATATGTCGCAGCGGATGGCGAGCGGCGCGTGCGAATCCAGGAGAACGGGCTGCCGTCGCATACGGTCTTCAATCTGATCGAGCGCTGGCGCGACTACGCGTGGGTCGAGGCAGAGCTGAAAACCGGCCGCACGCACCAGATTCGCGTGCATATGGCGAGCATCGGCCTGCCGATCGCGGGCGACGCCAAATACGGCGATTTCGCGCTGAACAAGGAATTGGCCCGCCCGAGCGCGAAACCGTCGCTGAAACGCATGTTTTTGCACGCGTATCGACTGAAAATCACGCACCCGGCGACGGGCGAGCCGCTGCAATTCGAAGCGCCGCTGCCCGTCGAGTGCAAACGGTTCATCGAACAACTGAAAAACCGGGAGACCGAGTAAATGGCGCGGCAGCAATTCGATCTGATCGTTTTCGACTGGGACGGCACGCTGATGGATTCGACCGTCCACATCACGCGCAGCATTCAGGCCGCGTGCCGCGACCTCGGGCTGCCGGTTCCCGCCGATGAATCCGCGAGCTATGTGATCGGCCTCGGCCTGAAGGACGCGCTGCAGATATGCGCGCCGACGCTCGATCCGTCCGACTATCCGCGCCTGGCCGAACGTTACCGCTTCCATTTCCTGACGATGGGCCAGAAAACCGAACTCTTCGGCGGCGTGCGCGAACTGCTGCAGGAATTGCGCGATCTCGGCTATTTTCTCGCGGTCGCGACGGGCAAGAGCCGCGTCGGACTGAATCGCGCGCTCGACGAATCGCGGCTCACGAGCCTCTTCGACAGCACGCGCTGCGCGGACGAAACGTTCTCGAAGCCGCATCCCGCAATGTTGCAGGAACTCACGCGCGAGCTCGGGCAGGATCTCGGGCGCACGGTGATGATCGGCGACACGACGCACGATCTGCAGATGGCGATCAACGCGGGCGCGGCGGGCGTCGGCGTCGGTTATGGCGCGCATCCGGCCGATTCTCTCGCGGCGCTCAAGCCGCAGTACTGCGCCGACAGCGTCGCGTCGCTCGCCGGCTGGCTGCGGGAGCACGCATGAGCGAACCGGTGCGGGTATGCGCGTCCGACGAACTCGTCGATGGCGGCGCGGGCGTGCGCGTCAACGCGACCGAAGCGAGCGGCGACGCGGTCGTGTTCTTCGTCCGATACGGCGGCGAAGCGTTCGGTTATCTGAACCGGTGCGCGCACGTGCCGATGGAGCTCGACTGGAACGAGGGCCAGTTCTTCGAAAGCTCGGGCCTATACTTGATGTGCGCGACGCACGGGGCGATCTACGAGCCCGATACCGGCAAATGCGTCGGCGGTCCTTGCCGCGGCGCGCGCCTGCGGGCCGTGACGGTCGAAGAGCGCGACACGCCGGAAGGGCGCGCGGTCTTCTGGCTGCCCGACGACGCCGTGCGTCCCGCCTGATTCAATCTCTACACATCCACGACGCATGTCCGACAACATTCCGCCGCGCAATAACGACAACTGGGAGCGCGAAGCGCTCGAACGCATCGCGCTCGCCGCGATTCGCGAGCAGCGCGCCGCGCGTCGCTGGCGCATCTTCTTTCGCTTCCTGTTTCTCGGCGTGATCGCGCTGATCGCCTGGGGCGTGTTCGATTTCACCGGCGATCGTGCCGCGAAGGCTGGCAAGCACACGGCGCTCATCGATCTGCAGGGCGAGATCTCCGCGAACAGCGATGCCAGCGCCGACAACATCGACGGTGCGCTACAGAGCGCGTTCGAGGACGAGAACACGGCGGGCGTGATTCTGCGCATCAACAGTCCGGGCGGCAGTCCGGTGCAGGCGGGAATCATCAACGGCGAAATCCGGCGGCTGCGCGCGAAGTATCCGAAGACGCCGCTGTACGTGGTCGTCGACGACATGTGCGCGTCGGGCGGCTATTACGTCGCGGCGGCGGCGGACAAGATTTACGTCGACCGCGCGAGCATCGTCGGCTCGATCGGCGTGCTGATGGACGGCTTCGGCTTCACGGGCCTGATGGACAAGCTCGGCATCCAGCGCCGCATGCACACGTCGGGCGCGAACAAGGGCGCGTTCGACCCGTTCTCGCCGGAAACGCCCGCGATGAACGCGCACGCGCAGGAAATGCTCGATCAGATCCACACGCAGTTCATCGATGCCGTGAAGCTCGGGCGCGGCAAGCGTCTGAAGGACGATCCGGAGCTGTTCTCGGGCATGTTCTGGACCGGCGAAAAGAGCGTCGAACTCGGTCTCGCCGATGGTTTCGGCGACGCCAGCTATGTCGCGCGCGAGGTCATCAAGCAGCCGGATATCGTCGATTACACGCAAAAGGAAAGCATCAGCGAGCGTGTGGTGCGGCGCTTCGGCGCATCCGTGGGCGATGCCGCCATGCGCGCGCTCACGCTCGGCGGCAAGCCCCAGTTGCGCTGAGTTTTACGAAGCCAGCAAGAGGAAGATCGCCGGGCGCTTATGCAGGTCCGGCGCGGCCTGCTTCTTCCAGTCGGCCGCCGTGCGCGTGACGATGTTTTCGCCCGGCAGCGTCAGATCGACGGCGACGCAAATGAGCGTCGACGGCGCGCAGCCAGCGATGAGCGCGTCGAGCATCGCCTTATTGCGATAGGGCGTCTCAATGAAAATCTGCGTCTGATTGGCCTTGCGCGACAGTTGCTCCAGCTCGCGCAGCCGTTTCGCGCGTTCGCCGGCATCGACCGGCAGATAGCCGTTGAACGCGAAGCTCTGGCCGTTCATGCCGGAAGCCATCAGCGCGAGCAAGATCGAGCTCGGTCCGACGAACGGCACGACCTTCACGCCACGCTGATGCGCGCGCCGCACGAGCAACGCACCGGGATCGGCGACGGCGGGACAGCCCGCTTCGGAGACGAGGCCGGCGTCGGTGCCGGCGAGGATCGGCGCGAGCAGCTTGTCGATTTCCGCTGGCGGCGTGTTCACATTCAGCTCGCGCACCTCGATTTCCTGAATCGGACGTTCGGTGCCCACTTTCTTCAGAAAGGCGCGCGTCGTTTTGGCGTTTTCGCCGATGTAGTACGCGAGCGCGGCCGCCTGCGCGCGCACCGGTTCGGGCAGAACTTGGGCGAGCGCGTCGGCGTCGCCTTCGCCGAGCGTGTTCGGAATCAGATAGAGAACGCCGCTCATGCCGCCTCCAGCACCGGATGGCCGGCGTTCGCGAGCATTCCGGTCAGTGCGATCAGCGGCAGGCCGATCAGCGCGGTGGGATCGTCGGATTCGATCGCTTCGAGCAACGCGATGCCCAGGCCTTCCGCCTTGGCGCTGCCGGCGCAGTCGTACGGCGTTTCGGCGCGCAGGTACGTCTCGATCTGGGCGTCCGAATAGCGACGAAACCGCACGCGCGTGACGATATCGGCGGATTGCGCGTCGCCCGTGCGGCTGTCGAACAGGCAAAGCGCGCTGTGGAATTCGACGCTGCGTCCGCGCATCGCCTGGAGCTGGGCGAAGGCTTTCTCGTACGTGCCGGGCTTGCCGATCTGCTTGCCGTCGAAGGTCGCCACCTGATCGGAGCCGATCACGAGGGCGTTCGCGTCGTTGCCGCTCCGTCCGGCCGCCGCACGCGCCTTGGCGATCGAGAGCCGAACCGCGGTCGCTTCGGGCGTTTCGTTGGCGAGCGGCGTTTCGTCGATATCGGGCGACACGACGTCGAACGGAATGCGCAGGCGTTCGAGCAATTCGCGCCGGTAAGGTGAACTGGACGCCAGAATCAGGCGTGGCGGCGATTTCGAAGCTTCAGACATGAGACGAACCGGACAAAAAAGGGTGTAAAAACGACGGGCTGCGATTCAGCCCTTAAGTATTTGACTCGAAAGAACAAAGCCGATATGATTTTGGGCTTTTCATCGGTACGTGCGCGGGCGAAGGCTCTCCTGTCATCGATGAAACCGGTCGAGCCGAAGAGTCAGAAAGCACGAGGTCAGACAGCATGATGCCGGCCAGATGCACATTGGGGCAAATTCGGGCAAGTCGGGCCTGCATTGAAGCTGCATTTAAGCCGAGTCGCGGTGCATACTGAGCACTCACCGGTAGCACTAACCCAAGTAAGGTCAAGCAGGAGCGCACATGACTCAGAATCCTGGCAAACCTGTGAGCCCCGCCGATCCGCGCGCGCTCGACATTTACGAATTCGCCAAGAGCGGCAGGCAATCGGCCGGCGCGCTGCGTGTGTCGCAGATGCCGCGCATGTTAGCCGAAGTGCCGGCTGATGTGCCAGACGGCGATACCGTGTTCACCTGGCAAGGCGAGGGCTCGACCCAGCCGGAATTGCAGGACGACGGCACGGAGGCGCCGCAGCCGTATCTGCGTCTTGCGGTGCACGGTTCGGTGTGGCTCACGTGCCAGCGCTGCCTTCAGCCGTATTCGCAGCATCTCGATGTCGATGCGACATATCGGATCGTGGCGACGGAAGAAGAAGCGGACGAATTTCCGCTCGACGACGATGAAGTCGAAGTGATCGTGGGCTCGCGCCAGTTCGATCTCGTCGACTTGATCGAAGAGGAGTTGTTGTTGTCCTTGCCGCTCGTGCCCAAGCACAACGTATGTCCCGAGACGCACGAAAGTCTGCTTCCGGGCACGGCGGACGACGAGCCGGATGAAAGCGGTGTGACGGATGAGGACGAAAAGCCGAATCCGTTTGCCGTGCTGGAGAAGCTCAAGGGCGGCTCCGACGGCAAGAAGCACTGAAATGGTTTTGTAGCACGCAACAAACTGGTAGCGCGATGTGCGCACCCGATGGCCGAACGGCCGAGGGCTGTCGGCGGATCGGGCTGTGTTAGAATTCGCAAAATTTTTCTGGAGTAATCATGGCAGTTCAGCAAAACAAGAAGTCGCCGTCGAAGCGCGGCATGCACCGTTCCCACGACTTCCTCCCGACGGCTCCGCTGGCTGTCGAGCCGAGCACGGGCGAGGTGCATATGCGCCACCACGTGAGCCCGAACGGCTACTATCGTGGCAAGAAAGTCATCAAGACGAAGAACGACTAAGCGTTCATCGACGCTCGATGCGCCCGCCGGAATCATTCCACGGGCGCGCGGGCGCAACTCGCTCTTGACACTTTCCCGGTACGACGAGAAGGCGGCATTTCACTGCCGCTTTTTTGTGTCCGAAATTCGTCGCGTTCCATGACTGTAAAGATAACCATCGACTGCATGGGAGGCGACCACGGTCCGGCCGTGACCGTTCCCGCTGCCGTCAATTTCGTGCGCTCGCATCCCGACGCGCACCTGATGCTCGTCGGTCTCGAGCAGCCCATCCGCGCTCAGCTCAAGAAGTACAAGGCTTCCGACGAGCCGCGTCTGACCGTCGTTCCCGCCAGCGAAGTCGTCGCGATGGACGACCCGGTCGAAGTCGCGCTGCGCAAGAAGAAAGATTCGTCGATGCGCGTCGCGCTCAATCTCGTGAAAGAGGGCGAGGCGCAGACCTGCATTTCCGCCGGCAACACCGGCGCGCTCATGGCGGTGTCGCGCTATGTGCTGAAGACGCTCGCCGGTATCGAGCGGCCTGCCATTGCGTTCGCGATGCCGAGCCAGAAGGGCTACACCACGGTGCTCGACCTGGGCGCCAACGTCGATTGCGAACCCGAGCATCTGCTGCAGTTCGCGGAGATGGGCCACGCGCTCGTATCGGCGATCGAAGGGCGCGAACGGCCCACGATCGGTCTGCTCAACATCGGCGAAGAAGTCATCAAGGGCAACGAAACGATCAAGCGCGCGGGCGAACTGCTGCGCGCGAGCACGCTCAACTTCTACGGCAACGTGGAAGGCAACGACATCTATAAAGGTACGACCGATGTCGTCGTGTGCGACGGCTTCGTCGGCAATGTCGCGCTGAAGACCTCCGAAGGTCTCGCGAAAATGCTCGCCGACATGATCAAGGAAGAGTTCAGCCGCAACTTCGCCTCGAAGTTGATGGCGCTCGTCGCGCTGCCCGTGCTGAAGCGTTTCAAGAGGCGTGTCGATCCGGCGCAATATAACGGCGCGGCCTTGCTCGGCCTGCGCGGGCTTGTAATCAAAAGTCACGGTTCGGCCGAGGCCTTCGGGTTTGAGTGGGCCATCAAACGCGGGTATGATGCCGTCAAAAATGGCGTGCTCGAACGCCTGGTGCGCGCGATGGAAGAAAACGCTCCCGCCGCGCGCGAGGCGGACGCGAAGGGTCCCGCGTCGGCGGCCGCGGATCAATCGATCCAGCAGGCCGCTTCACAGCCGAACCCACAGCCAAACTCGCAGCCGAACCCGCCGGGCGAGTCCGGTACTGCGCTACATTCGAAGGCATAATGGCTCAATCCAATCTTTACTCTCGCGTGCTGGGCACCGGCAGCTATCTGCCGTCCGAGCGTGTCACGAATCAGGACTTGGCGGACCGTCTCGCGAAGCAGGGCGTCGAGACCAATGACGAATGGATCGTCGCGCGCACCGGCATTCACGCGCGACATTTCGCAGCACCGGATCAAACCACGAGCGATCTCGCGCTGATCGCTTCGCAGAAGGCGATCGAGGCGGCGGGCATCGATCCGCAATCGATCGATCTGATCATCGTCGCGACTTCCACGCCTGACTTCGTGTTCCCGAGCACGGCGTGCCTGTTGCAAAACAAGCTCGGCATCAAGAACAACGGCGCGGCCTTCGACGTGCAGGCGGTGTGCTCCGGTTTCGCCTACGGCGTCGCGACGGCGGACAGCTTCATTCGCAGCGGCCTGAACCGCACGGCGCTCGTTGTCGGCGCGGAGACGTTCTCGCGCATTCTCGATTTCAACGATCGCACCACATGCGTGCTGTTCGGCGACGGCGCGGGCGCGGTCATCCTCCAGGCGTCCGATGAGCCCGGCGTGCTGTCGAGCGCGCTGCACGCGGACGGCAGCTATTCGGACATTCTCTGCACGCCGGGCAACGTGAACGGCGGCGTGGTTCAGGGCAGCGCGTTCCTGCACATGGACGGGCAAGCGGTGTTCAAGCTCGCGGTCAACGTGCTCGAAAAGGTCGCGCTCGAAGCGCTCGACAAGGCGAAGCTCACGCCTGAAGACATCGACTGGCTGATTCCGCATCAGGCCAACATCCGCATCATGCAAAGCACGGCGCGCAAGCTGCATCTGCCGCCGGAGCGCATGGTCGTGACGGTCGGCGAGCATGGCAACACGTCGGCGGCATCGATTCCGCTCGCGCTCGACGTCGCGGTGCGCGACGGCCGCATCAAGCGCGGCGACAACATTCTCATCGAAGGCGTGGGCGGCGGCTTCACGTGGGGCGCGTCGGTCATCCGCTACTGATTCGCCGATCAGATCCCTCTACCCAATTCGTAACTGATCCCTCTTCATCGCTGACCCCGCGCGCTCCTCCAGCGCGCGGTCCATGAGGACATCGCGGATCATTCCAATCAACGAGGACGATATGAAATTTGCGTTCGTTTTCCCCGGACAAGGCTCGCAGTCCATCGGCATGCTCAACGCATTCGCCGATCACGCGATCGTGCGCGAGACCGTACAGCAGGCTTCCGACGCGCTCGGCCAGGATCTCGGCAAGCTGATCGCCGAAGGCCCGGCAGAAGAGCTGAACCTGACGACGAACACGCAGCCCGTCATGCTGACGGCCGCGTATGCGATTTATCGCGTGTGGGAAAAGGAAACGGGCCTGAAGCCTGCGCTCGTCGCTGGTCACAGCCTCGGTGAATACACCGCGCTCGTCGCGGCGGGCGCGCTCGCGTTCGCGGACGCCGTGCCGCTCGTGCGTTTTCGCGCGCAGGCGATGCAGAACGCGGTGCCGGTCGGCGAAGGCGGCATGGCCGCGATCCTCGGCCTCGACGACGACACCGTGCGCGCCGTGTGCGCTGAAGCCTCGTCGGCGGGCGTCGTCGAAGCGGTGAACTTCAATGCGCCGGCGCAGGTGGTCATCGCCGGTTCGAAGGCGGCCGTCGAGAAAGCGTGCGAGCTGGCGAAGGCGAAGGGCGCGAAGCGTGCGCTGCCGCTGCCGGTTTCCGCGCCGTTCCACTCTTCGCTGCTCAAGCCCGCATCGGATCAGTTGCGCGACTATCTCGCCAACGTCGAAGTGAAGGCGCCGCAGATTCCGCTGATCAATAACGTCGACGTCGCGATCGTCTCCGATCCGGCCGCGATCAAGGACGCGCTGGTGCGTCAGGCCGCCGGTCCGGTGCGCTGGGTCGAGTGCGTGCAGGCGATGGCGAAAGACGGCATCACGCACGTCATCGAATGCGGTCCGGGCAAGGTGCTCGCGGGCCTGACGAAGCGTATCGACGGTAATCTCGTCGGCGGCTCGATCTTCGATCCGGCATCGCTCGAAGAAACGCGCAAACTGATCGCTGGCTAAGGACGAACAACATGAATCTGCAAAACCAGGTAGCAATCGTCACGGGCGCGTCGCGTGGCATCGGACGCGCGATCGCGCTCGAACTCGCGAAGCAGGGCGCGACGGTCATCGGCACGGCGACGAGCGAAAGCGGTGCTGCGGGCATCAGCGAAGCGTTGCAGCAAGCGGGCGGCAAGGGCCGTGGCGCGGTGCTGAACGTGAACGACGCCGCCGCGGCGGATGCATTCATCGACGGCATCGTCAAGGAATTCGGCGGGCTGAACGTGCTCGTCAACAATGCGGGCATCACGAAGGATCAGCTCGCGATGCGGATGAAGGACGACGAGTTCGACGCCGTCATCGATACGAACCTGCGCGCGGTGTTCCGTCTTTCGCGCGCGGTGCTGCGCCCGATGATGAAGGCGCGCGGCGGCCGCATCATCAACATCACGTCGGTGGTGGGTTCGTCGGGCAATCCTGGCCAGGCCAACTACGCGGCGGCAAAGGCTGGCGTCGCCGGCATGACGCGCGCGCTCGCGCGTGAGATCGGCAGCCGTGGCATTACCGTGAACTGCATCGCGCCCGGTTTCATCGACACCGACATGACCAAGGTCCTGCCGGAAGAGCAGCGCACCGCGCTCACTGCGTCTATCCCACTTGGCCGACTGGGCGCGCCCGAAGATATCGCGCATGCTGTGGCATTCCTGGCCTCGCCGTTCGCCGGTTACATCACCGGCACGACGCTGCATGTGAACGGCGGCATGTACATGTAAGGCCTTAATAGGCATTTCGCAGAATTTCGCTTAATATCCGCGCCGGAACGGGCGCGCAAAATGCTCGAAAGAGCATCGTGCGTACCGCTTTCGCGCGGCAGTGAAGAATCGATGCAATGCCGGCCGCCGCCCTCTTGATGAAGGGCAGGACACGGTGGAGCATGGAACTGACGCGTCGTATTTTGCGGGTCCAAACCTGATAAAATGCGCGCACTTGTATTTTTGAACTTTTTTCCCCTCGGAGGGCTGCATGGACAACATCGAACAGCGCGTGAAGAAGATCGTCGCCGAACAACTGGGCGTGGCGGAAGCCGAAATCAAGAACGAAGCTTCGTTCGTGAACGATCTGGGCGCTGACTCGCTCGATACGGTCGAACTCGTCATGGCGCTGGAAGACGAATTCGGCATGGAAATTCCCGATGAAGAGGCCGAAAAGATCACCACGGTTCAGCAAGCGATCGACTACGCGCGCGCCAACGTCAAGGCCTAAGGCCGGACGCGCCAGCGACTCATCGTCAATCAGCTCGATGCATCGTCGCTGCAAACCGATTTGACAGCCACAGGGCACACAGGGCGGTTTCCTGTGGCCGCTGTGGCTTTTGTTTTTCGTCATTCTATGGATAAGGGGTTACCGTGAGCCGTCGTCGAGTTGTTGTTACAGGCCTTGGGCTCGTATCGCCTGTCGGCAATACTGTTGCCGACGGCTGGGCCAATCTGGTCGCGGGCAAGTCGGGCATCGCCAATATCACGAAGTTCGACGCGACGAACTTTTCCACGCGTTTCGCCGGTGAGGTGAAGGGCTTCAATATCGAAGACTACATGCCCGCCAAAGAGGCGCGCCATATGGATACGTTCATCCATTATGGTTTCGCCGCGGGCGTGCAGGCCATGCAGGACAGCGGCCTCGAAATCACCGATGAAAACTCGGAGCGCGTGGGCGTCGTGGTCGGCTCGGGCATCGGCGGTCTGCCGATGATCGAAGTCACGCAAACCGAACTGCTCAATCGCGGCCCGCGCCGCATTTCGCCGTTCTTCGTGCCGGCGTCGATCATCAACATGATCTCCGGCCATCTTTCGATCCGCTTCGGTCTGAAAGGCCCGAATCTGTCGATGGTCACGGCCTGCACCACCGGCCTGCACTGCATCGGCGAAGCGTCGCGACTGATCGAATACGGCGACGCGGACGTCATGATCGCGGGCGGCGCGGAAGCCACGGTTTCCCCGCTCGGCATCGGCGGTTTCGCGGCAGCGCGCGCGCTCTCGCAGCGCAATGACGATCCCGCGACGGCGAGCCGTCCGTGGGACACCGACCGCGACGGCTTCGTTCTCGGCGAAGGCGCGGGCGTGATGGTGCTCGAAGAGTACGAGCACGCGAAGAAGCGCGGCGCGAAGATCTACGCGGAAGTGCTCGGCTACGGCATGAGCGGCGACGCGTATCACATGACCGCGCCGCCGGAAGACGGCGACGGCGGCCGCCGCGCGATGGTCAACGCAATGAAGAACGCGCGCATCAATCCCGATGAAGTGAACTACGTCAACGCGCACGGCACGTCGACGCCGCTCGGCGACATCGCGGAGACGATCGGCATCACGCGTGCGCTCGGCGATCAGGCGAAGAAGGTCGTCGTGAACTCCACCAAGTCGATGACCGGCCACCTGCTGGGCGGCGCGGGCGGCCTGGAGTCGGTGTTCACCGTGCTGGCGATCCACAATCAGGTGTCGCCGCCGACCATCAACATCTTCAATCAGGATCCGAAGTGCGACCTGGACTACTGCGCGAACACCGCGCGGGAGATGAAGATCGACGTGGCGGTCAAGAACTCGTTCGGCTTCGGCGGCACGAACGGCTCGCTCGTCTTCAAGCGCCACTGAGCTCGGCGCGCTCGTCATCGCGGGGATCCATATGGCGAGCGTGTGTGTGAATCGGCCGCATCGTGACGCAGGCGTCGCGATGCGGCCGTCGCGTTTCTTGCGGGGCGCAATGCTCGGCTTCGTAGCCGTTGCGGGAGCGTCGGTGTTCCAGTGCGTTTTCGCGCATGCGGAGCACGCGGGGCACGCCGCCGTGGCTTGCGCGGCGGCGCTGGCGGTGCTCGGGCTGGCGTCGTACCGGTGGATGAACGCCCAGCCATCGGCGATTGGCCTTCTTTCCGACGGCATCACGATCTGGAACCGAAGCGGCGAGATGCGCCACACGAGCATCGCTGGGTGCGCGCAATGGAGCGGACGCCTCATCGCGTTGACGCTTTGCGATACGCGCGGGCGGCGCGAAACGCTCGTCGTCGCGGCCGATTCCGTCGATGCCGACACCTTCCGCCAGCTCTCGGTCCAGGCTCGCCGCGCCGCAGCGTCCCACCTGTAACGACTGTAACGGCGCATGAGCGTTCCGGTAGCCTTACAGGCGGTAACGCTACAATAGCCGTCCGCGCAACTTCCCCAAGCTAATCGGATTTCCCAGGTGAGTGAAAAAGAAATCGACCAATTGCTGGTCGAACGTGTCCAGAAGGGTGACAAGGCCGCGTTCGAACTGCTGGTCGCCAAATACCACCGCAAGATCATTCGACTGATCTCGCGCCTCGTGCGCGACCCCGCCGAGGTCGAGGACGTCGCCCAGGACGCCTTCATCAAGGCCTACCGCGCGCTGCCGCAATTTCGCGGCGAATCGGCGTTTTACACCTGGCTATACCGCATTGCTGTCAATACGGCAAAAAACTATCTTGCAACTCAGGGCCGCCGCGCTCCCACTTCTACCGAAGCCGATGCAGAAGAAGCGGAAACTTTCTCCGACGCGGACCAACTAAGGGATATCAACACGCCCGAGTCGATGTTGATGAGCAAGCAGATCGCTCAGACTGTCAACGCCGCGATGGCGTTGCTGCCCGAGGAATTGCGCACCGCCATCACGCTTCGGGAGATTGAAGGACTGAGCTACGAGGAAATCGCCGAAATGATGGATTGCCCGATCGGCACCGTCAGATCGAGAATTTTTCGTGCTCGCGAAGCCATTGCGGCAAAATTGCGTCCGTTGTTGGACACTCCCGAAGGCAAACGCTGGTAGGCGGCGAAAACCCTCGGGGCAGGGACGCGATATCTGGGTTGGTGGTGTCACAACGGGGTGTGGTCAAAGATGGGGAGCATCATGGGGTCGGTCTCGGTGCAGAATCAAACACAGGCGGGTTCGCGTGGCGAGCGCATGTCGGCTTTCGTCGACGGCGAAGCGCTCGGCGAAATTGGCAGCATCAGCCAGTTTCTCGCGGATCTGAAAGGCGACGAACGCGCGGCGTGGTCGGAATATCACCTGATCGGCGACGCCTTGCGCTCCGACGATCTCGCGGTCAGCCCGGCGCGCAGCAGCGCGTTCATGGCCGCATTCTCCGAACGTTTCGAAGCTGAGGCGCACGTACTCGCGCCGGCTGCATTGCCGGGCGTGACGGCGAAAGCGCGGGGCGGCATGTTGCGCCGTCGCGTGATGCCGGCCTTCGCGGTTGCCGCGGCGGCCGCTACGCTGACATGGATCGTCGTGCCGCAGCTGCAAGGCGTCGATCGCAACTCGGGCGCGCAGGTGGCGAGCGTCGCGCCGGCGGATTCGTCGATGCAGCGGGTGGCGCTCGCGTCGGTGCCCGCGGTGACCACGCGTACGCCGATCGTCGAAGCGAACATCATCCGCGACGCGAATCTCGATCAGTATCTCGAAGCGCATCAGCAGTTCTCCCAGCAGCCCGCGATGCCCGGTTCGATGCCCCTGATTCGCGCGGCGGCTATAACGCAAGGCCAATAATTTGATGCTGAGTGTGCGGTTGAATAAAACAAGATATTGGGGGCGGCTGCCGGCATTGATGCTCTGCGCAGCCGCGTTGTTGACGGCGGCAACGAGCTCGTTCGCTCAGGGAGACGATCCCGCTGCCGCCCGCAAGACAGCCGCCACTCTGCTCAACCGCATCCACGAAGCGGCCCAGCAGCAGAATTACGAGGGCACGTTCGTCTACCAGCGTGGCGCGACGGTGCAGTCGTCGCGCATTACGCACGTCGCCACGCGCGGTGACGGCGAATACGAATCGCTCGAAAGTCTCGACGGCGCGCCGCGCAAGATGCTGCGTCACGACGACGACATGTTCACCTTCGTGCCGGAGCGTCATCTGCTCGTGGTCGAGCATCGGCAGAACCGGGATTCGTTCCCGGCGTTGTTGTCGACGAGTGGCGATCAGGTGCTTTCCGTCTACGATCCGAAGCTGTTGGGCACGGACCGCGTCGCGGGAATCGAAAGCCAGGTGCTCGAGCTCGATCCGAAAGATTCCTATCGTTTTGCCTACAAGCTGTGGGCCGATGCGAAAACCGGCTTGCTGCTGCGCGCTCAAACGCTCGACCCGGACGGGCAAGTCCTCGAGCAGCTTTCTTTCTCTCAGGTACGTATTGGCGGGCCGATCGACAAGGCGCCGATCGCGAACGGCATTCGCAACACGTCGGGCTGGACCGTCGTGCGGCCGCCCGTGCAGCCGGTCGACATGGAAGCGCAGGGCTGGCAACTGACGCCGACTATCGCGGGCTTTCGCAAGATTCGCGAGTTGCGCCGTCCGATGGCGTCGAGCCAGCAAGGCCAGCCGCCGATTCCGGTCGATCAGGCCGTGTTCTCCGACGGTCTCGCGACGATCTCGGTTTTCGTCGAGCCGGTGGAGAAAAATACGCGCAAGGAAGGCGCGGGCAATAGCGGAGCGACGCACGTTCTGGTGAAGCGCCGCGGGGATTTCTGGATCACCTTGCTGGGTGAAGTGCCGCAAGCCACATTGCAGCAATTTGCTTCTACCATAGAATACAAGCCTTCCAAGTAATCCAGATCCCGGCCTCCAACCTATGAGCAACTTCTCGCTGCGCAAGTTCATCGCGGCCGCGGCGCTCGCCGTGTGCCTGCCGTTCGTATCGCAATCTGCGTCAGCGGTGCCCACGGTGAACCTGCCGGACTTCACGACGCTCGTCGACAAGGTGGGGCCCTCGGTCGTGAACATTCGCACGACCTCGCGCGTCGGTTCGGGCAGCGATCTGCGCGGCCTGCCGCCCGGTCTCGATGAAGGCGACATGTCGGAATTCTTCCGACGCTTCTTCGGCATTCCGATGCCGGGTCAGCCGCCTCGTGGAGGTGGCGGCGGCGGAAATAACGGCGGCGGAAGTCAGGGCGATCAGGGCAAGGGCGGCAGCCGCAACGCGCCCGACGACAACCAGGACAACTCGGAGCAGAGCAGCGGCGTCGGCTCCGGCTTCATCCTGTCGACCGATGGCTACGTGATGACCAACGCACACGTCGTCGACGATGCCGACACCATCTACGTCACACTCACGGACAAGCGCGAATTCAAGGCGCGTCTCGTCGGCGTCGACGAGCGCACGGACGTCGCCGTCGTGAAGATCAGCGCATCGAACCTGCCGGCGATCACCATCGGCGATTCGAACAAGGTGCGCGTCGGCGAGTGGGTGCTCGCAATCGGTTCGCCGTTCGGCCTCGACAACACCGTGACCGCGGGCATCGTCAGCGCGAAGGGGCGCGATACGGGCGATTACCTTCCGTTCATCCAGACCGATGTCGCCGTGAATCCGGGCAACTCGGGCGGTCCGCTCATCAACATGGCGGGCGAGGTGATCGGTATCAATTCGCAGATTTACAGCCGCACGGGCGGTTTCATGGGCATCTCGTTCGCGATTCCGATCGACGAAGCCATGCGCGTCGCCGATCAGCTTAAGACGTCGGGCAAGGTGGTGCGCGGGCGCATCGCGGTGGCGATCGGCGAAGTGACGAAGGACGTCGCGGATTCGCTGGGCTTGCCGAAAGCGCAAGGCGCGCTCGTGTCGAGCGTCGAATCGGGCGGGCCGGCCGACAAGGCCGGCGTGCAGCCAGGCGACATCATCCTCAAGTTCAACGGTCAGAACGTCGAGACCGCGACCGATCTCCCGCGCATGGTCGGCGATACGAAACCCGGCACGAAGACCACGCTCACGATCTGGCGCAAGGGCCAGACGCGCGATCTGTCGATCACGGTCGCCGAAATGCAGCCGGACAAGGTCGCGAAGACCGAGCAGAAGAAACCGCCGCAGCCGAAGGAGCGCGCGAGCAATTCGCTCGGCATGGCGGTGAGCGACATTCCGGCAGATCAAAAGAAGGCGCTCAAGCTGTCGAGCGGCGTTCAGGTCGATGCCGTCGAGGGACCGGCGGCACGCGCGGGCTTCCAGAAGGGCGACATCATCATGCGTATCGGCGATACGGATATCACGAGCGCCAAGCAGTTCCAGGAAGTCGCGCAGGGCCTCGACGCGAGCAAGATGGTCGCGATTCTCGTGCGTCGCGGCGACAACACGCAGTTCGTGCCGGTGCGCCCGCGCGTGCCGGCGCAGAAATAAGCGCGATGACGTCGAAGCCAGGCGCGGCCTTCATTCTGTACGGGCGCGCCTGGTGTCATCTGTGCGAGGACATGCGGGCCGAACTCGAGCCAATCGCCGCGCAACACGGCATTCCGATCGAATGGATCGACATCGACGAAGATCCGCTGCTCGAAGCGCGCTACGACGAACGCGTGCCGGTTCTGGCGCTCGATGGCGTCGAGCTGTGCCAGTACCGGCTCGACGCCGACGCGGTACACGCAGCGCTGCTCGCGCGCGGTCGGTGAGGGCGGCGCAGGCGAAATCCGCCGGGGCACCCCCGTTTTCGGCTAAAATGCTCAAGTTTTCCCCAAATTTTCAAGGCGTGCTCCGCGTTGGTGAGGGCGCGCCTTTTTCGCTTTTTTTGGCACGATCGGCACTGAATGGATCATATTCGTAACTTCTCGATCATCGCGCACATCGACCACGGCAAGTCGACGCTCGCTGACCGCATCATCCAGTTGTGCGGCGGCCTGTCCGACCGTGAGATGGAAGCGCAGGTGCTCGATTCGATGGACCTCGAGCGCGAACGTGGCATCACGATCAAGGCGCAGACCGCGGCGCTGACCTATAAGGCGCGCGACGGCCGCGTCTATAACCTCAACCTGATCGATACGCCGGGGCACGTCGACTTCTCCTACGAAGTCAGCCGCTCGCTATCCGCGTGCGAAGGCGCGCTGCTCGTCGTCGATGCGTCGCAGGGCGTCGAAGCGCAGACGGTGGCGAACTGCTACACGGCCATCGAACTTGGCGTCGAAGTCGTGCCGGTGCTCAACAAGATCGATCTGCCGGCCGCGAACCCCGAAAACGCGATCGCGGAAATCGAGGACGTGATCGGCATTCAGGCCGCGGACGCCGTCCATTGCAGCGCGAAGACGGGTCTCGGCGTCGAGGACGTGCTCGAATCGCTGATCGCGAAAGTGCCGCCGCCCGAGGGCGATCCGGACGCGCCGCTGCAGGCGCTCATCATCGACTCGTGGTTCGACAACTACGTCGGCGTCGTGATGCTGGTGCGTATCGTCAACGGCACGCTCAAGCCGAAGGACAAGATCAAGATGATGGCGACCGGCGCGCAATACCCGGTCGAGCATGTCGGCGTGTTCGCGCCGAAGTCCACGAATCTCGCGCAATTGTCGGCGGGGCAGGTGGGCTTCGTGATCGCGGGCATCAAGGAACTGACGGCCGCGAAAGTGGGCGATACCGTCACGGTCGCGAGCCGTCCGGCCACCGAGCCGCTGCCGGGCTTCAAGGAAGTGAAGCCGCAGGTGTTCGCGGGGCTCTATCCGGTCGAGGCGAATCAGTACGACGCGCTGCGCGAATCGCTCGAAAAGCTGAAGCTCAACGACGCGTCGCTGCAGTTCGAGCCGGAAGTGTCGCAGGCGCTCGGCTTCGGTTTCCGTTGCGGCTTCCTCGGCCTTCTGCACATGGAAATCGTGCAGGAGCGTCTCGAGCGCGAATTCGACATGGACCTCATCACCACCGCGCCGACGGTGATCTACGAGGTCGAGCAGCGCGACGGCACGACCATCATGGTCGAGAATCCGGCGAAAATGCCGGAGCCGCAGAAGATCGAGGAAGTGCGCGAGCCGATCGTCACCGTGAATCTGTATATGCCGCAGGAATATGTCGGCTCGGTCATCACGCTGTGTACGGCCAAGCGCGGCTCGCAGATCAACATGCAGTATCACGGCCGTCAGGTGCAGCTGACCTACGAAATCCCGATGGCGGAAATCGTGCTCGACTTCTTCGACCGCCTGAAGTCGACGTCGCGCGGCTATGCGTCGATGGACTACGAGTTCAAGGAATATCGCGCGGCGGATGTCGTCAAGGTCGACATGCTCATCAACGGCGACAAGGTCGATGCGCTGTCGGTCATCGTGCACCGTTCGCAGAGCCAGCATCGCGGCCGCGAAGTGGCGTCGAAGATGCGCGAACTGATTCCGCGTCAGATGTACGACGTGGCGATCCAGGCGACCATCGGCTCGAACATCATCGCGCGCGAGAACATCAAGGCGCTGCGCAAGAACGTGCTCGCGAAGTGCTACGGCGGCGACATCTCGCGCAAGAAGAAGCTGCTCGAGAAGCAGAAGGCCGGCAAGAAGCGCATGAAGCAGGTCGGCTCTGTCGAAATCCCGCAAGAGGCTTTCCTGGCGATTCTGCGCGTCGACGAGTAACGCGCGCACGGCGAAGCAAACAACGATAACAACCGGAAGCGATTGATGAATTTCGCATTGATTCTTTTGATCCTCGTCGTATTGACGGGTATTGCCTGGGTGCTCGACAAGCTGGTGTTTCTGCCGCAACGGCGCCGCGCCGCCGACGCCGCGGTGGCCGAGTTCGATCGCCAGCAGGAGCGCGTCGGCGAGCGTTTCGCCGATGAAAACGCCCCGCAGACGCGCGCCCGCCTGCACGACGACAAGCTGCGCCAGCCGTGGTGGCTCGAATACACGGCGAGCTTCTTCCCGGTGATTCTCGCGGTATTCGTCGTGCGCTCGTTCATCATCGAGCCGTTCAAGATTCCGTCCGGCTCGATGGTGCCGACGCTGCTCGTCGGCGACTTCATCCTCGTGAACAAGTACGAATACGGCCTGCGCATGCCGATCACGAACACGAAGATGACCAACGGCAGCCCGCTCAAGCGCGGCGATGTCGTCGTGTTCCGCTATCCGAAGGACGAATCGGTCGACTACATCAAGCGCGTGATCGGCCTGCCGGGCGATACCGTCGCGTACGAAGACAAGAAGCTCACGATCAACGGCAAGCCGGTGCCGGAGACGCCGCTGCCCGATTATTTCGACGACGAGCGCATCGGTTACGCGAAGCAGTTCGAGGAAGATCTCGACGGCCGCAAGAACGCGATCCTGAACAATCCGCAAGTGCCGCCGTTCATCGTCGGCGCGGACGATTTCCCGTTCCGCGACAACTGCAATTACAACGCTCAGGGCGTGACGTGCAAAGTCCCCCCGGGCAACTACTTCATGATGGGCGACAACCGCGACAACAGCGCGGACAGCCGCTACTGGGGCTTCGTGCCGGACAAGAACATCGTCGGGCGCGCCTTCTTCATCTGGATGAACTTCAGCAATCTCAAGCGCATCGGCGCTTTCCAGTGAACACACATCACGCCGGCTCGTCTCCTGAGACAGCCGGCGTTGCTCATTCTTAAAACAAGCTTCGAAACGGCGTGAAGAAGCGCGGCTAACACCGTCTCGCCACGCGTTTTCCGGCGCGGTCCGGCGGAATCGTCCGCCCGCGCGCCCGCGTTATACTCTCTCCATGCCATCTTCTCCGTTGGAAAGCCGGCTGCGGTACGAATTTCGCAATGCGGAATTGCTGCGCCAGGCGATGACCCACCGCAGTCACAGCGCCACGCACAATGAACGGCTCGAATTTCTCGGCGATTCCGTTCTAAATTGCGTGGTGGCCGCGCTTTTGTTCCAACGATTCAGCAAACTCGACGAAGGCGACCTGTCGCGCGTGCGCGCGAATCTGGTCAAACAGCAGTCGCTTTACGAAATCGCGCAGGCGTTGAACGTGTCCGAAGGCTTGCGGCTCGGCGAAGGCGAATTGCGCAGCGGCGGCTTTCGCCGTCCGTCGATTCTCGCCGACACGCTCGAAGCGATCTTCGGCGCCATCTTCCTCGACGGCGGTTTCGACGCCGCTTTCACCGTCATCAAGCGGCTGTACACGCCGGTGCTCGATCACATCGATCCGCGCACCATCGGCAAGGATGCGAAGACGCTTCTGCAGGAATATCTCCAGGGCCACAAGATCGCGTTGCCGACTTACACCGTTATCGCAACGCACGGCGCCGCGCACAATCAGCAGTTCGAAGTCGAATGCACGGTGCCGAAACTCGACGTGAAAGTGTCCGGTTCCGGCGCGAGCCGCCGCGCCGCCGAGCAGGCTGCCGCGAAGAAGGCGCTCGACGAAGTGATGGCCGCTGCACCGACGCTCGGCATGAAGCCGAAGCGCAAGGGCGCGCGCGCGGCGAAGCAGGTCGAGCCCGAAGTGGTGCCCGGCGTCACCGGCATTCAGGCGGCGCTCGATCTGCGGTCGCCCGATCGTCGCGAGCGTCAACATGCACCGCACGGCACGCAGCAGGCGCCGCAGGAACGCCCGGCCACCGCGCCGCTCGCCGTGATTCGCGCGACGCACGTCGAGCCGTCGGCGGGCGCGTACGCAGCCGCGGACAAGCCCGAACGCGCCGTCATTCACCGGCCGGAGAAAGCGGCGAAAAGCGAT
This sequence comes from Caballeronia sp. LZ028, assembly GCF_031451415.1. Taxonomy (NCBI): domain Bacteria; kingdom Pseudomonadati; phylum Pseudomonadota; class Betaproteobacteria; order Burkholderiales; family Burkholderiaceae; genus Caballeronia; species Caballeronia sp. LZ028. The sequence goes on along the minus strand of NZ_JARUXN010000001.1, from coordinate 2,341,063 downwards.
GCGACGCAAACGTCCGAACGCAGCGCGAATGCGGACAAGCCCGCGCCGTCCGACGAACGCGACGACGACGCCGGCACGCGCAACAGCGCCGCCGCGGATGCGCCCGCGGGCCGCGTCGTGCGCGCCGCCGACGCCGGTCACTGACGCGCGCATCGAGCGCACATCGCGCCCCCGCGCCCCAACGACTTCTTGCCGCACACATCTATGAACGCTCCTACTTCTTCCGGTTTCCGCTGCGGCATGGTCGCGATCGTCGGCCGTCCTAACGTCGGCAAGTCGACGCTGATGAACGCGCTCGTCGGCCAGAAGGTGAGCATCACCTCGCGCAAGGCGCAGACGACGCGCCACCGCATCACCGGCATCAACACGTTCGACGACGCGCAGTACATTTTCGTCGACACGCCCGGTTTCCAGACACGTCACAGCGGCGCGCTGAATCGCTCGCTGAACCGCGCGGTGACGTCGACGCTCACGTCCGTCGATGCGATTCTCTTCGTGATCGAAGCGGGCCGCTTCGGTCCGGACGACCAGAAGGTGCTCGATTTGATCCCGACCGGCACGCCGACTTTGCTGATCGCAAACAAGCTGGATCGCGTCGGCGACAAGAGTTCGCTCTTTCCCTTCATGCAGCAGATGTCGGCCTTGCGGGACTTCCGCGAGATCGTGCCGCTGTCGGCGAAAAACGTCGACGACATCAAGCGCCTCTTGTCGGTCGTGAGGCCGTATCTGCCGGAAGGCGAGCCGATCTACGGCGAGGACGATCTGACCGATCGCAGCGAACGCTTCCTCGCCGCCGAAATTCTGCGCGAGAAGGTGTTCCGCTGGACCGGCGACGAACTGCCGTACACGAGCACGGTGCTCATCGACAAGTTCGAGACCGAAGGGCGTCTGCGCCGCGTGTTCGCGACGATTCTCGTCGATCGCGACATGCACAAGGCGATGATCATCGGCCAGAAGGGCGCGAAGCTGAAGCAGATCAGCACCGAGGCGCGGCTCGACATGGAGAAGCTCTTCGACGGTCCCGTGTATCTCGAAACCTTCGTCAAGGTGAAGAGCGGCTGGGCGGACAACGAAGCGGGCCTGCGCGCGTACGGCTACGAGTGATGCATGGACGACGGCCCGAACGACGCCCGGATGATTCCGCCCGCCGATGATCGTCCCGACGACGATTTCGACGCGGAAGAGCGCCCGGCCGCGCGCGCCGTGCCAAAGCGGCGGCGCGCGGCGCCGTCATCGACATCCGATGCCGAGTCTGCGCCGAGAAAGCCGCGTTCGGATTTTCGCGTCGCCGAGCAGCCGGGATTCGTGCTGCACAGTTATCCGTATCGCGAGACGAGTCTGATCATCGACGTGTTCTCGCGCGATCACGGGCGCGTCGCGCTCGTCGCGAAGGGCGCGAAGCGTCCGCATTCCGCGCTGCGCGGCGTATTGCAGACGTTTCAGCCGCTGGGACTTTCGTGGACCGGCAAGGGCGAAGTCCGCACGCTGACGACCGCCGAATGGGTCGGCGGCATGTTGCCGCTCGCCGGCGACGCGTTGCTATGCGGCTTCTACGTCAATGAATTGCTGGTGAAGTTCTGCGCCCGCGAGGACGCGCATCCGGCGCTCTTCAACCATTACGTGCTGACGCTCTCGCGCCTCGCGCACGACGAACCCGCCGCTCAGGTGTTGCGTTCATTCGAATGCGTGCTGCTGCGCGAAACCGGCTACGCGATGAATCTCGTGCGCACGGTGACACGCCAGCCGGTCCTCGCCGACGCCCGCTATGTCTTCGATCCAGACCGCGGCGTGCGCGAGGCGTCGGACGATCTTCCGGCGCAATGGCCGATGATTTCGGGGCAAACGCTCATCGACATCGAGCGCGACGACTACACGAATCCGCAGACCGCCGCGCAGAGCAAGACGCTGATGCGCTTTCTGCTGAATCACTACCTGGGCGGCACGCCGCTCGCCACCCGTCAGATATTGATCGACCTGCAAAAACTATGAGCTTCTTTCTCACATCGCCTGCGAATGTGATCGATCTGGGCGTGAACATCGATCACGTCGCCACGTTGCGCAACGCGCGCGGCACGTCGTATCCCGATCCAATCCGCGCGGCGCTCGCCGCCGAGGAAGCGGGCGCGGACGCCATCACGCTGCATCTGCGCGAGGATCGCCGTCATATCGTCGATGCCGATGTGCGCACGCTGCGTCCGCTCCTCAAAACGCGTATGAATCTCGAATGCGCGGTGACGCGCGAGATGCTCGACATCGCGTGCGAGATCAAGCCGCACGACGTCTGTCTCGTGCCGGAAAAGCGTCAGGAAGTGACGACTGAAGGCGGCCTCGATGTCGCCGGCCGCTTCGAAGAGGTCAAGGCCGCGTGCAGGCAACTCGCCGACGCGGGCGCGCGCGTGTCGCTTTTCATCGATCCTGACGAGACGCAGATTCGCGCCGCGAAAGAGGCCGGCGCGCCCGTCATCGAACTGCACACGGGCCGATATGCCGAAGCGCACGACGAAGCCGAACAGCAACGCGAATTCGAGCGCGTCGCGGCGAGCGTCGATGTCGGCAACGCGCTCGGGCTGAAGGTGAACGCGGGCCACGGCCTGCACTACACCAACGTGCAGGCGATCGCGGCGCTGCCGGGCATCGTCGAGCTGAACATCGGACATGCGATCGTCGCGCATTCGATCTTCGCGGGCTGGGACAACGCCGTGCGCGAGATGAAGGCGATCATGGTCGCGTCGCGTCTCGCGTCGGCCAACGCGCGCTGAGCGGGCACATCATGACGATCTACGGAATTGGCACGGACGTCGTGCAGGTGAGCCGCGTCGCGGCGGTCATGAGACGCACCAAGGGCCGCTTCGCCGAAAAGGTACTCGGCCCCGACGAACTGCGCGTCTACCACGCGCGCAACGCGCGTTCGGAAGTGCGCGGTCTCGCGTTTCTCGCGACGCGCTTTTCGGCCAAGGAAGCGTTCTCGAAGGCGATCGGCCTCGGCATGCGCTGGCCGATGACGTGGCGCGCGCTGCAGACGCTCAACGAGCCGAGCGGCAAGCCGATGATCGCGGCCTCCGGCGAACTCGCGCAATGGCTCGAGCAACGCGGCATCACGGTGAAAGTCACGGTCAGCGACGAGCGCGATTACGCGGTGTCGTTCGTGATCGCGGAAGTGGCCGACAGCGCGCCCGGCCAATCCTGAATTCAATCCAACCAAGACTAAAAGCCAATTGAATCCGATGAAACGCACTCCCGGCCCCGTCATGTTCGACGTCGCCGGCACGACGCTCTCCGACGCGGATATCGAACGCATCACGCATCCGATGACGGGCGGCATCATTCTCTTCGCGCGGCATTTCACCGACCGCGCGCAACTCGTCGCGCTGACCGATGCGATCCGCGCGGTACGCGATGACATCCTGATCGCCGTCGATCACGAAGGTGGCCGCGTGCAGCGTTTTCGCACCGACGGCTTCACCGTGCTGCCCGCGCCGGGCAAGCTCGGCGAGCTGTGGGACAAGGACGTGCTTGCCGCGACGAAGGCGGCGACCGCGTTCGGCTACGTGCTCGCGTCGGAGTTGCGCGCGTGCGGCATCGACATGAGCTTCACGCCGGTGCTCGATCTGAACTACGGACAGTCGAAAGTGGTCGGCGATCGCGCCTTTCACGCCGATCCGCGCGTCGTGACAATGCTCGCGAAGAGCCTGAATCACGGCCTCGCGCTCGCGGGCATGGCGAACTGCGGCAAGCATTTTCCGGGTCACGGTTTCGCCGAAGCCGATTCGCACGTCGCGCTGCCGACCGACGATCGCACGCTCGACGAGATCCTCGCCGCCGATGTGCGCCCGTACGACTGGCTCGGCATGTCGCTGGCGTCGGTGATTCCGGCGCATGTGATTTACACGAAGGTCGACGACAAACCGGCGGGATTCTCGCGCATCTGGCTGCAGGACATCCTGCGCGGCAGGCTCGGCTTCAACGGGGCGATCTTCAGCGACGATCTGTCGATGGAAGCCGCGCGCGCGGGCGGCACGCTCACCGAGGCCGCGACGGCCGCGCTCACGGCGGGCTGCGACATGGCGCTGATCTGCAATCAGCCGGAAGAGGCGGGCAAGGTGCTGGAGCAGTTGCGCTATACGCCGCCGAAGGCGTCGGCGCAGCGTCTCAAGCAGATGCGTCCGCGCGGCAAGGCGCTGCGCTGGAGCAAGCTGCAGGCGCAGGCCGAATATCAGGCGGCGCGCGCGCTCGTCAAAGAGATGCTCGGGTAAACGAAAAACGCCACGGATCTCGTGGCGTTTTTTTGTGGCAGGTGAAATCAGGACGATTCCAGCTTCATCCGCTGCAGCTTGTTGTAGAGCGTCTTCGGGCTGATGCCGAGCAGCGTCGCCGCGCGGTGACGCGTGCCACCGACCGCTTCGAGCGTCGCGCGAATCAGCATGTCCTCGACGTCCGCGAGCGCGGTGCCGACCGTCACCTGCACGCTGCTGCCGTTGAGACCGCGACCGCCGAGGCCGCCCGGCTCATCGACGCGCAATGTCTCGATCGTCTCGCCCGACGCGTGATACGCGCGCCGCACGCGCTCGCGCAGCTCGCGCACGTTGCCGGGCCATTCGGTCGCGATGCACTCGCGGATAAACGCCGGGCTGATACGCTTCGGCGAGCCGCTCGTGATTCCGGCGATGTGATTCTCGCGGTTCAATTCGTCGACGAGCGTTTCGGCGATCAGCGCGATGTCGTCGTCGCGATCGGCGAGCGGCGGCAGCATGATCGACGACGCGGACAGACGCTGAAACAGATCCTCGCGCATCGCGCCGCTCGCGACGGCTTCGCGCATCGGCGTGCGGGACGCGGCGATCAGGCGGAAGTCCGTCATGATTCGATTGCTGCCGCCGACGCGCATGAACGTCTGCGAATCGAGCGCGCGCAGGAGCGCTTCCTGTTGCGCGGCGGGCAGCAGATCGATCTGGTCGAGGAACAGCGTGCCGCCGCCCGCCTGTTCGAGCAGACCCGGCTCGCGGTTCTCGGCGCCCGCGAAGGCGTTGCGCTCATGGCCGAAGAGAATGCTTTCCATCGAGCGCTGCGTGCCGTCGGGCGCCTGGCGGCTCGCGGAACAATCGAACGTGACGAACGGGCCTTTGCGACGGCGGCTCAATTGATGGATCGTGCGCGCCGCGATCTTCTTGCCCGTGCCCGGATCGCCGCAGATCAGCACAGCGGCTTCGGTCGGCGCGGTGTGCTCGATCAGATCGTAGACGTGCTGCATCGCTGCGCTGCGGCCGATCATGTCGCCGAAATGGCCGAGATCGCGCAGCGTCGTTCGCAGCGACTGGACTTCCTCGGTGAGCTCGTACGGCCGCGGAATGCGCGCAAGCAAGCTGCGCAAGCGCGGGATGTTCACGGGCTTCAGCAGATAGTCCCAGATGCCGTGTCGCAAGCCTTCGATCGCGCTTTCCACCGTCGCATTCCCTGTCATCACGATGACCGGCAGCGCGCCATCGGGCGGTTGCGAGGGCAGGCTCGGCAACAAGTCGAGACCGCTGCCATCCGGCAGATTCAGGTCGATCAGCACGACATCGGGGATGAAGCGGGTCAGCGCGGAGCGCGCCTCGGCGAGCGTCGTCGCGGTATCGACGGAAAAGCCGTCTGCCGTGAGGATCGCGGACAGGCCGGAGAGGCTATTGGGATCGTCTTCGACAATCAGTGCGTGTGGCATGGCGGACCAACGTATCAAAGTGGACTGTAATGCGCCGTTTCCGCGTGGGATCGGGCGTGTCGTGGGCGGAATACCGCGCCGCTTTCCGGCGTTCGGCGCGTACCCCGCTGCGGTTTTTTGTCCTGCGTTACTCGTTCGGCATCGTTGTGCTGCAAGCGCGTCATTGCGGTCTGAGATGCAGTTCGTTGCTGACCGACTGCACGCCCGGGACACTGCGCGCCACGGCCAGCGCTTTCTGAATCTGCACCTCCGAATCTGCGTATCCCGACAACTGCACGACGCCGCGATACGTCGCGACGCTCACCGGCAATGGCTTCAACTGCGGATCGGCGGCGAGCGCGGCTTTCACGCGAGCGGCGAGCGCAGCGTCGTCGGTTGCGATTTCGCCGCCGGTGTTCGCATTCGCCGATGTCGCCGGACTCGACTTGCAGCCGGCGATGAGAGCAAAGGCGGGCAATGCGAGCGCCGCGACGATCAGAAACCTGCTCCGGATGAAAGGCGTGCTTTGCATGTCGGCTTGGAAATCTTGATCTGGTTGATCGAGCAGAAACCGTGCCAGGCAGTTAATTTTTCCGATGTACGTCGCGCACGCGGGGCCAGCGCGGGCGGCTGGGGGAATCGGCGGTGGAGCGTATCGGGGCGCGACCGGTAAAGTTTGCCTGAAATTGTCAAAAAATTCATGCAAAAGAAAAAGCGCCCGCGATGGGGCGCTTTTTTGGACCGATCGGGCGGTGCGCTGCACCGGCCGTTCGGCTTACGACACAGCGGCGTAAGGCTTACGCGCGGCTGCGATATTCATTCGTGCGGGTGTCGATTTCGATCTTGTCGCCGATGTTGCAGAAGAGCGGCACTTGCAGTTCGAAGCCGGTGTTCAGCTTGGCGGTCTTCAGCACCTTGCCCGACGACGTATCGCCCTTGACGGCCGGTTCCGTGTAGACGATCTCCCGAACCAGCGTGGTCGGCAGTTCGACCGAGATGGCCTTTTCGTTGTAGAACACGACTTCGCACGCCATGCCGTCTTCGAGGTAGTTGAGCGCGTCGCCCATCATTTCGGCTTCGACTTCGAACTGGTTGTAGTCGGCGTCCATGAAGACGTACATCGGATCGGCGAAGTACGAGTACGTCACTTCCTTGCGATCGAGCACGACGACGTCGAACTTGTCGTCAGCCTTGTAGACGGTTTCCATGCCCGCTGCCGTCAGCAGGTTCTTGAACTTCATCTTCACGACCGCGGCGTTGCGGCCCGACTTGTTGTACTCGGCGCGCTGCACGACCATGGCATCGTTGCCGATCATGACGACGTTGCCGACGCGGAGTTCTTGTGCGGTCTTCATAAAACTGGGTCCTGTACGAATGGATTTGGCTTGAATGCCTGAAATGAATCGATCCGACGGCGGCGGTGCCTCGGTTTTATGCCGCCGCCGTGCGAGTGTTCGGGCTAACGAGGGATCTGCCGCGAACGGCTTGAGCAAATGGCTTGATCTTCGCGGCGCAAAACTGGACGAACTGCGCCTTGCTTCCTCGGATAACCGCTTATTTTAACTGAGTTTTTGCTTGTTTGGCCAGTCGATTGGCGCTCCGGAAACGCGTCAGCGCGAGTTTCGTCTGCTGATTCGCGAGGCCACATGGGCGGCGAGATTGCCGGCCAGATCGCCGATGCCCGCGAGTTCCTTCGCCCACTTCACGGCGCGGCGCTCCCATTCTCGCCGATGCGCCCAAAAGTCCGCCCAGTCGGGAACGCCCACGCCATTCCACGCGTGCCAGAAGCGTGCGGCCGCCTCGCGCGCGGACGGATCGAGCGTGCGCGTGTAATGCGCGAGCGCGGCGTCGAGCTTGGGCAGATGGGCGTCGTCGGCTTGCGGGTAGATGTGCCAGACGAAGGGCTTCATCGCCCATTGCGCGCGCACGAAGGAATCCTCGCCGCGCACGAAGTTGATGTCGGCGGCCCAGAGCAGTTCGTCGAAACGCGTTTGCTCGACGAAGCCGAGCGCGTGCGCCTCCAGCGCGCCGGCGCGCGCCGTCGTGCCGGCGATGAAGTTCGGCACGTCGAAAAAGCGTGCGACCGCGCCCGAGATGCGGCCTTCGGGAACGAGCAGCACGACGGGCGCATCGCCGTCGCGCCATTGCGCGAGGAGCGCGTCGACAGCCGGATTCTCATATGCGAACAGCGACACGACCGTATGTTCGCCGCCCGGCCGCTCGATCCCGACGCGCTCGCGCCACCACGCGTTCGCCTCGAAGCGCTCGCGGCGCGCGTCGAGATCGCGTTCCTTCAGCACGCCGCCCGTGCCCTTGCCGAGCCCGGGAAAGAAGAAGCTCTTGTCGAGCGGATAGCGCGGATGCGGCGACGGGCGCATGTGGAAATCGGCGACCCAATCCTCGCCGCTCAGATATTCGAGATTGATCCAGACCGGCTTCGGATCGCGGCGTGCCATCGCGGCGATGTACGCATGCGGCAATTCGCACGCGAACGCCTCGATCACGACATCGGCGATGGCGAGCGTGTCGCCCGCATGCGCAGGCTCGCGCCAGTGCTCGATCGCGATGCCCATCGCCTCCTGGCGCGGCAGCGTCGCATCGACGTCGGGGCAGAGCGCGTGAAAGACCGTCAGATCGTCGACGAAAAGACGCACGCGCCAGCCGTGCTCCGCGTGCAACTGCCGCGCGAGACGCCAGCACACGCCGATGTCGCCGAAATTGTCGACGACCGCGCAGAAGATGTCGCAGGCGAGTTCCTGATTGGCGGCAAGCGTAGTCATGAGGACGAAGGCGCGCAGTTTAATGTTCTAAACTGGCGATTCTAAGATAACGCTCCAGGCACGGCTCACCGTCGTGCCGATGCCTTTCGTCCCCTTGCTGCATGACTGACACCGACGCCCTCCAACCGGATTTCGACCCGAAAACGACGCTCGCGCAATTGCCGCATCTGCCCGGCGTGTACCGCTACTACGACGGCGACGGCAACGTGCTCTACGTCGGCAAGGCGCGCAATCTGAAGAAACGCGTGTCGAGCTACTTCACGAAGACGCTGCATTCGCCGCGCATCGCGATGATGGTCACGCGCATCCGCAAGATCGAGACGACCGTCACGCGCTCGGAAGCCGAAGCGCTGCTGCTCGAAAACAATCTGATCAAGGCGCTCGCGCCGCGCTACAACATCCTTTTTCGCGACGACAAGTCGTATCCGTTTCTCAAGCTCACCGGCCACAAGTTTCCGCGCATGGCGTATTACCGCGGCGCGGTCGACAAGAAGAACCAGTATTTCGGCCCGTTTCCGAGCGCGTGGGCGGTGCGCGAGAGCATCCAGATCCTGCAGCGCGTCTTCCAGTTGCGCACCTGCGAGGACTCGGTGTTCAACAACCGCACGCGGCCGTGTTTGCTGCATCAGATCGGGCGCTGCACCGCGCCGTGCACCGGCTTGATCAACGAAGAGGATTACGCGCGCGACGTGTCGAATGCGTCGCGCTTTTTGCTCGGGCGTCAGGGCGAGGTGATGAAGGAGCTGGAGCAGAAGATGCACGCGTTCGCCGCGGATCTCAAGTTCGAACAGGCCGCGGCGGTGCGCAATCAGATGAGCTCGCTGTCGACCGTGCTGCATCAGCAGGCGATCGAAGTCGGTGGCGAGAGCGATGTCGATATCCTCGCGGTCGTCGCGCTCGGGGGCAAGGTGTGCGTGAATCTCGCGATGGTGCGCGGCGGCCGGCATCTGGGCGACAAGGCGTATTTCCCGGCGCACGTCGAAAGCGCGATGGCGCTCGGCGACGAAGACGAGCTTGCGGATGCCAACGAAACGGTAGATGCGCCCACCGAAACGGAAACCGAAACCGAGTCCGAAGAGCCACGCGAAAGCTCGCTGGAATCCGAAGTGCTGGAAGCCTTCATGGCGCAGCATTACATCGGCAATCGCGTGCCGCCGGTGCTCGTCGTGAGTCATGCGCCGTCGAGTCGCGAGCTCGTCGATCTGCTGATCGAGCAGGCGGGGCACAAGGTCACGCTGCTGCGTCAGCCGCAAGGGCAAAAGCGCGCGTGGCTCTCGATGGCCGAGAACAACGCCAAGCTCGCGCTCGCGCGCCTATTGTCGGAACAGGGTTCGCAGCAGGCGCGCACGCGCGCGCTCGCGGACACGCTGTCCATGGAGATGGACGATCTCGCGCAACTGCGCATCGAGTGCTTCGACATCAGCCATACGATGGGCGAGGCGACGCAGGCATCGTGCGTCGTGTATCACCATCACAAGATGCAGTCGGGCGAATACCGGCGTTACAACATCACCGGCATCACGCCGGGCGACGATTACGCCGCGATGCGGCAGGTGCTCACGCGCCGATACGAGAAGATGGTCGCGCAGGCCGCCGCGAACGCCAACGATGAAGCCGCGACCCTGCAACCCGACGATGCCGCCGATCCCAACGTCACGCCCGATGGCGCCGAACCGGTCGCGGCGGGCGGCACGCTGCCGAACATCGTGCTGATCGACGGCGGCAAGGGCCAGGTGGAAATCGCGCGGCAGGTGTTCTCCGAGCTCGGTCTGGATCACGGCATGCTGGTAGGCGTAGCGAAAGGAGAAGGGCGCAAGGTCGGCCTGGAGACGCTCCTGTTCGTCGACGGCCGCGCCGCGCTCGAACTCGGCAAGGAAAGCGCGGCGCTGATGCTCGTCGCGCAGATCCGCGACGAGGCGCACCGCTTCGCCATCACCGGGATGCGCGCGAAGCGGGCAAAGGCGCGCCAGACTTCACGGCTGGAGGAACTGGAAGGCGTCGGCGCGAAACGGCGTCAGCGGCTCCTGTCGCGTTTTGGCGGATTGCGCGGCGTGCAGGCGGCGAGCGTCGAGGACCTGGCGAGCGTCGAAGGCATTTCGCTCGCGCTCGCGCAGCAGATTTATCGTCAGTTGCATTGAGCCGCAAAGCCGGCCGCGCGGCGCGCCACAGCGGTGCGCCGCCTTGTGAGCGCCGGATCGACGCGGCACAATGGCGGCTTCCTTACATGTCCCTCAACCGCTTTCGCCCATGCCGTTCAATCTACCGATCTTCCTGACGTGGCTGCGAATCGTGCTGATTCCGCTCGTCGTGGGCGTGTTCTATCTGCCGGACATGATGATGAGCCCGGAGCATCGCAACCTGCTCGGCATGGTCATCTTCGTGCTCGCCGCACTCACCGATTGGTTCGACGGCTTTCTCGCGCGCAAGCTCAATCAGACGTCGTCGTTCGGCGCGTTCCTCGATCCCGTTGCCGACAAGCTGATGGTCACCGCCGCGCTGCTCGTGCTCGTGCAACTGTCGCGGCTCAATGCGGTGATCGCGCTCATCATCGTTGGACGCGAAATCACGATTTCCGCGCTGCGCGAATGGATGGCGCAGATCGGCGCATCGAAGAGCGTCGCGGTGAATCAGCTCGGCAAGTTCAAGACCGTGTGCCAGATGGTCGCGATCCCGATGCTGCTGTTCTACGGGCCGCTGAAGATCGCCGGCACGCAATGGATCATCGACACGCGCGTGTGGGGCCTGTGGCTCATCTACGTCGCCGCGTTCCTCACCGTCTGGTCGATGCTCTACTACATGAAGCTCGCGTGGCCGCAGATTCGCGAGCGCGGCGGCATGCTTTGAGGCGGAAAACGCGCTCATTGCAAAAATTGCGTCGAAGCGAAAAAATCCTCTCACAAAACAGTTGACAGCCTTCTTTGGCTTCTACATAATCTCGTTTCTCTGATGCACGACGCGACGCAGCAAGCGAAGCAAGAGTAAAAGAAAGCAGTAACACGCGGGAGTAGCTCAGTTGGTAGAGCGCAACCTTGCCAAGGTTGAGGTCGCGAGTTCGAGACTCGTCTCCCGCTCCAGATTTTGAAGGTTCTGAGGTCGTCGGCGCTGAATTGGCAAAGCGCAACGCGGCAGCAGTACCGGCAGTAGTTGTATCGCAGGATATTGCGGGAGTAGCTCAGTTGGTAGAGCGCAACCTTGCCAAGGTTGAGGTCGCGAGTTCGAGACTCGTCTCCCGCTCCAGTCAAAGGGGAAGCCAAGCTTCCCTTTTTGTTTGGTGGCTCAGCCGGTCAATTGCCGGTGGCACCAGAACCGCTTGTGGCGCGGTAGCAAAGCGGTTATGCAGCGGCCTGCAAAGCCGTTTAGACCGGTTCGACTCCGGTCCGCGCCTCCACTTGAAAAGCCCTGATCCGTCAGGGCTTTTTCTTTTTCGGAACGCCGGTAGCCACCGATTCTGCGTCCCGTGGCGGCACGGCATAATTGCAACGTTTCTGCCACACCTACTCCAATGACCGACTCACTCTCCCAACTCGAATGGCGCTGGAAGCGCTTCGACGATCTGTCGACGACCGAGGTCTACGACATGCTCGCGGCCCGTAGCGCCGTGTTCGTCGTCGAGCAGAATTGCGTGTATGGCGATATCGACGGCCTCGATGTCGACGCGTGGCATCTTCTCGCATATGGCGAAGGCGAGAAGCGCCCGGCGCTCGCGGGTTATCTGCGCGTGCTGTTGCCGGGTCATCCGGACGAGGGCGAGAAGGACGTGCGCATCGGCCGCGTGCTGACGACCGCGAAGTTTCGCGGCCTGAAGCTCGGCAACGCGATGCTCGAACGCGCGCTCGAGCAGATCCTGAAGCAATGGCCCGATCAGCCGGTCAGCCTTCACGCACAGGCGCACTTGCAGCGCTTCTACGGCGCGTTCGGCTTCGTGCCGTCGTCGGGTGTGCATGACGAAGACGGCATTCCGCACGTCTGGATGCGCCGTCCCGGTTTTCCTTCATGACGCGCTGACGTTGACGGGCGCCGCGATCGCGACGCTGCGTTCCTTGATGAGCCGCGAGCGCGCCGACAGCCGCAGCCAGTGACGCAGCGCAATCAGCGCGCCGATCACGCTCATCATCGATCCGGGAATCCACAGCAACAGGCCGCCGATCTGCTGATCGCGCATCGGCGTGATCCAGGTGAACGCGCGGCCGCAAATCGAATAGATCGGATACAGCTCGTGCGGCGTGAAGAAGATGTACGCGCCGAGAATGATCTGCGGCGGAATCGCGGCGATCACGACGAGAATCCGTCTGCCGGGCGCGAGGCGCGCGGGCGGCGCGGGCCGAGGGTCGAGAATGAGCCACCAGAACAACAGGCCGTCGATCACCATGCTCCAGTTCATTACGCGATAGAGCCGGTAATCGAGCATCGCCTTGAAGTGGATCGGCGACAGCAGCCAGAAATAGATCAGCCCGACGAACAGCGCGACGGCGATCACGGGATTGAACACGACATCGCAAAAGACGCGCGCAATGCGCGTTTGCGCGGCCGGACGCAACCAGCGCTGCCGCCATCCGAACGGAATGCCCGCACGCAGCGCCGCGCCCGGATACGACAGCGCGATCAGAAACGGACCGAGATGATGCAGCACGAGATGCTGCAATCGATGCATGAAGAATTCGTGCTCGAAGAAGTAATCGAGCCGCGTGTGCAGCGCCACGTAAAGCGCAACGAGGCCGAACCAGAACGCGATGCGCCGCGACACCGACACGCGCGCATGCCGCGCCCCGCGCGCGAACAGAATCCCCGCGACGAGCACCGCGATCACGACCGTCGGCGACGGCTCCCACGGATCGAACCAGTAAAGCAGCGTGCTCATCGTCAGGCGTCCTTTGCGTGGATCACGCGCTTCAGATCGGCCGCGATGGCGTCGATCGAATCGTGATCGGTCGCGAGCAGGCGCGCGTGACCGGCGGCATCGAAGATATAGACGGCCGAACTGTGCGTGACTTCATACGCGCCGTCCGGATCGCGCTTTTCCATCTGATACGCGACGCGATAACGCTGCGCGACTTTCTCGATCGCGCGATCCGTGCCGGTCAGGCCGACCGCGTGTTTGTCGTCGAAGGCGCGCACGTAGGAGCGCAAAAGCGCGGGCGTGTCGCGCGCCGGGTCGACCGAAACGAAGACGATGCGCGTCTCGTCCGCATCCGGCCCAACGCGTTGCAGCACTTGCATCAGGCGCGCCATCGTTTCCGGGCAGACATCGGGGCAATGCGTGTAGCCGAAGTAGACGAGCGTCGTCTTCCCGGCGAAGGATCGTCCGGTGACGCTCGCGCCGCCATCGTCGATGAGCGAGAAATCGAGATCCGGCAGATGGCCCGATACATCCGTCAGATGCCACGGCTCGGCGGGCTTCGAACAGGCGGCGAGGGCGCACAGCGAGAGAAGGGCGACGAGGCGCCGCGCGGGAAATTCGAGGAACGAAGCGTGCATCGGGAATGGCGTTGCAGGATGATTCGATTTGAACTTCGTCGCAAAATACACGCCTTTCACGCGTCTCCAGCGCATCATGTCGCTATCGGACTATTTTTGAGACGATTTGCCGCATGGTTCAAGCGCGCTGAAAGGCCGCACGTCGAAAGCTGAAAGTTCGGAGCTTTCTGAATTGAAAGCATTCGCGCGGTAAGATTCGCACGCATTGCGTCGTCCGAGACGGACCGCGCGCCACATCACAGGCAAACCACAGGCCAAAGATCGATGCAAATTCTTCCCGATTCCCTGTCTCTTGCCGAGACCGCCTTTTTCTTCGATTTCGACGGCACGCTCGTCGAACTCGCCTCGACGCCCGATGGCATCTTCGTGCCGCGCTCGGTGCCCGACATCCTCGCCGCGTTGAGACGCGCGACCAACGGCGCGGTCGCGGTCGTATCGGGGCGCGGCATCGACAATATCGATTCGTTCCTGCAGATGGACGATCTGCCCGTCGCGGGCATGCACGGCGCGGAACGGCGCGATTCGAACGGCGATGTGCAGCGCATCGGCTTCAACGACGAGCGGCTCCTTCGCATGGAGCACGCGCTCGAGAAAGTCGTCAGCGCGAATCCGGGCATGCTGCTCGAAATCAAGGGCGCGGCGCTCGCGCTGCATTACCGCAATGCGCCCGACCGCGAGCCGGCGGCGCGCGCGGCGACGCAAAAGCTCGTCGCGGAATATGCCGATGCCTACGTGCTGCAGCCGGGCAAGATGGTCTACGAGATCAAGCCGAAGGACGTCGACAAGGGCCGCGCGGTGCGCGCGTACATGGGCGAGCCGCCGTTCACGGGGCGCAAGCCGGTGTTTATCGGCGACGATCTCACCGATGAAAAAGGTTTCGCGGTCGTGAACGAGTTCGATGGCCTGTCGATCAAGGTCGGCCCCGGCGATACGGTTGCGCGCGCGCGCATCGAATCGGTCGAGTTGCTGCTCGACTGGCTGCAAGTAATCGCGGGCACGGCGGGGAAGCACGCGTGAGCCGGCTGATCATCGTTTCGAATCGCGTCGCGCCGATTTCCGAAGGCGGGCCCGCGGCGGGCGGGCTTGCGGTCGGCGTCTACGACGCGCTCAAGGAAACCGGCGGCATGTGGTTCGGCTGGAGCGGGGACGTGCTCACGTCCGCACCTGACGACATCAAGCTCGAAGAGCACGGACCGGTGACGTTCGCGACCATCGGACTCGTGCGGCGCGATTACGACCAGTACTATCGCGGCTTCTCGAATGCGACGCTCTGGCCCGCGTTTCATTATCGGCCGGACCTGATCGAGTTCGACCGGCACGAATACGACGGCTATTGCCGCGTGAATCGCTGGCTCGCGGCGCAGCTCGCGCCGCTGCTCAAGCCCGACGACGTGATCTGGGTGCACGACTATCACCTGATTCCGTTCGCGCAGGCGCTGCGCGCATTGGGCGTGAAGAATCGCATCGGCTTCTTTCTGCACATTCCGTTTCCGGCGTCGCAGATTCTGTTGAGCGTGCCGCGTCATCGCGAACTGGTCGAGGCGCTGTGCGCGTTCGATTTGCTCGGTTTTCAGACGGAGCCGGACCTGCGCGCGTTCTGCGATTACATCGAAACAGAAGCGGGCGGCGCGTTGCAGCGCGACGGCGCGAAGCCGGTCGCGATTCGCGCGTTCGGTCAGACGCTGCGTGCGGCGGCGTATCCGATCGGCGTCTATCCGGATGAAATCGCCGCGCTCGCGAAAGACGGCGAGCGCGGACGCGACGTGGAAATCGTCAAGTCGACGCTGCATCATCGCAAGCTCGTGATGAGCGTCGATCGTCTCGATTATTCGAAAGGGCTCGTCGAGCGTTTTCGCGCGTTCGAGCGGCTGATCGAACACGATCCGCAGCAGCGCAACAACGTGTCGTTCCTGCAGATCGCGCCGCCGACCCGCTCCGATGTCGATGCCTATCGCGACATCCGCTTGCAGCTCGAAGCGGAATCGGGCCGCATCAACGGCCGATACGCCGAACTCGACTGGACGCCGATTCGCTATATCCATCGTCAGTACGAGCGGCCGGTGCTCGCCGCGCTGTTCCGCGAGGCGCACGTGGGTCTCGTCACGCCGTTGCGCGACGGCATGAATCTCGTCGCGAAGGAATATGTGTCGGCGCAGAATCCGGACGATCCCGGCGTGCTCGTGCTGTCGCAATTCGCCGGCGCGGCGCGCGAGCTGACGGCCGCGCTCATCGTCAATCCGCTCGATATCGACGGCATGGCCGATGCACTCGCCATGGCGCTCAGCATGCCTTTGAACGAGCGAAAAGCGCGCTACGAAGAGATGATGGCGCAATTGCGCGACAACAATGTCTCGGTGTGGCGCGACAACTTTCTGCGCGACCTCAAGACGTGAAAAAGGCCGCGTTCCTTGCGGAAAACGCGGCCTTTTTGCTTGATGACGCTTACGCCGGCTGCTTGTGCGGCGTCGCGACGATCGACGGCACCTTGCCGTGCTGCTTCGCCAGCAACTCGCGATACAGCCCCGGCCGCTCGCGCAATTCTTGCGGCGGGCCGTCGTCGATGACCTTGCCCGCGCTCATCACGATGATGCGGTCGAAATTCTGCAGCGTCGACAGACGGTGCGCGATCGCGATCACGGTGCGGCCGACCATCAGCCGGTCGAGCGCCTGCTGAATCGCTTCTTCCGATGCGCTGTCGAGCGCCGACGTCGCTTCGTCGAGCAGCAGAATCGGCGCGTTCTTCAGAATCGCGCGCGCGATCGCGATGCGCTGACGTTGACCGCCCGACAGCTTCACGCCGCGGTCGCCGACGATCGTGTCGAATCCTTCCGGCATCGCCTCGATGAAGTCCGTGCAGCGCGCCTCGCGGGCGGCGGCGAGCACTTCCTCGCGGCTCGCATCCGGACGTCCGTACGCGATGTTCTCGAACACGGTGCGATGGAACAGCGAAATATCCTGCGGCACGAGCGCGATCGCGTGGCGCAGGCTGTCCTGCGTGATCGCGCTGATATCCTGGCCGTCGATCTTGATGCTGCCCTTTTGCGGCTCGTAGAAGCGTTGCAGCAGCGCGAGCACGGTCGATTTGCCCGCGCCCGACTTGCCGATCAGCCCGACGCGCTGTCCCGGCTCGATATGCAGATAAAAATTGTCGAGAATCGGACGGCGGCGCGGATAGGCGAACGTCACGCCCTCGAAATCGACGCGCCCGCCTTGCGGCACGAGTTCCGTCGCGTCCGAGCGGTCCGGCATGCCGTGCGGCTCCAGCAGCGTCTGCACGGCTTCGGCGAGACGCGCGACGTGTTGCGTCACATCGACGAGCGCCACGGCCAAGTCGCGCGTGCCGTGCAGGATCGTGAAACCGAGCGAGCTGACGAGCACGATATCGCCCGACGTCGCGCGGCCTTGCGACCACAGCCACAGCGCCCAGCCGAGCAGGCCTGCGGAAAGGATCGCCGTGACGACCGCGTGGAACAGGCGCAGCTTTTCGAGGTACAGCAGACTCTGCTGACGCGCGACCATTTCGGCCTTGACGGTCGAGCCGAAACGCTTCTGCTCGCGGAACGTCATGCCGAACGCGCGCACGAGCGCCATGTTGCCGATCACGTCGACGAGCTCGCCATCCACCGACGCCGCCTTCGACGCGAAACTGTGATGCCGCGCCGAGCCGCGCTTCGCGAGCCGGTACAGGATCAGCGCGAGGATCAGCGATGCGGTCATGAGACCGGCGGCCATCAGCGGATTGACGGAGACGATCATCACGATCGCGCCCAGCACCGCGATGCACGGCGGCAGGACGTTCCACGCCATCACGTTCTCGGAGGTGTAGATCGCGTTCGACGTCGCCGTGATCCGGCTCGCGAGCATGCCTGGCTGCTTCTCGGAGAAGTACGTCGGCGAGTGGCCGGACAGATACGAGAAGAGGTCCTTGCGCAAGTCGCCGGTAACGATCACGAAGACGTGCGCGCCGACCCAGCCGCCGACCCGCCACAGCAGGTTGTCGGCGGCGATCAGCCCGACCAGGATCATGAACGCGCCCCACAGCGGGCCGGGATGCCCGCGGCCTTGTCCGAGGACGTCGATCAGATGCTTGATCGCGTACTGCGAGGCGAGGGCGCAACCGACCGCGGCGAACACGCTGAAGAGCACGATGGCATGCGCGACGGGGTGACGGCGGATGTAGCGCATCAGGAACGCGAGCGGCCGATGCGCGTAGCTCGAAAGCTTCGCGTTGTGCGCGTTACGCTGGGAAACGGTGAGTTGGTCCAATGGTCTTTTTTGGTCGTAGAGCGGTTGAGCGTGTGTTGCGCCTTCGGGCAGTGCCATGCGCGGTGCGAGATGCGACTGCCGGCATGCGATGCGTCGCCCGATCCGGCGCGACTGACGTCAAGCGAGGCGACGCTGCGCCGTCTCCATCACTGAATTGTAGCCAGTATCGCGCTGCGGCATCGCGACTTCGGGCATGTGACGCTCGGCGCGTGTGGCCATCCGAACATCATCCACGGCAAAAATCGGGCGTCGCCTCAGCCTTTCGGCCGCCGAGCGCGGCTGACGGCATGGGCGCGCATTGTAAGCACATTGCACGACTTTTTGCGATGGAACGCTCGTCTGAAGGATCTGCGCCAATCGCGCCAGCGAACACAAAAGCACGTGTCGCGCCCGATAACGCAGCCGGTGCCGCAATCCGGCCTACGCGGCGGGTCAGACGGCGCGGAGTGCGTGCTGCCGCCCGGGCATCGTCAGAGCCCGTGCTCAAATGTAGAACAACCTTAATAAACAGTGGTTTGCAAAGTGTATCCCCCTTGTAACAAGGTAAATAAGTTGAAATGACTGCCGGCGCCGCTCTGGAAAAAACTCCATAATCCGATCCGGGTTTGCCCTTAGGCCATCGACAGGTTTTTGCAAGTTCGCGTCAACCGCCGCAGCAGATACGCGTTAATTGCTGGCGCGCGGCGATTTTGAGATATGGAACCGCAATTGCTAGATCGAATCGCCTGCGCGACGAACCGGTGATCAGCGACCCCGCTTTTTCACTCGAGCATCAGCCTTTGCGCCGCGGCCGCCGCGCCGCGGAAAGCTTCGCCCGAGCCGAGCGATTCGCTTTCCAACGTCAACATGACAGCAGTACTTGCCTGATTCTTTATTAGGAGTTTCACGACATGCGAATCGCTCAAATCGCGCCCCTCCACGAGGCTGTTCCGCCGAAGCTGTATGGCGGCACGGAACGCGTGGTGTCTTATCTGACCGAGGCACTCGTGGATGCTGGACACGACGTCACGCTCTTCGCGAGCGGCGATTCGCAGACGTCCGCGAAGCTCGAGGCGTTCTGGCCGCAGGCGCTGCGCCTCGACCCGACGATCCGCGACACGATGGCGCCGCATATGCTGCTGCTCGAAGAAGTCCGCCGCCGCGCCGACGAGTTCGACGTGCTGCATTTCCACATCGACTATTACCCGTTTTCGCTGTTCGCGCGCCAGCCGGTGCCGTTCCTGACGACGATGCACGGCCGTCTCGATCTGCCCGAACTGCAGCCGATCTTCAACACGTTCAACGACGTGCCGGTCATCTCGATTTCGGACAACCAGCGTCAGCCGCTGCCGCAGGCGCACTGGCTCTCGACGGTGTATCACGGTCTGCCGGAAAACCTGTTGAAGCCGATCCCGAACGTCAAGCCCGGCTATCTCGCGTTCCTCGGCCGCATCTCGCCGGAAAAGCGCGTCGACCGCGCGATCCGCATCGCGCAGGCGGCGGGCATGAAGATCAAGATCGCGGCGAAGCTCGACAAGGCCGACCGCGCCTACTACGAAGAAGAGATCAAGCCGCTCTTCGCGCTGCCGCACGTCGAGTACATCGGCGAAATCAGCGAAGCGGAGAAGACCGAGTTCCTCGGCAACGCCCACGCGCTGCTGTTCCCGATCGACTGGCCGGAGCCCTTCGGCCTTGTGATGATCGAAGCAATGGCCTGCGGTACGCCGGTGATCGCATTCAACCGCGGCTCGGTGCCGGAAGTGATCGAGAACGGCGTGTCGGGCTTCGTCGTCGAAGATGAACTTTCGGCGATCGCCGCCGTGAAGCGCCTGGATCAACTGCCCCGCGAAAAGGTTCGCGCCGCGTTCGAGCAGCGTTTCTCGTCGAAGGTCATGGCCGCGAACTACGTCAACGTGTATGAAGAACTGCTGCGCCAGAAGCGCCGCACGGTTCTGCGCGAAGTCAACGCGAGCTAAGCAAGTCTTGCCGCTTCGCCGCGGCATGAGTTGAAAAACGACGCCCCGCGTGCCTCAAGGCACGCGGGGCGTTGTCGTAATAGCACATTCAGGCATGCCTTTCGCGCGACAGACCGCGCTGCGGATGTGAAACCTCTGACGACATCCGTAATCTCCCTATAATGACCGGGCTTCGCGATGCGCGGAGCGGCATGCATCGCACGTGGACAGGAGCGTTTCTTTTGGCGAGACCCAAGCAAATCAGCGCGAACCCGGCGCCGGGCGCCGGCACTGTGTTCGCATTGCGCGCCATCGGGCTGGTGCTCGCGGCGCGCTGGGCGTTCTCGATGTCCGAGATGGGCTATCTGTCCTCGCTGCGCGCGATGACGTCGTCGCCGTGGGCGTGCGTGAACCTCGTCCTGATCTTTCTTCTGATCGTGCTGCCGGGCGCGAAGGCGCGCACGGAGCGGCCGCTGCATCCGCTGCCGCAATGGCTGCGGCAGGCGTTGCGCTTCATTGCGCTGCTGGCTTTCGGCTTCGCGATGTTTTCCGTCGGTGCGTTCGTCTGGAGTTCCGGATGGCGGCGCTTCACGCAGGCGCTCGCCGAGACCAACGGCTGGCTGCTCGTCGGGCCGGCGCTTTATGCCATCGTCATGTGGATCTGCCGTCCGCGCGCGCTCTGGCGCACGAATATCGCGGCGCGGCGCTTCGCGATCGGGCGCTATGCGCTCTCGCTCGATCCCGTCACGCGTACCGCCGTCGTATGGGCGGAAAGCCGCAAGCTCGGCCAGTACGACGCGCGCGAGCTGTCGGTGAAATGGCCGGAGCCGGCGGAGACGTCGCCGTCGACGAGCATGCTCGCGCCGGCGACCGAGCCCGCCGCGCCTGCTATCCGCGCGAGCGGGGAAGTGCGGCACGGCCTGTTCGCGCGCCGGCCGAAAGTCGAATTGTTGTGGGACTCGCCGGCCGCGGCCGGGCACAATCGCACCACCGTGTTCCGCGCGCCGCTCGCGAGCGAAGGCGACCGCAACGCGGCGCGCGCGCTCGATGCGACGCTGCGTCAGGTCTGATCTAGCCGAAATTGCCGTACACGTCGTTCCTGTCTCTTCAGGGAGGAAAGGATGCTGATACGTTGGTTGCTGGCCGCGCTTCATCTTCTTGCTTTCGGTTTCGCGCTCGGCTCGGTGCTCGCGCGCGCCCGCGCGTTGCGGCGTCTCGATCCCGCGGAATCCATTCAGGCGAACGCACTGCGCCTGCGTGACGTCTTTCGTTCGGATTCCGTGTGGGGCGTCACGGCGATCGTGCTGATCGTCACGGGCGTGACGCGCGCGTTCGGCGGATTCGAAAAGGGCGGCGCGTTCTATCTGCACGAGCCGCTTTTCCATCTGAAGATGACGGCGCTCGTCGTGATTCTGCTGATCGAAGTCTCACCGATGCTCGCGCTGATCCGCTGGCGCATCGCGCTCGCGCAGGGCGGGCCGATCGATCTCACGCGGGCGCGACGCTTCGCATGGCTGAGCGATCTCGAAGCCGGACTCGTCATGTTGATGGTGATCGCCGCGAGCGGCATGGCGCGCGGCGTGTGGGCGTCGTGATGCCCGTTTCACCGGCTGAAAATGAAAAAGGCCCAAGTCGTGAGACTTGAGCCTTTTGATCTTCGGTGCTTGTCTTTACCAACACCAGAATTCTGGTGGGTAGTACTGGGATCGAACCAGTGACCCCTGCCGTGTGAAGGCAGTGCTCTACCGCTGAGCTAACCACCCGAAGAGAGACGAGATTATGTCAGGCGTTTTTGATTTCGTCTAGTGCTTCGTTAAGCAAATTCGAAAAAATTACGCAGGAACGGCTTCCCCTTCGGCGGGAGCCGGTTCCGTGCGCCAGACGCTCGTGCCTTTCATCGCCTTGTCGAGATCGCTCAGCAGGGCTTCGTGCGCGGCGAGTTCGTCGGCGCTCGCGGCGATCACCGGCAGATCGAGATCGTCGAACGCGATGCGCGACGTCGAAACGGAGCCCGACGCGGGCTGATCGCCGAGCATGTCGATGACGAGGCTTTCCTGGCCGCGCGTCATCGCGAGATAGACCTCGGCGAGCAGCTCCGAGTCGAGCAGCGCGCCATGCAGCGTGCGATGCGCGTTGCTGATGCCGAAACGATCGCACAGCGCATCCAGCGAGTTGCGCTTGCCGGGGAACATCTGCTTGGCTTGCGCGAGCGAGTCGATCACGCCCGCGCACGTCTCGGCGATTTTCGGCAGCCCGAGCAGCGCGAATTCCATATCGAGAAAGCCGACGTCGAAGGGCGCGTTGTGGATGATCAACTCCGCGCCCGCGATGAAGTCGCGAAGTTGCGCGGCGATCTCCGCGAACTTCGGCTTGTCGCTCAGGAATTCGGTGGTGAGGCCGTGCACGGCGAGCGCGCCGGGATCGCTGTCGCGCTCCGGGTTCACGTAGAGGTGCAGGTTGTTGCCCGTCAGCCGGCGGTTGACCAGCTCGACGCAGCCGATTTCGATGATCCGGTCGCCCGTCCTCGCGTTCAGGCCGGTGGTTTCGGTGTCCAGTATCAGTTGGCGCATAAGTTGGCGTGCGTTTCGTTCAGTTGTCCGCAAGCGATGTCACGCCGCGATTGGCGAGCGCATCGGCGCGTTCGTTTTCGGGATGTCCGGCGTGGCCCTTGACCCAGCGCCATTCGATCTCATGCCGCGCGACGAGTTCGTCGAGGCGCTTCCAGAGATCGGCGTTCTTGACGGGCGTCTTCGCGGCCGTCATCCAGTTCTTTTTCTTCCAGCCGTGAATCCATTCGCTGATGCCTTTCTGCACGTATTGCGAATCGGTGTGGATGATCGCGTGACACGGACGTTTCAACGCCTCGAGCGCGGAGATCACGGCCATCAGTTCCATGCGGTTGTTGGTGGTCGCGGCTTCGCCGCCGAACAGCTCCTTTTCCAGCGAGCCGAAACGCAGCAGCGCGCCCCAGCCGCCGGGTCCCGGATTGCCTTTGCAGGCGCCGTCCGTGTAGATGTCGATTACCTTGTTCGATGCGGATTCTTGAGTCATCAATGCTCTTTGCGAGTCTCGTTGCGCGTGTGCGGAGCGGCGACCGGAGCGAGGCCAGGCGCGAGCGCGGGTTTTTTGAGCTTGCGCGGACCGATGACGCGCATGCCGCGCACGCGTTTGACCGCCGTGATCATGTACGCCGCGCCGAAGATGGGCCACCAGCGATCGCCGGCGGCTTCCATGAATTGATAGCGTTGCAGCCATTTGTCCGTGACAAGCGGCGGACGATAGCAGCCGAAGCGCCCGCGTTCAAGGTCGAATCCGAGCAGCTTGATCCAGTCCTTGATGCGCGTGAACGCGATCATCTCGTGCGCCGATGGCACGAACGGCCGTCCCGCGACCTTGCCGAGCGACTGCCGCGCGCCCCACAAACTCAGCGAATTGAAGCCGAGGATGATCAACTGGCCTTCGGGCACCAGCACGCGCTCGGCTTCGCGCAGCAGGCGGTGCGGATCGGGCGAGAATTCGAGTGTGTGCGGCAGCACGAGCAAATCGACGCTCTGCGCTTCGAAAGGCAGGTCGAGCAGATCGCACCACACGGTGCTGCGGCCGTCGGGCGCGCTCGCCGCGGGAAGCGCGCTCACGCCGGGCGTCGTCGCGCGCGGCGGCGTGTACGGTGCGCTCGATGCGCTTTCGGCGTCGAGCACGAGCGCGCGCCCGGTCATGCGATTTTCGCGCAGCGCGTCGAGCTGCGGCATGCCGAGCTGCAGCGCGTGATAGCCGAAGATGTCGGACACGACGTGATCGAGCTGCGCCTGCTCCCATTCGAGCACGTAGCGCCCGGGCGCCGAGCTCGTCCAGGTGGGCCAGTCTATAATCGATCGGTCAGACATGTTCGGATTGCCGCATAGATGATCGCCATGAATTCGCTTGCCAAGAAATCGCCTGCCCAGGATGCACTCGATGCACTCGAATACGTGCCGGTCCCGGCATTCGAGGACAACTACATCTGGCTCGTGTCGGACTCGCGCGATGCGGTCGTGATCGACCCCGGCGACGCCGCGCCCGTCGAGGCCTATCTGGCCAAACGTGGTTGGCGGCTGACCGCTATTTTACTCACGCACCATCACCACGACCACGTCGGCGGCGTGAAAGCACTCATCGATAGCCGAACGGCAGAGGGTGGGATTCCCGTCTACGGCCCGGCTGGCGAGCGCATCGAGCATCTGACGCAGCGCGTCACCGGCGGCGACAGGGTGCGCATCGACAAGCCGGCGCTCGAACTCTCCGTGATCGACGTGCCGGGTCACACGGCCGGACACATCGCCTATTTCCAGGCGGGCGATCCGAACGGCACGCCGCATCTTTTCTGCGGCGACACGCTCTTCGCGAGCGGCTGCGGCCGTCTTTTCGAAGGCACGCCGCAGCAGATGCTCAGTTCGCTCGACGCGCTCGCCGCGCTGCCGGACAACACCCAGGTTCACTGCGCGCACGAGTACACGCTGTCGAACATCAAGTTCGCACGCGCGTGCGAGCCGGACAACACCGCGCTGCTGCGCTGGAGCGAGGACGCGCAGGCGTTGCGCGCCGCCGGCAAGCCGACTTTGCCGACGACCATCGGCCACGAAAAAACGGTGAATCCGTTCCTGCGTGCGGACGTCCCGGCGATCCACGCAACGCTTGCGTCGCAATTCGGCGCGCCCGTTTCGGACCGGCTCGAAGCGTTTCGAATGATGCGCGGCTGGAAGGATAAGTTCCGCTAACCCGAACCTATTTGGGGCTAACTTCAACCGAAACGTTGGAATCGACGTTAGATGCAGGATTTTGCAGGGGTTTTGCGCGCATTCTTATTGACGTCTTAAGTGCTGTTCCGTACTATCGGCTGCAAATTTCCAAGCATCATCTTTTGGAAGCAGAGACGTTCTCCATGCGACTAGCCCTTAGCGCGCTGTCCGTCCTGATGCTCGCCGCGTGCGCGAGCCAAGGACCTACGGCGTCAGATCCAATTACAGCAACAGCCAACTCCAACGCTTCGCCGCAACAAGTCGCCGACACGATTCGCCGCACCGCAGCAGCCAAGGAAACCATTAACGTCGACAAGACGCCCGTGACTTCGCTCGCGGGTTCGTCCGATCTCTGGAACCGCATCCGCGGCGGCTTCCAGATTCCCGATCTGCAAAGCGACCTCGTCGACATGCAGGTCAACTGGTACGTGCAACGCCCGGATTACGTCGAGCGCATGACCACGCGCTCGCAGAAGTATCTGTATCACATCGTCGAGGAACTCGAGCAGCGGCATATGCCGACCGAGCTCGCGCTCCTGCCGTTCATCGAATCGGCATACAGCCCGCAGGCGCTATCGGTCGCGAAGGCCGCGGGCATGTGGCAGTTCATGCCGGGCACCGGCCGCGATTACAACCTCAAGCAGAACATGTGGCAGGACGAGCGCCGCGACGTGCTCGCGTCGACGTCTGCCGCGCTCGACTACCTTTCGCGTCTGCACGACATGTTCGGCGACTGGCATCTCGCGCTCGCCGCATACAACTGGGGCGAGGGCAACGTGCAGCGCGCGATCGCGCGCAACGAAGCGGCGGGCTTGCCGACCGACTACGAAAGCCTGCGCATGCCCAACGAGACGCGCAACTACGTGCCGAAGCTGCAGGCCGTGAAGAACATCGTGAGCAATCCGCAGATGTACGGTCTCACGTTGCCGGACATCCCGAATCACCCGTATTTCGTGACGGTCACGACCGCGCGCGACATCGACGTGACGATGGCCGCGAAGCTTGCCGGCATGAGCGTGGAAGAATTTCGCTCGCTGAATCCGTCGTTCTCGAAGCCGGTGATTCTCGGCGCGACCAATCCGCAGATTCTGCTGCCGTTCGATAACGCTGCGTCGTTTCAGCGCAATCTTTCGTCGTACTCGGGCGCGCTGTCGTCGTGGACGACGTACACCGTCACCGAGCGCGCCCGTCCGGCGGCGATCGCCGAAAAAATCGGCGTGGACGCTGACACGCTGATGTCCGTCAACCGCATTCCGGCGGGCATGCGCCTGAAGCCGGGCTCGACGATCGTCGTGCCCCGCACCGACGATGACGACGAAGACATCAGCGCCGACGTCGCGGCCAATGCGATGCTCGCAATCGAGCGCGACGTGCCCGACACGCGCCGGCTCGTCATCCGCGTGCGCCGCAAGCAGTCGATCGGCACGCTGGCAGACCGCTACAACGTTTCGCCGGCACAGTTGCGCGCATGGAACCGCACGCGCGGAGACATGTTCATGCCGGGGCAGGTGGTCGTGCTGCATGTGCCGTATGGCCGACCGGTTCCGGCCGAGCCGGGTCCGGCGCGTGTGGAGACGGTGGCGGCGTCGAGCCGTTCATCGGGCGGCGTGTCGAAGATCGGCACGCGCGTACCTGAGCCGAAGACATCGCGCGGCGGCAAGACGAGTGCCCATACGTCGGGGAAGGTGACGAAGGTGTCGTCTTCTTCGGCATCGCATGCAGCAAAGCCTGCTGCCGCGGCCAAGACCGCGAAGCCGGCTGCCACGTCGAAGAGCAGCAAGAAGAAATAACGCACGCGGTTTTGCCGGCGCGATAACCCACGCCGTCACCAAGGTGACGGCGTGTTCTTTTGCGGACGCCGCTAAACTGTCGATCCGAAAGAATCGATGAAGCGTCCGTTTCATATGTCGTCCACCGTTCGTCTCCGCGTTTTCATCCTCTTTGCCGCCGGCTACTTCGTCTCGTACGTGTTCCGCGGCGTCAATCTCGGCTTCGCGCCGCTCATCACGCACGAACTCGGCTTGTCGGCCGCCGATCTCGGCCTGCTGACGGCGCTGTACTTCATCGGCTTCGCTGCCGCGCAGATTCCTGTCGGCGTACTGCTCGATCACTTCGGGCCGGCGCGTGTGACGGCCGGCATGCTCGTGTTCGCCGCGGCGGGCATTGGCGTGTTTGGGGCATCGAATAGCCTGGCAGGGCTGATGGCCGGGCGCCTGCTCATCGGCGTGGGCGTGTCGGTGTGTCTGGCGGCGGCGTTCAAGGCGTCGGCGCAGCATTTCCCGATCTGGCGCCTGCCGCTCATCAACGGCTTCACGATGGCCGTCGGCGGATTGGGCGGCGTCGTCGTCGGATCGCCGCTGTCGGCGCTGCTCCAATTCGCAACGTGGCGTCAGGTGTGCTTCGGGCTCGCGGTGTTCACGCTCGTCGTCGCGGCGGCGATTGCGCTCTTCGCGCCGCGCAAGGCGGATACGCATCATCAGGCGGACATCGTCACGCAGTTCAAGGGCACGTGGCACATCATGAGAAGCGCCGCGTTCTGGAAGATCGCGTCGTTTCCGGTCGTCACGCAGGGCGTCTTCTTCGCGATGCAGTCGCTCTGGATCCGTCCCTATCTCATCGACGTGATGAATCTCACGCCCGCGCATTCGTCCGCGATCGTCTCCGTGCTCGGTTTCGCGATGATGTTCGGCTCGGTGGGCTTCGGCGCGGCGGCGCGCAGTCTGGAGCGGCGCGGCGTGTCGGTGTACGCGTTCTGCGGCGCGGGCATGGTGCTTTTCGTCGCCACGCAGTTGCTGATGGTGCTGCGCGTGCCGCTGCCGCCCGCGACGCTCATCGCCGCGTATGGCGTGTTCGGCGGCACGGGCATCCTGAGTTATGCGGTCGCGGCGAAGTATTTCCCGTCGCACATGGCGGGGCGCGTGAATACGACGCTCACGCTCGTCATCTTCCTGCTGATCTTCGGCTTCCAGGTCGGGGTCGGCACTATGTTGTCGCTTTGGCCTGCGGAAGCGGGGCGCTATCCGGCATCGGCGCATATTTCGGTGTGGGCTACGCTGATTGCGCTGCAAGTGGCGAGCGCGATCTGGTACATGTTGCCGGGCCGCGCGCTGCACGAACGCGAGGCGGAAGTGGAAAACGCGGCGTCGTGATCGGGGCGGCGGGAGGCAAGCAGAGCGCTCCCAAATTTGGCAGATGTGTCAATTTAACGCTATAATTCGAAGGTTTGAGCACATCAACCCGCACCCTAGCGCCTACCTCCCACACACCGTCGTTCGCTGCGCCAGTCGGCGCGCGCCGCACGCCGCCAGTCGCCTGCTTCGTCACTGCGTTTGCCCCATGCAAGCGAGCTGAACCGAACCGCGACGCGCGCCTCGCGAGCCGCCGCCACACTGCGCGAAGGAAACCCCTCGTTCTTCGAGCGACGGGAAGCCAAGCCTGAATTTCGGACAGACAGGTCGGTAACAGGGTGTTCCCCAAGGAGCTTCCCGTGTTGCCGTCATTTTCCCCCGCACTTCTCGCACTTGCCGACGGCACGGTCTTTCGTGGTCAATCGATCGGCGCGCCCGGTTCGACGATCGGCGAAGTGGTGTTCAACACCGCCATCACCGGTTATCAGGAAATCCTGACCGATCCGAGCTATGCCCGCCAGATCGTCACGCTGACCTATCCGCACATCGGCAACTACGGCGTGAACGCCGAAGACGTCGAAGCCACCAAAGTCCATGCCGCCGGCCTCATCATTCGCGACCTGCCGGTGCTCGCATCCAACTTCCGTTCCGAGCAGACGCTCTCCGACTATCTCAAGGCGCAAGGCGTCGTCGCGATCGCCGGCATCGACACGCGCAAGCTCACGCGTATCCTGCGCGAGAAGGGCGCGCAGAACGGCTGCATTCTCGCCGGTTCCGATGACGAAGCGAAAGCGCTCGAGCTCGCACGCTCGTTCCCGGGCCTCGCGGGCATGGACCTCGCGAAGGTCGTGTCGACGGACCAGCCCTACGAATGGACGCAGACCGAATGGCGTCTGGGCAGCGGCTACGGCAAGCAGGAAGCGCCGAAGTTTCGCGTCGTCGCGTTCGACTATGGCGTGAAGTACAACATCCTGCGCATGCTGGCGGAGCGCGGTTGCCACGTGACCGTGCTGCCCGCGCAATCGACCGCCGCCGATGCGCTCGCGCTCAATCCGGACGGCATCTTCCTGTCGAACGGCCCCGGCGATCCGGAGCCGTGCGATTACGCCATCGCGGCCACCAGGGAATTCATCGAGCGCGGCATTCCGACGTTCGGCATCTGCCTCGGCCATCAGATCATGGGTCTCGCCGTCGGCGCGAAGACGATGAAGATGAAGACCGGCCACCACGGCGCGAACCATCCGGTGAAGGACATGGACGACGGCCGCGTGGTCATCACGTCGCAGAACCACGGTTTCGCGGTCGATGCGTCGACGCTGCCCGCCAACGCGAAAGTCACGCACGTCTCGCTCTTCGACGGCACGCTGCAAGGCTTCGCGCTCACCGACAAGCCCGCCTTCTGCTTCCAGGGCCATCCGGAAGCGTCGCCCGGCCCGCACGACATCGCGTATCTGTTCGACCGCTTCATCAAGCTGATGGAAGCACAGAAGGTCGCAGCCTAAGAACAGAACATCGCAAATATACAGAGCACAGTTATGCCGAAGCGCACAGACATCAAGAGCATCCTCATCATCGGCGCGGGTCCGATCATCATCGGCCAGGCGTGCGAGTTCGATTATTCGGGCGCGCAAGCATGCAAGGCGCTGCGTGAGGAAGGCTACAAGGTCATCCTCGTCAACAGCAATCCGGCGACGATCATGACGGATCCGAACACGGCCGACGTCACGTATATCGAGCCGATTTCGTGGGAAGTGGTCGAACGCATCATCGCGAAAGAGCGCCCGGACGCGATCCTGCCGACCATGGGCGGACAGACCGCGCTCAACTGCGCGCTCGACCTGTTCCATCACGGCGTGCTGGAAAAGTACAAGGTCGAGCTGATCGGTGCGTCGCCGGAAGCGATCGACAAGGCGGAAGACCGCCAGAAGTTCAAGGACGCGATGACGAAGATCGGCCTCGGTTCGGCCAAGTCGGGCATCGCGCATTCGATGGAAGAAGCGCTCTCCGTGCAGCAGCAGATCGCCGAAGCGACCGGCAGCGGCGGCTATCCGACCGTGATTCGTCCGTCGTTCACGCTGGGCGGCTCGGGCGGCGGCATCGCGTACAACAAGGAAGAGTTCGAAGAGATTTGCCGTCGCGGTCTCGATCTCTCGCCGACGCGCGAACTGCTCATCGAAGAATCGCTGCTCGGCTGGAAAGAGTACGAGATGGAAGTCGTCCGCGATAAAAAGGACAACTGCATCATCGTCTGCTCGATCGAAAACCTCGACCCGATGGGCGTGCACACCGGCGATTCCATCACCGTCGCGCCGGCGCAGACGCTCACCGACAAAGAGTATCAAGTGCTGCGCAACGCGTCGCTCGCGGTGCTGCGCGAGATCGGGGTCGATACCGGCGGCTCGAACGTGCAGTTCGCGATCAACCCGAAGGACGGCCGCATGGTCGTCATCGAAATGAATCCGCGCGTGTCGCGTTCGTCGGCGCTGGCATCGAAGGCAACGGGATTCCCGATCGCCAAGGTCGCCGCGAAGCTCGCGTGCGGCTACACGCTCGACGAACTCAAGAACGAAATCACCGGCGGACAAACGCCCGCATCGTTCGAACCGACGATCGATTATGTCGTGACGAAGGTGCCGCGCTTCGCGTTCGAGAAATTCCGCGAAGCCGATTCGCGCCTGACCACGCAGATGAAGTCCGTCGGCGAAGTCATGGCAATGGGCCGCACGTTCCAGGAATCGTTCCAGAAGGCGTTGCGCGGTCTGGAAGTCGGCGTCGACGGTCTCGATGAGAAGACCACGAGCCGCGACGAAGTCATCCGCGAAATTGGCGAGCCGGGTCCGGACCGCATCTGGTATCTCGGCGACGCGTTCCGTCTCGGCCTGACGATGGAAGAAATCTTCGAAGAGACGTCGATCGATCCGTGGTTCCTCGCGCAGATCGAACAGATCATCCTCAAGGAAAAGGCGCTCGAAGGCCGCACGCTCGCGAGCCTCACGCGTGACGAACTGCTGTATCTGAAGAAGAGCGGCTTCTCGGACCGGCGTCTGGCGAAGCTGACCGGTTCGACGCAAGCAGACGTGCGCAAGAAGCGTCACGAAATGAAGGTGCGCCCGGTGTACAAGCGCGTCGACACGTGCGCGGCCGAGTTCGCGACGAAGACCGCCTACATGTACTCGACGTACGAAGAAGAGTGCGAAGCGAATCCGACCGACAAGAAGAAGATCATGGTGCTGGGCGGCGGCCCGAACCGGATCGGGCAGGGCATCGAGTTCGACTACTGCTGCGTGCATGCCGCGCTCGCCATGCGCGAGGACGGCTATGAAACCATCATGGTCAACTGCAATCCGGAGACGGTGTCCACCGACTACGACACGTCCGACCGTCTGTACTTCGAATCGCTGACGCTCGAAGACGTGCTCGAAATCGTCGATCTGGAAAAGCCGGTCGGCGTGATCGTGCAGTACGGCGGCCAGACGCCGCTCAAGCTCGCGCTCGATCTGGAAGCGAACGGCGTGCCGATCATCGGCACGTCGCCGGACATGATCGACGCCGCCGAAGACCGCGAGCGCTTCCAGAAGCTGCTCAAGGATCTCGATCTGCGTCAGCCGCCGAATCGCACCGCTCGCGCCGAAGACGAAGCGCTGAAGCTCGCGGAGGAAATCGGTTATCCGCTGGTCGTGCGTCCGTCGTACGTGCTCGGCGGCCGCGCGATGGAAATCGTCCACGAGCCGCGCGACCTCGAGCGCTACATGCGCGAAGCCGTGAAGGTGTCGAACGATTCGCCGGTGCTGCTCGACCGCTTCCTGAACGACGCGATCGAATGCGACGTCGACTGCATCTCCGATGGCGACGACGTGTTCATCGGCGGCGTGATGGAGCACATCGAACAGGCGGGCGTGCACTCGGGCGACTCGGCTTGCTCGCTGCCGCCGTATTCGCTGTCGCAGGAAACCGTCGACGAACTGAAGCGGCAAACCGCCGCAATGGCGAAGGCACTGAACGTCATCGGCCTGATGAACGTGCAGTTCGCGATTCAGCAAGTCCCGCAAGACGACGGCTCCAAGAAGGACATCATCTACGTGCTGGAAGTGAATCCGCGCGCATCGCGCACGGTGCCGTACGTGTCGAAGGCAACCGGTTTGCCGCTCGCCAAGATCGCCGCTCGCGCGATGGTCGGCCAGAAGCTCAAGGCACAAGGCGTGACGAAGGAAGTCATTCCGCCGTACTTCAGCGTGAAGGAAGCGGTGTTCCCGTTCGTGAAGTTTCCGGCGGTCGATCCGGTGCTCGGACCCGAAATGCGCTCGACCGGCGAAGTGATGGGCGTGGGCCGCACGTTCGGCGAGGCGCTCTTCAAGTCGCAGCTCGCGGCGGGCTCGCGTCTGCCGGAATCGGGCACGGTGCTTTTGACCGTGATGGACGCCGACAAGCCGAAGGCCGTCGAAGTCGCGCAGATGCTGCACGAGCTCGGCTATCCGATCGTCGCGACCAAGGGCACGGCCGCGGCCATCGCGGCGGCAGGCGTGCCGGTGAAGGTCGTCAACAAGGTGAAAGACGGCCGTCCGCACATCGTCGACATGATCAAGAACGGCGAGATCGCGCTCGTCTTCACGACCGTCGACGAAACGCGCGCCGCCATCGCCGATTCGCGCTCGATCCGCATGAGCGCGCAGGCCAACAAGGTCACGTACTACACGACGATGTCGGGAGCGCGCGCGGCGGTCGAAGGGTTGAGGTATCTCCGAGATTTGGAAGTCTATGATTTACAAGGCTTGCATGCTCGCCTAAACTAAGGCTTCGATTACTGGTCTAAGTATCACGAGCCGCGGTTAAGCGGCGTCTCCTGCTCTGTGGGAGATGCGCTTAACCGCGGTAATTTTTTTGACGAAATTGTTTGTGAGTGGTCTATGAGCACGATTCCTTTGACGAAGCGCGGCGCGGAGTTGCTGCGCGACGAATTGCAACGCCTGAAGGCCGTGGAGCGTCCGGCGGTCATCAACGCGATCGCGGAGGCGCGCGCGCAAGGCGACTTGTCGGAAAACGCGGAATACGACGCCGCGAAGGAAAAGCAGGGGTTCATCGAGGGCCGCATCGCGGAAATCGAGTCGAAGCTGGCCGCCGCGCAAGTGATCGATCCGACGCAGGTCGAGGCGGAAGGTCGCGTGGTGTTCGGCGCGACCGTCGAACTCGAGGACCTGGAATCGGGCGACATGGTGACGTATCAGATCGTCGGCGATGACGAAGCCGACATCGATCACGGCCTCATCTCCGTGAGCTCGCCGATCGCGCGCGCACTGATCGCGAAGTCGGAAGGCGACGTGGCATCGGTGCAGGCGCCGAGCGGCGCACGCGAATACGAGATCATCGCGGTTCGCTACGTCTGATGGAGCACCGGCTCTTTCGCACCATCAGCATGGTCTGGGTCGGCAGTCTGCTGACCCTCGGCCTGGTCGCTGCGCCCGTGCTCTTTTCGATGCTCGACCGCACGTCGGCGGGCTCGGTGGCGGCGCAGCTCTTCCGCATCGAGGCGATCATCGGCGTGATCAGCGCGCTGGTGCTGATCCTCATCGGCAATCGCTTCGTGAAAAGCGGCATCGTCGATTACAAACGCGTGCGGTGGATCGTCGCGGTGATGCTCGTGTGCGTGCTGGTCGGCTATTTCGCCTTGCAGCCGTTCATGAACTCGCTGCGAATGGCGGCGCAGGAAGCGGGCACCGATCTCGCGAGCTCGCCGTATGCGAAGGAGTTCGGCATTCTGCACGGCCTATCCAGCGCGATCTATCTGATCGAATGCCTGTTCGGCATTGCGCTGGTGTGGCGCTTGCCGGGCGCGGCGCCCGTCAAGATCGTGCCGAAGGGGAAATCCGCCAAGGTGGCGGCGAAAAGAGCGCGAAGCTGAATCGCGCTTGCTCAGGACGGCGCGTGCGTTTCATTGGAAATGCACGCGCCGTTCGATCATTTGACCGTCTGATGCTGGCGCTTCGAGCTGGTCTGACGTTTCTTCGCGCGCTTCACGTTGCCGCCGGCGGTCACACGTTCGTTGCCCAGTACCTTCAGCGTCTGCTTTTTGGGTTTCTTGAACGCGGGCGCATCGCGGGTGATTTTCACTGCCTTCACCGTGCGCGGCGCGCGGCCCTTCGTCTCGCGTTCGGCGGCTTCGCCTGCGCTCGGAGGCATCGTGCTGCGCGTGCGGGTGGCGCGGGTTTTCGGAGCGGCGCCTTCGGGCCTCCAGATCACGAGCAGCTTGCCGATATGCTGAATAGGCGCGGCGTTCAGGCGATCGCAGATTTCGTCGTAGATTTCGACGCGTGCTTCGCGTTCGTCGCCGAATACGCGGACCTTGATGAGCTGATGCGCTTCCAGGTGGACGTTGATTTCCTTCAGCACGGCATCGGTCAGACCCTCCGCGCCGACGAGCACGACGGGCTTGAGCGCATGGGCCTGGGAGCGCAGATCGGCGCGTTCGGCGGGGGAGAGTTTAAGAGCTGGCATGAGAAATTTCGGACTCGACTAAAATGTGGGCGGCGTGAGGTAGATTCGCGAGGCGGTTTGAACACGCTGCAGCGAAAGCGCACGGCTTCGTGCCGGATCTTCGGCGCATCGGTCGCGCCATCGCCCACCAGAAACAGAACAGGCCGGATGCACGGGTTTTCGGAGCGCGAGCGCGCCGAGGACCGGTCCGGCCGACAAGACGCGTATTATCCGCTAAAAGCCTCGCGCGATGCAGCAAAATACGCACCGGGCGTGCTGTCAGCGCGCCACATGAGCTCAGTTTGAATGGCAAAGAACCGTTTTAATCATTCGTGGTTGCATGACCACATCAACGATCCCTACGTAAAGATGGCGCAGCGCGAGGGCTATCGCGCGCGCGCCGCATACAAGCTGAAGGAGATCGACGAGCAGGACAAACTCATCAAGCCGGGTCAGGTCATCGTCGATCTCGGCTCGACGCCCGGCTCCTGGAGCCAGTACGCGCGCAACAAACTCGCGCAGGGCGCGAAGCGCGATGCCGAGCGCCAGGGCGGCATCGACGGCACGATCATCGCGCTGGATATTCTGCCGATGGAGCCGATTTCGGACGTCACGTTCATCCAGGGCGACTTTCGCGAGGACGAAGTGCTCGCGCAACTCGATGAAATCGTCGGCGAGCGTCAGGTGGACCTTGTAATCTCCGACATGGCCCCCAACCTCTCAGGCGTGGCGAGTGCGGATGCCGCGCGCATCGAGCATCTATGCGATCTGGCGCTGGAGTTCGCGCAGAACCATCTGAAACCGGAGGGTGCGCTGCTGGTCAAATGTTTTCACGGCAGCGGGTACAGCCAGATCGTTGAGAAGTTCAAGCAACAGTTCAAGGTGGTTGCGCCACGCAAGCCGAAAGCTTCTCGCGACAAATCGTCGGAGACTTTTATTCTCGGGCGGCGGCTCAAGCAACCGAACTGAACGGCCCGCTCGAGCGATTCGGCGAATTACGGCGATATTTTCGCGGAATATGCCGAAAAAAACCTCTCTGCCGCTATTTGTGCGGTAGTTAAACCTTATGGCAGGGGTTAGCGGTCTGGATTAGAATGCTTTGGTGGCGTCGCAAGGTTTATGTAGGCGCCCGTCTATGAGTGAGGAGTGGTGCTTTGAACAACAATATGTTCTCTAAAGCGGCAGTGTGGCTCGTGATCGCACTGGTGCTGTTTACGGTGTTCAAGCAGTTCGATAAGCCCCGCGTCCAGGAAGGTGTGTCCTATTCGCAGTTCATGGACGACGCGAAGAACGGCAAAGTCAAGAACGTCACCGTTCAGGGCCGCAATCTGACGGTCACTCCGAACGACGGCCAGAAGTACCAGATCGTGTCGCCCGGCGACATATGGATGGTCGGCGACTTGATGAAATACGGCGTTCAGGTCAGCGGCAAGGCTGACGATGAACCGAATGCGCTCGTCTCCGCGCTGTACTACCTCGGACCTACGATCCTAATCATCGGCTTCTGGTTCTACATGATGAGGCAGATGCAGGGAGGCGGCAAAGGCGGGGCGTTTTCGTTCGGGAAGTCGCGAGCGCGGCTGATCGACGAAAACAACAACGCAATCAATTTCACCGACGTCGCGGGTTGCGACGAAGCCAAGGAAGAAGTCTCGGAACTCGTGGACTTCCTGCGCGACCCGCAGAAATTCCAAAAGCTCGGCGGACGCATTCCGCGCGGCGTGCTGCTGGTCGGCCCGCCGGGAACCGGTAAGACGCTGCTGGCGCGCGCCATCGCGGGCGAAGCGAAAGTGCCGTTCTTCAGCATTTCGGGTTCGGACTTCGTCGAAATGTTCGTCGGCGTGGGCGCGGCTCGTGTGCGCGACATGTTCGAGCAGGCGAAGAAGCATGCGCCGTGTATCGTGTTCATCGACGAAATCGACGCGGTCGGCCGTCATCGCGGCGCCGGCATGGGCGGCGGCAACGACGAGCGCGAGCAGACGCTGAACCAGATGCTCGTCGAGATGGACGGCTTCGAGGCGAATTCCGGTGTGATCGTGATCGCGGCGACGAACCGTTCGGACGTGCTGGACAAGGCGCTGCTCCGTCCGGGCCGTTTCGACCGTCAGGTCTATGTCGGTCTGCCGGATATCCGCGGCCGCGAGCACATCATGAAGGTGCACCTGCGCAAGGTGCCTATCGCGAACGACGTCGATGCATCGGTCATCGCGCGCGGCACGCCGGGTTTCTCGGGCGCCGATCTCGCGAATCTCGTGAACGAGGCTGCGCTGTTCGCGGCGCGTCGCGGCAAGCGCATCGTCGAGATGCAGGATTTCGAGGACGCGAAGGACAAGATCTTCATGGGTCCGGAGCGCAAATCGGCTGTGATGCGCGAAGAAGAGCGTCGCAATACGGCGTACCACGAATCGGGTCACGCGGTGGTTGCGAAGCTGCTTCCGCATGCCGATCCGGTGCACAAGGTCACGATCATGCCGCGCGGCTGGGCGCTGGGCGTTACGTGGCAGTTGCCCGAGCATGACCGCGTGAACCTGTATCGCGACAAGATGCTGGAGGAAATCGCGATCCTGTTCGGTGGCCGCGCAGCGGAGGAAGTGTTCCTGAATTCGATGTCGACCGGTGCGTCGAACGACTTCGAGCGCGCAACGAAGATGGCGCGCGACATGGTGACGCGCTACGGCATGTCCGACGTGCTCGGCACGATGGTCTACGTCGATACGGAAGACAACGGCATGTTCGGCAAGATGGGCGCGAAGTCGGTGTCCGAAGCCACGCAGCAGAAGGTCGATGCGGAAATCCGCCGCATCCTCGACGAGCAATATGCGCTCGCCCGGAAGCTGCTGGAAGACAACCGCGACAAGGTCGAAGCGATGACCAAGGCGCTGCTCGAATGGGAAACCATCGACGCGGACCAGATTGGCGACATCATGTCGGATCGTCC
This sequence comes from Caballeronia sp. LZ028, assembly GCF_031451415.1. Lineage (NCBI taxonomy): Bacteria > Pseudomonadati > Pseudomonadota > Betaproteobacteria > Burkholderiales > Burkholderiaceae > Caballeronia > Caballeronia sp. LZ028. The sequence continues at coordinate 2,303,622 of NZ_JARUXN010000001.1, read as the reverse complement.
GCCGCGTCCGCCGAAGAACATGCCGCCGCCGTCCGGCGACACGCCATCCGGTGGTAGCAGCGGCACCGAGGTCAAACCGGGCAACGCGCCGGCAACGGCCTGAGTTTCCTGCATGAGTTCATGGGCCGGTGTGCATAGCACGCCGGCCCATTTTCACTTTATGGCGTCCGTTTTTAATCAGGTGCTGAACGCGGCGCCGTCTCCGTCCCTCCGTTCCGTTCTATCCGCTTGGCCACTTCAACCCCATCCCCGATTTCAGCCGCGCCGCTCCAATGCGGACGCTTCACGCTGACCTTCGACCGCCCGCTCGTCATGGGCATTCTCAACGTTACGCCGGACTCGTTCTCCGATGGCGGCCGCTTCATTTCGCGCGACGCCGCACTGGCTCGCGCGGAGCAGATGCTCGCCGACGGCGCCGACATGATCGATATCGGCGGTGAATCCACGCGTCCCGGCGCGCCGCCCGTGCCGCTCGACGAGGAACTCGAGCGCGTGGTCCCGATAGTCGAGGCATTGCGCGCCGTTCGAGTGCCGCTTTCCGTCGACACGTACAAACCAGCCGTGATGCGCGCCGCGCTCGACGCCGGCGCGGACATGATCAACGACATCTGGGGCTTGCGTCAGGACGGCGCGATCGACGCCGTTAAGGGCAGCAACTGCGGACTTTGCGTGATGCACATGCTCGGCGAGCCGCGCACGATGCAGCTTCACGAGCCGGTGTACGAAGACGTCGTCGCCGACGTGCGCGCGTTCTTCGCGGAGCGCGTCGCCGCGCTCGGGCGCGCGGGCATTGCGACAGAGCGCATCAGTCTCGATCCGGGTTACGGCTTCGGCAAGACGGTCGAGCATAATTACGCGTTGCTCGCGCATCTCACGGACACGTCGCCCGCCGGGACGAACTTTCCGTTGCTCGCGGGCATGTCGCGCAAGTCGATGCTTGGCGCCGTCACCGGACGCGGCGCGGGCGAGCGGCTCGCGGCGAGCGTCGCCGCGGCGGTGTGCGCGGCAGAGCGGGGCGCGGCCATCATCCGCGTCCACGATGTCGCCGAAACCGTCGATGCGCTGAAAGTCTGGCAGGCAACAAAGAATGCTGCCGGGAATGGGCATTATTGACACTGGCCTCATTCATCAGCAATTTGGGCGCAGGCGCGCGCCGATAGAACTCATTAACTAAAATCGTGGACCGATACGATGCGCCGAACGGTCGCGAGGAGGGTCAAGCAACAATGGCACGTCAATATTTTGGAACCGACGGCATCCGCGGCCGCGTAGGCGTCGCGCCGATCACGCCGGATTTCGTACTCAAGCTCGGCTACGCGGCCGGAAAGGTGCTTGCGGGCGCCGACCGCGCACAGCAAAAGAAGGGCAATCGTCCGACGGTATTGATCGGCAAAGACACGCGCGTGTCGGGCTACATGCTCGAAGCCGCGCTGGAATCCGGCTTTTCGGCGGCGGGTGTCGACGTGATGCTGGCCGGCCCGATGCCGACGCCTGGCGTCGCCTATCTGACGCGGGCACTGCGGCTGTCGGCGGGCGTCGTGATCAGCGCGTCGCACAATCCGTACGACGACAACGGCATCAAATTTTTCTCCGCCGACGGCAACAAGCTGCCCGACGAAGTCGAACTGGAAATCGAGCGCCAGCTCGAGCAGCCGATGGAATGCGCGCCTTCCGAGCGCCTCGGTAAAGCCCGGCGTCTGGATGATGCAGGCGGACGCTACATCGAATTCTGCAAGAGCACCTTTCCCGCGAGTTTCGACTTGCGCGGTCTGAAGCTCGTCGTCGATTGCGCGCACGGCGCCGCATATGACGTCGCGCCGCACGTTTTCCATGAACTCGGCGCGGAAGTCGTGTCGATCGGCGTGTCGCCGAACGGCTTCAACATCAACGACGGCGTTGGCGCGACCGCCCCGGACGCGCTCGTGCGCGCGGTGGTCGAGCACAAGGCGGATATTGGCATCGCGCTCGACGGCGACGCGGACCGTCTGCAGGTCGTCGATTCGTCCGGCCGTCTCTATAACGGCGACGAATTGCTCTACGTGCTGGTCAAGGATCGCATCGCGACCGATGGCAAGGTGGAAGGCGCAGTCGGCACGCTGATGACCAACATGGCCGTCGAGGTGGCGCTGAAGGAGGCGGGCGTGCAGTTCGTGCGCGCGGCGGTCGGCGACCGCTACGTCCTCGAAAAATTGCGCGAGAACGGCTGGCTGCTGGGCGCGGAAGGCTCCGGCCACATCCTTTCGCTGGACCGTCACTCGACCGGCGACGGCATCGTCTCGGCGCTCCTCGTGCTAGCAGCGATCCAGCGCAGCGGCAAGTCGCTCGCCGATCTGCTTCGCGGCGTCAGCCTGTTCCCGCAAAAGCTCATCAACGTGCGGATGAGCGCGGGCGCGGACTGGAAAGGCAGCGCCGCGATTCGCCGCGCGGTCGAGCAAGCCGAGCAATCCCTCCAATCGCACGGCCGCGTCTTGATTCGCGCGTCGGGAACCGAACCGGTCTTGCGCGTGATGGTGGAAGCATCGGCGCAACAGGACGCGGTTCGATACGCGGAAACGATTGCGCAGGTCGTAAAGGACGCGACTTCGTAGGCGTTCACTGAAGTTCATCGCGTTTCGCTAAAAGCGGGCTTCGGCCCGCTTTTTTATTTGCGCCACGGGCTTGACGGATCGGCTGTGATCAAACTTTCAGCACGTAAGCGCATTGACATGCTGGCTTCACGATTAGTCATATTACTGTCACAGACTCCTCCTATATTTCGCGGTGTCGTCTACACGCTCACGCGACACACGCTCACTACTGGAGATTAAGAATGAAATTGATGCAAACCGCGCTGGCCGGCCTGATTGGTGCAGTGTTCGCCATCTCCGCTCAAGCAGCCGACATCACCGGCGCGGGTTCCACCTTTGCAGCGCCGATCTACACGAAGTGGGCGGACGCCTACCAGAAAACGGGCGGCGGCAAGGTGAACTACCAAGGCATCGGCTCGTCGGGCGGTATCAAGCAAATCATCGCGAAGACCGTGGATTTCGCGGGCTCGGACGCTCCGCTGAAAGACGACGAACTCGCGAAGAACGGCCTGTTCCAGTTCCCGACGGTCGTCGGCGGCGTGGTGCCGGTCATCAACGTGCCGGGCGTGAAAGCTGGCGAAGTGACGCTATCGGGCCAGGTGCTCGGCGACATCTACCTCGGCAAGATCAAGAAGTGGAACGACCCGGAAATCGCCGCGCTGAACCCGAAGGTCAAGCTGCCGGATACGGACATCGCGGTCGTGCGGCGCGCCGACGGCTCCGGCACGAGCTTCATCTGGACGAACTATCTGTCGAAGGTGAACACCGAGTGGAAGTCGAAGGTCGGCGAAGGTTCGACGGTCAACTGGCCGACGGGCACGGGCGGCAAGGGCAACGACGGCGTCGCGGCATTCGTGCAGCGTCTGCCGGGCGCGATCGGCTACGTCGAATGGGCGTACGCGAAGCAGAACAAGATGACCTACGTCGGCATGAAGAATTCGGCCGGCACGGTCGTCGAGCCGAAGACCGACACGTTCAAGGCAGCGGCAGCGGGCGCGGACTGGTCGAAGTCGTTCTATCAGATTCTGACGGACGAGCCGGGCAAGAACGCATGGCCGATCGTCGGCGCGACCTTCGTGCTGCTGCACGCGACGCAAGAGAAGCCGGCGCAGGGCACGGAAACGCTGAAATTCTTCGACTGGGCGTTCAAGAACGGCGGCCAGGCTGCGAACGATCTCGACTATATCTCGCTGCCGGATTCGGTCGTCGCCGAAATCAAGACGCAATGGAAGGCGAAGGTCAAGGACGCATCGGGCAAGGCGGTCGCGGAATAAGGGAAGCAAGCAGTCGTTTGAAACTGTCCTAAGCTTCTGATTCGCGGGACAGCAACGCAGCAAGGAAGCCGCGCGGCGAGCCAACGTTCGCCGCGCGGTCTGACACGTAGCGAAACCAAGGCTCCCATGTCGGACATCAACCTATCGTCGGCCGTGCCGGCGGCGCATACGCAGCGCGCGCCGAGCCGCATCGGCGACATCATTTTCGGCGGCGTGACGCGGCTTGCGGCTGTCATCACGCTGCTCCTGCTCGGCGGCATCATCGTTTCGCTGATCATCGCGTCGATGCCGACCATTCAGAAATTCGGCCTCTCGTTCCTCTGGCGTTCGGAATGGGATCCGCCCAGCGACTCGTTCGGGGCGCTCGTGCCCATCTACGGCACGATTGCGACGTCGATCATCGCGCTCATCATCGCGGTGCCGGTGAGCTTCGGCATCGCGCTCTTTCTGACCGAACTGTCGCCCGCGTGGCTGCGCCGTCCGCTCGGCGTCGCGATCGAACTTCTCGCGGCGATTCCGTCGATCGTCTACGGCATGTGGGGCCTGCTCGTGTTCGCGCCGATCTTCGCGCAATACTTCGAAAAGCCCCTCGGCAAGCTGCTCGGCGACGTGCCCCTGATCGGCATCTTCTTTCAAGGCGCGCCGATCGGCATCGGCATTCTGTGCGCCGGCGTGATTCTCGCGATCATGATCATTCCGTACATCGCATCCGTGATGCGCGACGTGTTCGAAGTAACGCCCGTGCTGCTGAAGGAATCGGCATACGGCATCGGCTGCACGACGTGGGAAGTCATGTGGAAGATCGTGCTGCCCTATACGCGCGCCGGCGTGATCGGCGGCGTCATGCTCGGCCTCGGCCGCGCGCTCGGCGAGACGATGGCTGTGACGTTCGTCATCGGCAATACGAACCTGCTCGACAACGTGTCGCTCTTCTCGCCCGGCAACAGCATCACCTCGGCGCTCGCGAACGAATTCGCGGAAGCGAGTCCGGGCCTGCATACGTCGGCGTTGATGGAGCTCGGTCTGATTCTTTTCGTCATCACGTTCTTCGTGCTCGCGCTCTCGAAGCTGATGCTTCTGCGCATGGAACGCGGGGAGGGCCGTAAATAATGAGCCGTCCCGCTACGTTCAACCAGGATTCGAGTCGCGTGGAAGCCACGCGTCAGAAGCTGCAGCGCCGCCGCCGCGGCACGAACGCGGTTGCGCTGACGCTCTCGCTCGCCGCGATGGCCTTCGGCCTCATCTGGCTCGTGTGGATTCTCTTCACGACGCTCAGGCTCGGCATCGGCGGGTTGTCGGTCGATCTGTTCACGCAATCGACGCCGCCGCCGAACACCGATGGCGGCGGTCTCGCCAACGCGATCGTCGGCTCGCTGATGCTCGTCGTGCTCGCAACGTTCGTCGGCACGCCGCTCGGCATTCTCGCGGGCGTCTACCTCGCGGAGTACGGCCAGAAGCGCTGGCTCGCGAGCGTCACGCGCTTCATCAACGACATCTTGCTGTCCGCGCCTTCGATCGTCGTCGGTCTCTTCGTGTATGCGATCGTCGTCGCGAAGATGGGCCGCTTCTCGGGCTGGGCCGGCGTGATCGCGTTGGCGCTGCTGCAGATTCCGATCGTGATCCGCACGACGGAAAACATGCTGAAGCTCGTGCCGAACGCATTGCGCGAAGCCGCGTTCGCACTCGGTACGCCCAAGTGGAAGATGGTGATGTCGATCACGCTGAAGGCGTCGGTGGGCGGCATCGTGACGGGCGTGTTGCTGGCGGTCGCGCGTATCGCCGGCGAAACCGCGCCGCTGCTTTTCACGGCGCTGTCGAATCAATTTTTCTCGTGGGACATGAACCAGCCGGTGGCCAATCTGCCGGTGACGATCTACAAGTTCGCGATGAGTCCGTTCCCGCAGTGGCAATCGCTCGCGTGGGCCGGTGTGTTCCTGATTACGCTCGGCGTGCTGGGTCTGAATATCCTGGCGCGCGCGATCTTCTCGAAGAAATAAGGGTGGAGTGATTCCATGAACATGGTCGAAAGCGGTGTCAACCACCAGGAAAAGCAGATCGAGCGCGGCCCGGTGCCGGGCAGCGTGCGCCCGACGCACAGTTCGCAGCCTGCCGATTCCATCAAGCCGAAGATCGAGGTGAACAACCTCAACTTCTTCTACAACAAGTATCACGCGCTGAAGAACATCAACCTGCGCATTCCCGAGAAGAAAGTGACGGCGTTCATCGGTCCGTCGGGCTGCGGCAAATCCACGCTTCTGCGCACGTTCAACAAGATGTATGCGCTTTATCCGGAGCAGCGCGCCGAAGGCGAAATCCTGATGGACGGCACGAATCTGCTCGACACGACGAAGGATATTTCGCTCCTGCGCGCGCGCGTGGGCATGGTGTTCCAGAAGCCGACGCCGTTCCCGATGTCGATCTACGACAACATCGCGTTCGGCGTGAAGATGTTCGAGCAACTGTCGCGCTCGGAAATGGATGACCGCGTCGAATGGGCGCTCACGAAAGCCGCGCTCTGGACCGAAGTAAAGGACAAGTTGCAGCAAAGCGGCTACGGTCTGTCGGGTGGCCAGCAGCAGCGTCTGTGCATCGCGCGCGGCATCGCGATTCGTCCGGAAGTGCTGCTGCTGGACGAACCTTGCTCGGCGCTCGACCCGATTTCGACGGGCCGTATCGAAGAGCTGATCGCCGAACTGAAAAGCGATTACACGGTCGTCATCGTCACGCACAACATGCAGCAGGCGGCGCGTTGTTCGGACTACACTGCCTATATGTATCTCGGTGAATTGATCGAGTTCGGCGACACCGAAAAGATCTTCATCAAGCCGGCCCGCAAGGAAACGGAAGACTACATCACGGGCCGCTTCGGCTGATCGTCAGCCAGGTGAAACAGAAGGCTTAAGGAGCATATATGTCCGATAAACATCTTTCGAGCCAGTTCGACGCCGACCTCAACGCGGTGTCGTCGAAAGTGCTGGAAATGGGCGGTCTGGTCGAGTCGCAGATCATCGCAGCGATGCAGGCGCTGAACGAATTCGACATCGGCATCGCGGATCAGGTGATCGCGGCCGAAGCGCGTCTGAACATGATGGAAGTCGAGATCGACGAAGAGTGCAGCAACATCATCGCGCGCCGTCAGCCGGCTGCGCGTGACTTGCGTCTGTTGATGGCGATCTCGAAGACGATCACGAATCTCGAACGCGCCGGCGACGAAGCGGAGAAGATCGCCAAGCGCGTGAAGCGCATCAACGAAGACGGCGCGGGCCGCACGGTGAACATCGCCGAGATCAAGCTGTCGGGCGAAATGGCGGTATCGATCCTGCGCCGCGCGCTCGATGCGTTCGCGCGTCTCGACACGGTTGCCGCCGCGCAGATCGTGCGCGACGACAAGGCCATCGACGAGGAATTCCGCGCCTTCGTGCGCAAGCTCGTGACGTACATGATGGAAGATCCGCGCACGATTTCGGCGGGCCTCGATTATCTGTTCATCGCAAAAGCGGTGGAGCGCATCGGCGATCACGCGAAGAACATCGCTGAGTTCATCATCTACATCGTCAAGGGCACCGACGTGCGGCATATTTCGCGCGATCAGCTCGAACGTGAGGCGCTGAGTTAATCGCGCGCAATCGTTTCATTTCAAGCAAAAGGTCAAGAGGTGCCGATGCCCAGCAGTATCCTCGTCGTCGAAGACGAACCCGCGATCTCCGAACTGATTTCGGTGAACCTTCAACATGCGGGACATTGCCCGATTCGTGCGTATAACGCGGAACAGGCGCAAAACCTGATCAGCGACGTGCTGCCCGATCTCGTGTTGCTCGACTGGATGTTGCCGGGCAAGTCGGGCATCGCGTTCGCGCGAGAGCTGCGCAACAACGAGCGCACGAAGCACATTCCGATCATCATGCTGACAGCGCGCGGCGACGAGCAGGACAAGGTGCTTGGCCTCGAAATCGGCGCGGACGATTACGTCACGAAGCCGTTCTCGCCGAAGGAACTGATGGCGCGCATCAAGGCGGTGTTGCGCCGGCGCGCGCCGCAGTTGACCGAAGACGTCGTCGCGATCAACGGGCTGCGTCTCGATCCGGCGACGCATCGCGTGGCGGCGAGTCATTCGGGCAACGACATCAAGCTCGATCTCGGTCCGACGGAATTTCGCCTGCTGCACTTTTTCATGACGCATCCTGAGCGCGTGCACAGCCGCACGCAATTGCTGGATCAGGTGTGGGGCGATCACGTGTTCGTCGAAGAGCGCACGGTCGATGTGCATATCAAGCGTCTGCGTGCTGCGCTCAAGCCGGCGGGTTGCGATGCTATGATCGAAACGGTGCGCGGCAGCGGATACCGGCTTGCGAAGAGCGCCTGAGTTCTGCTTCAACGTTATCCGCTTTAACTTGCCGCATCAACGTCACTCAGACTCACCGACAACATGAACATCATCTGGACGCGTGCGATCGTGTCCCTCGCGCTGCTCGCCGCGCTCTGCGCCGCGATCGGCGCATTCGCGGGCTTGCGCATCGCGCTTGCCTTCGCGGTGCTCATGCTCGTCGTGCAGGGCTTCTTCGTCACGTATCACATGCAGCGCCTCTGGCGTCTGCTCGAAGCGCCGGTCTACGGCGAGGTGCCGAGCGCCCTCGGCATCTGGGGCGAGATCTACTATCGCCTGCACAAGCTCGCGAAGCGCTGGCACGCGCAAGTGCGTCAGGTCGAGCAACAGCATGCGCGCTTCATTCAGGCGATCCAGGCGTCACCGAACGGCGTCGCGATGCTCGACGATCACGATCAGATCGAGTGGTGTAACGACATCGCCGAGAAGCACTTCGGTCTCGATGCGAAGCGCGACTTGCGCCAGCACATCACGCATCTCGTGCGCAATCCCGATTTCGTCCGCTATCTGAACGCGCACCACTACGAAGAGATGCTCGTGATGCGCGGCATGGGCGTGAATCGCAAATACACGGTTTCGGTGCAGGTGTTTCCGTACGGCGACAATCGCAAGCTGCTTCTGACGCAAGACATTACCGAACTGGAGCGCACGGATTCGATGCGCCGCGATTTCGTCGCCAATGTCTCGCATGAGTTGAAGACGCCGCTTACCGTGCTATCCGGCTTTCTCGAAACCATGCGTGAGTTGCCGCTCGATGAAGCCGATCGCATGCGTTATCTCGACATGATGGAGCAGCAGGCGTCGCGCATGCAGAACATCGTGCGCGATCTGCTCGTGCTCGCGAATCTCGAAGGCGACATGCGGCCGCCTGGCGATGAACTGCTGGATATGCGCGCCGTGCTGCGTCATTTGGAAGACGACGCGAACAATCTGTCGAACGGGCGCCATCGCATCACGTTTCATAGCGACGATGCGCTGACGGTTGCGGGCGTCGAGACCGAAGTGATGAGCGCGCTCGGCAATCTCGTGACCAACGCCGTGCGTTATACGCCTGATGGCGGGACCATCGAGGTGACGTGGCAGCGCATGAAGGATCGTGCGGTTTTCGCGGTGCGGGATACGGGGCTCGGGATTCCTGCGGAGCATATTCCGCGTTTGACGGAGCGGTTTTATCGAGTGGATCGGAGCCGGTCGCGGGATACGGGGGGGACAGGGCTTGGGCTTGCCATCGTCAAGCATGTGCTGCAACGGCACGGTGCAGAGCTCGACGTTAAAAGCGAAGTGGGGAAGGGGAGTATGTTTATCGTGAGGTTTCCAGGGTCGCGGACAGCGTTTAGGAAGTCGCTTGCGGCTTGAGTGAGTTCTGGTGATTGTCGCCGGATCCCGTTGTCGTGTCGGTCTTGTGCTTGTTTGCTTCCGCTTTCGTAGAATCCTGTTTTCGCGTCGGTCTATTAGCACTGCCCCTGTGCGGGGCGGCAGTCACTTTCTTTGCTGCTGCAAAGAAAGTAACCAAAGAAAGCAGCTACTGATACGCCCGCGGTCACACGCAATTTGGGTAGTTCTCTCGTCCATCGTGGGCTGCCTAAAGAGTGCCCTCATCACAATCACCGGGCTTGGCTCGCGCACGGTCTGCCGCCCGAAGGTGTTGAGGACACTGGTTCAGCACGAAATAGCATCGGCCCAGCGCTACGCGCTGCCGCCGGGTCTACAAGGGAAACCAACGATTCGCTGGCGCAACGCGATGGAAGCGTTAGCGAGAAAGCGCGCGCGGACCCGCTTCACCCGTCGGCCGCGAAGCGGGCTGGAGCTATTTGGTGCTGAACCAGTTGGCTGTGTGGTGCGATGTGGCAGACCGTGCGCGAGCCAAGCCCGGTGATCGTGATGAGGGCACTCGTTAGGCGAGTGCCACCTAGGACGAGAGGACTACCCAAATTGCGTGTGACCGCGGGCGTATCGGGAGCTGCTTTCTTTGGTTACTTGTATATTGAATCTGGCGTCCGGAAGCTGATCTCTCCCGTTCGCTCGAAGCGGTAGCCCGTTTGTGTTACATGGGCTC
>NZ_JARUXN010000001.1:2122744-2293241 GCF_031451415.1 Caballeronia sp. LZ028 | reverse complement strand
CAACTCAACCCTTGACGCTCAATACAGTTGCTTTCTTTGCAGCAGCAAAGAAAGTGACTGCCGCCCCGCACAGGGGCAACGCTAATAGACCGACACGAACGCAGGATTCCACGAAAGCGGAAGCGAACAAGCACAAAGCCCGACGCGAATACCGAATCCAGCGAAGAAGAAAACACGCACGAAAAAGGGCAAAAAACATCAAGAACAAAACTTAGCCAGCAACCCCAACTGCGCGTTGCGAATAGACTTACCCGGACGGCGCTTCCGATAATGCCCATCGCTCTGCATGACCCAAGCCGATTGATTATCGCCAAGACAAACCGATAACCCTTCAGCAATAACCCGCCGCTTCAACCGCCTATCGCGAATTGGAAACGCCACTTCCACACGACGAAAGAAGTTGCGATCCATCCAGTCAGCGCTCGACAAAAACACATCTTCCCTGCCATTCGCATAGAAGTAAAAAATCCGATGATGCTCGAGAAAGCGCCCGACGACTGACCGAACCGTAATGTTCTCCGAAAGATCCTCGACGCCGGGCTTCAACGAACAAACCCCGCGCACGATCAGATCGATCTTCACGCCCGCATGCGAAGCCTCGTAAAGCGCGGCAATAACCGTAGGCTCGAGCAGAGCATTCATCTTCGCGACGATGCGCGCACGCCGTCCCGCCCGCGCATGCTCGGCCTCGGCGCGGATCGCATCGATCAGCTTCGCATGTAGCGTGAAAGGCGATTGCCATAACTGATGCAGCGGAATCTCTCCGCCAATGCCCGTCAGTTGCTGAAAGACGTGATGCACGTCCTCGCACATTTCCTGATCGGAAGTCATCAGACCGAAGTCGGTATAAAGACGCGCCGTGCGCGGATGATAGTTGCCCGTGCCCAAGTGGGCATAACGCTTCAACACGAACTTGCCGCCTTGCGACACGCGCCGCACGATCAGCATCATCTTCGCGTGGCACTTATGGCCGACGACGCCATACACCACATGCGCGCCAACCGCTTCGAGCTGCGACGCCCAATTGATGTTCGTCTCTTCATCGAAGCGCGCGAGGAGTTCCACGACGACCGTCACTTCCTTGCCATTGCGCGCGGCCTGCATCAGCGCATCCATGAGCGGCGAATCGGTGCCGGTGCGATAAATCGTCTGTTTGATCGCGACGACCTGCGGATCCTTCGCGGCCTGAAGCAGCAGCTCCAGCACCGGCTGAAAACTCTCGTACGGATGATGCAAAAGGATATCGCCCTGATCGATCGCATCGAAAAGATTCGACGTGTTCACGATCGCCTTCGGCACCGACGGAATATGCGGCACGAACTTGAGATCGGGTCGATCGACCATCTCGGGCAACTGCATGAGCCGCACGAGATTCACCGGCCCGTTCACGCGATACAGATCGCGTTCGCTCAGCTGACCTTCGTCGAGCAGACGCCGCACGAGATGCGGCGGCGTTTCCGCCGACACTTCGAGACGCACCGCGTTGCCCAGATGCCGCGCCGGCAATTCGCCCTGCAGCGCGACGCGCAGATTGGTGATTTCGTCCTCATCGACGAAAAGCTCGCTGTTGCGCGTGATGCGAAACTGATTGCAACTGCGCACGACGAGATGCGGAAACAGCTCGTTCACGAAGTGCTGCATGAACGAACTCAGCAGCACGAAACCATGCGGATAGCCCGACAGCGCTTCGGGCATGCGAACGAGCCGCGGCAGCGCGCGCGGTGCCTGCACGATGCCCATCATCGCCTGACGGCCGAAGGCATCGGTGCCTTCCAGCTCGACGACGAAGTTCAGGCTCTTGTTCAGCACGCGCGGAAACGGATGCGCGGGATCGAGCCCGATAGGCGTCAGGACGGGGAGCAGTTCGTTGTAGAAGTAGTCGCGCGCCCATCCGGTCTGCTGCTCCGTCCAGTCCTCCGCGCCGTGAAAATAGATGCCTTCCATTTCGAGCGCGGGCAGCACGATGTCATGCAGCATCGAATATTGCTGGCGCACGAGCCGCTGCGCGCGCTCGGAGACGAGGTCGTAGACGTGCTGCAGCGACATGCCATCCGGCGAGAGCGAGCCGGGGTTGTCGCGCATCTGCTCTTGCAGACCCGCCATACGGACTTCGAAGAATTCGTCGAGATTGCTGCTGGTGATGCAGATGAAACGCAGGCGTTCCAACAGGGGAACCGTCGTATCGGCGGCTTGCGCGAGGACGCGCTCGTTGAAACCTAGTATGCCCAGTTCGCGGTTGAAGAGCGGATAGCGTATGGACATCGGAGGGAGGGAAGGTGTCTCGATCAGATGGGCAAGGGAACTCTCGGATGCTCTCACAGTATGATGTATTTTTTATGACATAACGGATGTCACAAATTCTACTCACATTGCCGATAGCGTTGCCAGCGCAAACGCGCGGTTCCGAACGGGACGGCAAGGCCCGCTCGCCAACCCGGCATAGAATAGAATTCGTGCGCTGCAGCAGCGCCGCTGTGACAGTGCTTCCCCCACTTCACGATTTCTGGATATCCGATGGTCACACATCCCCATCTACTTGCCGCGGTCGACCTCGGATCGAACAGTTTCCGGTTGATCGTCGGACGGGTCGAGGAAACGCCCGCCGGCAGCCAGATCTATCAGGTCGACGCGCTGCGCGAGCCCGTACGCCTCGGCGGCGGCCTCTCGAAGGACAAGATGCTCGACCGCGCATCGCAGGTGCGCGGCTGGGACGCGCTGAAGCGCTTCGGCGAACGTCTGCGCGATTTCCATCCCGACCAGGTGCGCGCCGTCGCCACCAACACGCTGCGCGTCGCGAAAAACGCGCCCGACTTTCTCGCCGAGGCGGAAGCCGCGCTCGGGTTTCCGATCGAAGTCATCGCCGGGCGCGAGGAAGCGCGCCTCATCTACGCGGGCGCCGCGCATTCGGTGCCGGCGAGCGCGGGCAAGCGGCTCGTGGTCGATATCGGCGGCGGCTCGACGGAATTCATCATCGGATCGCATTACACGCCGATCCACATGGAAAGCCTCTATATCGGCTGCGTGAGCCATAGCCGCCAGTTTTTCCCGGCCGGCAACGTCGACGAATACACGATGCGGCAGGCCGAACTCGCCGCCAAACGCGAGATCCAGATCATTTCGAGCGAATACAAGGGCACCGGCTGGGATCAGGCCATCGGCTCGTCGGGCACGGCGCGCGCGCTCGCGGAACTGATCGAGGCGAACGGCTTCAACGACGAAGGCATCACGCACGGCATCTCGCGCGGCGGGCTGGAGAAGCTCAAGCGCGCGCTCATCAAGGCCGAGAACGTGAACCGGCTGAAGCTCGTCGCGTTGAAGCCCGATCGCGTGCCGGTGCTGGCGGGCGGGCTGTCGATCATGCTCGGCGTGTTCGAGGAACTGGGCATCGACTATGCCGATACGACCGATGCCGCGCTGCGCCTCGGCGTGCTCTACGACCTGCTCGGACGCTCGCAGCATCAGGACATGCGGACGGTGACGGTCGAAGGCTTCAAGCGCCGTTATGGCGTCGATGCCGCGCAGGCGGAGCGCATCGGCGAACTGGCGATCAGCTTCTACGACCAGCTCGGCGAACCCGACGAAGACGTGCGCGAGGAGAACCGCATGTTCCTCGCGTGGGCCGCGTCGCTGCACGAGATCGGACTGTCGATCGCGCACAGTGCGTATCACAAGCATTCGGCGTATATCGCGAGCAACGCCGACATGCCGGGGTTTTCCCGCACCGATCAGGCGCGTCTCGCCGCGCTCGTGCTCGGCCACGCCGGCAAGCTCGGCAAGCTCGCGCAGGCGCGCGACGTCGAATGGACGCTGCTGTTTTGCCTGCGGCTCGCCGCGCTGCTGTCGCGCCGGCGCACGGATGTCGGGCTGCCCGGCATCGAAGTGAGGCAGGCGAGTGGCGGTTTCGAAGTGCATCTGCCGAACGAGTGGGTGGCGAACAATCCGCTCACCGACTACAGCCTCGTTCAGGAAGCGATGGAATGGGAGAAGATCGGGCGGCCGTATCGCGTGGTCTATACGGGCGACTGATTTTCGCGTCGTGAGAAAAGCGAAGGCCCCGTCGAGTCAACGGGGCCTTTTGCGTTTCAGGGCTTCAACGTCCCTGCATGTCGCCGATGAAATGCCGCGCGTAACGAGCGTTGATATCGGACAGACGGAAGAGCGTGAGGAAGTCGGCGGTGTTGAAATCCGGATCCCATGCCGGCGCGCCGCAAATCCTCGCGCCGAGCCGCAGATAACCCTTCACGAGCGGCGGCGGGCTCACGTTCGCGCCGGTGCGCAACTCCTCGACGGGCAGCGGCGTGTGCGGGAACGCGCGGTACTCAGGGGCGGTGAGCGCATCGGCGGGTAGCGACGTGTAGAGATTCGCGGCGTAATGACCGCCGTCGATCATGCCGACGCTCGCGCAGCCGAGCATCGTCTCATAGCCGTTTTGCATCATGTACGCGGCGAGGCCGCCCCACAGCGACATGATCACCGCGCCGTTGCGATAGTCCGGATGCACGCACGAGCGTCCTACTTCGACGAGCTTCGGGCGCAGGTGCGTGAGGCGCGACACGTCGAATTCGCTTTCAGCGTAGAGACGCCCGATGCGCGCCGCCTGATGCGGCGGCAGCACGCGATACGTGCCCACGACCTGCAGCGTGTCGAGATCGCGCACGAGCAGGTGATCGCAATAGGCGTCGAAGGCGTCGACGTCGAGCCCTGCGGGGCCGGACAGACGCGCGCCCATTTCCTCCGAGAACACGCGAAAGCGCAGGCGCTGCGCGTCGCGCAGGGCGTCGTCGTCGCGCGCCCACGCGACTTGCAGGCGCTCGCGGCCCGTGTTCGTTTCCGACGTGCGCGGAAGGTGGCGGCGCGAATCGAGCGAGAGCGATGACGCTCCGAGTTGCAGGAAAGGCGTCGGCAGTTCTTGCATTGGCGTTCCTCGACAGGACGTTGCTGTGGCTTCAAGTCCTCGCCAATGTAGTAATGCACAGTGACGCTCGCATGGCATCGCAATGACGTTTCGATGAAACGACATCCGCATGAACGCGAGCTTACGACGCCTGAAGCAGGTCCGGATTGATGACCGCGCGCAGCACGCTTTGCCCGTCGCCGCCGCGCGTGCGCGACTGGAGCCACCAGATGCCCGACTTCTTGATCGACCAATCCGCTTCGTGGCCCGTCATGAGGAGCGCGGCCACCCGGCCGAGCGTTGGCTGATGCCCGATGACGACGACCGTCTCCGCAATGCCGTCCGGCCAGCCCGCCGCATCGAGCACGGCCTGCGCGCCGTTGCCGGGCGCGAGCGCGTCGACGACGCGATAGCGGTCGCCGAAGGCTTCGGCCGTCTGGATCGTGCGCGTCGCGGGACTGGCGAGCAGCACGGCGTCATCGTCGATGCGCGCCTTCAGCCACTTCGCGATGCCTTGCGCCTGTTTGCGCCCGCGCGGCGTGAGCTGCCGCGCGAGATCGCTCGACGCCTGATCTTCTGCTTCGGCGTGTCGCCAGAGAATGAGGTTCATCGATTGTCTCCGGATGATGAGGTTCGCTTTCGGATGCAGCAGAAAGTAGCGTGCCTGAGTTCGGCATTGCGGACGCGGGTCAGGCACGCTACAATCTGCGGCTCGTCGGAGCGTAGCGCAGCCTGGTAGCGCATCTGATTTGGGATCAGAGGGTCGAAGGTTCGAATCCTTTCGCTCCGACCACGATACACGAAGGGGTTACAAGTTACGGCTTGTAACCCCTTTGTCTTTTCTACGCTCTTCCAGGAGTCTCAATGCGCGCTGTTTCCGCCTTCGCTTGCGCCGTTTTCTTCACGTTCGGTCTCGCCGCCTGTGCGGAGTCTGGCCATCAAAAGCACGAACCGAAAGATCCGCCCGACTACAAGGGCGTGCCGACGGACATGACGCCGCCGTCGATGATCTCCGATCCTGCCAAGCCTCAGTAAGCCCCGCAAAGACGAAGCCCCGATGCGGGCGCACCGGGGCTTCTGACCCGCGCCAACCGTTCGCGCGGAGATACGGCACGGGCTGCCGCCAGTCTAGGAATTCGAGCGCGTCACGGCTGTATGCGCTTGTTTCCGTGCGTAACGGGATGCAAGGCGCGCCTCGTGCAGGGATGCAAGAAACCGTAATGCGTAACTCTTTCCGTTTCGGCGATTTCGGCGGGATTCATCCAACGAAACTTTTGCCGCTCGGGTATCATCGCCCGAACTTGTTGCAAAATGTATCTGTCATGGATCTGCTCTGGATTTTTGCTGCTGTCGCGCCGCTCGCCGTCGCTTCGCTCGTGGCGTTTGCCGCGCATATCGATCCGTTGTCGGGGCATTGGCGCACGTGGGCGCCGAAAGACCGCTGACGGGCGTTACTGCTTGCAGCGGATCACCATCGAACGGTTCTTGATGTTCGCGCCGAAGATTCCGCCCACCGTGCCGCCTGCGGTCGCGCCGTTGTCCGCATCCTTCGAAATCACGTCGTAACCGTACGCGCCGCACGTTTCACCCGCCTGCTTGTAGCAGGCCGCCCAGCTCGTCGCCGCGTCGCCGCCGCTGCAGTTGATCGCGAAGCCCGTGTCGCCCGAAGGCAGATAGGTCATCGTCGGGCCGCTCGCGCAGCCGGCCAGCGCGCCGGTGAGCGCGAGAGCCGCGCCGAGCGCGGCAGTGTTCATCCTCATCGTCAATCTCATCGATCTTCCTTAAAGCGGCCGCCGGCTGTCAGCGCGGCGGCAGATAGCGCGCCGGGTCCGTCGAGCGGCCCATGTAGCGCACTTCGAAATGCAGCATGGTGCGATTGCTGTCGGTGTCGCCCATTTCGGCGATTTGCTGGCCCTGCTGCACGGTCTGGCCTTCCTTCACCAGAAGCACGCGATTGTGGGCGTAGGCGGTCAGATAATCGTCGTCATGCTTGACGATCAGCATGTTGCCGTAGCCGCGCAGACCGTTGCCGGCGTAGACGACATTGCCGCTCGCGGCGGCGACGACGGGCGTGCCCGCCGCATTGGCGATGTCGATGCCCTTCGAGTTCTTGCCGTCGAAGCTGCGAACGACGCTGCCCTGCGCCGGCCACACGAGCGTGACGCCCGGTCCGGCCTTGCTCTGCGAGGACGCCTGCGCGCCGGCTTCGCTCTTCGCGCTGCCCGTTGCCGCCGCACCCGATGAATCCGCGGTGCTCGCGCTGCCCGCAGGCGGCGCGATGCGCAGCACCTGTCCGACCTCGATGGCGTCGGGATTCGCGAGCCCGTTCCAGCGCTTGATGTTCGCGATCGTCGTGCGATTCTCGCGCGCGATTTTGGAAACCGTGTCTCCACGCTCTACACGATAGAAACCCGGCGCGACCGGCCCCGTTCCACAAGCGGCCAACACTGCGATGAGCGATGCGCAGACGAGCCGTCGAATTGTTTTTTGCAAACCTGACCTCGCAAAGCATCGCCGCGAGCAGTGCGAGCACAGCCGCGCGGCGAATCGAAAGGCAGGATTTTACCGTCTCGGGTTTCCCCGGACAGAATGACGCCGCTTCGCCTACGCCTGCTCGCCGACGACGAGCCGCAGCGAAGCCGTCTCCGTCTTGCCCGGCGCGAGCCAGCGCAGGCCGCGCCCGTTGTGGATGGCATCGGGCAGGCCGATCCACGGTTCGACGCAATAGAAGTCCGATGCGTCGGATTCGGTCCAGGTCGTGACCGCGTACCACGGCACGGAATCGGGCTGCTGCAACTCGAAGGCGATCGTGCGCTTCAGGCCCGGCAGATTCAACAGCACCGGTTCGTCGGACTGTCGCGTGAGGCAATGAAACGTATCGACGATGCCCGGATCGGCGAGCGAATAACGCGGCAGGCCGGGCTCGGCTTCGGTGATCGAGCCGTCCGGAAGCTGACGGCGCCGTTCGGTGTGCGGCAGCGCGACGCTGCTCTCGCCGCGCTGGCCGTGCGGCAGATGAAAATAGAAGTGATGCCCGGCGTAGTAGGGCAGCGCGACCTCGCCCGGATTCGACGTCGTCAGCTCGACTTCGAGCGTATGGCCGTCGACGATGCGGTACGCCGCCTCGAAGCGGAACGCGAACGGATAGCCGTCGCGGGTGGCGTCGCTGTCGACGAGCGTCATGCGCAGGCCGTGGCCGTCGGCGTCGCGCGTGTGGGAAAAGGGCAGGTTGCGCGCGAAGCCGTGCGTCGGCAGCGCATGCACGATGCCTTCCGGATCGCGCCACTTGCCGATTTCGCCATCGACGAAATGCCGTCCGAGAAACGGAAAGAGCAGCGGATTGCCGCCGCGGATCTTCGCGGGATTGGACCAGTCGGCGGCGTCGGGCCAGTGCACGACGGACTTGCCGCCGACGCGCCAGGTCATGAGCCGTCCGCCCGCGTGCGGCGCGAGCTCGATGGCGGCGCCGTCGCGCTCGATTTCGATGATGTCGGATTCCGGTGACATGATGGCAGGCGCTCCGTTGGATGGCGAGACGCCGCGCACGCTCCTGAGCGACGCGGCTCAACCCGACGATTCTGCCTTGGAATTCTGTCCGGAAAAACCCTTTGCGGGAAATTGCGACTAAGCAAGGCTTATGCAATATGTTGTTATATGCTCCCTGTGTTGGGAATCAGACGGACAAGGAGTAACCATGGATCTGGCGATGGCAATGGCGTCGCGATGTTCGGGCTCTTCGGGGCAAGCACGGCGCTTTTCCTCTACAAGCTGAAGGCCTGACGGGCGATCGCCGAATTGCGAGTCCGCGTCCCGTTCGGAGGCGCGCTCGCTTTCGTATTGCCTGTCATCGACTTTCGATAATGCTTCGTTTTGCCGACGATTGACTGTCGGCGCAATTTGTGTGCGGTAAGCGCTTGGCGCTCGATTTAGCCGACGGCATAATCGGTCCCGTTTGCGCGCCGTATCGACTCATCCTTCCTGTTCCACATTCCCTGTCCGGCATCTTTGGCTTCGCGTGACGCGAGGAATGGAACTGCACGGCGCGTCCTCCACCTTCCCCGAAAAAGGACCGACGCGTGACTTTGTGGTTTCTCGTTTTCTTAAGCGTGCTCCAGGGCGTAACCGAGCTCTTTCCTGTCAGCAGCCTCGGGCACACGCTCCTCGTTCCCGGCCTGATCGGCATGCACATCGACAAGCACGCGCCGCAACTGCTGCCGTTTCTCGTCGCGCTGCATCTGGGCACGGCCGTCGCGCTGCTCTGGTATTTCCGTGAACGCTGGATCGCGCTGATCCGCGGCTTCTTCGCGTCGCTCGGCGGACGCAAGAACGACGATGGGCACATGATGTGGGCGCTCATCATCGGCACGATTCCGACGGGCATCGTCGGCTTGCTGCTCGAGAAGCGGCTCGAGGCCATCTTTCACGATCTGCGGATCGTCGCGGCGGCGCTGATCGTCAACGGCGTGCTGCTGTGGCTCGGTGACCGTCTGCAGCGAAGCCGCGCGACGCGGGCGCCGGAAAAGCTCACGTTCAGGCAGGCGTTTCTGGTCGGGCTCGCGCAGATCGGCGCGCTGATTCCGGGCTTTTCGCGCAGCGGCCTGACGATGATCGCGGGCGTGGGCGCGGGTCTCACGGCTGAAGCGGCGGCGGAATTCTCGTTCCTGCTCGGCACGCCGATCATCTTCGCGGCGGGCGTGCTCGAATTGCCGAAGCTCTTTCACGCGCCGGGACAACTCGCCGATTCGGTGCTGGGCGGGGTGCTGACGGGCATCGCGGCGTATCTGAGCGTGCGCTTCCTGATGCGCTACTTCGAAGGCCACGGCAAGCTCGCGTCGTTCGGCGTGTATTGCGTGATCGCGGGAATCTTCTTCCTCGGCTGGTTCATGATGCATCCGCAGCCGATGTGACGAGCCGGGACAAGGGCAGCGGCGAATGAGGTAAAATCGCGATCTCTTCTGATTCGCGGCGGTTTTCGCGGTTGTCTCGCGTCTTACTCGCGTTGCTTCCGCCGCGCGTTCCGGTTCTCCGCCCTTAGCTCAGCTGGATAGAGCAACGGCCTTCTAAGCCGTAGGTCACACGTTCGAGTCGTGTAGGGCGGGCCAAACGGCTGCACACAGGCAAAAGCCCAGTCTTCCTTCGGCTGGGCTTTTTGCTTTGCGCTCCGCGCAAAGCAAGCAGCGAGGCGCCATCGCCTGGCCCGCTTCCTGCCCGTCCTTCCCCCGCGTGCGCGCCCGATCCCGGCAACTCCGCGCCACACAACGCTTCACAAATTTAACCATCTCGTACAAGCAGACGTGCCGCCCATCGACGGTGCGCCGATGCGTCATCGTGGCGCGCGGTGCGCCACAACGGTGACGGTGCGTACCGCATCGTCGAAAGAGGGTGACTTGAACAATCGAGCATACGAAACCAGCCCGGCGCAATGCTCGCTTTGGAATCGCAAGAAGCTGCGCCTGCAACCGGAATCGCGCCGCGTGCTGCTCGCGCTGCCGGAACGCGTGCTCGGCGCATCGCTTGCGTCGCTGTTCGAGCTGAAGGGCTTTCCGGCGCAGCTTGCGGCGGATGTGTCATCGGCCAGAAACATCGTCGAGCAATGGCGTCCGCATGTGCTTTTTCTCGATACGCGCATCGGAGGTTCCGGCAACTACGCGCTGGTGCGGGCGCTGCGCGAAGCCGATGACGACGCCACTCGCCTCATCATCGCGATGAGCGGTTTCCTGCCCGAAGAGCCGATCGCGCATCTCAAGGAAGCGGGCTACGACGGGCATTGCCGCCGTCCGTGTCCCGTATGGCAGATGACCGATCTGCTCGACGAGTTCTTCGCCTGTCACGCGGTTCGCTGACCCGCGCGGACCGCATCGCGCGCGCGTACCCGCGCGGGGCGAACACGACGTCGAGCGCGATCATCGCGACGAGGCTCGCGGCGAGCATCATCCACGACATCGAGAAGCCGCCGCTCACGTCGCGCACGATGCCCGCGACGACCGGCGCAATCGCCGCGATCACGAACCCCACGCCCTGCACGAACGCGACGAGCCGCGCGGCCAACGCGGGATCGTCGGCGTGATCGAGCGTCAGCACGAGCGAAAGGGCGAACACACCGCCAAGGCCCGCGCCGAGCAACGCGACGACGGCGAGCGGCGCGGCAAGCGGCGCCACTAGCAACAGCGCGAACCCCGCGAGCTGCGCGGCGAGGCCGAGCGCGATCCACGGACGACGATCCCTGCCGCGTCCGAAACGCGCCGCCGCCATCGGCAACAGCAGCGCGGACGACGCCTGGAACGCCGTGAGCATCGCCAGCAGCGCGCCGCTTTCGGTCACGCCGCGGCCGAGTTGCTGGTAATACGCGGGCATCCACGCGACGAGGCTCGTATAGCCGCCATTGACGAGCCCGAAGAAAATCCCGAGCGTCCACGCGCGACGATTGAGAAAGAGCGACGGCGCGGGCTTCGCGCGGCCCGTCGATGCGACGCGCGGCAACGCATCGGCGCGCATCAGCATCATCCACGCCGCGAGCGCGATCAGCGCGGGAACAGCCCAGAACGCGAGTCCAGCCTGCCACGTCACGCGCGATGCGACCGCCGGCGTGATGCTCGCGCCGAGCCCGCCGCCCGCCATGATCGATGCGGAATAGAGGCCCATCGCGAAGGGCAGGCGCGCGGGAAAGCGCGTCTTCATCACGCCCGGCAAGAGCGCCTGAATGACGGCGACGCCCGTGCCCGCGATGGCCGCGCTCGCGACGAGCGCCACCGCGTTCCCCGCGACGAGGCGCGCCGCGCACGCCGCGACGATCGCGATGAGCCCGAGCGCCACGCCGCGCGCATTGCCGACCGAGCGTGACAGCGCGCTCGCGCCGAACGCGCACGCGCCCATCGCGACGACGGGCAAGCCGGTCAGCATCGACGCCCCGCGAAACGACAGTCCTGTCGCGTGCAAGATCACGCCCATCAGCGGACTGACGGACGTGAGCAGCGGCCGCAGATTCAGGCCGATCGCGACGATCACCGCGAGCCACGCGACGTTCGATGCTTTCATGTGACTCATCCTCGGTGCGAAATGGTTGACCATTCTATCTATTTTTGGTCAACCAAAAATACGACGAACCGAATAGGGCGCATTCGTACGCGGCGGTGCGCGCTCGCTACAATGCGATTCATCGCAAGCACGGCGGGCATCATGGCATCACGCAAGGACACTTCATCGAAGGACATTTCCGCGGACGAGCGCGTCTACGCGGCAATCGCGTCCGCGCTTTTGCAGGGCAAGCTCGCGCCCGGCGCGCAGCTCGTCGAGCGCGAGCTCGCCGCAGCCTTCGAGTGCACGCGCGGCACGATCCGCAAGGTGCTCGCGCGCCTCGGCGCGGAAGGCAAGCTCACGCTCGAAGCGAATCGCGGCGCGTTCGTGCCGTCGCCGACCGTCGACGACATCCGCGAGGTTTATCGCGCGCGGCTAGTGGTGGAGGCGGGCATCGTCGCATCGCTGTGCGGCGCGTTGAGCGTGAAGGCGTTGCGTGCGTTGCGCGCTCACGTCAAGGCCGAACAGCGCGCGCTGAAAGCGGGAAGCGTCGCGGAATGCGTGCGTCTCGCGGGCCAGTTTCATGTGCTCCTCGCGGAACTCGCGGGCGCGCCGGAAGTGGAGGCGTTTCTCGCGAGGCTCGTCGCGAAGACCGAGCTCTACAAGGCGCTTTTCGATCCATCGAAGCTGTCGAACTGCTCATCCGATGAACACGCGCAACTCATCGACGCCCTCGAACAGGGCGATCTCGATGCCGCGCTAACTGCGATGCGTACGCACATCGACGAACTGGAAGCGCGCGTTCTCGCGCAAGCGGGCGCGTCGCGCACGAGCGATCTGGCGACGATCTTCGCGCTCGCTTGATCGTCGGCAAAAAGAAAGGGCCGCGGCTTCGAAAGCCGCGGCCCTGTCATTGTTGCGTGCGCGCGATGCTTACTGCGAGAAGTCGAGCGCGTTGGTCAGATCGCCCATCTTCGGCGCGCCGTTCGCCACCAGCGCGGCGTCTCGCGAGGCGAGGCCCGGCAGCGTCGGCAGGTTGAAGCGCTTCGTGATGAAGCGAAGGATCGACGTGGTGTCGTACTGCGTGTGATCGACGAAGCCCTTCTTCGCGTACGGCGAAATGATGAGCGCCGGAATGCGCGTGCCCGGACCCCAGCGATCGCCCTTCGGCGGCGCGACGTGATCCCAGAAGCCGCCGTTTTCGTCGTACGTCACGACGACGACCATGTTCTTCCACTGCGGGCTCTTCTGCAAATGCGAGATCAGATCGGCGATGTGCTGGTCGCCCTGCGCGACGTCCGTGTAACCGGCGTGCTCGTTCAGGTTGCCCTGCGGCTTGTAGAACGCGACTTGCGGCAGCGTGCCCGCGTCGATCGCCTTGATGAACTCCGAACCGTTCGTGCCGCCGTCGAGCAAGTGTTGCGCGCGGTTCGCCGTACCGGGCGCGAGATCGGCGAAGTAGTTGAACGGCTGATGATGCGTCTGGAAGTCAGGCACGACGTTGACCGCGCCGTTGATGACCGAGCGGTTCGCGAGCGCCGCCGCCCACGAGCCGCCGTACCACGCCCAACTCACGCCCGCGCTGTTCAGCAGATCGCCGATGTGCTGCTGCGTCTGCGGCGGCAGCGTGTTGGCCTTGGTCGCATCGCCGAGCGCCGGATCGACGCCCGCGGGCGCCGGGTTGCCGCTCGGCTGATACGGCGGCTGCATCGTGTTGACGGCGTAGAAGTCGGGCGTGAGCGTGCCCGAGTTCACGAACTGCGCGTCCGCCGAGCCGGTGAGCGCCGAAGGCGGCGGATTCGTCTTGAGCTTCAGCGACACCCCATCGGCATTCACGGCCGAAATCGAGCCGGACGCGACGCTCTTGTCCGCGTTCGGATAGATCGGCGTGCAGGCGCAGACGAGCCACTGGTGATTCAGGAACGAGCCGCCGAACGCGCCCATGAAGAAGTTGTCCGCGAGCGTGTATTGCTGCGCGATCTTGTAGAGGGGCAGCTTGTCCGGCGGCGTGTCGTAGTGACCCATCACGAGCGCGCCCGAATCGCCCCACGCGGCGAACTTGTCGTTCTTGCCGCCGTCGATCTGCATCTGATTCTCGTAGAAGCGGTGATACAGATCGCGCGTCGTGACGTTGAGCTGAATGTTGAAGCCCTTCGGATCGTCGATGGCGAAGGGCGCGTTCGGCAGATTCGTCGTCATCGCCGCGGTGATCGCGGGCGTCACGCCCGTCGCCGTCAGGCCGGTCCAGATCGTCGGCAATGTCGGCAGAACGCTGCCGTCGCGGTCGAGTTGCTGCGCGCTCGCCGCCGTCACGTTCTGCAGGCCGTTCGCGCCGGGGAAATGCCCGTACAGATTGTCGAAGCTGCGATTTTCCGCGTAGATCACGACGACGTTCTTCACCGAAGAAATATCGCTGCTGTCGTGATGGTCGTCGCCACCGCATGCGTAGAGGCCGAATGCGGCAGTGGCCACGATCGGCACCGCGCAAACGAGTTTCTTGTTCATTGAGGATCTCTCTTGTGTTGGGGACCGGCGCACGGCGCGGCTTCATCGTCGAATGAGTCTTTGCTCGCCGGCGTGCGCAGTGTCGCAACGCAAATTGACGCAACCATGTAATAACGCTTTCGTTTGCGTAATGTTTGCTTAATAAATTTCGCGTAGATGGTTCGATGTGAAAGCGTCGAGGCTTGTCACATGAAAGACACGCAGACGACATACGCTTCGGCATCTTTCGATTCCGCCTCCTACGCCATGTCTTCGATGCGCCTGCCGTTCGTCCTGTGTTCCATCGCGCTTGCCGCGTTTTCGGCGGCGATGAGCGGCTGCGATTCGCACGCGGCGAACGTCGCGGCCAAGACGGTGAATGCGGCCAACGCGGACAACTCGGCGCCGCACGGTCAATCGCGCGCGGAAGTATTCGCGCATGTGAAGCAGATCACCTCGCTCGGCGAGAAGCTTTTCTTCGATCCGTCGCTGTCCGGGTCGGGCAAGCTCGCGTGCGCGTCGTGCCATAGCCCGAGTCATGCGTTCGGGCCGCCGAATGCGCTGTCCGTGCAGCTCGGCGGCAACGACATGCATCAGGCGGGCTTTCGCGCGGTGCCGTCGCTCAAGTACTTGCAGTCGGTGCCGGCCTTCACGCGTCACTTCCACGATTCCGACGATGAAGGCGACGAAAGCGTCGATGCCGGACCGACCGGCGGCCTGACGTGGGACGGCCGCGTCGATCGCGGATCGGATCAGGCGCGCATCCCGATTCTGTCGTCGTTCGAAATGGGCAGCACGCCGGGCAAGGTCGTCGCGGCGGTGAAGGCGTCGTCCTATGCCGATGATTTCCGCCGCGCGTTCGGCGCCGATGTCTTCGCAAGCGACGACAAGGCGTTCGCGTCGGTGCTGGAATCGCTCGAAGCGTTCGAGCAATCGCCCGACAAGTTCTATCCGTACACGAGCAAGTACGACGCGTTCCTCGCCGGCCGCGCGAAGCTCAACGACGCCGAAATGCACGGCCTGCAACTCTTCAACGACGAGAACAAGGGCAATTGCGCGTCGTGCCACATCAGCCAGCGCGCGAAGGACGGCTCGCCGCCGCAGTTCAGCGACTTCGGCCTGATCGCGATCGGCGTGCCGCGCAACCGCGCCTTGCCGATCAACAAGAATCCGAATTTCCACGATCTCGGCGCATGCGGTCCCGAGCGTCGCGACCTGAAGGGCATGGACGAGTATTGCGGGATCTTCCGCACGCCGTCGCTGCGCAACGTCGCGACGCGCAAGACCTTCTTCCATAACGGCATCTATCATCGTCTGGAAGACGTGGTGCGTTTCTATGTCGAGCGCGACACGAATCCAGAAAAGTTCTATCCGGTGTCGAAGAACGGCGCCGTGCAGAAGTTCGACGACCTGCCGAAGAAGTACTGGGAGAACGTCAACACCGAGCCGCCGTTCGATCGCAAGAAAGGCGACAAACCCGCGCTCGACGAAGCCGAGATCAAGGACGTCGTCGCGTTCCTCGGCACGCTCACCGACGACTACGATCCGGCGAGGGACAAGGACTCGCAAAAGGGCATCGGCATCAACGAAATGAAGTCCGCGCATAACTGAGACAGCGCGGGCGGCGCGGCCCGCGCCTCATGCTATTCTCGTTGCAGCCGACGGCCGGCGCGGTCATCGGCGAAACACCAATGCAACGAGGAGAAACTTCATGCCGATACGAGATCGAGCGTTCGCTCACGCCTCTCTCCGGACGATCGCGGCAGCCGCGCTCGTCGCCGTGAGCGCGACCGCATCCGCCGCCAATCTCGGCTTCCTGAACAACACGCCGATCACCTACATGAAGCAGCGCGACCTGCAGGCGCTCAACAAGGCCGCGCAGATCGCGCTCAACACGAAGCAGGACGGCGAATCGCTCGACTGGAACAACGAGGGCACGGGCAACACGGTCCCGATCAACGGAACGGTGACGCCGCAGGAAACCTTCGAATCCGGCGGCCTCAAATGCCGCAAGGTCACGCTCGTCGCACACGCGAAGGGACAGACGCAAACCTGGATCCCGACCGCATGCAAGCAGAGCGACGGCACGTGGAAACTCAAGAAGCAGTGACGAACCGGGCAAGCGATCGATGACCTCGCGCACCGTATCGTGCGGCGTGGTCATCCTCAACGAACAGGGCGACGTGCTGCTCTGTCACGCGACCGAAACCACGCACTGGGACGTGCCCAAGGGCGCCGCCGATCCGGGCGAAAACCCGCGCGAGGCGGCGTTGCGCGAGCTCGTCGAGGAGACGGGCATCGTGCTGCCCGCTGAACGTCTGAAGGATCTCGGGCGCTTCGTCTATCGCCGCGACAAGGATCTGCATCTGTTCGCGGTGCGCGTTTCCGCCGAGGAAGTGCAGCTTGAAAATTGCGTGTGCGAATCGTTTTTCCCGCGCTACAGCGACGGCACCATGATTCCGGAGATGGATGCGTATCGCTGGGTCAGTCCGGCGGATGTCGATCAGTTCGCGAGCCGCAGTCTCGCGCGGCTCTTTCAGACCACGCTCTCGCTCGCCGAACTGCACGAGACGCTTTGACCGGCGCGATCAGTCGATCGTGCGGTCGTTGGGATTGGCGAAGAGCGCCTTCATTTCCGGCGACATCGGGAATTGCAGGTTGATGCCGTCGGGCGGAATCGGGCGCATGAACCACGTCTCGTAGAGCTTCGTGGCTTCGCCCGAGCGCTGCATGCCGGCGATCACGTCGTCGACGATGCGCTTGAACACCGGGTCGCCCTTTCTCATCATGCAGCCGTACGCTTCGTTCGCGAGCGGCGCGCCCGTCACCGTGTATTCATTGCGCGCCGCGCCTTCCTGCGCGATCTTGCCATAGAGAAGCGGATCGTCCATCACGAACGCGACCGCGCGATCCGACTTCAGCGCGGCGAACGCCTCCGCATGATCGCGCGCGCTGATGATGCGCAGGTTCAGCTTCCTGTCGATGCTCATCTGCCGCAGCATGCGCTCGTCCGACGTGCCCGCCGTCGTCACGACCGTCCTGTTCGCGAGATCGTCGTAATCGCGGATGCCCGACTTCTTCTTCACGGCCATGCGGATGCCGTACTGAAAAAAGCTGTTCGAGAACGCGACGAGCGGATCGCGATCGGCCACATGCGCGGTCGAGCCGCATTCCAGATCGACCTGATTGTTCACGACATAAGAGATGCGGTTCGCCGACGTGACCATCACGTTCTTGACCGCGAGGTTCGGCATCTTGAGGCGCTTCCTGATGTCGTCGACGACCTTCAGTGCGATGTCGTACGAGTAGCCCACTGGCTGCTGCTTCACCGTGTACGAAAACGGCACCGACGATTCGCGCGTGCCCAGCACGATCGCGCCGTTCTCGGCGATCTTGCGCAGCGTCGCCGACGGCGGCATCTGATCGACGCTGGCTTGGGCCGTCGCCAGTTCGGCGCTCGTGGCGGCACCCGCGCCGGCGGATGCGAACAGCAGCACGGAGGCGAGGGCGGCGCTTCGTTGGGCCCGTGTGCGGCGCGGCGCGAAGGAATGCGACTGCTTCATGTTCTCCTCGTTGGAAGCGGCGTATGGCCGGGCCGCCAGACACGACGAGGGCGCCGCGCGGCGCCCTCGTTGCATCGATGTCAGGCCGGCTTGCCCCAGCTGTCGCGCAGGCTGACGATGCGGTTGAACACGGGCTTACCCGGCTGCGAATCCACACGGTCCGCGACGAAGTAGCCGTGCCGCTCGAACTGGAAGCGGTCTTCGGCGTTCGCATCGCGCGCGCTCGGTTCGAGATAGGCGTTCACGACGCGCTTCGAATCCGGATTGAGCGCGTCGAGGAACTCCGCGCCGCCCGCGCCCGGCTGCGGTTCCTTGAACAGACGGTCGTACAGACGCACCTCGGCCGCATAAGCGGTCGCCGCGCTGACCCAGTGGATCGTGCCCTTCACCTTGTAGTTGTTCGCGCCTTCGGTGCCCGACTTGCTGTCCGGGAAGTAGTTGCAGTGCACGGCGATCACGTTGCCGTTCTCGTCCTTGTCCGCGCCCGTGCATTCGACGATGAAGCCGTACTTCAGACGCACCTTGTTGCCGGGGAAGAGGCGGAAATAGCCCTTCGGCGGCGTTTCCTGAAAGTCCTCGCGCTCGATCCACAATTCGCGCGAGAACGGGAACGTGCGTACGCCGCGATCCGCATGATGCGGATGCACCGGCGCGCTGCATTCCTCGCTCTGTCCTTCCGGATAGTTGTCGATGACGAGCTTCAGCGGATCGAGCACGGCGATCGCGCGCGGCGCTTTCTCGTCGAGATCGTCGCGCAGTGCGCCTTCGAGAATGCTCATGTCGATCCACGAATCGACCTTCGTCACGCCGACGCGCTCGACCATCAAACGAATGCTTTCCGGCGTAAAGCCGCGGCGACGCACGCCGACGATGGTCGGCATGCGCGGATCGTCCCAGCCGTCGACGTGATTGTCCTGCACGAGCTGCAGCAGCTTGCGCTTGCTCGTGATCGCGTAGGTGAGGTTCAGGCGCGAGAACTCGATTTGTTGCGGGAGCGGACGCTGAAACACGCCGTCGTCCGCGAGCTGCGCGAGGAACCAGTCGTAGAGCGGCCGATGATCTTCGAACTCCAGCGTGCAGAGCGAGTGCGTGATGTTCTCGATCGCGTCCGACACGCAGTGCGCGTAGTCGTACATCGGGTAGATGCACCACGTATCGCCGGTACGGTAATGATGCGCGAAGCGGATGCGGTAGATGACCGGATCGCGCATGTTGAAGTTCGGCGACGCCATGTCGATTTTCGCGCGCAGCACGTGCTCGCCTTCCTTGAACTCGCCCGCCTTCATGCGGCGGAAGAGGTCGAGGTTTTCTTCGGGCGAACGATCGCGATACGGCGAGTTGATGCCGGCTTCGGTGGCCGAGCCGCGCGTCGCGCGCATCTCTTCGGCCGTTTGACTGTCGACGTACGCCTGGCCCTTCTTGATGAGCATTTCGGCGTATTCGTACAGCTTGTCGTAGTAGTCGCTCGCGAAATAGCGGTGCTCGATGCCGTTCTTGTTCCAGTCGAAGCCGAGCCATTTCACGGCGTCGATGATCGAATCGACGTATTCGACGCTTTCCTTCTCGGGATTCGTATCGTCGAAGCGCAGATGGCACACGCCGCCGTAATCCGCGGCGAGGCCGAAGTTCACGCAGATGCTCTTCGCATGGCCGATATGCAGATAGCCGTTCGGCTCCGGCGGAAAGCGCGTCTCGACCCGCTGCGACCATTTGCCGGAGCGGTTGTCGTCTTCGATGATGTTGCGAATGAAATTGGATGGCGCCGGAGCGTCGTTGCGATCGGTGTTCATGCGGAAAAAGTGGCAGCGGATGCGCTCGCGCGCGTGATCGGTTCGGGAAGCGCTCGATGAAACTCGAAACGCGTACGAAGGCCTTGAATATTGGGTCGATTCTACCTTACGCAACCGTCCGGGGCAGGCCGCGGCGGCGTATGAGGAAGCGCTCGCGCTTTGTTTCGCCGGGCGGTTCCAGCCGTCGCGCCGTTTCGCGAGTTCCGTTACATGGTTTACGTGCCGCGGCACGCCTCGTAACCGCCGTAACGGGACGTAAATCGCGTTGAAAGGCGCGCGCGCGGGCTCTTAAGATCGGCTCGCGTGCATCGAGCGCGCCGGTTCCAGGGGCACGCTCGAGCGCCAGGCACAACACATCACAACGACAACACAAGGAAGCCCATCATGAAGAAGATCGCCCTCACGACGCTCAAATTCGCCGCCGCAGCCGCGCTCGTCTCGAGCCTCGCCGCCTGCGCAAACGTCTCGCGTCAGCAGGCTCACGCGGGCGTCGGCGCGGCGGCCGGCGGCGCGCTCGGGTATCTGGTCACGGGCGGGCCGATCGGCACCGTCGCGGGCGCGGCGGCGGGCGGTCTGATCGGCGCGGGCGTTCGATAAGGGTTCAGATCGCCTTCTTTTCCCGCAATCGCGCGATTTTCGCTTCGTCGTAGCCGAGCACGTCGGCCAGCACGCTCGACGTGTGCTCGCCTAGCAGCGGCGGATGCGTGCGCGCTTCGGGCGGCGTCGCGCTCATCTTGATCGGGCTCGCGACGAGTTTCACGGTGCCGGCCGTCGGATGCGGCAGATCGATCTGCATCCTGCGCGCGAGCACTTGCGGATCCTCGAATACTTCGCCGAGATCGTTGATCGGCCCGCACGGCACGCCCGCCGCCTCGAGCTCGGCGATCCATTCGTGCTTGCCTTTCAGACGCACCATGTCCGCGAGAATCGGCACGAGCATGTCGCGGTTGCGCACGCGCGACGGATTCGCCGCGAAACGCGCGTCGTCGGCCAGCTCGGGGCGTCCGCCCGCTTCGACGAACTTGCGGAACTGCCCGTCGTTGCCCACCGCGACGATGATCCAGCCATCGCTCGTCTGGAAGGTCTGATACGGCACGATGTTCGGATGCGCGTTGCCCCAGCGCACCGGCGGCTTGCCGCTCGCGAGAAAATTCGTGTTCATGTTGGCGAGCATCGCGACCTGCACGTCGAGCAGCGCCATGTCGATGTATTGGCCCTCGCCCGTGCGGTCGCGGTGCGCGAGCGCGGTGAGCACGCCGATGGTCGCGTACATGCCGGTCATCAGATCGGCGATCGCCACCCCCGCTTTCTGCGGACCGCCGCCAGGCTGGCCGTCGCGCTCGCCGGTGATGCTCATGAATCCGCCGATGCCCTGCACGATGAAATCGTAGCCCGCGCGCGACGCGTACGGCCCCGTCTGCCCGAAGCCCGTCACCGAGCAATAGACGATGTCCGGCTTCACGGCCTTCAGCGACTCGTAGTCGAGCCCGTACTTCTTCAGTTGCCCGGCCTTGTAGTTTTCGAGGACGACATCGCTTTGCGCGGCCAGTTCGCGCACGATCTGCTGGCCTTCGGGCGTGGCGATATCGACCGTCACCGAGCGCTTGTTGCGGTTCGCCGCGAGGTAGTACGCGGCTTCGTGCGTGTCGTTGCCCTCGGGCGTCTTGAGGTAGGGCGGGCCCCAGTGACGGGTGTCGTCGCCGGTTCCGGGCCGCTCGATCTTGATGACGTCCGCGCCGAAGTCGGCGAGCGTCTGCGCGCACCACGGTCCCGCCAGCACGCGGGTCAGGTCCAGCACGCGAATATGGCTCAAGGCTCCCATCGATGTGTCTCGCTACGTTGTGTCTCCGGAGTGCGACTGTCGCACAGAACCGCGGCGTGCGCGATAGCGCGGGCGTCCGCATCGCCCGGGCGCGCGCGGCGAATCCCGTATAATCGACAATCACCCTTGTTCCGCCGGCAGCCTGCGAAATCAGCTGCCCGCGGGCGCCATCAAAGAACCGAAGACACGCCCCGTACGCTATGAAAGCCGCCGAAATACGCGAGAAATTCCTGAAGTTTTTCGAATCGAAGGGCCATACGATCGTGCGTTCGTCGAGCCTCGTGCCCGGCAACGACCCGACGCTGCTCTTCACCAACTCGGGCATGGTCCAGTTCAAGGACGTGTTCCTGGGCAGCGAATCGCGTCCGTATTCGCGCGCGACGACCGCGCAGCGCAGCGTGCGCGCAGGCGGCAAGCACAACGATCTGGAGAACGTCGGCTACACCGCGCGGCATCACACGTTCTTCGAGATGCTCGGCAACTTCTCGTTCGGCGATTACTTCAAGCGCGACGCGATTCACTACTGCTGGGAACTGCTGACGAAGGTCTACAACCTGCCGGCGGAAAAACTCACGGTCACGGTCTATCAGGAAGACGACGAAGCCTTCGATATCTGGGCGAAGGAAATCGGCGTGCCGGTCGAGCGCATCATCCGCATCGGCGACAACAAGGGCGCCCGTTACGCATCGGACAATTTTTGGCAGATGGCCGACACCGGCCCGTGCGGTCCGTGCTCCGAAGTGTTCTACGACCACGGCCCGGAAATCTGGGGCGGCCCGCCGGGATCGCCCGAAGAAGACGGCGACCGCTTCATCGAGATCTGGAATCTCGTGTTCATGCAGTTCAATCGCGACGCGCAAGGCAACATGACGCCGCTGCCCAAGCAGTGCGTCGATACCGGCATGGGCCTCGAACGTCTCGCCGCCGTGCTGCAGCACGTGCACAGCAACTATGAGATCGACCTGTTCCAGAATCTCATCAAGGCCGCGGCGCGCGAAACGAACACGCCGGGCCTGGAAAACAACTCGCTGAAGGTGATCGCGGACCACATCCGCGCATGCTCGTTCCTGATCGTCGACGGCGTCATTCCCGGCAACGAAGGCCGCGGCTACGTGCTGCGCCGCATCGTGCGCCGCGCGATCCGTCACGGCTACAAGCTCGGCAAGAAGGGCGCGTTCTTCCACAAGCTCGTCGCGGATCTCGTCGCGGAAATGGGCGCGGCGTATCCGGAACTCACCGATGCGCAACAACGCGTGACCGACGTGCTGCGTCAGGAAGAAGAGCGCTTCTTCGAGACCATCGAGCACGGTATGTCGATCCTCGAAGGCGAACTCGCCGATCTCGAAAAGAAGGGCGTGAAGCAACTGGACGGCGAACTCGCGTTCAAGCTGCACGACACCTACGGCTTCCCGCTCGACCTCACGGCGGACGTGTGCCGCGAGCGTGGCGTGACCGTCGACGAACCCGCGTTCGACGACGCGATGGCGCGTCAGCGCGATCAGGCGCGTGCGGCCGGCAAGTTCAAGCTGGCGGCGGGCCTCGAATACTCGGGCGCGAAGTCCACGTTCCACGGCTACGAAAAGGAAATCTTCGACGACGCGAAAATCCTCGCGTTGTACGTCGAAGGCGCATCGGTCAATGAAGTGAAGGACGGCCAGCAAGCGGTCGTCGTGCTCGATCACACGCCGTTCTATGCCGAATCGGGCGGCCAGGTCGGCGATCAGGGCGTGCTCGCGAACGCAAGCGTGCGCTTCGCCGTCGCGGACACGCTGAAAGTGCAGGCCGATGTCGTCGGTCATCACGGCACGGTCGAGCAGGGCACGCTCAAGGTCGGCGACGTCGTGAAGGCGGAAATCGACGGCGTGCGCCGCGCCCGCACCGCGCGCAATCACTCGGCCACGCATTTGATGCACAAGGCGCTGCGCGAAGTGCTCGGCGGTCACGTGCAGCAGAAAGGCTCGCTCGTCGATGCGGACAAGACGCGCTTCGACTTTGCACACAACGCGCCGATGTCGGACGAAGAAATCCGTCGCGTCGAGCAGATCGTCAACAACGAGATCATCGCGAACGCGCCGGGCGTCGTGCGCGTGATGCCGTACGACGACGCGGTGAAGGGCGGCGCGATGGCGCTCTTCGGCGAGAAATACGGCGACACCGTGCGCGTGCTCGATCTCGGCTTCTCGCGCGAGCTGTGCGGCGGTACGCACGTGCAGCGCACCGGCGACATCGGCTTCTTCAAGATCGTGATGGAAGGTGGCGTGGCGGCGGGCATTCGCCGCGTCGAGGCGATCACCGGCGACAACGCCGTGCGCTACGTGCAGGAACTGGATCAGCGCATCAATGCGGCAGCGGGCGTGCTGAAGGCGCAACCGTCCGAACTCACGCAACGCATCGCGCAGGTTCAGGAGCACGTGAAGTCGCTGGAGAAGGAACTGGGCGCGCTGAAATCGAAGCTGGCGGCGAGCCAGGGCGACGAACTCGTCTCGAAGGCCGTCGATGTTTCCGGCGTGCAGGTGCTCGCCGCGCAACTCGAAGGCGCGGACGTGAAGACGCTGCGTGAAACCGTCGACAAGCTCAAGGACAAGCTCAAGAGCGCGGCGATCGTGCTTGCATCGGTCGATGGCGGCAAGGTCAGCCTGATCGCGGGCGTGACGCCGGACGCGTCGAAAAAGGTGAAGGCGGGCGAGCTCGTCAATTTCGTCGCGCAGCAGGTCGGCGGCAAGGGCGGCGGCCGTCCCGACATGGCGCAGGCAGGGGGCACGGAACCGGCCAATCTGCCGGCCGCGCTGGCCGGCGTGACCGGATGGGTGCAGCAGCAGCTTTAAGCGTTCATCGCTTCTGACAAAACGGCTCGATCTGACGAAGATCGGGCCGTTTTTCTTTACACGCTGTCAGGTATGGCGCGTGCGTCTTCCCGTGAAGTTCCATCAACACAAGGGAGACGACATATGAATCGCAGACTCGCATCGATCATTCTGGCTTCGACGATGCTCGCAGCAACGGGCGCCGCGCAGGCGAAGGGCTGTCTGAAGGGCGCGGCGGTCGGCGGCGTCGCGGGACATGTCGCGGGCGGACATGGCACCGCGGGCGCGATCGGCGGCTGCGCGATCGGCCATCACGAAGCGAACAAGAAGGACAAGCAGGCGCAACAGGCGCAGCAGGCCAACGCCGCGAGCGCGCCGAACACCAAGTAGGCGCACGCGGTTCGGAAGGCGATGAACCGCTAAAATGGCCCGATTGCCGGCGCGCGCGATGACGTTCGATGTCTTAGCGTCCGCGCGCGCCGCGTTCAAACCGGCCATCACAGCGACCCCATGACAGCGCCCACGGACCCGATCCAACACTTCGCCTCCGACAACTACGCAGGCATCTGCCCGGAAGCGCTCCAAGCGCTGATCCAGGCCAACACGAGCGGCCACGAACCCGCCTATGGCGACGATTCGTGGACCACGCAAGTCTGCGACCGCATCCGCAACCTCTTCCAGACCGATTGCGAAGTCTTCTTCGTCTTCAACGGCACGGCGGCCAATTCGCTCGCGCTCGCGTCGCTCTGTCAGTCGTATCACTCGGTGATCTGCCACGAACTCGCGCATATCGAAACCGATGAATGCGGCGGCCCCGAATTCTTCTCCGGCGGCTCGAAGCTGCTCACCGCGAAGGGCGAGAACGGCAAGCTCACGCCCGACGCGATCGAGGAACTCGTCACGAAGCGCTCGGATATCCACTATCCGAAGCCCAAGGTCGTCTCGCTTACGCAGGCGACGGAAGTCGGCACCGTCTACACCGTCGAGGAGATCCGCGCGATCGCGGCCATCGCCAAGCGGCGGCATCTGAAGATCCACATGGACGGCGCGCGTTTCGCGAACGCGGTCGCGACGCTGAACGTGCATCCGTCGGAGATCACGTGGCGCGCGGGCGTCGATGTGCTGTGCTTCGGCGGCACGAAAAACGGTCTGCCGGTGGGTGAGGCGGTCGTGTTCTTCGACAAGGCGCTCGCCGCCGATTTTGCCTATCGCCTGAAGCAGGCCGGGCAACTCGCCTCGAAGATGCGCTTCATTTCCGCGCCGTGGCTCGGTCTGCTCGACGACGACGTCTGGCTGCGCAACGCGCGTCACGCGAACGCGATGGCATCGCTGATGGCCGAGCGCCTCGCCGGCATTCCGGGCGTGTCGCTGCTCTTCAAGCCCGAATCGAACGCGGTGTTCGCGGAGTTGCCGGCGCACGTCGCGGCGGCGCTGCGCGCGAAGGGCTGGCGCTTCTATCAGTTCATCGGCTCGGGCGGCTGCCGTCTGATGTGCGCGTGGGATACGCAGCGGGGGACCGTCGAGCGCTTCGTCGATGAAGTGCGCGCCTTGTCGGCGTCGATCTAACCCCGATTGACACTTCCGGCGTGCGGTTTCAACATGGCCGCACCTCTTTTATCGACGCTGACGCCATGGCCTTCATCTTCTATCTGACCCACATTCATCTCGGCTACGACGCGCTACAGACGCTGCAAAGCGAATGCGCGCGCATCGGGATGAAGCGTCCGCTCGTCATCACCGATAAAGGCGTGAAGGCGGCGGGGCTTGCCGATCGCGTGATCGAAAGCGCGCGGCTCGGCGCGCTGCCGGTGTTCGACGACACGCCGTCGAATCCGACCGAAGCGATGGTCATGCAAGCCGCCGCGCAATACAAGCGCGAAGGCTGCGACGGCCTGATCGCGGTGGGCGGCGGCTCATCGATCGATCTGGCGAAGGGCGTGGCGATTGCCGCGACGCACGACGAGCCGCTCACGACCTACGCGACGATCGAAGGCGGCAGCGGCAAGATCACCGAGCGCGCGGCGCCGCTGATCGCGGTGCCGACCACGTCGGGCACGGGCAGCGAAGTGGCGCGCGGCGCGATCATCATCCTGAACGACGGGCGCAAGCTCGGCTTCCATTCGTGGCATCTGCTGCCGAAATCGGCGGTCTGCGATCCGTCGCTCACGCTCGGCCTGCCGCCGCCGCTCACCGCCGCGACCGGCATGGACGCGATCGCGCATTGCATCGAAACGTTTCTCGCGCCCGCGTTCAATCCGCCCGCCGACGGCATCGCGCTCGATGGACTCGAACGCGCGTGGGCCAACATCGAGCGCGCGACGCACGACGGCCAGGACCGCGACGCGCGTCTGAACATGATGTCCGCGTCGATGCAGGGCGCGATGGCGTTCCAGAAGGGCCTCGGCTGCGTGCATTCGCTGTCGCATCCGCTGGGCGGGCTGGCGGTGAACGGACGCACGTCGCTGCATCACGGCACGCTGAACGCGGTGGTCTTGCCTGCCGTGCTGCGCTTCAACGAAAGCGCGCCGACGGTCGTCGCGGACCGGCGTTTCGCGCGCATGCGCCGCGTGATGAATCTCCCCGATAACGCCGATGTCGCGCAGGCCGTGCACGACATGACCGCGCGCCTCGGCCTGCCGACGCGTCTGTCGCAGATGGGCGTCGACGAAAGCATGTTCGACAAGGTCGTGAAGGGCGCGCTCGCGGATCACTGCCACAAGACGAACCCGCGCGAGGCGAGCGCCGACGATTATCGACGCATGCTGATGGAGTCTCTCTGAGCGATGAGCAAGCCGGTCCCGACCACGCGCGCCGATTACGCGCACTTCCTGCCGATCAGCACGCGCTGGTCGGATAACGACGTCTACGGCCACATCAACAACGTCGTCTACTACAGCTACTTCGATACGGTCGTGAACGAGTATCTGCTGCGCGCGGGCGTGCTCGATTTCAGCGAGGGCGCAACCATCGGCCTCGTCGTCGAGACGCGCTGCAATTTCTTCGCGCCGGTCGTGTTTCCCGAACCGATCGAGGCGGGCTTGCGCGTCGAGAAGCTCGGCAATACGAGCGTGCGCTACGAAGTCGCGATCTTCACGCAAGGCGCGGACGAAGCCGCCGCGCAGGGGCATTTCGTGCATGTCTACGTGGATCGCGTGACGCGCAGGCCGGTGCCGTTGCCCGCGCCGCTCGTCGATGCGTTGAAGCCGCTCATCACCGGCTGAGGGTCGCGTTTTGCTTCAGTGGTTTTGCGTGAGTCTGCTCAACGGCGTGAGCGTGGGATTGCTGCTGTTCATGCTGTCGGCGGGACTCACGCTGATTTTCTCGATGCTCGGCGTGCTCAACTTCGCGCACGCGAGTTTCTACATGCTCGGCGCGTATGTCGGGCAGGCGCTCGCCGCGTACGGCGGATTCTGGTTCGCGCTCATCTGTGCGCCATTGATCGTTGGCGTTGCCGGGGCCTTGTTCGAGCGCCTGCTATTGAGGCGCGTCCATGCGCGCGGCGCGCTCGCCGACATGCTGCTGACGTTCGGCGCGGCCATCGTCATCGGCGAGGGCGTGAAGCTCGTCTGGGGATTCGGGCCGTTGCCCGCCGCCGTTCCGCGCGTGCTCGACGGACCGCTTTTCATGCTGTACGGCGCATCGTTCGCGCGCTATCGCGTGTTCATGATGACGGTCGCCGTCGTCATGCTCGGCGCGCTGTGGCTCGTGTTGCGTACATCGAAAACGGGGCTCATCGTGCGCGCGGCGCTTACGCATCCCGCGACCGTCGAAACGCTCGGCCACGATGTGCCGCGCGTCTTCACGATGGTCTTCGCCGCCGGCACCGCGCTCGCCGCGCTCGCTGGCGTGATCGGCGCGCCGCTCGCCGTCATCGAACCGGCGATGGCCGATGCGATGGGCCCGATCGTGTTCGTCGTCGTCGTGATCGGCGGGCTCGGATCGCTCGGCGGCGCGCTCGTCGCGTCGCTTCTGATCGGCTGCGTCCAGACCTTCGCGGTCGGCGCGAGCGCGACGGCGGGCGGCATCGCGGCATCGCTCGGCGTGACCTTGCCGCCTGCGTGGAGCGCGTTGACGGTCGCGCAACTCGCGCCCGTGCTGCCGTATCTGCTGCTCGTCGCGATGTTGGCCGCGCGGCCGCGCGGGCTTTTCGGCGAGCGCACGCGCGATGCTTAAGGTCTTCATCGCGCTGATCGTCGCGCTCGCGCTGCCGCCGCTCGTCGTCGATCAATCGTGGCTGCTCGCGTATCTCGCGCAGACGGCGACGCTCATCGTCCTCGCGCTTTCGTACAACCTGTTGCTCGGCGAGACGGGTTTGCTCTCGTTCGGGCACGCGGTCTATTCGGGTCTCGGCGCGTTCGCCGCCGCGCATGCGTTCAATCGATTCGGCGTGCCGTTGCCGTTACTGCCGATGATCGGCGGATGCGCGGCGATGCTCGTCGCCGTCGTTTTCGGCGCGATTTCGACGCAGCGCGCGGGCACGTCCTTCGCGATGATCACGCTGGGCTTGAGCGAACTCGTCGCCGCATGCGTGTGGCTCGTGCCGGGGTGGTTCGGCGGCGAGGGCGGCGTGACGATCGATCGCGCGAGCGGGCCTTCGTTCTTCGCGATGACCTTCGGGCCGCCGCGCGAGGCGTATGCGTTGATCGCGTGCTGGTGCGTGATATCGGCGGTCGCGATGTTCGCGTTTTCGCGCACGCCGATGTGCCGTCTCGCCAACGCCGTGCGCGACAATCCCGCGCGCGCCGCCGCGATCGGCTTCGCGCCCGCGCGCGTGCGCTTGCACGTGTTGATCGTGTCGGCGTTTTTCGCGGGCATCGCGGGCGTGCTGGCGTTGATCAACGTCGAGCTGGTGTCGTCGGAGAGCGTCGGTCTCGCGCGATCGACGAGCGCGCTCGTCGCGACCGTCATCGGCGGCGCGGGCACGTTCGCCGGGCCGGTCGTCGGCGCGGTGCTGCTCACGTTCTTCAGCGTCGGGCTCGCGAGCGTCAGCACCGCGTGGCCGATGTATCTCGGGCTCTTGTTCATGTGGGTCGTCGTGGCCGCGCCGGAAGGCGTCGCGGGCCTCGTTCGGCGCGATGCGCGGTCCTTGTGCATCGGCATGCTGAGCGCGATCGCGTGGGGCGTCGCGGTCGTCGTGCCGGTCGAAGCGCTTTACGCCGGACGAACCGATGCACGCGCGTGGTTCATCGCGTTGCCGTGCGCGTTGCTGGGCTTGTGGCTCGCGCGACGCACGAGGACCGCGCGATGAACGCGGCGCTCGAATTGCATGGCATCGTCAAGCGCTTCGGCGTGACGCGCGTACTGCGCGGCGTCGACTTGCAGGTCGCTGCGGGCGAGCGGCACGCGCTCATCGGACCGAACGGCGCGGGCAAATCCACGCTCTTCGATCTGATCTCGGGACGCACGCGGCCCGACGATGGACGCATCGTCGCGAGCGGAATCGATATCACCGGCAAGCCGCCGCAACGCGTATCGCGCTCGCTTGCCCGCAGCTTTCAGACGACGAGCGT
Organism: Caballeronia sp. LZ028; assembly: GCF_031451415.1. NCBI lineage: Bacteria > Pseudomonadati > Pseudomonadota > Betaproteobacteria > Burkholderiales > Burkholderiaceae > Caballeronia > Caballeronia sp. LZ028. Next base: position 2,263,360 of record NZ_JARUXN010000001.1, on the reverse strand, counting down.
GTTCGGCGGCTTGTCCGTGTTCGAGAACCTGCGTTGCGCGGCGCTCGGCGCGGCATCGTCGCGGCTTGTCGATCGATGGCTGCCTTCGCGACGAATCGACGAACGCGCGCACGCGATGCTCGATGCCATCGGCCTTGCCGCGCGCGCCGACGAACTCGCGGCACGCCTGACGTACGCGGAGCAACGCGCGCTCGATCTGGGCATCGCGCTTGCCACCGATGCGCCGCTGATCTTGCTCGACGAGCCCACCGCCGGCATGAATCGCGCGGAGGCGACTCGCGCGCTCGAACTGATTCGCGCGACGACGGAAGGGCGCACGCTGCTCGTCATCGAACATGACATGGATGCGGTTTTCGGCCTCGCGGATCGCATTTCGGTGCTCGTGCAAGGGCGCGTGATCGCCACCGATACGCCCGCTGCGATACGCGCGAATCGCGCTGTTCAGGACGCGTATCTCGGTGGAGTCGCGTCATGAAGGCGCAGTTGCGTATCGACGATTTGCGCGCGTGGTACGGCGCGGCGCAAGTGCTGCACGGCGTGCACCTGTGCATTGACGAAGGCGAAGCGGTGGCGCTTGTCGGCCGCAACGGATCGGGACGATCGACGCTCGCGAAAGCCATCATGGGACTCGTGCGATGCGCGGGCGACATGCGCTATCGCGATGTTCAGCTCGTCGGCTTGAGGGCGCATCGCATCGCGCGGCTGGGCATTGGTTACGTGCCCGAAACGCGCGATGTGTTCCCTGCGCTCACGGTGCGCGAAAATCTCGTGCTTGGCGAAAGGAAGGGCACGCGTTTTGCGTTGCGCGATGCGTATCGGCTGTTTCCCGTGCTCGAAGAACGCGCGTCGGTGAAGGCGGGCGCGCTGTCGGGCGGCGAGCAGCAGATGCTCGCGCTCGCGCGCACGTTGACGGGCGATCCGTCGCTGGTCGTCATCGACGAACCGGGCGAAGGGCTCGCGCCGCAAGTGCTCGCGCAAGTGGCCGCGTGCCTCGCGATGCTGCGCAACCGCGGCGTCGCGACGCTGCTGATCGAAGAGCGATTGACGATCGCGCGCACGCTCGATGCGCGCGTCGCGGTCATGGGGCATGGGGCGATACAGTTCGATGGGACGATCGAGACGCTCGCGCGCGATGAAGCGATCTCGCGGCAATGGCTGTCGGTCGGTGGCACGTTCGATTCGAGTCAATATGCCTGAAGTTCCTGCGTATGCAGGCAGCGAAGCACGGTCGCTCGATGGAGGAAGAGGCTCGCGACATTCTGCGGACAGCTCTTTGGACAGAACCGGCGCAAGGAAAGATTCTTGTCGAATCGATTCGTGGCCGCATCGATCCGCTTGGCGGAGTCGAGTTGGAGCTTCCCAAGCGCGAGGCGATTCGTAACCCGTCGGGGCTCGATGAATGATCGTTCTAGATACCAACGTCCTTTCCGAGTTGCTGCGTCCGGCGCCGGAACAGCGCGTTTTGACATGGCTCGCCAACGAGCCGCGTTCGGCACTGTTCACCACGACTGTCACGCGTGGAGAAATTCTCCATGGAATATGGTCGATGGCCGCAGGTATCAGGCGGCAGCGCCTATGGGACGCCACGCGGATCATCTTCAGTGAAGATTTCGCTGGCCGTCTGCCGAGTTTCGATAACGATGCAGCCGATGCGTACGCGGAAATCGCTGCGTCGAGAAAGAGCATCGGCACCCATTAGTCAGTTCGACGCGATGATCTTCGATCCCTGGAACGCGTAGTGCAGCGAATGCCGCGACATGCGGCATTCGCCTTCCCGCTCGCTTAACCCTGCGCCTTGCTATCCCTCTCCACGATCCACTCATGCTTCGGATCGTTCTTGAAGTGCCACGTCCGCTTGTCGCCGGCCATCACGTTCAGATAGTAGTTATCGTAGCCATACGGCACGACCACCGGATGATACCCACGCGGCACCATGACGACATCGTGATCCTCGACGGCCATCGTTTCATCGAGATCGCGTTCATCGGTATAAACGCGCTGAAACGCGAATCCTTGCGGCGGATTCAGTCGATGGTAATACGTCTCTTCGAGCGAGCTTTCGACGGGCACATTGTCCTGATCGTGCTTGTGCGGCGGATAGCTCGACGCATGTCCGCCCGGCGTGCGCACTTCCACGACCAGCAACGACTCGGCATCTTCCGTTTGCGGAAGAATGTCGCACACGTAGCGCGTATTCGCGTTCTTGCCGCGCGTCGAGCGCTTCATCTGCGATGGCTCGATGAGACGCGGCGGAAACTCGCCCTTCGCGGGCGCGCTCGCGACGCCGATCTGCGCATCGCGTTCCGCACGCACGATGGCGGCCAGCTTCGGCGGCACGTAGACGGCATACGGCGCGGCGTCTTCGAACACGCTGTCGCGCGAGCCGACCGACTGATAATGCTCGTCGCCCGCTTCGACGCTCACCGTGCCCGTCAACACGACGATGCAGCTTTCGCGATCCGCGTCGTAGACATGCACGACATCGCCCGCATTCAGGCGATACGCCGCGAAGCCGACGTGCTTCCAGCCGGCGGAATCGGGCGTGACGCGCGCGATGGTTTGTCCTTCGCGCGATGCTTTCACTAGCAGGCTCATGCTGCCTCCTTGAATGTTGCGTCGACGAGCGTACGCAGCGTGCGATAGCCCTTGTCGGCGTATGCGTAGCTCGGCGCGATCACCGGATCCTGTTCCGCTTCCACGACGAGCCAGCCTTCGTAATCATGCTTCGCGAGACACGCGATGATGCCCGGATAGTCGACGCAGCCATCGCCGGGCACGGAGAACGCACCGTTGATGACCGCATCGAGAAAGCTCCAGTTGCGATTGCGCGCGAGCTTCACGATTTCGGGGCGCACGTCTTTGCAGTGGACGTGGCATACACGAGCGATGTGCTTTTGCAGCACGCTCAGGGCATCGCCGCCCGCGAACGTGATGTGTCCCGCGTCGAACAGCAGGCCGACCGAATCGTTGGTGAGCGCCATGAGGCGGTCGACGTCGGCGGGCGTTTCGACATACGCGCCCATGTGATGATGATAGGCGACGCGCACGCCGCGCGAGAGGGTGTATTCGGCGAAGCGGTTCAGGCGGTCTGCGTACCCGGTCCATTGCGCATCCGAGAAAAAGCGCGGACGTTGATAGAGCGGTTTTGGCGCGCCCTGGATCGAGTTGGCGACCTCGCCGTAGACCATTACGGTCGCGCCGTTTTGCGCGAGCAGGTCGAGATGGGGGCCCGCGGCTTCGATTTCTTCTTCTGCGCTGCGTTCTGCGAGTCGGCCCGAGTACCAGCCTGAGACTAGCGCTAGCTCGTACTGCGCGAGCAAGGCTTTTAGCGCTTGCGGTTCGCGAGGGAACTTGTTGCCTAGCTCGAAGCCTTCATAGCCGATCTGTTTTCCTTCCGTCAGGGCGGTGGAGAGAGGTGTCTCGCCGCCGAGCGAAGGCAGGTCGTCGTTCATCCATGACAATGGATTGATGCCGATGCGTATCTTTTTCAAAGGCATGATGTTGGGTTCTCCTTTTTGCTTTTTGCTTTCGCTTTCGCCGGATCCCGGTTTCTTAGTGGTCTATTAGCACTGCCCCTGTGCGGGGCGGCAGTCACCTTCTTTGCTGCTGCAAAGAAAGTAACCAAAGAAAGCAGCTTCCGATACGCCCGCGGTCACACGCAATTTGGGTAGTCCTCTCGTCCATCGTGGGCTGCCTAAGGAGTGCCCTCATAGGCCCCATCGGGATTGGATCGCGCACGGTCTGCCACCTCGCACCACACACCAAACTGGTTCAGCACCAAATAGCTCCAGCCCGCTTCGCGGCCGACCGGTCAATCGGGGCCGCGCGTGCTTCTCTACTAACGTCTCCATCTCACTGCAATCGCCGCCCTTGGGTTTCCCTTGCAGACCCGGCGGCAGCGCGCAGCGCTGTGCCGAAGCTCTTTCGTGCTGAACCAGTGTCCTCAGCGTTTTCGGGCGGCGGACCGTGCGCGAGCCAAGCCCGATTAGGTGTTTGAGGGCACTCTTTAGGCGAGTGCCGCCTGGGACGAGAGAACTACCCAAATTGCGTGTGACCGCGGGCCGTGACGAGCTGCTTTCTTTGGTTACTTTCTTTGCAGCAGCAAAGAAAGTGACTGCCGCCCCGCACAGGGGCAACGCCAATAGACCGACGCGATCACAGGCTTCCATAGAAGCTCAATCAAACACTACGAGCTTTGACGGCCTGCTCATAGGCCTCACGCGCAACGACGACAGCCGCGCGATCCGACACTTCAGGAACGGCGACTTCCCACCACCATCCACCTTCCTCGGTAGTCCTCGAAGGATCCGTATCGATAGAGATGAGATAACTGCGATCCGCCGCCCGCGCGCGCTTCATCGCGACGATAAGCTCATCGATGCTGGAAACATGCTCCGCCAAAGCCCCGAGCGACCGCGCATGCATCGCGAAATCGATCTCCGGCGCCCCAAGCGCGCCCTGCTTGCAATCATCGATGAGATTGTTGAACGGCGCCCCGCCACAAGCCTGCTGCAAGCGATTGATGCACCCGAACCCGCGATTGTCGAGCAACACCACGATCAACTTCGCGCCGAGCATCACCGACGTAGCGAGCTCGCTATTCATCATCAGATACGAGCCGTCGCCGACAATCACGATCACTTCGCGCTCGGGCCGCGCGAGCTTCACGCCCAGTCCGCCCGCGACTTCATAGCCCATGCACGAATAGCCGTATTCGACGTGATAACCGCCCGGCGCGCTGGTGCGCCAGAGCTTCTGCAAATCCGCGGGCAAAGTGCCCGCAGCACACACGACGATATCGTTGGCTGAAGAAGCATCGTCCGAGCGCTGCACCGCGCCGATCACATCGGCTTCGCGCGGCAGCTTGCCATCCGCGACGGGCGTGTTCGTCACATGCGCCACGGTCTCGCGCCATTCATTCGCAAGCCGATGCCCGCGCGTCGTCCATTGCGGCGATGCGTGCCAGTCGCCGAGCGCTTCGGACAACGCTTCCAGCGCGGCACGCGCATCCGCCTGCACGGCGAGCGCGTTCTGCTTGAGCGCATCGAACGGATTCGCATTGACCGCGACAAGCCGCGCCTGCGTGAATAGCGTGTTCGATCCGGTCGTGAAATCCTGCAGACGCGTGCCGATAGCAAGCACGCAATCGCTCGCATGCGCGAGTTCGTTCGCAGCGGTGCCGCCCGTCACGCCGATACCGCCGACGTTCAACGCATCGTCCCAGGCGAGCGCGCCTTTGCCCGCCTGCGTCTCCGCGACGGGCACGCCATGCCTGTGCGCGAACGTGCGCAACGCATCGGTCGCGAGCCCGTACAGCACGCCGCCACCCGATACGATCAACGGCTCGCGCGCTTCACGCAGCATCGCGGCGGCGCGTTCGATCTCGCGCGGAATCGGTGCCGGCGCATGAAACTCGACGGCGCGCGGCTCGAAGAACGAAGCAGGGTAGTCGTACGCCATCGCCTGCACGTCCTGCGGCAACGCGAGCGTGACCGGGCCGCATTGCGCCGCATCGGTGAGCACGCGTATCGCGCGCGGCAATGCGCTCAACAATTGCGCGGGATGCACGATGCGATCGAAGTAACGCGATACCGCCTTCAACGCATCGTTAGCGGAGACGCCGCCATCGTGACCATCCTCCACTTGCTGCAACACCGGATCGGGCGCGCGCGACACGAAGATATCGCCCGGCAACAGCAGTACCGGCAAGCGGTTCACATGCGCGAGCGCGGCCGCCGTCACGAGATTGGTCGCGCCCGGACCGATCGACGTCGTCACCGCCATCATGCGCCGCCGCATATGCGCCTTCGCATACGCGATCGCGCCATGCGCCATCGCCTGCTCGTTGTGCGCGCGATACGTCGGCAATTCATCGCGATGCCGATACAACGCCTCGCCCATGCCCGCGACATTGCCATGCCCGAAGATCGCGAACACGCCGCCGAAAAGCGGCTCGCCGTGTCCGGTGCGAAGCGCCGCGAGATAGCGCACGAGCGCTTGCGCGGCGGTCAGTCGAATGGTCGAACTCACTGCGGTCTCCGATTGCGTTGCACGCTGGTTCATGCGGCTTGCTCCTGTGTCACTCGAAGTTCTGCGCCCAAAGACGAACGCGCCTCGCGCCATGCATCGATCAGCGCTTCGAACGTGCGTCGCACGCGCGCGATCAATTCGCGGTCGTCGATCTCATTGGCGAGCCACGCATGACTCGGCTCATGAAAAATCGTGCGCCCGACGGTGAAGCCCTTGCACGTCTTCGAGGATGCCGCCGCTGCGAAGCCTTCACGCAGCTGATCGACGCCCGCCGACAAGCCCAGCAACACGACGCCACGGCAATACGGATCGCGCTGCGCGATCAGCGCATCGATGGCTTGCCATTGCTTCGCGCTCATCGGTTCGAGCTTCCACCATTCCGGATAGATGCCGAGGTTATAAAGGCGCTTCAACGCGCGACACACGGTGTCGTCTTCAATCGGTGGCCCGTTTTTCGGCACGATCACTTCGAGCAGCAGTTCGTTGCCGCTTGCCTGAACGGCATCGTAGAGCGCGCGCAACTGCGCTTCCTGTTCGAGACGCACGTCATGCGGATGATCGGGGTGATATTGCACGAGACACTTCGCGACCTGCTCGCGCGGCCACTGCACGAGCGTCGTGCCGATGGAGCGGCCATGATCGAATTCGAGCGGCATCGAGCCGGGCAATTCGACGGGCCGGCCGATCCACCAGCCGCGTCCCGTCGCCGCGTTCAACGCATCTTGCCCGTAGCGATCGTCGATCAACACGCCAATGCGTCCTTCGAGCGCGAGTTCTTTCTCCGTCTGTGCAACGGCTTCGACGAACAGGTTTTTCAACGTCGAGATGCGCGCTTCGCTCGCGCCCGTTTGCTGCGCGAGATCGAAGAACTGATTGCGATGATCGAACGCGAAGCCGAGCACTTCGTCCCATTGCTTGCGCTTCGGACTTACGCGATGCAGACGCGCGAGCTTTGCATCGCGATCGGGGCGGCGCATGCGCGCGGGGTCTTCCTTCGCCGCGGCGAGAAAGTAATCGAGCTCGGCGGGCGTGGGCATCGCGGGCGCGCAGCCGTGACGCGACACGACGAGCGCGCCGCATGCATTGGCCGTTCGCGCGCAGGCTTCGAGCGGCTCGTCGCGCAGCCATCCCGACAAGAAGCCTGAAGCGAACGCGTCGCCGGCGCCGAGCACGTTGAGCACTTCCACTCCGACGCCGCCATGAACCGGCGCATCGTCGATGGACGACGGCACCGCGCCTTCGATGATCGAACAGCCGAGCGGCCCGCGCTTCACGACGAGCGTCGCGCTCGTGACCTTGCGGACCATCGCGAGCGCATCGATCAGACGGTCCTTGCCGCCCGCGATGCGAAACTCTTCTTCCGTGCCGATGACGAGATCGATCAACGGCAGAATGCGCTGCAAATGCGCGGTGACGCCTTCATTCGCGATGAAGCGCGTCTCGCCATCCGCCTTGCCCGTGAGACCCCACAAGACAGGCCGATAGTCGATGTCGAGAATCGTGCGAACGTCGTTGCTTCGCGCGTAGTCGAGCGCGCGACGGCTCGTGCGGTTCACCTGTTCCGTCGAGAAGTGCGTGCCCGTAATGAGCAGCGCCTTCGATGACGCGATATACGCTTCATCGAAATCGTGTTCGTCGACGGCCATGTCCGCGCAGTTCTCGCGATAGAACACGAGCGGAAACGTGTCGCGGTCTTCGAGGCCGAGCAGCACGAGCGCGGTGAGCCGGTCACGATCGATGCGAACGTGACTCACATCGCAGCCTTCGCGTTCGAGCGTCTCCGTGAGAAAGCGCCCCATGTGATCGTTGCCGACGCGCGCGAGCATCGACGCATTCAGCGCGAGCCGCGCGCAGCCGAACGCGATGTTCGCCGACGAGCCGCCGAGATACTTCGCGAACGTCGATACATCTTCGAGCCGCGCGCCGACATTTTGCGCATAGAGATCGACGGCGAGGCGGCCGAGACACACGATATCGCGCGTGCGATCCGGCGCGAAGCGAGAGGGATTTTGCGTTGGCATGGATTCAATGTCCTCAGATCGTCGCGCCTTCGAGTTCGGTCATCATCTGCTGCATTTCTGCGCCGCCCGCCATCATGTCGAGCACTTCGTTCTTGCTGATGTTGTCCTTGGTGAACGTGCCCATCGAGCGGCCGCGATTGAGCAGCGTGAACGAATCGCCGATCGGATAGGCATGGTGAACGTTGTGCGTGATGAAGATCACCGAGATGCCTTTTTCTCGCGCCTTGTGGATGAGCTTCAACACATTGAAGCTCTGCTTCACGCCGAGCGCGGCGGTCGGTTCGTCGAGGATCAGCACGCGCGCGCCGAAGTGAATCGCGCGGGCAATCGCGAGACATTGCTTCTCGCCGCCGGACATCGTGCCGATCGGCTGATGCGGATCGCGCACATTGATGCCCATTTCGGCGAGCTTGGCGCGCGACGTTTCGGCGGCGAGGTCGAGGTCCATCACGCTGATGCCGAAGCGCTTCTTTTGCGGCTCGCGTCCCATGAAGAAGTTGCGCGCCACCGATAGCAACGGCACGAGCGCGAGATCCTGATACACGGTCGCGATACCGAGATCGAGCGCTTCTTTCGGCGAGTCGAAATGCACGGGGTTGCCATCGACGAGATAGTCGCCGGAAGAGGGCTGATGCACGCCTGCGAGCGTCTTGATGAGTGTCGATTTGCCCGCGCCGTTATCGCCGAGCAGACAATGCACTTCACCGCGTTTGAGCCGCAACGTGACGCCGTTGAGCGCGATCACCTTGCCGAAGAACTTGCTGACGTTTTCGAGCGCGAGGATGTTGTCGTCTTGCATGATCGTTGCTCCTCTCATTGAGCCTGGGACACGCGGCGGCGCACGTAGTGATTGAAGAGCACGGCGATGAGCAGCATCACGCCAAGGAATACGCGGAACCAGTCCGAGCTCACGTTCGTATAAGTGATGCCGATCTGCACGACACCGAAGATCAGGGCACCGAAACATGCGCCGACGACCGATCCGTAGCCGCCCGTCAGCAAGGTGCCGCCGATGACCGCCGCGATGATCGCTTCGAATTCCTTCTGCAAGCCGCGATCCGCCGCCGCCGAGCCGATATCGCACACTTGCAGCACGGCGAAGAGGCACGAGCAGAACGCGGTGAGCACGAAGAGCGATATCTTCACGCGCTTCACCGGCACGCCGACGTTCTTCGCTGCATTCGCATCGCCGCCGACCGCGAGAATCCAGTTGCCGTAGCGCGTCTTGGCGAGCACGAACGCGCCGACCGCCGCGAGCGCGAGCCACCAGATGATGACTTTCGGAATGCCCGGCACGAGCGGCTGGCCGCTGTCGAGCAGCTTGCCGATGCCCATGTGCGCGAGCCAGGTGAACAGGCCGTGAAACGCGACGCCATGAAAGAGCGTGTCGGCGATGGGATCGGCCTGGGCGAGATCGCCGACGCCCGAGATGATGGTGCGGTCCGCGAACATGATCGACAGCGCGAGCGTGAGGCCGCGCAGAATGAACAGGAACGCGAGCGTGACGATGAACGACGGCAGGCGCGTGCGCATGACGAGATAGCCATTCAATGCGCCGAGCAGCATCGACATGACGAACGCGAAGAGAATCGAAAGGGATAGCGGCCAATGAAAATAGACCGCCGGCAACGCGACCATCATGCCCGCGAAGCCGATCATCGAGCCGATGGACAAGTCGAACTCGCCGGCGATCATGAGGAGACACGCGCCGACCGCGAGCAGGCCGAGATAGGCGGCCACTTGCGACCAGTTCATCACGCCGTCGAGGTTGAACATGCCCGACGATCCCGCGCCGAAGCCGAACACGATGAAGACGAGCACGGTGCCGGAAATGGCCGCGAACTCCGGGCGATTCAGCAAATGACCGAACCACGACGTGTGGCGTACGCGCTCATCCGAGGGCTTGGCCTGGTCAGGTGTTTCAGCGTTGTCCTGCTGACGGTTCACGTGAGGAGGGTAGTGTTTGCCGGCTACGCCCATGATGGCTCCTTGAGACTCGATGTCGATGCGGTACCGATGCGCGCGCCCCCGCCGCGTCCGCGAACGGACGCAGCAAGGCGCGCTGAACGTCGATAAAAGCGGGCGGTGCGCGAAGCGCCGCCCGAATCAGGTCACGCCGGGATCAACGATATTGACCCGCGTACTTCACGACCTTGTCGAGATTTTCTTTGGTGATGAAACCCGGGCCCGAACGAATGTTCTTGGGTCCGTACGACGGCTGCAATCCGTAGGTTTCGAGGCGCGCCTTGAACTTCGGATTGGCTTCGAGAAGCTGACGGATCTTCGCCGGATCGGTCGTATGCTCCTTCTTCACGATCGCGAGCACGGCCACCGGGATATAGCCTTGCAGATACGGCTGCTGATCGATCGCGAACTTGATCGTGCCGTCCTTGATGGCCTTCGCGATGTCGTCCGAGAAGTCGAAAGTCACGAAATACACCTTGTTTTGCAGGCCCATTTGCGTGACGGCCTTGAGCGTCGCGGATGCGGGCGTCGGTCCGAGCGTGAGGATCGCGCCCGTATCCGGATGATTGCGCAGATACGCCGATACCTTCGACTGAATCTCGGTCGGGTCTTGTCCCGAATCGATCGTCGATGCCTTGTAGTCGATGCCGAGTGCGTCCGCGAAGCCCTTGCAGCGATCGAACGACACCGTGTTCGTCGCGATGTGATTCACGCAGACGAACGACTTCACGCCCGCGGCCTTCGCCTTCTCGCCGGCCGCCTTGCCCGCCACATATTCCGGCTGGCCGACGTGCATGATCGCGCCCAGTTGCGCGCTCTGTTCCTCGGTGCCCGAGTTGATCGTGACGAGCGGAATCTTCTTCGCCGTGACCTTGTTGATGGCGCTCTTCAGCACATCGAAGTCGGCGATGGTCGTGATGACGCCATCGTAGTTGCGCGCGGCAGCCTGCTCGATCAGGCGCGACATGTCCGCGATATCGCCGTTCGGCGGATTGCGGTAGTCCGTCTGCACGTTGAAGTCTTCGTCGGCCTGCTTGATCGCGTTCTTGATGGTGTTCCACCAGGAATCCGAGTCCGGCGCGTGGCTGATCAGCACGAACTTCGCGTCGGGCGCCGCGTGTGCGGGACTCGCCGCCATCATCGATGCGCTGCACAACGCAGCAGCAGCCACCAGCGCGCGCAGCGCGGCCCGACCGTTGCAAATGGTCATTGTCTCCACCTATCTCGGTTGTTGTTTGGTGTGATGTTTCGCGAGCCGACCCTTCGATGTGCCGTGCTCAGGACCAAGAGTAGGTCAGTTTTCGGTGGCCTGCAATAGAAATTTCATTGGTGCGGCAAATGGAAAATACATTCCAATTTGCTTGCCGTGTTCCTATAATCGGTTCACGACGAACATCGAAAGAGCCTGTGATGGATGAGACCAGCACCGACGTGCAAAGCGTCGACGAACTGATGCAGCGGATCACCGACGCCTACGACTCGCTGCCGCGCCAGCTGAAGAGCGTCGCGACGTATATCGAGCAGCATCGGCCAAGCGTGATGATGGATCGCACGAGCGATATCGCCAACGCGTGCGGCGTGCATGCATCGGCGGTCGTGCGGTTTGCGCAGCGCTTCGGTTTCTCCGGTTTCTCCGACTTGCAGGCCGTGTTCCGGCAGGCGTACACGGGCGCGGGCGGTTCGCAGCAGACGTATCAGCAGCGCATACGCAAGCTCATCGACGAGAAGGCGGGCGATGCGTCCGGCGTGTCGGTCGCGCGCGAGTTCATCGCGGCGAGCCGCACGGGTCTCGACGAGCTCGAAGCCGGTCTCGACGACGCGCAGTTCGAAGCCGCCGTCGAGATGCTTTCGCAGGCGGAGAACATCTACGTGATCGGCGTGCGCCGGTCGTTCGCGGTCGCGAGCTACATCGTCTATGCATTGCAGCACACGAAGAAGCGCGTGCATTTGATCTCGGGCTTCGGCGGCATGTTTCGCGAACAGGTGCGCAGCGTGAAGAAGGGAGACGTGGTGATCGCGATCAGCTTCGCGCCCTACGGCAAGGAGACGCAATATTGCGTGCGCGCCGCGCAGCATCACGGCGCGGCGACGCTCGTCATCACCGATAGCCAGCTTTCGCCGCTCGCGCGTCACGCGAGCGCGAGTCTGTTCGTGAAGGAGGGCAGCGCGTTCGCGTTTCGCTCGCTCACGAGCACCATTTGCCTGTGCCAGGCGTTGTTCATCGCGCTCGCGTACCGGCTCGAGTTGAACGTTGAGGAATCCAAGGAGACAGGTGGCTATGACGATTGATGTGGCGGTGTTTGGGGCGGGGCGCATCGGCAAGATTCACGCGGCCAATCTCGCGCGGCAACCGGGCGTGCGTCTGAAATACGTCGTCGATGTGAATCGCGACGCGGCCGCCGCGCTCGCGAAAGCGCATGGCGCGACCGTCGCCGATGTCGATGGCGCGATGGGCGATGCCTCCGTCGGCGCGACCGTCGTGTGTTCGAGCACGGACACGCACGCGGATCTGATTCTGGCGTCGGCGGCGCAGAAGAAGCATGTGTTCTGCGAGAAGCCCGTCGATCTCACGACCGAGCGTGCGCGCGCGTGCGCCGATGCTGTCGAGAAGGCGGGCGTCGTCTGCATGATCGGCTTTCAGCGCCGCTTCGATCCGACGTTCTCGGCGTTGAAGGCGCGTATCGACGCGGGCGAGATCGGCGATCCGGAAATGCTGATCGTGACGAGCCGCGATCCGGGCGCGCCGCCGGTCGAGTACATCTTGCATTCGGGCGGCATCTTCAAGGACATGCTGATTCACGACTTCGACATCTTCCGCTGGATTCTCGACGACGAAGCCGACACGTTGCACGCGACGGGCAGTTGCTTGAGCGATGCGGCCATCGCCGAAGCGGGCGATATCGATTCGACCGCGGTCACGATCCGCACGAAGCGCGGGCGTCTGTGCCAGATCAATACGGCGCGGCGCGCGGCGTATGGCTACGATCAGCGCTTCGAGCTGCTCGGCAGCGCGGGCATGCTGCAGGCTGGCAATGTGCGGCCGACGGAAGTCACCGCGTACACGTCGGCGTCGGTGTCGAGCGACAAGCCCGAGGCGTTCTTTCTCGAACGTTATCGCGCGGCGTATGCGGCGGAAATCGCGCATTTCTTCGATGCGGTCAGCAACGGCAAACCGGTGCGAACCACCGTCGCCGATGGCCTGAAGGCGCTGGAACTCGCCGAAGCGGCGACCTTGTCGTGGCGCGAGAAGCGCATCGTCAAGCTCGGGGAGAACGTCGCATGAGCGCGGTGCGCTTCGGTATCGCCGGACTGGGGCGGCTCGGGCGCCGGCATGCGGAGAATCTCGCGTGGCGCGTGCCGGGCGCGAAACTCGTCGCGGCGTGCAGTCCGGTTGTGGACGAGCGCGAGTGGGCTTCGTCGAGTCTTCCCGAGTTGTCGCTTTATGCGGATTACGATGAACTGCTCGCCGATGCCTCCGTCGATGCCGTGTGGCTCGTCACGCCGACGTCGCTGCATGCGCGGCAGATCATCGCCGCGTTGCGCGCGGGCAAGCATGTGTTCTGCGAGAAGCCGCTGTCGCTCAATCTCGCCGAATGCGACGCGGTGATCGAAGAGCACGCGCGGCATCCGCATCTGCAAGTGATGATCGGCTTCGTGCGGCGCTTCGATGCGAGCTATCGCGATGCGTTCGATCGCGTCGCGAGCGGCGCGATCGGCCGGCCGTTCATGGTGCGCTCGCAGACCTGCGACAAGAACGATCCCGATGGCTTCTTCGTGCGATTCGCGCCGACATCGGGCGGGCTGTTTCTCGATTGCAGCGTGCACGACATCGATCTTGCGCGCTGGCTGCTCGGCAATCCGCGCGCGAAACGCGTGTATGCGAGCGGAACCATCGCGATTCACGAAGGCTTGCGCGAGTGCAATGACATCGACAATGGCGTGGGCACGATCGAGTTCGATGACGGACGGCTCGCGGTGCTGTATGCGTCGCGGACGATGGCGCATGGGCACGACACGCAGACGGAAGTGATCGGCACGGCGGGCGCGCTGTCGGTGGGACGCAATCCGCGGGCGAATCGCGTGGAAATCGCGGATGCGCAGGGCGTGCGCAATGCCTGCACGCCGACGTTCTTCGAGCGCTTCGAGGATGCGTTTTTGCGCGAGGCGCAGGCGTTCGTCGGGTTGCTTCGGCAAGGGCAGCCGACGGGGCTGACGCTCGACGATGCAAGAGAGGCGACGCGCATTGGTATTGCGATGCGGCAGGCTTATGAGAGTGGGCGGGCGGTGGAGTTTTGACCTCTGCGTTAAAATCGAACCTTCACGAGCGCTCCCCTCACCGGCAAACAAAGGTTCAATCGCGATGGAAGTTCACAAGGAAGTCGACGCGCGCGGGCTCAACTGCCCGTTGCCGATTTTGCGGGCAAAGAAGGCGCTCGCCGACATGACGAGCGGTCAGATTTTGAAAGTGCTCGCGACCGACCCGGGATCGCAACGCGATTTCGCGGCCTTCGCGAAGCAGACCGGCAACGAGATCGTCGAGTCGACCGCACAGGACAAGACGTTCATCTTCCTGATGCGCCGGCGTTGAAGCCAACGAACGCACAAGCAAACGCCCAAAAGCAAAATGCCCGTCACGCAGGTGACGGGCATTTTTTTCAGCCGATCCGGCCAGAAAGTCAGTCTTCGAGAATCGGCGCGCGATTGCGCAGATATTCCTCGAATTCCTGCTTCACTTCCGGATGACGCAGCGCGAACTCGACCGTCGCCTTCAGATAGCCGAGCTTGCTGCCGCAATCGAAGCGCGTGCCCTGATACTTGTACGCGAGCACTTGCTCATCCGACAGCAGCGATTGAATCGCATCCGTCAGTTGCAGTTCTCCGCCCGCGCCCGGCTTCAGCGCGCGAATGTGATCGAAGATGCGCGGCTTCAGCACGTACCGGCCGACTACGCCCAGGTTCGACGGCGCCACGGCGGGTTCCGGCTTTTCGACGATTCCCGACAGCTTGAAGATGTTGTCTTCCCATTCCTTGCCGTCGATGATGCCGTAGGACTTCGAATCCTCCGGCGGGATTTCTTCGACGCCGATCACCGAGCTGTGATAGTGATCGAAGACTTCGATCATCTGCGACATGACGGGCGGCTTGCCGTACAGCAAGTCGTCCGCGAGGATCACGGCGAACGGATTGTCGCCGACGAGCTTCTCCGCGCAGAGCACAGCGTGGCCGAGACCGAGCGCTTCGGCCTGACGCACGTAGAAGCAGTCGACATGGCTCGGCTTGATGCTGCGCACGAGTTCGAGCAGCTTGTCCTTGCCGCGCGCTTCGAGTTCCGCTTCGATCTCATAGGACTTGTCGAAGTGATCTTCGATGGCGCGCTTGCTGCGTCCCGTCACGAAGATCATTTCGGTAATGCCGGCCGCCATTGCTTCTTCGACCGCGTACTGAATCAGCGGCTTGTCGACGACAGGCAGCATTTCCTTCGGGCTGGCCTTGGTCGCGGGAAGGAACCGCGTGCCCAGACCTGCGACGGGGAAAACCGCTTTGGTAACTTTTAGCATGTGATGACCCTGATCCTCTTAATCAATGAAACGTCGAGACAGACGGAGCGGATCGATAAATGATTCGAACCCTCAAATTCAAGCAGGCAGACGCAATAATTGGGCCTGAAGCTTCTCGATAGTGGTTCCGTATTCTGCCAGCCTTTTACGCTCCTGTTCAACGACAGCGGCCGGCGCTTTTGAAACAAAGCTTTCGTTTCCGAGTTTCGCGTTACATTTTGCGATCTCGGCCGTCAGACGGTCCACTTCCTTGGTCAGGCGCTCGCGTTCCGCGGCGATATCGATTTCGACTTTCAACACGAGCTTGCTCGTGCCGACGATCGCGACGGGCGCGCCATGAGCTTCCTTGTCGAGGGCGGCTTCGTCGTCGATGATCTTCACTTCGGAAAGACGCGCGAGGGCAGCGATATACGGTGCGAACGCGGTGAGGCGCGCCGCGTCGCCGTGCGCGAGCAACGGCACCTTCACCGCGGGCGACAGATTCATTTCGCCACGTAGATTACGACATGCATCGATGACACTCTTCAGTTCGGCAGCCCACTGTTCTGACGATTCATCGATCTTTTTCTGCTCGGCGCGCGGATAAGGCTGCGTCATGATCGAGACTTCGCCTTCCTTCGCGCCTTGCGGGAAGGCGTCGGTGAGAGGGGCAACCTTCTGCCACAACGCTTCCGTGATGAAAGGAATGATCGGATGCGCGAGGCGCAGCACCGTTTCGAGCACACGCAAGAGCGTGCGACGCGTCGCCCTCTGCTGCTCGGGCGTGCCGGTCTGGATCTGCACCTTCGCGAGTTCGAGATACCAGTCGCAGTACTCGTCCCACACGAATTTGTAGATCGCGCTCGCGACGTTGTCGAAACGATAGTCCGCGAAACCCTTTTCCACTTCGGCTTCCACGCGCTGAAGCAGCGACACGATCCAGCGATCCGCCTGCGAGTAATCCGTGTAGCCGCCAGGGCCGCAATCGCCTGGCTTGCACGCGCCCGGATTCGCAAAACCGCAATCGTGGCCCTCGCAGTTCATCAGCACGAAACGCGTGGCGTTCCAGAGCTTGTTGCAGAAGTTGCGATAACCCTCGCAGCGCGCGAGATCGAAGTTCACGTTGCGGCCGAGGGTGGCCATCGAGGCCATCGTGAAGCGCAGCGCGTCGGTGCCGAACGACGGAATGCCTTCGGGGAATTCCTTGCGCGTCTTCTTCTCGATCTGCGCGGCGGCCTTCGGATTCATGAGGCCGGTCGTGCGCTTGGCGACGAGCGATTCGAGGTCGATGCCATCGACGATATCGATTGGGTCGAGCGTGTTGCCCTTGCTCTTCGACATCTTCTGGCCTTCGGCGTCGCGCACGAGTCCGTGCACATAGACGGTGTCGAACGGCACCTTGCCGGTGAAATGCGTGGTCATCATCACCATTCTGGCGACCCAGAAGAAGATGATGTCGAAGCCTGTCACGAGCACCGACGACGGCAGGAACGCCTTCAGTTCCTTCGTCTCGTTCGGCCAGCCGAGCGACGAAAACGGCACGAGCGCGGACGAGAACCAGGTGTCGAGCACGTCTTCATCGCGCTTGAGTGCGCCTTTGTAGCCTTGCGCGTCGGCTTCGGCGCGGGCTTCTTCTTCGGTCTTCGCGACGAAAATCTCGCCTTTCTCGCCGTACCACGCGGGAATCTGATGGCCCCACCACAACTGGCGCGAAATGCACCAGTCCTGGATGTTTTCGAGCCACTGATAGTAGGTGGTCGTCCAGTTCTCCGGCACGAACTTGATCTGGCCGTTGCGCACGACATCGAGCGACGTTTCCGTGATCGACTTGCCCGGATTGAACGTGCCTTCGGGCGCCGGCTTGCTCATGGCGACGAACCACTGGTCCGTCAGCATCGGTTCGATGACCACGTTGGTGCGGTCGCCGCGCGGCACCATCAGCTTGTGCGGCTTGACGGATTCGAGCAGGCCGAGCGCTTCGAGATCTTTCACGACGGCTTTGCGCGCGTCGAAGCGATCCATGCCGCGATATTTTTCAGGCGCGTTGTCGTTGATCTTCGCGTCGAGCGTGAGAATTTCGATCTGCGGCAGCTTGTGGCGCTGGCCGACGGCGTAGTCGTTGAAGTCGTGCGCGGGCGTGACTTTGACGACGCCGGTGCCGAATTCGCGATCGACGTATTCATCCGCGATGATCGGGATTTCGCGATCGCATAGCGGCAACGTCACCGTCTTGCCGATCAGATGCTGATAACGCTCGTCTTCCGGATGCACCATCACGGCGGTGTCGCCCAGCATGGTTTCCGGGCGCGTGGTCGCGACCGTCAGATGACCGGAACCGTCCGGCAGCGGATAGTTGATGTGCCACAGGCTGCCGTTTTCTTCTTCGCTCACGACTTCGAGATCGGACACGGCGGTGCCGAGCACCGGGTCCCAGTTCACGAGCCGCTTGCCGCGATAGATCAGCCCTTGTTTATAGAGCGTGACGAACACGTCGCGCACGGCGGCCGACATCTTGTCGTCCATCGTGAAGTATTCGCGCGACCAGTCGATCGATGCGCCCAGACGCCGAACCTGATTCGTGATGGTCGAGCCGGATTGCTGCTTCCACGCCCAGACGCGCTTCAGAAACTCTTCGCGGCCGAGGTCATGGCGCGAGATGCCTTGCGCATCGAGCTGGCGTTCGACGACGATCTGCGTCGCGATGCCCGCGTGGTCCGTGCCCGGCACCCACAGCGTGTTTTCGCCCAGCATGCGGTGATAGCGCGTCAGGCCATCCATGATGGTCTGGTTGAACGCGTGCCCCATGTGCAGCGTGCCGGTGACGTTCGGCGGCGGCAACTGGATGGAGAAATTCTTCGCGCCTTCCTTGAACGTGGGAGCGGCGTATCCGCGCTTTTCCCATTCCGGGCCCCATTGGGACTCGATGTTTTGAGGCTCGAAGCTTTTTGCCAGTGTGTTGTCGCTCATGTCGTCGTTCGTCTAGATCTGAAAGCAGGGAATCCGTCAATTATAGCGGTGCCCACGTGGCCTACTCGTACGGTGCCCGAGTGCCCCGTAAGAGCGATATCTGGAAGTAATTGTCAAAAGCGCGCTCTGTCCCTGTATCGCAAAAAGCCATGGTTCTACGTTGGCGGATTCGCACGCGTGCATCCGGCACGAGTGGCGCAAGAGAAAGGGGCGAGATGACCACAGATCAGGAGTGTCAGAAGGTTAGCGTCGCGGGCATGGTCCGCTTGCAGACCTTGGCAGTGTTGAATAGTTGCCGCTATATCGACGATAAAACGGCCCTGCGGGTGCTAGAGTCGATGGACCAGATGTCGGAGATCGACCTGCGCTTCGATTCCGCGCGCGCGATGCTCGACTGGCTCATTCAAGAAGGTTTCCTGGATGAGCAAGCGGCGGAAGCGGCGGCGGTCCGTTTCGTGGAAACGCTGGAGACGGACAAGGCGCCCGAGGACTTGTTGCAGTACGAGTCGGTCGTCGGGCAGATCGACCCGCGTTTCCGGGCGCCATTCGCGGCGTTCGCCGCGCGCACGCGCAAGAAGGTGAAACGTCGCATGATCGGATGCGCATCGGCGTTTTGCGTGATCTTCGCGGCGGTCGGGGCCTACACCCTCTGGTCGGCAAGCACGCCATCCTGCGCGGCAACCAGCACGAAGGACGCGCTGTTCCGGATCGGCGTCCAATCGAAGACCGATCTCGCCACGAAGCGTCCGGGCCTGTCGCTGAACGATGACCGTGATTTGACGCCACGATTTTCGGATTTCCAGGAAGTGGGCTACGACGATGGCGACAGATCGCGCGGTTGCACAGCGGTCATCAAAGCGGGGGAGGCGACGAGCCCCATAGGCTACGTGATCCGGCCCAGGGAAAAGAATGGTGAGTTCGAAGTGCACACCTATCCGTACGAATACGTCGCCGCGCGCTACAACGAGGCCGGGCTGAACAAGGCGCTGGGCGCCCCGCTCGGCCGCGACGCGATTCGCGCGGCGGTCATCGCGGGAATCAAGGGAATCGACGATCGCGTGGGCAGACGGTCGCCGTCGCATCACAAACCGGTGTACGGGGAAGATGTGCCGAGGACGATGGAAGCGAGGGTCATCGGCGTGCTTCCGGCAGCGGATTGCCGCAGGATCGATGACCATTCCTACGCATGTCCGGTTTTGGTCGACTATAAGGACAATCTGTTGAGCGTTATCGGTGCGATGCCATACGTGCAGCTCAAGGGCGAATTCGTGTTCGAGCGGGATCGGGACGCCTGGAAAGTGGCGAATGGCTTCGATGACAAATTTCTGAACACGCTTGTGAACGGACGTGTGCGAAATACGCTGGGCGCGGACGCGGCCCAGAAAATGCAACAATCCATGGAAAGTAGGCCGTCTGCGCCGTAATCGAGTGTCGGCTGCGATGGGCGACGCGGAAAGTCGTCGAAGAACCGGACATTTATAATGCTCGCTTACCTCGACGCCTCTTTCCCATGCCCGACCTGCTCGCGAATCTGAATCCCGAACAACTCGCCGCCGTGACGCTCCCGGACGAGCCCGCGCTCATTCTCGCGGGCGCCGGCAGCGGCAAGACGCGCGTGCTCATCACGCGCATCGCGTGGCTGATCCAGCAGGGCTACGCGTCGCCGCCGACCGTCCTCGCCGTCACCTTCACGAACAAGGCCGCGCGCGAGATGATGGCGCGCCTGTCCGCGCTGCTGCCCATCGATACGCGCGGCATGTGGATCGGCACGTTTCACGGCTTGTGCAACCGCATGCTGCGCGCGCATTACCGCGACGCCGGCCTGCCGCAGACATTCCAGATTCTCGACACGGCCGACCAGCTGTCCGCGATCAAGCGGCTGATGAAAGGCCTGAACGTCGACGACGAGAAGTATCCGGCGAAGAATCTGCAGTACTTCATCAACAACGCGAAGGAGCAGGGCCTGCGTCCGAAAGACGTCGACGCCACCGATGCGTTCAATCGCAAGTTCGTCGAGCTTTACGAAGCCTACGATCAGCAATGCCAGCGCGAAGGCGTCGTCGATTTTCCCGAACTGCTGCTGCGCTGTTATGAACTCCTCGCGCACAATCCGCCGCTGCGCGCGCATTATCAGGCGCGCTTTCGCAACATTCTCGTCGACGAGTTTCAGGACACGAACAAGCTGCAGTACGCGTGGCTCAAGCTGCTCGCGGGCGAGCACAACGCGATCTTCGCGGTCGGCGACGACGACCAGTCGATCTACGCGTTCCGCGGCGCGAACGTCGGCAACATGCACGATTTCGAGCGCGAATTCCGCGTGCGCAATCTCATCAAGCTGGAGCAGAACTATCGCTCGCACGGCCATATTCTCGATACCGCGAACTATCTGATCGCCAACAACGCCAACCGGCTCGGCAAGAATCTGCGCACCGACGCGGGACACGGCGAGCCGGTGCGCGTCTACGAGGCCGCAACGGATTCGCAGGAAGCGGGCTGGATCGTCGAGGAAATCAAGGCGCTCATCAATACGGGCGTGTCGCGCGGCGAGGTCGCGGTGCTTTATCGCAGCAACGCGCAGTCGCGGACCATCGAACATACGCTCGTGAACGCGGGCATTCCGTATCGCGTGTATGGCGGTCTGCGCTTCTTCGAGCGGCAGGAAGTGAAGCATGCGCTCGCGTATTTGCGTCTCATCGACAATCCGAACGACGATACCGCCTTCGCGCGCGTCGTCAATTTCCCGACGCGCGGGATCGGTGCGCGCTCCATCGAGCAAGTGGCCGACGCGGCGCGTCTCTACAACTGTTCGATGGCCGCCGCCGTGCCGTACGTCACCGGCAAGGCGGGCACGAGCCTCGGCGCATTCGCGACGCTCATCGCGAAAATGCGCGCCGAAACGCAGCAGATGAGCCTGCCGGAAACCGTCGAATACGTCGTGCGCGCGAGCGGTCTCGCCGCGTTCTACGAAACCGAGCGCGAGGGCCAGGATCGGCTCGAGAACTTGCAGGAACTCGTGAATGCGGCGGCGGCGTTCGTCAGCGAGGAAGGCTACGGGCTCGATACGCCCGCGCGCTCCATTCCGCTGCGTCCGGGCGCGTCGGCGTTGCCGGAGATCGTCAGCGAGGACGGCGAGATCGAAGTGCTCGATGCGCCCGGCATCGCCGATCCCGCGCAGAATCCCGACACGATGACGCCGCTCGCCGGCTTCCTGTCGCACGCATCGCTCGAAGCCGGCGACAACCAGGCGCAGGCCGGCCAGGACGCCGTGCAACTGATGACCGTGCACGCGGCCAAGGGCCTCGAATTCACGGCGGTGTTCATCACCGGGCTGGAAGAGGGCTTGTTCCCGCACGAGAACAGCGCGCAGGAATCGGACGGGCTGGAGGAAGAGCGGCGTCTCATGTACGTGGCGATCACGCGCGCGAAAGAGCGGCTTTATCTGTCGTTCGCGCAGAGCCGCATGCTGCACGGCCAGACGCGCTACAACATCCGTTCGCGTTTCTTCGACGAATTGCCCGAAGGCTCGCTGAAGTGGCTCACGCCGAAGATGGAGGCGGGCGCGCGCTGGGGCGGACGCGCCGACAACGCCGGCTGGGGCCGCGACTGGTTTGCGCGTCCCGGACAGGAGCGCGGCGGTTCTTCCGGCTATGCGCGGGATCAGGGCGCCAGCGCGGCATTGCCGTCGTTCGCCAACGAGCAGCGCGCGGCGGAATCCGGCTTCAAGGTCGGCCAGGCCGTGTTCCATACGAAGTTCGGCGAAGGCACCGTGACCGCGCTGGAAGGCTCGGGCGGCGACGCGCGCGCGCAAGTGCGCTTCAAGCGCCACGGCGAAAAGTGGCTCGCGCTGGCCGTGGCGAAACTGCAGGCCGTCGAATGAAGACGAAGCGGCTCGGCATCATGGCGGCGCTGCCGCAGGAACTGGGCGACCTCATCGCGCAGATGCGCTCGGCAGGCGAAGTTCGCACCGTGACGCTCGGCCAGCGCGAGTATTACGTCGGCGACGCGCATGGGCTGCCGGCCGTCGTCACGCTCGCGCGCATCGGCAAGGTGGCGGCGGCCGCGACCGCGAGCGCGCTCATCCATGTGTTCGAAACCGATGCCATCGTCTTCACAGGCGTCGCGGGCGGCGTGCGGGCGGACGTGCAAGTGGGCGATGTCGTCATCGCCGATGCTTTGCTGCAGCATGATCTCGACGCATCGCCGCTCTTTCCGCGCTACGAAGTGCCGCTGCTCGACCGCGCGCGCTTCGAGGCCGATCGCGCGCTTTCCGATGCGCTCGCCGCCGCCGCCGATGCGTTCATCGCCGACGAGGGCGGTACGCTGACGGAGCGCTTCGCCGTCGCCGGGCCGCGCGTGCATCGCGGGCTGATCGTGAGCGGCGATCGCTTCATCGCGAGCCACGACGCGCTCTTCGGCTTGCGCGACGCGCTGCCCGACGCGCTCGCGGTCGAAATGGAAGGCGCGGCCATCGCGCAGGTCTGCTACGAGCACGGCGTGCCGTGCGCGGTCGTGCGGACCATTTCCGATGCAGCGGACGCCGCCGCGCCGCTATCGTTCACCGAATTTCTGACGTCGATCGCCGCGACTTACTCGTCGGGCATTTTGTCGCGCTTTCTCCGCGCTGCCGGCTGATCGAGCGCCGAATGCCACGCGGACGCGGCTTTCCACGGGCCGCGCATCGTCGAAAATCCTGCTTGTAGTTGAGAATGATTCTCAATACAATGACTCGCACACCGTGAGGCAGACATTGGAGGCCCGACGACATGACCAACGATTTCACCGCCATCGGCACGATGGGCGAAGCGCGCCCGGCGTCCGAAAGCGGCGAGCGGGGCGAGCGTTGCGCTGTTTCGGCGAACGCCGCGAAGGTGCTCGAAACCACGCGCCGCGCGTGGACGGAGGCGACGGCGCAGGCGGCGCAGGCGGCGCAGGAATCGGCTCGCCGCGCGCCACGCGCCACGCAGCCCAAGAAACGCGTGGTGCCGCGGCGTTCCCGCTGGCCGTCGCTCGTCGCCGCGCTCAACTACTGGAGTCCGAAACCGCTGTGAACGCCGCCGACCTCGCACCGAAATCCATCGAACTCGACGAGCGTCTTTTCGACGCGAGCCGATTCCCGCTCGTGCGCCTGCGTCCGCGCGCCGTGAAACCGGGCTATGCGTTCGCATGGGGCGCGCAGATGCGCCGTCTCGTGTCCCTCGCGACGCCTTTCGTTCTCGTGGCCGAGCACGACGCAAACGAAACCGCCGACGACGCCCGTCTGCGCGCCGCGTGGATGCGCACGCATCGCGCGATGCTGGCCGCGTACTGCCGCGGCCTGATCCTGATCGAACCGCGCATCGAGGCGCGCGCGAGCACGCGAGAAACGCTGCGCGCATTGACGGACGGATGCGGCGTACGAACGGTCGTCGTGTCGAGCATGCGCGTCGCGGGCGAGCTTGCGCCGGTGCTGCTCAAGCACACCGCGTCCGAGGGCCGCGCCTCAGCCCGAACCCGGGCGCTCTGACGCGCCGGACCGATCAGGGCGCGCCCGGTCTGGCGCGGGTTGGACGGCTGCTCTATGCTCAGGGCTCAGCCAACGCCGCTTTGCAGAGGACGCGCATGCCGACTTACCGAGAAGCGTATCGACGGTCGATCGACGAGCCCGAAGCGTTCTGGGCCGAACAGGCCCGTCGCATTCACTGGCAGACGCCGTTCGAGCGGGTGCTCGACCGCAGCAAGCCGCCGTTCGCGCGGTGGTTCGTCGGCGGCAAGACCAATCTGTGCCATAACGCCGTCGACCGGCATCTCGCGTCGCGTGCGCAACAGGACGCGCTCGTCTACGTATCGACGGAAACGGGCATCGAGCGCCGCTACACCTACGCCGAGCTGCACGCGGAAGTGAACCGCATGGCAGCCGTCATGCGCTCGCTGCACGTGAAGAAGGGCGATCGCGTGCTCATCTATCTGCCGATGATTCCCGAAGCGCTCTTCGCGATGCTCGCGTGCGCGCGCATCGGCGCGATCCACTCGGTCGTGTTCGGCGGCTTCGCGGCGCCGAATCTCGCGGCGCGCATCGACGATGCCGAGCCTGCGCTCATCGTCACCGCCGATGCCGGCGCGCGCGCGGGCAAGGTGATCGACTACACGCCGCTCGTCGACGAAGCGCTCTCGCGCGCCGAATACAAGGTGCCGCAAGTGCTCTTGATCGACCGGCAACTCGCGCCCGAGCGCTTGCAGGCGAGTTATCTCGTCGCGTACGAACCGCTGCGCGAGCAATTTTTCGACGCGCACGTGCCGTGCGAATGGCTCGAATCGAACGAGCCGTCGTACGTGCTCTACACGTCCGGCACGACGGGCAGGCCGAAGGGCGTGCAGCGCGATGTCGGCGGTTACGCGGTCGCGCTCGCCGCATCGATGGAGCACATCTTTCAGGGCGCGCCGGGCGACACGATGTTCACCGCATCGGACATCGGCTGGGTCGTGGGGCACAGCTACATCATTTATGCGCCGCTGATCGCCGGCCTCACGACCGTGATGTACGAAGGCACGCCGATTCGTCCCGACGGCGGCATCTGGTGGCGGCTCGTCCAGCAGTACAAGATCAATCTGATGTTCACCGCGCCGACCGCGATCCGCGTGCTGAAGAAGCAGGATCCGGCGCTGATGGAGAAATACGATCTGTCGAGCCTGCGCACGCTGTTTCTCGCGGGCGAGCCGCTCGACGAGCCGACTGCGCACTGGATCCAGAGCGCGTTGAAAAAGCCCGTCATCGACAATTACTGGCAGACGGAAACCGGCTGGCCGATGATCGCGATTCCGCGCGGCATCGAAGAATTGCCGTCGAAGCTCGGCTCGCCGGGCGTACCGTCGATGGGCTTCAATCTTACGCTGCGCAACGAAGCGACCGGCGATGCCTGCGCGCCCGGCGAGAAGGGCGTCGTCACGCTGGCGTATCCGCTGCCGCCGGGCTGCATGCAGACGGTGTGGCGCGACGACCAGCGCTTCGTCGACACGTACTGGAAGAGCGTGCCGAATCAGATGGTCTATTCGACCTTCGACTGGGGTGTGCAGGACGAGGACGGCTACGTGTCGATCCTCGGCCGCACCGACGATGTCATCAACGTGGCGGGGCATCGGCTCGGCACGCGCGAGATCGAAGAGGCGTTGTCGGCGCATCCGGCGGTCGCGGAGGTCGCGGTGGTCGGCATCGCCGATTCCGTGAAGGGGCAGGCGGCCGCGGCGTTCGTCGTGCTGCGCGATGCCGATCGCATCAATGCGCCGGGCGCGCGCGAGGGCATGGAAGCGGAGTTGTGTCACGCGGTGGATTCGCAGCTCGGCGCGATCGCGCGTCCGGCGCGCGTGCATTTCGTGACGATGCTGCCGAAGACGCGTTCGGGGAAGCTGCTGCGACGCGCGATCGCGGCGTTGGCGGAAGGGCGCGATCCGGGCGAGCTGCCGACGATCGAGGATCCGGGCGCGTTGATGCAGGTGAGGGAGGCGTTGGGAAACTGAGCGCCCAAAACACAACGGGCACGCGGTCCGGCGTGCCCGTTGTGATCGTCATCGCGTGCGCTCAGGCCTTCGCCTTCCCCTCATGCGTCTTCGGCAACAACACCGTCAACACGCCCAGCAACGGCAGGAACGCGCAAACCTTGTACACATAATCGATGCTGGTCGCATCCGCGAGATGCCCGAGCACCGCCGCGCCCACGCCGCCCATGCCGAACGCGAATCCGAAGAACAAGCCCGCGACCATCCCGACCTTGCCCGGAATCAGTTCCTGCGCATACACGAGAATCGCCGAGAACGCCGATGCCAGCACGAGCCCGATGATCACCGACAGCACGCCCGTCCAGAACAGGTTCGCGTAAGGCATCAAGAGCGTGAACGGCGCGACGCCGAGAATCGACACCCAGATCACCGCCTTGCGCCCGACCTTGTCGCCGACCGGACCGCCGATGATCGTGCCCGCCGCCACCGCCGCGAGGAACACGAACAGATGGATCTGCGCGGCCTGCACCGAGATGCCGAACTTGCTGATCAGATAGAACGTGAAGTAACTCGTGATGCTCGCCAGATAGAAGTACTTCGAGAACACGAGCAGCACGAGCACGCTCATCGCCATGACGACCTTGTTGCGCGGCAGCGTCGCGTGCGCGGTCTGCGCGCGGCCCTTCTTCGTCGCCGGATGACGCTTGTACCAGCGGCCGATATTCGCCAGCACGAACATCGCGACGAGCGCGGCCACCGAGAACCACGCGATGCTCTTTTGCCCGTGCGGGATGACGATCAGCGCGGCGAGCAAGGGACCCAACGACGAACCCGCGTTGCCGCCGACCTGAAAGAGCGACTGCGCGAGACCGTGCTTGCCGCCCGACGCCATGCGCGCCACCCGCGACGATTCCGGATGAAACACCGACGATCCGCAGCCGACCAGCGCCGCCGCGATCAAGAGCGTGCCGAAGCTGCCCGCGACCGACATCAGCAAGAGACCCGACAGCGTGAAGCCCATGCCGACCGGAAGCGAATACGGCTTCGGATGCTTGTCCGTGTACAGGCCGACGAGCGGTTGCAGCAGCGAAGCCGTCACCTGATACACGAGCGTGATGAGGCCGATCTGTCCGAACGTGAGCGCGAATTCGCTCTTGAACATCGGATAGATCGCCAGAATCAGCGACTGGATCATGTCGTTCAAAAGGTGCGAAAAGCTGATCGCGCCCAGAACGGAATAAACGGTGCGTTGCGCGCCCGCTGATGTCGCGGCGGAAGCGTTGGCAGAAGCGTTGGCGGAAGCGCCGGCCGATGCGCCGGAAGGCGACAAAGCGCCCTTGTCGATGCTCGTTTGCATAGTGATGGCTTGTGAAAGCAGGAAAGCGTCTCGGAATCGATCTTTTGTCAGTGCGACATTTATGCGCAGACTGAATTTCTGACAAGTGTAGGCTGTCCCCGACGCGTTGTCCTGCCAAGCTTTGTCGCGAATCGGACAGGATCGGCAGCGAATCCAGCTGCGATTTCGTCGCACGCAAGGTTTTTTGGCCGGTTATAAGAAGCGACGGCGGAGCGAACGAACGTGCGCTCCTGCTAAAAAAAGGCTCAAGAAAGCCCGCAAACCTGCCGTATTCCCGGCAGGGATCAGACCAGGACACGCCTCACGACGGCCCAGTCCAAAGAACAAATTCGGGGATTCGATCGATGAAACTGTTTTCGCTACGCGGCGCAAAAGACGCGGGCTTCATGGCGCATGACGAAGCGAAGCGCACGCTATCAGTCAAGGCATCGCTCAGGCTGGCTTTCGGACTCGTGCTCGCGGGCACGCTCGTCATCGGCGCAATTTCGCTCACGCAGATCAGCCGTCTGAACGGCGCGACCGAATCCATCTACACGCAAGGCTACGTCGCGAGCCGCGCGGCCGAGGAAACGCGCGGCTATCTGCTGCGCGCGAGCCGGTCGCAGAAGATGCTGCTCACCGCGAGCACGGCGAAAGAGCGCGACGATCTCGGCGCGCAGATCGAGCAATCGCTCGCCGAAATCGGACGTGAACAGGCGCAGCTCGCGCAATACATCGATCACGCCGACAAGGACGCGCTCGCGCAGCAAAAGAACTTCTCGATCGCGCTCGGCAAGTGGGCCGAGAATCTGCGGACGTTCGTGAAGCTCGTGAAGGAGCAACCGCTCGATCTCTCGCAGATGAACTGGCAAGTCGGCATGCAGGACGTGTCGCTGCTCGTCGAAACGGGCAAGCTCGAAAAGATGGTCGATGAACTCGTCGCGCGCCGCGGCGCCGCAGCCAAGGCGACGATCGAATCCGCCGCGTTCATCTTCCATTCGTCGTTCGTGATGGTGTCGGTGCTGACGCTCGCGTTGTTCGCGCTCGCGATCGTCGTCTCCGAATGGGTCGTGCGGCGTCTCGCCGGCCAGCTCGGCGGCGAGCCCGGTTATGCGAAGGACATCGCGCGTCGCATCGCATCGGGCGATCTCGCGTATCCGGTCAAGCTCAAGCGTCGCGACGACGCGTCGATGCTTCACGCGCTCTCCGAAATGCAGGCGGGACTGTCGTCGACCGTCGGCGATATCGCGGCGAGCGCGGAGGCGATCGCTTCGGCATCGAGCGAGATTTCAACGGGCAACGTCGACTTGTCGCGCCGTACCGAGGAGCAGGCCGTCGCGCTGGAAAAAACCGCGGCCAGCATGGAGCAGCTCACGTCGACGGTGCGTCAGAACGCCGACAATGCGAAGCAGGCGAGCACGCTCGCGGCGAGCGCGTCGGAGATCGCGGAGAAGGGCGGCGCGGTCGTGGGCCGCGTCGTCGAAACGATGCAGCGCATCGACGCGAGCGCGAAGAGCATCGGCGACATCATCGGCGTGATCGAGGGCATCGCGTTCCAGACCAACATCCTCGCGCTGAACGCGGCGGTCGAAGCGGCGCGCGCGGGCGAGCAGGGACGCGGCTTCGCGGTCGTCGCGGGCGAGGTGCGCAGTCTCGCGCAGCGTTCGTCGTCGGCGGCGAAGGAGATCAAAGGGCTCATCGATACATCGGTGTCGCGCGTGTCGGACGGCTCGACCTACGCGCAGGAAGCGGGCGCCACGATGGAGGAAGTCGTCAAGGCCGTGCGCCGCGTGACGGACATCATGGGCGAGATCTCGGCGGCATCGGCGGAGCAGAAGACGGGCATCGAGTCGATCGGCGAGGCCGTCACGAAGATGGACGCGAACACGCAGCAGAACGCCGCGCTCGTCGAACAGGCGGCGGCCGCCGCGCAATCGCTCGACGATCAGGCGCGCGCGCTCAAGTCGCTCGTCGGAAAATTCCAGTTGGCTTGACGCAAGGCTTGAGGATAGAATCGCGGACGGGCGCGGCAGGGCGCCCGGTCTCGCGAAAGTCTTACGCACCTGCCGTGCAGCACCTCAACTTTGGATCGAACCGCAACGTCGAACCTTTATAGCCGCAGCGAGAACGGCGCAACAAAGGAACAACGTCATGTGGTTTACATCCTGTCCGATCTCTTCTTCCGTTTCCAATAGCGACTATCTGCGCGAACATGCGCGGCGTCTGCTTCGTCACGCCCGCGACGGCGATACGAGCGCGTCGATGCCCGTTCTGCGCCGCCTGCTCGCGACGAACGTCACGCGCGCGGAACGCCTCGCCGATCTGCACGCGATGCGCGACGATCTGCAACTGAAGCATCTGCTTTCGATGCTCGCCGTCGAACTCGGCTACCCAGGCTGGGACGCGTGCAAATCCCACATCGACGAACAGCCGGACGCGGCGATCGACCGCTATCGGCTCGACGCCGGCGCGTTCAACGACTACGAGAAGAACTGGTTTGCGAACGAATCGGAAGCACGCGAATGGCAGCGCGCGCACGGCGGCTATATCGTGCGATACGGCGAGCAGGCCGTGGCGATTCTGAAGCGGGAATAAGGCGGAGGAAGGGGTCTGCGCGCAAGAAGGAAGCCGCTCAGATGAGCTCGACTTCCTTCCAGTTCGCGCTAAAGAAAAAACGGCTCAGCTCCTTCGTGAGCTCGTTCAGTGCGCTCATCTCGGCGGGCGAGATCTTGCGCACGTGTTGCGGCGAGGTCCAGTCGCCGTAGATCAGCGCGACGGTCGTATCGTTCGATTTCACCGGCAGCACGACGAACGCCTGCGCTTCGCCGAGCGTCTCCTTGTACCAGCGCGGCAGGCGGGCGTCGATGCGCGCGTCGTGCGCGTTCTCGATGAAGATGCCGACCGGATTGCTGATCGCGAGATGAAACACGTCGGGCCGGAACTCCGCCGAGAAGCGCAGTTTCGGCAACATCGGCTCGACGCCCGCGCCGAGGCCGAGACGCGCGTGGAATTCGTTGTTGGCCTGGCGCACGAACACCACGGTGCGCGACAGATGCAGGCTGCCGAGTATCGATTCCGACGCGAGCGCGAGCGCGGGCGCGAGCGCATTCTTCGACGGCAACGAGCGCAAGTCCGCGACGCTCGCGCCGATGCGCGCCTCCGCCGATACGTTCGCGCGCGCCATGGCATCGGCGTTGGCCTGCAGCTCGGAGATCTCGCGCATCACGCCGTCGCTCGCTTCTTCGTTCGCGAGCGCGAGGCTCATCGACGTGAGCGTGTCGGCGTCGGTGTTGAGCGGTCCGGTGTAGCGGTTCGCGATATCGAAGAGCACCGATTCGCGGCCGTCCGCGGCCACGTTTTGCGCCGTGAGCGCGTCCGCGACTTCGGTCGAATAGTTGGAGATCGCGCGCAGCCAGCGAACGTGCTTCGGCACGGTTTCATCGACAGGCGCGTTCGGATCGGTCGCGCGCATGCCTTCGCGAATCGTCTCGGGCAGACGCCAGCGGTCCGCCGCTTCGAGGCCGATCTCGTCGAAGGTGACGCCGAGCAGCGCGGCACAGGCGGCGCTGTCGGGGATGTTTTCCGAAGCGGCCTTGCGGCGCAACTGATCCCACTCGTGTTCGAGATAGAACGCGACGAGCAGCTTGCCGATCTGCCGCATCAGCGTGCAGACGACCGCTTCCTCGGCGGAGCGCAAGTCCTTGTGCTCGGTGAGCTGCCGCGCAACCGCGCCCGAGAGCAGGGTGCGGTTCAGTTCGAGCTTCGCGTCGATACGGCGCGGCGCGCTCTGATGGAAGTGGTCGACGAGCTTCAACCCGACGACGAGATGACCGACGGCGTCCATGCCGAGCACCATCAACGCGCGCGTGACGGTGGTGATGTTGCCGCCGAACGCGATGTACATCGCCGAGTTGGCGAGCCGCAGCACCTTCTGCGTGAGGCCGACGTCCGACAGCACGACTTGCACGAGGGACGTGAAGTCGAGGTCGTCATCGCTCATTGCGGACACAGTCGAGCGCAGCGCCTGAGACAGCATGGGGAAATCCCCGCGCTCGCTCATGCGCGACCACAGCTTGTCCAGTAGTTCGGCCTTGGTGCGTGCCATTGCAAAAAATAAGAACTCGTTCGTTACGCGACGGCTAACCCGAGGCGGTCCTGCAATCCAGCACCCAACAACGAAATGTACACGTTATTAGGGAGTTACGGCGCGTGCTTCGATTAAAACACGAACAATCGTCCGTTCATAATGTCTCGTGCAATACGAGCGAATGCGACTGGAACGAGCGCGCCAGCTCGTCCGACGGCAACGCATGGCTGATGAGCCAGCCCTGAATATGGTCGCATCCGAGGTCCGCGAGCAAATCCCGCTGCGCCTCGGTTTCGACGCCTTCGGCCACCAGCTCCAGTCCGAGCGATTGCGCCAGCCCGACCACCGCGCTCACGATCGCGCGATTGTTTCGGGACGTAATCAGGTTCTCGACAAAGCTGCGGTCGATCTTGAGCTTCGAGAGCGGAAAACGTTGCAAATAGGCGAGGCTCGAATAGCCGGTGCCGAAATCGTCGACGGCGAAGCGGATGCCGATCGTCGTCAGCGTTTCGAGCAGGCGCGTCGCTTCCTCCGGATCGTGCATCAGAAGGCTTTCGGTGATCTCGAACACGAGCCGCCGCGCGTCGATGCCGGTGAGCGCGAGCGCTTCCTTCACTGCGGCGGTGAATCGTTTGTCGCGGAACTGCTGCGGCGACACGTTCACCGACACGTAATCGAGCCGGATGCCGATCGCGTCCCACTGCACGATCTGCATGCACGCGGCCTTCAGCACCCAGTTGCCCAGATAATTGATGAGGCCGATGGATTCCGCGAGCGGAATGAACGTCGACGGCGGCACGAGCCCGTGCACCGGATGATTCCAGCGCATCAGCGCTTCCACACCGACCACCGCGCCCGTGCGGATCTTCGTGATCGGCTGGAAGTAGAGCGAGAACTCACCGTTGCGCACGGCTTCGTACAGGTCCGCTTCGAGCTTGAGGCGCTCGGCGTCGGCGGGGTTGTCGTCGATCGTGTGGAAGACGAGCGCATTGCCGCCCGATTCCTTCGCCTGCGCGAGCGCCTGATCGGCCATGCGCAAGAGGTTGGTCTGCGCTTCGCTTTTCGCGAGCCTGCCCGCCTGATCCGGATACAGCGCGACGCCCACGCTCGCCGACAAATGCGTGTGCTGCCCGCGATGCCGGTAGGGCTGCGCGATCGCGGTGAGCAAGCGCCGCCCGAGACTTTCGGCGAGTTCCGCCGTGGTGCCGGGCGGCAGCAGCACGGCGAATTCGTCGCCGGCCACGCGCGCGACGCGCTCGCCGTGTCCCGCCGTATGCTGGATGCGCCGCGCGGTTTCGCGCAGCAGCTCGTCACCGGCGTCGTAGCCGAGCGCGCGGTTGATGCGCTGATAATCGTCGATGTCGAGCAGCACGAGTCCCGCGTGCGTGCGCGTGAGTTCGGCTTCGTCCTGCGCCGCAACGATCGCGGCCTTCAGGGCGATGAGATTGTCGAGGCCCGTCAGCGCATCGTGATTGATCGTATGCACGAGCGCCGCTTCGCGCTCGCGCCAGTGCGTCACGTCGAAGGCGGCGAGCGCGAAGCCGGGCATGCCGCGCGCGGCCGTCGACACGAGCCGCAACTCGACGCAGATCGGATAGGTGAGCGACTTCACGACCGTCAGCGTCGCCGATTCGAGCTTGCCGCTCACGCGCGCCCGCGCGACGAGCGCATGCAGCTCGTCGGCTTCCTCGGATGCGACGAGATCGTGCAGCGTCAGCATGCTCAGATAATCGCGGTGATAGCCGATGAACTCGATGCTCGCATCCGATACATACTGGAAGCGCAGCGCATCGTCGAGCTGGGCGAGGAAGTCGACCGCGCCGAGCGTGGCCTCGGACGCGTCGGTCAGGGCATTCGCGACGGCGGCGACGGGCGCATCCGGCGCGCCGGCCCCGGGCGATGTCGCGGGCGCGGGCGGCTCCCCGGCGCTCTCGGGATGCCGCTCGCGCGCGGCGCTTCCCCATGCGCGAGAGAGCGCATCGAGCGCGATGCGCCACGGTGCGCGGCGGGAGACGTTGATCCGGTTCGCTTGCATGGTCTCGTTGGTTTCTGGCGGCTGCGCCTGCTGTTTCGGCCAGGCGGCGGCGCGCGGAACACGCGCCTCGCGGGCTCCGGCCGGGACGTGCCGCAATGAGGCGCGACACGCTCTATCAGGCGAGTTATCGGCGCGATCGGGGATTTCTTTAACCGGCGGCGCGGATGCGGCGGGCGCATCGCGGCATCAAGAATGTCCAGTTATTGTCGATATGAGGTTTCATATTATCTCGTCAGGAGAATTCGGTTACAGTGGCGCGTTTGCGGCCGGGAACCCGTTCTCTCGTCGGTGTGCCGCCGGACGCAGGGCTTTCGCCGTGCTGTTGACCATCAGAATTCCGTTCGACTCGTTCGCCCCATGATCGAATCCACCAAGCGGCCGGCCTGTGCCATAGCCAAGGCCATCGAGCCGGCCATCACGCAACGCTTCACGGCGCCGCCGCGCGCATCCGACCGGTCCGCGCCATGCCCGATTCTTCCCTGAAGCGCGCGGCATCGGCGCGGCGCGGGCAAAGCGTCTATGTCGGGCGTCAGCCGATCCTCGACGGCGAAGGCGCGCTCGTCGCCTACGAACTGCTCTTTCGCGACAGCCCCGACAATCGCGCCCGCATCCACGACGACGTGCAGGCGACCGCGCATGTCGTCGCGCGCACGATCGGCGAGATGGGCGTGCCGGCGGTGCTCGGGCCGCATCCCGGTTACGTGAACATGAACCGCGAGCTGCTGTTCGACGACATCGTCCACATCATGCAGCCCGAGCGTTTCGTGCTGGAGCTGCTGGAAAGCATCACGTTCGACGAGTCGCTATTCAAACGCTGCGCGCAGTTGCGCAACGCGGGCTTTCGCTTCGCGCTCGACGACGTCGTGAAGCTCGACGACGCGCTGCATGCCGCGCTGCCGACCGTCGATATCGTCAAGGTCGATTTCCTCGCCGCGGACGATCGGCATCTGCCGCTACTCGCTGCGGAAGTGAAGCGGCGCGGCAAGCTGCTCGTGGCGGAAAAGATCGAGACGTTCGACGATCTGACGCGCGCCAAACGTCTCGGCTTCGATCTCTTTCAGGGCTATTTCTTCGCGCGGCCGCAGGTGCTTTCGGCGCGGCGCGAGAGCCCGGCGCGCGGCTCGCTTCTGCGCCTCATGGCCGTGCTCGCCGGCGAGCCGGGCCTGCGCGAGCTGGAAGCGGAACTGAAGCGCAATCCGGATATCGTCGTGCAGCTGATGCGTCTCGCGAATTCGAGTGCGCAGACGCGCGGGCGGCGCGTGTCGTCGTTGCGCGAGGCGATCGCCGCGACCGGCACGCGCCAGTTGATGCGCTGGGCGCAGCTGCTGCTTTACGCGGACGGCAGCGGTTTGCCGTGGCGCTCGGATCCGCTGCTGCAACTCGTCGGCACGCGCGCGCGCTTCCTGGAGCTCGCGGCCGAAAAGCTGCGTCCCGCCGACGAAGCCTTCTCCGACGCCGCGTTCATGACCGGCATCTTCTCGCTCGTGCATGTCGTGCTGAACATGCAGCCCGTGGAAATTCTCGATAAGCTCCATCTGGCGGCCGAAATCCGCACGGCCATTCTCGCGGGCGAAGGCTTGCTCGGCGCGCTGCTCGGCATCGCGCGGGCTGCCGAGCGGGGCGATGCGCCCGCCATCGACGCGAGCCGGCACGCGCAGCCATCGCTCGACGTGCTCACGCCCGCGGTGCTCGCGAAACTGCAATTCGAAGCGGCGGCGTGGTTCGCGCAACACCGGATGGATCAGGGCGAGGACGACGCATAGTTGGCGTCTTTGCATGAACGAGGTCTTCGAAAGGAGCGCGCATGAAAAGATTTTCCGGTATGAAAGCGGCTGCTGTTCTGGCGATGGCCGCGGCCGCGGCCGTTTATCCGCTCGTCGCAGGCGCGACGCTCAAGCCCGGGGATGCCGCGCCCGACTTCACCGCGCAGGCGTCGCTCGGCGGCAACGTGTACGACTATTCGCTCGCCGATGCCCTCAAGAAAGGCCCGGTCGTGCTGTACTTCTATCCGGCGGCGTTCACGAAGGGCTGCACGATCGAGGCGCATGAGTTCGCGGAAGCGGTCGATCAGTACAAGGCCGAAGGCGCGACGGTCATCGGCGTGTCGCACGACAACATCGATACGTTGAAGAAGTTTTCGGTGAGCGAATGCCGCAGCAAGTTTCCGGTCGCGGCGGACGAAAACTCGAAGATCATCAAGTCCTACGACGCCTCCATGCCGATGAAAAGCACGATGGCCAATCGCGTGTCCTACGTGATCGCGCCCGACGGCCGCGTCATTTACGAATACACGAGCCTGTCGCCGGACCAGCACGTCGCCAACACGCTGCAGGCGCTGCGCGACTGGAACGCGAAGCACAAGGCGCAGTGATACGCTGCGGTCTCATCGATTGAGCGTGCGGGAGGCGCGATGCCCATCGTCGTCGGACTGATCGTCTTAGGATTGCTGATTTACGGCGCGATATGGTCGTTCGACGCGCTACACGCGCACTTCGGCCTCGGCGTCGCGGTGGCGGTTGCGATCGTCGTGCTGGCGATCATCGCGGCGGGCGTGATGCGCTGGCTCGCGAGCCGCCGCGAGATCGCGCCGAATCTGCGCAAAGGCGAACACGGCGACTGGACCCACGAACTCAAAACCGACTGGGGCGGCGTGCGGGTCGCGGCGGGCAAGCGTCTGTGCGATGTGCGCGTCGGCGACGAGCGCGGCAGCTATATCTTCGCGGACCTGCGCGGCGCGCGCATGCGGCAGGCGAATGGAACGAACGGCGCGTGGCAGGTCGTGCTCGACGTGCGGGACGCGAAGCACGGCGAATGGACGCTGCCGATGCGCGATCGCGGCGAGGCGCACAAATGGGCGCGCATCCTGTCGCTCGCCACGCAGCAGAAGCTCTGACTATTCCGCGTGATAACCCATGTCGCCGCGTACCTTGCCGCGGAACACCCAGTACGACCAGATCACGTAGATCATCAGGACGGGCAGCAGAAACATCGTCCCGATCAGCAGAAACTGATGCGACAAGGGCGCGGCGGACGCATCCCAGAGCGTGACCGAAGGCGGCGCGATGAACGGCCACAGGCTGATGACGAGCCCCGTGAACGCGAGAAAGAAGAGCCCGATCGAGCACAGGAACGGCAGCACGTCGCGGTCTTTCGCGAGGCTCGACCAGAGCGTCCACGCGAGCAGCACGGTGAGCACAGGCACCGGCGCGAACGCCAGGCTGTCGGGGAAGGCAAACCAGCGCGCGGCAATGCGCGCGTCCTTGAGCGGCGTCCACAGGCTGATGAGCAGAATGAACGCGATCACGCCGATGAGCGCATAGCGCGCCATCTTGCGGCTCCAGTCCTGCAGTTCGCCTTCGGTCTTGAGCACGAGCCACGTCGTGCCTTGCAGCGCATAGCCGAAGATCAGCCCCACGCCGACGAGCAACGGAAACGGCGCGACCCAGTTCCAGCTCGTGCCGGCGTAGACGCGGCCTTCGATCGGGAAGCCCTGGATGAACATGCCGAGCACGATGCCCTGCGAGAACGTCGCGACGAGCGAGCCGCAGCCGAACGCCCCGTCCCACAGCCATTTGCGCGCGCCGGTCACTTCGCGGAATTCGAACGCGACGCCGCGAAAGATCAGCCCGAGCAGCATGAAGAGAATCGGGAAATAAACGGCCGGCACGATGATCGCGAACGCGAGCGGAAACACCGCGAACAATCCGCCGCCGCCGAGAATGAGCCAGGTCTCGTTGAAGTCCCAGACGGGCGCGACGGAGTTGATCATCAGATTGCGCGATTCGGCGTCGCGGCGCAGCAGAAAAACCATGCCTACGCCGAGATCGAAGCCGTCGAGCAGCACATACATGAACACCGCCAGCGCGAGAATGGCGGCCCACAGCGGCACGAGATCGAGCATCGCGTTCTCCGGTTCGTTGCTTATTTGCGTCCGCGGCCGGGCGGCACGATGTCGTCCTCGCTCACGCGGGGCGTCGCGCCGTTCGCGCCCGCCGATACCGCCGACAGCGGACGCGCCGCGCGCGCCTTCGTATCGAGTTCGTCCTTTTCGTGCGCATGGCCGACTTCGGCCGGCCCGACGCGCACCAGCCGCCGCAGCAGGAACAAACCCGCGCCGAAGATCACGAGATAGGCGAGCACATAGAGCAGCCACGAGAGACCGACATCGGCGGCGGTGAGCGAGGGCGTCACCGAATCCTTCGTGCGCAGGATGCCGTAGACGGTCCACGGCTGACGGCCGGCCTCGGTCGTCGTCCAGCCGGCGATCACCGCGATGAAGCCGAGCGGCATCGCCCACGTCGCCGCGCGCAGCCAGCGCGTGCTCGTCTCGATGCGCCCGCGCGCGAACTGCACGATGCCCCACAGCACGAGCGCGAACATCAGCAGCGCGATGCCGACCATGATGTGAAACGCGAAGAACACGACCGCGACGGGCGGCCGGTCCTCGCGCGGAAAGTCCTTGAGGCCGCGCACGTAGCCGTTGGGGTCGTGCGTGAGATAAATGCTGCCGAGCACCGGAATCGAGATTTCGAAGTGATTGCGTTCCTCGTCCTGATCGGGAATCGAGAAGAGATTGGCCGGAACGCGCGTGCCGGATTCCCAGAGCGCTTCCATCGCCGCGAGCTTGGCCGGCTGATGCTTGAGCGTGTTGAGTCCATGCGCGTCGCCGATCACCATCTGCACCGGCACCATGATGATGAGAAAGATCAGCGACATCTTCACCATCACGCGGCTTTCCTCGAGCGCGCGGCGCTGGCGCAGATACATCGCGCCGACGCCGAGAATCACGAAGCCGGCCGTCACGAGAAACGCGCTCACCGTGTGCCCGAGCCGGTACGGAAACGACGGCGTGAAGATCACGTCGAAGAAGCTCACCACTTCGAAGCGGCCGTCCGGCAGCACGCGGTGGCCTTGCGGCGTCTGCATCCAGCTATTGACGGCGAGAATCCAGAACGACGAGATCACGGTGCCCGCCGCGACGAAAATCGCCGACATCACATGCGCCCACTGCGGCACGAGCTTGCGCCCGAAGAGCAGCACGCCGAGAAACGCCGATTCGAGGAAGAACGCCGTCAGCACTTCGTAGCCCATCAGCGGGCCGACGACGTTCGCGGTCGCATCCGAAAAACGGCTCCAGTTGGTGCCGAACTGAAACGGCATCACGATGCCCGACACCACGCCCATGCCGAACGACACCGCGAAAATTTTCAGCCAGAACGCCGACAGGCGACGATAGACGTCGCGCTTCGTGATCCACCAGTTGAATTCGAGCGTCGCGATGAAGCACGACAGACCGACCGTGAAGGCCGGCAACAGAATGTGAAAGGCGACGACCCACGCGAACTGGAAGCGGGAGAGCAGGACCGAGTCGACATCCATGAACGCTCCTTGTTCAGGCTTTTTGCAGCGGATGTGTCGAAAGGCGCGCCTCGCGCGGGCGCTTTTCTCCTTAATAGCATGGTTTTAAGGAACGCGACCACACGCCGCGCGGCGAAGCGCCGCGTGCGCCTGCCGCGAATGCACCCGTTTGGTACAATCTTCGGCTTTCGCGCCTAAGCCATGCGGACGACCGCATGCGCATCGTTTCGTCGGGGACGGCCCCATTTTCAAGGGAGTCGCTCGATGTCCTGGATTCTTCTTTTCGTCGCCGGTCTGCTGGAAGTCGCCTGGGCGGCCGGTCTCAAATCGTCCGAAGGCTTCACCCGGCTCGGACCGTCCGTCTTTACCGTCATCACCGCGCTCGGCAGCTTCGTCCTGCTCGCGATGGCCATGAAGCAACTGCCGCTCGGCACGGCCTACGCCGTTTGGACGGGCATCGGCGCGGTCGGCGCGTTCGTCTTCGGAATCGTGTTCATGGGCGAAGCGCTGTCGGCGGC
This sequence comes from Caballeronia sp. LZ028, assembly GCF_031451415.1. Classification (NCBI taxonomy): domain Bacteria; kingdom Pseudomonadati; phylum Pseudomonadota; class Betaproteobacteria; order Burkholderiales; family Burkholderiaceae; genus Caballeronia; species Caballeronia sp. LZ028. The sequence goes on along the minus strand of NZ_JARUXN010000001.1, from coordinate 2,224,036 downwards.
GCGCATCCTGAGCGCGGTGCTGATCGTCGCCGGGCTGATCGGGCTCAAGCTCTCGTCAGGACACTGAGGGCGCCGGGAACGCCAATCGCTTGAACCGTGCTGCACCGCGCGTATTTGCGTGGATATAATGGTTCGAGGTCATCCGCATTTGTCTGAGCGCAACGTTTTGCGCGTTTTCGTTCTATCTTCGCGGATGTAGGCGGCTTCTTCCGGCATCTGCCGCAAAGACCGCTCTTTTCAGTCGGCAAATCGTCCCGTAGCGGCGAACGCCGGCAGCTGGCGGCATTAAGGGAGACGGCAATGCTTGAGTCACTTTCGCTCGCAGCGGGCCTGTCATGGGCGAGCGGGCTGCGCCTGTATCTCACTGTTTTCATCGCCGGCATGTTCCAGCGCATGGGAATCGTTCACCTGCCGGATTCGCTTGCGGTGCTCGGCTCGCCGTGGGTGATCGGCGTCGCGGGCGTGCTCGCGGTCGTCGAATTTCTCGCCGATAAAATTCCCGCCTTCGATTCCCTGTGGGACGCGGTGCACACGTTCATCCGCATTCCGGCGGGCGCGGTGCTCGCCGCCGGCTCCCTCGGCCACGCCGATCCCGCCATGCTCACCATCGCCGCGCTCGCGGGCGGCACGCTCGCCGGTGCATCGCATTTCGCGAAGGCGGGCACGCGGGCGCTCATCAATCTGTCGCCGGAGCCGGTGTCGAACTGGGCGGCGTCGGCGACCGAGGATGTCGGCGCGGTCACCGGCATCGCGCTCGCGCTCTTCGTGCCGCTGCTGTTTCTCGTGCTGCTTCTCGCGTTTCTGGTGCTGGCGGGCTGGGCGCTGCCGAGGCTCGCGCGCGGCGTGCACGGCGGGGTGTCGCGCATGGCCAAGCACATGCTGCCGAGATCGGAACATCGGATGAACCGGCTGCGGAGCAAGCACGATTGAGCACCGCATTCAGGAACGATCAGGCCGCACGTAAGGCAGGACATTCGCATCCGCACATCACGCTCGGTTTCATGCAGACGATGCGTCAGGCGTGGCGCATGACCGGCCGCGACTGGCGCGCGGGCGAGCTCACGATGCTGCTGCTCGCGCTGGTGCTGGCGGTGGCGGCGCTCTCCAGCGTCGGATTTCTCGCGGATCGCATGCGCCAGGGACTCGCGCGCGACGGACGCCAGATGATCGCCGCCGATTTCGTCGTGCGCGCCGATCATCCCGTCGATCCGATGTTCGCAACGCAAGCGAAATCGCTCGGACTCGAGACGGCGGGCACGACGATTTTCCCGAGCATGATCAGTTCGACGTCCGCGCAGCCGCTCTCGCGCCTCGCGGCGATCAAGGGCGTGACGCAGGGCTATCCGTTGCGCGGCGCGCTGCGCATCGCGCCCGCCGTCGACGCCGCCGATGCGCCCGCGCACGGCATTCCCGCGCCCGGCACCGTCTGGGTCGACGCCGCCTTGCTCGATGCGCTCAAGACGAAGGTCGGCGGCACGGTGAAAGTCGGCACGCGCACGTTCACGGTCGCGGGCGTCATCACGCGCGAACTGGATCGCGGCTTCTCGTTCGTCAACTTCTCGCCGCGCCTGATGATGCGCGCCGACGAAATCGCCGCCACGGGACTCATCGGCTACGGCAGCCGCGTGACGTATCGCCTGCTCGTCGCCGGTTCCGACAGCCAGGTCGAGCAGTTCGCGAAGTTCGCGCGCGAGAACGTCGATGGCGGCAAGCTGCGCGGCGTCGCGCTGGAATCGCTCTCCGACGGCCAGCCGCAAGTGCGCCAGACGATCGATCGCGCGAGCCACTTCCTCACGCTGGTGTCGCTGTTGACGGCGCTGCTCGCGGCGGTCGCGATCGCGATGGCGGCGCATCGTTTCGCGCGGCGTCATCTCGACGGCTGCGCCGCGATGCGCTGTCTCGGCGTCAGCCAGCGCACGCTGCGCGCGCTCTTCCTGAACGAATTTCTGGCGATCGGCCTGATCGGCAGCGCGGCGGGCGTCGTGCTCGGTTTCGGCGGGCATCTCGTGCTGCTGAACTGGCTCGGCTCGCTCGTCGATGTCGAACTGCCGCAGCCGAGCGTCTGGCCCGCGCTGCAAGGCGTCGCGATGGGGCTCGTGCTGCTGCTCGGCTTCGCGCTGCCGCCGCTTCTGCCGATCACGCGCGTGCCGCCGGTGCATGTCATCCGGCGCGAGCTTGGCGATGCGCAACGCGTCGCCCATGCCGCGTATGGCGTCGGCGTGCTGCTGTTCGCGGCGCTTTTGATCGTCGCGGCGGGCGAGTTGAAGCTCGGCGGCATCGTCGCGGGCGGTTTCGCGGCGGGCCTGCTCGTGTTCGGCGCGATCGCGCGCGCGGCGCTCTGGGCGGCGGCGCGCTTCGTGCGGCGCGAGCGCAGCCGCGCGGGCGTCGGCTGGCGTTATGCGCTCGCGTCGCTGGAGCGGCGCAGCGGGTCGAGCGCGCTGCAAATCACCGCGCTCGGCATCGGGCTGATGTGTCTGCTGCTCATCGGCATGACGCGCAACGATCTCATCAAGGGCTGGCGCGACGCGACGCCGCCCGACGCGCCGAATCAGTTTCTCATCGACATTCAGCCGGACCAGCGCGCCGGCGTGCTCGACTATCTGCACACGCACGGCCAGCCCGACGCCGCGCTTTCGCCGATGGTGCGCGCGCGTCTCGTCGCCATCAACGGCAAGGCTGTGAATCCGGACAACTACGACCGTGCCGACGCGAAGCGCCTCGTCGATCGCGAATTCAATCTGTCGTATACGACCGAACTGCCGGGCGATAACCGCGTCACGCAAGGCGCGTGGTTCGGCAAAGACGGCAAGCCGCAGGTGTCGATCGAAGAGGGCATCGCGAAGACGATCCGCGTGAAGATGGGCGACGTGCTGCGTTTCGACGTCGCCGGACTGCCGGTCGAAGCGCCGGTGACGAGCGTGCGCAAGGTCGACTGGAATTCGTTCAAGGTCAACTTCTTCGTGCTGCTGCCGCCCGACGCGCTCGCCGATCTTCCCGCGACCTTCATCACGAGCTTTCATCTGCCGGCGGACGAGCAACGCGTGATCGACGGGCTCGTCGCGCGTTATCCGAACGTGACGGCGATCGATATCGCGCCGATTCTCGCGCAGATTCATCGCACGCTCGCGCAGGTGATCGGCGCGGTGCAGTTCCTGTTCCTCTTCACGCTCGCGGCGGGCGTGCTCGTGCTCTACGCGGCCCTTGCCGGCACGCGCGATGAACGCGTGCGCGAATCGGCGCTGTTGCGCGCGCTCGGCGCGTCGCACGGACAGATCCGCTCGGTGCAGGTCGCCGAGTTCGTCGCCGTGGGCGCGCTGTCCGGGCTGATGGCCGCGGTCGGCGCGCAGGGCATCGGCTATGTGCTGGCGGCGCGCGTGTTCGAGTTTCATATCGATTTCAATCCGTGGCTCGTGCCGGTGGGCATCGTCGCGGGCGTCGCGTGCGCGGGGCTCGGCGGCTGGCTGAGCCTGCGGCGCGTATTGGCGCGCCCCGCGCTGCAATCGCTGCGCGACGCGTAGTTTTTCGAATCAGAGCAATGACCGACGTCAATCCCGAAGACGATGTGCAAAAGCCGACCGCTTTCGAGCTGGTCGGCGGCGAAGAGCGCGTGCGCGCGCTCGTCGACCGTTTCTATGATCTGATGGACCTCGAGCCGGAGTTCGCGGGCATCCGCGCGCTGCATCCGCCGACGCTCGACAATTCGCGCGACAAGACGTTCTGGTTCCTGTGCGGCTGGATGGGCGGGCCGGATCACTACATCAGCCGCTTCGGTCACCCGCGTTTGCGGGCGCGGCATCTGCCGTTCGCGATTGCATCGAGCGAGCGCGATCAATGGCTGCGCTGCATGGCGTGGGCGATGGAAGACATCGGCATCGACGCATCCTTGCGCGAGCGGCTGCTCACTTCGTTCTTCGATACCGCAGACTGGATGCGCAACCGTCCCGGTTGATTCGCTTTCTTTTGTACCGGTTCAGGCGGGGCGCGGCTGATGCATCATCGGCTTTTTCGCCTCATCGCAAGGAAGCACGACCATGAGCACACGCGCACTCTTTCGCGAGGACGCTTATCAAACGCGTTGCGACGCGACCGTCACCGCCATCGACGAGCAGGGCATCCACCTCGATCAAACCGTGTTCTATCCGCTCGGCGGCGGCCAGGCGGGCGATGCCGGCACGCTGACGCTCGCGGACGGCACGGTCATCGCGATCGCCGATACGCGCAAGGCGAAGTTCGAAGGCGCAACGCCGGATGACGCGGTTCACGTTCCCGCGCCCGGTCAGGAGGATGCGCTTGCGAAGCTGAAAACCGGCGACAAGGTGAGCGCGGAGATCGACTGGGCGCAGCGTTACCGGCGCATGCGGCTGCATACGGCGAGCCATCTGATCTGCGCGGTGCTGCCGTATCCCGTCGACGGCTGCAGCATCACGACGGAATACGCGCGGCTCGATCTCGCGACGGTCGAGCCGATCGAGCGCGAAGCCGTCGAAGCGAAGCTCAACGCGCTGATCGGCGGCGCGCACGGCGTGCAGACCGAATGGATCACCGACGATGAAATGGCCGCGCGTCCCGAGCTCGTGCGCACGATGAGCGTGAAGCCGCCGACGGGCCTCGGCCGCGTGCGTCTCTTGCGCATCGAGAATGTCGATCTGCAGCCGTGCGGCGGCACGCATGTGCGCAACACGGAGGAGATCGGCGAGTTGCGCATCGCGAAGCTGGAGAAGAAGAGCGCGCGCACGCGGCGACTGGTGCTGGAACTCGTCTGAACATGGATCCGCGCGCTCAGGCCGTGCTCGATCTCTGGTTCGGCGCGCCCGGTTCAGCGGAATTCGGTCAGGATCGCAAGCTGTGGTGGAAGAAGAAGCGCGCCTTCGATTCGCTGCTCACCGAACGTTTCGGCGCGCTGCTCGACGAGGCGCACGCGGGCGGCTTGCGCGATTGGGAAAGCACGCCGCTCGGCACGCTTGCGCTGATCGTGCTCATCGATCAGTTTTCGCGCAATTGTCATCGGAACACGCCGCGCGCGTTTGCGGGCGATGCGCGTGCGCTCGCGCTGGCGAAGACGCTGGTCGAGCGCGGCGACGATCTGCGCTTGCCGAGTGCGTACCATCGCGCGTTCGCGTACATGCCGTTCGAGCACGATGAATCGATGGGGAGCCAGCGCGAGGCGCTGCGCTTATTCGCAAAGCTGAAAGAAGAGACCGGCGTTTCGAGCTTCCATGAATCGGCGCTGGAGCACGCAGAAGTGGTCGAGCGCTTCGGACGCTTTCCGCATCGCAATCGGATTCTCGGACGCGAAATGCGCGCCGATGAGGAGGCGTGGCTGGCGGCGCATGGCGGGTTTTGACCCACGGGCGAAGCGTGTGCCGCATCCCTTTTACGTGAGGAAGCCCGCGTCACATCGTCGATCGAACGGATTGACATTGGTCGTTGACGATCCGTTTTCCGATTAGTTCTATTGATGCATGAGCGATGCGCCCCTTATATGAATACCGCTGTATCAAGGCACTATTCATATATCGGACCATCGCAAGAGCATGACGCGCGCGAACTTTAATCGAATTACTTTGGTTTCCGTAACAGGTTTGCAGGACGCCACGTGCGCCGTTCCAGCGCTGGAATTGAGTCGCAGACAAATGCCAGGCGCGCGCGCATTACTTTGCAGCCCGAATTCGCCGCGCGGGCTGCCTGAAGGAATCGCGCACCGCAAGATCGCTCCCATGAACTACCACGAATACAGCTGGTTCGTGATGTTTGCGCTTTGGAAGCTGATCGACACCGATTTCGCGCTCGTCTTGCAGGATGATGGCTGGGTTCTGGACGGCAATAACTGGCGTGACGAATTCTTCGACTACGACTACATAGGGGCACCCGTTCATCAGGCGTGCGTCGAATCGGCCGCCGGTACCGAATGGATTTCACACTTCAAATGGCGCGATCGGATAGATCGTCCGGGCCATGTCGTGCGGCCTGTTTTGAATGGAGGCTTCAGCCTGCGCAGCAGGCGCATGTTGCGCGCATTGATGGATCATCCGGAAATCAAGGTTGAGATTCCGCGGCCGGAATTACTCGATAACAGCGAATTTCGCATGCGCTGGAGTAATCGCGCACCCAATGAAGACGTGCAACTGACTGCCACTTTGCGTCCGCAACTCGAGGCGGTCGGGATCAAGTACGCTCCGCTCGATTTGTGCAAGCGCTTCGCAGTCGAAGATTCCGGTCCTATCTATGGCGATGCCGATTTCATGGACCTTTTCGGCCATCATGCTTTCTGGCGCCGTCTGGTCAGCATCGATCCACCGAGCGTGGAGTACGAAGTCAAACGCAGTTTGGCACAGCGGGCATTCCGGGAAATGGATGTCGTGCGTATGTTGGAGGCGCGCGGGTATCGCGTAACGTTCGCTGCGGAGTGAGCAGGCATAGGGCGACGCACTGGAAGACATCGCCCCCAGACGATGACGCTAGGGAGGTTTTCGGGAACTCATCATCGACAGAGGAGGACGGCATGGTCGCATAGCGTGTTAGTCGTAAGTTCATGTATTACGGTCCTATAAATTAGGTATACGAATTAAAAAAATAGAATCAAAATAATGACGAAAAGAACTATTGCTTTAATCATGGCTGCTTCCGCTAGTCTCGCAGCCTGCGGCGGGGGATCTTCCGAACTCGGATCGGTGTTGCCCGAGTCCACTCAAATGAAAGCGACAACGAGGCTCGCTGCGAACGAAATCCCTACGGAGTATGCATCGCGCGCGAATGTCAGCGGATTGCTTCAGGGAAGCGAGTACGACAGTTTCATCGTCTATTACCGCTCGCAGGCGAACGAGAGCGGCAGTGGTGACAGTGCCGCGCATCGATCAATCAACGACGCTACGCTGGCCACTTCGAACAATGCGCGCGTGGCCAAACTGAGGAATCTTTCGATCGAAGAAAGAAGTGTGACGCGTGGTCGAGGGCACGTCATCCGGGCGTCGAAGCGCATGAGTTCCTCTGAGGCTCAGGCGTTCATGGTGGAGTATCTGAAGAGCCCGGAGGTGGAGTACATCGAGCCTAACCTAATGCTGCAGGCGAATCTCGTGCCGAACGATCAGTTCTATAACAGCTATCAGTGGAATTTGTCGAGCCAGGCGACCGCCATTGCGATGCCTGCTGCGTGGGAACAAGCGACCGGAAAGGGCGTCGTGATTGCGGTGCTCGATTCGGGCTATACATCGCATAGGGATCTCGATGGTCAGACGCTTCCCGGATACAATTTTATAAGCAATGCAAACTACGATAGAAACCGGTCCGGGCGTTCATCCGATGCGACGGACCCCGGCAATTGGACGCAGATAGGGGACGTATGCCCCTCGGGTGTGCAGAATTCCGCGAAGGACTCGGAGTGGCACGGGGACCACGTTGCTGGAATCATCGCGGCAAAGACCAATAATGGGACTGGAATCGCCGGCGTCGCATATAACAGCAAGATCTTGCCCGTCCGGGTGCTTGGGCGCTGTGGCGGTGAGTTGTCGGACATCGCGGATGCCGTCGTGTGGGCTGCGGGAGGCTCAGTGTCAGGCGTACCTGATAACCCTTATCCAGCGCGCGTGATCAACATGAGTCTCGGTGGTATCGGCGCATGCAGTAAGACCATGCAAGACGCAGTCAGCTTTGCAGTTGGCAAAGGCGCCGTGATCGTCGCGGCAAGTGGAAATGCCAATGCCGACGCATCCACTCAACTGCCCGCAAACTGCCGTGGAGTGCTATCTATTGGTGCGACAAACTCTGCTGGCAATCGCTCGGCTACTTCGAACTATGGCTCGTCGGTCACGGTCATGGCGCCGGGCGAGGCAATTATCTCGCTTACTGACGAAGGGAAGACAGCTCCGCAATCGAACAACTCCTACAAGCTGTCAAGCGGCACGTCACAGTCTGCCCCGCACGTATCGGGTGTGATCGCGCTCATGCTCGAAAAGCAACCGAGTTTGACGCTGGACCAGATCAAGAGTGTTCTGGTCTCTACGGCCACTTCGATGGCCGGACGCTGCCCTGAGGGATGCGGGGGCGGAATTGTCAACGCCGAGAAAGCGCTTTCCAGTCTGCCGATCCAATAATCGCGGTTTCCAGAACGTCGCCATCGAGTGGTGCCCGGAAAGAAGGCCCTGCTCGATGGTGTGTGCGCGTTTCCGGATAAACACGCCCGCTGCACAGATTTTTCGATTCGTTGTCTGGACGGTCCTGACCCTGTGGATTCGTCTACCTATGCGACTTGAATTCGCACTATTTCTATGGCGCGTCGACATGCCATAAGCATAGACTCGCCGACCTGCCGACATCGACGAAACGGAACCTTGGCAGGCCCTTTCATAACAGCATTGGGTCGCTTATCCGCAGTTCATGGAAAAAGAATGCAGAATTTCAGCAACATTACGATCGTATCCGTAACCGGGTGTTCGAATGCCGGGCGGGCGGCCGATGCACTTACTTTGAGTTGGCAACAAATGCCGGGTGCGCGCGCATTATTGTGCAGTCCGCATGCTCCGGCGAACCTGCCAGCAGGAATCGAACATCGAAAGATTGCACCCCTCACGTATCAAGAGTACAGCTGGTTCATGATGTTCGCGCTATGGCGTGTCATCGAAACGGACTTTGCGCTGATTGTCCAGGACGATGGCTGGGTCCTCGATGCGAATAACTGGAGTGACGAGTTCCTGGACTACGATTACGTGGGGCCGCCGACTCATGTCGGGCGCATCGATACCCAAGACAGAACGCAATGGGTTGTTCACCACAAATGGGGCTTGGAACTTGATCAGCCGGGCAAGCGGGTCATGCCCGTGCTCAACGGTGGCTTCTGTTTGCGCAGCCGGCGCATGATGCGTGTATTCGCCGACCATCCCGAGATCATGGTGCGTATCCCGCCGCCGGATAGCGTAGGCGGAGATTCACTCAAGATGACATGGGTCAACGGCGCACCCAACGAAGATGTGCAGTTGACCGCGATTTTGCGCCCGGAACTGGAGGCCGTCGGAATACGCTTCGCGCCGGCGGAGCTATGCGCGCGCTTTGGAATGGAAAACGCCGGATATTTGCATCGCAACTTCAACACCATGACGCTGTTTGGTCACCATTGCTCGTGGCGGAGGCTAGTGAGTATCGATCCGCCCACGGTCCAATTTCAAATCAGACTAAGCGCCGTCATGAAGAAACATGGAGAACGTGCATTTGCACGTATGCTTCAGGAACGTGGATACCGATTGAGGTTCGTTCCGGAGTAGGCAAGATGGTGGAACCAAACCGGTCAGCCACCCGATCGATTTGCTCGCTTCATCGAAATTGATCGCGCACTTTCCCCGTCAAAACCATATTCTCGCCGCCAAATGCGCGTCGATGAATGACCCAGCCTTTTGAGATGGCGTCGAATACCAGTGATTTAGAATCGCTCGGCATCCTTATCATCCGACGTGTTTCATGCCCGATTTCAGCAACATCACTCTGGTCTCCGTGACCGGACTGAACGACGCCCACGGCGCGGCGCTGGCGCTCGAATTCTCCCGCCGGCAAATGCCCGGCGCTTCCGCCTTGCTTCTAAGCCCGTCCGCACCCGGCAATCTTCCGCCGGACATTCGTCACCGTGCCATCGCGCCGCTGAGCTTCAAGGAATACAGCCTTTTCATGATGTTCGCGTTGTGGCGCATGGTCGAAACGGAGTACGTGCTGATCGTCCAGGAAGACGGCTGGCTGCTCGACGCGTCGAACTGGACCGATGAATTCCTCGAATACGACTATATCGGCGCGCCCGGACACCTCGCGCGCGTCGACAGACCCGAAGGCATTTACTGGAAGAAGGATTTTTCTTGGTACGGCGATCTCGAGAACCCGGACTCCGTCGTGATTCCGGTGCTCAACGGAGGCTTCAGTCTCCGTAGCCGTCGCATGCTTCGTGCGCTGGTCGATCATCCGCACATCCGGATGGTGGTCCCGCCGCCCGACGTCAGCGATTCCGAGCCGATCGCCATGAGCTGGTTCAACGACGCCACGCATGAAGACGTGCAACTCACCTGCATGTTGCGTCCCGAGCTGGAAGCCGTGGGTCTGCGGTTCGCGCCGCTCGAAGTCGCGGCGCGTTTCGGTTTCGAACATGCCGCGCTCAGTCACATCGGCGTGAACCTTCACGCTGTATTCGGCATGCACGGTTCATGGCGGCGTCTTGCCAGCATCGATCCGCCGGTCGTGCGTTATGGCGCGACGCGGCGCCACATCGACGAACATCCGCTGGAGCCGCCTGTGGTCAAGATGCTCGAGGAGCGCGGTTATCGGCTCGAGTTCATGCCCGAGCCTGCGTGATCAACGCCCGCCCGACACGTCCAGAATCGCGCCCGTCACATACGACGACGCATCCGACAACAGCCATACGATCGATTCGCCGACTTCATCGGCGGTGCCCGCGCGTCCGATCGGCGTCTGCACGCCAAGTACGTGCGCGCGATCCGGCTTGCCGCCGCTCGCGTGGATGTCGGTATCGATGAGCCCGGGGCGAATCGCGTTCACGCGCACGCCTTCGCGCCCGAGTTCCTTCGACAGCCCGATCGTGAGCGTGTCGATCGCACCTTTGGATCCCGCGTAATCGACGTACTCGTTCGGCCCGCCGAGCCGCGCCGCCGCCGACGATACATTCACGAGCGATCCGCCCTTGCCGCCGCGCGAAGTCGACATGCGCCGCGCCGCCTCGCGCGCGCAGAGATACGCACCGAGCACGTTGATGTCGAAGATGCGCTTCATGCGCGCGATATCCATGTCCGCGAGCATCGAACCGGGCGCGACGATGCCCGCGTTGTTCACGACGCCATCGATCTTGCCCAAGGCTTTCTCGGTCGCGTCGAACATCGCGATGATCGCGGCTTCATCGCTGACGTCGCCGGGAATCGCGATGGCCTTGCCGCCCGCCGCAACGACGGCCGCGACGGTGTCATCGGCGGCCGCGGCGTTCGACGCGTAGTTGACGCCGACCGACCAGCCGCGCGCGCCCGCGAGCACCGCAGCCGAGCGGCCGATGCCGCGGCTTGCCCCCGTAATCAGGATGACTTTCGACATCGGTTCCGCTCCTCAGACGGCGTTACGTTTTTCGGACCACTTGTCGATCGCGGGCGGCGTGTAGGTCTTCAGCTTTGCGATCATCTCGCCGGGTTCGGCTGCGACCTGAATGAAATCCAGATACGCCTCGCGCATGAAGCCTTCGTCGACCGTATGACGCAGCATCGCCATGAGCGGATCGTAGTAGCCGTTCACGTCGAGCAAGCCGACCGGCTTCTGGTGATAGCCGAGCTGCGCCCACGTGTAGACCTCGAAAAACTCCTCGAACGTGCCGACGCCGCCCGGCATCGCGACGAACGCGTCCGACAGATCGGCCATCTTCTTCTTGCGCTCGTGCATGTCGGGCACGACGTGCAATTCGGTGAGATCCGTGTGGCCCACTTCCTTCGCGAGCAGCAACTCGGGAATCACGCCGACGGCGCGTCCGCCCGCGGCGAGCACTTCATCGGCGATGAGTCCCATCAGCCCGACGCGGCCGCCGCCGTAGACGAGCGAGAGATCGTTTTCAACGAGCGCGCGGCCGAATGCCTTGGCCGCTTCGGCATAGACGGGGCGGGCGCCGGTCGCGGAGCCGCAATAAACACAAACTGCCTTCATTTATCTGGAATCCTTCGGTATTTCGGTCTTCGACGCGTTCGATGCGTTGGACGCGTCTTCGCGCGGCGGCAGGAAATCCGCATACTCGCGCTTTGGCAGCTTACCGGAAACGAGATCGTCGAAGAGCTGACGCGAGCGTCCGCGCAGATACGGCGCCATGATCGAGATGATATGCAGGCTCGCCTGATGCAGTTCCGTGCGGATCGCTTCCTGATCGTTGTACTTGCGCGGATTCATCACGTACTGATACGACAGCCAGTACGTCGCGATTACGCCGATGTTCGTCGCGATCACCTTGATCTCCTCGGGCGTCGCGACCATTTCCTGATCGGCCACGAGCGCCTCGCACAACTGGCTCGCGAAGTGCACCTTGTGCGTGATGATCTGCTTGAAGTGCGTTTCGAGCGTGCGGTTGCGCGCGAGCAGATCGTTCAGGTCGCGATACAGGAAGCGGTAAGTCCACAAGAAATCCGCCATGTATTGCAGATACGACCACATCTCGTCGATCGTCGGGCGATGATCGTCCGGAAAGCGCAGACGCTTCTGAATCTGCTGCTCGAACTGCGCGAAGATGCTGTTGATGATGTCGTCTTTGTTGCGGAAATGGTAGTACAGGTTGCCTGGACTGATTTCCATCTCCTCGGCGATCGTCGTCGTGGTGACGTTCGGCTCGCCGATATCGTTGAACAACTTCAGCGACAGCTCGAGTATCCGTTCGCGGGTGCGGCGGGGTGGTTTGGCTTCCATGTCGTCCGACCTTGGGATCGGGCCGCGAGGGCTCGGGATGAGCGTTCGCGCGGCCGCTTCCGTTGCTATTTTTGAGAATATCGGACGATTATAAACCGGTCGTTCTGCGGCACGGACGCGAGCTTTGAGCGCACGAATTCTCTTTTATAAGATACGCGCGAGCCAAGCGGATGCAAACGGCCAAAGAATCAGACCCCAGGTAATGACGCAGACGCCGAGCGCGACCATCACCGCGGCGCTGCCGAAATCCTTCGCGCGCTTTGACAACTCGTGACGTTCGAGCGATATGCGGTCGATGGCCGCCTCGACGCTCGAATTCAGCAACTCGACGATCAGCACCAGCAGCACGGACGCGATCAGCGCCGCGCGCTCGACGGGCGAGACCGGCACGAAAAGGCTGCATGGCAAGAGGATCGCGGCGAGCGTCAATTCCTGACGAAACGCGCTTTCCTCGCGAATCGCGACGCGAAAACCGTACAGCGAATTTTTCATCGCGTGCCACGCGCGCGTGAAGCCGCGGTTGCCCTTGTACGGATTGAAGGGCAGGTCGTCGGGGCCGAGCGGCTCGGGCGGCTGCGCGGACGTTTCGTCGATGTCTTCGGGGTCATCGTCGAAGGGATCGCGCGCGCGGGCCGTCGCGGACGAAGCGCCTCGCGCGTTCGCTTCGGCCCGTTCCTGCGCCACGGCGTGTCGCGTCATGCCGCTGCCCGGTCCGAGCTCGCGGCGCGCGGCCCGAACTGGCGCAGATGCGATGCGAACTGCTCCGAGGCCGCGCGCCACGAGAAGCGTTCGGCCCACGCGCGGGCATCGGCGCGTTCGATTTTCAGCGCCTGCAGGCAGGCTTCGTGAAGGTCGTCGTCGAGCGCACCGGGGCCGTTTTCGCCGAGCACGTCGATCGGGCCCGTCACCGGATAGGCCGCGACCGGCGTGCCGCAGGCCATCGCTTCGAGCAGCACGAGGCCGAAAGTATCGGTCTTGCTGGGGAACACGAAGACATCCGCCGCCGCGTAGACCTTCGCGAGCTCCGGCTGCGACAGCACGCCCAGATAGTTGACGTTCGTATAGCGCGACTTCAGCTCCGCGAGCGCCGGACCTTCGCCCGCGACCCACTTCGAGCCGGGCAGATCGAGCTTGAGAAACGCCTCGACGTTCTTTTCCACGGCCACGCGCCCGACGTACAGAAAGATCGGCCGCGCCGTGTTGAGCACCTTCGACTCCATCGGATGAAAGATGTCGAGATCGACGCCGCGCGTCCACAGCACGACATTGGTGAAGCCGTATTTTTCGAGATCGCTTTTGACGACGGGCGTCGGCGCCATCACCGCCTGCGAGCCCTTGTGGAACCAGTGGAGGAAGCGATACGTCAGCGCGAGCGGGATGCCGAAGCGCGCCTTCACATACTCCGGAAAGCGCGTGTGGTACGCGGTCGTGAACGGCAGCTTGTGACGCAGCGCATACGCGCGCGCCGCGAGTCCGAGCGGACCTTCGGTGGCGATGTGCAGCGCGTCCGGCCCGAACGCGTCGATGCGGCTCGCGACGCGCTGTCCCGGCATCAGCGACAGGCGAATCTCCGGATAGGTCGGGCAGGGAATCGTTCTGAACTCGAGCGGCGTGAGCAATTCCACGCGATGTCCGAGCGCGGTGAGTTCCTTCGTCGTCTGCGTGAGCGTGCGCACGACGCCGTTGACCTGCGGTTCCCATGCGTCGGTAACGATCATGATCTTCATCAGCTTTGGCCCCGTTGGTTCGTTCGTGGTCAGACGGTCGCGCGTGCTTTCGCCGGGCGCGCTTCCGGCGAGCGCATCACCGTCCAGTAGACGATTTTCAGTTCGCCGTCGTAGGTTTCGACGAGCGCCGAGAGACTCTCTACCCAGTCGCCGTCGTTGCAGTAGAGAATGCCGTCGATGTCGCGGATTTCGGCCTTGTGGATGTGCCCGCACACGACGCCGTCGCAGCCGCGGCGGCGCGCTTCGTCGGTCATCACGCGCTCGAACTGCGAGATGAAGTTCACCGCGTTCTTGACCTGATGCTTCAGGTATTGCGACAGCGACCAGTAGTTGAAGCCGAGCTTCGTGCGCACGCGATTGAACCAGCGGTTGAGCAGCAGGATCATCGTGTAGGCGGTGTCGCCGAGATAGGCGAGCCATTTGGCGTGCTGGATCACGCCATCGAAGAGATCGCCGTGCACGATCCATAGACGCTTGCCCGCGAGCGTCGTGTGAAAGGCTTCGCCGCGAACGTGGATGTCGCCGAACGCGAGATCGCAGAACTGGCGCGCCGCTTCGTCGTGATTGCCCGGGATGTACACGACCTGCGTGCCCTTTCGCGCCTTGCGCAGGATTTTCTGCACGACGTCGTTGTGCGCCTGCGGCCAGAACCAGCCTTTGCGAAGCTGCCATCCGTCGATGATGTCGCCGACGAGATACAGATACTCCGACTCGTGGTGCCGCAGGAAATCGAGCAGATACGGCGCCTGGCAGCCGCCCGAGCCGAGGTGGATATCGGACAGCCAGATCGTGCGGTATCGATGCGGCTCTCCGCCAGAATCGGCGATGCCGTCGTGCTGGCCCGGCGACGCGGATTCGGACCCGAACGATTCCGTGGACTCCGATCGCAGCGCGAAGGGACCGGTGCGCAGTTCGTTATTGCTGAAGCTGAAGGAAGAGGTCGGGTCGATTGCCGGTCGGGCGGACGAGTTGAAGGCCATTGGCTCGCGCATCGGGTTTCGGTATGCGCATTACGCCTTCCGGCCGTGACCGAGCCGTGACAGTCACGAGAAGTTCTTATTACTTGACAACGGATTGCGCGGGAACGATGCGCGTGCCGGCGAGGCGGTCATGGAGAAATTGACGCGCCGGATCGAGCCACACGGCGGCGGCCCACAGCGCGACCCACGCGGCGAAGACGGCGAGCGTCTGCGGCACGGCGAGCGAGAAGAGCGGGTGCAGCGCGAGCGGCGGCAGGAACCACAGCCACGCGAGCGCGTAGCGCGCGAGCGCGCGGGCGGGTTTGACGGGTTGCCCGCGCGCATCGACGAGTTTGAGGCGCCAGGTTTTCATCGGCAGGGTCTGGCCGCCGTGCGTCCAGAAATACACGAAGTAAGCCGCGAGGACGATGCCGATCCACGACATCAGCCAGTTGTGATGCGTGAGGCCGTTGCGTTGCTGCGTGAGCGTGCTGAAGAGATAACCGGCGAGGAACACGACGCCGAAGAGAATGACGCCTTCGTAGAGCATCGTCGCGAGCCGGCGGCGCAGTGTGGGCGCGCGCATCGGATCGACGGTGGCCACTGCCGGCTGCGCGCTCACGAGCCGTTGTACATCGAAGGCGCCTGCTGCGGCGATACCGGAATCGGCGTGGCCGGCACGATGCTCGCCGCGTTCGGAATGGCGGGTTGCGCCGGCGCGCCGGAAACGGGCACTGCCGGCGCGGCCGCCGCCGCCGAACTGCCGTCCGCGTGGCCGCCGACGTGTCCCTGCTCGCGCGCCGCGACGAGCCGGTTGATGTCCTTCACTTCCGTCTTGCCGGTGGGCGGCGCGGAAACGATTGTCGGACGGCGCGTGTGCTCGCTCGCGGCCAGCTTTTTCTTCTGTTCTTCGGAGAGCTTCTGATACGCGTCCCACGCCTTCTCGCGCTTTTCGAGCGGCACCGACTTCGAAACCTGATAGTTCTCGCGCGCGACCTTGCGCTGGTCGGGCGTGAGCCGCACCCATTCTTCCATGCGCTGATGCAGATGCTTCTGCGCGTCGGGCGACATCCGATGGAACCGCGACGCGATCCTGAGCCACTTTTTCTTGCGCTCGTCGGAGAACGAGTCCCACTGCGTGGCGAAGGGCGCGAGCGCAACGTGCTGCGCTTCGGTGAGATGACTCCAGGAGATCGGGCTGTCGGACGACAGCGCCGCGAGCGGCGATGCGTTCGAATCGGCGGGCGTGCCGGAACTGCCGCTCGGCGCGGCGGCGGACGACGGCGCTGCGGCGGTGGAATAAAAGCGCGGATAAGTCGCGGCGAACGCAACCAGACCCGCAATCGCGCAACTAAAGACAATCGCGAGACCGCGCTTGTAACTCACCCGGAAATTCCCCCGCTGTTTTCAGTGCTTAATGATTGCGCGTCAGATACGCGTTGAAACCGTGATCCAGATAGGCGTCGATGGGCAGGCTGTCGCTCATCATGGCCGCGTCGATGTCGGCCAGTTCCGCCTTGCGCTGCTGATCTTCCCAATACGCGATGCCCGCAATCCCGATGACGAGCGCCGCGAGCGGCCACGCGAGTCCGAGGCCGCCGAGCCGCGCGAGCAGCCCTTTTGCGCCGCGGCCGTTATCGGCGCCGCCCGCGTCGAGCGTGCCTCCGGCGAACGCCGGAGCGAAGGCGGGCGCGGTCATCGCGACGGCCACCTTCTCCGGCTTCTTGCGCGCGATCGCGGCGCGGCGCGCATCGCGCAGCCGGTCGACGGCGGCAGCCGGAATGTTCGACGTGCTTTCATCGAGTGCGCGCACGACTTTCAGCGCGAACTCGTTTTCCTTCGTTTCAAGAGTGGAACTCATAGCGTGATCCCTTTGGCTTTCAGGGCTTGCGCGAGTGCATGCGTAGCGCGTGAACAGTGCGTCTTCACGCTACCCTCGGAGCATCCCATCGCGGCGGCCGTCTCGGCGACATCCATATCCTCCCAGTAACGCATGAGAAAAGCTTCTCGTTGACGCGCGGGCAGTTTCTGGATTTCGGCGTCGATCAGATTCAATACCTGCTCGCGCTCCAGACGGTTTTCGCTGCTCTCGCTGCTCGCCGCGCCGTCCTCGGATTCGAGGGTTTCGAGCGGGTCGAATTCGTCGTCGTCCGCATTGCCGAAGGACGAAAACAGGCTGACCCAGGTGTTGCGCACCTTCTGGCGACGGAAATAATCATGCGTCGCGTTCTGAAGGATACGCTGGAATAAAAGGGGAAGCTCGGATGCAGGCCGGTCGCCGTATTTTTCCGCCAGCTTGATCATCGCGTCCTGCACGATGTCGAGCGCCGCGTCGTCGTCGCGAACGGTGTACACGGTTTGCTTGAACGCGCGTCTTTCGACGCCCGCCAGGAAGTCGGCGAGTTCCTTGTCTGATGCCATCCGTTGGGGACCCGGCGCAACGAAGCTGCGTCCGAAGTTGCGTCGATGAGGATCGTGGAGTTCTAGGAAAACCTGCGAATCCTAGCAAAGTTTCGCCGCATCCGGAGCGGATGAGAGCTTTTGTTGCC
Source organism: Caballeronia sp. LZ028 (assembly GCF_031451415.1). NCBI lineage: Bacteria > Pseudomonadati > Pseudomonadota > Betaproteobacteria > Burkholderiales > Burkholderiaceae > Caballeronia > Caballeronia sp. LZ028. Next base: position 2,206,387 of record NZ_JARUXN010000001.1, on the reverse strand, counting down.
ATTTGCCGCCTGCACTCGACCGGTCGAATGCGCCCCGGACAGCCGCTCCCCGTAAAGGAACTTTCGCACCGCAACGGCGCAAAATCAGCGCGCACGCCGCGTTCGGTAACTTTTTGCTTGACCGCCCGCGCGCGCCGCTGTTACATTTTCTGACTCGCATCATCAGTGAAATGTCTGCTTTGAGGCGAGCCCAAGAAGCACGCCAGTCAAACCTAGACGCGCCGCTTGAACCCGAGCCACAAGCCCGGCAGAGAGCACCCGATCAATTTTTTGCCGAAAATTCGAAAGGTGATGAATGAACATGCCCAGCGCGGAATTCTCCACGTCGGATACGACTCCTCCTCACGAAGCTGACTCCATCGGCGCCACCGTGCTCATGCGCGCATTGGCCGATGAGAACGTCGAGTTCATTTGGGGCTATCCCGGCGGCTCGGTACTCTACATCTACGACGAGCTGTACAAGCAAGACCAGATTCAGCACATTCTCGTGCGCCACGAGCAGGCCGCCGTGCACGCCGCCGACGCGTATTCGCGCTCGACCGGCAACGTCGGCGTGTGTCTCGTGACCTCGGGCCCGGGCGTCACCAATGCCGTCACCGGCATCGCCACGGCCTACATGGATTCGATTCCGCTCGTCGTCATCAGCGGGCAGGTTCCGACCGCGGCCATCGGTCTCGACGCATTCCAGGAGTGCGACACCGTCGGCATCACGCGTCCATGCGTGAAGCACAACTTCCTCGTGAAGGACGTGCGCGACTTGGCCGAGACCGTCAAGAAAGCGTTCTACATCGCGCGTACCGGCCGTCCCGGCCCGGTGCTGATCGACATTCCGAAGGACGTGTCGAAGGCGCCGTGCAAGTACGAGCCGGTCAAGAGCGTGTCGCTGCGTTCGTACAATCCGGTCACGAAGGGCCATTCGGGCCAGATCCGCAAGGCGGTGCAGCTTCTGCTGTCGGCGAAGCGCCCGTACATCTATACCGGCGGCGGCATCATCCTCGCCGACGCATCGCGCGAGCTGAACCAGTTCGCCGATCTGCTCGGCTATCCCGTCACCAACACGCTGATGGGCCTCGGCGGCTATCGCGCATCGGACAAGAAGTTCCTCGGCATGCTCGGCATGCACGGCACGTACGAAGCCAACATGGCGATGCAGAACTGCGACGTGCTGATCGCCATCGGCGCGCGCTTCGACGACCGCGTGATCGGCGATCCGAAGCACTTCGCGTCGTCGCCGCGCAAGATCATCCATATCGACGTCGACCCGTCGTCCATTTCCAAGCGCGTGAAGGTGGATATCCCCATCGTCGGCGACGTGAAGGAAGTGCTCAAGGAGCTCATCGAGCAGCTTCAGCACGCCGAGCACGGCCCGGACACGCAGGCGCTCGCGAAGTGGTGGGACGAGATCGAAGGCTGGCGCTCGAAGGATTGCCTGTCCTACGACCGCAAGAGCGAGATCATCAAGCCGCAGTACGTCGTCGAAAAGCTCTGGGAACTGACCGACGGCAACGCGTTCGTGTGTTCCGATGTCGGCCAGCATCAGATGTGGGCGGCGCAGTTCTATCCGTTCAACAAGCCGCGCCGCTGGATCAACTCGGGCGGTCTCGGCACGATGGGCTTCGGCCTGCCGGCGGCGATGGGCGTGAAGATGGCCTATCCGGACGACGAAGTGGTCTGCATCACGGGCGAAGGCTCGATCCAGATGTGCATTCAGGAGCTCTCGACGTGCAAGCAGTACAACACGCCCGTCAAGATCATCTCGCTGAACAACCGCTATCTCGGCATGGTGCGCCAGTGGCAGCAGATCGAATACAAGAAGCGCTATTCCAGTTCGTACATGGACGCGCTGCCCGACTTCGTGAAGCTCGCTGAGGCGTACGGTCACGTCGGCATTCGCGTCGAAAAGACCGCGGACGTCGAGCCGGCGCTGAAGGAAGCGCTGCGCCTGAAGGATCGCACCGTATTTCTCGACTTCCAGACCGATCCCACCGAAAACGTATTCCCGATGGTGCAGGCAGGCAAAGGCATCACGGAAATGCTGCTCGGGTCTGAGGATCTATAACGCGGCTTCGACTCGCGAGGCCCGCGCGCGCCTGTCTTCACAAAGGACATGTGACGCGCGCGGGTTTTTCGGACGAACGCCTCTTCTGGACACATTCGGGAAAAGACAATGAAACACATCATCTCCGTTTTGCTGGAGAACGAACCGGGCGCGTTATCGCGCGTCGTCGGGCTCTTTTCGGCACGCGGCTATAACATCGAAACGCTGACGGTGGCGCCGACCGAAGACAGTTCGCTGTCGCGGCTGACCATCGTCTCCATTGGCTCGGACGACGTGATCGAACAGATCACGAAGCACCTGAACCGCCTGATCGAGGTGGTGAAAGTGGTCGACCTGACAGAGGGCGCCCACATCGAGCGCGAGCTGATGCTCATTAAGGTAAGGGCGGTCGGCAAGGAACGCGAAGAAATGAAGCGCATGGCGGATATCTTCCGCGGCCGCATCATCGACGTGACTGAGAAGACCTACACGATGGAACTGACGGGCGCGTCCGACAAGCTCGACGCGTTCATCCAGGCGCTCGACGCCACGGCGATCCTCGAAACGGTTCGCACGGGCAGCTCAGGCATCGGCCGGGGCGAGCGGATTCTCAAGGTCTGACGCCTTTCCGGTCAAAACGAAGCAAAGTAGCGCAACCAAATTCAACGCACGATCAAGGAACCACCATGAAAGTTTTCTACGACAAGGACGCCGACCTCTCCCTCATCAAGGGCAAGCAAGTCACCATCATCGGTTATGGCTCGCAAGGCCATGCACACGCGCTCAACCTGAAGGAAAGCGGCGTGAACGTGACGGTCGGCCTGCGTAAGGGCGGCGCATCGTGGAGCAAGGCCGAGAACGCGGGCCTCAAGGTGAAGGAAGTGGCCGAAGCCGTGAGGGGCGCGGACGTGGTCATGATGCTGCTGCCGGACGAGCAGATCGCTGAAGTCTACAAGAACGAAGTGCATGACAACGCCAAGCAGGGCGCGGCGCTCGCGTTTGCGCACGGCTTCAACGTGCACTACGGTCAGGTGATCCCGCGCGCCGATCTGGACGTCATCATGATCGCGCCGAAGGCGCCGGGCCACACCGTGCGCAACACGTACACACAAGGCGGCGGCGTGCCGCACCTGGTCGCCGTGGCGCAGGACAAGTCCGGCTCCGCGCGCGACGTGGCGCTGTCGTATGCGGTGGCGAACGGCGGCGGCCGCGCGGGCATCATCGAAACGAACTTCCGTGAAGAAACCGAAACGGACCTGTTCGGCGAGCAGGCCGTGCTGTGCGGCGGCACCGTCGACCTGATCAAGGCCGGCTTCGAAACGCTGGTGGAAGCGGGCTACGCGCCGGAAATGGCGTACTTCGAGTGCCTGCACGAACTGAAGCTGATCGTCGACCTGATCTACGAAGGCGGCATCGCCAACATGAACTACTCGATCTCGAACAACGCCGAATATGGCGAATACGTGACGGGTCCGCGCATCGTCACGGAAGAGACGAAGAAGGCGATGAAGGCCGTGCTGAAGGACATCCAGACGGGCGAATACGCGAAGAGCTTCATCATCGAGAACCGCGCGGGTGCGCCGACGCTGCAATCGCGCCGCCGTCTGACTTCGGAGCATCAGATCGAGCAAGTCGGCGAGAAGCTGCGCGCGATGATGCCGTGGATCGCGAAGAACAAGCTCGTCGACCAGTCGAAGAACTAAATCTTTCGCTAGTCACGCTTTTTGCTGCATCGAAAGCCGCCCGGATGCCCTGTGCGCCGGGCGGCTTTTGCTATCCTACGGTTTTTATAAAACACAGAACTCGTTCATGAACTATCCTCATCCGATCATTGCCCGCGAAGGCTGGCCGTTCATCGCCATCGCGGCTGTCGTCGCCATCCTCGTGCAGGCGATCGGCGGCTTTGGCTTCGCCTGGATCTTCTGGCTGATCGTGATTTTCGTCGTCCAGTTCTTCCGCGATCCGGCCCGCCCGATTCCGACCCAGCCCAACGCGGTGCTGTGTCCGGCGGATGGCCGCATCGTCGCGGTCGAAACCGCGCACGATCCGTACGTGGGCCGCGAAGCGCTCAAGATCAGCGTGTTCATGAACGTGTTCAACGTACACTCGCAGCGCTCGCCGGTGGACGGCGCCATCACGAAGGTGCAGTACTTTCCGGGCGCGTATTTGAACGCGGCCGTCGATAAAGCGTCGACCGAGAACGAGCGCAACGCGGTCGTGCTGCAGACGGCGGGCGGGCATACCGTGACGTCGGTGCAGATCGCGGGCCTCATCGCGCGACGCATTCTCTGCTACGTGCATGTGGGCGAGCCGCTCACGCGCGGCCAGCGCTACGGCTTCATTCGCTTCGGCTCGCGTGTCGACGTGTATCTGCCGGTTGGCAGCCGGCCGCGCGTGTCGATCGGCGAGAAGGTTTCGGCTTCGTCGACGATCCTCGCCGAATTCGCGGAATAACGCGGAGGATTCGATGGCGGCATTCAAACCGCGCCGTAATCGCGCGAACGCGACGCCTCCGCGCGCGTTCCGCCGCAACAAGGCCGCGCAGGACGTCGGCGCCGTGGAGACGCGGCGCGCGAAGCGGCAGCAGTTCCTCAGAAAACGCGGCATTTACCTGCTGCCCAACGCGTTCACCACGGCCGCGCTTTTTTGCGGCTTCTTCGCCGTCGTTCAGGCGATGAACGTGCGTTTCGAGATCGCGGCCATCGCCATTTTCGTCGCGATGGTGCTCGATGGCATGGACGGACGCGTCGCGCGCATGACGCACACGCAGAGCGCGTTCGGCGAGCAGTTCGACAGCCTTTCGGACATGGTGTCGTTCGGCGTCGCGCCGGCGCTCGTCATGTACGAATGGGTGTTGAAGGATCTCGGGCGCTGGGGCTGGCTCGCCGCGTTCGTCTACTGCTCGGGCGCGGCGCTGCGGCTCGCGCGCTTCAATACGAACGTCGGCGTGGTCGACAAGCGGTACTTCCAGGGCTTGCCGTCACCCGCCGCGGCTGCGCTGATCGCCGGTTTCGTCTGGCTCGCGACCGACAATCGCGTGCCGCTCAAGCTCGTGTGGCTGCCGTGGGTCGCGTTTGCGCTGACCATCTACGCCGGCGTGACGATGGTATCGAACGCGCCGTTCTACAGCGGCAAGGCGCTCGACGTGCGCTATCGCGTGCCGTTCGCGGGCGTGTTGCTGATCGTGGTGGCGTTCGTACTGGTGTCGTCGGATCCGCCGGTCATGCTGTTCTGCCTGTTCGTGCTGTACGGCTTCTCGGGCTATATCTGGTGGGGCTATCTTGCGATGCGCGGACGGCCGAATCCCGCGCGCAGTTCGCAGCGGGAACACTAGGCCTCGACGCTTTCAAACAAAAAAGGCGGCAACCGATGAGGTTCGCCGCCTTTTTGCTTTTTGCGCGCCGATCAACCCGCGACCAGCGTGCCGTTCTGAATATGCACGCGCTCGCCTTGCTGGAACGGCGGCGGATTCTTGTACGTGAAGGTCCGAGTCTTGCCGTTTTCCATCCGCACGTGCACCGAGTAATCGGTTTCGCTGCGGATATGCTTTTCGACCGAATTGCCGGCCAGACCGCCGCCGAGCGCGCCGAGCAGCGTCATCGCCGTGCGCCCGCCGCCACGGCCGAACTGATTGCCAACGACGCCGCCCGCCACCGCGCCGCCGACCGCGCCGATGCCGGTGCCGCGGCCTTCATGCTTGACGGCTGAAATCGACTCGACGGTGCCGCACGTCGAGCAATACGCCGGATGCTGCGGCGGTTGCTGCGCATACGATGGCTGCGCGGGTCGTGGCTGCGCCGGGGCCGGTTGCGCCTGCTGCTGTGCCGCTTGCTGTTGCTGGGCGGCTTGTTGCTGCGCCGCCTGCTGTTGAGCGGCGGCTTGCTGCTGCGCCGGGCTCGGCGCGGCGGAATCGACTACTGGCTGCTGCGCGACCGCCGCCGTCTGTGTCTGCGGGTTTTGCGAGGAATTGCTCGATGCCCTCGGGAACAGTCCCGTCATCGCGGCGGTAGCCACGAGGCTCGCGACGATGACCGCGCCCGCCGCCGTGGCGATGAGCGGATGCAGACGCCGCTGCGGCGGCTGAGCGCTGCCGGAAGAGGGTGACGTGCTGAGTTTGCTGGTTCCGTTATCCATTATCGAACCTCCGTTTCGAGGCGAACTGCCGCTACCGATGTCGGCGATCACGCCCATTCTCGGGGACGCGCCGACTTTCCGCTTTTTCGGCGTGTAACAAATTCGCGGAGCTTGTCTCTTTCGAGGAAAGCAGGAGCAATGCCAATCGCGATGGCTCGCGGCTCTGCGCCCTTCCGGGCCGAATACGGCTTGAAATTTTTACCAGCGGTTACAACAACGATCGTTCCATCGAAAAAAAACGCGCCTCGAAAGGCGCGCTTTTTTCGCTGAAAACCGAGGCGAAAGCTCAGTCCTCGCGACGCAGATGCGGGAACAGAATCACGTCGCGAATACTCGGGCTGTCGGTCAGCAGCATCACCAGACGGTCGATGCCGATGCCGCAACCGCCCGTCGGCGGCATGCCGTATTCGAGCGCGCGGATGTAATCGGCGTCGAAGTACATCGCTTCTTCGTCGCCGGCGTCCTTCTGGTCGACCTGCTTCTGGAAGCGCGCGGCCTGATCTTCCGGATCGTTCAGCTCCGAGAAGCCGTTGGCGATTTCGCGGCCCGTGATAAAGAGCTCGAAACGCTCGGTGATGCCCGGCACCGAATCCGACGCACGCGCGAGCGGCGACACTTCGATCGGATAATCGACAATGTACGTCGGCTCCCACAATTGCGATTCAGCCGTCTCTTCGAACAGCGCGAGCTGCAGCGAACCGAGACCGGCGTTGAGGAACGCGGGCTGCGTCGTATCCACACCGAACTTCTTCAGTTCCGTGCGCAGGAACGCGGCATCGGACAACTGCGCGTCGGTGTATTGCGGCGCGTACTTCTGAATCGCCTGATTGATCGTCAGACGATGGAACGGCTTGCTCAAATCAAGCTCGCGCCCCTGATACGTGATGGTGGCGGTGCCGAGCGCATCGATCGCGGCCTGGCGGATCAGTTGCTCGGTGAAGTCCATCAGCCAGCGGTAATCGGTGTACGCGGCGTAGAACTCCATCATCGTGAACTCCGGATTGTGACGCGGCGACACGCCTTCGTTCCGGAAGTTACGGTTGATCTCGAACACGCGCTCGAAACCGCCGACGATCAGCCGCTTCAGATACAGCTCGGGCGCGATGCGCAGGAACATTTGCATGTCGAGCGCGTTGTGATGCGTGGTGAACGGCTTGGCCGCCGCGCCGCCGGGAATGGGGTGGAGCATCGGCGTTTCGACTTCCATGAAGCTCGCCTGCGCCATGAAATTGCGGATCGACGTGACGGCTTTCGTGCGCGCCATGAAGGTCTTGCGCGATTCCGGCGTGACGATCAGATCGACATAGCGCTGGCGATAGCGCGTTTCCTGATCGGCGAGGCCGTGGAACTTGTCCGGCAGCGGACGCAGCGCCTTCGAGAGCAGACGCAACTCCGTGCAGCGCACCGACAGCTCGCCCTTGTTCGTGCGGAACAGCACGCCCTTGGCGGCGACGATATCGCCCAGATCCCACTTCTTGAATGCGTCGTAGGTTTCGGCGCCGACGTCCGCGGGCGTCACGAAGAACTGGATCTGGCCGCTGCCATCCTGAACCGTCGCGAAGCTCGCCTTGCCCATCACGCGCTTCAACATCATCCGGCCGGCGATCGCGACGGGCAGGGGATTCGCTTCGAGCGCGTCTTTATCCGTTTCGGCGTAGTCGCTCTGCAGCGCGGCGGCCTGATGCGTCGGGCGGAAGTCGTTCGGATAGGCGATGCCTTGCTCGCGCATCGCGCGCAGCTTGTCGCGTCGCTCGGCGATGATCTGGTTCTCTTCCAGTTCGGGAGCGGCGCCCGGTTGAATCGGTTCGGTCATGATGATTGTGGCTTTTTGATGCGAGGCGGGCTGAATTGAAAACGCGGATATCGAAGTCGATACCCGCGTCGGCGAATTAAACGCCCTGTTTCAGACTCGCGCTGATGAAGTCGTCGAGGTCGCCGTCGAGCACGGCGCGCGTGTTGCTCATTTCCACGTTGGTGCGCAAGTCCTTCACGCGGCTCTGGTCGAGCACGTAGGAGCGGATCTGATGGCCCCAGCCCACGTCGGTCTTGCTCGATTCGAGCTTGTCTTGCTCGGCCTGACGCTTGCGCATCTCGAATTCGTAGAGACGCGCCTTGAGCATTTGCATGGCTTCCGCGCGATTGCGGTGCTGCGAACGGTCGTTCTGGCACTGCACGACGATGCCCGTCGGCGCGTGCGTGAGTCGCACGGCGGAGTCGGTCTTGTTGATGTGCTGGCCGCCCGCGCCGGATGCGCGATACGTGTCCGTGCGGATATCGGCGGGATTGATCTCGATCTCGATCGAATCGTCGATTTCCGGATACACGAACACCGACGAAAACGACGTGTGACGCCCACCCGACGAGTCGAACGGCGACTTGCGCACGAGGCGGTGAATGCCGGTTTCGGTGCGCAGATAGCCGTATGCGTATTCGCCCTCGACCTTGATCGTCGCGCTCTTGATGCCCGCGACGTCGCCTTCGGACTCTTCGAGCACTTCGGTCTTGAAGCCCTTGCGTTCGCAGTAGCGCAGGTACTGGCGCAGCAGCATGGACGCCCAGTCGCACGCTTCGGTGCCGCCCGCGCCCGCCTGGATGTCGATGAAGCAGTTGTTCGGGTCGGCCGGGTTCGAGAACATCCGGCGGAATTCCATGTCTTCGACGCGCAGGCGCAGCGCATCCGCATCGGATTCGGATGCGACGAGCGTGTCCTCGTCGTTTTCCTCGCGCGCCATGCCGAACAGTTCGTCCGCGTCGCGCAGGTCGTTGTCGAGGGCGGTGAGTGCGGAGACCACGCCGTCGAGCAGCTTCTTTTCGCGACCGAGCGCCTGGGCGTTCTTCGAGTCGTTCCAGACGTTCGGGTCTTCGAGTTCCTTATTGACTTCGGCTAGACGCGCGGACTTGGCGTCGTAGTCAAAGATACCCCCGTAGCTCGCCCGCGCGGCGGCGCAGGTCGGCCAGAAGGCTTTCGATCGCGTTGAGACGTTCCGCTTCCATTGTCGATCTTCGGCTTCGTAAAAAGATGAAATTATAGCCGATCGACAGGGTTTCCCCGGCCTTCGGGGTGCGCGGCGGGCCGCTCAGCCCGCGTGCTCCACGATCAGCTGCACCCGCGCGACGCCGTTCCACGAATCGCTGACGAGCCGGTACGCGACGGTCGCGCGCGGCGGTAGCGGATCGACGTGGTTGAACCAGATCGCGTTGAAACGCTGCCGCCCGCGCAACAGTGACAGCTTCAGATGCTTGTCCTTCACGAGCGCCTGCGACGCGACTTCGAACTCGCCGGAGAAGGTCGGCGCGGGAAAGCCCTGTCCCCAGACGGCGGCGTCGAGCATTTCGACGAATTGCGGCGTGAAGTACGCGTCTTCGAGTTCGCCATCGGTTTCGACGGTGCGCGACAGCGCTTCGGCCGTCAGCCATTCGCGCCCGATCGCTTCGAACGCGGCGGTGAAGCGCGGGATGTCGGCGGTGGAAAGCGTCAGGCCCGCGGCCATTGCGTGTCCGCCGAACTTGTGGATGAGGCCGGGCTCGCGTTTGGCGATCAGATCGACGGCGTCGCGCAGATGAAAGCCCGGAATGGAGCGGCCGGAGCCCTTGCTGAGCGTGCCGCTGTCGTCGGCGTGCGCGAACGTGAACGATGGCCGATGAAACCGCTCCTTCAGCCGCCCCGCGACAATGCCGATCACGCCCTGATGCCAGCTCGCGTCGTAGAGCGTGAGCGTGGCGCGCTCGCCCGGATCGATCGTCTGCAATTCGGCGAGCGCCTGCTGCTGCATGCCGGCTTCGATTTCGCGACGCTCGCGGTTCATCGAATCGAGTTGCTGCGCGAGCTCCCAGGCGCGGCCGACATCGTCGGTCGTCAGGCATTCGATGCCGAGCGACATGTCCGACAGCCGTCCCGCCGCGTTGAGGCGCGGCCCGAGTGCAAAGCCGAGATCGAAACCCGACGCCGCGCGCGCATCGCGGCCGGCGGCGCGAAAGAGCGCGGCGATGCCCGGCTGCATGCGGCCCGAGCGAATCCGCTTCAGGCCTTGCGCGACAAGAATGCGGTTGTTGCAGTCGAGCTTCACGACATCGGCGACGGTGCCGAGCGCGACGAGATCGAGCAGGCCATCGAGACGCGGCTCGGGTGTGCCATCGGCATAAGCGCCGCGCCGCCGCAACTCCGCGCGCAACGCGAGCAGCACGTAGAACATGACGCCGACACCCGCGATGCACTTGCTCGGAAACGCGCAGCCCGGCTGATTCGGATTGACGATCGCGCGCGCGGCGGGCAGCTCGTCGCCGGGCAGGTGATGATCGGTGACGAGCACGTCGATGCCGAGCGCGTTCGCCGCCGCGACGCCATCGACGCTCGCGATGCCGTTATCGACCGTGATGAGCAGATCGGGCAGGCCGCTCTTCGAACGCGACGCCAGCTCGACGATTTCCGGCGTCAGCCCGTAGCCGTATTCGAAGCGGTTCGGAACCAGATAGTCGATGTTCGCGCCGAACATCCGCAGCCCGCGCACGGCGACGGCGCATGCGGTCGCGCCGTCGCAATCATAGTCCGCGACGACGAGCATGCGCTGTCCCGAGACGAGCGCATCGGCGAGCACGACGGCGGCGGCGTCGCAGCCTTTCAGGCCGGCGGGCGCGTGCAGGCGCTTGAATTCGGTTTCGACTTCATCGGGAGAAGTCACGCCGCGCGATGCGTAAAGACGCGCGATGACGGGATGCAGGCCGTGGCGCATCAGCGCTTCGGCATCGGCGGGAGAAGAAGCGCGCGTAACGATTCGCGTCATTGCAAAGTGCCTTATTCGATGAAGAGCGCCGCGATCGGACGGCGCCGCCAGAACTTGCGCAGATCGGCGCGCGTGACCGAGAGCGTGACCGAGCCGGTATCGCCGCAAAGCGTGAGACTCAGGCGGCCGAGCGAGCCGTCGAGAAGCGCCTGCAGCGCGGGCGCGAACCACGCGTTTTCCAGCGCCTTGAGCGCATCGTTCCAGCGCGCCCAATCCTGTTCGATGAACGGCGCGGAGAACGCATCGAGCTCGACGAGCGTCGCGTCCTGCGCGTCGTCTATCGAGAGCGATGCAAACGACGCCGGCGGCATCGACGGCTTCACGCCGGAAGCGAGCGCGAGACCGCGCGTCGCGGCCGCATCGGACATCACGCGCGCGAACGGGCTTTGCACGGGCCGCATCGCGCCTTGTCCGTGGAGCCAGATCGAATTGATCGCAGGCAGGCCGCGCGATTCGCGTTCCAGATTCAGCGGATGTTCGAACCATGCCATCTGCACTTCGTTCTGCAGCTTCATCCACGCGCGGGAGCGATCGCCGGTGCGGGCCTCGTGCGGCAGCCAGATTTCGATGTTGCGCCCGGTCGCGCGCAACGGCGATGCGCCCGCGAGCGCGCCCAGCGCTTCACCCGACACGTACCAGCGTAATGGCGTCGGCGCTTGCAGCGTCACGCCGAGCGCTTCGATCACCGGCCGCGCGGTCTGGAGCAGGGCGCGCGCTTCTTCCGTGTGCACGCCGAGCGTGTCGGGATCGATCAATACGAGATGATCGTGCGCGATACGGACATGAACCGGCTCGATGCAGGCCCAGAGCGCATCGCCGGGCGTGCCGCCGTCGGCGAGCAGCATGAAGGGCGCGAGCGGGGCGTCGTCGGCATAGCGCTGATCGGCGGGCGTCACCGCGCCGAAGCGGCGCGCGATCCAGCGTTCGTGCGGCAGCGTGCGCTGAAAATCCTCGCCAATGACGCGTTCTTCGAGCGTGGCGCGGGCGAGCAGCTTGTCGAGCGCCGCGCTCTCCAGTCCGTGCAGGGCGGTGGCGGCGTCCGCGGCCGAAGGCAGGGCGAACGGCAACAGGAGATGGAGATGATGAACGGGCATGATGCTCGGCATTGTAGGGCAAAGCGCCTTCTCCGATCAGGCTCGGCGCGCCGTTCCCGCCTCGCGGACGAAGGCTGCCAGTGCGTGGCTTTCGCGACATATGGCAAACTTTCGCAAATTTGCTTCACCGGACTCAACAACGCTGGAACAGCAGCAGAAAGGAATCGCTTGAAACTTCCGTACGAATGGCAGATCGGCTGGCGCTACACGCGCGCCAGCAAACGCACCACGGGCAACGGCTTCATCTCCTTCATCGCGCTCGTTTCGATGGCGGGCATCGCGCTCGGCGTCGCCGCGCTGATCGTCGTGCTGTCGGTCATGAACGGCTTCCAGAAGGAAGTGCGCGACCGCATGCTGTCGGTGCTCGCGCACGTCGAAATCTTCTCGCCGACGGGCTCCATGCCCGACTGGCAACTGACCGCGCAGGAAGCGAAGCGCAATCCGGAAGTGATCGGCGCCGCGCCTTATGTCGAAGCGCAGGCGCTGCTCACGCGTCAGGGCGCCGTGAGCGGCGTCGCGCTGCGCGGCGTGGAGCCCACGCTCGAGCCGGAAGTGTCCGACATCGGCAAGGAAATGCGCGCGGGCAAGCTCACGGACCTGAAGCCGGGCGAGTTCGGCATCGTGCTCGGCAAGGATCTCGCGGCCAACCTCGGCGTGACGCGGGGCGACAAGATCACGCTCGTCGCGCCCGAAGGCACCATCACGCCGGCCGGCATGATGCCGCGCCTCAAGCAGTTCACCGTCGTCGGCGTTTTCGAGTCGGGGCACTACGAATACGATTCGACGCTCGCGCTCATCGAAATCCGCGATGCCGAAGCGCTCTTTCGCCTGCCCGCGCCGACCGGCGTGCGCCTGCGCCTGAAGGACATGCAGCGCGCGCCCGAAGTCGCGCGCCAGCTCGCGGGCACGCTGTCGGGCGATCTGTACATTCGCGACTGGACGCAACAGAACAAGACGTGGTTCTCCGCCGTGCAGATCGAGAAACGCATGATGTTCATCATCCTCACGCTGATCATCGCGGTAGCGGCGTTCAATCTCGTGTCGTCGCTCGTGATGACCGTCACCGACAAGCAGGCCGATATCGCCATTCTGCGCACGCTCGGCGCGCAGCCGGGCTCGATCATGAAGATATTCGTCGTGCAGGGCGTGACGATCGGCTTCATCGGCACGGCCCTCGGCGTGACGCTCGGCTGTCTGATCGCGTGGAGCATTCCATGGCTCGTGCCGATGATCGAGCATCTTTTCAACGTGCAGTTCCTGCCGTCCTCGGTGTATTTCATCAGCGAACTGCCGTCTGAGCTCGTGCCGGGCGATGTCGTCAAGATCGGCGTCATCGCATTTTTGTTGTCGTCGCTCGCCACGCTCTATCCGAGCTGGCGCGGCGCGAAGGTTCGTCCGGCGGAGGCGCTGCGCTATGAGTGATCTGATTCCGGCCAACAACATCGTGCTGCGGGCATCGGCGATTTCGAAGACGTTCGTGCAGGGCGGCTTCAACGTGCAGGTGCTCAACAACGCGCAACTCGACGTGATGAAGGGCGAAAAGCTCGCGATCGTCGGCGCATCGGGCTCGGGTAAAAGCACGCTGCTGCATGTGCTCGGCGGGCTCGACGAACCGAGCGCGGGCAAGGTCTCGCTGCTCGGCAAGCCGTTCACCGAACTGAAGGAAAAGGAACGCAACGAGCTGCGCAATCGCGCGCTCGGTTTCGTGTATCAGTTCCATCATCTGCTGCCGGAATTCACGGCGCTCGACAACGTCGCGATGCCGCTGCGCATCCGCCGCATGCCCGAGGAAGACGCGCGCAAGGAAGCGCTCGTCATGCTGGAGCGCGTGGGCATCGGGCATCGGGCGAAGCATCGGCCGGGCGAATTGTCGGGCGGCGAGCGTCAGCGCGTGGCGATCGCGCGGGCGCTCGTCACGCATCCCGCATGCGTGCTCGCCGACGAACCCACCGGCAATCTCGACGGCGGCACCGCCGATACCGTCTTCAACCTGATGCTGGAGCTGTCGCGCACGCTCGAGACGAGCTTTGTGATCGTCACGCACGATCCCGATCTCGCCGCGCGCTGCGACCGCATCCTGCGCCTGCGCGACGGCGTGCTGCACGAAGAGCCGGTCGTGCCGGTCTGAATCTTTCGCGACGCGCGGAGGCCGCCATGTGGATCGATACGCACTGTCATCTGGATGCCGGCGAATTCGATGCCGACCGCGATGCCGTCGCCGATGCCGCGCTCGATGCGCTCGTGACGCGCATCGTGATTCCGGGCGTCGGGCGCTTCAACTTCGACACGGTGCGGGCGCTGGCGCATCGCATCGAAGGCGGCGCGTACGCGCTCGGCATTCATCCGCTCTTCACGCCGGGCGCGCACGAAGACGACCTGCGCACGCTGCGCGAGGAAATCGAAGCGAGCATGGACGATCCGCGCTTTGTGGGCATCGGCGAAATCGGGCTGGATTACTTCGTGCCGACGCTCGACGACGCCCGCCAGCAGTTCTTCTACAACGAGCAACTGAAGCTCGCGCGCGAGTTCGATCTGCCGGTCATCTGTCATGTGCGCAAGTCGCAGGACAAGGTGCTGAAGGGCTTGCGCGCGCACGACATTCATCGCGGCATCGCGCATGCGTTCAACGGCAGTTTCCAGCAGGCCGAGGCGTTCATCGCGCAAGGCATGCATCTCGGCTTCGGCGGCAATCTCACGTTCGAGCGCGCGCTGCAGATCCGCCGGCTCGCGACGGAGCTGCCGCTCGACGCGATCGTGCTCGAAACCGATGCGCCCGACATCGCGCCGTCCTGGCGCTACAAGCAACGCAACACGCCGGACCAGGTCGCGCGCATCGCGCAAGTGCTCGCGCAACTGCGCGGCATCGACGAAAACGTGCTTTCCCTAGGCACAACGGCTAACGCTCACGCTGCGCTCCCACGGCTCGCGCTCGCCTCTTCATAATCGTTTCGATGGACGCATCGGCTGCATGCGTTCGCCGTGACGAGGAACGAAGAGGGAAGATGTGCGGGCGATTCTGCTGGGATTTGCATTGGGTGTCTGGTGGTTGCAGCAGCAGGCTCGCTTGCCGGATGTCATCGCGTGGTGCGCGTGCTGCACGGCGTTCGTCATCGCGATTGCGTCGGGCGCGATCGAGCCGCGTGCGCGCATCGCGAGCTTCGCGCTGGCTGCTTGCGCGCTGGGTTTCGCGTATGCGGCGATACGCGCGGATCTGCGGCTGCGCGAACAATTGCCAGCACGCTACGAGCAGCGCGACATCGAACTGACGGGTTTCGTGCGCGGCATGCCCGAGCGACGCGCCGACGGTACGCGCTTTCTCTTCGAAGTCGAGGCCAACGGCGCGAAATTGCATGACTTTCCGCGCGTCGTGCGCTTGCTTTGGATGTCGGGCGATCATGTTCCGAACCTGCACGCCGGCGAGCGATGGAGCTTGATGGCGCGTTTGGAGCGTCCGCATGCCAACGCCAACTTCGGTCTGCGCGATGCCGAAGCAACGCTGCTCGAACGCGGCATTCGCGCGACGGGTTATGTATCGGCAGCACGCGAGCCGCGCCGTTTGCACGCCGATGCGTCGGGTCCGCGGCTGACGATCGACCGGCTGCGTGCGCGCGCACGCGAACGCATCGAGACCGTGCTCGGCGATGCGCCGCATCGCGGGATCATCGTCGCGCTCGCGGTGGGCGCGCAGGACGCCGTCAGCGATGCCGACTGGACCGTCATGCGCGCGACCGGCACGAGTCATCTCGTTGCGATATCGGGCTTGCATATCGGCTTCGTCGCGGGGCTGGCGGCGTTGATCGTCGGATTCGTGTGGAAGCGCGTGCGCTTGCGCGGCCTGAGCGCGCCGTTGATCGCGGCCACGCCGAAAGCGGCGGCCATCGGCGCGACCGTGTTCGCTGCGTGCTATGCCGCGCTCGCTGGTTTCAACGTGCCCGCGCAACGCACGCTGTGGATGCTGCTGGTCGTTGCGCTCGCGTTTTTCTTCGGACGACGGCCGTCGTCGTCGCTCGTGCTGCTTTGGGCGCTCGCGTTCGTGCTGATCGCGGATCCGTGGGCGGTGACAGCGCCGGGATTCTGGCTGTCGTTCTGCGCGGTGGCGGCGATTCTGCATGCGATCGCGTCGGCGGGACGTCGCGCGTCGCGGGCGCAAACGGAAGAACAGGACGACGTCGATCAATGGGATCGCGTCGATCCGAGCGAAGTCGGTCATCGTCCGCAACATGTCGCGAAGCGCAGGCCGCTCGCGATCGTCGCGCGGTTCGCCGCGCGCGCGCGGCGGTATATCGCGTCGAGCGCGCGTGTGCAGTACGCGGTGACGATCGCGCTCGCGCCGCTCACCGTCTACTGGTTCTCGCAGATTCCGCTGCTCGGTCCGCTCGCGAATGCGTTCGCGATTCCGTGGATCAGCGCGCTCGTGACGCCCGCGACGCTCGCCGGTCTCATGCTTCCCGCACCGCTCGATGCGCCGATGCTTCACGTCGCCCATGCCGCGTTGTCCGTGCTCTGCGACATGCTCGCGCGTCTCGCGAATGCCGCGCCCGCGTCGCTCTGGCTTTTGCCCCGGCCGGATGCGTTCGCGCTCGCGGCATCGTGCGTCGGCGTCGCATGGGCGCTCGCGCCGCGCGGCTGGCCGTTGCGCTTCGCCGCGCCGCTGACGTGGCTGCCGCTGCTCGCGCCCGCGATGCATCCCGCGCCGGTCGGCGCGTTTCGCGTCACCGCGCTCGATATCGGCCAGGGCTCGGCGCTCGTCGTCGAAACGGCGCGGCACACGTTGCTCTTCGACGCCGGTCCCGGTCCCGAATCGACGCATGCGGGCGAGCGGATCGTGGTGCCGTATCTGCAGGCTGCGGGCGTGCGCGCGCTCGATGCGCTCGTCATCAGCCATTCCGATTCGGATCACGCGGGCGGCGCGCCGGCGGTGCTGCAATCGATCGCCGTGCGGCAACTGCTCGCGTCGCTGCCCGCGCAGGACGCGTCGTGGTCCGATGCGCGCGCACGCGGCGCGCAGACGCTGCGTTGCGCGGCGGGGCAGCGCTGGACGTGGGACGGCGTCGAATTCCGAATGCTGTGGCCCGAGCCGGGACCGCTTTCGGGCAAGCCGAATCGGCAGTCGTGCGTGCTCAAGGTGACGAACGCGGCGGGACGCTCGGCGCTCTTCGCCGCCGATATCGAAGCGGACGTCGAACGCATGCTGATCGCGCGCGACGCGTCAGACCTGCGCGCCGATGTGCTCATCGTGCCGCATCACGGCAGCCGCACTTCGTCCACCGAGCCTTTCCTCGATTCTGTCGGGCCGTTGGCCGCGATATTTCAGGTAGGCTATCGCAACCGTTTTCATCATCCGCATCCGACCGTTTTCGCGCGCTACCGGATGCGCGACATCGTGCTTTCGCGCAGCGACGAAGACGGCGCGGCGCGTATCGAAATCGGTTCGCAGATTACGTTCGAGCGCTACCGGCAAAGCCACGCGCGCTACTGGATGGCGCGCTAAACGCTAAAAAAACAAGAGACACGCTTGAAAGACATCATCCATTTCTCGCACGCGAACGGTTTTCCCGCATCGACGTATCGCACGATGTTCGCGGAGCTTTCCGACGAATACGAAGTTCGCAGCATCGAGCGCATCGGCCATGACGCGCGCTTTCCCGTGACACGCGACTGGCCGTATCTCGTCGATCAGCTCATCGACGACATGAGCCGCTATCGGCGCGAAGCCGACGGCGATCATCCGAAGGTGTGGCTCGTCGGGCATTCGCTCGGCGGCTATCTGTCGCTGATGGCGGCGCTGAAGCGCCCGGAATGGGTGAAAGGCGTGGTGATGCTCGATTCGCCGGTGATCGCGGGCTGGAAGAGCGGACTCCTGCGCGTCACGCAATGGACCGGGCTGGACGAGCGCCTGTCGCCCGCCGCCGCGACGCGCAAGCGCCGCACGCAGTGGGCGAGCCGCGACGAGGCGTGGCGGCATTTCCTGTCGAAACCGGCGTTCGCGCGCTGGGACGAACGCATGCTGTCGGACTATATCGATTTCGGCATTCCGCAGACCCATGCGAACGGCGCACGCTCGCTCGCATTCGATCGCCATGTGGAATATCTGATCTATCGCACGCTGCCGCACACGCTCGGCGCGCGGCTCGCGCACGGCGCGCCGGTGCCCGTCGGTTTCATCGCGGGGACGCATTCGCGCGAAGTGCGCCAGGTCGGGCTCGGGATGACGCGGCGCATCGCGGGCGAGCACATCGAATGGATGGAAGGCAGCCATCTCTTTCCGATGGAGCGCCCGATCGACACCGCGCGCGCCGTGCAGCGGCTGCTCACGGCCATGCAGACGGCGCGCTGAAAAGGGCGCGAGCACGCGCGCGGGACTTGACGAACGGCCCGCGTCACGTTCCGCAAAAATGACGCCGAAATGCGCGGATTTGTAGCCAATATCCGCGCCGGGCGCGCTTCGTGGGAACCGGCCTTTACGGTATAATCCGTTTTTCCCGCGAGCATCTAGCGATGACCAAATATGTATTCGTCACCGGCGGCGTAGTTTCGTCCCTTGGCAAGGGTATTGCCGCCGCCTCTCTCGCCGCGATCCTCGAATCGCGCGGTCTCAAAGTCACTCTCCTCAAGCTCGATCCCTACATCAACGTCGACCCCGGCACGATGAGCCCGTTCCAGCACGGGGAAGTGTTCGTGACGGAAGACGGAGCGGAGACCGACCTCGACCTCGGCCATTACGAGCGCTTCATCAGCACGAAGATGCGCAAGGCCAATAACTTCACCACGGGCCAGATCTACGAATCGGTGATCCGCAAGGAACGCCGCGGCGAGTATCTCGGCAAGACGGTGCAGGTCATTCCGCATATCACCAACGAAATCCAGGCATTCGTGGAGCGCGGCGCCGCTGCGGCGACGTGCGGCCAGCCGGACGTGGCGATCGTGGAAATCGGCGGCACGGTGGGCGACATCGAATCGCTGCCGTTCCTCGAAGCCGCGCGTCAGATGAGCCTGCGCATGGGCCGCAACAGCGCGTGCTTCGTGCACCTCACGCTCGTGCCGTTCATCGCGACGGCGGGTGAACTCAAGACGAAGCCCACGCAGCACAGCGTGCAGAAGCTGCGCGAAATCGGTATCTATCCGAACGTGCTCCTGTGCCGCGCCGACCGCCGCATTCCCGACGACGAGCGCGCCAAGATTTCCATGTTCTCGAACGTGCCCGAAGACGCGGTCATTTCCGTTTGGGACGCGGACAGCATCTATAAGATTCCGCAGATGCTCAACGACCAGCACCTCGACGACATCATCTGTGAAGAGCTGAAGCTCGCGCCGCCGCCGGCCGATCTGGCGATGTGGTCGAACCTCGTCGAGAAGCTCGAAAATCCGAAGCACGAAGTGACCATCGGCATGGTCGGCAAGTACGTCGAACTCACCGAATCGTACAAGTCGCTGATCGAAGCGCTGCGTCACGCGGCCATCCATACGTCGACGAAGGTCAACATCGAGTACATCGATTCCGAGCAGATCGACGCCGAAGGCACCGACGCACTGAAGCACCTCGACGCCGTGCTGGTGCCGGGCGGTTTCGGCCGTCGCGGCACGGAAGGCAAGATCAAGGCGATCCGCTACGCACGCGAATCGAAGACGCCGTATCTCGGCATCTGCCTCGGCATGCAGCTCGCGGTGATCGAGTTCGCGCGCGATGTCGCCGGTCTCGCCGATGCGAATTCCACCGAGTTCGATCAGGACACGGGCAACCCGGTCGTCGCGCTCATCACGGAGTGGTACGACCGCGCGGGCCGCATCGAAAAGCGCAACGAAGAGTCGGATCTCGGCGGCACCATGCGCCTCGGCTCGCAGAAGTGCCCGATCAAGCCGGGAACGATGGCCGAGCGCATCTACGGCAGCGATGTGAACGAGCGTCATCGTCACCGTTATGAAGTCAATAACCGTTTCGTGCCCCAGCTCGAAGCCGGCGGGCTTATCATCAGCGCCCGTACGCCGAGCGAGGATCTGCCCGAGATGATGGAGTTGCCGCAGTCGCTGCACCCGTGGTTCGTCGGCGTGCAGTTCCACCCCGAATTCACGTCGACGCCGCGCGACGGGCATCCGCTCTTCAAGGCATTCGTCGATGCAGCGCGCGCGCACGCCGAAGGCAATGGCGTGAAGGCGCCGGCGAAAGCCACCGCGGGAGCGCAAGCATGAAGCTGTGTCATTTCGAAGCGGGCCTCGACAAGCCGTTCTTCCTGATCGCGGGCACGTGCGTCGTCGAGTCGGAGCAAATGACCATCGACGTCGCCGGCCGGCTGAAGGAAATCACGCAGAAGCTCGGCATTCCGTTCATCTACAAGTCGTCGTTCGACAAGGCGAACCGCAGTTCGGGCAAGTCGTATCGCGGTCCGGGCATGGACGAAGGCCTGCGCATTCTCGGCGAAGTGAAGAAGCAGCTCGGCGTGCCCGTTCTCACGGACGTGCACACCGAGGAAGAAATCGAAGCGGTCGCATCGGTCGTGGACGTGCTGCAAACGCCCGCGTTCCTCTGCCGTCAGACCGACTTCATCCACGCGTGCGCGCGCTCGGGCAAACCGGTCAACATCAAGAAGGGCCAGTTTCTCGCGCCGCACGACATGAAGAACGTGATCGACAAGGCGCGCGACGCCGCGCGTGAAGCGGGTCTGTCGGAAGACCGCTTCATGGCGTGCGAGCGCGGCGTGTCGTTCGGCTATAACAACCTCGTGTCCGACATGCGCTCGCTCGCGATCATGCGCGAAACCAACGCGCCGGTCGTCTTCGATGCCACCCATTCGGTGCAGTTGCCGGGCGGGCAGGGCACGAGCTCGGGCGGTCAGCGCGAATTCGTGCCGGTGCTGGCGCGTGCGGCGGTCGCGACGGGCGTGGCGGGCCTCTTCATGGAGACGCATCCGGACCCGGCCTGCGCGAAGTCCGACGGCCCGAACGCGGTGCCGCTGCATCACATGGAAGCGCTGCTTTCGACGCTCATCACGATCGATCGCGCGGTGAAAAGCGGTTCGTTCCTCGAGAACGACTTCAACTGAGCGTCGGCAGCAAAAAGTAGTACGGCGCGGGCGTCATCATGGGCGCCCGTGTTGCGAGATCAGGCCGTCCGGCGTCATCCGGGCAACGGAGGAGCGTGCAACGCATCGGGGCGGCATCCGCAACCGGCGGATGAGACGCCCGCTCCCCACGAAAGCGATGCGGACCGGATTCGATCCGGTCCCGAAACGACCGCTCTTTGCGCCGGAGCTGAACCCGGCGGTCATCGAATGGGTCTGAGCGAAGCCAGTGAAGCGTGTATCGAAGTGTAAAAACAGGCGGCGCGCTTCGTTGTGACTGACAGAATTCATCGTCATTTCTTGAGGAAACCATGAGTGCTATCGTAGATATCATCGGCCGCGAGATTCTCGATTCGCGAGGCAATCCGACCGTCGAATGCGACGTGTTGCTCGAGTCGGGCACGATGGGCCGCGCGGCGGTGCCTTCGGGCGCATCCACCGGCTCGCGCGAGGCCATCGAATTGCGCGACGGCGAAGCGGGCCGCTACGGCGGCAAGGGCGTGCTTAAGGCCGTCGAACACATCAACACCGAGATTTCCGAAGCCATCATGGGCCTCGACGCCTCGGAACAGGCTTTCCTCGACAAGACCCTGCTCGAACTCGACGGCACCGACAACAAGTCGCGTCTCGGCGCGAACGCGATGCTCGCGGTGTCGATGGCGGTCGCGAAGGCTGCCGCCGAAGAAGCCGGCCTGCCGCTGTACCGCTACTTCGGCGGCTCGGGCGCGATGCAGCTTCCGGTGCCGATGATGAACATCGTCAACGGCGGCGCGCACGCGAACAACAGCCTGGACATCCAGGAATTCATGATCGTCCCGGTGAGCCAGCCGACGTTCCGCGAAGCGCTGCGTTGCGGCGCGGAAGTGTTCCACGCGCTGAAGAAGATCCTGGCCGAGCGCGGCATGAGCACCGCGGTGGGCGACGAAGGCGGCTTCGCGCCGAACTTCGGCAGCAACGACGAGTGCCTGTCGACGATTCTGCAAGCCATCGAGAAGGCCGGTTATCGCGCCGGTGAAGATGTGCTGCTCGCGCTCGACTGCGCGGCGAGCGAGTTCTATCACGACGGCAAGTACCAACTGGCTGGCGAAGGCCTGCAACTGTCGTCGACCGAATTCGCGGATTACCTCGCCACGCTCGCCGACAAGTTCCCGATCGTGTCGATCGAAGACGGCATGCACGAGTCGGACTGGGAAGGCTGGAAGACGCTGACCGACAAGCTCGGCAAGAAGATCCAGCTCGTCGGCGACGATCTCTTCGTCACGAACACACGCATTCTGAAGGAAGGCATCGAGAAGGGCATCGCGAACTCGATCCTCATCAAGATCAACCAGATCGGCACGCTGACGGAAACCTTCGCGGCGATCGAAATGGCCAAGCGCGCGGGCTACACGGCGGTCATCTCGCACCGCTCGGGCGAGACGGAAGATTCGACCATCGCGGACATCGCGGTCGGCCTGAACGCCGGCCAGATCAAGACCGGCTCGCTGTCGCGCAGCGATCGCATCTCGAAGTACAACCAGTTGCTGCGCATCGAGGAAGATCTCGGCGATATCGCCAGCTACCCGGGCAAGTCGGCGTTTTACAACTTGCGCTAAAGCTTTTGCCGCTTTAGTCGATAAGGACGCTTAGTGGTCTTTGAAGCGTCATCTTTTGAAGCCCGTCGCCCGGGGCAGCTTGCCGCCGGGCGGCGCTTATTTCGGCTACGTGAATGCGGCTCGTAACTGTCGTTCTGGTTCTTTTGCTGGTGCTGATCCAATACCCGCTCTGGTGGGGACATGGCGGCTGGCTGCGCGTGCATGAATTGCAGCAGCAGCTCGCGCAGCAGACGGACAAGAACACGAATCTGAGACTGCGCAACGAGCGCGTCCAGGGCGAAGTGCAGGACCTGCAAAACGGCACCGCCGCCGTGGAAGAGCGCGCGCGCTACGAGATGGGCATGGTGAAGGACAGCGAGGTGTTCGTGCAGTTCGTCTCGCCGAATTCGAACGCGCCCGTCAATTCCGCGAACGTGCCGGGCATGAACGGCTCGACGCGCGGTCAGGTTTCAGCGGCGCCGCTGCGCGTGGTGCCGAATCCCGTGTCGCGCTCGAAGCAGGAGTTGCGCGAGCTGGACAAGAAGGCGCAGAAGGAAAAAGCGGCCGAAGCGAAGAAAAAGCAGCAGGGCGCGGCGCAGTAAGACGCCGGCTGGTTGAGAGAAAAAATGGCGCGGTCACGACCGCGCCATTTTTGTATTTGGCAGACAAAGGCGGATGGCCGCCTCGCCTACCACGAAGTGCCGAATCCGATGCCGGTGCCCCAGTACGGGCCGCCCCAGCCGCCGCTCGAATAGCCGCCGTAGACCGACACCGGCGCGGGCGCGTAGAACTGCGACATCGTCTTCGCGGCGTTGCCAGCCGCGGCTGCCTGCTGCGATTCGTTGAGCGCCTGCTTGTCGATGGCGTTGTAGCGGTCCATCTCCTGCTGCGGCGTGAGCGTCTGTTGCGGCGCAGGCGATGTGTCGGGCAAGCGGCTATAGATCGGCGACGGGCCGGGCGGATCCATCATGCAGCCGGCGACGAGCGCGACCCCGGCCAGACACGGCAGCAACTTCCAGTTGAGTGTTGCGGTTTTCATTTTGCGACCTCCAGCGGGCCGGACATCTGTGCAGGAGTCCCATCATAGCTTGCGGAATCTGTCGTGAGAGCCGGGCCGAAAGCAGGCCGCAAGCGGCGCGCCGTGCTTCGAGCGTCACCGGCGCGCGTGGCGAAACCTCGACTGGACAAGGCTTGCGCGGCGTTTCAGTGGCGCCGGTCCGACGCCGGGCTCACACCTTGTGAGAGTTCGTTTGCGACAAAAAGTTGCGCAACGTCGACGGAGTCGAAGTCATAGCGCTGGTTGCAGAACTCGCAATGCACTTCGACATTGCCGCGCTCCACGATCACGCTGTCGACTTCCTCGCGGCCGAGCATCTTCAGCATGCCGCCGACCTTCTCACGCGAACACGTGCACTGGAAGCGCGCCGCTGCCGGCTCGAAGTGCTGGACGTTTTCTTGCCAGAAAAGGCGCTTGAACACGGTATCCGGCTCTTCCTTCAGCAATTCGTCGTTCGAAAGCGTGCTGCCGAGATGGCAGACGCGCTGCCACGTATCGGCGTCGTGCTCGCCCGGATGCGGAACGATGCCGCCATCGCCCGGCAGCTTCTGCAGCAGCAGGCCGACGGCGCGGTCGGTATCGGCGGCGAGCCACAAGCGTGTGTCGAGCTGCTCGGAGTGATGCATGTAGTGCTCGAGCACTTCGGCCATCGACTTGAGCGCGCCATGCTCGTCCGACAGCGGTACGATGCCCTGATACGGTTGCTGCCCCGGCTTTTTGTCGGAGGGATCGAGCGTGATGACGCAGCGGCCGCGCCCGTGACGGTTCAGCAGGTCCGGCAGCGACATTTCGCTGTCGAGCTCGCTCTCGCCGCCATCGGCCAGCTTCGCCGTGGCGCGCAGCGACAGGTTCGAATTGCACTGCACGACCAGCATCTTCACGGGACCGTCGCCGTAGATCTGCATGATGAGCGTGCCGTCGAACTTGAGGTTCGCGGACAGCAGCGCGCATGCGGCCATCATTTCGCCGAGCACGTTGCGCACGGCCACGGGATACGAGCGGCGCGCGAGCACTTCCTGCCACGTATGACGCAACGAGACGATCTCGCCGCGCACCGGCGCCGCGTTGAACATGAATTTCTGCAACTGGTCGTTCACAACTCTTCCTTGGGTGTTGAGGCTGCTGCGCCGTCTCGTGCGGCGTCCGTTCAGCCGATACGCACGAGGTGCGCCTTGTAATATTCGCGACGGTCGGCATAACTCGCCGTGGCCGCACGCATGCGGGCGATATCCGCCTCGCCGATTTCCCGCACTGCCTTGGCGGGCGCGCCGAGAATCAGCGTATTGTCCGGAAACACCTTGCCTTCGGTGACGACGGCGCCCGCGCCAACCAGACAGTTGCGGCCGATCACCGCGCCATTCAAGACCACCGCCTGGATTCCGATCAGCGAGCCTTCCTTGATCGTGCAGCCGTGCAGCATTGCCTGATGGCCGACGGTGACATCGCTCTCGATCGTCAGAGGAAAACCCGGATCGGCGTGGAGTACCGCGCCTTCCTGCACGTTGCTGCCGCGTCCGACGACGATCGGCTCGTTGTCGCCGCGCAGCGCCGCGCCGGGCCAGACACTCGCGTTTTCCTCGAGCGTCACCCGGCCGATGATGGTCGCGGTGTCCGCGAGGAACACGCTTTCGTGGATGGTCGGGGCGTCGTCGCCGAGTTTGTAGATGGCCACATTGTCTCCTGAGGCGTGATGTCGTGAAGGTGGGACTACAATGCGCGCCTGCCGGTGAGGCGGCGCACGCGCGTCGTTGCGCGTTTTGAGGCGTCCGCCGGGATTACCATTTTAGCTGTTTGCCGTAAGCGTCCGCTGGAACGCAGTGTTCGACGCCCGTTTTCGAGACAGTCCGATGCACGACCTTGTCATTTCCCCGGATGCCGATGACTGCGCCCGCCGCGCAGCGCTCGCGGTCCTGCGCGAGCGCGATCCCGCGACGAAAGCCGCGCGCGCCGGCGCACTTCTCGATGCGGCGCGCGCCCAGCCGCCGCGGATCGATCCACGAGCCGAGTTCGCGGAACCCGGCGATCTGCCTGGCCGGCCCGAGCGTCCGGCGCTCGTGGAGCCATCGTCGCTGAAGCGTCGCAGCATGCAGTCGGATGCGGGGCGCGCCGTGCTGTTGCACGCGCTCGCGCACATCGAATTCAACGCGATCAATCTCGCGCTCGATGCCGTCTGGCGATTTCCGTCGATGCCGCAGGATTTTTATCTCGACTGGTTGAAGGTGGCGGCGGAGGAGGCGCATCACTTTTCGCTGCTGAGCGCGCGCCTCGCCGATTTCGGCCACGCTTACGGCGACTTCCCGGCGCACGATGGGCTGTGGGACATGGCGCAACGCACGCGCGGCGATGTGCTGGCGCGCATGGCGCTCGTGCCGCGGACACTGGAGGCGCGCGGGCTCGACGCGTCGCCGCCGATCAGAAAGCGTCTCGCGCAGGCGGGCGATCACCCGTCCGCGGCGATCCTCGACGTCATCCTGCGCGATGAAATCGGCCATGTGTTGATCGGCAATCGCTGGTTCCGATTTCTGTGCGACGCGCGAAATCTGGACCCGCACACGACTTACGAACGCCTCGCCGCGCAATATCGCGCGCCGAAGCTGCGCGGCCCGTTCAATTTCGAAGCGCGCCGCGACGCCGGTTTCGACGAAGCCGAACTGCGCGCACTCGCCGGCCTCGACGATGCGAAGTAGGGCAGGTTCTTCGTCGCTATAATCGAACGATCATCCTTTTTTACTTCGAGACGACACCATGAAAGATTCGCGCTCCGAATTCGTCGACGCGCGCGGCGTGCGCCTGCACGTACGCCGCTGGGGCTCGCCCGACGCCCCGATGCTCTTCATGCTGCACGGCTGGATGGATATCGGCGCGTCGTTCCAGTTCGTCGTCGATGCACTCGTGGGCGACTGGCAAGTGCTCGCGCCCGATGCGCGCGGCTTCGGGCTCTCCGACTGGCCGGTCGCGCAGAAGGGCGGCGGCCATTACTACTTTCCCGACTATCTCTCCGATCTCGACGTGCTGTTCGACCATTACGCGCCGGGCGGTCAGGTGAACATCGTCGGCCACAGCATGGGCGCGAACGTCGCGCTGCTGTACGCGGGCGTGCGGCCCGCGCGCGTGCGCCGCGTGGTCGATCTCGAAGGCTTCGGATTGCCGGCGGCGCGCGCGTCGCAATCGCCGGGGCGCATTTCGCAATGGCTCGACGATCTGCGCGCGCCGCCCGCGCTGCGCAGCTACGCGAGCCTCGACGAAGTCGCCGACCGGCTGATCCGCACGAATCCGCGTCTGCCGCTCGCGCGTGCGCGCTATCTCGCGCAACACTGGTCCCGCGAGGAAGCGGATGGGCGCTTCCATCTGCTTGCCGATCCGGCGCACAAATTGCGCGGACCGACGCTGTATCGGCTCGACGAGGTGAGCGCGGCGTGGGCGCGCGTGGCGGCGCCCGTGCTGCACGTCGAGGCGAAGGATTCGCCGACGCTCGCGGCTTTCGCGGGCGAGACGCCCATCGCCGAATTCAAGACGCGCTTTCAGGCGTTCCCCGACTGGCGCGAGGAAATCGTCGACGAGGCCGGTCACATGATCCATCACGATCAGCCGGAGCGCGTCGCGGCGCTCGTCGAATCGTTCTGCGCGTGAGCGGCGCAGCACGGAACGAAGGAACTACATAATCGGCTTGTCGCGCCGATACAGTTAGAATGTGAGTGAAGCCCGATAAACGACGATGAACGCCGATCTGCATTGCCATTCCACCGTGTCCGACGGACAGTTTGCGCCCGCCGATGTCGCCGCGCGCGCGCACGCGAACGGCGTCACGTTATGGTCGCTGACGGATCACGATCAGCTCGGCGGGCAGGACGAAGCGAAGAAGGCCGCCGAGGCGCTCGGCATGCGCTATCTGCCCGGCGTCGAGATTTCGGTGACGTGGGCTT
The DNA here is from genome assembly GCF_031451415.1 of Caballeronia sp. LZ028. Lineage (NCBI taxonomy): Bacteria > Pseudomonadati > Pseudomonadota > Betaproteobacteria > Burkholderiales > Burkholderiaceae > Caballeronia > Caballeronia sp. LZ028. The sequence goes on along the minus strand of NZ_JARUXN010000001.1, from coordinate 2,178,730 downwards.
CGCGCACGGTGCATATCGTCGGCATGAACGTCGATCCGCATAACGATGCGCTGCGCAAGGGGCTCGAATCGACGCGCAACGGGCGCGCGGCGCGCGGCGTGGCGATCGGCGAGGCGCTCGCGGCGGTCGGCATTCCGGATTGCTACGAAGGCGCGCTGCGCTTCACCGACGATCCCGACATGATCTCGCGCACGCACTTCGCGCGGTATCTGGTGGAGGCGGGGTATGCGCAGTCCACGTCGGATGTGTTCGCGCGCTATCTCGGCGACGGCAAGCCGGGTTTCGTCGGGCATTGCTGGGCGAAGCTCGCGGACGCCGTGAAATGGATCAAGGATGCGGGCGGCGAGCCGATCATCGCGCATCCGGGCCGCTACGATTTCACGCCGGTCGAATTCGCCGCGCTCTTCGATGAATTCATCGAGCTCGGCGGCCGGGCCATCGAAGTCGTGACGGGCAGCCATACGCCCGACCAGTACCGCGAATACGCCGATGTCGCGCGCCGCTATGGGTTCGAGGCATCGCGCGGCTCGGACTTCCACGGCGCGGGCGAAGGGCGCGTCGATCTCGGCCTGCTTCCGCCGTTGCCCGACGATCTCACGCCTGTCTGGGAGCGCTGGCTTTAGCGTTCCCGCGGCGCGCGTCTTTCTGCTCGCGCACGGTCTTTGCATCACCTGTGATTTTCCGCACGCTCATCGCGCAGGGCGCGCTCGCGCGCGAGACAAGAAGTCGCGCGCCGCTCGGCCCATCGCGATAACGATCGAAACAATAAGGCGTCGCCATGTCTCAATTCTTTCGCATTCATCCGGATAATCCGCAGCCGCGGCTCATCAATCAGGCCGTGCAGATCATCAAGGACGGCGGTCTCGTCGCGTTGCCGACCGATTCGAGCTACGCGCTCGGCTGCCATCTCGACGACAAGGACGCGGTCGAGCGATTGCGACGCGTGCGCGGCATCGACGACAAGCAGTTGCTCTCCCTGCTCGTGCGCGACCTCTCCGAGCTGTCCAATTTCGCCATGGTCGACAACCAGCAGTATCGGCTGATCAAGTCGGTGACGCCTGGGCCTTACGTTTTCGTGCTGCAGGCGACCAAGGAAGTGCCGCGGCGGCTTTCGCATCCGTCGCGCAAGACGATCGGGCTGCGCGTGCCCGATCACGCGATCACGCTCGCGTTGCTGGAGGCGCTCGGCGAACCGCTGCTTGCATCGACGCTGATCCTGCCGCCCGACACCGAGCCGCTCAACGACGCCGAGGAAATCCGCGAACGCCTCGAAAAACAGATCGAACTCGTGATCGATGCCGGCGCGTGTCCGGCGGAGCCGTCCACGGTGATCGATCTTTCTTCGGGGGAGCCAGTGCTCGTGCGCGCGGGGAGAGGCAGTCTCGAACCGTTCGGGCTCACGGCGTAAGCGCCGCGCAGTAGCGCACACGGGCATACGACCCGATTAAGCGTTTGCTCACACCATGGGCGAAATAGTGCGCGCCCGGCGCCGCCGTGCGTGTCTGATCCAACCTGCCTGCTTGTTACAATACCGCCCTATGGATGCTTCCCTGATACAGACCATCGCGGTCTACGCGCTCCCCGTGATTTTCGCGATCACGCTGCACGAGGCCGCGCATGGCTACGCCGCGCGACTGCTCGGCGACAACACGGCCTACGTTCTCGGCCGCGTTTCGATGAACCCGATGCGCCACATCGACCCGATCGGCACGATCGTCATTCCGATCGTCCTTTACTTCGTGACGAGCGGTGCGTTCATGTTCGGCTATGCGAAGCCCGTGCCCGTGGCGTTCGGCAACCTGCGCAATCCGCGCTGGGGCAGCCTGTGGGTCGCGGCGGCCGGGCCGGGCAGCAACTTCGCCCAGGCGATCGTCTGGGGCGTGATCTTCGTGCTGCTGCGGGCCTTTCACATCGACGAGCCGTTCTTCACGGGCATGGCTCAGGCGGGCATCAGCGTGAATCTCGTGCTCGGCGTGCTCAATCTCTTTCCGTTGCCGCCGCTCGACGGCGGCCGTGTCGTCATGGCGCTTCTGCCGGTGCGCGCGTCCATCGCGTTTTCGAAGCTCGAGCCGTACGGCTTCTTCATCGTGATGGCGCTCGTCGTGACCGGCGTGCTGACGCGCTTCTGGCTCGGGCCGCTCGTGAACGTCGGCTATACGGCGGTGTCGGCTATCTTGAATCCCCTCGCTTCACTATTCCCATAACATCATGTTCCCTGACCGTATCTTCTCCGGCATGCGGCCCACCGGGTCGCTGCACCTCGGCCACTATCACGGCGTGCTGAAAAACTGGGTGCGGCTGCAGTCCGAATATCCGTGCTTCTTCGCAGTGGTCGACTGGCACGCGCTCACGACGCACTACGAGACGCCCGAGGTCATCGAGAAAAACGTCTGGGAAGTGCTCATCGACTGGCTGGCGTCCGGCATCGACCCGGCACAGGCGACGCTCTTCATCCAGAGCCGCGTGCCCGAGCACGCCGAACTTTCGCTGCTGCTCGGCATGGGCACGCCGCTCGGCTGGCTCGAACGCGTGCCGACCTACAAGGAGCAGATCGAAAAGCTGCGCGAAAAGGATCTGTCGACGTACGGCTTCCTCGGCTATCCGGTGCTGATGGCGGCGGACATCCTGCTGTATCGCGCGTCGCTCGTGCCGGTGGGCGAGGATCAGGTGCCGCACGTGGAAATGACGCGCGAGATCGCGCGCCGCTTCAACTATCTCTATGGCAAGGAGCCGGATTTCGAGGAGAAGGCGCTCGAAGCGGCCAAGAAACTCGGCGGCAAGCGCTCGAAGCTGTATCACGAGCTGCGCGTCGCGTATCAGCAGGAAGGCGACGACGAAGCGCTCGAACAAGCGCGCGCGATGCTGCAGGAATCGCAAAGCCTGTCGATGAGCGATCGCGAGCGTCTGTTCGGCTATCTCGAAGGCGCGCGCAAGATCATTCTGGTCGAGCCGCAGGTTCTCCTGACCGAAGCGTCGCGCATGCCGGGCCTCGACGGCCAGAAGATGTCGAAGTCGTACGGCAACACCATCGGCTTGCGTGAGGACGCGGCGACCATCGAGCAGAAAGTCCGCAAGATGCCGACCGACCCGGCGCGCGTGCGCCGCACCGATCCGGGCGATCCCGACAAGTGTCCGGTGTGGCAACTGCATCAGGTCTACACCGACGAAAACACGCACGAATGGGTGCAGAAGGGCTGCCGCAGCGCGGGCATCGGCTGTCTGGAGTGCAAGCAGCCGGTGATCGAAGGCATTCTGCGCGAGCAGCAGCCGATGCTGGAACGCGCGCAGAAGTACATGGACGATCCGTCGCTGTTGCGCGCGATCGTCGCGGACGGCTGCGACAAGGCGCGCAAGTTCGCGACCGAAACGATGCGCGACGTGCGCGAGGCCATGGGGCTGTCTTACAACTGATGGACAGTGCGATCAGTCCGTGGGTCGCGCGCTGGGCGCATCTCGTCGCGCCCGGCGGCGCGGTCCTCGACGTCGCCGCGGGCAGCGGGCGCCACGCGCGCTGGTTCGCGGCGCGCGGTTTTTCCGTGCTGGCGGTCGATCGTGACGCGGACGCGCTCGCGTCGATGGCGGCGCTCGAAGGCATCGAAACGCTTGCCGCCGATCTGGAAAACGGCGCGCCCTGGCCGCTTTCGGGCGATCGAAAGTTCGATGCCGTCGTCGTCACCAACTATCTGCATCGGCCGCTGTTCGGGCACTTCATCGACGCGCTCGCGCCCGGCGGCGTGCTGATCTACGAAACGTTCGCGGCGGGCAACGGCAGTATCGGCAAGCCGTCGAATCCGGCGTTTCTGCTCGAACCCGGCGAACTGCTCGAAGCGGTGCGAGGGCGACTGCGCGTGATCGGCTACGAAGACGGGTTCGTCGATGACCCGCGCCCTGCCTACGTGCAGCGAATCTGTGCGGTTCGCGCACCGCAGTCAGCGGAAAACCCACTCACGATTAGTAACATACCCCCGGGTCCGCCACGTTACGCGCTCGGCGGCTAATCCGCTACAATCGCGTAATATCGCTTTTTGCGATTAAATTCACGATTAAATTCATAGAGTTTCATGACAAACGGAACACACGGCGGCATCCAGATCCGCGGCAGTATCCCTGCCATCGTCACACCGATGCACGAGGACGGTAGTCTCGATCTGCCGGCGTTTCGAAAACTGATCGACTGGCACGTCGAACAAGGCTCGAACGGACTCGTCGTGGTCGGCACCAGTGGCGAGTCGGCCACTTTGTCGGTCGAAGAACACATCCTGATGATCCAGACGGCCGTCGAGCATACGGCCAAGCGCTTTCCGATCATCGCGGGCGCGGGCGGCAATTCGACCGCCGAAGCCATCGAGCTCTCGAAGCAGGCCAAAAAGGTCGGCGCCGACGCCACGCTGCAAGTCGTTCCGTATTACAACAAGCCGACGCAGGAAGGCATGTATCGCCATTTCAAGGCGATCGCCGAAGCCGTCGATCTGCCGGTGCTGCTCTACAACGTGCCGGGCCGCACCGTTGCCGACATGAGCAACGAAACGATCCTGCGCCTCGCGGACGTGCCGGGCATCATCGGCGTCAAGGAAGCGACGGGCAACATCGATCGCGCTGCGCATCTGATCAAGCACGCGCCGGCGCATTTCAGCATCTTCAGCGGCGACGATCCCACGGCGATCGCGCTCATGCTGCTCGGCGGACACGGCAACATCTCGGTGACGGCCAACGTCGCGCCGAAGGAAATGAGCCAGCTCTGCCGCGCCGCGATCGAAGGCGATGCGATCACCGCGCGCCGCATCCATCTGAAGCTGCTGTCGCTGCACAAGCAACTCTTCTGCGAATCGAATCCGATTCCGGCCAAATGGGCGCTGCAGGCGCTCGGCCGCATGGAAGGCGGCATCCGGCTGCCGCTCACGCCGCTCGACGCGCGCTATCACGACGTGGTGCGTGGCGCGTTGCGCGACGCCGGGCTCCTCGCCTGATCGCATGGGGCGGCGCGCCGAGTCACAAGGAATCGAAAGCCGCGCCGCCGCACGTGATCGAAATGAACCACACCTTCAGTCATCAACCGCCGCTCATTGGCCTCGACATTGGCCTCGCTGAGCCGCTCGCCTAGAGCGGGTTCGGCGCGAGGCAATGCGCATCAGCAGCAAAGAAGGACCTCATGAAACGTTCCGCTCTTCTTACTCGTGCCAAACGCCTGGGCGTGCTGTCGCTCGGCGCCGGTGCGGTCTTCGCGCTCGCGGGTTGCGACACGCTCAACGACTGGCTCGCGCCGGATCGCGTCAACTACAAGGCTGCTGAAACCGCACCCTCGCTGGCCGTTCCGTCCGACCTGACCACGGCCGACATCAGCCAGCGTTATGCCGCGCCGCCCAAGATCAACTCGCTCGGCGGCGCCGCGGAGCGAGCGGTCACGCCGGCCGGCAACGCGACGCTCGGCGTGCCGAACGCGCAGGATCCGTTCGGCATGCACATCGAAAGCGATGGCGATCACCGCTGGCTCGTCGTCGATGGCCGTTCGCCGGACCAGGTCTGGGGACCGCTGAAGGAGTTCTGGGAAGAGAACGGCTTCACGCTCAAGACCGATGCCCCGCAGACGGGCATCATGGCGACGGACTGGGCCGAAAACCGCGCGAACATTCCGAACGACTGGTTCAGGAACAGCGTGGGCAAGCTGCTCGACTTCGCGTACTCGTCGGGTACGCGCGACATGTTCCGCACGCAGGTCGATCGCGCATCCGATGGCTCGACCGACATCTCCGTCACGCACAGCGCGATGGAAGAAGTGCTGACGGGGCAGGACAAGACGTCGTCGCGCTGGGAGGCGCGTCCGCGTAATCCGCAGCTCGAAGCCGCGGTGCTCACGAAGCTGATGCAGAAGTTCGGCCTGACGGAAAAGCAGTCGCAGCAGTTGATGGCGCAAGCGCGTCCGATCGGCGCGAAGGTCGCGGTCGACCCGAGCGCGGGCGGCTCCACGCTCGATCTCGCCGAGCCGTTCGATCGCGCCTGGCTGCGTGTGGGCCTCGCGCTCGATCGCACCAACTTCACGGTCGACAATCGCGATCGCGACAAGGGCATCTATTACGTCCATTTTTCGGACTCCATGGCGGAGCTGAAGAAGGACGGCCTCTTCGGCAAGTTCTTCTCGAGCAACACGCCGAAGCCGACGCGCCAGTTCCTCGTCAACGTGAGGCCGAAGGCCGACTCGGTCACGCAAGTCGGCGTCGTCGATGCGAACGGCCAGCCGGACACGTCGTCCGATGCGCAGCGCATCGTTTCCTTGCTGCACGCGCAGTTGAACTAACGACATCCTGAAGTGAAGACATCGTGAGATTCGCCAGTCTCGGCAGCGGCAGCGAGGGCAATGCATTGCTCGTCGAGGCATCGAGCGGTACGACGACGACGCGCGTGCTGCTCGATTGCGGATTCTCCGGCAAGGAGGTCGAGCGCCGTCTCGCGCGTCTGAACTGCCGTGCCGAAGATCTCGACGCCATCGTCATCACGCACGAGCACACGGACCATATCGGCAGCGCGCTGACGCTGGCGCGCCGCTGGTCGATTCCGCTGTACATGAGCTGGGGCACGGCGCGCGCCATCGGCGCCGATGAAGCCAAGGTCGAATTGAACGTGCTATGGGGCGATGAAAGCGTCGCCATCGGCGATCTGAGCGTGCTGCCGTACACCGTGCCTCACGATGCGCGTGAGCCGCTGCAATATGTGTTCTCCGACGGCGCGAGCCGGCTCGGCGTGTTGACGGATGTCGGCGTGTCGACGCCGCATATCACGAGCGTGCTGAGCGGCTGCGACGCGCTCGTGCTCGAATCCAATCACGATGTCGAGATGCTTGCCGCGAGCCGCTATCCGCCGATGCTCAAGGCGCGTATTGGCGGCACGCATGGACACCTGAATAACGAAGCGGCGGCGGCCATTCTCGCGTCGCTGGATCGCTCCAAGCTGCGCCATCTCGTGGCCGCGCATCTGAGTCAGCAAAACAATCTGCCGCACCTCGCGCAGGCGGCGCTTGCGTCCGTGTTGGGCGCGAGTGCGGTGGACGTCGTCGTCGCGACTCAGGCGGAAGGCTTCGACTGGCTCACGCTCTGAATCGAAGATGCCTTGCGCGCCGACCGACGCCGCAAGCAGATACAAAAGCAGATACAAAAAAACCGGCCCAAGGGCCGGTTTTTTCGTTGGCAGACCGCATGAAGCGGCCTGCGGCGTAGCGCTAGCCTTACTGGCTTGCGCCCGATGCCGGAGCGGCAGCCGAAGCGGCAGCGTCCGAAGCTGCGCCAGCAGCCGAAGCTGCGTCGCTTGCAGCGGCCGAAGCGCTCGATGCAGCAGCGTTTGCGTCCGAAGCAGCAGCAGCCGGAGCCGAAGCAGCCGACGTATCGCTTGCAGCGCTCGGAGCAGCCGTTTCGCTAGACTTGTTGCATGCAGCCAGAGCAACAGCAGCCAACAGGGATGCTACGAGGAGGGATTTCTTCATGATCACGTCCTTTTATGGTTAAAGGTAAGCAACAGCGCAAAGTACCGGTAATGTGTGCTCCAACACCGACCTGGGCCGCTGTGGAGACTCACAATTCTTTTTTATGTGAGACTTCCTACGGCTTGGCCGGAAATTATAGGCACTTTCGTAACGACCGTCGATAAATCAGGGGACGATACGTTGTCTTTCTCATACAAATTTTCATATTGCGGAACAGCAAATTTCTAGCATCTGCTGTATTCCGTGAAATCCTGTAAAGGCACGCCCGTCAAGGCAAAGCGCCCAAAAGAATCCAGCCCGCACGATACCATTCGTGTAGCAGCGCTGTCATTGTCGATTCGTCTGTAAGTGTTACAAAGCGTTTCGCCTCCAGAGACCGAGTATCGGCCAATTCAGGGAGCCACTTTTTCAGCTTCGACGACAAGACTTCCGCTTCGCCATTTACGAAATAAGAACGGGCGTTGTAGAGCAAAATGGTCTTTCTATCCAGCCTGACGCCTGTCTTTTTCGCTCGTTCTACAAATTTTTGCTCATTCAGCGCACGGTCGGGTGCATCGAACACGACATTCGCTTTCGGCTCGCTCAGATAAGTACCCAGAAACTCCGCGATGTCCTTTTCGTTCCAGTTCACGTTCGCAAGTATCGCGCCAACGCGGTCGATCAGCAGCGCGGGCAGCGCCGCCGGATTCGACACCGGCTCCTGCGCCGGATCGCGATACCGCGCGTTGCCGCGAGCACCCTCCGATGCTTCACCGGCGCGCTCGGCGAGGTGATAGAGGAACTGAGCCGTGAGCTCGTGCGACGAGGGCGCGCGAAAGCCTATCGATGCCGTCATGCATTCGCCCTCGGCGATGCCGTCGTGTGCGATATGCGGCGGCAGATAAAGCATGTCGCCCGGCTCCAGCACCCATTCTTCCTCGGGCTCGAAGTGCTGTAAAACTTTCAACGGCAGTCCGGGTTTTAGCGAAAGGTCGCGCTGCGCGCCGATTCGCCAGCGCCGCTTGCCATGGACCTGAAGCAGGAACACGTCGTAAGAGTCGAAGTGCGGTCCGACGCCGCCGCCATCGGTCGCATAGGAGATCATCAGATCGTCGAGGCGCGCGTCCGGAATGAAGCGGAACCGGTTCATCAGCGCGTGTGCGCGGTCGTGATGCAGGTTCACGCCTTGCACGAGCAGCGTCCATTCACGCTTTTTGACCGATGGCAATTCGTCGGGCGCGAACGGTCCGTGCTCCAGATTCCACGCATTGCGAAAATGCGTGATGAGCCGTGCCTCGACGTCGTCGAGATCGGCAAGTTCGAACAGTTCGTCGCGTGCGAGCGGCGCCGCGATATCGGGAATCGCCTGCCGGATCAAGAGCGGTTTCTTCTGCCAGTAACGCCGCATGAACTGTCGCGGCGTACGGTTGCCCAACAGCGGTGTGAGTTCGTCCGGCAAAGGCGCGCGGGCATGCTCGGGAAGGCCGGAAACGGGGGACGGTGTTGCGTATGAGGGCCGCTTGGGCATCGTATAATCGAGGCTTGTATCTTGGAGGATCCAATGAAAATTGCGAAAGACACTGTCGTTTCGGTCGCTTACAAGCTATCGGATGCGCAAGGCAATCTGATCGAGGAGAGCGACGAGCCGATGGTCTATCTGCACGGCGGCTATGATGGCACGTTCCCCAAGATCGAGGAAGCGCTCGACGGTCACGAGGCGGGCTATGAAACGCTCATTCAACTCGAGCCGCAGGATGCATTCGGCGAGTACGATCCCGAGCTCGTGAAGGTCGAAGAGCGCAGCCGTTTTCCGGAGCCGCTGGAAGTCGGCATGCAGTTCGAAGGCACGCCCGAAGACGGCGATGACGATATCGACTCGCTCATCTACACCGTGACCGACGTCGCCGAAGACAAAGTGGTGCTCGACGGCAATCATCCGCTCGCCGGCATGGCGCTGCGTTTCGCGCTGTCGGTGCAGGAAGTGCGCACGGCGACGGACGACGAAATCGAACATCAACACGCGCACGGCGCGGACGGCCTGCATGTCGTCGATGACGACGAAGACGATGACGACGCACCGCCCAAGGACGCGGGTCCGACGCTGCACTGAGCGCGTCGGCCGATGCAGAAAGCGCAGCTACGGCTGCGCTTTTTTATTGCCCGTTCGTCGCGCCGGTCTCGTTCTGCACGCCCGACGCGGGCACGGGATAGATCGGCGGCAACGACTGCGGCGGCGTGAGGATCGGCGGCAGGTCGGATGCCGGCAGGGGCATCGACGGCGGCGCCGGCAGCGACTCGGGCAGGTCGTTACGCGGCAACGCGGGCGGCGCTGATGCGGGCATCGTCGGCTGAGGCGCGGGGTAGGGCGCGGGGTAAGGAGCCGGGTAGGATGCAGCTGGCGTCTCTGGTGGCGCGACCGGTTCACGCGTGCGCGTGTCCTTCACATTCACATTCACATCGCGCACGCGCAGACGAAACGGCGGATGCCACTGCGCATCGCTCTGCACTTCGAGCCATTGCGATTGCGGCTTCTTGAACGCAATCGCGACGCGCGTGAGATTCGTAACGATCAAGCCCTTGTCGTTGCGCAAAGGTTGATCGATGTGAAAGCCGTTCGGCTCGGGCGCATCCGTGCCGTGAATCACGATCACGGGCCCGCGAAAACTTTCGGCCGCTTTCACGAGGCTGCGTTTCAATTCCAGAAAGCCATCGCGCGGCTGGTTCGTGCGCGAGAAGCGCAGCCACGCGAAGCGCTCGCGACGTTCGTAGCGCGAAAAATCGGGATCGCCCTGCAGCAGGATGACGAGCGCGCGCATCTCGGAACGTCGCGCCGATTCCGCCGCGTGTTCGAGCCAGAATGTTGTCGCGACGGCGCGATCCTCGAACTCGCCGTTGCGCCCGCCCGCGGTCAGATAGTGATTGTTCGGACTCGGTGCATTCAGCCCGATGAACGCGACGCCTTGCGCCTGCCAGCGCACGATTTCCCGGAAGGTCCGAAAGCGCGCGACATCGCTTTCGCGCGAGAGCGTAAGCGGGTTCTGCCCGAGCGACCCGGCATCGGCGAAAAAGAGCTGGCGCACGAAGTCGAGCCGCTCGACCGGATCGTAGGCACCCGCATGCGCGAGTCCGCAATCCGCCCAGTCGTGCTGGCCGAGCAGCAGCACGAGCGGCGTGCGCGACGCGTCGAGCAGATCGTGCCGCGACTGATAGACGCTGTCGCGGCACGGTTCGGCGCCGTCCTTCAAATTGCCGTCGTAGACGATGAACGCGATGTTGGGGTCGCGCCCGATCGCGTCGAGCATGCGGCGCACGGGCGCTTCGTCGGCGGGGCGGGAAATGGCGCCGGACAGAACCGCGAAGCCGAGCGGCGCGCTGCCCTCGGCGCGCGCCTGCGCGATCGTGCCGCACGCGAGTGCGGCGCCGATCGCCATGACGCGCGTCAAACGTGTCGCGGCACGCGCAACGCGCGAAGTGTCACGCTCAACGCGAGGCATCCGGCGCAAGCTTCGCCAGTTCATGCAGTTCGTAGAGCAGATCGAGCGCCTCACGCGGCCGCAGATCGTTCGGATCGAGCGCGCGCAGTTTTTCCATCACCGGATGTTCGGGCGCTTCCTTCGCTGGCGCTTCATCTTCATAAGGCGTGTAAGGCTGGCTCGCGAACAGGTCGAATTGCGCGGCGGGCTGGCTGATCGACTGCTGCTCCAAATGGACGAGATGCTTGCGCGCCGCGCGGATCACGGCGCCTGGCACGCCGGCGAGCTGCGCGACCTGCAGACCGTAGCTCTGATTGGCCGGACCTTCGCTCACCGCGTGCAGGAACACGATGCCGTGATCGTGCTCCACCGCCGACAGATGCACGTTGGCCGCCTGCGCAAATTCCGCGGGCAACTGCGTGAGCTCGAAGTAATGCGTGGCGAAGAGCGTGTAGCAGGCGTTGTGCGTGAGCAGATGCCGCGCGATCGCCCATGCGAGCGCGAGGCCGTCGAAGGTCGACGTGCCGCGTCCGATCTCATCCATCAAGACGAGGCTCGACGCGGTCGCGTCGTTGAGAATCGCCGCTGCCTCCGTCATCTCGACCATGAAGGTCGAACGTCCGCCCGCGAGATCGTCGGCGGCGCCGATGCGCGTGAAGATGCGATCCAGCGCGCCGAAACGCGCGCGCTTTGCGGGCACGTAACTGCCGACGTGCGCCATCAGCGCGATCAGCGCGGTCTGGCGCATGAAGGTCGATTTACCGCCCATGTTCGGGCCGGTGATGAGCAACAGCTTGCGGTCCTGGCTGAGACAACAGTCGTTGGCGATGAACTGCTCGACCTGCGCCTCGACGACCGGATGCCGGCCCTGTTCGATATCGATGCCCGCGTCGGCGCTGAATTCCGGTGCGACCCAGTCGAGCGCGCGGGCGCGTTCGGCAAACGCGCACAGCAGATCGAGTTCCGCGAGCGCGCTTGCGACGCGCTGACAATCCGCGATGAAGGGCAACAGGTTCTGCAAGAGCGCGTCGTACAGCGCGCGTTCGCGGGCGAGGGCGCGTTCCTGCGCGGAAAGCGCCTTGTCTTCGAAAGCCTTCAGTTCGGGCGTAATGTAGCGCTCGGCGTTCTTGAGCGTCTGACGGCGGCGATAGTCGTCGGGCACCTTGTCGGTCTGCCCGCGCGTGACCTCGATATAGAAGCCGTGCACCTTGTTGTACTCGACACGCAGATTCGCGATGCCGGTGCGCGTGCGCTCGCGCGCTTCGAGATCGATCAGGAACTGATCGCAGTTCTCCGAAATATCGCGCAATTCGTCGAGATCGGGATCGTAGCCGCGCGCGATCACACCGCCGTCGCGAATCAGCGCGGCGGGTTCCGCTGCGATGGCGTTCGTCAGCAGATCGAGACATTCGTGCGGCGGTTCAAGCCCGGCGTCGATGCGCTCGAGCGCCGGCGCATGCGTGGCGACTGCGGCGACGAGGGCGCGCAGATCGGGCAGCGCGGCGAAGGTATCGCGCAGGCTCGACAGATCGCGCGGACGCGCCGACAGCAACGCGAGACGGCCCGTGATGCGCTCGATGTCCGAAATCTTGCGTAGCGCGCCGCGCAGCGTGTCGAGGCCGCCGCTCGTGGGCGCGTCGAGCAATGCGCCGATCGCCTGCTGGCGCGCCTGAGCGATCGACGCATCGCGCGGCGGATGATGCAGCCAGTGGCGCAACAGGCGGCTGCCCATCGTCGTACAGCAAGTGTCGAGCAGCGAGAACAGCGTCGGCGATTCGGTGCCGCGCAGTGTTTCGGTGAGTTCGAGATTGCGTCGCGTGGCCGGATCGAGCCCGATGTACTCCGATTCGTATTCGACTTTCAGACTGCGCACGTGGCGCAACTGCTGGCCTTGCGTGGCGGCGGCATAGAGCAGCAGCGCGCCGGCCGCACCGCACGCGCAGGTGAGCGTTTGCGCGCCGAAACCGTCGAGGCTCGCGACATCGAGTTGCTCTCGCAAGCGCTGCGTGCCCGAGCCGACGTCGAAGTGCCACGCCGGCACGCGCGTGGTCGCGCCGGGATGCGTCACGCCGAGCGACGCCTGAACGTCGGTGATCGAATCGGCGATGAGCGTTTCCGCCGGACGAATGCGCTCGAGCGCCGCGCTGACCTGATTCGGCGCGACTTCCGCGAGACGCAATGCGCCGCTCGCGAGATTGAGCCACGCGAGGCCGACGCTCGTCACCACGCCGCGACGGTTGTGCGCGGGGCAGAGCGCCAGCAGATAGACATCGCTCTTATCGGAGAGCAGGGCTGCGTCGGTGAGCGTGCCCGGTGTGACGACGCGCACGACCTTGCGCTCGACCGGACCTTTAGATGTCGCCGGATCGCCGATCTGCTCGCAGATCGCCACCGATTCGCCCAGCTTCACGAGCTTCGCGAGATATTGTTCGCATGCGTGATGCGGCACGCCCGCCATCCTGATCGGATTGCCGCCCGATGCGCCGCGCTGTGTGAGCGTGAGATCGAGCAGACGCGCGGCTTTCTCGGCGTCGTCGAAGAAAAGCTCGTAGAAATCGCCCATCCGGTAGAAAACGAGCGTGCCGGGATGCTCCGCCTTGATGCGCAGATACTGCTGCATCATCGGCGTGTGCTGCGACAGGTCCGCGAGCGGCGCGGCGGTGTCTGGTGAGGTGTCGGGAGTTGCCGTTTGAGTGCCCATCTTGCGTGCTTTGAAGGCCAGAATGACTAAACGGCCGGGCGCGACGTGCGCCGGCCGTCGTTCAGCCGATAGAGCAGGAGTTTAACCTGGCGCGAGAAGAAGGCGAGTCGGCCGAATGGCCAACGAGATGTGTCTAGTCGATGTGCATCGCCTGCGCGAACGCCGCCGCCGGCACGGACGCGATGCCGTGCCGGCGGCGATTTCCGATGACGCCGGAGCGCGTCACGCGCGCCCGGCGAGATATCCGACGAGCAATGCGAGACCCGCCACCGCGCCGAGCGTGTGCCACGGCTTGTCGTGAACGAACTCGTCGGCGTAACCGGCTGCGTCGTTCAGTCTGCCGGTGAGCGCCGTGCCCGCGCCGTTCATCTGCGAACGGGCGGTCTTGAGGCGCGATTGCAGTTCCTTGCGCAGCTTGTCGGCATCGACGTCCCTTGCGCCGGAGATCGAGCTTTCCAGATCATCGAGCAGGCTGCGCAACTGGCTGCTCGCCGAATCGACCGCGTCGCTCGCACCACGCACCGCGCGCTGGCCGACATCGGCTGCGCCATTGATCTTGCTGTCGAGCGTCGAACGTGTGAACAATCCCATTTCCATGCTCCTTTATTGACGTTTGCCGAGGAATGAATATCGCCGGGTCCGTCCGCGATGCGCCATGCGGATGCCCGCGATCGGCCGCGCCGGGCCATACATGGCGTTACGACCCGACCCCGCCGCCGGCGTTCCTCCCATGGTTTCCTCGTGAGCCGGCGCCGGGGCATGAACCCAGAATACACCGTTCACCGTGGAGCAAGGTTCATTCCTCGGCGAGCGCGACGAGATCGGTTTCGCGCTCGTTGTGCGTGTGGCGGCGCATCGCCAGCGCCATCATCAGGCACACGAAGACGCCGAACGCGACGATGATCCACTGCACCGGCACCTTCTCCGTCAACAGCAAGGCGTAAGCGCCGAGCATCGCGAGCACGGCGAGATTCTGGTTGAAGTTCTGCACCGCGATGGAATGTCCGGCCGACAGCAGCGTCGCGCCGCGATGCTGCAGGATCGCGTTCATCGGCACGATGAAAAAGCCCGACAGGCCGCCGAGCGCGATCATCAGCGGATAGGCCATCAGGATGTACGCCGGCGCGAAGAGCGGACCGATATGCACGCCCGCGCCGGCCGGAAAGAGGTCCTTGTTGTAGAACGCCATCGCGACCGCGACCGCGCCGATCAGCACGCCGACCGGCAGCACTTTCAGCGATTGGCGCAGCACGATCCACGCGGACGCCGCCGCCGCGCCGAGCGCGATGCCCACGCCCGTCACGCCCTGCAGCACGGCGGCTTTGGAGAGCGACAGGCCGAGGTTCGCATCGGCCCATTTCAGCACGAGCAATTGCAGCGTGACGGCCGCGCCCCAGAGCAGCGTCGTGACCCACAGCGCGATCTGCGCGAGCTTGTCCTTCCACAGCACCATGAAGCAGCGCGAGAAATCGTGGACGAGCTTCGTCGGTTCGTTCAGCAGATTCGGATAGCGCGCGCCGGTATCGGGGATGAATACGTTGATGGCGGCCGCCGACGCGTAGATCACCATCACGGCGAAGAGCGCGGCGTGCGCGGCGCTGCTCACGAACGGCAGATGCGCGTGCTCGACCCAGCGCCCGACGACCTGGCTCACGAGCGCGCCGCCGATCACGGTGCCGAGAATCGTCGAGCCGACCGTCGCCGATTCGAGCCACGCGTTCGCCGCGATCAGCTTTTGCGGCGGCAAGAGTTCGGTGAGAATGCCGTATTTCGCGGGCGAATAGGCCGCCGCGCCGAGGCCGACGACGCCATACGCGATCATCGGATGCACGCCCGCGATCATCATCGCGCAGCCGGCCGCCTTGAGCGCGTTCGACGTGAACATGACGTGGCGCTTCTGGATCGCATCGGCGAATGCGCCGACGAATGGCGCGAGCAGAACATACGAAATCGTGAAGAAGATCTGCAACAGCGGCGTGACCCACGGCGCGGAATGCACGACGGCGAGCATGGCGATCGCCGCGATCAGGAGCGCATTGTCGGCGAGCGACGAAACGAACTGCGCGGCGATGATCGTATAGAAGCCTTTCTTCATGAGCGGGAATGACGTGGGGCGCGGCGCGCGGCGTGAGAGCGGGGCAGGCGGAAGAAAGCGCGCATCGCCGTTGCCGGAACGAGGGCAAAGCTTGCACTGTAACGGAGCCCTGCATTCGGTGCAGAGCAGGCGGCGCGCCCGGGATGCGGAAGAGGTAAAACAAAAGGGGCGCAAGACGCGCCCCCTCGATGCGGCTTATTCGCCGGTCAGGCGCGTGCGCGAGTACATGTCGAGGATCTTGACCATCTGCGCGTAGACCTTCGGATTGGCGGCGACGATTTCGTTTCTGAACAGGAAATCCGATTCGCCGGTGTAGTTGCCGACGAGTCCGCCCGCTTCGGTCACGATGAGGCTGCCCGCCGCCACATCCCACGGATGGATGCCTTGCTCGAAGAAGCCGTCGAGACGGCCGGCCGCGACGTTCGCGAGATCCAGCGCCGCCGCGCCCGGACGGCGCAGCCCTGCGCACGACAGCGTCATTTCGCTGAAGAGGCGCATATAGGCGTTCAGACCCTGGCCGTCGCGGAACGGGAAGCCGGTGCCGATCAGCGCATCCGACAGACGGTCGAGCTTGCCCACGCGAATGCGTCGCTCGTTCAGATACGCGCCGCGGCCGCGCGATGCGGTGAAGAGGTCGTTGCGCGTCGGATCGTAGATGACCGCCTGCTGCACGACGCCCTTGTGCGCGAGCGCGATCGACACGCAGTAGTACGGAAAGCCGTGGATGAAGTTGGTGGTGCCGTCGAGCGGATCGATGATCCACTGAAACTCCGACTCGCGATCCGTCGCGCCGGATTCTTCGGCGAGGATCGAGTGATCGGGATAGGCGGTGTGCAGCGTCTCGATGATCGCGGCTTCGGACGCCTTGTCGACTTCCGTCACGAAGTCGTTGTGCTGTTTCTTGCTGACCTGGAGACGATCCAGATCGAGCGACGCGCGGTTGATGATCTGTCCGGCGCGGCGGGCGGCCTTGACAGCGATATTGAGCATCGGATGCATGAGCGAAATCCTCTGACCGCCCAGCAGCTTCGTGTGGACGGGAAAATTGGCGACAACGACTATGTCGACGAAAGACGAATTGAATAAGAGCGGGGCGTTCGCGCGAAGGTTCTTTGGAAGCCACGCAAGAACCGTTCGCCGCGCGCGAAGGCGCCATTTTACCCGAAAGTGGCCGCGCGGTTCCGGCGCATGGCCAAAGCGCGTTAACATATCGGGTCGCACTTTCTTCAAAATTCAGCACGAACCGCGCCTTGGAACCCAACGAACTTTCCGCGCCCGCCGGCGGCTTCACGTCGACGCGCTTCATCCTGGTCGAGCCGAGTCATCCGGGCAATGTCGGCGCGGCCGCCCGCGCGCTCAAGACGATGGGCTTCGCGCGCCTCGTCCTCGTCGCGCCGCGCGTGACCGACGTCAAGAACGAGCCCGAAGCCATCGCGATGGCCTCCGGCGCCGACGACGTGCTCGCGTCCGCGCATGTCGTCGACACGCTCGCCGATGCGCTCGTCGGCGTGCGCTGGTCGGTCGCGCTGACCGCGCGTATGCGCGAATACGGGCCGCCGCAGATGCCGCCGCGCGCGCTCGCCGAACGCGCGCATGAATTCGTGCGCCACGGCGATATCGCGCTCGTGTTCGGCAACGAGCGCACCGGGCTTTCCAACGCGGACGTCGAAAGATGCAGCGCGCTCGCACATATTCCGGCCAATCCCGCCTACAGCTCGCTCAATCTCGCGCAGGCCGTGCAGGTGCTCGCGTATGAACTACGCGTCGCGTTCCAGACGTCCGCGAGCCCGCTTGCCGTGGTGGAATCGGCGGGGCAGAGCGCATCGAGCGATGAAATCGAAGGCATGTACGCGCATCTCGAAGACGCGCTCGTCGCGCTCGATTTTCTCGATCCGGCCAATCCGAAGAAGCTGATGTCGCGCGTGCGGCGGATGTTCGCGCGTTCCGGGCTCGAGCGCGAAGAAGTGAATATTTTGCGCGGCATCGCGAAGCACATCCTCCTTCGGACGAAAAAGGACTGACCGCGCTGGCGTCGGGGGCATCGGGCAGACTGCGCGCGCTCGTCCTACAATCGGCGAAAAACGGCGAACGCCGATAAGCTTTGCGCGATTCGTGCAAAGCACTCGTCCCCCTTTCAGAGACATCGCCATGTTCGACCGACTTCGCGAAGACATCGCCGCCATCCGCGAGCGCGATCCCGCCGCCCGCAGCGCCTGGGAAGTCGTCACCTGTTATCCGGGGCTGCACGCGATCGCTCTGCATCGCATCGCGAACGCGTGCTGGCGCGGACAGTGGCGCTGGCTCGCGCGGTTCGTGTCGCAGATCGCGCGCTTTCTCACCGGCATCGAAATTCATCCGGGCGCGACGCTCGGACGGCGCGTGTTCATCGATCACGGCATGGGCGTCGTGATCGGCGAGACGGCCGAAATCGGCGACGACTGCACGATCTATCAGGGCGTGACGCTCGGCGGCACGTCGCTCACGCGCGGCGCGAAACGTCATCCGACGCTCGGGCGCGGCGTGATCGTCGGTGCGGGCGCGAAGGTGCTCGGCGGCTTCACGGTCGGCGCCGATGCGAAGATCGGCTCGAATGCGGTCGTCGTGAAGCCGGTGCCGGCGGGCGGTACGGCGGTGGGCAATCCGGCGCGCATCGTGATGCCGGCCGTCGCGAAGAAGCCATCCGATGAAACCGCGAAGAGCGGCTTTTGCGCTTACGGCATTACGCCGAACGCGGACGATCCCGTGTCGCTCGCGATCCACGGGCTGATCGATCACGCGTCGACGCAGACGCAGCGCATCGACGACATCGTCGCGGCGCTCGAACGGCTCGGCGCGCGCGTGGAAGCGCTCAACGCCGTCGATGGCGCCGCGCTCGTCGATCTCAAGCGCCTAGCACGTCGATGGATGGCAAGGCGGCGGACGAGCGCGCCGCGTCGCTCGAACGCGCGAGTTAAAGCGGCAGCGGGCGCACGCCTTCTTCATCGACGCGCAGATAGCCGCCGCGCGGCGGGTCCGCGTCGAGTTCCCAGTCGGGCAGAACCCAGCGCACGCCTGCGACTTCGCGATGCATCGCCGGACGATGCGTGTGGCCGTGAATCAGCGTGTTCGTGCGGCTATTGATGAAGAGTTCCGCGACCGCTTTCTTCGTCACGTCGTACTTCGCCTTGACGCCGGTGGTCACGCGCGCGCCCTCGCTTTTCGAGCGCATGCGCTGGCCGATGCCCAGGCGCGTGTCGAGCGGCAACGCCAGAAAGAGCCGTTGCGCGAGCTTGTTGCGCGCGAACGAGCGAAAGCCTTGATAGGCGCGATCGGCGGTGCACAGGCCATCGCCGTGGGCGAGCACGATGCGCTTGCCGAACGCGGTGATGACGAACGGATCGGGCAGCGGCAGCGCGCCTGCATCTTTCATGAAGCGCTTGCCCAGCAGGAAATCGCGATTGCCGTGCATCACATATAGGCCGATGCCGCGTTCCGAGAGCGTATGCATGAGGCGCGTCATGCGGCGCGCGAAGCTGGCGCGCGGGTCGGTCGCGGGGCCGTCGAGAATGTCGTCGCCGATCCAGAACTCGAACAGGTCGCCGAGGATGAAGACCGAATCGGCGTCGTTCGCCGTGACCTCGATGAAATGCTCGAAGGCCGCAACCGTTTTCGGAATCGCTTCGGAAAGATGCAGATCGCCAATGAAAAACAGCGGGCGCGCGTTTTTCGCTGTGCCCGCTGCTTCGCGATCGAATGAAGTCTTCGTATCGATCATGCAATGACCGTGATCAGACCACGACGGCCTTCTCGATCACCACGTCGTCGACCGGAACGTCCTGGTGGAAGCCCTTCGAGCCGGTCTTCACCTTCTTGATCTTCTCGACCACGTCCATGCCTTCGACGACCTTGCCGAACACGGTGTAGCCCCAGCCTTGCGGCGTCGGCGACGAGTGGTTCAGGAAGTCGTTGTCCTTCACGTTGATGAAGAACTGTGCAGTCGCCGAATGCGGGTCGTTCGTGCGCGCCATCGCGATCGAGCCGTTTTCGTTCTTGAGGCCGTTGTTGGCTTCGTTGTCGATCGGCGCATCGGTCGGCTTCTGCTTCATGCCCGGCTCGAAGCCGCCGCCCTGGATCATGAAGCCATCGATCACGCGATGGAACACGGTGTTGTCGTAATGACCCTTCTTCACGTAGTTGAGGAAGTTCTCGACCGTCTTCGGGGCCTTGTCGGCGTCCAGTTCAATCTTGATGACGCCGTGGTTCGTATGCAGTTCGACCATGATGATGTTCTCTCCATTGTGTTTGATTGAGCCCTGGCGCAGCGCGCGCCAGGTCAGCGACAGGCGCTTACGGATTACTGCGGGACCACGGTGGCCGACTCGATCACGGTCGGCTTTTGCGGCACGTCCTGCATCGGGCCGCGCGTGGTGGTCGGGCTGCCTTCGATCTTCTTCACGACGTCCATGCCCGCGACGACCTTGCCGAACACGGCGTAGCCGTTGCCGTCCGGGCTCGGATAGTCGAGACCCGCATTATCGACGGTATTGATGAAGAACTGCGCGGTGGCCGAATTCGGATCGCTCGTGCGCGCCATCGCGAGCGTGCCGGTGGCGTTCTTCAGACCGTTCTTGCTTTCGAGCGGAATCGGCGCGCGCGTCGGCTTCTCGGCGAAGCTCGTGCTATAGCCGCCGCCCTGGATCATGAAGCCCGGAATTACACGATGAAAGATCGTGCCGCTGTACTGACCGGACTTCACGTAGTCGAGAAAGTTCGCGACCGTCTTCGGCGCTTTCTCGGGATACAGCTCGACCTTGATGTCGCCTTGCGTGGTCTTGAAGAGCACGGTGGGGTGCGCGGCCTGCGCGTTCGGCTGCGCTAACGCAGGCGTGGTCGCGATCAGGGCAGCGCTCGACAGCGCCAACATCAGGAATTTCATGAAGGATCGATCCTCGTGTGGTGAATGCAAACAGTCGGCCGCGAATGCGCCTGCTTATGGCTGCGCTTGCGGCGCGACGTATGGCGTGGCCGGCAGCGGGCTCGTCGGGCCGCCGAACGGCGCGTAATCGTCGGGACCGGGCATCGTCTGCGAGGCGGCTCCGGATGCCGGTGCCCATTCGTCCGCGGCCGGACTTGGCGCAATTGCCGCGCCCGTTCCCGATGCGCCTTCTGCCGCGCCCGCGCGCTTCTTCGGCGGGTTGTAGATGTTCTGAATCGCCGTGATGCGCTGGCGCGTGAGCGGACTCTTCGAGCCGAGCGATTGCGCGCGCTTGTACGACTCGCTCGCGAGACGAAGATAAAGATCGCCCAGGTTGTCATAGGCGAGCGCGTAGCCTGGATTCGCCTTGACCGCGGTTTCGAGCGCGACGCGTGCATCCTCGTAGCGGCCCTTCTTCGCGTAGAGCGCGGCGAGGTTGTTGTACGGCTCCGGCAATTCTGGATAGGCTTGCGTGAGCTCGGTGAAGGCGGCGATGGCTTCGTCGTCGCGATTCAGGCGCGCGAGCATGGTGGCGCGCTTGAACTTTGCCTGCACGTCGCGCGGGTTGCTCGCGATGCGCGCATCGAGTTGTGTTAGCGCGGCGTTCCAGTCCTTGCCCGCGATGGCCGAATCGATCTGCGGCGTGTCGTCGCGAGTTGCGGTCGAGGTCTGCGCGAGCGCGGCCCCGGACATGCCGACACATGCGAAGCCGAGCGCCGCGATGGCGAGCGTCCGGGAAACGAGCCGGCAAGAGAGTTGCAGAGGCGTGCGCGCGTGGCGATGAGTCACTTGGAATCGAGTCAATGAATGAGGCGGCGAAAGAAGCCGTGGAAGCGGCGAAAGGGACGGCGAGCGCCCGAGCACGCGAAGGCGTGCGAGCACTGGAGAACGAGCGGAAATGCCCGATGCGGCGTCGTCTCCGGCAAGGCTTTCGGCCCGGCCCGGAGCGCGGCTTGCCATGCCCGCCGCGCGGCCGCTTCGAGATTTCATAGGCTCAAGTCCCGGTGTTATACTCCGACCCATTCTAACAAAAGGTCTGCACGTCCCGCGCACGAGTCTTGCGCCTGGATCTCCAGGCGAGCATCTCGCGCCGACTCCAGACTGTCTTTCGCCACTCGTGGCCGTCTCCGTCCTGGTCGCATGACCGTCGTGTTCGCGCTCGCGTGTGGGTCTCTTCGCTCCCGCGCGTATCGCTCACGGCGCTCGCTGCCCGGCACACGGTTGATTCCGGCCCATGCTTCGCCTTCTATGAACTCGCTGCGCATCTACAACACGCTCGCGCGTGACAAGCAAACCTTCACGCCGCTTCGCGCCGGCGAGGTACGCATGTATGTCTGCGGAATCACCGTGTATGACTACTGTCACGTCGGGCACGCGCGCATGTTCGTGGTGTTCGACATCGTTCAGCGATGGCTGCGCGAGATCGGCTACAAGGTGACTTACGTCCGCAACATCACCGACATCGACGACAAGATCATTCGCCGCGCGGTGGAGAACAACGAATCGATCAAGTCGCTCACGCAGCGTTTCATCGAGGCGATGTATGAGGACATGGACGCGCTCGGCGTCGCGCGTGCGGACATCGAGCCGCGCGCGACCGAGTTCGTGCCGCAGATGCTCGGCATGATCGATGCGTTGCACGCCAACGGTTATGCATATCAGGCCAAAGACGGCGACGTGAATTACTCGGTGCGCAAGTTCACCGACTACGGCAAGCTGTCCGGCAAGTCGATCGAAGACTTGCGCGCGGGCGAGCGCGTCACGGCCAACGACGCCAAGGAAGATCCGCTCGACTTCGTGCTGTGGAAGCAATCGAAGGCGGGCGAGCCGGAAGACACAGGCTGGAACTCGAAGTGGGGCCGCGGGCGTCCCGGCTGGCACATCGAATGTTCCGCGATGGGCTGCACGTTGCTCGGCGAACAGTTCGACATCCACGGTGGCGGCATGGATCTCCAGTTCCCGCATCACGAGAACGAGATCGCGCAAAGCGAAGGCGCAACCGGAAAGCAGTTCGTGAACTACTGGATGCACAACGGCTTCGTGCAGATCGACAGTGAAAAGATGTCGAAGTCGCTCGGCAACTTTTTCACGATCCGCGAAGTTCTTGAAAAATTTGATGCTGAAGTCGTGCGCTTCTTTATTGCGCGGGCACACTATCGGTCGCCGCTGAATTACAGCGACGTGCATATCGACGACGCAAAGAACGCGTTGACGCGCCTATATACGGCGTTGAAGGATGTCGAGCCGGACAATCAGCAACTTGACTGGAGCGAGGCGAACGCGCAGCGTTTCCAGTCTGCGATGAACGACGACTTCAACACGCCGGTGGCCGTGTCGGTGTTGTTCGATCTCGCGAGCGAAGTGAATCGTACGCGCGATGCCGCGCTCGCTCGTCAGCTCAAGGGTCTTGCGGGCGTGCTCGGACTGCTTCAGCGCGAGCCGCGTGCGTTCCTGCAGCGGGCGAGCGGCGCAGGCTCGAGCGAGGGACTCTCGCCGCAAGAGATCGAAGCGAAGATCGCCGAGCGCATCGCCGCGAAGCAGGCGAAGAACTATGCCGAAGCAGACCGGATTCGCGCTGCATTGCTCGAAGCCGGTATTGCGCTTGAAGACAAACCGGGTGGGTCGACCGAATGGCGCCGCGTTTGAGCGCGGCCCTTCGAACCCTCTGATCGACTCACCAGGCAGGAGGCAAGATGGCAACGGCCAGGAAGACGCCGGTCAAGCGACCCGCGTCTGTCAGCGATGCGTCGGGCGCAACGAAGCGCGCGAGCAGCGCACAAACGAAAGTGAACACGCAGAAGATCGATGGCGCAGGTGCGGCGGCCGGCAAGACGGCGAAGCCGGCGCGCAGCGTTGCGCTCAAGCCCGCGAAGCCGGAGACGGCAACGCGCCTGAACGGCGCTGCGCGCGCATCGAAAGCGGGCACGGAAGAAGCCGAAGCGTCGCCCGCGAAGGGCAACGGCCGCGCGATCGCAGGCGATGGCGCGCGCGCTCAGGCGCTCGTTGCCGAACGCGGCGAAGTGGTGCGCAAGTCGCGCGTCGTCACATCGGATGCCGCGGTGCCCGTGCAAATCGGCGGACTCACGCGCGAAGCCGTTCGTCCCGACTACTGGGACCGCGCGTGCGCAGATTTGATGCGACGCGACCGCATACTCAAGAAGCTGATTCCGAAGTTCGGCGAGATTCATCTCGTCAATCTCGGCGATCCGTTCTCCACGCTCGCGCGTTCCGTTGCCGGCCAGCAGATTTCGGTGAAGGCCGCGCAGGCGATCTGGGAACGGGTGAAGGGCGCATGTCCCGAGGTTCATCCGGCGCACTTCATCAAGCTCGGTCACGAGAAACTGCAGGCGTGCGGCTTATCCAAACGCAAGGCCGAGTACATTCTCGATCTCGCGCAGCATTTCGAATCGGGCGCGCTGCACGTCGACGCATGGACGTCGATGGACGACGAAGCCGTCATCGCCGAGCTCACGCAGATTCGCGGCATCGGCCGATGGACGGCGGAGATGTTCCTCATCTTCAATCTGTCGCGCCCGGACGTCCTGCCGCTCGACGATCTCGGCCTGATTCAGGCGATCAGCGTCAACTACTTCAGCGGCGAGCCGGTGACGCGCAGCGAGGCGCGCGAAGTGGCGGCGAACTGGGAACCGTGGCGCACGGTCGCGACGTGGTACATGTGGCGCAGCCTCAATCCGATTCCGTCAGATCACTAAAATAACCACGCGAAAAGCGCGCGCTATCGTTGCTTTATAATCGATAGTTCACGCGCGAATTTTTGAGGGGCGGACGCGGTTAGAATACGCGCTGCCCGATGTTCCCAGGACTCGAACATATGAAGACCACGTTTCTGGATTTCGAGCAGCCGATCGCTGAACTCGAAGCGAAGATCGAAGAACTCCGCTTCGTTCAGGACGATTCCGCTGTCGATATTTCGGAAGAAATCGAGCGGCTGTCGAAGAAGAGCCAGCAGCTCACGAAGGATCTCTACGCAAACCTGTCGCCGTGGCAGGTTTCGCAGATTGCGCGTCACCCGCAGCGTCCGTACACGCTCGATTACGTCAGCGAGCTTTTCACCGATTTTCATGAATTGCATGGCGACCGCGCATTCGCGGACGACCTCGCGATCGTCGGCGGCTTCGCGCGCTTCAATGGCCAGCCGTGCATGGTGATCGGCCATCAGAAGGGCCGCGACACGAAGGAACGCGCGCTGCGCAACTTCGGCATGCCGCGTCCGGAAGGCTATCGCAAGGCGGAGCGCCTGATGCGTACCGCCGAGAAGTTCAGCTTGCCCATTTTCACGTTCGTCGATACGCCGGGCGCGTACCCGGGCATCGGCGCGGAAGAGCGCGGCCAGTCGGAAGCCATCGGCCGCAATCTCTATGTGATGGCGGAGCTCAAGACGCCGATCATCACGACGATCATCGGTGAAGGCGGCTCGGGCGGCGCGCTGGCGATCGCCGTCGCCGATACCGTGATGATGCTGCAGTTCTCCACGTACTCGGTCATTTCGCCGGAAGGCTGTGCGTCGATCCTGTGGAAGAGCGCGGCGAAGGCGCCGGAAGCGGCCGAAGCGCTCGGCCTCACGGCGCATCGTCTTAAGGCGCTCGGTCTCATCGACAAGATCGTGAACGAGCCGCTCGGCGGCGCGCATCGCGACGCGAAGGGCATGGCCGCGCTCCTGCGCCGCGCACTCGCCGATTCGCTGCGTCAGTTCCAGGGCATGAGCGTCAACGACTTGCGCGAGCGCCGCTTCGAAAAGCTGATGGCGTACGGCAAGTTCAAGGAATCGCTGCCGGGCGCGTAATCCGTTCCCGTCATCTTCGTCATCTCATCCATCACGAACTCTCGTGACATCCGATAACGAAACCCCGGCCGGCCGCCTCGTGTTACAGGCGGTGCGCGCGGCGGTTTCGGACGCGGACCTTTCCCCGGATTCACTTCTCGCGGTCGCATTGAGCGGCGGGCTCGACTCCACCGTGCTGCTCGACGCGGCCGTGAGTTGCTTCGGCGCGCGACGTGTGATCGCGCTGCATGTTCATCACGGTCTGAGTCCGAACGCCAACGCGTGGGCCGCGCATTGCGAGCGCTTTGCGGCGTCGCTCGGCGTGCGGTATGACGCGCGTCATGTCGATGTCGCGCGGACCGGCGGCGAGAGCCTCGAAGCCACGGCGCGCGACGCACGTTATCGCGCGCTCGACGAGCTCTGCGATCAGCATGGCGCGGCGGCGCTGCTCATCGCGCATCATGCCGACGATCAGGCCGAAACCGTGCTGCTGCAACTGCTGCGCGGCGCGGGCGTCGCGGGCCTCGCGGCGATGGCGCCGCAACGCGCGGACGGCGCCGCGCCGCGTGTGCGTCCGCTGCTGCGCCTGCTGCGCGCGCAACTGGAGCAATACGCGCACGAGCGCGACCTGAGCTGGATCGACGACGAATCCAACGCCGACACGCGCTATTCGCGCAACGCGCTGCGCCATGACGTGCTGCCGATGCTCGCGGTGCATTTTCCCGGCTTTCGCGATGCCCTCGCGCGCACGGCATCGCATGCCGCGTCGGCGCAGCGGCTTTTGGATCAGCTTGCGCGCATCGATCTCGGACACGTTCAGAGCGCCGACGAAGAGGGCGCGCTCGTGCTCGACGCGTTTCTCGCACTCGACGACGAGCGCGCGATCAATCTCATGCGTTTCTGGATCCGCTCGCGCGGTTTGATGGCGGCATCGACGGCGCGCATCGCCGACATGTTGCGTCAGTTGCGCGATGCCGCCGCCGCGCGCGATGGCCACGCGCTGCGCGTCGATCATGCGGGGCACAGCTTGCGCGTGTATCGCAATCTGCTGTTCTGGGAAGCCGGCGACAGCGCCGATGCGCCCGATCTCGATGAAGGCGCGGCCGCGCTCAAAGTCGCGGCGGAACTGCTATGGCAGGGCGAAGAGGTGTGGCGTCTGCCGCAATGGCGCGGCTCGTTCGTGTTCGAGCCCGCTGATTCTTCCGCCGACGATATCGTCGGGGAGGGCGTGTTGCGCGCCGCGCCGCTCGTCGCGCGTTCGCGTGCGGGCGGCGAGCGCATGCGCGTCGCGGCCGAAGCGCCGAGCCGCACGCTCAAGAACCTCTTTCAGGAGCGCGGCGTGCCGGCCTGGAAGCGCGATGTGCCGCTGCTTTTCATCGGCGAGGCGCTGCTGTTCGTGCCGCATGTCGGCGTGAACCGCGAGGCCGCGCCGAGCGCCGCGCACGGACCGCTGCGGCGCATTTCGTGGCGGCCGGATTTGCTGCTCGTGTGAGGCGCTTTGGGCAAACGTTGCGCCGAAGCCGGTAAAATCGCCGTCACCGGTGCCTCATCTTGTAATTTCAGCCTCGATCGGGTACGGTAACTCGTTTTCGCCCAAGCGCGTTTTTGCGCGGCATCTGCGTTCAAAAGACTCGATTTCGCCCGCAACGACGCATCCGCTCGCGTCGCTTATCAATGGCGCGAGCGTGCGAAGGGCGTGCGGCAGCGCCCGCGTATCGTAGCCGGCTTCGACATCCCCTGAAGCGATCGAGCGCGAGTCTCGAGCGTTCTCGCGTCAAAGCGCGTGAAGCGCGGTTTTCTCTCCAGTTCAAGAACGACAATGGCACTCATCGTACACAAATACGGCGGCACTTCGATGGGCTCGGTCGAGCGCATCAAGAACGTCGCCAAGCGCGTCGCCAAATGGCATAAGGCCGGCCACAAGATGGTCGTCGTGCCCTCGGCGATGTCCGGCGAAACCAATCGCCTGCTCGGTCTCGCGAAAGACATCAAGGCCGATCCGGACCCGCGCGAACTCGACATGATTGCCTCCACCGGCGAGCAGGTCAGCGTGGGCTTGCTGGCCATCGCGCTGCACGCGGAAGGCCTCGACGCCGTGAGTTATGCCGGCTGGCAAGTGCCGATCAAGACGGACAGCGCGTTCACGAAGGCGCGTATCAGCGAAATCGACGGCGAACGCGTGCTGAAGGACCTCGACGCGGGCAAGGTCGTCGTCATCACGGGCTTTCAGGGCGTCGATCCGGAAGGCCATATCGCGACGCTCGGACGCGGCGGCTCGGACACGTCGGCGGTTGCGATCGCGGCGGCGATGAAAGCGGACGAATGCCTGATCTACACCGACGTCGACGGCGTCTACACGACCGATCCGCGCGTGGTGGAAGAAGCGCGCCGGCTGGACCGCGTGACCTTCGAGGAAATGCTGGAGATGGCGAGCCTCGGCTCGAAAGTGCTGCAAATCCGCTCGGTGGAATTCGCCGGCAAGTATCAGGTGAAGACGCGTGTGCTCTCCAGCCTGACCGACCCGCTGATGCCGCTCGAAGCCGAAATGCACTCCGGCACCCTGATTACTTTTGAAGAAGACGAGAACATGGAAAAAGCAGTGATTTCTGGCATCGCGTTCCAGCGCGACGAAGCGCGCATCGCGGTCATGGGCGTGCCTGACAAGCCGGGCGTCGCGTATCAGATTCTCGGCCCGGTCGCCGATGCGAACATCGACATCGACATGATCATTCAGAACCAGAGCGTGAACGGCAAGACCGACTTCACGTTCACGGTCGGCCGCGGCGACTATCAGCGCGCGCTCGAAATCCTGAACAACCAGGTGAAGGGCCACGTCCAGGCCGAAACCGTGCTGGGCGACCCGAAGGTGTCGAAGGTGTCGGTGGTGGGCGTCGGCATGCGCTCGCACGTGGGTATTGCGAGCACGATGTTCCGCACGCTGTCGGAAGAGGGCATCAACATCCAGATGATCTCGACGTCCGAAATCAAGATCTCGGTGCTGATCGACGAGAAGTACACCGAACTCGCCGTGCGCGCGCTGCACAAGGCGTTCGAGCTGGATCGCGCGTAAGCGTGTAAGCGTGTGACGGAGATGTGAAGGCTCGCGGGCCTTCACATCGTTGCAGTTCGCTGAACGCGCGATTCCATATTGGCCGTTTCGAAAAAAATCGTCGTGTGAATTTGACCCCGGCCTGCGAACACGCTATTATCTCGATCTCGTTGCACTGCACTCCCGGTGCGGCGAAAAGTTTGGGAGACGTGGCCGAGAGGTCGAAGGCACTCCCCTGCTAAGGGAGCATCTGGCTAAAAACTGGATCGAGGGTTCGAATCCCTCCGTCTCCGCCAGTAGTGGTACGAAAACCCCGTAAGTTCAAGGACTTACGGGGTTTTTGCTTTTTCGACCCATCAAATGGCCCATCAGCGAGCGCAGGCTACGGTCGTTTGTCGTCCTGATCATCGACGCGTGATGTGTTGGCGAAACGATACAGCGGACTGTTCTGGATGGCTCTACCTGTCTCCGGAAGACATCGTCCTGTATCAGCGCTTATAAGACAACTCCCATTCTGATAGCATCGTCAAGACTGCTGAAATTTTGAGCAGATAGGGGGATGCCGCGCGTCTTCGCTGTGGCTTGTGTAATGTCTTTGCGTAGGGAGAAACGCATGGGCAAACCTTGGGAAGACGATAGCTGCGCTACGGTGCAGGCGTGCTATTCGGTCTATCACGTTCCGGTCGCCGCAGCCCTGTGGTGTGGATTGACTGCCGATGAAATGCATCGACAGGAAGACCGGGCGCTCGCTTGGCGCGATCTTCTTGGCCCATTCTTTCAAGTCCAGCCCGTAGACGTGCCGCCGTTCGTAACCAACGTGTTCGTCCGTTTATTCTGCGCCCGTCTTCGCGACACACCGACAGTTCGCCAACGTCGATTGCTTGATCGATAGCCCGAATGCGCGGCTCCAAGCAACGTTTCCCGCGCCGATTCCGCTCGGGCCGCAGGGCGGGCGTTCGGTAGGCTGGCGCGCGGGCGATATTGAGCGCTTTCTCGCTGACCCGACTGGCTATCGTGCGAAGGGGTAACTGTGTCGGCGCGACCCGATGAACGCCCCGACGATGCCGACGCTCTCGACGCTGCCCGCGCAGAATTCTGGATGCGCTGGCGTGGCGGGTTGCCGCCGTACTCTGAAGCTCGTCGCCAAAAAACCATGAGCGCAAAGAACGATACGAGCGAACGCGCGAACGATCAACCGTCGCGCGCCGCCGTGCGCCCTCCGCCCGGTTTCGCCGTGAATCACCTTGGCGTGTTCTTCAAGGACGACGACGGCGTACCGCATCGCGTGTGCGCGCCGTTGCACGTCACTGCGCTGGTCCGTGATAGCGATTCGGAGAATTGGGGCCGCGTGCTCGAATGGAAGGACGCAGACGGTACGCCGCATATCTGGGCGATGCCGATGGAACTGTTCAAGGGCGACGGCGCGGACGTGCGTGGCGAACTCGCGCGGCTAGGGCTGGACCTTGCGCCCGGATACAAGCCGCGTAACAAACTGCTCGAATACATCACGAACGCTCGCCCGGACGCGCGGGCCCGCTGCGTGACGCGCACCGGCTGGCATCAGCATGTGTTCGTGTTGCCAGAGCGCACCATCGGCCAAGCGTCGGAGCACGTGCTCTTTCAGTCGGATACGTTTCAGCGCCACTATTCGCACGCGGGAACGCTCGCGGATTGGCAGGCGAACGTCGCGCGTTATTGCGTCGGCAATTCGCGTCTGCTGCTCGCGGTATCGACGGCCTTCGCTGCGATGCTGCTGCATCCGGCCGGACAGGAATCGGGAGGGCTGAATCTCGTCGGGCCATCCAGCACGGGGAAGACGACCGCGCTACATGTCGCGTCGTCGGTGTTCGGCGGCGCGGGGTATCTGCAACGCTGGCGCGCGACGGCGAACGGGCTGGAAGCGCTCGCCGCTCTGCATAACGATGCGCTGCTGGTGCTGGACGAACTCGCGCAAGTCGATCCCCGCGAAGCGGGCGAAATCGCCTACATGCTCGCGAACGGCAGCGGCAAGGCGCGCGCCGCCCGCACGGGAACCGCGCGCCCGCGCCAAGCGTGGCGGCTGCTGTTCCTGTCGGCGGGCGAAATCGGACTTGCGCAACACATGCGCGACGGCGGCAAGAGAATCAAGGCGGGGCAGGAAGTCAGGCTGGTGGACGTTCCCGCCGATGCGGGCGCGGAGCATGGCCTGTTCGATCATCCGCACGAATGCGAGAACGGCGGCGCGCTGTCGTCGCTGCTGACCGAGAACGCGGCGACCTACTACGGCAGCGCGGCAACCGCATTTCTCGAAGCCGCGACTGTCGATTTAGCGGTGCTGAATCAATGGCTGCATGACGAGATTCGCGCATTCGTGACGGGTCACCTACCGGCGAACGCAGGAGGGCAGGCGCAGGGTGTCTGCCAGCGCTTCGCATTGATCGGGCTGGCGGGCGAATAAGCCACGGCGAATGGCGTGACCGGCTGGCCCGAAGGTGCGGCATTCGAGGCGGCGACGCGCTGCTTCGCCGAATGGCTTGATGCGCGCGGGAGCGCAGGGAATCAGGAGCGCGCCGCCATCCTGTCGCAAGTGAAAGCGTTCATTGAGCTACACGAGGAAAGCCGCTTCTCCGATCTGGGCGCGGTGGACGACCGTCGCACGATCAACCGGGCGGGCTTCCGTCGCAGCGAGGGCAATGGCGGCGTCGAATATCTCGTTCTGCCCGAGGTGTACAAGCGCGAACTCAGCGCGGGCTACGAACCGAGAGCCGTCTCGAAGGCATTGATTGAGGCGGGCTGGCTCAACCGGCAAGCGATGGGCGCTCGCAACGGGCCGAGTGCATCGGTACGAAAGGACCGACGAAGGTGTACGTACTGACTTCTGGCGTGTGGGGCGAAGCATGACCATTCCACGAAGTTTCGCCACTGGTACAAAAGATGGGGTTACAAGGGTTACGCGGTTACAGAACGCGCCGAGTCCTCCGCCACAAGGGTGCGCGCGTAACCCGTTTTCGTCGGCACCGTTAGCCTGTAACCCCGACGAGGTAACGGCGCCCGCCGAGCGTAACCCCGTGACGGGTTACGGGGTTACGCATCCCGCAAAAACGGGTTACGCGCAAACGCCCGCCAGTCAAGGCGCAGCGGGAAGCGTATCCCATGTAACCCGCGTAACTCCGAGTTTTAAGCAAAACCCAAAATTTTCCGCCGATGCGACGTTGGTCTGCGATGGCGTACCGGTCGCGGACGGTCCGTTCTTGCCGTGGGGACCCTATCTGAGGTCAGATGCGGTTCCTCGGATGCGCACCGAACTGCGCGCGGCGATTGACGAACTGGCGGCGCGCGAAGGCTGGCCGCGCTCGCACGCGGTGGAGGTTCTGTTGCTGGCGATGATCGGGTCGGTGGCGAACCTGTTGAACGATCGTGCGCACTTCAATGCACGGCTGCGGGAACAACGCGCGCAGGCAGCCGCGCACGAAGTGCTGGCGGCGCGCACTTGGCGCGGCGAAGGTCTGGACGACCGGCGCAGCAAAGCGGACTAGCGGAGATGACGCGATGACAATCAAGGTAAGCAAGAAGGCGCGCACAAAGGACGCGGGTACGGGTGCGAAGGATGGCGAACCTCCGGCTTACGGTGCGAAGGTCGCAACGAGTCCGGTACTGCGCGGCGCGGGTGGTGCGCTGCCTTGGACAAACTTGATATTTGGCGATGCTGCGGATTTTTCGTCCTATGCGGCGCAACTACGTGCAGAATCGGAGGCGGTGACGGGCGGCGACGGGCGGTGACTTGTCGGCGGTGGAGCGAATGCTTACCACGCAGGCCAACACGCTTGACCCGATGTTCAACGCACTCTTGCGGCGCGCGGCTGTGAACGTAGGCGAGTACATGGGGCAGCAGACGTTTATGGCCGTCTAGCGCTCAAGGCACAGGCGCAGTGCCGCGCGACAGTCGAAGCGCTGGCCGAAATCAAGAACCCGCGCCCGATGGCGTTCGTGAAGCAGGCGAATATGCCGACGGGCCGCAGCAGGTGAACAACGTCGCGAGCGGCGACGCGCCGCGCGAGGCTCGCGCGCGCGGGAAAAGTGGCGAGACGACGAACGAACTATTAACGGACGTATGCGATGAGCAGACGATGGACGGCGGAGCAGCGAGCCCAGCAAGCCGAAGCCATTCGGCGCTGGCAGCCGTGGGAAAGCTCGACGGGCCCGCGCAGTGAATCGGGGAAGCAGGTCGCTTCTCGCAACGCGCGCGTACACGGAACGCGTTCGGCGCAATGGCGAGACGAGGTGCGTCGCCTGAATGGGTTCCTGCGCGAGTGTCGGGCGCGTCTGGAACAGGATGAATGAGCGGGGTCACATCGCCCGTGGAAGTGATGGGAGACGCCGTAAGAACGGGGAAAATACGGGGTTCTGGGTAACGGGTCAGCCATGAGAGGCCCGAATCTTTGAAGCACCCACGCGATGCGAAACAGGTGGGCCGCCAGTCTTGCGTGGCTACAAATTGCGGAATCGTTACACACGATTCCGCGCGCTCGCGCGGGCGAATCCAGTCAGGAATCGAGCGGCATGTTATCGCGGGTTTCAACCGCTAGCTCTTCGGCATCGTCCAACGAATCAGAGTCCGCTTCGAAGGCCCGGAACGCGCTCCGAGCGCCTCGTATCGAGTTAAGCGTGTCAACGAGAGTTGCTTCAATTGGCGCGAGTTGCGCCGCTTGCTGTGTGATGAGGAATTCCTTGTAGTGGGCGATCGTACTCCGTGCGCGATCGATGCTGACGAAGACTTGACCCAATGAACAGGAAATCTTTAGTGAGCCAGTTGCCGAAAGGAACTCTCGTTTTACTGTGGTCCGTTTGTCCATGTATCGCTCCTGTGTAAAGCCCCGGAGCCGCCCCAAGTTGGGGCGGGCGGGAACAGTGACAGGTTGGCGGACCGGGCGATAGAACCAAACCGGCAACCCTTGCGGGTTCCTGTCAAAGTCCCACCCATGGACGAACAGGAGCGACGCGCCGCGCGAACGGGCGCGCGCTAGCGGAACGCCTGCATTGCACAGGCGCTACGGGTTCTTATCGCAACAGGCCGCCAAGCCCGCTTCTGGCGCAACCACGCGCCAGACTTCGCAGAATACGACAAAACCCCGCATCGCAGATTGTACGATGCGGTCAAAATTCGTTGAATTTGGCGTGCCTATGTCTGTGGCCGGTTGCGTGTCGTCGGTGCTCTCGTATGCTGACTAATCACCGATTCGGTGAGCGTTTCATATAGGAGTTAAATTGGATGTTAAAAAGCAAGCATAACGAATCAACAATCTTCGTCATCCATAGAACGGCGGTGACTGCATGACTGACAGATTGGTTGGAAAAGGCGATTGGACGACCACGCGAGGCCGAGTTCTAGGCGGTTCCTCGTCGTTCTTCGCGGAGAACGGACAAACGCTCTCCCGTCGCAACGACATTGCAACCTGTGGCAACTGTGAAGGCGGATTTCCGATATTAGGCACTGCCGATACGATCCTTGATGAAGGCTTGCCACTCGTCAAGCATCTGGATCGAGTGCTCTGTCCGTGTGGGCAAAATCGCGTGCTTTCGGGGCATTCCGAGTTCTTGATAAGGGACGGGAAAGGCGAAGGCACTCGCTCAACGACTGGCGGCGGTTCAACAGCATTTAGCAGTGCCCCGTTTCCGAGCTTTGACGAACGATTCCAGTTATTGGACAGAAAAACGGGAGAGCCGTTAGCAAACTTCGAATACGCGATCGAACGCACTGGCGGAGAGATTGAACATGGTGTGACGGACGAAAATGGGCGAACGCATTTACTTTCATGTACAGCTAACGCCGAATCTATTCACATATACATCTGAGGCAGAGAGAGCATGGATCAAGTAAAGTCGCCTAACGGAAAGACATTAACTAAGGTTGCAACCAAGACGACAACCTTGACAAAAGATTCCACTCCGAAGCAGGTTCACGTCCAGACTGACACGGTAGAGATAATTATCAGCGACTCCCGAGCTATTTCGATGGGTTCTCAGTTTGGTCATTCCGCTATGGTTATTGATGGAATTGAGTACGGGCGAGCGCACCCCGGTTGGGATCAAGACACAAAAGAGCATTATCTGTATCGGCAACAGGTATCAATGCGAAGAGATTCATGGGGATATGTTCTTCGGATAACGGCGTCGGAAAAACAAAAGATGCTGTCGGAGATCAAGCGAAGGATGGCGGAGAATAAGACATACTCGGTAACGGATAATAGCTGTTCATCCAATGTCGCGGAAGTGTTGGAAGCTGCGGGGATTCAGGCGCACGATCCGAGATTCGCGTTCATGGATACTATATCGCCGGCTGATCTCATGGTAGGGCTGAAACACTCTAATAGGCTTGTTGGGCAAAATGTTTATCCGAAAAAGTAGCCTGCTACTCTGCGCGGCATTCCTGGTAGTTGGTTGTTCCGACCACCAAAACGAGACTTGGATTGCAGAAGAGAAGATACCTGTATATGACAGTCCGGAGGGAAGGTTGGTATTTTTCCTGCAACCGATGGACACATGCCAGCCGGGAATAGATGTGGCAGGAAAGATCGATATGTACACGAAAGTTGAGTGCAGTTCAGGCAAGGGATGGGTGTTAGGGGAGAAATTCAAAAAAATCTCCAAGGCATCGAGTCGTTAGCGAAGTGTACGGCCCGCTGAACTCGGCGGGCCATTCCTTGACACACTCAATTGCCGAAGATATGCCGCGCCCATGCTTCCATCAATGGGCGGCGCTGCTCGAGTAGGTCAGTACGGTGATACGCCGCTTCAACTTTGTTCGCTACGGTATGCGCGAGGGCACGCTCCGCAAGGTCACGGGCGTAGCCGTGCTCGCTCGACCAATCGCGAAAGCTGCTACGAAATCCGTGCGCTGTAGCAATGCGTCCGGGTGTATCACTCTTCGCTTCCACGCGCCGCAGGAATGACGTGAGAACCATATCGCTCAGAACCTTTCCGTGTGGGGACGGAAAGACAAGCGTCTCATGTAGCTCTTGTTCTTTCAGCCGCTTGACAAGCGCCAGCGCGGGCGTCGAGAGCGCGACGCGATGTGCTTCCTTCGCTTTCATCCGTTCAGCGGGCACTGTCCAGATACCCATTTTGAGCCCATCATTCGGCCCATCGGCGAATGCCGGATAGTGCCGGAACATTATAGACTTAGCCGGACAAAAAACAGAGCGTAACTTATTGATTAAATAGACTGAAATTAGAACTTGAGGGAATTCTATGGAATCTGTTATGGCCGTCTCCGCCAGTTGTCGTAGAAAGGCCCCGCAAGGTTAAAAACTTGCGGGGCTTTTTCTTTTTGCCGCGTTAGTCGGCGAAGTGCATTGCGACGAAGTGCATTGCGACGAAGTGCATTGCGACGAAGTGCATTGCGACGAAGTGCATCGCTTCGTCATCCTTCTGAATCGTCGCCGAAGAGAACGCGAGCGTCGCCGCTCGCGCTCAGTCACATCCTTACTTCCCTGACGCGATCCGGTCCTCGATATGCTTCGCGCGCGCCGGCGACGACGGATGCGAACTCAGCATGCTCGACTTGCCGCCATCGATGGTCGCGAGCTTCTGGAACGCCGTGACCAGTCCTTTCGGGTCGTAGCCCTTCTTCTTCTGCGTATCGAAGGAGTAATCGTCAGCGGCCGATTCCTGCGTTTGCGAGAACTGCGCGTTGACGAATTTTTCCGACAGATCGCCGAGCTGCGACGCCGACAGGCTTCCGACCATACCGCCCGCCGCCGAAGCCACCGTGCGCGCCGCCGACGTCGCGTACGCCACCTGCATCGCTTTCTTCGTATGGCCGAGCGCGACGTGCCCCATTTCGTGCCCGACGACACCGCGCACTTCGTCATCGTTCATCAGGTCCATGAGGCCGCTGTAGACGCGCACGCAGCCGTTCGCCATCGCCCACGCGTTGACGTCCTTCGTCAGATAGACCTTGTAATTGACCGGCACGCCGTTGATGTTGTCGCCGAGCTGCTTCGAGATCTTGTTCAGGCGCTGGGTGTACGGGCTGTTGGCCGCCGCGACTTTGTTTTCCTTGTCGAGTTCGGCACAGGACTTGTCGGACAGCGTGCGGACATCGGAGTCGCTCAGCGACAGCGCCTGAGTCGCCATTTGCCCGGATTGCATCAATTGGTTCGGATCCATGCTGCTCATGCTGCTGCACGACGCAAGTGTGAACACAGCGGAGGCCGCCAGCGCGATGCGGAAGATCGTCATAGTTTTACCTTTCGAATGTTGTTGTGATCGTCGTTCTGCGCAGATTGCGCGAACGCAGCGAAATGCTAATGACAGTCGATTCGTAAGCTATTCGAAAATTCCGATTTTGTCGGCAAAAAAGATGAAAACGCCAGCGGAAACCGTGCATCAGTCGCGCACGGAACGCGAATCAATCGGTCGCGCGCCTGCAGGCGGCGCGCACGCGTGCGGCGACGGATGCGGCGGGTGCGGTGTCCATCGCGATCGAAGCCGCGTCCGGCAAGGCTTCGGCGGCAAGCTGCGTGAGCGTCTGTCCCGGCGGCATCTCGACGAACACCTTCGCGCCGAGTTCGGCGAGCGCGATCGTCGATTCGTGCCAGCGCACCGGATAGCGCAGATTGGCGGCGAGGTCTTCGCGAATGGCGTCGGCGCGACGCAGCACGCGCGCGCCGCGATTGCCGATGTAGGCGATGCGCGGCGCCTCGATCCGCACCTTGCTCGCCGCTTCGCCGAGCCGTTGCGCGGCGCTTTCCAGCAGCACGCAATGCGAGGGCACGCTCACGCACAGCCGTTCGGCGCGCCGCGCGCCGCGCGACAGGGCGATGTCGCGGACTTGCGCGAGCGCGGCGTCGCTGCCCGAAAGGACGATTTGACGCGGCGCGTTCAGATTGCCGATGTAGGCGTCGGCGCCGCAATCGGCGATCGCGCGGGCGATCTCCCTTTCGTTGAGCCCGAGCACGGCGAGCATGCCGTAGCCGCTCGGATACGCGTCTTCCATCAGCCTGGCGCGCAGGCGCACCAGTTCGAGCGCATCGTCGAAGCGAATCGCGCCGCACACGACCGCCGCGCCGAACGCCCCGACCGACAAGCCCGCGACGGCTTCCGGCTCGACGCCTTCCTCCGCGAGCGCGCGCGCCGCGGCCACGCCCGCGACGACGAGCGAAATCTGCACGGCGACGGTCGATTTGAGCGCGTCGGCGCTGTCGAGATCGCGGACGTCCGCGCCGAGCACATCGGATGCTTCGTCGAGCGTGCGGACGATCGCCGGATGCGGCTCGCCGCCGCCGAGCCGATGCAGAAAGCCCGGCGCTTGCGCGCCCTGTCCGGGAAAGAGATAGGCGATCATGCCGCTGCCCACGGATTCGCGACGAGGCGCGGGCCGTCGGCGTGCCGCAGCATGACGCGTAGTCCGACGCGCGCGAACTCCGCGAGCGAGAAAGCCGCGTCGCATGTTTCGATCTGCACGTCGATGCGCGTGTCTTCCTTCTGCGCCGCTTGCGAGAGCGCATCGAAGAGCGCCGATGCGTCTTCGCGGGGCAAGGGCGTCGGCGCGCGCACGACGATATCGAGGTCGCTGTCGCGCGTGATCGCCGGCATCGCGCACGCGAGCTCGAAGCCCGCGCTGCCGGCCGGGCCCCATTCGAGACCGCATCCGTCGATGATCGGCGCGACCGCGCGCAACAACGCGAACGCGGGCAGGTCGCGACGCGCCGGATCGGGCTCGCGCGTGCGCAGCGCTTCGGGCGTGAGCATCGCGTCGATGTGACGCGTCTCGATCCACGCGCCGAAGCGTTCGCCGCGCGCCATTCCGCGCACGCCGACGGGAATCGCAGCGCCGATGCGCGGTGCGCGCCGCACGACGACGAACGGCGCGCGCGCGAGCGACGCGGCGACCCACGCCGGCGCGTTGTCAAAGGCGGCCGTCCCGGGCGCGATCCGCAGCAAATCGTGCGGACGCGGCGCGCGCTCCATCACGCGGTCCATCAAACGCTCCACTGCTCGCGCATGCGCCTGCGCACCTCGATCGATGCGGCGCGCGTGCGTTTCGCATCGGCGGAAGCGAGCCGGTTCGACAGATCGCGCGGACCGTTGCGCGCATCCTTCACCGCCGCCGCGAGCGATGCCTTCACGCGCTCGATGTCGGCGGAAGAGGGCGCGTCGGCGTCGACGCCTTCGATCAGTTCGTGCAGCAAGCCGAGCTTCGCGTAGGCGCTCATCTTGTACGACATCGGCAGGACCGCGTCGCCGAGCGCGTCGAGGCTTTCGACGCTGCGCCGCGTAACGCGCGCCGCAGCTTCCTTGCCCATCGCGTGGACGGCCGTGCCGGGCGCGTCGAGCGCGACGATGCGATTCGCCTGATAGCCGTGCGCGAGATACGCGCCCGACATCGCCGGTCCGACGATCAGCGCGATCACCGGATGGCCCGCGAGCCGCGCGCTCGCGTAGGCATCGACGGCGGCGGCGCACGCGAGATGAATGCCGAGCAGTTCTTCGCGACGTCCGTACGCCTGGCTCTTCACATCGACGACGGCGACGATGGCGCGCTTCACCCCGGCATCGCGATCGGCGTCGATCGTTTCGCGCACGGCGCGTGCGAGCAGCCAGCCCTGTTCGAGGCCGACGACGTTATCGGT
This sequence comes from Caballeronia sp. LZ028, assembly GCF_031451415.1. NCBI lineage: Bacteria > Pseudomonadati > Pseudomonadota > Betaproteobacteria > Burkholderiales > Burkholderiaceae > Caballeronia > Caballeronia sp. LZ028. The sequence goes on along the minus strand of NZ_JARUXN010000001.1, from coordinate 2,139,612 downwards.
CGCGCGCGGGAAGCGGTTCTGCGGATCGGGCACGACGGCAAAGAAGCTCGCGCGTTCGCCATCGAGAGCGCCTTCGCGCACGCGGATCGGCCCGCGCTCCGATTGCGTCGACGCAGAAGTCAGCGCGTCGAGCCAGCGCTCGCCGCGGGAAAGTGTGTCGGTCATGATGCGCCCCACAGTTTGCGCAAGGTGTCGGGATCGATGGCGTCGGGGTTGACGTCGGCGAGCCGCGCGATGAAGCCATCCACGTTCTCCGTGCGATGCCGCGGCGGCACGCCGCGCCTGAACGCCGCGAGCACGGCGTCGCGCACCTGCTCGGTATCGTCTTCGACGAGCGTGTCCGCAAGACCGACCGCGACGCGTTCCTCGCCGCCGATCATCGACCAGATGAGGCGCCGGTCGCCCGAATCGAGTTCCTCGATGCCCGCTTCCTGCTCGATCACCTCCGGCCCGTTCATGCCGAGGCGCGCCTGCCGCGTCATCACCAGCTCGGTACAGAGCGCGGCCGCGAGCGACATGCCGCCGAAGCAGCCGACCATCCCGCCGATCACCCCGACGACAGGCACATGAGCCCGCAGCGCGACGATCGCCGCCTGAATTTCGGCGATGGCCGCGAGCCCGAGATTCGCTTCCTGCAGACGCACGCCGCCGGTTTCGAACAGCACGACGGGACGGATCGCGCGCCCGGCTTCGAATTCGCTCAAGGCCATTTCGAGCGCGGCGGCGATCTTCGCGCCGGATACTTCGCCGATGCTACCGCCCTGAAACGCCGGCTCGATCGCGGCGATCACCGCCGGTTCGCCGCCGAGCATGCCGCGTGCGATGACCGCGCCGTCATCCGCCTGGCAGACGATGTTCTGCATCGCGAGCCACGGCGATTCGATGCGGTCGAACGGGCCGAGCAGTTCGCGGAACGTGCCCTGGTCGAGCAGCGCGTGCGCGCGTTCGCGCGCCGTCATTTCGATGAAGCTGTGCCGCGCGAGAAACGTGTCGTGCGCGTTCATGGCGTGTCTCCTTCGCTTTCGCTTGCTTCGACGGCTTCGTTGAGTCGCAGCATGACGACGCCGGGCGTCGCGCCGAAATCGTTCAGTTCGATTTTCGCCGCGCCGTCGTAGCGCTGGAAGAAGCGGTCGAGCACGCTTTTCCAGACATGGCCGTAGCCATCGACGCTCGTGCGGATCACCACTTCCGCGTTCGCACTTTGTGACGGCGAAAGCAGCACTTCGAGATCGCCCGAGCCGACGACGCCCACGTGCGCGCGGCGCGTGACGGGCCGTTTGGCCGGATATTCGTATCGCATGTTTTCCATCGTTCGTTCCTCTTCAGGGCAAGCGCCTGAGACTGTCGAGAAAGAGTGTCGCCGCGAGCAGGTCGGCCGCGCCGCCGGGCGATGCGTTCAGCTTCATCAGTTCTTCGTGAAGCGCCTCGAGCGCGCGACGGCCCGCGACGCTCGCCGCTCCGCCGCAAGCGATCACATCGCGCGCGCCGCGATGCGCTGCTTCGAGCGCGGGCATTCCGCCGCGATGCAGAAGACACGTATCGTCGAGCGACGCGATGATCGCGACGAGCGCATCGAGCCGCGCGTCGGATTCGGCGAGTCCGCGTGCGCGCGCGGCGTCCAGCGCGGGCAGGCCGACGAGCCGCGCGTGAGGAAAACCATCGCGCGCTTCGCCGCGTGCGCCCGCCACGCGATAGCGTTCGCTGACGCGCGCACCGTGGCTCTTCGTTGCCGTTAGCGGCGCGTAGCGATCGTCGAAACGGGCGATCTTCGCCGCCGAGAAGCAGATCGCGCCGCTGTCGTCGGGCGCTTGCATCGCCGCGCCCGCGCACAGCAAACCGATGATCCAGATCGCGCCGCGATGCGCGTTGCTGCCATCGGTTGCGCGCATCATCGCGGATTCGCCTTCGCGGCCGATGCGCGCCAGTTGCTCGCGCAAGATCTGCGACGGCTCCGCGTGCGACGCCGCGCGCGCGATCGCGAGAAACGTCGGATGCAGGGCGCGAGCGGAACGCAGCATCGTGTCCAGATCGAGATCGCGATGCGCGCCGCTGCCGCGTTCATCGACGAGCGCGGGCTTCGGCGTGAGACGCGCCTCGGCGATCAGCGCATCGACGGCGCATTGCGCGATGAGCGACGGCGACGCGACCGCGCGCGCAAGATCGCGAAGAGCCGGCTTCATCACCAGCTCCGGAAGCGCGCGGGCGGCGCGTACAAGCCGCCCGACCACGCGACGAGATCGTCGATGCTGCGCGCCGCGAGCAGCGAGCGCTTGGCTTCGCCGCGCCGCACGCCCAGATCTTCCGGATACGCGACGATGCCGCGCCGTCTCAATTCCGCCGTCTTCGCGGGATCGGCGCGCATGCCGATCGGCGTCACGCCAGCGACCGCCGCGAGCGCGGCGCGGCGCTCGTCGACGCCTTCGGCCGCGTGCAGATACGCGATGCCTTCTTCCGTCACGACGTGCGTGACATCGTCGCCGTAGATCATCACGGGCGCGATCGGCATGCCGCTTTTCTCGCCGACGGCAATCGCGTCGAGCGCATCGACGATGGTCGGCTCGCCGCCTTTCTTGTACGTCTCGGCCGTCTGCACGACGAGCTTGTGGCCGCGCGCGATCTTCGGATTCGGGCCGTCGTCCTTCAGGAGCTTGAGCCACGCTTCGCTCGAATGACGCCGGCCGCGCGGATCGTGTCCCATGTTCGGCGCGCCGCCGAAGCCCGCGAGCCGCCCGAGCGTGACCGTCGACGAATTCGCGTCGGCGTCCATCTGCAAGGTCGAGCCGATGAAGAGATCGACACCGTATTGCCCCGCGAGCTGGCAGAACACGCGATTCGAGCGCAGGCTGCCGTCGCGGCCGGTGAAGAACACATCGGAGCGCGCCGCGATGTAGTCCTCCATGCCGACTTCGCTGCCGAAGCAATGCACGCTGTCCACCCAGCCGGATTCGATCGCGGGAATCAGCGTCGGATGCGGATTGAGCGCCCAGTTCGTGCAGATCTTTCCTTTGAGGCCGAGCTTCTCGCCGTATGTCGGCAACAGCAGTTCGATCGCGGCCGTATCGAAGCCGATGCCGTGATTGAGCGCCTTGACGCCATAGCGCTCGTAGATGCCGCGGATCGTCATCATCGCCATGAGAATCTGCAATTCGCCGATGTGACGCGGATCGCGCGTGAAAAGCGGCTCCACGGCGAACGGACGATCGGCCTCGACGACGACATCGACCCACGAGCCGGGAATATCGACGCGCGGCAGTTCGTCGACGATTTCGTTCACCTGCGCGACCACGATGCCATGCCGGAACGCGGTGGCTTCGACGATCGTCGGCGTGTCCTCGGTGTTGGCGCCCGTGTACAGATTGCCGTGCCGGTCTGCCTGCACCGCGCACACGAGCGCGACCTGCGGCGTCAAGTCGATGAACATGCGCGCATACAGTTCGATGTACGTATAGATCGCGCCGATCTCCAGCATGCCGTCTTCGAGCAGTTGCGCGACGCGCAGGCTTTGCGGCCCGGCGAACGCGAAATCGACCTTGTGCGCGATGCCTTGCTCGAAGAGCGCGAGATGCTCGGGACGGCTGATGCTCGAGATCAGCAGATGGATGTCGTGCACGCGATCCGGATCGAGCTTCGCGAATGCGCGCGAGAGAAAGTCCGCCTGCTTCTGATTGTTGCCTTCGAGCGCGACACGGTCGCCGGTGACGATGAGCGCACTCAACGCATCGACGATGTGCGCGGCATCGAGCACGGAGCCGTTCATCCACGGCTCGATCAGCTTAAGACGCCGCGCTTTTTCCTGCGCGCGCGTGTTCCAGTTGCGGGTTTTAGCGATGACGTCGTTCATTGGTCGGCCTTGACGGAATTCGATCGGGAAGATGCGCGGCGTTTCTTCTTCTTGACGTGGCTCGAGTGCGCGAGCGCCTGGGCATCGGCGAGAAAGCGGTAGAGCAGTTCGCCCGTCGCGAGCAGATGGCGCGCGACGAGCGTCTGCGCCTGTTCGATATCGCGCGCGGCGAGGGCATCGAAGATCGCGCGGTGCTCGGCATCGGATGAATCCTTGTGGATCGGCAGACCGAGCTTCAGCCGCAAATAGCGTTCGCCGCGCCGATGCATCTGGCCGATCAGCTCCATCAGCCGAGGACGGTCGGCGGGCGCGTAGAGCGCCATGTGGAACTGCTCGTTGCGCACGACGTAGAGCGTCGGATCAGGCTCGTTCTCGGCGGCTTCGAGCAGGCGTTTCGCGTCGGCAAGCGTTTCGGGCGTGTGATGCGCGATCGCAATGCCGATCGCGAGACTTTCGAGCGATGCGCGAATCTCGTAGATCTCGCGCGCCTCGTCGGCCGATTGCAGACTGACGGCCGCGCCGCGATTCGGCTCGATTGTCACCCAGCCTTCGCTTTCGAGCTGGCGGAACGCTTCTCGCACCGGAATGGCGCTGACCGAAAACTGCCGGGCGATCGCGTCCTGCCGCAGCGGCTCGCCCGGCAACAGCGAGCCATCGACGATGGCGGCGCGCAGCGCATCCGCGATGAAGCGCGACGTGCTCTGGCGCGGTTCGAACTGCGCGTCGCGAAATGAGGCCGGAGTCGATCCGGCTGAGAGATCTGTCGGCATGGCTAGGTGAAAGTGCGGACTTGTCGTGTGTCGATGTTCAAATATTATATATAAAAACGCACACGGTACTTCGGTGCTTTCCCTAGACGCCATAACAAACATTTTTAACCGGCGCGTCGCTAATTCCTTTGGAGACATGGCCATGCCCAGCACGCTGGATCGACAGATAAGCGCCACGCGCGCCACGAAGACACCGCTCAACCGGTCGCAGATCACCGGTTTCTGGGGTGCGTGGGCCGGCTGGACGCTCGACGGAATGGATTCGTTCATCTACGCGCTCGTGCTCGCGCCGGCGCTCACCGAATTGCTGCCGCGTTCGGGCTATGCGGCGACGCCGGCGAACATCGGGCTTGCGGGCTCGATTCTCTTCGCGCTCTTTCTCGTCGGATGGGGACTGTCGTTCATCTGGGGACCGCTCGCCGACCGTTTCGGACGCACGAAAGTGCTCGCGGCGACCATCTTCACGTTCGCGATCTTCACCGGCCTCGCGGCGACCGCGCATAACGTGTGGGAGCTCGGCTTCTATCGGTTTTGCGCGGGCGTGGGGATCGGCGGTGAATGGGCGCTCGCGGGCACGTATGTCGCGGAAGCCTGGCCGGAAGACCGCCGGAAGATGGGCGCGGGTTATCTGCAGACCGGCTACTACGCGGGCTTCTTCCTCGCCGCCGCGCTCAATTACACGATCGGCGCGACGTTCGGCTGGCGCGCGATGTTTCTCGTCGGCCTGTTTCCGGTCGTCGTGTCGATCATGGTGCTCCTGCGCGTGAAGGAAACCGACAAGTGGGAACGCGCCGAAACCGCTCATCCGCACGTCAAGCACGAGAGTTCGCTGAAGGCGATCTTCAATGCGCAATATCGCAAGCGGACGATCGTCGCGGCCGTGCTGCTGACGGTGGCGATCATCGGCTTGTGGGCGGGCGCGGTGTATGAACCGTCGGCGGTCGTTCAGCTCGCGACGAAGGCGGGCATGGACAAGCACGATGCCGCGCGCATGGCGTCGATCGCGACGGGGCTGCTTTCGATCGGCACGATCGTCGGCTGTCTCGCGCTGCCGCCGATGGCCGAAAAGATCGGCCGCAGAAAGACGCTCGCGGTGTATTTCGTCGGCATGGCGGCGTCGATCGCGCTCGCGTTCGGCTGGGCGTTCTATCTGCCGAACGGGCTGGTGCCGTTCATCGCGCTGCTCGTCGTGCTGGGCTTTTTCGGCGGCAACTTCGCGCTCTTCTCGCTGTGGCTGCCCGAGCAGTTCGAAACCCGCGTGCGTGCGACGGCCTTCGCGTTCTGCACGTCGGTCGGGCGCTTCTTCGGCGCGATCGTGAACTTCGGCATCGGCGCGATGGTGCTCAACATGAAGACGCTCGGCGTGCCGATTGCCATTACCGCGATTGCGTTTCTCATCGGTCTCGCGGTGATCCCGCTCGCGCCGGAAACGAAAGGCCAGGAACTGCCGAACTGATCTTCGCTGCGCCTCTCACGAACGGCGATCTTCGCGATGCGAGGGCCGCCGTTTTTTCATCTGCACGAGCTTACTTTTCGTAAGTTTTTCCTCGGTAATAGCAGGTTACGAAGTCGAACACTCGATGCGGCATCCGTCCGATATAGTCCGGTCAACACAACAAACAACCCATCGGGGTGGGGCTTTACATGAACAAGGTATCGAAGGCTTCCGTGCTGGCTGGCGCCGTGATGTTCGGCGGTCTGATGGTGTCCGGCGCGGCCAATGCGGGTGTGTCCGTGGGCGTGAACATCGGGGTGCCCGCGCCCGTGTACGTCGCGCCCGAGCCGGTCTATGCGCCGCCTCCGCCGCCCGTCGTGTACGCGCCGCCTCCGGCGCCGGTCTACGTGCAGCCGGCCATCGTGGTCGGCTGGCATGGCGATCGTTACTGGGATGGCCGTCGCTACTGGGATCGCGACGATTACTATCGCCACTACGATCATGGCCGCGGCCACGATCAAGACGGCCATGACCACGGCCGTCACAACGGCTGGCGTTGATCGTCCCGCGCCGCCCGGCGTCCGTCGCCGAAAGCCACTCGTTCGTCACGGGTGGCTTTTTTGTTGCCGCTTGAACGTGGAAGGGCGAATTCCCAGTAAAACAACAACGCCGCGAATTCTCACCCGCGCGATGTAACAAAAGGTAAGGTTTCTCCAGACGTAAAGCGCGAGCAGGCAATAACTTACAAAGCTGAAATATTGCGTCGAAAGGTTTTCGTTATATTTGAGCGCAAGCGAACAAGTACAAAGCGAGGTCCGGTTGCATATGAAAAAGAAGTTCTCGGGACGAATCGTGGCCGGTGTGCTGACCATGGCGGCGCTGAGCGTGACGGGCATCGCGCGCGCGGCGGACGTTCATGTCGGCGTGAATATCGGCATTCCGGCGCCGGTCTACGTCGCGCCGACGCCGGTCTATGCACCGCCTCCGCCGCCCGTCGTCTATCAGCCCGCGCCGATGTACGCGCCGCCGGTCGTCATCGGCTGGCATGGCAGCCGGTACTGGGACGGCCGACGCTATTGGAGCCGCAACGACTACTATCGTCATTACGGGCACGGCCGTCCGCCGCCTCCGCCGCGCCCGCATGGTCCGCCGCCGGGGCACGGTTACGGACATGGCAACGGGCACGGCAACGGACATGGCGGCCCGCACGGCTATCGTTGAGGCAGGGCGCGGTCATCGCGGCAAATAAAAAGCGCCGCTCACCTGAAGTGAGCGGCGCTTCGTTTTGCAGCTGCGAACGGGCGCTTATTCCGCGTCGCCGCCCATTCCGCCGACGACCGCATGGAATCCGGCATCGACGTGGACGACTTCCGCGCTCATGCCGCTCGACAGATCCGACAGCAGGAACGCGGCGACATTGCCCACTTGCTCGATCGTCACATTGCGCTTGAGCGGCGCATTCTGTTCGACGAAGTTCAGAATCTTGCCGAAGCTCTTGATGCCGCTCGCCGCGAGCGTCTTGATCGGGCCGGCCGAGATGGCGTTGACGCGTACGCCCTTGGCGCCGAGCGACTGGGACGCCGCCATGTAACGCACGCTCGCCTCGAGCGATGCCTTCGCGAGGCCCATCGTGTTGTAGTTCGGCAGCGCGCGCTCGGCGCCGAGATACGACAGCGTGAGCAGCGACGAGCCGTCTTTCAGCATCGGCAGCGCGGCTTTCGCAAGCGCGGGGAAACTGTAGGCGGAGATGTCGTGCGCAACGCGGAAGTTCTCGCGCGTCATGCCGTCGAGGAAATCGCCCGCGATCGCCTCGCGCGGCGCGAAGCCGATGGAGTGCACGAGGCCGTCGAGCGAGTCCCAGCGTTCTTTCAGCGACGCGAACAGCGCATCGATTTGCGCGTCGTCGGCGACGTCGCACGGATAGACCATGTCGCTGCCGAACTCGGTCGCGAACTCGGTGATGCGCTCCTTGAAGCGCTCGCCGACATACGTGAACGCCAGTTCCGCGCCTTCGCGCTTGCAGGCCGCGGCGATGCCGTAAGCGATCGAGCGGTTGGACAGCAGGCCCGTCAGCAGAATTCGTTTTCCAGCGAGAAAGCCCATGAATGCTCCTTCTTTGATGTCAGTGTCGCGGCGCGCACCGGTTGTCCGATGCCGCGCGGGGTCGTGCGTGGCGCGATCGGCCAGTCGACAACCCTTGGGTCGCAGGCCGAGCGGTGCGTGATTTTGGGTAGAATTCTCTCACATCGCAATGCCTCGCCTTAAGATTCCCGCGGCTCGCGCTTCGGGTTTCCGGCCGGGTCACTCCATCGCGTCACACACTCAAATCGCGCCCAGAGGCACATGACGATCCGTTTATGCAGCGCCTCACGCTTGGTCCTGACCTGGTCGCTGGCCGCATCGGCGGCATGGCTCGCGAGTCCGGCTTACGCGGTGCATGCCATCGCGCAATACGGCGAGCCGAAATACCCGGCCGGTTTCAAGCACTTCGATTACGTGAATCCCGACGCGCCGCGCGACGGCACGCTCGTCCTCGCGAACCCGAACCGGCTGACGAGCTTCGACAAGTTCAATCCGTTCACGTTGCGCGGCAATCCCGCGCCCGGTCTTTCGCTGATGTTCGAGAGCCTGACGACAGGCAGTTCCGACGAAGTATCGACCGCTTACGGCCTGCTCGCCGATGACATTTCCGTCGCGCCCGATGGCATGTCGACCACCTTCCACATCAATCCGAAAGCGCGCTTTTCCAACGGCGATCCGGTCACGGCGGAAGACGTGAAGTTCTCGTTCGAGACGCTCAAGAGTCCGCTTGCCGCGCCGCAGTTCTCCGTGTACTTCGGGCAGATCGCGCGCGCGGTGATCGTCGATCCGCAGACGATCCGCTTCGAGTTCAAGATCGCGACGCGCGAGATGCCGCTGCTCGCGGGCGGCATTCCGGTGTTTTCGCGCAAGTGGGGCATGAAGCCGGACGGCACGCGCATTCCGTTCGACAAGATCGCGTTCCAGAAGCCCATCGGCAGCGGGCCGTATCTGATCGATCGTTACGACAACGGCCGCACGATCTCGTACCGGCGCAATCCGGATTACTGGGGCGCGGCGCTGCCGGTGCGTGTCGGCACGTTCAATTTCGCGCGCATCGACTACAAGCTTTACGGCGATCCGACCGCGCGCCTCGAAGCGTTCAAGGCGGGCGAGTACGACGTGCTGGTCGAGTACGTCGCGCGCAGTTGGGTGCGGCGCGATATCGGCAAACGCTTCGACAGCGGCGAGCTCATCAAGCGCGAGTTCCCGCACCACAACGGCACCGGCATGCAGGGCTTCTTCATGAACACGCGCAAGCCGCTCTTCAAGGACGTGCGCGTGCGTCAGGCGCTCGATCTCGCGCTCGATTTCGAGTGGCTCAACCGGCAACTGTTCTTCAATCAGTACAGGCGCATCGACAGCTTTTTCGTCAACACGGATCTGCAGGCGAAGGGATTGCCGAGCGAAGGCGAACTCGCGATATTGAACCCGCTGAAGAAGCAGCTCGATCCTTCCGTGTTCGGCGAGATGCCGCGTCAGCCGGACACCGATCCGCCCGGCTCGCTGCGCGCCAATCTCATCAAGGCGCGCGAATTGCTCGCTCGAGCCGGCTGGACGTATCGCGACGGCGCGCTGCGCAACGCGAAGGGCGAGCCGTTCGTCTTCGAGATTCTCGACGACACCGGCGGCGGCGCGTCGATGGAGCCGGTCGCGGCCGCGTTCGGGCGCAATCTGCAGAAGCTCGGCATCACGATGAACTTTCGCACCGTCGATTACGCGTTGATCCAGAAACGTCTCGATGCGTTCGACTTCGACATGACGAGCGTGCGCATGCCCGACGTGCAGGTGCCGGGCACCGAGCAGGTTTCGCGCTTCGGCAGCAAGTCCGCGGACGAGCAGGGCTCCGACAATCTCGCAGGCGTGAAGTCGCCGGCCGTCGATGCGATCCTGCAGACAGTGATCTCCGCGCAGACGCGCGAGCAACTGGTGGACGCGACGCACGCGCTCGATCGCGTGCTGATGAACGGCTACTATGTGGTGCCGCACTGGTACTCGGCGACGCATCGCGTGGCGTATCGGAATACGCTGGCGTACCCGTCGACGCTGCCGCTGTATTACGGCGCGGAAGAGTGGGTCATATCGACGTGGTGGGCCAAATCCGGGCCCGCCGCGCACGCGGCGAAGTAACGAGGACGCGCCATGTGGAGCTACATCCTTAAACGCATTCTCTTGATGATCCCGACGCTCATCGGCGTGTTGACGCTCACGTTCGTCGTGATCCAGTTCGTGCCGGGCGGTCCGGTCGAACAGGCGGTGCACGACTTGCGGCGCGGACAGTCCGAAGGCGGCGGCGGCTTCGGGCTGCGCACGCATACGGGCGTCGATGCACAGCAGGTCGAGCAACTGAAGAAGCTCTACGGCTTCGACAAACCGCCGCTGCAACGCTACTTTCTGATGCTCGGCAAGTTCGCGCGCTTCGATCTCGGCGAGAGTTATTTCAGGCATCAGAGCGTGTGGTCGCTGATCGTGTCGAAGCTGCCGGTGTCGATCAGCATCGGCTTGTGGACCTTCTTCATCACGTATCTGATATCGGTGCCGCTCGGCATCGCCAAAGCCGTGAAGAACGGCTCGAAGTTCGATGTCGCGACGAGTCTCATCGTGCTCGTCGGCTTTGCGATTCCGGGCTTCGTGCTCGGCGTGCTGCTGCTCGTGCTCTTCGGCGGCGGCACGTTCTGGCAACTGTTTCCGCTGCGCAATCTCACGTCCGACAACTGGGCGACGCTCTCGCTCGGCGGCAAGATTCTCGATTATCTGTGGCACATCACGTTGCCGGTCGTGGCGTCGGTGGTGGGCAGCTTCGCCGTCGTCACGATGCTCACGAAGAACGCGTTCCTCGACGAAATCCGCAAGCAATATGTGCTGACCGCGCGCGCCAAAGGCTTGAGTGAGCGGCGCGTGCTGTGGAAGCACGTATTCCGCAACGCGCTCTTGCCGCTGATCGTCGGTTTTCCGGCGGCGTTCATCGGCGCGTTCTTTACGGGCAGCCTGCTGATCGAGACGCTCTTTTCGCTCGACGGCCTCGGACTGCTCTCGTACGAATCCGTCGTGCGGCGCGACTATCCGGTCGTGCTCGGCACGCTTTATCTCTTCACGCTGATCGGCCTCGCGACGAAGCTCATCTCGGACCTCTGTTACGTCTGGGTCGATCCACGCATTCAATTCGAACAACTGGAGCGCTGATTTGAATCGAGCCGCTTCACCGGAATCGTCACGGCGCGGTGCCAACGGCAGCGATGCGCAACCGCTGCGCGGCGCGGCATCGGTGCCGCCAGGACGGCGCGTATGGCTGCGCTTCAAGCGAAACAGGCTCGGATACTGGAGCCTGATCGTGTTCATCGCGGCGTTCGTCATCAGTCTCGCGGGGCCGCTGTGGTCGAACGACAAGCCGCTCGTCGTGCGCTATCAGGGCCACTTTTACTTTCCGCTCGTGAAGACGTATGCGGAGACGACCTTCGGCGGCGACTTTCCGACGCCCGCCGATTATCTCGATCCGTTCGTGCGCGATCGCTTCAGCGCGCCCGGCAACTTCGCGATCTATCCGCCGAATCACTACTACTACGACACGCTCAACTATTTTTCGAAGGGCTCGAACCCGGCGCCGCCGTCGCGCGAGAACTGGCTCGGCACCGACGATCGCGGCCGCGACGTGTTCGCGCGCCTCGTCTACGGCTTTCGCGTGTCGGTACTGTTCGCGCTCGTGCTGACGGCGATCGGCACCGTGCTCGGTGTCGTCGCGGGCGCGGTGCAGGGCTACTTCGGCGGCAGGATCGATATCACCGGGCAACGCCTGATCGAAATCTGGAGCGCGTTGCCGGAGCTTTATCTGCTGATCATCTTCGCGTCGATATTCGAGCCGAGTCTCATTCTTTTGATCATCCTGCTGTCGCTGTTCGGATGGATCGGCCTGTCGGATTACGTGCGCGCGGAGTTTCTGCGCAACCGCACGCAGGATTATGTCCGCGCCGCGCGCGCGATGGGTTTGTCGAACTGGCAGATCATCTGGCGGCACGTCTTGCCCAATAGCCTGACGCCCGTCATTACGTTCCTGCCGTTTCGCATGAGCGGAGCGATTCTCGCGCTCACGAGCCTCGATTTTCTCGGCCTCGGCGTGCCGTCGCCGACGCCGTCGCTCGGCGAGTTGCTCGCGCAGGGCAAGGCCAATCTCGACGCGTGGTGGATTTCGCTGTCGACGTTCGGCGTGCTCGTCGCGACGCTGCTCCTGCTGACCTTCATGGGCGACGCCTTGCGCAACGCGCTCGATACGCGTATTTCCGATGCCGTGAAAGCCGGAGGCGGGCAGTGACGGAGCCGCTACTTTCGATCGAAGACTTGCGCGTGCGCTTCGGCGACACGCTCGCGGTCGATGGCGTCAATCTCGACATTCGCGCGGGCGAGCGTGTGGCGCTCGTCGGCGAATCGGGCTCGGGCAAGAGCGTGACGGCGCTGTCGGTGTTGCGCCTCGTGCACGAGGCCGAAGTGAGCGGATCGATCCGCTTCAACGGCGAGGAATTGCTGTCGAAAAGCGAACGCGCGATCCGAGGTCTGCGCGGTTCCGACATCGCGATGATCTTTCAGGAGCCGATGACCGCGCTCAATCCGCTCTACACGGTCGGGGACCAGATCGGCGAGACGATCCGCCTGCACGACGGCACGAGCCCGCGCGAGGCGAGAAAACGCGCGATTGCGCTGCTCGCGCGTACGGGGATCACCGAGCCGGAAAGGCGCGTGGACAGTTATCCGCATCAGCTTTCGGGCGGACAGCGTCAGCGCGTGATGATCGCGATGGCGCTCGCCTGCCGGCCGCGGCTTCTTCTCGCCGACGAGCCGACCACCGCGCTCGATGTGACGATCCGCGCGCAGATCGTCGAGTTGCTGCTCGAACTTCAGCGCGATGAAGCCGAAAAGCGCGGCATGGCGGTGCTGCTCATCACGCACGACCTGAATCTCGTGCGGCGCTTCGCCGAGCGCGTCGCGGTGATGGAGAAGGGCGTGCTCGTCGAAAGCGGCACGGTGGAGGCCATTTTCGCGTCGCCGCAGCATCCGTACACGAAGCGGCTCATCGAGAGCAAGCCGAAGCGCAGCGTGCTGCCGGTGCTGCCCATCGCCCCGGTGCTGCTCGATGCGAAGGATGTGTCCGTCGATTACCCGACGCGTCTGCCGGGTTTCGCTGGCTGGTTCCGGCGCGGCCGCTTCAGGGCCGTCGACGACGTCACGCTGACGGTGCGCCAGGGCGAGACGCTCGGCATCGTCGGCGAATCGGGGTCGGGGAAATCGACGCTTGCGATGGCGCTACTCGGCCTGCAGCGCATCTCGAACGGCGCGGTGGAGTTCCAGGGGCGCGCAATCGGCGATTTTCGCGGACGCGAAAAAACCGTGCTGCGCTCGAACTTGCAAGTGGTGTTTCAGGACCCGTTCAGCTCGCTCTCGCCGCGGCAGACGGTGGAGCGCATCGTCGGAGAAGGGCTCGCGCTGCATCGACCGGAACTCGATGCCGCCGCTCGACGGGCGAAAGTGATCGCCGTGCTGCGCGAAGTCGGCATGGAGCGCGCGGCGCTCGATCGCTATCCGCACGAATTCTCCGGCGGACAGCGCCAGCGCATTGCGATCGCGCGCGCGCTCGTGCTCGAACCGAGCATCCTGATCCTGGACGAGCCGACCAGCGCGCTCGATGTTTCCATTCAAACTCAAGTGCTTGCGCTTCTGGCCGATATTCAGAAGAAGCACAATCTTGGTTACGTTTTCATTAGCCACGACCTGCAGGTGATCGGCGCGATGGCTCATCGCGTCGCGGTCATGCGGAATGGTTTTGTCGTGGAGTCGGGGGAAGTAGAGAAGATTTTTGCGAACCCTTCTGACGAATACACAAGAAAGCTTCTGAAAGCATCGCTAGTTTCCTAAAAATCTTTCTTTTTCGCCAATTGGGTGCGCGTCTCAATTGTATTTTTCTATTTCTTTTGACAGTTAAATACTTTATGGCTAGTATCCCTCCAAACTTTCACGTATCTCCCTGATTTAGCAGCTTTTAATTGTAAAACCTACCGACCGATGCAGCCACTAACGATGACTCAGACATGTGCGCGCGCCGCCGCGAGCATGTTAATCGGCCTTCTGATGACAACAACTTCCGGCGCGTTCGCCGACGAAGTCAGCAGTAGCAGCCAAAATGCCAACAACGGCATTTTCTCCAGCAAATCCAGCGATGCAGCAAGCGCAGACGCCGCCAGCAATCCGGGCGGCGCGAAGTCGTTTCTGTCGGGCGTGGCGAGCAAGGCGGGCGACGTCGTCGTCGGCGCGCTCAACATGATCGGCGTGCGTTATCGCTGGGGCGGCAACACGCCGGATTCCGGTCTCGATTGCAGCGGCTTTGTCCGCTACGTTTTCCAGGACACGCTCGGCATGACCTTGCCGCGCCGCGCCGAGGAAATGAGCCGGGTCGGCGAGAAAGTGACCGTCTCCGACCTGAAGCCGGGCGACCTCGTGTTCTTCAATACGATGCGCCGCTCGTTCTCGCACGTCGGCATCTATATCGGCGACAACAAGTTCGTGCATTCGCCGTCGACCGGCAGCACGATCCGTGTCGACGACATGGAAGACGGCTATTGGGAAAAGCGTTTTCAGGGCGCGCGTCGCATCGAGAACGCGCAAGTCGGCGACGGCGCGGAACTGCGCCAGCGCGTGAGCGCGTCGATCGGCGGTTACTGATCGTCTGTCGGCATCGAAAAAAGCCTGCCTCCTTTGCGGACGCAGGCTTTTTTGTTTTGCGTTCGGGCGCGAGGCAGCGTCAATCGGCGCAATCGGAAAGCCTCATTGCACAGGTCATCAAAAGTCGTTATAGTTTTTAAATGAACTTTTTCACGTTCCCCTTCTCGTTGTTTCCGGCTAGTGCGTCGCTACGCGCACTATCGCTGCTAGCGCGCCTACCGCGCTGATCCTTCACGCCTCCCGTCTGCTCGTCCATTCAGGTTTTCGACGCCAGCGGTGGCGCGAACACCCGAATTCCCTTTTGAGTTTCGTCTCGATATCTCCAACAATCGATAAATCTCCCCACAGGAGCCCAACATGGCAGCAGACAAGTTGATCATCTTCGACACGACCTTGCGCGATGGCGAGCAGTCCCCCGGCGCGTCGATGACGAAGGAAGAGAAGATCCGCATCGCGAAGCAACTGGAACGCATGAAGGTCGACGTGATCGAGGCCGGCTTCGCGGCCAGCTCGAACGGCGACTTCGACGCGATCCACACCATCGCGGGGCTCGTGAAGGACAGCACGGTCTGCTCGCTCGCCCGCGCGAACGACAAGGACATCCAGCGCGCCGCCGATGCGCTCAAGCCCGCCGGCCAGTTCCGTATCCACACGTTCATCGCGACGTCGGCGCTGCACATGGAGAAGAAGCTGCGCATGACGCCGGAGCAGGTCTACGACCAGGCGCGCCTCGCGGTGCGTTTCGCGCGCAAGTTCACGGATGATGTCGAATTCTCGCCGGAAGACGGCAGCCGCTCGGATATCGATTATCTCTGCCGCGTGCTCGAAGCCGTGATCGACGAAGGCGCGCGCACCATCAATATCGCGGATACGGTCGGCTACGGCGTGCCGGAGCTCTACGGCAATCTCGTCAAGACGCTGCGCGAGCGCGTGCCGAACTCCGACAAGGCGATCTGGTCGGTGCATTGCCACGACGACCTCGGCATGGCGGTCGCGAATTCGCTCGCGGGCGTGCAGATCGGCGGCGCGCGTCAGGTCGAATGCACGATCAACGGTCTGGGCGAGCGCGCGGGCAATACGTCGCTCGAAGAAATCGTGATGTCGGTGAAGACGCGCAAGGATTACTTCGGCCTCGATCTGGGCATCGACACGACGCAGATCGTGCCGACCTCGAAGCTCGTCTCGCAGATCACCGGTTTCGTCGTGCAGCCGAACAAGGCGGTCGTCGGGGCGAATGCGTTCGCGCACGCTTCGGGCATCCATCAGGACGGCGTGCTGAAGGCGCGCGACACCTACGAAATCATGCGCGCGGAAGACGTGGGCTGGAGCGCGAACAAGATCGTGCTCGGCAAGCTGTCGGGCCGAAATGCGTTCAAGCAGCGTCTGGAAGAACTGGGCGTGACGCTCGAATCCGAAGCCGACGTGAATGCGGCGTTCGCGCGCTTCAAGGATCTCGCCGACCGCAAGGCCGAAATCTTCGACGAAGACATCATGCAGATCGTCTCCGAGGAATCCGCCGAGGCGCAGGCGAAAGAGCACTTCCGCTTCGTGTCGATGAAGCAGCATTCGGAAACCGGCGAGCAGCCGCAAGCGAAGGTCGTGTTCGCGGTGGAAGGCACCGAAGTCACGGGCGAAGCGCGCGGCAACGGTCCGGTCGATGCGACGCTGCACGCGATCGAATCGAAGGTCGAGAGCGGCGCGGAGCTCGTGCTGTATTCGGTCAACGCGATCACGACCGGCACGCAGGCGCAGGGCGAAGTCACCGTGCGTCTGTCGAAGAGCGGTCGCATCGTGAACGGCGTGGGCACGGATCCGGACATCGTCGCGGCGTCGGCGAAGGCGTACATCGCCGCGTTGAACAAGCTGCATTCGAAGGTCGAAAAGCTCAATCCGCAGCTCTGATTCGATCGGTCGAAACGCAAAAAAGCCCTCTTCGCGAGTAATGCCGTTCAGTTAAGGTCTTTTCTTAGATAGCGAACGGTGTACCGTTTAGGGCGGGATTTGACGACCCGGTCGCATGTGCGTCCGGGTCGTTTTT
>NZ_JARUXN010000001.1:2083960-2122644 GCF_031451415.1 Caballeronia sp. LZ028 | reverse complement strand
AAGCATCGCACCGAGAAGTTAACAGCCCGGCGCTCCGTTTACAACCACTTCTCGCTCCACAAACAAAAATGCCGTTCAGCGCTAACTGAACGGCATTACTCTTCGCGAGGGCTTTTTACATGGCGTCGATGCGCTCAGAACAGATTGCGCCGATCCGGATCGTGCAACGGATCGGGCGTTTTCTGCGTCATGCGCAAGATGCCCTGCTCGTCGAAATAGAAGTTGTACATCAGATACCAGATGTTCGCCTCCATGTAGCGATAGCTCCAGACTTCGCGCTTCATCAGCGGAAAGTACGACGTCTCCACGGGCCGCCCGAAGTTCACGAGCACGTCCTGCCTCGTCCAGGTGCCGATCTGCGCCTTGTAGAACTCGTTTTCGTCGAGCACTTGCCGAACATTGACGATCTTGCCGGAAGCGTCGATATCGGCGGCGGTGGTGAATTCGCCGAGCGGTTGCGTCGGCCACATCAGGCGCTTGCCGCCATTGGGCAGATCGTAGATTTCGCGCGGCGGGCCGAGGCGGGCGGTGATCGTCGAGGCATCCGCGCCAGCCTGATAGTTCTGCCACGGCTGCGCGCAGGCGGACAGAAGGAGCGCGACCCCGGCGCATGTCAGCGATGCGCGCATGCGGTTGAGTATGTGCAGCATTGAAGCCTCCACGTGCTTGCTCCTCGCGGCGGCGAGCAGCGTTTGTTCGATGTTTCCCGTGATTTTGACATGCGCGCGCGGCAAAGCATTCTCCGATACGTCGCGGCATTCAAGCCGATGTGTCGGCAATCGCGACTTGCGCGGGGCGCGCGCTGCAGCCTATGATCCGCGCTTTCGGCGGATCGGCGGAAACTCATGAAGAACGGAACCAGCGCGCGCGCGATGCAATGGCTGCGCATCGCGGCATCGGCGTGTCTTGCCTTGTCCATGACGGCGCGGGCGGCCGAATTGCCACCCATCAAGCTCGCGCTGATCGAAGGCATGTCCGGCCCGTTCGCGAACGCCGGCGCAATGGTCGAGCGCAATCTGCGTTTCGGCGTCGAGCGCGTGAACGCGCAAGGCGGCGTGAAGCTCGCGGACGGCGCGCATCCGCTGCAACTCGTCGTGCTCGATGGCAAGGGCAGCAGCGAGGCGAGTCTCGTGCAGCTGCGTGCGGCGATCGACGAGAAGATCGGCTTCGTCATGCAGGGCAATAGTTCGGCGGTGGCGGCGGCGCTCGTAGCGGCTGTCGACCGCCAAAACGCTCGCGAGCCGGATCGCCGCGTGCTGTTCCTCAATTATTCCGCCGACGATCCAGCGCTCACCAACGACGCGTGCAGTTTCTGGCATTTCCGCTTCGACGCGCACGCCGGCATGCGGATGGATGCCCTCGCCGATGCGCTGAAAGACGATCGCGCGGTGAAGAAGGTTTATCTGCTCAATCAAGATTACAGCTTCGGCCACGATGTGAGCCGCGAGGCACAGCGCGCGCTCAAGGAGCGGCGCCCGGATATCGCGATCGCGGGCGACGAATTTCATCCGATCGGGCGCGTGAAGGATTTCGCGCCTTACATCGCGAAAATCCGCGCGAGTGGAGCGGACGCGGTAATCACTGGAAACTGGGGCAACGATCTGACGCTTCTCGTCAAAGCCGCGCGCGAGCAGGGGCTCGACACGAAGTTCTACACGTTCTACGGCAACAGTCTGGGCGCTCCGGCCGCGCTCGGCGATGCCGGCGTGAAGCGCGTGATCGCCGTGGCGGACTGGCATCCGAATGCGGGCGGCGCTGCGTCGGAGGCGTACTATCGCGCGTTCAGAGCCCGCTATCCTGCCGCCGCGGACGATTACCTTGTCGCGCGTATGCCGCTGATGGTAGAAATGCTCGCCGCCGCGATGACGCGCGCAAAAAGCGCGGACCCGCTCGCGGTGGCGCGCACGCTCGAAGGCATGAAGTTCGACGGCGAAGGCTTCCACCCGATGACCGTGCGTGCCGAAGATCATCAGGTGATCCAGCCCCTTTACGTCATGGAAATGGACAAGGCGGGGACGAAAGGCGTCGCGCTCGATAACGAAGGTTCGGGCTACGGCTTCCGCACGCTTCTGAGCGTCCCCGCCGACAAGACCGCGCAACCGACGACGTGCCGTATGTCGCGCCCGCCGCGCTAAGGCGCCGATTCGCCCCGCGCAGAAGTGCTTCGGCGAGACATTGCACTGTGCTATACTCTGCGCTTCGTTTTTGGCGCATTGCCGGAAACGATTCATTTTTTGTAAATCCACGGCACGGCCTTTCTTCCGTGACCGCCTGTCTGTATCAAAGGAAAAGCAAATGTCCGTAGCAGAAATCAAGAAATCCGACATCGTCGCTGAATACGCACGCGGCGCAAACGACACCGGTTCTCCCGAAGTGCAAGTCGCACTGCTGACGAGTCGCATCAACGAACTCACCGTCCACTTCAAGTCGCACTCGAAGGATCACCACAGCCGCCGCGGTCTGCTGCGCATGGTGAGCCGTCGTCGTAAGCTGCTCGACTACCTGAAGGGCAAGGACGCGGATCGTTATCGCTCGCTGATCGAAAAGCTGGGTCTGCGCAAGTAATTGGCGCCAAGCGTGGCTTTGCGGCCAACGTCCTAATGAAGTGCCTGTGTCAGTCCGCTGATACAGGCACTTTGTTTTTGTGCGTTTCGGTCACGAAGTGGTGCCCGATCGTGTTTTCGGCAATCGGCGCCCGGAGTTGCCACGCAGTCGGAAGTTTCGGCAGTTCATAAGCTTTATCCCGGATGAGTCCATCCGGTCCGACACTCGGTCCAGCCTCGCAGCGGAGCTTTGTGTCATTCCAGCGCGACGACGTTCATCGAAACGCATCGCGCTGGAATGGCATAACACACCTCTCAAGCGCGGCTCCGGACCTTCCCGCACGCGCCAGTCGACCGGCGCGGCGCAAACGTAGAAGGAGTCGAAATGTTCAATAAGATCGTCAAAGAGTTCAAGTGGGGACAGCACAACGTCCGCCTCGAAACGGGTGAAATCGCCCGTCAGGCGAGCGGCGCGGTGATCGTCGATGTCGAAGATACCGTCGTGCTCGCAACCGTCGTCGGCGCGAAGACCGCCAAGCCGGGCCAGGACTTCTTCCCGCTGACCGTCGACTACCTCGAAAAGACCTATGCCGCCGGCAAGATCCCGGGCGGCTTCTTCCGCCGCGAAGGCCGTCCGTCGGAAGGCGAAACGCTGATTTCGCGTCTGATCGACCGCCCGCTGCGTCCGCTGTTCCCGGAAGGCTTCTATAACGAAGTTCAGGTCGTGATCCACGTCCTGTCGCTGAACCCGGATGTTCCGGCCGACATTCCGGCGCTGATCGGCGCGTCCGCCGCGCTCGCCGTGTCGGGACTGCCGTTCAACGGTCCGGTCGGCGCGGCACGTGTCGCGTACATCAACAATGAGTACGTGCTGAACCCGACGCGCCCGCAGATGAAGGAATCGGCGCTCGATCTGGTCGTCGCGGGCACGGAGCGCGCGGTGCTGATGGTCGAATCGGAAGCGCAGCAGCTGTCCGAAGAAGTGATGCTCGGCGCGGTCGTTTTCGGCCACGAGCAGATGCAGACCGCCATCGACGCGATCCATGAACTCGTGCGCGAAGGCGGCAAGCCCGAGTGGGACTGGCAGCCGGCGCCGAAGAACGAAGCGCTCATCGCGCGCGTCACGGAAATCGCCAAGCCGGAACTCGAAGCGGCTTATCAGTTGCGCAACAAGCAGGCGCGCTCGGCCAAGCTGAAGGAAGTCTACGCGGCGACGTCGGCGAAGCTGGCGGAAGAAGCCGCGACGGGCGGCACGGTCGCGGCCGATGCGGCGACGGTCGGCAACGTCCTGTTCGATATCGAAGCGAAGATCGTCCGCACGCAGATCCTGAACGGCGAGCCGCGCATCGACGGCCGCGACACGCGCACCGTTCGTCCAATCGAAATTCGTACGGGCGTATTGCCGCGCACGCACGGCTCGGCGCTCTTCACGCGCGGCGAAACGCAGGCGCTCGTCGTCGCGACGCTCGGCACGAAGGGCGATGAGCAAAGCATCGACGCACTCGAAGGCGAATACCGCGAGCGCTTCATGCTTCACTACAACATGCCGCCGTTCGCGACGGGCGAAACCGGCCGCGTCGGTTCGCCGAAGCGCCGCGAAATCGGCCACGGCCGTCTGGCGAAGCGCGCGCTGGTCGCGTGCCTGCCGAGCGCCGACGAGTTCGGCTATTCGATTCGCGTCGTGTCGGAAATCACTGAATCGAACGGTTCGTCGTCGATGGCTTCGGTCTGCGGCGGCTGCCTCGCGCTGATGGACGCCGGCGTGCCGATGAAGGCGCACGTCGCGGGCATCGCGATGGGCCTGATCCTCGAAGGCAACAAGTTCGCGGTTCTGACCGACATCCTCGGCGACGAAGATCACCTCGGCGACATGGACTTCAAGGTCGCCGGCACGTCGCAGGGCGTCACGGCGCTGCAGATGGACATCAAGATCCAGGGCATCACGAAGGAAATCATGCAGGTCGCGCTCGCGCAGGCCAAGGAAGGCCGCATGCACATCCTCGGCAAGATGACCGCCGCCGTTCCGACGACGAACACGGAACTGTCGGACTACGCGCCGCGCATGATCACCATCAAGATCAATCCGGAGAAGATCCGCGACGTGATCGGCAAGGGCGGTTCCGTGATCCGCGCGCTGACGGAAGAAACCGGCACGACCATCGACATTTCGGACGACGGCGTCGTGACGATCGCGAGCACGAGCGCGGAAGGCATGGCCGACGCGAAGAAGCGCATCGAGAACATCACGGCGGAAGTGGAAGTCGGCCAGGTCTACGAAGGCCCGGTGCTCAAGCTGCTCGATTTCGGCGCGATCGTGAACATTCTGCCGGGCAAGGACGGTCTGCTGCACATCTCTGAGATCGTCAACGAGCGCGTGAAGGACATCAACGACTATCTGAAGGAAGGCCAGATCGTGAAGGTCAAGGTCATCCAGACGGACGAAAAGGGTCGTGTGCGTCTGTCGGCGAAGGCGCTTCTGAACGAAGGCGCGCAGCAGGCAGAACCGACGCACCCGCAGCAGTAATGCGGTAATGTGTAGACGGCCGGCCGCTTCAGCGAGCCGGCCGTTTTCATGTATGACGCTTGGGACGCTATGCATTGTCCGACGCGTCATCGGACTCGATGGCAGTGTGTGGAGCGCGGATTGCTTCGAGGCGCGCGCAGTGCCATCCGGTTCGGATGCACACTAACTCTGGGCGGCACAGGGAGAGCATATGAAGGCCATCGAAATCACTGAGTTCGGCGCACCCGAAGTTCTCAAACTCGGCGAGCGTCCGACGCCTGCGCCGGGCAAGTGCGAGGTGTTGATCAAGGTGGCCGCTTCCGGCGTCAACCGGCCGGACGTGTTCCAGCGCAAGGGCGCTTATGCGCCGCCGCCGGGCGCGTCGGATCTCCCGGGGCTGGAGGTTGCCGGTGAAATCGTCGATGGCGATTTCGATCCGAAGCACAACCCGTTCGGTCTGAAAAAAGGCGATCGCGTGTGCGCGCTGCTCGCGGGCGGCGGATACGCCGAATACGCGGTGGCCCCGCTCGAACAGTGTCTGCCGGTGCCGAAGGGTCTGTCGGACATCGAGGCGGCATCCTTGCCGGAGACGTTCTTCACGGTGTGGAGCAACGTGTTCGAACGCGGTCAGTTGGGCGCGGGCGAGAACGGCGAGGAAGAAACGCTGCTCGTGCAGGGCGGGTCGAGCGGCATCGGCGTGACGGCGATTCAGATCGCCAAAGCGCTCGGCTTTCGCGTGTTCGCCACGGCCGGCACCGATGAAAAGTGCCGCGCGTGCGAAGCGCTCGGCGCGGAGCGGGCGATCAACTACAAGACGGAAGATTTCGTCGAAGTGGTGAAGTCGCTGACGAACGATCGCGGCGTCGACGTCATTCTGGATATGGTCGCTGGCGACTATCTTCAGCGCGAGCTCAAGGCGCTTGCCGACGGCGGGCGCATCTGCGTGATCGCGCTGCTCGGCGGCGCGAAGGCGGAGATCAATCTGAACGACGTGCTGCGCCGGCGTCTCGTCATCACGGGTTCGACGCTGCGTCCGCGTCCCGTCGCATTCAAGGCGAAGCTCGCGGCGAAGCTGAAGGAGCGCGTCTGGCCGGAAATCGAGGCGGGGCGCATCAAGCCGGTGATCCATCAGGTGTTCCCGGCGCGCGATGCCGCCGCCGCGCACGCACTGATGGAAAGCAGTACGCACGTCGGCAAGATCGTGCTCGACTGGCGCGACGACGCGTGAAATTCGCCGGGAGCGAGCGTTTCATGTTGCGGCTCGCTTTTGATGGTTTGACCGGTTTCGTCGTAACACAGTAAAATCGCCTGTTTTGCAGGCAGTTTGCGGTTCGTAGCGGTTCATTCTTATAACAGGGCGGCTGACCACGTGCATGCAACAAGCCGCCACCGACTGACGAGACATATGTCCAGAGAACGAGCGAAACTGGTGGTGGGCAACTGGAAGATGCACGGCCGCATCGGAGAAAATGCGACCTTGCTGATCGAGGTCGCCGCGGGCGCATCGGCTTTGCAGAAGGGCGTGAGCGTCGGCGTGTGCGTGCCGTGTCCGTATCTCGCGCAATCGCAAGCGCTGCTCAGCGGCTCGGTGGTGCGCTGGGGCATTCAGGACGTGTCGGCGCATACGGGCGGTGCGTTCACCGGCGAAGTCGCGGCCGAGATGGCGGCGGACTTCGGCGTCACGTACGCGATCGTCGGGCATTCGGAGCGACGCGCGTATCATCGCGAAAGTCCGGAACTCGTCGCGTCGAAAGCGCAGCGCGCGATCGAAGCGGGCCTTACGCCGATCGTCTGTGTCGGCGAGACGCTGGAAGAACGTGAGGCGGGCACGACGGAGCGGATCATCGGCACGCAGCTCGAAGCCGTGTTGCAGGCGCTCACGGAAGAGCAGGCGGCGGGCATCGTGGTCGCGTACGAACCGGTCTGGGCGATCGGTACGGGCAAGACCGCGCGGCCGGGGCAGGCGCAGGATGTTCATGCGTTTCTGCGTCACAAGCTGCTGGAGAAGGGCGCAACGGTTGCGAACGTGCCGCTCTTGTATGGCGGCAGCGTGAAGCCGGAAAACGCGGAAGAGCTGTTCGGGCAGAAAGACATCGACGGCGGGCTGATTGGCGGCGCGTCGCTGAAGTCGAAAGATTTTCTGGCGATCTGCCGGGCGGCGCAAACCGTGACGCATTGAGCGTCGAACGGCGAGCGGGCACGGCAGGCGAAAGAGCATAGTGCGACACGAAGGTGTCACGGAAACATCAGGAATCGGGTGAGTTGAAATGCTGTATTTGAAGACATTGATTATCGTCGTTCAGTTGCTGTCGGCGTTGGGTGTAATCGGCCTCGTGCTGCTCCAGCACGGCAAGGGCGCGGACATGGGCGCGGCGTTCGGCAGCGGCGCATCGGGCAGTCTGTTCGGTGCGACGGGTTCGGCCAACTTCCTGTCGCGTACCACGGCCATTCTCGCCGCGATCTTCTTCGTGACGACGCTGGCGCTGACCTATCTCGGAAGCTATAAGCCGCAGACGTCCGCGGGTGTGTTGGGCGGTGCGGCTCCTGTGCCGGCATCGGCTCCGGCCGTGGCCGCATCGGGAGCGTCTGCGCCTGTGTCGGCACCGGTTGCATCGTCGGCGCCGGGTGCTGACGTGCCCAAATAACGACGGAACAGATTTTTCGCGGATTTTGCATTTTGTGCGTTGAACAATTCCAAGGGCCCAGTTATAATTCAAGTCTTGAAGCGATTCGCGGCAATTAAGAAGTAGTTTTCCCGGATTGCAGTACAGTGCCGACGTGGTGAAATTGGTAGACACGCTATCTTGAGGGGGTAGTGGCGAAAGCTGTGCGAGTTCGAGTCTCGCCGTCGGCACCAAAGTTATCCAATGCCAGCCGCTTGCATCGCTTCGGCTGGCATTGTCACTTCTGGAGTACGCTTACGTTTTTACGGCGGCATCGACAACATCAAAGCGGTTGTCACGTTGTGCTGATATCGTGAGCGGTCCCAAGTGATATCTCCTGCCGGGTGGTCCGTCCCGGCTGAAGCGCCCCAATCAATTACAGGCCACATCTACCGATCTGAGGATAGCCTTGAACCTCGCACCCTATTACCCCGTCTTCTTGTTTCTTCTGGTGGGCCTTGGTTTAGGTATAGCGTTGGTCAGCATTGGCAAGATCCTCGGTCCCAACAAGCCCGACACCGAGAAAAACGCGCCGTACGAGTGCGGCTTCGAAGCGTTCGAAGACGCGCGTATGAAGTTCGATGTGCGTTACTATCTCGTCGCGATTCTTTTCATCATTTTCGACCTTGAGACGGCGTTCCTGTTCCCGTGGGGTGTTTCCCTGCGCGATATCGGCTGGCCTGGTTTCATCGCGATGATGATTTTTCTGCTCGAATTTTTGCTCGGTTTCGCCTACATCTGGAGAAAGGGCGGACTCGACTGGGAATGACAGTTAGATCACCGGATTCATGGGCGGCTTTGGCTGGCTGCTCATCTGGAGTGGAAAACAAATGAGTATCGAAGGGGTCTTGAAGGAAGGCTTTGTCACCACCACGGCTGACAAGCTCATCAACTGGACGCGCACCGGCTCCCTGTGGCCGATGACGTTCGGTCTCGCATGCTGCGCGGTCGAGATGATGCACGCGGGCGCCGCCCGTTACGACCTGGACCGTTTCGGCGTGGTGTTCCGCCCGAGCCCGCGCCAGTCGGACGTGATGATCGTCGCCGGCACGCTCTGCAACAAAATGGCGCCCGCGCTTCGTAAGGTGTACGACCAGATGGCCGAGCCGCGCTGGGTCATCTCCATGGGCTCGTGCGCGAACGGCGGCGGCTACTATCACTATTCGTATTCCGTCGTGCGCGGCTGCGACCGGATCGTCCCGGTCGACGTCTACGTTCCCGGTTGTCCTCCGACCGCCGAGGCGCTGGTCTACGGCGTGATCCAGTTGCAGGCGAAGATTCGCCGCACCAACACCATCGCCCGTCAGTAAGGGCCTGAGTCTCCCCAAACTATGGCAAGCAAACTCGAGACCCTCAAAGCGAACCTCGAGACGGCGTTTGGCGGCCGTCTCCAGAGCATTACCGAGTCGCTGGGTCAGGTGACGGTCGTCGTCAAGGCGGCCGACTATCTGGACGTCTGCAAGCAGTTGCGCGATGACCCGTCGCTGCGCTTCGAGCAGCTTATGGACCTCTCCGGCGTCGATTATTCGACGTATGGCGACGGCGTCTACGACGGTCCGCGTTTCGCGGCAGTCAGTCATCTTCTCTCGATCACGCACAACTGGCGCGTGCGCGTGCGCGTATTCGCTCCGGACGACGAAGTGCCCATCGTGGCTTCGGTGGTCGATATCTGGACGTCGGCGAACTGGTACGAGCGCGAAGCGTTCGACCTCTATGGCATCGTATTCGAAGGCCATCCCGATCTGCGCCGCATTCTCACGGACTATGGTTTCATCGGTCATCCGTTCCGCAAGGACTTCCCGATTTCCGGCTACGTCGAAATGCGCTACGACCCGGAAGAGAAGCGCGTGGTGTACCAGCCCGTGACGATCGAACCGCGCGAAATCACGCCGCGCGTGATTCGCGAAGATCGCTATGGCGGTCTGAAACATTAAGAGAACGCCATGGCAGAGATCAAGAATTACACGCTGAACTTTGGCCCGCAGCACCCGGCAGCGCACGGCGTGCTGCGCCTCGTGCTGGAACTCGACGGCGAAGTGATCCAGCGCGCCGACCCGCACATCGGTCTGCTGCATCGCGCGACCGAGAAGCTCGCCGAGACCAAGACCTTCCTGCAGTCCGTGCCGTACATGGACCGTCTCGACTATGTGTCGATGATGGTCAACGAGCACGGCTACGTGCTCGCTATCGAGAAGCTGCTCGGCATCGACGTGCCGATCCGCGCGAAATACATTCGTGTGCTGTTCGACGAAATCACGCGCGTGCTGAACCATCTGATGTGGATCGGCTCGCACGCGCTCGACGTCGGCGCGATGGCGGTCTTCCTTTACGCGTTCCGCGAGCGCGAAGATCTGATGGACGTCTACGAGGCGGTGTCGGGTGCGCGCATGCACGCGGCGTACTATCGTCCGGGCGGCGTCTATCGCGATCTGCCGGACGCGATGCCGCAATACAAGGCGTCGAAGATCCGCAACGCGAAGGCGCTCGACAAGATGAACGAGAACCGTCAGGGCTCGTTGCTCGACTTCATCGAGGACTTCTTCAATCGTTTCCCGGGCTGTGTCGACGAGTACGAAACGCTGCTCACCGACAACCGCATCTGGAAGCAGCGTCTCGTGGGCATCGGCGTGGTGAGCCCGGAGCGCGCGTTGCAGATGGGCTTGAGCGGCGCGATGCTGCGCGGCTCGGGCATCGAGTGGGACTTGCGCAAGAAGCAGCCGTACGAAGTGTACGATCAGCTCGACTTCGACATCCCCGTCGGCGTGAACGGCGACTGCTACGACCGCTATCTGGTGCGCGTGGAAGAAATGCGCCAGTCGACGCGCATCGCCAAACAGTGCATTGCGTGGCTGCGCAAGAATCCTGGCCCTGTGATGGTCGATAATCACAAGGTTGCACCGCCGTCGCGCGTCGGCATGAAAAGCAACATGGAAGAGCTGATTCACCATTTCAAGCTCTTTACCGAAGGCTTCCATGTGCCGGAAGGCGAAACGTACGCTGCGGTCGAGCATCCGAAGGGCGAGTTCGGCATCTACCTGATCTCGGATGGCGCGAACAAGCCGTATCGCCTGAAGATTCGCGCGCCGGGCTATGCACACCTCGCAGCGCTCGATGAAATGGCGCGAGGCCACATGATCGCCGACGCAGTGACGATCATCGGTACGCAAGACATCGTGTTCGGCGAGATCGATCGCTGATTCATCGGCGCCTGCGCGGTCGGCTCGCCGAGCCGCTGCGCAAGAAACGCGAAAGCAATAACAGGAACCCGCAGGAACGCCAGGTCTGCCGCAATACGAAGGGCGCGGCAGGTTTTCGTTCGGTAGGAATTGAAAGAGTCGTGTCTGAAAATGATCTCAGCTGAAGGCCTGAAAGAAATCGATCGCGCGGTCGCGAAGTATCCCGCCGAGCAAAAGCAATCGGCGGTGATGGCGGCGCTCGCTGTCGCTCAGGAAGAGCATGGTTGGCTCTCGCCCGAAATCATGCAGTTCGTGGCCGATTACCTGAGCATGCCGCCCGTCGCGGTGCAGGAAGTCGCCACGTTCTACACGATGTACGAGCTGAAGCCGGTCGGCAAGCACAAGATCACGCTCTGCACGAATCTGCCCTGCCAGCTCGGCCCGGATGGCGGTTCGGACAGCGCTGCCGAATATCTCAAGCAGAAGCTTGGAATCGATTTCGGCGAGACCACGCCCGACGGCAAGTTCACGCTAAAAGAAGGCGAGTGCTTCGGCGCGTGCGGCGACGCACCTGTGCTGCTCGTGAACAACCATCGCATGTGCAGCTTCATGAGCCGCGAGAAGATCGACCAGTTGATCGAGGAACTTTCGAAATGACGTCACTCCACGATCGTCACATCAAGCCGCTGATCCTCGCTGGCCTCAATGGCGAGAACTGGCATCTCGAAGATTACGTCGCGCGCGGCGGCTACAAGCAGTTGCGCCGCATTCTCGAAGAAAAGATTCCACCCGAGCAGGTGATCGCCGACGTCAAGGCGTCGGGTCTGCGCGGCCGCGGCGGCGCGGGCTTTCCGACCGGCCTGAAGTGGAGCTTCATGCCGCGTCAGTTTCCGGGGCAGAAGTATCTCGTCTGCAATTCGGACGAAGGCGAGCCGGGCACGTTCAAGGATCGCGACATCCTGCGCTGGAATCCGCACGCGCTGATCGAAGGCATGGCCATCGGCGCGTATGCAATGGGCATCACCGTCGGCTACAACTATATCCACGGCGAGATTTTCGAGGTCTATCGCGTGTTCGAAGCGGCGCTCGAAGAAGCGCGTCAGGCCGGCTATCTGGGCGCGAACATCCTGGGCTCGGGTTTCTCGTTCGAGCTGTACGCGCACCATGGTTACGGCGCGTACATCTGCGGTGAAGAAACCGCGCTGCTCGAATCGCTCGAAGGCAAGAAGGGCCAGCCGCGCTTCAAGCCGCCGTTCCCGGCGAGCTTCGGCGTGTACGGCAAGCCGACCACGATCAACAACACCGAGACGTTCGCGGCGGTGCCGTTCCTGCTGGAAATCGGCCCGCAGAATTACCTCGAGATCGGCAAGCCGAACAACGGCGGCACGAAGATTTTCTCCGTCTCGGGCGATGTGAACCGTCCGGGCAACTACGAGATTCCGCTCGGCACGCCGTTCTCGACGCTGATGGAACTGGCGGGCGGCGTGCGCGGCAAGTCGATCAAGGCCGTGATTCCGGGCGGCTCGTCCGCGCCGGTCGTGCCGGGCGACATGATGCTCGCGACCGACATGGACTACGACTCGATCGCGAAGGCCGGCTCGATGCTGGGCTCGGGCGCGGTCATCGTGATGAACGAAACGCGCTGCATGGTGCGCTCGCTGTTGCGCCTGTCGTACTTCTACTATGAAGAGTCGTGCGGCCAATGCACGCCGTGCCGTGAGGGCACGGGCTGGCTGTATCGCGTCGTGCATCGCATCGAGCACGGTCTCGGCCGCAAGGAAGATCTGGATCTGCTGAACTCGGTCGCCGAGAACATCATGGGCCGTACGATCTGCGCGCTCGGCGATGCAGCGGCGATGCCCGTGCGCGGCATGCTCAAGCACTTCTGGGACGAATTCGAATATCACGTCGAGCACAAGCATTGTCTCGTCGGCGGGCACGCGCATCACGCGCCGTCCGAAGCGCTTACCGCGTAATCAGGCGCGCAGTCAGATGCGCGACAACGCTCGAGAAGGGTTGAGGATCTTTATCCATCATGGTTGAACTAGAAATTGACGGCAAGGCGGTCGAGGTGCCTGAAGGCAGCATGGTGATCCAGGCTGCGCACAAGGTCGATACGTACATCCCTCACTTCTGCTATCACAAGAAACTGTCGATCGCGGCGAACTGCCGGATGTGCCTCGTCGAAGTCGAAAAGATGCCGAAGGCCGTTCCCGCCTGCGCCACGCCGGTATCGAACGGCATGATCGTCCGCACGACGTCGGACAAGGCCGTGAAGGCCCAGCAGTCGGTGATGGAATTCCTGCTGATCAACCACCCGCTCGATTGCCCGATCTGTGATCAGGGCGGCGAGTGCCAATTGCAGGATCTGGCCGTCGGTTACGGCAAGTCGCAGTCGCGCTATAGCGAAGAGAAGCGCGTGGTGTTCCACAAGAACGTCGGTCCGCTCATCTCGATGGAAGAGATGTCGCGCTGCATCCACTGCACGCGCTGCGTGCGCTTCGGCCAGGAAGTCGCCGGCGTGATGGAGCTCGGCATGCTGGGCCGTGGCGAGCATTCGGAAATCACGTCGTTCGTCGGCAAGACCGTGGATTCGGAGCTGTCGGGCAACATGATCGACCTGTGCCCGGTCGGCGCGTTGACGAGCAAGCCGTTCCGCTACAGCGCCCGTACGTGGGAACTGTCGCGCCGCAAGTCGGTGAGCCCGCACGATTCCGTCGGCGCGAACCTCGTGGTGCAGGTGAAGAACAACCGCGTGATGCGCGTTCTGCCGATGGAGAACGAAGCCATCAACGAATGCTGGATCTCCGACAAGGACCGCTTCTCGTACGAAGGCCTGAACAGCGACGAGCGTCTCACCGCGCCGATGCTGAAGCAGGGCGGCAACTGGATCGAAACCGACTGGCAGACCGCGCTCGAGTACGTCGCGAAGGGCCTGAAGGGCATCAAGGCGGATCACGGCGCGAATGCCATCGCCGCTTTGGCCACGCCGCACAGCACGGTCGAAGAACTGCATCTGCTGAAGACGCTGGCTGAAGGCGTCGGCACGCCGAACGTCGATTTCCGTCTGCGTCAGAACGATTTCTCGGCGCCGGTCGGCGTCGGCGCGCCGTGGCTCGGCACGAAGATCGCGAATCTGTCGACTATCGACACTGCGTTCGTCATCGGCTCGTTCCTGCGTCGCGATCATCCGCTGTTTGCCGCGCGTCTGCGTCAGGCCGCGAAGAACGGCGCGAAGCTCACGTTCCTCAACGCAAGCAACGACGACTCGCTGATCCCGACCGCGCATCGCCTGGTCGCGGCGCCGTCGGCGTGGCTCGATCAGCTTGCGGGCATCGCTGCGGCGGTTTCGGAAGCGCGCGGCGTCGCGCTGCCGGACGCATTCGCGGGTCGCGAAGTGTCGGCCGCGGCGAAGGACGTCGCGGCGTCGCTGTCGGCGGGCGAACAGCGCGTCGTGCTGCTCGGCAACCTCGCGGTTCAGCATCCGGATTTCGCGCAGATTCAGGCGGCCGCCCAGTGGATCGCCGACAATACCGGCGCGACGCTCGGCTTCCTGACGGAAGGGGCGAACTCGGTCGGCGCGCATCTCGTCGATGCATTGCCGGGCGAGGGCGGTCTCAACGCGCGCGAAGTGTTCGAGCAGCCGCGCAAGGGCTACGTGCTCTTCAACGCGGAACCGGAATTCGATACGGCCAATCCGGCGCAAGCCATCGCCGCGCTCAAGGCAGCGGAAATGGTCGTCGTGATGTCGCCGTTCAAGCACGGCATGGACTACGCGGACGTGCTGCTGCCGATCGCGCCGTTCACGGAAACGTCGGGCACGTTCGTCAACGCGGAAGGCACGGCTCAGTCGTTCAACGGCGTCGTGCGCGCGCTGGGCGAGACGCGTCCGGGCTGGAAGGTGTTGCGCGTGCTGGGCACGATCCTCGGCCTGCCGGGCTTCGAGTTCGACACCGCTGACGAAGTGCGTGTCGCGGCGTTGGGCACGGGCGATCTGACCGCGCGTCTGTCGAACAAGACGACAGTGCAGGCCAAGCGCGCTGCATCGAACGTCGTGTTGAACGGCAGCGGCTTGCAGCGTCTCGCCGATGTGCCGATCTATCACGCCGATGCGCTCGTGCGACGCGCGCCGTCGCTACATTTGACGGCAGCCGCACGCGATGCAAACGTGGCGGGCCTCCCGACCGCGCTCTTCGACAAGCTCGGTCTGAAGGATGGCGAAGCAGTGCGTATTCGCCAAGGCAATCTGTCGGTGACGTTGCCCGCGGTCCGCGATGCGAATCTCGCGGAATCGGTGGTCCGCGTGTCGGCGGGCACGACGGCTGGCGCCGCGCTCGGCGGCCTGTTCGGTGAACTGGTAGTGGAGAAGGCGTAAAAATGGGCTTGTTCGATACGATCAACGCAGGCGGCACGCAGCTTCTGGGCGTCGCATGGCCGACGGTGTGGGCGGTGGTCCGCATCCTGGTGGTTTCGGTGGTCATCCTGCTGTGCGTGGCCTACCTGATTCTCTGGGAACGCAAGCTCATCGGCTGGATGCACGTGCGTCTCGGCCCGAACCGCGTCGGCCCCGCAGGCTTGCTGCAGCCGATCGCCGACGTGCTGAAGCTTCTGCTCAAGGAAGTCATCCAGCCGACGGCTGCGAGCAAGTGGATCTATGTGATCGCACCGATCATGACCGTGGTGCCGGCGTTCGCCGTGTGGGCGGTGATCCCGTTCCAGGCGAAAGCGGTGCTCGGCGACATCAACGCGGGTCTGCTGTACATCATGGCGATTTCGTCGATCGGCGTGTACGGCGTGATTCTGGCGGGTTGGGCGTCGAACTCGAAGTACGCGTTTCTCGGCGCGATGCGCGCCGCGGCGCAGATGGTGTCCTACGAAATCTCGATGGGCTTCGCGCTCGTCGTGGTGCTGATGGTTGCGGGCACGCTGAACATGTCCGACATCGTGCACTCGCAGCAGCGCGGCATGTTCGCGGGCTGGGGCATCAACTTCCTGTCGTGGAACTGGCTGCCACTTTTGCCGATGTTCGTCGTGTACTTCATCTCGGGCATCGCGGAAACGAACCGTCACCCGTTCGACGTGGTGGAAGGCGAATCGGAAATCGTCGCCGGTCACATGATCGATTACTCGGGCATGGCGTTCGCGCTGTTCTTCCTCGCCGAGTACATCAACATGATCGTGATCTCGGCGATCGCAGCGACGCTGTTCCTCGGCGGCTGGGATGCACCGTTCGGCTTCCTGTCGTTCATTCCGGGCGTATTCTGGTTCGTTTTCAAGGTTTTCCTGCTGCTGTCGGTCTTCATCTGGGCGCGCGCGACATTCCCGCGTTACCGCTACGACCAGATCATGCGTCTCGGCTGGAAGGTGTTCCTGCCGGTGTCGGTGATCTGGGTGGTCGTGGTCGGTTTCTGGATCATGTCGCCGCTCAACATCTGGAAGTAAGCGAGCGCGGACGAAAACATCATGAATGCTATTCAGAACTTCTTTAAGACCTTCTTCCTGACCGAGTTGCTCAAGGGTCTTGCGCTGACGGGACGTTACACGTTCCAGCGCAAGATCACGGTGCAGTTCCCGGAAGAAAAGACGCCGATCTCGCCGCGTTTTCGCGGTCTGCACGCGCTGCGCCGCTATGAGAACGGCGAAGAGCGCTGCATCGCCTGCAAGCTGTGCGAAGCCGTGTGCCCGGCGATGGCGATCACGATCGAATCGGAAACGCGCGCGGACAACACCCGTCGCACCACGCGTTACGACATCGACCTGACCAAGTGCATCTTCTGCGGTTTCTGCGAGGAGAGCTGCCCGGTCGATTCGATCGTCGAAACGCACATCCTCGAATATCACGGCGAAAAGCGCGGCGACCTGTATTTCACGAAGGACATGCTGCTTGCGGTGGGCGATCGCTACGAAACGGAAATCGCCGCATCGAAGGCGGCCGACGCGCCTTATCGTTGATATGCGTCCGATGCCCGAGCCTCATGTTCCGGCATCGCACCGTAGCGATTTTGTTGTTGCTGTTTGGCACACTGCGGCGCGCGCCGAGGGCGGCTCCTGTCCGAAAGCGCCGACACACCATGCCTGATGATGGCCTAACGATGAACCGGTAATCATGGAATTCACAACCGTACTGTTCTATATCTTCGCGCTGCTGCTGGTCGTTTCCGCGCTGAAGGTGATCACTTCGCGCAACCCGGTGTCGTCCGCGCTCTTCCTCGTGCTCGCGTTCTTCAACGCGGCCGCGATCTGGATGCTGCTGCAAGCCGAATTCCTCGCGATTCTGCTGGTTCTCGTATATGTCGGCGCCGTGATGGTGCTGTTCCTGTTCGTCGTCATGATGCTCGACATCAACATCGATGTCCTGCGCAAGGATTTCAGGCGTTTCGTGCCGCTCGCGAGCATCGTCGGCGCGATCATCGTGATCGAGACCGCGCTGATCCTTTGGCACGGCTACGGCGGCACGATCACACCCGAAACGTCGACGGCGGTGACGGGCGCAGCGGCGATGTCGAACACGCAACTGATCGGCAAGGTCATCTACACCGACTACATCTTCGCGTTCGAAATCGCCGGCCTCGTGCTGCTGGTTGCGATCATCGCGGCGATCTCGCTCACGATCCGCGACAAGAAGGACAAGAAGACCCAAACCGTCAGCCAGCAGGTCAAGGTGCGCCGCGAAGACCGCGTGCGCCTCGTGAAGATGCAGGCCGAAACGCAGGCGCCCGACGCCTCCACGGAACCTGCCGTGACCGGCAACATCGGCGCGGGCACGGTCGACAACAAGGGCTGAGCGCGAAGGAGAAATCGAATATGTTGAGTCTTGCCCATTACCTCGTGCTCGGTGCGATCCTCTTTGCGATCAGCATCGTCGGCATCTTCCTGAACCGCCGCAACGTCATCATCATCCTGATGGCCATCGAATTGATGCTGCTCGCGGTGAACACCAATTTCGTCGCGTTCTCGCACTATCTGGGCGACGTGCACGGCCAGATCTTCGTGTTCTTCGTGCTGACTGTCGCCGCCGCTGAAGCCGCGATCGGTCTCGCGATTCTCGTGACCCTGTTCCGTAGCCTCGACACGATCAACGTCGAGGACCTCGATCAGCTCAAAGGTTAATTTCAGGCTAGGCTGTTATGTCCACGACACTCAATGAAAACCTCCTGCTCGCGGTTCCGCTGGCGCCGCTTGCCGGCTGTCTGATCGCGGGGCTGTTCGCGAAATGGGTAGGGCGCAAGGGCGCGCATCGCGTCACGATCCTCGGCGTCTTCATCTCGTTCATTCTTTCGGCGATCGTCTTCAACGACGTGATGCACGGCGCGAGCTTCAACGCGACCATCTACGAATGGATGAGCGTCGGCACGCTGAAGATGGAAGTCGGCTTCCTGGTCGACTCGCTCACGGCGATGATGATGGTCATCGTGACCTTCGTCTCGCTGATGGTGCACATCTACACCATCGGCTACATGGCGGACGAGGAAGTCGGCTACGAGCGCTTCTTCTCGTACATCTCGCTCTTCACGTTCTCGATGCTGATGCTCGTCATGAGCAACAACTTCCTGCAGCTGTTCTTCGGCTGGGAAGCGGTGGGCCTCGTGTCGTACCTGCTGATCGGCTTCTACTTCACGCGTGAGAGCGCGATCTACGCCAACATGAAGGCGTTCATCGTGAACCGCGTGGGCGACTTCGGCTTCCTGCTGGGCATCGGCCTGCTGCTCGCGTTCGCCGGTTCGCTGAACTATGGCGACGTGTTCGCGCAGGGCGACAAGCTCGCGACGATGACGTTCCCCGGCACGCAATGGGGTCTGCTGACGGTCGCGTGCATTTGCCTCTTCATCGGCGCGATGGGCAAGTCGGCGCAGTTCCCGCTGCACGTCTGGCTGCCCGACTCGATGGAAGGCCCGACGCCGATCTCCGCGCTGATCCACGCGGCAACGATGGTGACGGCCGGCATCTTCATGGTGACGCGCATGTCGCCGCTCTTCGAGCATTCGGATGCGGCGCTTTCGTTCGTGACGGTCATCGGCGCGATCACGGCCTTGTTCATGGGCTTCCTCGGCGTCGTGCAAAACGACATCAAGCGCGTGGTCGCGTACTCGACGCTCTCGCAGCTCGGCTACATGACGGTCGCGCTCGGCGTCTCGGCTTATCCGGTCGCCGTGTTCCACCTCGGCACGCACGCGTTCTTCAAGGCGCTGCTGTTCCTCGGCGCGGGCTCGGTCATCATCGGCATGCACCACGATCAGGACATGCGCAACATGGGCGGCCTGCGCAAGTACATGCCGATCACCTGGATCACATCGCTGATCGGTTCGCTCGCGCTGATCGGCACGCCGTTCTTCTCGGGCTTCTACTCGAAGGATTCGATCATCGAAGCCGTGAAGTACTCGCATCTGGCGGGCTCGGGCTTCGCGTATTTCGCGGTGGTCGCGAGCGTGTTCGTCACGTCGCTGTACTCGTTCCGTATGTACTTCATGGTGTTCCACGGCGAAGAGCGCTTCCGCGGTCCGAAGCATCCCGACTCGCCGATGGGCCAGGCGGAAGCGCACGGCCACGGTCATGATTCGCACGGTCATCACGACGATCACGGTCACGGACACGCTCACGTCCCGCACGAAACGCCTTGGGTCGTGACGCTGCCGCTCGTGCTGCTCGCGATTCCGTCGATCATCATCGGCGCGATCATGATCGGCCCGATGATCTACGGCGACTTCTTCTCGCACGGCGTCGTGTTCGACAAGGTGATCTACATCGCCGAGAACCACGAAGGCCTGAAGGAAATGGCCGAAGAGTTCCACGGCTGGATTGCGATGGCGCTGCACGGCATCATCACCCCGGGTCCGGTGTGGCTCGCGGCGCTCGGCGTGATCGTCGCGTGGTTCTTCTACATGAAGCGTCCGGACCTGCCGGCGGTTGTCGCGCGCACGTTCCGCCCGATCTACGTGCTGCTCGACAACAAGTAC
This sequence comes from Caballeronia sp. LZ028, assembly GCF_031451415.1. Lineage (NCBI taxonomy): Bacteria > Pseudomonadati > Pseudomonadota > Betaproteobacteria > Burkholderiales > Burkholderiaceae > Caballeronia > Caballeronia sp. LZ028. Next base: position 2,102,805 of record NZ_JARUXN010000001.1, on the reverse strand, counting down.
TACTGCGACAAGATCAACGAGGTCGTGTTCGCGAAGGGCGCTGTCGCCATCGGCCGCGGCTTGTGGAAAGAGGGCGATGTGGTCGTCATCGACGGCATCGTCAACGGCAGTGCGCGGTTCATGGGCTGGTTCGCCGGTGTGATCCGCTTCCTTCAATCCGGTTACATCTATCACTACGCGTTCGCCATGATTATCGGCATGTTGGGGCTCTTGACCCTGTTTGTGACGCTCGGCGGCAAATAAGGCGAGGGATCCTATGCACTCTTTTCCGATTCTCAGTGTCGCGATCTGGCTGCCGATCGTTTTCGGCCTGCTCGTGCTCGCAGTTGGTAACGACCGCAACCCGGCGCCCGCGCGCTGGGTCGCGCTGGTCGGCTCGGTGCTCGGGCTGATCGTCACGATTCCGCTCATCACCGGCTTCGATACGTCGACGGCCGCGCTGCAGTTCGTCGAACAGTCGAACTGGATCGAGCGCTTCAACATCACGTATCACCTCGGCGTCGACGGCATCTCGATGTGGTTCGTCGTGCTGACCGCGCTCATCACGGTGATCGTCGTGATCGCCGGCTGGGAAGTGATCACCGAGCGCGTGTCGCAGTACATGGCCGCGTTCCTGATCCTCTCGGGCATCATGATCGGCGTGTTCTCGACGGCGGACGGCCTGCTGTTCTACGTGTTCTTCGAAGCCACGCTCATTCCGATGTACATCATCATCGGCGTGTGGGGCGGCCCGAACCGCGTGTATGCGGCGTTCAAGTTCTTCCTGTACACGCTGGCCGGCTCGCTGCTGATGCTGGTCGCGCTGCTGTACCTCTACACGCAGACGCACACGTTCGATCTGGCGACGTGGCAAGCCGCGAAGCTCGACATGACGCCGCAGGTGCTGCTGTTCATCGCGTTCTTCCTGGCGTTCGCCGTGAAGGTGCCGATGTGGCCGGTGCACACGTGGCTGCCGGACGCGCACGTCGAAGCGCCGACGGGCGGTTCGGTCGTGCTGGCGGCGATCATGCTGAAGCTCGGCGCGTACGGTTTCCTGCGCTTCTCGCTGCCGATCGCGCCGGACGCGAGCCATTTCCTCGCGCCGGTGGTCATCACGCTGTCGCTGATCGCGGTGATCTACATCGGTCTCGTCGCGATGGTGCAGTCCGACATGAAGAAGCTCGTCGCGTATTCGTCGATCGCGCACATGGGCTTCGTCACGCTCGGCTTCTTCATGTTCGGTGCGTCGAGCCAGCTCGCGGTCGAAGGCGCGATCATCCAGATGATCTCGCACGGTTTCGTATCGGGCGCGATGTTCCTTTCGATCGGCGTGCTGTACGACCGCGTGCACTCGCGCCAGATCGCGGATTACGGCGGCGTCGTGAACACGATGCCCAAGTTCGCGGCATTCGTGATGCTCTTCGCGATGGCCAACTGCGGCCTTCCGGGTACCTCGGGTTTCGTCGGCGAATTCATGGTGATTCTGGCGGCGGTGAAGTACAACTTCTGGATCGCTTTCCTCGCGACGTTCACGCTGATCCTCGGCGCGGCCTACACGCTGTGGATGTACAAGCGCGTGTACTTCGGCGCGGTCGCGAACGACCACGTCGCGAAGCTCAAGGACATCAACGGGCGTGAATTCCTGATGCTCGCCATCCTTGCGCTGTTCACGCTGTACATGGGCCTGCATCCGAAGCCCTTTACCGACGTGATGCACGAATCCGTGGCAAACCTGCTCTCCCACGTCGCGCAGTCCAAGCTGCCGCTGGCTCAGTAACGTCGTGCGGAGGAACTAAGAGATCATGCAAAACGCCTCTATGAGTATTCTTTGGCCTGACGCGGTCCTGATGGCGTCGGTCGTTCTGGCCTGGCTCAACGACACGATGTTCGGCCCGAAGAGCCGCGGCACGACGTATCTGATCGCGCTCGTGTCGACGATCGTCTGCGGCGTGTGGTTCGCCGTCACCGCGCTCGACCCGACGCCGCATTTCTTCTTCACGCGCATGTATATCGTCGATCCGTTCGCGAGCGCGATGAAGGCGGTGGTGTGTCTCGGCTACGCGGTGTCGATCATCTACTCGAAGAAGTATCTGGAAGACCGCGACCTGTTCCGCGGCGACTTCTTCCTGCTCGGCCTGTTTTCGCTGCTCGGCCAGTGCGTGATGATTTCGGGCAACAACTTCCTGACGCTGTATCTCGGCCTCGAACTGATGTCGCTGTCGCTGTACGCGGTGATCGCGCTGCGCAAGGACGTGCCGCAGTCGAACGAGTCGGCGATGAAGTACTACGTGCTCGGCGCGCTCGCATCCGGCTTCCTGCTGTACGGCATCTCGATGATCTACGGCGCGACCGGCTCGCTCGATCTGAACGAAGTGCTGAAGACCGTCGCATCGGGCCGCATCAACGACGCCGTGCTGCTGTTCGGCGCGATCTTCATCGTTGCGGGCGTGGCGTTCAAGATGGGCGCGGTGCCGTTCCACATGTGGGTGCCTGACGTCTACCAGGGCGCGCCGACCGCGATGACGCTGCTCACCGGCGGCGGACCGAAGGTCGCGGCGTTCGCGTGGGGTCTGCGCTTCCTGGTGATGGGCCTCTTGCCGCTCGCGGTGGACTGGCAGGAAATGCTCGTGATCCTCGCGGCGCTGTCGCTGATCGTCGGCAATATCACGGGTATCGTGCAGAAGAACATCAAGCGGATGCTGGCTTACTCGGCCATCTCGAACATGGGCTTCGTGCTGCTGGGTCTGCTCGCCGGCGTGGTCGACGGCAAGCTGACGGGTGCGGCGGGCGCATACAGCTCGGCGATGTTCTACAGCATCATCTATCTGGTCACGACGCTCGGCACCTTCGGCGTGGTCATGCTGCTCGCGCGCCGCGACTTCGAAGCCGAAATGCTCGAAGACTTCAAGGGCCTGAATCAGCGCAGCCCGGTATTCGCGTTCGTCATGATGATCATGATGTTCTCGCTCGCCGGCATCCCGCCGACGGTCGGCTTCTACGCGAAGCTCGCCGTGCTCGAAGCGACGATGAACGCCGGTCTCACATGGCTCGCCGTCCTCGCCGTGATGACCTCGCTCGTGGGCGCGTTCTACTACCTGCGCGTCGTCAAGCTGATGTACTTCGATGCGCCGACGGACGCATCGCCGATCCTCGCCGGCGGCCTGAACCGCTCGCTGCTCGCGTTCAACGGCCTGGCCGTTCTGGTGCTCGGTCTGGTGCCGGGTCCGTTGATGAGCGCGTGCCTCACGGCGATCTCGCATACGCTGCCGCTGTAATGTCGGCGGCAGGCTGGTTCATCGTGCTGTTGGCGCTCGTTCTCGCCAACGTGCCGTTCCTGAATCAGCGCCTCTTCGCCATCGTCCCGTTGCCGCTTCCGGCGTCGACGGGACGCAAGGCGGCGAAGAAGAGCGCGTGGATTCGCATCGGCGAGCTCGTCGTTCTTTACTTTGTGGTCGGTGCGCTCGGCTTCATGCTCGAAGCGCGCGCCGGCAACCGATTCGATCAGGAATGGCAGTTCTATGCCATTACCTTCAGTCTCTTCGTCGTGTTCGCCTTTCCGGGCTTCACGTATCAATATCTCGTCAAACGCCGCTGACCGCTTCGTGCTGTCAGCGGCTTGTTTGCTTCAACAGCACAGGGCTCAAGATGGCAGATCATTCCTCGATTCCCGGTAACGACGACGGCCTCATCGAAAAGAAGGTCGAAAGCGTCACGCTGCACGAGGGCAAGTTCCTCACGCTGAAACGCGATACCGTTGAATTGCCCGATGGCAAGCACGCGACGCGCGAGTTCGTCGAGCATCCCGGCGCGGTGATGATTCTCCCGGTCTTCGACGACGGACGCGTGCTGCTCGAACGCCAATTTCGTTATCCGGTGGGCCGCGTGCTGCTTGAATTTCCGGCGGGTAAGCTCGATCCGGACGAAGACGAGCTGACGTGCGCGAAACGCGAGTTGCAGGAAGAGACGGGTTACACCGCGCGTGAATGGACGTTCCTCACGCGGATCCATCCGGTGATTTCGTATTCGACCGAGTTCATCGACATCTATCTTGCGCGCGGCCTCGATGCCGGCGATGCGAAACTCGACGAAGGCGAATTCCTCGAGACTTTCGTCGCCGACGAAGCGCAGTTGATGGCCTGGGTGAAGGACGGCAGCATCAGCGACGTGAAGACGATCATCGGCGTGTTCTGGCTGGAGAAGATCCGCTCGGGTGAGTGGAAGCTTGGTGAGTCGATCGAGGATTGAGCGCTCGTCACACGGATGCGTGCAAAAGCGGCCTCGATGGCCGCTTTTGTCGTTTTTGCGTCGTCAAAGGCGCCCTTCGGGCCGAGCGGCTAGAATGAGTAGTTCAGCGTTTGACGGCCACTGCACATTCCTGCAGATTTGCGAACGACCGTTCATAAAACGCGTTTTTGAGATAAACTTCAACGAAGCCCCATCAGCATGAAGGTCCTCGATTTAAAGTGCTCGCACGATCACCGGTTCGAAGGCTGGTTCGCCTCGACCGAAGAGTTCGAGTCGCAATTGTCGCGCAAGCTGGTTGCTTGTCCGGTTTGCTCGGCGACCGATGTGAGTCGTATGCCGTCCGCGCCACGCTTGAATTTGTCGTCCGCGCGAGGTGAGGCGGCTTCCCAGCCCGCGCAGGCGCAAGCCGCGCCTGAAGCGGCGGCATTGCAGGCGCGCGCGCTGCAATTCATGCGCGAGCTGATCGAGAAGACCGAAAACGTGGGCGACCGGTTTGCCGACGAGGCGCGGCGCATTCATTACAACGAGGCGCCGGCGCGCAACATACGCGGCGTCACGACGCCCGAAGAGACACACGCGCTGCTCGAAGAAGGGATCGACGTGATGCCGTTGCCTGTTCCGGACGTGCTGAAAGAGCCGCTGCAGTAACGTTCTTGCGCGGTGTCTTTGCGGGCTCCGGAAGGGGCCGTGAAGGAGACACTGCGCATGGACATCAGTTTTTCTCACCGACGCCAGTCCTCCGCGCGTTCTGCGCGACCGTGTTCTCCGTTTTCAGAATTTGCCGCCACGTAAAGGAGAACGCATGACCTACGCTTTTGAGGATTTCGAAATCGGCAGCGCCGTGACGCTGGGCGCGCACACGTTCACGAGAGAGGAGATCGTCGGATTTGCGGAGCGTTACGATCCGCAACCGTTTCATCTCTCGGAGGCGGCGGGCGAGGCGTCGCATTTCGGCGGGCTCGTCGCGAGCGGCTGGAACACCTGTTCCGCGATGATGGGCATCCTCGTGCGCGACATGTTGCGCGGTTCGACCTCGATGGGCTCGCCCGGTCTCGACAACATCCGCTGGATCAAGCCCGTGCGCGTCGGCGATACCGTGCGCCTCACCGTGCGCGTGCTCGACAAGCGCGTGTCGAAGAGCAAGCCGGATCGCGGCATCGTGCAGACGCGCTGGGAAGCGCACAACCAGAACGGCGAGCTCGTGCTGACCGTCGATTCCGCCGCGCTTTTCGGCCTGCGCAATCCTGTCGATTCAGGCGCTTCAGCCGCCTGACGCGTATTTCCCGAGTTCGAGCTTCGCGATCGCATTTCGATGCACTTCGTCGGGGCCGTCGGCTAAACGCAGCGTGCGCGCCGATGCATATGCATAAGCAAGCGGAAAGTCGTCGCAGACGCCTCCCGCGCCGTGTGCCTGGATCGCCCAGTCGATGACCTGGCACGCGACGTTCGGCGCGACGACCTTGATCATCGCGATTTTGCCGCGCGCGCCCTTGTTGCCGACGGTGTCCATCATGTACGCGGCCTTGAGCGTCAGAAGCCGCGCCTGCTCGATCATGATGCGCGCCTCGGCGATACGCTCCTGCGTCACGCCATGCTGCGCGATCGGCTTGCCGAACGCGACACGCGCGAGTGTGCGTCTCGTCATCAACTCGAGCGCGCGTTCGGCGAGTCCGATCAGACGCATGCAATGATGGATGCGCCCGGGCCCGAGCCGTCCCTGCGCGATTTCGAAGCCGCGTCCTTCGCCTAACAGCATGTTCGTCGCGGGCACGCGCACGTTGTCGAGCGTGATGTCCATATGGCCGTGCGGCGCGTCGTCGTAGCCGAAGACGTTCAACGGCCGATGCACCGTGATGCCGCTCGCATCGGCGGGCACGAGAATCATCGATTGCTGCGCGTGTTTCGGCGCGTCGGCGTCGGTCTTGCCCATCACGATATACACTTTGCAGCGCGGATCGCCCGCGCCCGACGACCACCATTTGTGGCCGTCGATCACGTAGCTGTCGCCGTCGCGCGCGATGCTGCAGCGGATGTTCGTCGCATCCGATGACGCAACTTCCGGCTCCGTCATCAAAAACGCCGAGCGGACTTCGCCGCGCAACAGCGGCTCGAGCCATTGGGCTTTTTGCGCATCGGTGCCGTAGCGTTCGATGGTTTCCATGTTGCCCGTATCGGGCGCGCTGCAATTGAAGACTTCGGGCGCCCACGGCACGCGACCCATGATTTCGCACAAGGGCGCGTATTCGAGATTCGTCAGCCCCGCGCCACGCGCCGATGCGGGCAGGAAGAGGTTCCACAGTCCCTCGGCGCGCGCTTGCTCCTTTAAGCCTTCGATGAGGCGCGTCGGAATCCACGCGTTGCCAGCCGCGCGATTCGCCGCGATTTCATCGGCGTAAGCGCCTTCGTTGGGATAGATGTGCGCGTCGAAGAAAGCGAGCAGCTTCTCGCGCAACGCCTGGACCTTGGGCGTGTAGTCGAAGTTCATGCGCTTGTCCCCACTTTTTGTGCGTATGTCCACGCGAGTTCGGCCATCGGCCGCGCGCGCTTGCCCGCATCGACGGCTTGCGCGCTTGCGGCGGTGCCATCGACGACGCGCTTCATGATGCCCTGCAGGATCGCGGCGATGCGGAACATGTTGTAGGCGAGATAGAAGTTCCAGTCGCCTTCGATTGCGAAGCCGGTGCGCTCGCAATAGCGCTTCACGTACGCGGCTTCGTCGGGAATGCCGAGCGCCGCCCAGTCGAGTCCGGCGATGCCGCGAAACTGCGATGGGTCGACATGCCACGCCATGCAGTGATACGCGAAGTCGGCGAGCGGATCGCCGAGCGTCGACAGTTCCCAGTCGAGCACGGCGAGCACGCGCGGCTCGGCCGGATGAAAGATGAGATTGTCGAGCCGGAAGTCGCCGTGCACGACGCTGACTTTCGGTTCGCGGGACACGGGAATATGCCGCGGCAACCAGTCGATCAGGCGATTCATCGCGTCGATCCTCTCGGTTTCGGACGCGACGTATTGCTTGCTCCAGCGTCCGATCTGCCGCTCGAAATAATTGCCCGGCTTGCCGTAGCCCGATAACCCGGCGGCCTCGACATCGACGGTATGGAGCGCTGCGATCACGCGATTCGTTTCGTCATAGATCGCGGCGCGCTCGACGGGCGTCATGCCGGGCAACGACTGATCCCACAGCACGCGGCCCTGGACGAACTCCATCACATAGAACGCGCGGCCGATCACGCTTTCGTCCTCGCATAACGCGAGCATGCGCGCGACGGGAACGTCGGTGGCGGCGAGCGCGTGCATCACGCGATACTCGCGCTCGATCGCATGCGCAGACGGCAAGAGTTTCGCCGCGGGTCCGGGCTTCGCGCGCATCACGTAACTGCGCGCGGGCGTGACGAGCTTGAATGTCGGATTCGACTGGCCGCCGGCAAATTGTTCGATGGTCAACGGGCCGTCGAAGCCATCGACGTTCGCCGCGAGCCACGCTACGAGCGCATCGGTATCGAAACGCTGTTTGTCCTGCACGGGCCGCGTTCCTTCGAACGCGGAGAAATCCGACTGCTTTTGCGTCTCGTTGTTCTGCATCGTCTCCTCCGGACTGCGGTTTTCAGTTCATGTCGCCGGCCTTGTAGCGAACGAATTGGGCGTAGAGCAGTTCCATCGTCGTATTGCGCACGTCGGCGTGCAGCGGCGAGGGCGGCGAATGATTGATCGCGTGCACGACCCAGTCGGCCGGCTTGTCGCCGACATCGAGCGCGTTGATGCAGCCCGTCGCCTGCGACAGATGCCCGAAGAACGCGCGCCCGCCCGCGGTGATCGCGTGCGAGAGCAGCGCGCGATTGACGCCACCGTGCAGCACGAGCAGCGCCGTGTCCCACGATCGATCTTCACGCAGACGCGCGACCGCAGGCAGCACGCGGTCGAGCAATTCGCCGATGGTTTCGCCGCCGAGGAATTGCGTCTCTTCCGGCACGACGCCATCGAACACCGAGAGAAACGCGCGCTCGATGTCCGACACCGTCAGATCCTTCAGCTTGCCGCCGCGAATTTCCTGCCACTCGGGCCACACTTCGATGTCGATGCTTTGCCCCGTCGCGTCGAGCACGCGTTGCGCGGTTTCGATCGTGCGCGGCAATCCGCTCGCGATCACGCGATCGAAGCGCACGTTCTGCGCGGCGAACTCGCGGCCCGCGGCGCTCGCTTCCTCGCGTCCGCGCGCGTTGAGCGGCACGCTTTCGGGATCGATCGCGCGGCCGCTGTCGTCGAAATAGGTGACGTCTCCATGACGCATCAGAAAGATGCGCCGGCGCTTCGGCAATTCGTAGTGAGCCATGAGCTTAGCGATAGTTCGGCTGGCGCTTTTCGAGGAACGCGGTGATGCCTTCGAGCGCGTCGCCGTGATGCAGCGCATCGACGAAACTGTCGCGCTCCATGTCGAGATGCGCGGCGAGCGGCTGCAGCTCGGCGGCGTTGATGAGCGACTTGATGCGCGCCATCGCTTTCGGCGACACGCTGCCGAGATCGTCGGCCCACGCGATAGCCGCATCGAGCGCGATGCCTTTCTTCGTCAGCCGGTTCACGACGCCGACTTCATGCAGCCGCGCCGCGCCGATCGGCTTCGCTTCGAGCAGCACTTCGCTCGCGAGCGTGCGCGGCAGCGTGCGTGACAGAAACCACGATGCGCCGCCATCGGGCGTCAGGCCGACGCGTGCATACGACATGACGAATCGGGCGTCATCGGCGGCGACGATCAGATCGCACGCGAGCGCGAGCGAGAAACCCGCGCCGGCCGCCGCGCCTTCGACGGCGGCAATGACCGGTTTCGTCGATGAGCGCAACGCGCTGATCCATTCCGCCAGCAGATCGATGCTTTCGCCTTGCACCGACGGATCCTTCGCGCGGTTTTCCAGCAGGCGATTCAGATTGCCGCCCGCGCAGAAGAAGTTGTCCGCGCCGGTCAGCACGATCGCGCGCACGCTGTTGTCGCGCTCCGCCGTGTTCAACGCCTCGATGCCGGCCGCGTACATGTCCGGATGCAGCGCGTTGCGCGCGCCGGGATTGGACAACTTGAGCACGAGCGTGGTGTCGCTGCCCGCGGGACGGTCTGTCAGAAGTTCGGCGCTCATCTGAGCTCCTCGGTATGGGTAAGCGAAAGTCCGAGCTGCGCGCGCCGCGTGAGCCACGGCGAGGGCCGGTAGCGCGGATCGCCGAGCGCGGTGCAAATGTTGCGCAGGATCGTGAGGATCGTCGTCGCGCCGAGCGTATCGCCGAGCGCGAGCGGACCTTGCGGATAGCCCAGGCCGAGCATCACGGCGAGATCGATGTCCTCGGGCGTCGCGATGCCTTGCTGCGCGATATCGCAGCCGATATTGACGATCGTCGCGACGACGCGTTGCGCGACGAAGCCGGTCGAATCGCGGATCGCGGAGACCGGCACGCCGTCGAAAGCGAGGAGGGCGTGCGCGGCGTCGCGCATCTCGGGCGAGGTCGCGGGCGTCGTCATGATCGTGCGGCGCGCGACCGTATCGAGCGGGAAGAGCGTATCGACGGCGACGACGCGCGTCGCATCGAGATGCTCGTTGACCGCGGCGGTGGTCGCATCGAAACCGAGCGGCGTCACGATGATGAGCGAATCCGGCTCCGGCGTGTGGCCCGCGTCGATGTGCACCGAGCAATCGCATTTGGCGATCAGCTTCAGCACTTGCTCGCGTCCTTCGTGCGATGCGCGGCTGATCCACACGCGCGTCGGCAGTTCGGTCGGCGCGGCGGATTCGGGCGGCACGTCCTGCTTGCCATCGACATAGCGATAAAAACCTTCGCCTGCCTTGCGCCCGATGAGCCCGCCCGCGAGCCGCGTGCCCGTGATCGGCGACGGCTTGAAGCGCGGCTCCTCATAGAACTGGTGATAGATCGACTCCATCACCGGATGCGATACATCGAGCGCGGTGAGATCGAGCAGCTCGAACGGTCCGAGCCGAAAGCCTGCCTGCTCGCGCATGATGCGGTCGATTTCCGCGAAGCTCGCGACGCCTTCGCTCGCCACGCGCAGGCCTTCGGTGTTCATGCCGCGCCCGGCGTGATTGACGATGAAGCCCGGCATGTCCTTCGCGCGCACGGGCGTATGACCCATGCGGCGCGCGAGGTCCATCAATGCGTCGCCTGCGCGCGGGTCGCCGCGCAGTCCGTCGATGACTTCGACGACGCGCATCAACGGCACCGGGTTGAAGAAGTGAAAGCCCGCGACGCGCTCGGGATGCGCGCATCCGGCGGCGATCGCGGTGATCGAAAGCGACGACGTGTTCGACGCCAGAATGCAGCGCTCGCCGACCACGGCTTCGAGCTCGCGAAACAGTTCGCGCTTGAGGTCGAGGTTCTCGACGATCGCCTCGACGATGGCGTCGCAATCGGAAAGCTCGCCCGTGTCGCCCGCATCGCGGATGCGCGCGAGCGCCGCGTGCGCGTCGGCTTCCTTGAGCTTGCCTTTCGCGATGAGCTTCGCGAACGTGTCCGACAGATACTCGCGCGCCGCAGCGAGCGCTTTCGGATTCGTATCGTAGATGCGCACGCTGAGCCCGCCGAGCGCCGCGATCTGCGCGATGCCGCGCCCCATCGCGCCGCTGCCGACGATGCCGAGCGTTTCGATCTTGAAGTCTTGCGTACTCATGTTCCGTTCGACTCCTCGTTGTGGCGGTTATGGCGCGTGCGCCGCGGTTCAAAGCTTCGCGAGACGTTCCAGCGCGAGTGCGAGCGTTTCTTCCTTCTTCGCGAAGCAGAAGCGCACGACGCCCGATTCATGGCTCTCGTGATAGAACGCCGAAACGGGAATCGCCGCGACGCCGATCTCGCTCGTGAGCCATTGCGAGAACTCGGCTTCGGGCATGTCGCTGATCTTCGAATAATCGACGCACTGGAAGTAAGTGCCTTCGGACGGCAACAGCGAGAAGCGCGTCTTCGCGAGACCTTCGCGGAAGAAATCGCGCTTCTTCTGATAGAACGCGGGCAGTTCGAGATACGGTTTCGGGTCTTCGAGATAATGCGCGAGACCGATCTGCATCGGCGTGTTCACGGTGAACACGTTGAACTGATGCACCTTGCGGAATTCGGCCGTCAACGCGGCGGGCGCGGCCACATAGCCGACTTTCCAGCCGGTCACATGAAACGTCTTGCCGAAGCTCGACACGACGAAGCTGCGTTTCGCCAGCTCCGGATAGCGCGACACGCTTTCGTGCGGCGCGCCGTCGTAGACCATGTGCTCGTAGACTTCGTCGGAGACGATCAGCACATTGGTGTCGCGCACGATCTCTTCGAGCTTCTTCATGTCCTCCGCGCGCCACACGCGGCCGGTCGGATTGTGCGGCGTGTTGATCATGATGAGGCGCGTCCTCGGCGTGATCGCGGCGGCGATCTTGTCGAAGGGCAGCGCGTAGTCGGGCGCTTCGAGCGACACGAACACCGGCTTGCCACCCGCGAGTTCGATCGACGGCACATAGCTGTCGTACATCGGCTCGATGACGATGACTTCATCGCCCGGATGCACGCAGCACAGGATCGCCGTGAGCAGCGCCTGCGTCGCGCCGGCGGTCACGGTGATGTCGGTGTCGGGGTTATACGCGCGGCCGTAGAGCGCGTCGATCTTGCGCGCGATCGCCTGGCGCAACGGCGCGGCGCCCGCCATCGGCGGATATTGATTGTGGCCGTCGCGCATGGCGGCCGCGACGGCATCGACGATGCGGGCGTCGCAATCGAAATCGGGGAAGCCCTGGCCGAGATTCACCGCGCCTTTTTGCGTGGCGAGCGCGCTCATCACGGTGAAGATGGTCGTGCCCACGTTGGGCAGACGCGACGGGAAGGAAAGTTCGGGCGGTGTCGGCGGCAATTCGTGCGTCGTGTTCATGGTCGGATGGGCGTTGAATTTGGCTCGCGACTATTTTAAGACACCGTCAGCCGATGGCCGCCTGTGCCTCGAATTCGATGACGAACGGCTTCGGCTCGGCGATGCGAAACGCGAAATCGCGCGCGACGCGCCGCGCGAGCTTCAGCACCGCGCGGTCTTTCGATACGAGCCACTGTGCGCCCGATGCGTGCGCGAGTTCGAGAAACTTCTGGTCGTCGCGGTCCTTGCATTGGGGCAGCGGACGCCCGTTTTCGTCGATGGTCGCGGCCACGAGCGTCGAGAGGCGCGCGACGCTCGCGAGCGCGGCGGTCTTGTCGACGTCCATTCGCACGAATTGCGGATAGTCGAGCACGCGCGTGAGTTCCCTGAGACAGCGCTCGTCGATGAGCGCTTCGAGCGTGCGGGCAACGAGTGCGGCGTGAATCGGACGCGTGGCGGGGTCGTCGAATACGAGGATGTCGATCCACACATTCGAATCGAGCACCACGCGCGTGGAGCCAGGCTGCGGCGCGGCGGAATTGTCCATTCGATACAATCAGGGGTTTATGCCAATGATCGCCGGCGGCGTGCCGGCGAGCCTCCATGATAATCGTTCTCTCGCCCGCCAAATCGCTCGACTACGAGACGCCTGCCCATATCAAGAAGCACACGCTGCCGCAATTCGTCGATGACGCCGCGGAACTGATCGACGGACTGCGCGAACTTTCGCCGCAGCAGATCGGCGGCATGATGAGCATTTCGGACCCGCTCGCGGCGCTGAACTTCCAGCGTTACGCGGACTGGTCGAAGACCTTCGACACGAACAATTCCAAGCAGGCGGTGCTCGCGTTCAACGGCGACGTGTACGAAGGCTTTGCCGCGAAGTCGCTGTCTGCCGGCGATCTCGATTTCGCGCAAAATCATGTGCGCGTGCTGTCGGGGCTGTATGGTTTGTTGCGGCCGCTCGATTTGCTGCAGCCGTATCGGCTCGAAATGGGCACGAAGTTTCCGAATGCGCGCGGCAAAGACCTCTACGCTTTCTGGGGCGAGCGCATTACGGCGGCGCTCAACGAGCAGTTGCAGAGGCAGCGCGGCGCGCGGGTGCTCGTGAATTGCGCGTCGGAGGAATATTTCAAGTCGGTCAAGCCGAAGCTGCTGGCGGCTCCGGTCATCTCGCCCGTGTTCGAGGACTGGAAGGGCGGGCGCTACAAGATCATCAGCTTTCATGCGAAGCGCGCGCGCGGGATGATGGCGCGTTATGCGGTCGAGAACCGCATCGACGAACCGGAAGCGCTCAAGGGCTTCGACAGCGAAGGCTACAAATTCGATGCAAAAGCATCGAACGACACGACCTATGTATTTCGTCGCCGCGTCGCGGACTGAGATCCACGCGGCAAGCACGCAAGGAAACGCAGATGACTCTCTCTATCTCAAGCAACTTCGACGCGGGCGCGATCGAAGTCCTCAACGCCGACGATCCCGCCGACATTCGCCTGCGCATTCGTCCCGATTCGCACGCGGATTTCGCGCAATGGTTCTATTTCCGCGTGTCGGGCGCGCGCGGCGAGCGTCTCGTGATGACCTTCGAGAACGCGGCGCAGTGCGCGTTTCCCGAAGGCTGGCGCGACTATGAAGCGGTCGCCAGCTACGACCGCGTGAACTGGTTCCGCGTGTCGACGGAGTACGACGGGCAGGTGATGAAGATCGATCACACGCCTGACTTCGATCGCATCTATTACGCGTACTTCGAGCCGTACAGCGAAGAGCGCCACTCGGAGTTTCTCGGCGCGGTCCAGCAGATGCCGCTCGCGACGCTGACCGAGCTCGGCAGCACGGTTCAGGGCCGCCCGATATCGGTGCTGTCGCTCGGCATCCCGGATTTCGGCGACGCCGAGCCGAAGAAGAAAGTCTGGATCATCGCGCGTCAGCATCCGGGCGAGACGATGGCGGAATGGTTCGTCGAAGGACTCGTGAAGCGTCTCGCCGGTTTCGGCGACTGGGCGGGCGATCCGGTGGCGCGCGCGCTCTTCGAGCGGGCCATTTTCCATATCGTGCCGAACATGAATCCGGACGGCAGCGTGCTCGGCAACCTGCGCACCAACGCGGCGGGCGCGAACCTCAACCGCGAATGGATGGAGCCGAGCGCGCAACGCAGTCCGGAAGTGCTGGTCGTGCGCGAGGCGATCGAGGAGACGGGCTGCGACCTGTTCTTCGATATCCACGGCGACGAAGCCATTCCGTACGTGTTCGTCGCGGGCTCGGAGCTGCTGCCGGGCGTCACCGAGCAGCAGGCGACGGAGCAGAAGGCGGTCGTCGATTTCTTCAAGCAGGCGAGCCCGGATTTCCAGGACGTCCACGGCTACGAGTCGAGCAAGTATCAGACAGATGCGCTCAAGCTCGCGTCGAAGTACATCGGCAACGAGTATAAATGCCTGTCGCTTACGCTCGAGATGCCGTTCAAGGACAACGCGAATCTGCCCGACGAGAGCGTCGGCTGGAACGGGGCGCGCAGCGCGGCGCTCGGCGCATCGATGCTGCAAGCCATTCTGTGGCATCTGCAGGCGTTCGGCGCCTGAGCGCCGCCGACTTGCCGCCGATGTGAAAAGGGCGTGGCCGCTTCATGCAGCCACGCCCTTTTTTGTCGTGTCTTCGTCGCAGGACGAAGGGAGCTAGTGCTTCTTGGTGCTCTTTTTTGTCGACTTGGTCGAGGACTTCGACGTGCTCTTCGACTTACCCGACGACGCCTTCGTCTTCGCGCCGTGCTTGCCCTTCGTGGCGTGCGTCGAGCGAGGTTCAGAGCGCGCGCGCAATGGCGGGACCGGATCGTTCCAGCCGAAAGCGAGCATCTGACTGCCGACATAACCGCAGCGGAACTTGAGCGGAGTGGGATCGTTCCCGCCGTCCTTCGGCATGCCTTGACCTTCGACGGTCACGACATTGTCCACTTTGATTCGCTGCTTCTTCTCGTCGAACGAATCGTTCCACGGCTCGATCGCGGAATGCGAGGCATCGAACGAGGCAGGCGGAAATTCGACGTGATCGAACGCCGACGACGTGCTGGCGATGAAGTTGCCATGTGCAGCGCAATCCGCGACGAGCGGGTTGGCTTTGAAATCGGTGACGAAGTGGTGAATCAGTTCGTTGCGCTCGTCGAGCGAATCGGCAAAAGCGGACACGGCGCATGCCAACGATGCACATACCGCCAACCGGCCGACGAGCCGCAGGAGCCGGCGCGGTGCGAAGTTACTTTCCATCAAGTCTGGCGCTAAGAAGACACGGGCAAGTAAGATGCGCCGTGTGGGGAGGGAGTTCAATCTTATCGTACTTTGTGCGCGTACCCATCGCCCGGAGTCCGATATCCGACTCCGCCAGTAGCAGTGAATTGATACGTTTCGCGCAACCTAGACGCGCGGGCCGCGGTCCAGGCGATAGCGGCGCACGTCATAGGTGGTGATCCAGGCGGGCTTGTACACCGTGATCAATATGGTGAGCAGGCCCGTGAAGAGCGCCTCGCCGGCGCCCAGCAGCAGCGAGCCGCGCGTGAATGCCGGAGGCACGATGACCGGGCCGCCGGCAAGCGCCATCTCGAGCCCGACCGTCGCGCCACAAGCCGCGGCCACCGCAACCGCCGACGTGATGAACCCGTGTCCGGCGATGAAGGTAAAGAGATTGCGCGGCAAGCATAGGTTGCTCAAGCGCTGCAGCAATGTCGACACAGCGACGGGCACTGCGCCGAAGAGAAGATAGGTGGTCGCGACCGACAGCCACGATGCATCGAGCACGACGGCCGCGAGACCCGTGGTCGCGGCCGTGCCGATGAGCGCGAGCCGCCAGTCGAACAGCGTGACCATCAACGTTGCGCCCAATAGATGGATGACGGGTCCGTCATCGAACCATGCGTTGCATGCCCATAGCACCGAGATCGCGACGATGACGCCAAGCCACACGTTTTGCAGCGTGGCGTCCTGCAGGCGAGCGAACGGACGCTGCAGCATTGCGAGCGCGAGCAGCCCCGCGGCGGCGATCCAGCTGCCGACGGTTAGCCAAAGCGGTAGCGGTGTGTAGAAGAACCCCATGCCTTGCATATTACTCGTTGCGCGTAAAACGTGTGCGCAAAGGACGGACCCGTTTGCCTCGTTTGTTGCTAGAACGTTGATTCAGGCTCGGCGGCCATCGGCAGCGCGGCCGCATCGTTGTCGAGAAGCGACGGATAGCGCGTCCGCGGCCGGCGCAGCGGAATCACGCCTGGCTGGCCCGATACGACGCGCACCGGTTTCTCGCCTCCGCTGCGCAGAATCTCGAGATGCGAATTCTGCACGCCGTTGTAGATCGCGACCGCGGCCGCGCGATTTGTCGCGCCCAGCTGCTGGAAGATACTTGCAAGGTGGATTTTCACCGTGCCTTCGCTGATACCGAGCGTCTTCGCGATCATCTTGTTCGTGCTGCCCATGTGCACGCAGCGCATGATTTGCTGTTGTCGCGGTGACAGCGTCGGATGATGGCGAATCTTCGGCAGCTTGGCACTGTTTCGAATGCGGCGGGTGGTGAGCTCAAGCGTCAGTTCCGGGTCGACCACGTCCGGCGGAATGTAATGTCCACCGACGAGGACCATCTCCAGCGCGCGGAGTATCAGGATGGGATCGAGGGTGCGCGGGATCACGCCCATTGCGCCGACGCTCATCAGCGCGTAGACCAGCGCGGCGCCGCAACGGTCGACCATGATGGCCGCTGGCACATCTGGGGCGTCGTCGAGCAGGATCTGCAGGTCGCCGGTGCGCAGTTCGGGCGCCCAGTCGATCACGATCATGTCAGGGGAGGAGCGCTTCAAGGCGGAACGGGCTTGTCTCCAATCCTTCGCCTCGATGAATTGCGCTTGGCGCGCAACGCGGCGCAGCAATGTTTTAAGGCCCGCCCGGCGTTCTGCGTCGGAACCAATGATGTTGATTATCATGCTTCACCTCTTGTCAATACACCGTCGCCTACCGGCTTCGGAACTCGGCGCCGGTTTGCATCGGCGCCAGTCGGTATGTTGACAAATTTAAGGTGATTTGGCCCCCTATCCGAATGGCATAGGCATAAATACACAAAACCCCGCACGCGGCGGGGTTCTTTTTGGCGTAAATAGCTGCTATCGAGCATCGTTAATGGAAATGTGGCTGCGCAGGATCAGCGTCTTCCGGCATTTCAGCGTGAACGATCTCGCCGAGCGGATCGGCATAGAGCGGCACGCCGCAGTCGTCGCAGAACTCCGGTTCGAAGCGTCCCGCATGGCGGCGTACGTCAGAGACACCTGTCTTCTTCAGCAACTCGACGATTTCTTCCACCGGTCCATTGGCGCCCTCGAGATCGACCGGATCCTCGTCCATTCCGAGTTCCCCGTTCTCGCGGCCGTAGAGCGGCCACACGACGCCGTAGATCACATCGTTGCTGCCGCGACGTGTAAAGCCGATGCGGTATTCGTCGATGCGCCGCTCGCCGAAACCCGCGATGACCGCGCGCAAGTCCTGGGGCGCGGTGCCGAGCGTATCGAACAGATATCGGACGGCGGTACGTACGGTGTGCGGACGCACCTGCTCGTCGGCGTCGCGGCAGGCGGAGTAGTAGGCGTCAGGAAGCAAGCACTCGAACTCGCAGCCCGGCAGAATTGCCGCGAAGCTCGGTCCGCCTTGCGCGGCCCACTGTTCGAGGCATTGACCGCGCTCCACGCGGCTGCCGTTTTCGTCTTCCTGCCAGCGAAAGAACGCCGCACCGGCCGGTACGACGACCAGCGCCAATAGAAATCGCGGGTCCGCGAGAATCGGCGAGGTTTCCGGGAGGTCCGACAGATTCAGACGTGCGACGCTGCCGCTCGTCACCGTCTGCAGCAACTGTTGCGCGAGGCGCGACGTATCCACATGGTGGCGTGGCAACTGATCGATGCTGTACAGATAGGGCGCGACGGCTACCCGGGCATCGGCTGCGAGCACATGAGCCTGCATCTGCGTGCGCAGTGCGTCGACGGCATCGCCCTTGAGCGAGCCCGATGGAATCGCGTAGCGCGTCCACGCGAGCACCGGCGCGGCAATGAGCAAGGCTTCATGCGGTGCGCCTTCGATGTCGAATCTGAACGACTCGCTGTGCGTCTCGGCCATATCGGCGAGCGCGCCGTAGGCGTCCGGATGATTCTGCTGCAGATGGTCGAGCGCGGCGTCGAGCGTCGTCTGATTGCCGTTGCGCACGAGTTTGGCGATGAGCGTGTCGAGGCGAGCTTCCCAGAAGCGGTCCTCGACACGGCTGCCGGACGCGAAAAGCGCGAGGGAGAGGCTGACGAGCTTGTCTGCATCTGGGGGAATACGTTTTGCGATTCGCGAGCGCATATAGATACTAGAGTGAATTAGTGCGGTGAACCTTTGATTGTAGTCGCTCGGGCGATGCTTTTATCGTGCGGCGTTGCAACACGTCGATCGGAGGAGAGTGCAGCGTGACTTGGAGCGCCACGATAATTTCTTTGCATCCCCCTTGCGGAGTCGGGATTCGCTCACTAGAATTCCGTTCCTTCGCGATTCGATGAACGCGAAGGAAGCGGGAGAGGGCGGTATCGGCGGTGTGCTCGGGGGTAGGTTGTAGAAGGCTCCGGGCGCGGATCGGCAAGAAAAAGAAACTTCGAATTCTTGTTGACACGAACCGAAACGTTCTTCATAATCTCGTTTCTCTGCTGCTGATGCAGCGACGCAAGACAGAAGTTGAAGTAAGGCTTGTCTTGCGATGT
>NZ_JARUXN010000001.1:1915581-2078636 GCF_031451415.1 Caballeronia sp. LZ028 | reverse complement strand
CCACCCCTTCCCATCCCGAACAGGACCGTGAAACGACTCCACGCCGATGATAGTGCGGATACCCGTGTGAAAGTAGGTAATCGTCAGGCTCCTCATGCTCCAAACAAAAACCCCACCCCAAAAGGTGGGGTTTTTGCGTTTGAAGCGCGGCAACCGTGAATCCGGATAACCCGCGCTGCGACTTGCCTCGCGCCCCATCGGCGCATCCTTCTATCCGCCAGCTGTTTACCCTCGCCCGCAAAAATACTGTATAAATATACAGTAAACCGGAGGCCCACCGAGCGCTTGCGCCATGAGCAGGCCCCTGTATTCGCGTCGGACGGGGAAAACTCATGGGTGCAGCACTTTCATTGCTCGACATCGGGCTGACATCGCATCTGCAGCGTCAGGTCTGGCAGGGCAGTCCGGTCAACGATCCCGAGTCGAACATCATCTCGAGCGGCTTTCGAGCGCTCGACTTGGCCTTGCCCGGCGCAGGCTGGATGCCCGGCTCAGTCACCGAGTTGCTGATCGAAGAGAGTGGCGTAGGCGAAATCAGACTGCTCGCGCACTCGATCCGCGAACTGACAGCAAGCAAAGGCCGCTCCGTCATCTTCGTCGCGCCACCGTGGAAGCCCAATCTGGCCGCGCTTCGGACGATGAACATCGCGGTGAACAAGCTGGTCTGGGTCAAAGCGGCCGAGGATCAGGTGCTCTGGGCCGCGGAGCAGTCGTTGAAGCAGGAAGGCATCGGCGCAGTGCTGATCTGGCTACCACAAGTCGATGCCAAAGCCTTGCGAAGACTGCAGGTGGCGGCTCAGGAAGCGCAGTCGCTGGCATTTCTGTTCCGCCCGCTCAAAGCGGCGAAGCAATCCTCCGCTGCGCCGCTGCGCATGGTCTGCAAGCCGATACTTCCCGCCAACGCGCAGACGATGAACCGTCGCGAATGGATGCAGGCCGTCATGCTCGAAATCGACATCATCAAGCGGCGCGGCCCATTGCTCGGCAAGCCCTTGCAGTTGAACTTGCCGCTGCAGATGCCTGCGCTGCCCGAACATATTCGTCGGGCGCATCAGGCAAGGAAAGCACGAGAGGTCAAACATGTTGTGGATAGCGGTGACATTGCCGCTTTTATCGCTCGAAGCCGTCAGGCCGCCTTCGATGCCCTCAGCGCCGGCGAACTCGACATCGCCTGGAGCGAGCTCGACGGCGAATGACAATATCGATCAGTCATGCTTCGCGCTAGCCGATCACGCGCGCGTCCTGATGCCCGATCTCGTCGCGTTTCGGCTCGGCGTGCGGCCCGGCAGCACGCGCTCGCATGCGTTCGCGCTCGCGCCCCAACTGACGTTGCTTGCCGTCGACATTCGCGAGGAGCAGAACGCGCTCGAAGCCGTTGCGCTGGCGCTGCTCGCGTTCACGCCCAAAGTCGTGCTCGCGCATGCGAATACGGTACTGCTCGAAGTCGGCGCCAGCATGCGGCTCTTCGGCGGATTGCGCGCGTTGCTGTCCAGCGTGACATCGACGGTTAAAGGATGTGGCTTCACGTCCCGCATGGGCTGCGCGCCGACAGCGTGGGGCGCGTGGCTGCTGGCGCACGCGCGCACGCGCCGGGTCGCGCGGCGCGTACGCATCGTGAAAGAGACGACGCTCGTGCACGTACTCGATGAGTTGCCCGTATCGCTCATCCCATCGGCGCATTCGCACGGCAACGTGTTCGAGCAGATCGGTTGCGCGACGCTCGCCGATTTGCGTCGTCTGCCGCGCAAGGGCGTCGCGCGCCGCTTCGGGCAAGGCGTTCTGCAATGGCTCGCGCAAGCGTACGGACAGGCGCCCGACCCGCGTGAGGCATTTTGTGCGCCGGCGTCGTTCGAAGCGCGGCTCGAATTGCAGGCGCGCGTGGAAAGCGCCGAGGCGCTGCTGTTCGCCGCGCGCCGGCTCGTGCTGCAACTCGCCGGCTGGCTCTCTGCGCATCATGCGGCGGTCAGCGAATTTTCGCTCTTGCTCGAACACGAACTGGCCGCCCGTCACGCGCCGAAAACGTCGACATTCAAGGTGGCGTGGGCCGTGCCGACGCGCGACGCCGACCACATCCTGTGGCTCTTGCGCGAGAAGCTGAATCAGACGACGCTCGCCGCGCCCGTCATCGAGATGAAACTCCTGGCCGACAAGGTCAGCGAGCATGCGCCGCCGCCCGACACCTTGTTTCCGATGCCTGGTTCCGACAGCGAATCGATGGCGCAACTGCTCGAACGCCTGAGCGCGCGGCTGGGCGCGGAGAACGTGGTGCAACTGGTCGCGCGCGACGATCATCGGCCCGAGGCGGCGATGACCGTCGAACCTTATAAGCCCGCAAGCGAAACGAAATCCAAGCGCGGAAAAAAGTCGCCGAAGACGCAAACGGCAAGGGCAGAAGCAGAACCCGAAGTGCAAACGGAGTCAGACGAACCGCTCGAACTTCCCGATCTCGCCGTGCCTCAGCAGCCGCGTCCGTCGTGGATACTCGAAACGCCGCAAAAGCTGATGCTGCGCAACGAGCGGCCGTTCTATCGGCGTCCGTTGAAGCTGATCAGCCGGACCGAGCGTATCGAGGCGGGATGGTGGGACGGCAACGGCGTCCAGCGCGATTACTACGTCGCCGCCGACGATCGCGGGCGCATGTTCTGGCTCTATCGCGAACGTCTTACGGGCGACTGGTTCCTGCACGGTTTTTTCGGATGATGCGCGATGGATGATCTGAACGACATCATCGGTCTGGATGGAGACAACGCGTTTCCCGGCTCGATGTCGGCGTCGGCGTTGTTGCCCGGTTATGCCGAACTGCATTGTCTGAGTAACTTTTCGTTTCTGCGCGGCGCATCGCATCCGCAGGAACTGGCGGCGGCCGCGCTCGAACACGGCTACACCGCGCTCGCGATTACGGATGAATGCTCGCTCGCGGGCGTCGTGCGCGCGCATGCCGCGATCAAGGACATCGAGGCGAAGGCGCAAGCCGACGCCGAAGCCGCGCGGCTTGCCGGCGAGCCGCCGCCCAAGAGCCAGGATCTGAAGCTGATCATCGGCAGCGAACTGCATCTCACGGACGCCGATGGCGAGCCGTTCTGCACGCTTATCGCGCTCGCGACAAATCGGGCGGGCTACGGCAACCTGTCCGAGCTGATTTCGCACGCGCGCGCGCGTTCGCCGAAGGGCAGCTATCGGATCGGTCCGGAAGACTTCACCGATCCCGCCGCTTCATCCGATACATCGGACTTGCGCGGCGATATCGCGCATCTGAAGCACTTGCCCGATTGCCTGCTGATTCTCGTGCCGCAGCGCGCAGCGACGCTCGCCGATACGCTCGATCGCGCGCACTGGCTGGCCGGTTTCGCCGCGGGCCGCGCGTGGCTCGCGCTGGAGCTCTGGCAGGACGGCAGCGACGACGAGCGTCTCGCTTCGTGCCGCGTGATCGCGCAGGCGAGCGGATTGCCGCTCATCGCGGCAAGCGGTGCGCTGATGCACGCGCGCTCGCGCAAGCCCTTGCAGGACACGCTCACCGCGATTCGCCTGAACCGGCCGCTCGCCGAATGCGGCTATGCGCTCGAAGCGAACGCGGAGCGGCATCTGCGCACGCGGTTGCGCATCGGCGCGCTTTATCCGAAAGAGGCGATCCGGGAAACGTTGAAGGTGGCCGCGCGCTGCACCTTCTCGCTCGACGAACTCAAGTACGAATATCCCGAGGAACTGGTGCCGCCCGGCGAGACGCCCGCGAGCTATCTGCGCAAGCGGGTGATGGCGGGCGCGCTGCAGCGCTGGCCGAACGGCATGGACGCCGAGACGATCGGTCTCATCGACAAGGAACTGGCGCTCGTCGCGAAGCTGGAATACGAGAAGTACTTCCTGACGGTCTACGACATCGTCGCGTTCGCGCGCAGCAAAGGGATTTTGTGTCAGGGACGCGGCTCGGCGGCGAATTCGATCATTTGTTATTGCCTCTTCATCACCGAGCTCGATCCGGTGCGGATGGGTCTCCTGATCGAGCGCTTCATCTCGCAAGCGCGCAACGAGCCGCCCGACATCGATGTCGATTTCGAGCATCAGCGGCGCGAGGAAGTCATCCAGTACATCTATCAGAAGTACGGGCGGCATCGCGCGTCGCTGGCGGCGTCGCTCATCACGTATCACACGCGCAGCGCGCTGAAGGATGTCGGCAAGGCGCTCGGGCTCGATGCATCGCTGATCGAGCGCATCGGCAAATCGCAGCAATGGTGGGACGGGCCGTCGGCGGTGGCGGGTTATCTCCGGGAAGCCGGCTTCAGCGACGATTCGCACGTCACGAAGCATCTGATCCGGCTCACGCGCGAGTTGCGCGGCTTTCCGCGGCATTTGTCGCAGCATGTCGGTGGCTTCGTGATCGCGCGGGAACGTCTGTCGCGGCTCGTGCCGATCGAAAACGCCGCGATGAAGGACCGCTGCGTGATTCAATGGGACAAGGACGACATCGATCAGCTGAAGCTCCTGAAAGTCGACGTGCTCGCGCTCGGCATGCTTTCGGCGATCCGGCGCGCGCTCGAATTCGTCGCGCTGCGGCGCGGCGTGCCGGGCTTCGGGCTGTCGCATATTCGTCGCGAGGACAAGGCCGTCTACGAAATGTGCTGCCGCGCGGACACCATCGGCGTGTTTCAGATCGAATCGCGTGCGCAGCAGAGCATGCTGCCGCGCTTGCGGCCTCAGAAGTATTACGACCTCGTCATCGAAGTGGCGATCGTGCGGCCCGGCCCGATCCAGGGCGGCATGGTGCATCCGTATTTGCGCCGCAAGCAGGGCCTGGAAGAGGAGGATTATCCGAAAGAGGAACTGCGGCCGGTGCTCGGCCGCACGCTCGGCGTGCCGATCTTTCAGGAGCAGGTGATGAAGCTCGCGATGGTCGCGGCGGGCTACACGGCGGAACAGGCCGATCAGTTGCGCCGCGCGATGGCCGCGTGGCGCCGCGGCAGTCATCTGGAAAAGTATCAAGCCGATCTCATGCAGAAGATGCTCGCGCGCGGCTACGAGCACGATTTCGCCGCGCGCGTGTGCAAGCAGATCGAGGGTTTCGGCGAATACGGCTTTCCTGAGAGTCACTCGGCGAGCTTCGCGCTGCTCGTCTACTTCAGCGCGTGGATCAAGCGTTACGAGCCCGCGGCGTTTCTGGCCGGCCTGCTGAACAGCCAGCCGCTCGGCTTTTATTCGCCGTCGCAACTCGTGCAGGACGCGCGGCGTCACGGCGTGCCGGTGTTCGCGCCCGATGTTTCGCTGAGCGATTGGGAGTCGGTGCTGGAAGCGCGCGCCGGCGATGGCGAGCGCATCGGGTTCGATGCCGGCAAGGAGCGGCGGCGTCAACAGTTTTACGGCGCGGCAGAGTCGGATCGCGTGTTCCGGAAGACCGTGCAGCGAGCGGCGCGCAGGCTCAGAAAGCGCGTCGAGCTGGATGGACGGCAATACGGCGCGAAAGGGCCAGGCGTGCGGATCGGCCTGCAACTGATCAAAGGTCTGCCGCAAGCGGCGGCCGAGCGGATCATGGCCGCGCGCGCAGAAGCGCCGTTCATCGATGTCGACGATCTCACGCGCCGTGCCGCGTTGTCGCGCCGCGAACTCGAAGCGCTCGCGGCGGGCAATGCGCTCGCGAGCATTGCAGGACACCGGCGTCAGGCGTGGTGGGCGGTCACCGCACAGCAGCGCGCGCCGGAATTGCTGCGCGACGCGCCGATGAGCGAGGCGCCGCTGCTGCTGCCGGAAGCATCGGAAGGTCGCGAAATCGTCGACGATTACGCGAGTCTCGGGCTCACGCTCAATCGGCATCCGCTCGCGCTTTTGCGCGCGAAGCTCGCGCGTATGCGCTTCAAGACCGCGGCCGAACTCGCGGATATCAGAAACGGGCGCTTCGTGCGGGCGTGCGGCATCGTGACGGTGCGGCAGCGGCCGGGCACGGCCAACGGCACGATTTTCGTATCGATCGAGGACGAAACGGGCGCAATCAACGTGATCGTCTGGCCGGGGCTCGTCGAGAAACAGCGCAAGGTGCTGCTAGGCGCGTCGCTGCTCGGCGTGCACGGCGTCTGGCAAATGGAAGGCGAGGTGCGCCATCTGGTGGCGCAGCGGCTCGAAGACCATAGTGCTTTGCTCGGCCGCCTGGCCGCGCCGAGCCGCGATTTTCACTGAGATGAGACGTCCGGATACTTCGCGAGCAGTCTGCCGATCGCGATGTCGAACGGCGTGCGCCGGCCGATGCCCAGCGCTTCCAGCCGGCCGGAATCGAGATGACAGTCGCGCGGGCGCGGCGTCGCGTCCGCGGGCGTGCGCTGCGCAACGAGCTTCGCGTCCACTTTCAGTGCTCGCGCGATGCGTTCGGCGATATCGAACTTCGTCATCGGCTCGTCGCCGGACCATTGCGTGATCCCGGAGATCGTCGCGCCTTTCGCGTGATGTTCGAGCATGCCGCGAATCACCACGGCGACATCGGGCGTGTATGTCGGATAACGCGTCGCCCAGGCGTCCATCGAGGCGGGCGCGCCGGCAGCCTCGGACGATTTCACGATCGCGGGCGTGAGGCTCGTCACCGCAGATTCGCTCCAGTCGGTGAACGGCCCGTAAAGCAGCGGCAGACGCAGCACGCAGGACATCGGATCGCTCGCGAGCAGCGCGCGTTCGCCGTCGAGCTTGCTCTGGCCGTAGGCGTTGAGCGGCGCGGGCGCGTCGTCGGGCAAATAGGGCGGCGACGCGCCGTCGAAGACGTAGTCGGTCGAAATCGACAATACCCATGTGCCGAGCGCGCGCGCTTCGGTGGCGATCACGCTCAACGCCTCGACATTCAACGCGCGCGCGAGCGCCGGATCGTTTTCGCAGATGTCCGGACGCCGCTCCGCTGCCGCGACCACGATCGCATCCGGCGCGAGATCGCGCACGAACGCGCGTACCGCGTCATGGTCGAGCAGGTCGAGCTTCACGCTCGCGGCGTCGGCGCGCCGGTGAGCCGTATGCACGACGCGCCACGTCTGCGTGCTGGCCGCGCTCGCCAGTTCCGTGGCAACCGCCCGGCCCAGCAACCCCGACGCCCCGATCAGCGCGACGGTAAAGCGCTCGTTTTGCCTCATGCCGAAGCGACGCCGACGACCGTATAGCCGGCCTCGTCGATGGCTTCCTTGAGCGCATCGTTCGATTTTGCGGATTCGACGGCGACCTTGCCTCGCTCCAGATCGACGCGAACTTGCGCTTGCGGATCGATTTCCTGAATCGAGCGCGTCACAGCGGCGACGCAGTGCTGGCAACTCATGCCCTGAACTTCGAATTCGGTCATTGCTGTTTCCCCTTGAAAAAGTCCGGATCAACGACATCGTATACCTTGCCATCATGGGAAGGTGTAGAGTCGGAATGACATTTTTCAGGAGCAGACGATGAATATCGGCGAAGCGGCCCGCGCCTCGGGCGTGACCGCGAAAATGATCCGCTACTACGAGAGCGTCGGATTGCTCAATCCGGTCGGACGGACGTCATCGGGATATCGCGTGTATGGCGATCACGAGGTCCACGCGCTGCGTTTCGTGCGGCAGGCACGCCGGCTCGGCTTTCTCGTCGACGATATCCGCAAGCTGCTCGCCTTGTGGCAGGACCGGTCGCGGGCGAGCGCGGAGGTGAAGTCGATTGCGCTGGAACACGTTGCGGAACTTGACCGGCGGATCGCCGAATTAACCGAGATGCGCGACACGCTGTCGCATCTGGCTAATCATTGTCACGGCGACGCGCGGCCGGATTGCCCGATATTGGACAAGCTGGCGCAGTAATGCACGAAAATGGTGCATGTGCGACGACCAGATCGTTGACACTGAGCGAATTGATACGAGAAATCAGTGGTTTAAGCAAGAATGCGGCCTGCACCATTCCGAATCCGAATGCACACTATTCAAGCATTTCACTACCCCGGCACGGACGTTCTCCCCTATAATCCGGGTATTCCCTAACGCGGGTAATCCCTGACCCGAACCGCCAGGGATCTTTCGAAGACCTTGGAGAACACCATGTTTGCATTCCTCATCGAAAAACTGAGCATCTGGTTTGAAGCCGCCGAGCAGCGCCGCCGCGAAGCCTATCTTGCGCAATCGACGGACATCGTCCAGCTTGAACAGCGCATCCGCTCGCTGGAAACGAACGGCTACAACGCTTAAGCGTTTCGTTCCTGGCGTCGAACACGCCCGATGTGAAAGCAAAAGCCCCGCAATTGCGGGGCTTTTGCTTTTTGCTCGTCACGTGAGCGGAGCGTTTTACTGCTTGTGCGGATGCTGCTCCAGCCACTGTTTCATGAATGCGATTTCCTTGTTCTGCGCGGCGATGATGTCCTTCGCCAGCTTGCGCAGCTTGGCGTCCTTGCCGTACTTCAGTTGGACCTTCGCCATTTCCACCGCGCCCTGATGATGCGGAATCATGTGCGCGACGAAATCCCGGTCGGCGTCCCCCGTGTACTCGATGCTCGACATGCCCGACATCATTTTCTGATCGGCGGCCTGGAACGCGGCGGTGGACGAGACGTCCGTCGGCTTCGGCTCGTGCTGTTCCATATTCATGCCTGGCATTGCATCGCTCGCCGGCGCGGCGGTCTGGGCATTCACGCTTGCGCTGCAGAGGATGGTGAAGATGGCAAGTGCGATTCTTGTTGATTTCATCGTATCTCCTGTGGAAGGGGCGGTTGCAAGGCTGCTTATGTGTCGAACCACCTAGCCTAAAGCTTGCCACCGGGGTAAGGTAAAGCGGTTTCGTCTACACAAAAGAGCGCGCGATGCCAGGCCATATCAATGACACGACGAATATCGGGTTCCGCCATCGAATCACGAAAGTCACGCAGGTTTGCATCGCGCTCGCCGCAGTCTTGCCCGGCTCGCAACCGGCGCTCGCCAAGCCGGGCGGCGAACCGCTCGTACTCGATACGCAAACCGGTATCCACAGCGGCGTGAGCGGCACGGTGCTCCAGAGCGGCCCGCTCGGCGGCCCGGGCATGGTGCCGATGGCGACATTGCCCGGCATCCCGCAGGAGGCTCAACCGCCCATCGTCGTTTCACCATACGTCGAATATTCAAGCGGACAGAACACGGTGCCCGTTCAGCCTGGCGGCGGCGTGCGCCCCAGAACTCCGCGCGCGCCTCATCCCTGACCGCGAAACCGTGCTCAGTCGGCGCGATGTTCAAGCTTGAACGAAGCGTTGCCGTCCTCGCCGAGCGCGTCGACGAGGTAGGGCAGTGATTCCTTCAGTTCCTTCGCCAGCGTGTAGGGCGGGTTGATTACGAACATGCCGCTGCCGAACAACCCGAAGCCGTCCGTCGGCGGTTTCCTCACCGTGAGGGCCGCATGCAGCCAGCCGTTCGGCTGTATCGCCTTCAGCTGATCGGCGAAACGCTGCGACTCCTGGCGCGTGACGATCGGGTACCAGACCGCATACGTTCCGGTCGAGAAGCGCTTGATACTTTCTTCGAGGCACGTAATCGTGCGGGCGTAGTCGCGCTTGTCCTCGTACGACGGATCGATCAGCACGAGCGCACGCCTCGGCGGCGGCGGAAGAATCGCCTTGATGCCGTCGAAGCCGTCGCCTTCGAAGATCATCGCGCGCCGGCCGGCATCGCGGAAATTGTGGCGCAGCACGTCGATTTCCGTGCTGTGCAACTCGAAAAGCCGCATGCGATCCTGCTCGCGCATCGTGCGCCAGGCCAGATAGGGCGAGCCGGGATAGAAACGCAGACCGCCATCGGGATTCAATGCCTTCACTTCGTCGACATAGTCGGCGAGCAGCGCCGGCAGGTCGCCGCGATCCCAAAGCTTGCCGATGCCCGTCTCGAACTCGGCGTTCTTCGTCGCGAAGCCTTCGGTGAGCGAATACACTCCGGCGCCGGCGTGCGTGTCGACATACCAATACGATTTGTCCTTCTGGCCGAGATAGCGAAGCATCTGAATGACGATCGCGTGTTTCAGCACATCGGCGTGGTTGCCCGCATGAAAGGCGTGACGGTAACTGAGCATGACAGGAGGCCCGCGTCGGGCGCGAGAAGCAAAATGAAAAGGTGCGGCGGAAGGGCGCCTATTCTAGCCGACCCCGTGCGCTGCATGACTCACGACGCCCAGCGCGTGCTGCGGCGCATTGCGTCCTTCATGCACAATAACCGCTCCCGGACTTTCATGAACAGTCGGCCGAATGGCCTAAGCGTTCTGAGTTTCGCCCGACTTTTCCTATGCCGAACGGCCAGCTTGATAGCCGTGCCGACGGATGTTGTCATACACCCGATGTCTTCCCACTGGATAGGAGGTTCGCATGTCATCAAACGGTAAGCTCGACGGCAAGGCCGCGATCGTGACGGGCGCGGCGAGCGGTATCGGCAAGGCTATCGCGTCCACGCTCGCCGGCGCGGGCGCGGCGGTCGCCATCGCCGATCTGAATCAGGCGGGCGCGGACGCGGTCGCCGAAGAGATCCGCGGCAAGGGCGGCAAGGCTATTGGCATCGCGATGGACGTGACGAACGAAGACGCCGTCAATCAGGGCATCGATCGCGTCGCTGCGGAACTGGGCTCTGTGGACATCCTCGTGTCGAACGCGGGCATTCAGATCGTCAATCCCATCGAAAACTACGCGTACGCCGACTGGAAGAAGATGATGGCGATCCACGTCGACGGCGCGTTTCTCACCACCAAAGCCGCGCTCAAGCATATGTACAAGGACGATCGCGGCGGGGTAGTGATCTATATGGGTTCGGTGCATTCGCACGAGGCGTCGCCGCTGAAGTCCGCCTATGTGACCGCGAAACACGGACTGCTCGGCCTCGCGCGCGTGCTGGCGAAGGAAGGCGCGAAGCACAACGTGCGCTCGCACGTCGTCTGTCCGGGCTTCGTGCGTACGCCGCTCGTCGACAAGCAAATTCCCGAGCAGGCCAAGGAGTTGAAAATCAGCGAGGAAGAAGTCGTCAGGCGCGTGATGCTCGGTGGCACGGTCGATGGCGTATTCACGACCGTCGAGGACGTCGCTCAGACCGTGCTCTTCCTTTCCGCGTTCGAAACGGCGGCGCTGACGGGGCAATCGTTCGTCGTGAGTCACGGCTGGTTCATGCAATAAGGAGAACGCGCGGGATGTCGGAAATCGAGAACGAAGAAGTCATAGGACGGGAAAGCGCGCGGACTCGGGCGTCCGCCGGGCAGCAAACCCGCGTGCACCTGCCGCCCTACGAGACGATCGCGCTCATGCTCCAGGGCGGGGGCGCGCTCGGCGCCTATCAGGCGGGCGTCTATCAAGGGTTGCACGAGGCGGACATCCATCCGAACTGGATCGCCGGCATCTCGATCGGCGCGCTCAACACGGCGATCATCGCGGGCAACGCGCCCGAGCATCGCGTGACGCGTCTGCTTGAATTCTGGCAGACGATCTGCCAGCCTGCGTTCGGTTTCCCGTTGCCCGCGTTCCTCGAGCGCGCGCTATTCGATTCCGCCGACGAAATTCGCAAGGCGTTCACCGCGATGCAGGCTTTCGGCGCGATCGTCGAAGGGCAGAAGGGATTTTTCATCCCGCGCTTTCCGCCGCCGTCGCCGATCGCGTCGAGCTCGCCGCAGACCGCGAGCTATTACGACACCACGCCGCTCAAGGCCACGCTCGAGCGGCTTTGCGATTTCGACCGCATCAATTCCGGCGAAACGCGCGTGTCGGTAGGCGCGGTGAACGTCGCGACCGGCAACTTCGCGTATTTCGACAACACGCAGATCCGCTTGCGCGCCGAGCATTTCATTGCCTCGGGCGCCTTGCCGCCGGGCTTCGCCGCAGTCGAGATCGACGGCCAGTTCTATTGGGACGGCGGTCTCATGTCGAACACGCCGCTCTACGAAATCGCGCAGGCGACGCCGCGCCGCGACACGCTCGCCTTCCAGGTCGATCTGTGGAGCGCGCGCGGGCCGGTGCCCGACAGCATCGTCGACGTGATGGGGCGCGTGAAGGACGTGCAGTATTCGAGCCGCACGCGTTTCGTCACGGATCAGATGCAGCGCGCGCAGCGCTACCGTAACGTGTTGCAGCACGTTCTCGATCTCGTGCCCGAAGACGTCCGCGAGGGCGACGAATGGTGCAGGCTCGCCGCCGAACTGGCATGTTCGAAGCGTTACAACATCATCCACCTGATATACCGGCAAAAAGAGTACGAGGGGCATTTCAAGGACTACCAGTTCGGCTTTTCGACAATGCGCGAACACTGGGAAAGCGGTCTCTCCGATATGCGCCGCACGCTTGCGCATCGCGACTGGCTCGACATGCCCAACGGCGAGTCGCGCTTCATCACGCATGACATCCATCGGGACGAGCGATGAAAGCGTTGCGCAAGATGGAATGAGCCGTGTGGGCGAGAATTTGTGCCCCTTTGTATAATTCGGGACGCATTCCGGTGCTGTTTCTATCGACGCCGGACATCACGACTTTTCCCGGCTTTAGATGAACTCGATCGCGGTCTGCTTCGTCTGTCTCGGCAATATCTGCCGCTCGCCCAGCGCGGAAGCGGTGATGCGCGATCTCGTCGAGCGCGCGAAACTGGCTGAGCGCATCGTGATCGATTCGGCGGGCACCGGCGACTGGCACATCGGCGAGCCGCCGGACGAACGCGCGCAAAAGGCAGCGAAGAAGCGCGGCTACGATCTGTCGAACTTGCGCGGCCGTCAGGTCGCCGCGGCCGATTTCGCGCGCTTCGATCTGTTCATCGTCATGGACGACGCCAACGCCGCCGCCTTGGCGGAAGTCTGCCCGTCCGAGCACCGCGACAAGATTCGCCTGCTGATGGAGTTCGCGACGCGCGACGACAGCCGCGTGGTGGTCGATCCCTATTTCGGTGGCGAAGAGGGCTTCGAAAAAGTGCTCGACCAATGCGAGGACGCATGTGAAGGCTTGCTGAAAGCCTTACGCGCTCAGTTGACTGCCTGAGCGGCGGCGCGGCCGCGCGATCCAAAAAAACGCGTTAAAAGACTACTTATCTCGCCCCGGATACTTGACTAAAAACGTGGGCTATTTATACTTGACGAAAACCATCGAGTATTAGCGTTAGCCCCCAATTATGAGACTCACCACGAAAGGCCGTTTCGCCGTCACGGCGATGATCGACCTGGCGCTGCGCCAGGAGCAGGGCCCGGTGACGCTGGCAGGCATCAGTCAGCGCCAGCGCATCTCGCTTTCCTACCTCGAACAGCTCTTCGGCAAGCTGCGGCGGCATGAGATCGTCGAATCGGTTCGCGGACCGGGCGGCGGCTACAACCTCGCGCGCCGCGCGGAGAACGTCACGGTTGCCGACATCATCATCGCGGTCGACGAGCCGATCGACGCCACGCAGTGCGGCGGCAAGGGCACGTGCGAAGGCACGAAGCAGCACGACGGCCACTGCATGACGCACGAGCTCTGGGCGACACTGAACCAGAAGATGGTCGAGTATCTCGATTCCGTCTCGTTGAAGGATCTGGTCGACCAGCAGCGTGCGCGCGAAGGTTCGTCGGCGGTGCTGCGCGACCGGCGCGCGGAATCGGCTGGCGTCGAGGCCGCGCGTGTCGTGCCCAAGGGGCCGAATTCCATTTTCAATCTGGCCGGATGACATAAACCGCGCCGGCGCGAGCCGCGCGCGCAGACGAAAGCGTCCCAGCCAAGAGCTTTGACCGATTTTCCCGGAGCGACTGATGAACAACGATATTCCCCACCTGCCCATTTACATGGACTACAGCGCGACGACCCCCGTCGATCCGCGCGTGGTGGACAAGATGATTCCGTATCTTCGCGAGCAGTTCGGCAATCCGGCCTCGCGCAGCCACCAGTACGGCTGGGATGCGGAGCGTGCGGTCGAGGAAGCGCGCGAGAACGTCGCGGCGCTCGTGAATTGCGATCCGCGCGAGATCATCTGGACGTCGGGTGCGACGGAATCGGACAACCTCGCCATCAAGGGCGCGGCGCACTTCTACAAGAGCAAGGGCAAGCACATCATCACCGTGAAGACCGAGCACAAGGCCGTGCTCGACACCACGCGTGAGCTGGAGCGCGAAGGCTACGAAGTCACGTATCTCGACGTGAAGGACGACGGTCTCATCGATCTGGAAAAGTTCAAGGCGGCGATCCGTCCGGACACGATCCTCGTCTCCGTGATGAGCGTGAACAACGAAATCGGCGTGATTCAGGACATCGAGGCGATCGGCGAGATCACGCGCGAGAAGGGCATCATTTTCCAC
This sequence comes from Caballeronia sp. LZ028, assembly GCF_031451415.1. Taxonomy (NCBI): domain Bacteria; kingdom Pseudomonadati; phylum Pseudomonadota; class Betaproteobacteria; order Burkholderiales; family Burkholderiaceae; genus Caballeronia; species Caballeronia sp. LZ028. The sequence goes on along the minus strand of NZ_JARUXN010000001.1, from coordinate 2,064,431 downwards.
GTCGATGCGGCGCAAGCCACCGGCAAGATCGAAATCGATCTGCAAAAGCTGAAGGTCGATCTGATGTCGTTTTCGGCTCACAAGACGTACGGTCCGAAGGGCATCGGCGCGCTGTACGTGCGTCGCAAGCCGCGCGTGCGCATCGAAGCGCAGATGCACGGCGGCGGTCACGAGCGCGGCATGCGTTCGGGCACGCTCGCGACGCATCAGATCGTCGGCATGGGCGAAGCGTTCCGCATCGCGCGTGAGGAAATGGCGACGGAGAACGAGCGCATCCGCATGCTGCGCGACCGTCTGCTGAAGGGGCTGCAGGACATCGAAGAGGTGTACGTCAACGGCGACATGGAACGCCGCGTGCCGCACAACCTCAACATCAGCTTCAACTTCGTCGAAGGCGAATCGCTGATCATGGCGGTGAAGGACGTCGCGGTGTCGTCGGGTTCGGCGTGCACGTCGGCGTCGCTCGAGCCTTCTTATGTGCTACGCGCGCTCGGCCGTAACGACGAACTCGCGCACAGCTCGATCCGCTTCACGGTCGGCCGCTTCACCACCGAGCAGGACGTCGACTATGTGATCAACCTGCTGAAGAACAAGATCGCGAAACTGCGCGATCTGTCGCCGCTCTGGGAAATGCACAAGGACGGCATCGACATCTCGACCATCCAGTGGGCTGCGCACTAAGCGACCACTGAGCGCCACGCGACACCGAATATTAGGAGAGTTTGAATCATGGCTTATAGCGACAAGGTTCTGGACCACTACGAAAACCCGCGTAACGTCGGCTCGTTCTCGAAGGACGACGACACCGTCGGCACCGGCATGGTCGGCGCGCCGGCGTGCGGCGACGTGATGAAGCTGCAGATCCGCGTGGGCGCGGATGGCGTGATCGAGGACGCGAAGTTCAAGACCTACGGCTGCGGCTCGGCGATCGCATCGAGCTCGCTCGTCACCGAATGGGTGAAGGGCAAGACGCTGGATCAGGCGCTCACCATCAAGAACACGCAGATCGCCGAAGAACTGGCGCTGCCGCCGGTGAAGATCCACTGCTCGATCCTCGCGGAAGACGCGATCAAGGCGGCGGTTGCGGACTACAAGCAGCGTCATGGCGTCGCGGCGCCGGAAGCGGCAGCGGCTGAATCGAAGCAGGCAGCGGCGTAATTGTGACGACGGGCGTCCGGGGCGGCGCCCCGAAGAGAGAAGCGAAGACTATGGCAATCACGTTGACGGATAAAGCGGCACAACACGTGCAGAAGTATCTGACGCGGCGCGGCAAGGGCGTCGGCTTGCGGCTGGGCGTGCGGACGACGGGCTGTTCGGGCCTCGCGTACAAGCTCGAGTATGTCGACGAGCTCGCACCGGAAGACACCGTGTTCGAGTCGTCGGGCGTGAAGATCGTGATCGATCCGAAGAGTCTTCCGTATCTCGACGGCACCGAGCTGGACTTCGCCCGCGAAGGCCTGAACGAAGGCTTCAAGTTCAACAATCCGAACGCGAAGGACGAATGCGGCTGCGGCGAATCGTTCCGCGTCTGACGGGAATGACGCCGGCGGTATCGGCAAAAGAGGCGGCGCGTGCCGCCTTTTTCATTCGCGCACACTGAATTCACAGACATAGCATGGCCACGCTCACCGACAGTCACTTCGATCTCTTCGATCTGCCGCAGACCTTCGCCGTCGACCAGCAGAAGCTCGACGACGCTTATCGCACCGTGCAGGCGCAAGTGCATCCGGACCGTTTCGCCGCGGCCGGCGATGCGCAGAAGCGTCTCGCGATGCAGTGGGCCACGCACGCGAACGAGGCGTATCAGACGCTGCGCGATCCGCTGAAGCGCGCGCGCTATATGCTCGCGCAGCGCGGCATCGACGTCGGCGCGGAGAACAACACCGCGATGGAGCCGGCGTTCCTGATGCAGCAGATGGAATGGCGCGAAAATATCGAGGATGCGGCGAACGCGAAGAACATCGGTGCGCTCGAAGCGCTGCTCGACGAACTGCGCGACGAAGAGCGCATTCGCTTCACCAAGCTCGAGGCGCTGATCGACAGCAAGTCGGATCAGGCGGCGGGCGAGGCCGTGCGTCAGTTGATGTTCATCGAACGCGTGGCGCATGAAATCGGCGCGCAGATCGAACGGCTCGAACACTAAAGGCAAACGCGCCGCATACAACCTCATAAGACCAACGATGGCTTTACTGCAAATCTCAGAACCCGGCATGGCGCCGGCGCCGCATCAAAGGCGCGTGGCGGTCGGCATCGATCTCGGCACGACGAACTCGCTCGTCGCGGCCGTGCGCAGCAGCGTGCCCGAAGCGCTGCCCGACGAGGACGGCCACGTGCTGCTGCCGTCGGTCGTGCGCTATCTGGAGAACGGCGGACGGCGCATCGGCCGCGCCGCCAAGGAAGAAGCGGTCATCGATCCGCGCAATACGATCGTCTCGGTCAAGCGTTTCATGGGCCGCGGCAAGAGCGAGGTCGAGGGCGCGGAGAACGCGCCGTACGATTTCATCGACGCGCCGGGCATGGTGCAGATTCGCACTGTCGACGGCGTGAAAAGCCCGGTCGAAGTATCGGCGGAAATTCTCGCGACGCTGCGTTATCGCGCGGAAGACACGCTCGGCGAGGATCTCGTCGGCGCGGTGATCACGGTGCCCGCCTATTTCGACGAAGCCCAGCGTCAGGCGACGAAGGACGCGGCGAAGCTCGCCGGCCTGAACGTGCTGCGCCTGCTCAACGAGCCGACCGCAGCCGCGATCGCTTACGGTCTCGATAACGGCGCGGAAGGCCTCTACGCCGTCTACGACCTCGGCGGCGGCACATTCGATCTGTCGATTCTCAAGCTCACGAAAGGCGTCTTCGAAGTGCTCGCGGCGGGCGGCGATTCCGCGCTCGGCGGCGACGATTTCGATCACGCGCTGTATCGGCACGTCTTGACGGCGGCGGGCGTGTCGGTCGATGCGCCGGAAGACGTGCGCCTGCTGCTCGATCTCGTTCGCAACGCGAAGGAAGCGCTGTCGTCGACGAACGAAACGCGCGTCCAGGCGACGCTCTCGACCGGCCAGCAGATCGATGTCGCCGTGACCGAAGCCGAGTTCGCCGCGCTGACCGAGGCGCTCGTCGCGCGCACGCTCACGCCGACGAAAAAGGCGCTGCGCGATGCGAAGGTCGCCGCGAAGGACATCAAGGGCGTCGTACTGGTTGGCGGCGCCACGCGCATGCCGGTGATCCGCCGCGCGGTCGAAACGTTCTTCGGCCAGCCGCCGCTCATCAATCTCGATCCAGATCAGGTCGTCGCGCTGGGCGCTGCGATTCAGGCCGATCTGCTCGCGGGCAACCGTCGCGGCGAAGGCGACGACTGGCTGCTGCTCGACGTGATTCCGCTGTCGCTCGGCGTCGAAACGATGGGCGGCCTCACCGAGAAAATCATCCCGCGCAATTCGACGATCCCGACCGCGCGCGCGCAGGATTTCACGACCTTCAAGGACGGCCAGACCGCGATGGCGATCCACGTCGTTCAGGGCGAGCGCGAACTCGTGTCCGATTGCCGGTCGCTCGCGCGCTTCGAGTTGCGCGGCATTCCGCCGATGGCGGCGGGCGCGGCGCGCATTCGTGTGACCTATCAGGTCGACGCGGACGGTCTCTTGTCCGTGTTCGCGCGCGAGCAGATGTCGGGCGTGGAGGCGTCGGTGGTCGTGAAGCCGTCGTACGGACTCGCCGACGACGAAGTCGCCCGCATGCTCGAAGAGAGCTTCAAGACCGCCGAGACGGACATGCGCGCGCGTGCGTTGCGCGAGGCGCAGGTGGAAGCGGAGCGTCTCATCGAAGCGACGCACGTTGCGCTCGAAACCGACGGCGAACTGCTCGACGACGATGAACGCGCGCAAATCGTCGCGCTCGTGACCGAACTGGCGGCGCTCGCGAACGGCGATTCGGTCGAGAAGATCGAAGATGCGACGAAGACGCTCGCCACCGGCACCGATGAATTCGCCGCGCGCCGCATGAACAAGAGCATCCGCCGCGCGCTCGCGGGCCGCAAGCTCGACGACGTCTAAATCATCCTATTCGAGAAATACGAAACATGCCTCAAATCGTTGTGCTGCCTCATGTGGAGCTTTGCCCGGACGGCGCGGTGATCGACGCCGACATCGGCAAGAGCATCTGCGACAATCTGCTGGATCACGGCATCGAGATCGAGCACGCCTGCGAGAAATCGTGCGCGTGCACGACGTGCCACGTCATCATTCGCGAGGGCTTCAACGCGCTCGAGCCGTCCGAGGAAGACGAGGACGATCTGCTCGATAAAGCGTGGGGTCTCGAACCGACATCGCGGTTATCATGTCAGGCAATGGTGCCTGCCGACGAGGATCTGGTGGTCGAGATCCCGCGGTACTCCATCAATCACGCCAAAGAAAATCACTGACAGGAGGCTCGCCCATGAAGTGGACAGATACCCAGGAGATCGCGATGGCACTCACCGACGCGCATCAGGATGTCGATCCCCAATATGTGCGTTTCACTGACCTGCATCGCTGGATCACCGAACTCGACGGTTTCGACGACGATCCCGAAAAGTCCAACGAGAAGATTCTCGAGGCAATCCAGGCGGCCTGGATCGAGGACGCGGACTACTGACCGGTTCTAATTCGCCATGACGGCGGCTTCGTGAGAAGCCGCCGTTTTGTTTTGCGGGCATTCTTTTGCGCCGATGCTTCGCATTGCAGAAGTTCAGACCTTCGCGCCGCGCTCCGCGAGCTGTCGCTGCAACGTCGGCCACATCTTGGCGACGGCTTCCTCGCCCGCGAGAATCGATGCATTGCGCTGGCTGAAATCGCTGCTGCTCATCGCGTTGAGGTTGGGGCGGACGACCGCGTTCGCGTATTTGTCGAGCTCGTAGGCCTTGATGGTCTGGCCCATGATCGTGAAGGTCTGCATCAGCACGTCGAACGAGCTCGATGTCAGCCCGCTTTCCGGCCGCGCCGAAATATCGACCGCGATCACGAAATCCGCGCCCATCTTGTGCGCGAACGCCGCCGGCACCGGACTCACGAGCCCGCCGTCGACATACTCGCGATCGCCGATCTTCACCGGCTCGAAAATCGACGGCACGCTGCACGACGCCCGCACAGCGACGCCCGTGTTGCCGCGCTGAAAGAGAATCGGCTGGCCGCTCTTCAGATCCGTGGCGACGATGCCGAGCGGCTTCGCCATCTTTTCGATCGGACGGTTGTCGAGCGTCCTGTTCAGGTAGTTCTGCAGCGCGACGCCTTGCAGGATGCCGCGCGCGCGAAAGGGCATCGCCCAGTCGCTGATCGAGGCTTCGTCCATCGTGAGGGCGAGCTTGTTGATCGCGATGCCGCTCATCCCCGATGCGTACAGCGCCGCGATGACCGAGCCGGCGCTCGTGCCCGCGACGAGATCCACGCGCACGTTGCGCGCCTCGAGCGCCTTGATCACGCCGATATGCGCGAAGCCGCGCGCGGCGCCGCCGCCGAGCGCGAGCCCGATACGCATCGGTTGTTGCGGTTCTGCCTTCGGCGGCGCCGGCGGCGTGACGATTGCCGTTTCGCCTGAATTGCCGCCGCTCGTGGTGGTGCAGGCGGCGAGAACGGACGACGCGGCCGCGAGCGAAAACGCGCGGCGCGAAAGACGGGGTGACGATGAACTCAAAGTGTGCTCCAGCGGTGCGGCGGGTTCCGGCAGGCCCGTCGATGCGGGCGTTCGGGGAGATCTTGAAAAGCGCGCACATCATAAAACAAAAGGCGCGCGGACCGGCGCGAAGCGGGCGGCGAGTATAATTTCGTCTCATTTTGCGCGGCATTTCAGCGCCTGGCGCACTGCCATTAATCGAGTAAACAGCAATGACCACCCAAGTCCGCACACGCTTCGCTCCGAGTCCGACCGGCTTCATCCATCTCGGCAACATCCGCTCCGCGCTCTATCCGTGGGCGTTCGCGCGCAAGATGAAGGGCACTTTCGTGCTGCGCATCGAGGACACCGATCTCGAGCGCTCCACCGATGCGTCGGTCGATGCGATTCTCGAAGGCATGGCGTGGCTCGGGCTCGATTTCGACGAAGGCCCGTTCTATCAGATGCAGCGCATGGACCGTTATCGCGAGGTCATCGCGCAGATGATGGAAAAGGGGCTCGCGTATCACTGCTACATGTCGACGGAAGAGCTCGACGCGCTGCGCGAGCGTCAGCGCGCCGCGGGCGAGAAGCCGCGCTACGACGGTACGTGGCGCCCCGAGCCGGGCAAGGTGCTGCCGCCGGTTCCGGAAGGCGTGAAGCCTGTCGTGCGCTTTCGCAATCCGCTCTCGGGCACGGTCGCATGGGACGACGCGGTGAAAGGCCACATCGAAATTTCGAACGAGGAACTCGACGACCTCGTGATCGCGCGCCCCGACGGCACGCCGACGTATAACTTCTGCGTGGTCGTCGACGATCTCGACATGAAGATCACGCATGTGATTCGCGGCGACGATCACGTCAACAACACGCCGCGCCAGATCAACATTCTGCGCGCGCTCGGCGGCGAGGTGCCGGTGTACGCGCATCTGCCGACCGTGCTGAACGAGCAGGGCGAGAAGATGAGCAAGCGCCACGGCGCGATGAGCGTGACGGGCTATCGCGACAACGGCTATCTGCCGGAAGCGGTGGTCAACTATCTGGCGCGCCTCGGCTGGTCGCATGGCGATGCGGAGATTTTCTCGCGCGAGCAGTTCGTCGAATGGTTCGATCTCGAGCATCTCGGCAAGTCGCCCGCGCAGTACGACCACGACAAGCTGAACTGGCTCAACGCGCACTACATCAAGGAAGCGGACAACGCGCGTCTCGCCGAGCTGACGAAGCCGTTCCTGCTGCAGGCCGGTATCGATGCCGCGGCGATCGACGGCGGCGCGCCGCTCGATCAGGTGATCGGGCTCTTGAAGGACCGCGCATCGACGGTGAAGGAAATCGCCGATAACGCCGCCATGTTCTATCGTGAGCCGGTGATCGATGCGGATGCCTTCGCGCAGCACGTCACCGATGCGGTGCGTCCGGCTATCGCGGACCTGCGTGCGGCGCTCGCGAACGTCGAGTGGACCAAGGAAGCGATCGCGGCCGCGCTCAGGGCGACGCTCGCCGCGCACAAGCTGAAAATGCCGCAACTCGCGATGCCGGTGCGCCTGCTGGTCGCGGGCACGACCCACACGCCGTCGATCGATGCCGTCCTGATGCTCTTCGGACGCGATGTCGTGTTGGCGCGTCTGGAAAAGGCGGCGGGTTGAGGTCCGCGCAATGGATCGCGGGGCGTGATCCATTGCGCGCATCGGCGTCTGTCGAGGCAAAAAGTTTCACTGAAGTCGTCAGAGGGTATTTACAACTTCGAAAACGCCCTATACAATCTCGTTTCTGTTCTGCAAGGGGGTATAGCTCAGCTGGGAGAGCGCTTGCATGGCATGCAAGAGGTCAGCGGTTCGATCCCGCTTACCTCCACCAAGAACAGCAGAAAGCAGTTGAAGTAGTGCGAAGCTTGTTCTCCGGAAACGGAAGTCGCAAAAAATACTTCACAAGTAACACGAAGTTGTATAGAATTTCGGTCTTCGCTGATCGGCGGCAAGTAGATCAGCGGAGCAGTAGTAAAGACAGAATCACAAGTTTCTGTCCCCTTCGTCTAGAGGCCTAGGACATCACCCTTTCACGGTGAGTACAGGGGTTCGAATCCCCTAGGGGACGCCAAAACATCGGCGGCTGCTAGTAGAAAGCGCTGCAAGTTCACAGGTGACACTGTGAACGGATGAAAAGAAGTGGAGCGGTAGTTCAGTTGGTTAGAATACCGGCCTGTCACGCCGGGGGTCGCGGGTTCGAGCCCCGTCCGCTCCGCCAACACTTGCGAGCAGAAACACTCCGGCTAATGAGAGCCGGTTTTTTTTCGCCGCAGGGTGTGCAGAAGTTGAAGTCCCCTTCGTCTAGAGGCCTAGGACATCACCCTTTCACGGTGAGTACAGGGGTTCGAATCCCCTAGGGGACGCCAGAACATCGGCGGCTGCTAGTCAAAAGCGCTGCAAGTTCACAAGTGACACTGTGAACGATGAAAAGAAGTGGAGCGGTAGTTCAGTTGGTTAGAATACCGGCCTGTCACGCCGGGGGTCGCGGGTTCGAGCCCCGTCCGCTCCGCCAAGTTGTTTTAAGGAAATCCAGCCTTCGGGCTGGATTTTTTTTGCCCGCTTTCCGCCGCTCGCCATATCCGATTCCCTTTCGTACGCGTTCCCTGCGCATTCGACCGTGATAATGGCCATTGCCAGCCCGCGCACACTGTCTTAGTGTTTAGGCACCTGTTTCTCGTGCCCGTGCGATGCTCGACCCGACCGAAGACCTCTCGCTCTATCAACTGCGCCAGGCGAACATGGCGGACTTCGCCTTCGCCGAAGCGCTCACGCACGACAACATGGTGGGCTACTATCGGCGTCACAATCTCGTGTGGCGCGGCGATCTTTTCCTTTCCAGCTGGCGCGAGTCCGAAAATTTCATCCTGCAGGCGGATGGCGTTCCCATTGGCGTCATGCGTGTCACCGAGGAAGACAATTCGCTGCATATTCGCGACGTGCAGATCGCGAAGGGCTATCGTGGACACGGCGCCGGGACCTTTCTGCTTAACACGGCGCATCGATGGGCGAGGGCGCGCGGGCTCGCCGAATGTCAGTTGCGCGTGTTCGTCGATAACCCCGCGGCGCGTCTTTACATTCGGCTCGGATACCGGCCGGCTGGACCGCGGCTCGCGCAGCTCGGCGCAATCCGGCACATGGTGCGGCGCGTCTGAAGAAAGCGCGCACACGCGCTAAGAGCCGTCGATGTCGCGCTCGTCGCGGCCATCGCGGGCGAAAAATGCGCGCGGGCTTTCGCCGAACGCACGGCGAAACATCGCGGAGAATGCGCTCTGGCTCTGATAGCCCAGTTCACGCGCAACTTGCGCGAGCGGACGGCCCTGGCTGAGCAGCGGAATGGCGCGCGCAAGAACGGCCTGCTGACGCCACTGGGAAAAACTCACGCCGAGTTCGCGTCTGAAAAGCCGCGCGATGGTGCGCGAACTCGCGCCGGCCTCCGATGACCACCGCTCCAGATCGGAATGCGACGGATCGGCGAGCACGGCGTTGCACAGTGCGCGCAGGCGCTTCTCGTTCGGCATCGGCACGGAGAGCGGCAGCGGCTGCGAGCGGATGATTTCATCGAGCGCGAGCGTGCCCAGCAGTCGCTCGCGCTGACGCGAAATCGGTTCTTCATCGAGCGCCGCGATGACTTCACGCAAAAGCGGCGACACCTCGACGACGCGACACGCGCCGAGACCCGCCGGCACGACGCTCGCGTCGACGTAAAGCGTCCGCAGATAAGCGTCCTCGACGATCACGACCTCGTGCGTGACATTGGGCGGCACCCAGATCGCGCGCGAAGGCGGCACCATCCAAGTCGAATCCGCTGTCGCGACACGCAAGACCCCGCGCGACGTATAGGCGACCTGCGCCCACGGATGCGTATGCAGCGCGATCCGCACGCCGTAAGGAACGGGCCGCGAGCGCACGCGAATCGGATGATCGAGCGTCGGCGAATGCTCGACGGGAATGTCGAGATGCTCGACTTCTTCGCCCGACGAGTTCGATTCGACAAACGTGGCCATGTTCGCTCGAGTTGATGGTGGCAGGCGGCCGGATTCATCGACCGCCACGCGCCGATGGTAGCCGAAAGCGCTCGCCCGGGCGCACCGCGAATATTGCCCGGCGCATAATGCCCGTCGTCACCTTTTGCGACAACAGGAGCGTTCTTCCCAATGCAATACGTTTTTGTCTACGGCACGCTGCGCGCGGGCGAGGCCAACGATATCAACCACGCAGCCGCGCGAAACGGCATCGCTACGCCCGAATGGATCGGTGCCGCCCACGTTCGGGGTCAGCTTTTCGACTTCGGCAACTATCCTGGTCTCGTGATCGATGAGAAGGGCGCGCCGATTCGCGGCGATGTCTACCGGATCGAGGACGCGCTCGTGCCCGTGCTCGACGAGATCGAACATGTGTATCCGGGCGTGGAAGGCTTATTCCGCTCGCATCGCCTGCATGTGGAGGTGGAAATCGAGGGGAGAAAGGATCGGGTCGATTGCCTGATCTATCCCGTCGGGGCTGCGTCCGCTGCCGGGCTGCCGTGCATCGAAGGCGGCGACTGGGTGACGCATCGCGCCGAACGCGCCTGAATGCGCGAAGCAGGGAAACTGATTTTGCTCGCGCCGCGGTGAGCCGATGCGTCGACTCACCGCGGCGTGAATGGCCCCGCGCCTTGCAGCGGGAACCGGCTTACTGGCTCGGGGCCGCCGGCTTGCTGTGCGATTTCTTGTGATGCATCGACTTGTGCGAAGAAGGCGTCTGCTCGGTCATCTTTTGGCTTTCCTGACGCGACTGCAGAGCCTGCGCGCGCGACTCGACATCAGCAATTTTGGCGGGATCGGTGCTCATGGTCACGCCTTGATCGCTCTGGGCATACGCGGCCGATGCGACCGCGCTGAGGGACAACAGAACAGCCAGGGACACTTTCTTCATTGTTACCTCCGAGTGGCAGTTGGAACCTGGGAATCGTCTGTCCGATCCGTTGGAACGACACTTGTGTCTGAGCAAAAATCGCTCCCGCTGTGCGGGAAGTCAGCCGCTAACCTCGCGCGTCTGACGATCAGACAACCTGAATCATAAGCCTTGAATCGGGCAAGGGTGTGTCGTGCGTCTGTCCGAAAAGCGGACGCGCATGATCGAGCACAAGCGTCGAATTATTTTCCAGTGCTTATCAATGCGCTTCGCTCCCGAATCACGAGGCGCTAATAGAGATGCAGCCAGCGATACACGTCGAAGCGTGCGAGCCCGACGAGTTCGTGCATCGCGAGCTCGCTGTTCGTGAAGCCCCGCACACGGGGAAAGAACGTCGGGCGAGTGGGCCATACATCCGACACATACGGCACCGGCGCATAGCCGAAAGCCTCGAAAGCACGCAACGCGCGGCGCATGTGATACGCGGATGTGACGACGATCAAACGGTTGTCATGTGCGTGGCCGAGAATACCGGCCACGTTTCGCGCGTTCTGGTAAGTATTGAGGCTTTGATTCTCGCGCACGAGGTCGTCCGCAGCGACGCCTTGCGCAAGCACGTATGGCGCGTAATTGTCGGCTTCGGCCTGCCCGTGATGTTCCGGATCGCCGCCGCTCAGAATAACCTTGCACGACGCGCCGGTTTCGCGGCATTCGCGATACAGCGTTGCCACGGCGTCGATGCGCCGCACCGCGTTGGACTTCGGAACGAGCCCCGCTTTGCTGCGATGCGTGCCGCCGCCCATCAGCACGATCGTCGTCTTCGGTGCGAACGAAGGCACGTCCGTGTGACGATAGCCGTGCTGGGCGAGATCGAGCAAAGGCGTTGCGAACCATCCCGCGCCGATCGCCCATGCGAGCGCCGCCACGATGATCGCAATCTGGATGCGGCGGCGTCGCCATAGTGCGAATAACGCAAAAAAAAGCAGCAATAAAGTGAATAGAACCAATTTGATTGGGGTAACGTATTGGTTTAAGGGCAATTCGTTCCGTCATCGCGTGCTTCGGAACGCATCGGCGGATGTCGCAGCAGAGCGCGTGATTAGCGCGCTGTCAACGGGGGCTTGTAATAGAAAGCAGCACCTAACGCAAGCGGTGGCCAAACATTCGGCTGCGAGTCGTTCGTCGCAATCGGAATTCGGCGCGCCGCGTTTAGTCGACGTCGCGGACCGTCTTGCGACCGTCACGAGCGTCGTCATGGCTGCACAGGAAGAAACAACGAGATGACCACGTATTCCAACGAAGTTGTACTCGAAGCACTTCGCCGAGCGCAGTATCGTCAGGTTCCTTGGGCGAAACGCCCCAACGTTTTCGATCTCTTGCGCGCGCTCGGTTTGCTCGAACTCGCCCGGCAGCGCACCGTGGCGCCCGCGCCCGGATTTCACGCACCGGTCGATATCGCGGTCGTGACCGAACGCGGCAAGCACGAATTCACGCGTCTTTCGCGCGACGAACGTGGCAGCGACTGGGACTTGCGCCGCATGGAACCTTATACGTTCGGTGGTCAGGAAGCGGTCCTGGAGGCGCGAGTCTAGCACTGCCGGACACGTCGGCAGCGAGGCCGGCAGCGGTCGACAGTCGACGCATGGGTCGAGGGAGCGTTGTCGTCGGATGAAAGAGCCGACAATCTGCCTGCAGCCAACGGCAATACCCCAAAAAAGTGCCCGTATCGCGAACGACACGGGCATACCGGATCTCACTGTCGCCATGCTGTGCTCATGGCACGAGGTGTGACTGCCGCGCGCCGGAGTGGTTCCGTCAAACGCGCATCGTTCAGACGAACTCAATGATGTTGTGAACGCGCATCGCGTTCGGTATCGGGACGCGCGCGCACGTTGCTCGCGATATCGCCGCGCAGGTCGCCGCGTGGCGCGGGCGGCGTCGCATCGCGATTGCGGCCGGCATTCTGCGGCGCGGCCATCGAAGCCTTCGTGCTGACGTGAAAGTCGGATGCGGGAGGTGGCGGCTGCGCCTGGCTCATCGCCGCAGTGCTCGTCAGCGCGACGAAGGCGCCATGAGCGAGCAGAGTCGATGCCTTCATGGTGAAATCCTCGAAGCCTTCGTGGGGCTTGTTCGATTAATCACCAAGCTATGCTGCGATCCGCCGGGGCGCTGTAAGGAATCGTAAAGAGTTGTTTCGTCGACGACGCAGTGCGCGCGACTGTGCTACGACATCCGAATGCGACAACGCAAAGGGGAGAAAGATTCGCGCAGGCCGCGGCCCGCGCGAGAGGTGAAATGTCTGAGTGAAGCCAGCGAGCGCCGGCTTCGGTCGATGCAAAGAACCGTTCAGGCCATCTTGGCCGGAGCGCGCCACGATTCCGGGTTCGTCCAGAACGCGCCACGCAGGCGATCGCGGCTCGGCGGCGCGGGCGGTTTGGCGGCGCTGGAACCGATGCGTCCGCGCAGCGACACTTCACGGCCGTTGCTGGACAGGCGCTTCACGATCTCGGCCAGCGTGCCGTCTGCCTGCCACTCGTCGAAGCGGCGGCGGCAGGTCGGCGGGGACGGGTAGCGTCCGGGCAGCTTCGACCAGCCTTCGCCCGTCGACAGCACCCACAAAACCGCGTTGACCACGGCCCGCGCTTCGACGCGCGGACGGCCGCGCCGTTCGCTGCGCGCCGGCTCGGAACAGAACAACGCCTCAACCAGCGCCCACTCGTTATCTCTCAAATCGTCGAACAGCACCATATCTCACCTCAGCGAAGCTAACCCCGGTGCGCTGCCCCGCGCCGCGCACTCTGGTCGGAATCCGATGAACGAATACCTGGGAAGGCCAGAGCGATTGCGGCGGACGATGTTCGATGTAACCGCGAATGGCTCCAACCTCTGTGCGCAATGAAATGCGAGAACCGTGCCATGCTTGTTGCTAAATCCGGGAAACCCGCATGGCAGTAGGCTGACGCGATGCCAGCATGGCCCGTATCAGACCCGAAACACACTGATTAAGAAATCGGGACAATCACCAATCAAGTGCAATAGGCCCATCCAGCGTGCGTCGTGAGGATTTGCTGCACCGCAGCGAAACGCGCGTTCGGGCATGAGTTCAGACCAATGCTCGCTATAATCCGTGCATGAATTGTGGATATTGATGAGCATTCTGAATGAACGCGCCATTGAACGTGACGTTGCGGCAACTGCGCGTCTTCATCGAAGTATCGAGGCTGCGCAGCTTCAGCCGCGCAGGCGATGAAATCGGCCTCACGCAGTCGGCGGTCAGCCGGTGCGTGCGCGAGCTGGAAGGAGAAATTGGTCTCAAGCTGATCGACCGGACGACGCGCGAAGTTCAGCTGACCGATGTCGGCGTGAATCTCGTCGGCACGGTGTCGCGCCTGCTGGCCGACCTGGACGAAGCGCTGCGCGAGGTGCGCGATCTCGGCCAGCAGCGCCGCGGACGCGTGATCGTCGCGGCGAGTCCGACGGTCGCCTGCCGGCTGATGCCGCGCGTGATCGCGTCGTGCTTGCGGCAGTTTCCGCTCATCACGCTGAGTCTGCGCGACGACGTCCAGTCCGATGTCCTGCGCAAGGTGAAGTCGGGCGAGGTCGATTTCGGCGTCGTGATCGGCCCGTTTTCCTCCGACGAACTCCATGGCGAACCCGTGATGACCGATTCGTTCTGTCTCGTCGCGCGGCGCGATCATCCGCTCGGGCGCGAGACGGCGGTGCCGTGGGAAGCGCTCGCGGGCGAGCGGCTCGTGATGCTCGACTACGCGTCGGGCAGCCGGCCGATCATCGATGCCGTCATGCAGGAGCACGGCGTCGAGGCGCAAGTGGTGCAGGAACTCGGACACTCGGCGACGGTGTTCGGGCTCGTGGAAGCGGGCGTCGGCGTGAGCGTGCTGCCGTGGCTCGCGCTGCCGCTGCCGGCGGATTCGTCGCTGGTCGCGTTGCCGCTCGAACCGCGCGCCGAACGGACCGTGGAGCTCGTGCGGCGGCGCGATCGCTCGCTGTCGCCCGCGGCGGAATCGGTGTGGTCGCTGATCGCCTCGCTGCCGCCGCGTGCGGAAGACCTCGGATAAGCCTCCGTTCATCGCGAAAATCACGGCGCGCGCGTTAGACTTCTTTTTTAAGACAAGACGACGGGGCGAGCGATGAGTGAATCGGAAGGCGCGGTGGTCAGCGAACTGAGTCAATTGGCGGGCGCGCACGCATCGGGTGCGCCGAATGCGCGCGACGCCGTGCGGGCGTTGAGGCCGTCGCAGATCCGCGAGGTCGCAAACGCGGGTTTCGGCGTCGCCGATGTGCTGCCGTTCTGGTTCGGCGAATCGGATCGCGTGACGCCGCAATTCATCCGCGATGCCGCAAGCCGCGCGCTTGCCGATGGCGCCACGTTCTACACGCACAATCTCGGCATCGCCCCGCTGCGCGAATCGCTCAGCCGCTACGTGAGCGCGCTGCACGGCGCGACGACGCCGGCGCACATCGCCGTGACGAGCGCCGGCGTGAACGCGCTGATGCTCGCGGCGCAACTCGTGGTCGGTGCGGGCGATCGCGTCGTCGCCGTGACGCCGCTATGGCCGAATCTCGTCGAGATTCCGAAAATCCTCGGCGCGAGCGTCGATACCGTTTCGCTGACTTACGGCCCGCGTGGCTGGACGCTAGATCTCGACCGCCTGCTCGCGGCGCTCACGCCCAACACGCGCATGCTGATGATCAACTCGCCGAACAACCCGACCGGCTGGACGATGACGCGCGATCAGCAGCGCGCCGTGCTCGCGCATTGCCGCCGTCACGGAATCTGGATCGTCGCGGACGAAGTCTACGAACGCCTGTACTACGGCGATGACGCTCGCGTCGCGCCGTCCTTTCTCGATCTCGCCGCGCGCGACGAGCGCGTGATCGCGGTGAATTCGTTTTCGAAGGCGTGGCTGATGACCGGCTGGCGCCTCGGCTGGCTCGTCGCCCCGACGCAACTGATGGACGATCTCGGCAAGCTGGTCGAGTACAACACGTCGTGCGCGCCGTCGTTCGTGCAGCAGGCGGGCGTCGTCGCGGTGGAAGAGGGCGAGCGCTTTACTCAGGCGCTCGTCGCGGATCTGCGCGCAAGCCGCGATCATCTCGTGCGGGCGCTTCAGGCGATCGAGGGCGTCGACGTGCGCACGCCCGACGGCGCGATGTACCTGTTTTTCTCGCTACCGGGCGCGCAAAACAGCCTCGAACTGTGCAAATCGCTGGTGCGCGAAGCCCGTCTCGGACTTGCGCCGGGCAGCGCGTTCGGCCCGGAAGGCGAAGGCTTCGTGCGCTGGTGCTACGCGTGCGATCCCGCACGGCTGGACGCGGGCGTCGAACGCCTGCAGCGATTCCTGACGGCGCGCGGCGTCGCCTGAGCCGTGCCGATCGACGTCGGCCGCGCACGACCGGCGTCGAGTGAGTCCGGGCGCCGATCAATCGATCACCTTTACGCCCCGGTTGTTTTTGCGTAATATGGCGCTCAGTCACGCGCTTTCGCCTAGGAAAGCGCCACCTCGTCCGGCTGGATGGCCCGGCGTTCGCTCACCGATCGCCCTTTACGCCTCTCCCCGGTGCGTGCTCCCAATCAATATGACCGATTACAATCGGGCGAGCGCGTCTTGAAACTCCGCGTCCAGCTTTATCGTTCGCACCATTTTGGTGGCGTTCGGTCCTGCGCAAGCTCGATTTGAATTGAATCATTGACCATATAGGGTTGACCCAAGCTGCATGAATACCCAAGAGGCGAAGATCGTCCTCGAGACTGCTTTGATTTGCGCGCAGGAACCGCTGAGGCTGAATGAATTGCGCAAGCTGTTCGCCGACGACATTTCGGCGGATACCGTTCGCACGTTGCTCGAAGCGCTCAAGGCCGACTGGTCGGGACGCGGCGTGGAACTGGTCGCGCTTGCCTCGGGCTGGCGTTTTCAGAGCAAGCCCGCGATGCGGGCCTATCTCGACAGGCTGCACCCGGAAAAGCCGCCCAAGTATTCGCGGGCCGTACTCGAAACGCTGGCGATCATTGCCTATCGGCAACCAGTGACGCGGGGCGATATCGAAGAGATCCGCGGCGTGACGGTGAACACGCAGGTCGTGAAGCAACTGGAGGACCGTGGCTGGATCGAGGTGATCGGTCATCGCGACGTGCCGGGCCGCCCGGCGCTGTACGCGACGACCAAGCAGTTTCTCGACGATCTCGGCCTGACCGCGCTCGACGAGTTGCCCGCGCTGGACAATCCGTCGGCGCAGCTCGAAGCATCGCTGCTCGCGCAGCATTCGATCGAATTTCCCGACAGCATCGCCGGGAATGCGCCGCCGGCGGGCATCGAGCCGCCGGCCACGCCACAAGCGTCGAATGACGGGGAACCTGACGCCCCGGCGCAGGTCTTCGCCGTTGAAGCGCTGGAATCGGCGGAATCCGCCGAACCCGACGCTTCCGCCGATGAGCGCGCGGCCGCCGGGCCGGCGGAGCAAGAACAGACAGAAGAACAGCAGGAAAGACTCGGAACGGAACGTGCGGATGCGCTGGACGAGCGCGCCGCGTCGACAGCCGGGATTCACGCACAGCCTTTGGGCACCGCGCACGATGCGCCCGTTCCGATGCCGCGTGAAGACGAAAGAGATGCGAGTCCATCGAACGAAGCCGAACTGGACGACGACTCCGAAGAACCGAAGGCGCGCCGCGCCTGACGCAATTTGCATGGCCCCTGATCTGGCAATCCGGCTCTCCATAAAGATTATTTCGAGACGACCAGCCGGACCGGTCAGCGGATTTTTTGACGCGCCCGCGACGGGCGCGCGATTCGACATTTGAGGTTGTTTTGACACACTCCCACGACAGCGATTCGCCTGAATCCGCGCGCCCCGTGCACGCCGCGGACGCACCTGAGTCGGCCGATGCCGGCGACAGCACGCGCACCGACCGCGCCGATGAAGGCGGCGAGGGCGATGACCGTCCGCGCCGCGGATTGCGCCGCGGGCCGCGCAGCCTGATCGCACGGCGTCGCGCTGTCGCGAAGACCAAGGGCGCGGACGCTGCGCCAGGCGCGCCGGGCGCCGTCAACGAGACGCCGCCCGACGGCGTCGTGGCGGCACAAGTGCGTACCCCGCGCAAGGATCCGGGCGCGAAGCCGCGCAAGGGCGAAGGGGCGAGTCCGCGCGGCCGCAAGAGCGCGCGCGCGGAAGCGGGCGAAACCGGCGTCGAAGCAGCGGACGAGGCCGGCGTACAGGCCGCCGCGCCCGCGCCGCGCGAAGGCGGCCGGCGCAAGAATCCGCCGCAGCAAAAGCGCGGCAAGCGCAGCGACGCGGGACCGGCGACCGTCGAGAGCGCGGCTGCTGCAGCCGTCGACGACGTGTTCGCCTACGTGACCTCGCCGGCCTTCGACGCCGACAACGGTTCGGCCGGCGTGCGCGCCCCGATGCTGCGACGCGGCCGCAATGCACCGCAAAAGCGCGTGCTGGAACCGGACGAAGACGCGCCGAAGCTGCACAAGGTGCTCGCGGATGCGGGCATGGGTTCGCGGCGCGACATGGAAGAGTTGATCATCGCCGGGCGCGTATCGGTGAACGGCGAGCCGGCGCATATCGGCCAGCGCATCATGCCGACCGATCAGGTGCGCATCAACGGCAAGCCGCTCAAGCGCAAGCTCGCGAGCAAGCCGCCGCGCATCCTGCTGTATCACAAGCCGACGGGCGAGATCGTCAGCCATGCCGACCCGGAAGGGCGTCCGTCCGTGTTCGACAAGCTGCCGTCGATGAAAACCGCCAAATGGCTCGCGGTCGGGCGTCTCGACTTCAATACGGAAGGCCTGCTGTTGCTCACGACGTCCGGCGATCTGGCGAACCGCTTCATGCATCCGCGCTACAGCGTCGAGCGTGAGTACGCGGTGCGCGTGGTCGGACAACTGTCCGAGGCGATGAAGCAGAAGCTGCTCAAAGGCGTCGAGCTCGACGACGGTCCCGCCAACTTCTTGCGCATCCAGGACGGCGGCGGCGAAGGCACGAATCACTGGTATCACGTCGCGCTGGCGGAAGGCCGGAATCGCGAAGTGCGCCGTATGTTCGAGGCGGCCGGCCTGATGGTGAGCCGCCTGATCCGCACGCGTCATGGTCCGATCGCGCTGCCGCGCGGCCTGAAGCGCGGCCGCTGGGAAGAGCTCGAGGACAATCAGGTGCGCAGCCTGATGGCGTCGGTCGGGCTGAAATTGCCGACGGCCGAGAAGGGCGGACGCAGCGCCGCGCCGCGTGTGCAACCCGATCCGATGCAGACGTCGATGGGCTTCATCACGCGCGAGCCGGTGCTGAGCTCGCACTCGCGCATGACGCAGCAGCAGACGCCGGGACGCGGCGGCCGGCGCGGCCAGCCGGGCGGTGTGCCGGGCAGCTTCGGGCTCGGCGGCATGGGCGGATTCGGCGGCAACACGGGCAATGCAGGCAACGGGGGCGGCATGGGCCGTCGCGGCGGCCGGGAGCCGAACGGCAACCGCATCGGCAACGAGCCCAACGGCAATCGCGCTAACGGCGCACGGCCGGGTCCGCGCGGCGCGCGTCCGCAAGGCGGCGGTCCGCAGGGCGCGGGCGGCGCCGGCAAGCGTGCCGCCGGTGGCAACGCACCGCGGGGCAATCGCCAGGGCGGCGGACAGCAGGGCGCTGGCCAGAACAAAGCCGGCGGCGCGGGCCGGGGCGCGCGTAATCGCTCGCGCGGCCGCTGAGCGCGATATGTAAAAAATCGCAAAGACGTCGCCGGGGGAAGTCCAAAAGCGGGATGCGAAGCATCGGTCCGCCCCCGGCGACGAAAATCTCGCGTTTCGCTCTTTCTGATCGTTAGGACAAACCGGCGTGAAACCGGGTCCAACAGGGGCGAAAGTGCGCGTTACGTTTGCGTTTATCCTGAAAAATGGCTAAAATCATGAAGTCGCTGGGCACGTAGTTTTCTTTCGCTGCCCTGAGTGCGACCTCGGTTGAAAAATGTGGGCGTTGCGCCCATTTTTTTTTGGCTATTCGGTTCGGCATCTCGGGAGCAGGGGTGCGCGCCCGCATGAAGGCGCTCGCCCGCAGGTGTTTCGGCGTGGAGCGCGCGAACACCTTGGAGTTACTGTGCAACTGACGGAATTGATTGAAACCACGGTCTCGAGCCTTGGCTACGAGCTTGTCGATCTCGAGCGTTCGGGAGGCGGCATGCTGCGTGTCTACATCGACCAGCCGGCTGGTATCGCGATCGAAGACTGCGAGAAGGTCACCCGTCAGCTCCAATATTTGTTTGAAGTCGAGAACATCGACTACGACCGGCTCGAAGTATCGTCGCCGGGGCTCGACCGCCCGCTCAAGAAACTGGCGGATTTCGAGCGCTTCGCGGGGAGCGAAGTCGCCATTACATTGAAGAAGCCGCTGGACGGGCGCAAGTCGTTCCGCGGCATCCTGCACGCCCCTGACGGCGAAACGATCGGATTGGAATTTGAAGGGAAGGACGGCGCTGCGATGCTCGATTTCACGCTCGCGGACCTCGATAAGGCACGTCTCGTCCCCAAGGTTGACTTTAGGAGCCGCAAACAATGAGTCGCGAAGTATTGATGCTGGCGGATGCGCTGGCACGCGAAAAGAACGTCAACAAGGACGTCGTGTACGCAGCGCTGGAAGCTGCGCTTGCTTCGGCAACGAAGAAGCTCTTCGAGGAAGACGTGGATATTCGTGTCGCCATCGACCGTGAGAGCGGCGAACACGAGACTTTCCGCCGCTGGCGCGTCGTGCCGGACGAGGCCGGCCTGCAAGAGCCGGATCAGGAAATCCTGCTGTTCGAAGCGAAGGAGCAAAAGCCCGACGCGCAGGTGGACGAATTCATCGAGGAGCCGATTCCGTCGATCGAATTCGGCCGTATCGGCGCCCAGGCCGCCAAGCAGGTGATCCTGCAGAAGGTGCGCGACGCCGAGCGCGAACAGATTCTGAACGACTTCCTCGAGCGCGGCGAAAAGATCATGACCGGCTCGGTGAAGCGCCTGGACAAGGGTAATTTCATTGTCGAGTCGGGCCGTGTCGAAGCGCTGCTGCGCCGCGACCAGCTGATTCCGAAGGAAAACCTGCGCGTGGGCGACCGCGTGCGCGCGTACATCGCGAAGGTCGATCGCACCGCGCGCGGCCCGCAGATCGAACTCTCGCGCACCGCGCCCGAGTTCCTGATGAAGCTGTTCGAACTCGAAGTGCCGGAAATCGAGCAAGGTCTGCTGGAAATCAAGGCCGCCGCGCGCGATCCCGGCGTGCGTGCGAAAATCGGCGTGATCGCCTACGACAAGCGGATCGATCCTATCGGCACTTGCGTCGGCATCCGCGGTTCTCGCGTGCAGGCCGTGCGTAACGAGCTCGGTGGCGAGAACGTCGACATCGTGCTATGGTCGGAAGATCCCGCGCAGTTCGTGATCGGCGCTCTCGCGCCGGCAGCCGTCCAGTCGATCGTCGTCGATGAAGAAAAGCATTCGATGGACGTCGTCGTGGACGAAAACGAGCTCGCCGTCGCCATCGGCCGCGCCGGCCAGAACGTGAGGCTCGCAAGCGAACTCACCGGCTGGCAAATCAATATCATGACGCCGGACGAGTCCGCGCTGAAGCAGAACGAAGAGCGTGGCAAGTTGCGCGACCTGTTCATGGCGCGTCTGGATGTGGACGAGGAAGTCGCCGACATCCTGATCGACGAAGGCTTCACGAGTCTCGAAGAAATCGCCTACGTGCCGCTCAACGAAATGCTCGAAATCGAAGCGTTCGACGAAGACACCGTGCACGAGCTGCGCAATCGCTCGCGCGACGCGCTCCTCACGATGGCGATCGCCAACGAAGAGAAGGTGGAAGGTGTTGCCCTCGATTTGAAGAGCCTCGACGGCATGGACAACGAGCTTCTCGCAAAGCTCGCCGAGCACCAGATTCAGACCCGCGACGATCTCGCGGAGCTGGCAGTAGATGAACTGGTCGAAATGACCGGAATGCAAGAGGATGCCGCTAAGGCGTTGATCATGAAAGCACGTGAACACTGGTTCCAGTGAGAAATGACCATGGCGCACTGATATTTGGCGGCCTGTCTGGCCGCGTGACCCCGATCTAACCGCAAGGATTGGTCCTTGCATCAAGAGGAATGAATGGCGAGTAACAACGTAGCCCAATTTGCCGCGGAACTCAAAATGCCTGCGGGCGTCCTGCTCGAGCAGTTGCAGGCGGCTGGCGTCCAGAAAGCGAGCGCGAACGACGACCTGTCCGAGACGGACAAGGCGCGTCTGCTCGATCATTTGCGCAAGTCGCACGGTTCCGCCGACGCCGACAAGCGCAAGATCACTTTGACCCGCCGGCATACGTCGGAAATCAAGCAATCCGACGCAACGGGTAAAGCTCGCACCATTCAGGTCGAGGTGCGCAAGAAGCGTGTTTTCGTGAAACGCGACGAAACCGGTGTGGAGCAGGCCGAGGCCGCGCCGAATCACGTCGAAGAGCCGGAAGTCGACGAAGCCGAACTGCAGCGTCGCGAGGAAGAAGCGCGCCGTGCCGCCGAGCAGCTCGAGCGCGAAGAGCGCGAGCTGAAGGAACAGCAGGCGAAGCTGGAGCGCGAAGAAGCCGAGCGCCGCGCTCGCGAGGAAGCGGCGGAAGCCGAGCGCAAGAAGCAGGAAGAGGAAGCGGCGCGCCGCGCGGCGGCTGCGGCTCAGGCTGCCGAAATCTCGCGTGCGGCGCAGGCTGCGCGTCAGGAAGCGCGCACGCAACCGGCCGTCGAAGCGAAGCCGGAACCGAAGCAGGACGACACCGCGCAGCGCGAAGCCGCCGAAAAGGCAGCGGAAGAGAAGGCTGCGAGCGAGCGTGCCGCGCAGCGTGAAGCCGCGAAGAAGGCGGAAGAAGACGCGAAGGCGAAGGCCGAAAAGGCTCGCCTCGAGCAGGAAGCCATCGCGAAGCGCCGTGCGGCGGCGGAAGCCGAAGCCCGCGCGATCCGCGAAATGATGAACACCCCGCGCAAGGCGCAAGTAAAGGCGCCGGAACCCGCGCCTGCACCGAAGCCCGCCGAAGCGGCGAAGGCCGCCGAAGCGAAGGGCACGCTGCACAAGCCCGCGAAGCCGGAAGGCGCGCAGGCGGCACGTCCCGCAGCGGCGAAGAAGCCGGCTGCAGGCGCGCCGGCACCCGCATCGACGGCTCCCGCAGGCGCCGGCGACAAGAAGAAGGCTGGCAAGGGCGGCTGGCAGCAAGACGACGCATCGAAGCGTCGCGGCATGAAGACGCGTGGCGATTCGAGCGGTGGTGTCGATCGCGGCTGGCGCGGCGGTCCGAAGGGTCGCGGCAAGCATCAGGAACAGACGTCATTCCAGGCGCCGACCGAGCCGATCGTCCGTGAAGTGCACGTGCCGGAAACCATTTCCGTCGCGGACCTCGCGCACAAGATGTCGGTGAAGGCTTCGGAAGTCATCAAGGTGATGATGAAGCTCGGCCAGATGGTCACGATCAACCAGGTGCTGGACCAGGAAACGGCGATGATCGTCGTCGAGGAACTGGGCCATCGCGCGGTCGCGGCGAAGCTGGACGACCCGGAAGCGTTGTTGATCGAAGGCGAAACCACCGAGGAAACGGCAGAGAAGCTGCCGCGTCCGCCGGTTGTCACCGTCATGGGTCACGTCGACCACGGCAAGACCTCGCTGCTGGACTACATCCGTCGCGCGAAAGTGGCGGCGGGCGAAGCGGGCGGCATCACGCAGCATATCGGCGCATATCACGTCGATACGCCGCGCGGCGTCATCACCTTCCTCGACACGCCGGGTCACGAGGCCTTCACGGCCATGCGTGCGCGCGGCGCGAAAGCGACCGACATCGTCATTCTGGTGGTCGCAGCCGACGACGGCGTGATGCCGCAGACGAAGGAAGCGATCGCTCACGCGAAGGCGGGCGGCGTGCCGATCGTCGTTGCGATCAACAAGATCGACAAGCCGGAAGCGAACCCCGACCGCGTGAAGCAGGAACTCGTCGCGGAAGGCGTGGTGCCGGAAGAGTACGGCGGCGATTCGCCGTTCATCGAAGTGTCGGCGAAGACCGGCCGGGGCATCGACGATCTGCTCGAAAACGTGTCGCTGCAAGCCGAAGTGCTGGAACTCACCGCGCCGGTGGAAGCCGCTGCGAAGGGTCTCGTCATCGAAGCGAAGCTGGACAAGGGCAAGGGCCCGGTCGCGACCATTCTGGTGCAGTCGGGCACGCTGAACCGCGGCGACGTGGTTCTCGCGGGCAGCGCCTACGGTCGCGTGCGAGCCATGCTCGACGAAACCGGCAAGCCGACGAAGACGGCGGGTCCGTCGATCCCGGTGGAAATCCAGGGTCTGTCGGAAGTGCCGGCGGCGGGCGAGGAAGTCATCGTGCTGCCGGACGAGCGCAAGGCGCGCGAAATCGCGCTGTTCCGTCAGGGCAAGTTCCGCGACGTCAAGCTTGCGAAGCAACAGGCCGCCAAGCTCGAGAACATGCTCGAGCAGATGGGCGAAGGCGAAGTGCAGAACCTGCCGCTCATCGTCAAGGCGGACGTGCAGGGCTCGCAGGAAGCGCTGGTCCAGTCGCTGCAGAAGCTGTCGACCAACGAGGTGCGCGTGCAGATCGTGCACAGCGCGGTCGGCGCGATCAGCGAATCGGACGTCAACCTGGCGACGGCATCGAAGGCGGTCATCATCGGCTTCAACACGCGTGCGGATGCTCAGGCGCGCAAGGTGGCCGAGGCGAACGGCATCGACATCCGCTACTACAACATCATCTATGACGCAGTGGATGAGGTGAAGGCGGCGATGTCCGGCATGCTCGCGCCGGAGAAGCGCGAAACGGTGACGGGCATGGTCGAGGTGCGCCAGGTCATCCGCGTGCCGAAGGTCGGCCTGATCGCGGGCTGTATGGTCACGGACGGCGTGGTCAAGCGTTCCTCGTCGGTGCGCGTGATCCGCAACAACGTCGTGATTCACACCGGCGAGCTCGATTCGCTCAAGCGCTTCAAGGACGACGTCAAGGAAGTGCGTCAGGGCTTCGAGTGCGGTATGTCGATCAAGAACTTCAGCGATATCGTCGAAGGCGATCAGTTCGAAGTCTTCGAAGTGACGGAAGTGGCTCGCACGCTGTAATGCGCTAGCCGCTGAAAAAAGGGCGGGGTGAGCCTTGCGGCTCGCTCCGCCCTTTTTGCTTCAGGCGGCGCGACAAGAATACGGAAACGAAATCATGGCTAAAAAACGGACATCCGCGAACCGCAACGTGCAGATTGCGGATCAGATCCAGCGCGATCTTTCGGAACTGATGCGCGAGGTGAAAGACCCGCGCGTCGGACTCGTGACGATTCAGAGCGTCGAGCTCACGCCTGACTACGCGCACGCGAAGGTCTACTTCACGACGCTGACGGGCGATCCGAAGCAGACGCAGGAAGGGCTCAATCATGCGGCGGGACATCTGCACAATATGCTGTTCAAGCGCCTGCACATCCACACGGTGCCGACGCTGCATTTCCACTATGACCAGACGATCGAGAAGGCCGTCGAGATGTCGCGCCTGATCGACGAGGCAAACGCGACGCGCGCAAAAGATGACGAAGAAGGTGCGTGAGTGAAGGGCGGTCCGAAGATTCCCCGTCGCGCGCTCGACGGCGTGCTCTTGCTGGACAAGCCGCTCGGGCTGTCGAGCAACGATGCGCTCATCAAGGCAAAGCGGATTTATCTGGCGAAGAAGGCGGGCCACACGGGTACGCTCGATCCGCTCGCAACCGGTCTGCTGCCGTTGTGCTTCGGCGAAGCGACGAAGTTCTCGCAAGACCTGCTCGATGCCGACAAGACCTACGAAGCGACGATGCGCCTCGGTATCCGCACGACGACCGGCGATGCCGAAGGCGAGGCGGTGGATACCCGCGACGTGACGTGCGACGAAGCTGCCGTCGTCGAAGCGATGACGCGGTTCATCGGCGAAATCGTGCAAGTCCCGCCGATGTACTCGGCGCTCAAGCGGGACGGCAAGCCGCTCTACGAATACGCGCGCGCCGGTCAGACGGTCGAGCGTGAGGGCAGGCAAGTGACGATTCACGCGCTGCAGTTGATCGCGTGCGCGCTGCCCCTCGTGACGTTTCGCGTGACGTGCAGCAAGGGCACTTACGTACGGACGCTGGCCGAGGACATCGGCGAAGTGCTCGGCTGCGGCGCGCATCTGACGGCGTTGCGGCGCACCGGTGTCGGCGCGCTGACGCTCGAACACGCGGTCACGCTCGATCAGCTCGCGAGCCTGAGCGAAGCGGAGCGCGACGAGCGGCTTCAGCCCGTCGATGCACTGCTATCCACGTTTCCCGCGGTTCAGTTGAACGACGAAGCGACGCAGCGCTTCCTGCACGGCCAACGTCTGAAGCTCGCGGACGTCGTGAAAACGCGTCTCGAAGCAGGCCGCGTGCGCGTTTATGCGCAAGAAGGCGGCCGTCTGCTGGGCGTGGCGCGCGCGGGCGAGGGTGTGCTCGCGCCGGAACGGCTCATCGTCACGGCGCAATGAAAAAGAGCCCGGTCGATGTCGACCGGGCTCTGTTCTTTTGGGAGCAGTCAGGCGATCAGTGCGCCGCCGATGCCGCCGCCGCCGAATCTCCACCGCCCGAACGCTCGGGCCGCGTGATCCAGATCAGCACGATCAGCGCGACGAAAATCCCCGCCGAAATATAGAACATGTCGTTCACGCCGAGCTGCGCGGCCTGCTGCGTCGCCATGCTGTTATAGAGGCCGACGGTCTGCTCGTGCGTCAGGCCGAGCGCGCCCATCTGCTGCATCGAATTCGCGAACACCGGGTTGTACGAATTGGCGCTTTCGACGAGTTGCGCGTGATGCACGATCGAACGATGCTCCCACGCCGTCGAGAAGATCGACGTGCCGATGCCGCCGCACATGATCCGCACGAAGTTCGACAGCCCCGACGCCGCCGGAATTCGATGTCCCGGCAAGCCCGACAGCGTGATCGACACGAGCGGAATGAAGAAGCCCGCCATGCCGATGCCCTGAATCAGCGTCGGTATCGTGAGCGCCCAAGTGTCGACGCCGGTCGTGTAGCGTGAACGCATCCAGAAACACAGCGCGAAGACGAGGAACGCGGCGGTCGCGATGTAACGCGGATCGGTGCGCGGCAGAAATTTGCCGGTGATCGGAGAAAGCACGATCGCGAACACGCCGACGGGCGCCATCACGAGACCGGCGTTCGTCGCCGTGTAGCCGATATCCGTCTGCAGCCACAGCGGGAGCAGAACGAGATTGCCGAAGTAGAGCCCGTATCCGATCGACAGCGCGATCGTTCCGCCGGTGAAGTTGCGCAGCTCGAAGAGCGACAAATCCACGACCGGATGCTCCGCCGTCAGCTCCCACACGATGAAGAACGCGAACGCGATCACGGCGATGAGCGCGAGCACGACGATCGTCGTCGAGTTGAACCAGTCGAGATCCTTGCCTTTGTCGAGCATGATCTGCAGCGAGCCGACCCAGACGACGAGCAGCCCGAGCCCGACCGTGTCGATCGGCGCCTTGCGGATCGCGGAATCGCGGTCGCGGAAGATCGCGAACGTAGCGAGCGCCGCCGCGATGCCGACCGGAATGTTCACGTAGAAGATCCACGGCCACGAGATGTTGTCCGAGATCCATCCGCCGAGGACCGGCCCCGCGACCGGCGCGATCAGCGTGGTCATCGACCACATCGATAGGGCCATCGGCGCTTTTTCGCGCGGATAGCTCGCGAGCAGCAGCGTTTGCGACAGCGGGATCATCGGGCCGGCGACGGCGCCCTGGAATACGCGCGCGGCGAGCAGGAAGGGGAGCGTCGGCGCGAGACCGCAGAGCCACGACGCGATCACGAACAGGATGATCGAGCCGAGAAAGAGCCGCACCTGCCCGAGACGCTGCGTGAGCCAGCCGGTCAACGGCACCGAGATCGCGTTGGCGACCGCGAACGACGTAATGACCCACGTGCCCTGATCCGACGACACGCCGAGATCGCCGGAGATCGACGGAATCGAGACGTTCGCGATCGACGTGTCGAGCACGTTCATGAACACCGCGAGCGATACGGCGATCGTCCCGATGACGAGCTTTCCGCCCGACAGCGGCGGATGTACGACGTTTTGCGAAGACATGTGGCGAGTCCGCTTACATCAGCTTGGCGGCCGACGCGGACTTCGTCGCGCGCCCGTGCGCCGGCGACGCGCTCTGCGCCGACGACCCTGCGCCCGCACCCGTACCCGCGTTCTGCTGGATGATGCGCGCGATTTCCTGATCGGCCTGCGCGCCGTAGTTGTCGAACACATTCGTCTGGTAGACCGTGTTCTGCGCGTTGCCGAGCTGGCCGCCTTGCTCGTCCTTGATGGTGACGTCGACGTTCATCGACAGGCCGATACGCAGCGGATGCGCTTCCAGTTCCTTCGGATCGAGCTGGATGCGCACCGGCAGGCGCTGCACGACCTTGATCCAGTTGCCGGTCGCGTTCTGCGCGGGCAGCAGCGAGAAAGCCGAGCCCGTGCCGGCCGAGAAACCGACCACCTTGCCGTGATACACGACGCCCGAACCGTACAGATCGGCCGTCAGCTCGACCGGCTGGCCGATCCGCATGTGCTTGAGCTGCACTTCCTTGAAGTTCGCATCGACCCACACGGCGTTGAGCGGCACGATCGCCATCAGCGGATTGCCCGGCGACACGCGCTGGCCGACTTGCACCGAGCGCTTGGCGACATAGCCCGTGACCGGCGCGGGCAGCGTGTTGCGCGCGTAGTTGATGTAGGAATCGCGGACCTTCGCGGCGGCGGCGAGCACGTTCGGGTGATCGGCGATCGTCGTGTTGGCCGTGAGCGAGCGGTTCGACGCGAGCTCCTGCTCGGCGGCGTCGAGCGCGGCCTGCGCGCTGCGTACCGCGTCGCGGGCGTGCGAGATTTCTTCCTGCGACACCGCACCCGTCTGCGCGACCTGCATGCGGCGCTTCAAATCGTCCTGCGCGCGCGACAGATCGGACCGGCGCAACGCGATCTGCGCTTCGTACTGGTTGTTGTTGACGAAGAACGTGCGTACCTGGCGCACCGTCTGCGCGAGATTTGCCTCGGCCTGATCGAGCGCGACCTTGGAGTCGGCCGGATCGAGCGCGACGAGCGGATCGCCTATCTTCACGGTCTGCGTGTCGTCGGCGTTCACCGAGATCACCGTGCCCACGACCTGCGGCGTGATCTGCACGACGTTGCCATTCACGTAGGCGTCGTCGGTGGCTTCGTGGAAGCGCGCGACGAGGAAGTAGTACAGCCCGTACGCGATAGCCGCGATGATGATGACGAGCACGATCAGCGTCATCAGCGCTCGGCGTTTGCCGTTGCTCTGTTTCGGCGCGGGCGCGGCGGCCGCGGCTGCGTTTTGTTGAGGGTCGCTCATGAAAGACTCCGAAAATTCCGTTTTTGGTCCGATGCGTGTTCTTGTGGGCGCTTAGTTCGACGGCGTGGCCTGATTGGCGGCCTGCGTCGTCGTCTGACTTTGTCCGCTGCCGTCGATCGCGAGATTGCTGCTCGTCGCGTCGAATCCGCCGCCGAGCGACTTGATCAGCGCGATCTGCAGATCGGTGCGCTTCAGGCGCAGATTCGTCACGGTCTGCTCGTTGGCGAGGCGGTTTTCGTCGGCGTTGAGCACCTGCAATTGCGGCGACAGGCCGGCCTTGTAGCGGATCACGGCGAGCTGATACGCGCTCGACGCCGCCGCGAGCGCGCGCTGGGCGTCGGCCATTTGCTTGTCGAGCGAGCGGATTGCGGAGATGTTGGTCGCGACATCGTTCATCGCGTTGATGAGCGTCTGGTTGTAGTTCGCGACGTCGCCTTCGAAGTCCGCGTAACGGCCTTTCAACTGCGCGCGCAAGGCGCCGGCGTCGAAGATCGGCAGATGGATCGCCGGACCGGCCTGGATCTGGCGGCTGCTCGCCTGCAGGAAGCGGCTCCAGCCGAACGCGTCGAAACCGAAGGCCGCCGCGAGGTTGATGTCCGGGAAGAACTCGGCCTTCGCTTCCTTGATGTTGTGGGTCGCGGCTTCGACCTGCCAGCGCGCGGCGACGATATCCGGGCGGCGCGCGACGAGATCGGCGGGCACGTTGTCGGGCAGCGTCACGTTGACGTTCGGGTCGATCACGGGTTTCGCGATCTTGAGGCCGCGATCCGGGCCTTTGCCGAGCAGCGCCGCGAGCTGATAGCGGACGGTTTCGATCTGGCCGTCGAGTTCCGTCGAGTTCGTCTGGCTGGTCGCGACGTTGCCTTCCGCCGTTCGGCGCTCGACGTTGGTGTCGAGCCCGGCCGCGACACGCCCGTTCGTGATGCGTCCGACGTCCTGACGGTTCGCGATTTCGCGTTGCGCCACGTCACGCAGCGCGTAGAGCAGCGCGAGCTGGTTGTACGTGCGCGCGACCGACGCCGCAAGCGTCACGCGCGCCTGCTGCATGTCGGCTTCGGCGGCTTTCTGCTGCGATACCGCCATGTTGAGGCGCGAGCGGTTCTTGCCCCACAGATCCAGTTCCCACGACGCGCTCGCGAGCACGTTGTTCTCGCTGAACCACGTCCCGCCATAAGGCGGCGGGAAGAGGGCGTTGGCGGAATAGAGTTCGCGCGTCCACGAATACGAGCCGGTGACCTTCGGATAAAGCGCCGAGCGCGACGTCTCGATATACGACGACGCCTTCGCGATGCGCGCTTGCGCCTGCGCGATGCTCGGATTGTCGGCGAGCGCTTCGTCGATCAGTTGCGGCAGTTGCGGATCGCCGAACTGCTTCGCCCAGTCGAGCGTGGGCCATTGGCCGCCTTGGCCCGGCACGCTTTGCGTGGCCTCGAAGTTTTCCGGCGCGGCGATCTGCTTGTCGCTCGAAATGCCCGAATAGTTCGCGCAGCCGGCGAGCGCAAGCGCGGCCACCGCGGCGGCGACGGCGCGCTTCGCACGGCTTTCGCCGCGCATAGCGGACAGGAAGTGCTGGTTCATATCTCGTCTCTCGAGATGCAAATTAAAGGTGGACGTTGCAATCTTTTTGTAGGGTTGCGATGACGTATTTGCTTGTCATCGCAATGACGTACCAGGCTTATCGTTGCCGCCCAGCAGTGGCGCGACGGATGGATCGCACGAGTTCGCGAGAATCCGCCGCAGCATGCTTTTGAGGAAGCCGACTTCCTCCGGCGTGAAACCGGCAAGCAGGTTGTCCAGTACGCGCGTGAAGATGGCGGGTATCTTTTCCGCGGTCGCGTGACCTTCGTCCGTCAGCGCGAGGCGCACGACGCGCCGGTCTTCCTCGCTGCGCACGCGCGAAAGCAGGCCACGCTTTTCCAGTCTGTCGATGAGACGCGTGACCGCGCTCGCATCGATGCCGTATTCGCGGGCAATATCCGCCGCCGTCAGGCATTTGCCGACCGCCAGCATGAACAGGATGCTTGCCTGCGTGCTCGTGATGCCCAGTTCGGACGTCGTGTGTTGCGTGACCATGTTCCACATGGTCGAGCGGACCCGGCTGATCAGATAGCCGACGCTCTCGGCGAGCACGTAGTCGCCGATCGCCGCGGATTTCGGAGCGTCGCTCATAAGAATATTTGTGCGATTGCAATAGTTGACTAGGCAGGATTATAGGGAGGCGTTTCGCGGCGTGCAAGGATCTTTTCTGAATATGCTTAACAATCCGCCCGCGCCCGGCCTGCGGTTCGTCGCGACCCGACGCCGCGGACATGCGGCGGTTGCTGGCCCGATTTACGGGTTGAGTCCTATTGCCAGGTTTAGACATCCGTGCGTGATATACTCTTCGGTTCTCACCGCGCCGGGCCCGCGTAGTCATGCTTGCATGACGCTTTCCAGAGGGGGCTTGCCGAGCCACGGAGTCTCGCAACAGAAGGGACTCGCTCTTACGGCGCACAACCAAGACACTTTCTATGACTCGCGCCCTCCGCAATATCGCCATCATTGCCCACGTCGACCACGGCAAGACCACGCTCGTCGACCAGTTGCTCCGCCAGTCGGGCACCTTCCGGGAAAACCAACAGGTCGCCGAGCGGGTCATGGACTCGAACGACATCGAAAAGGAACGTGGCATCACGATCCTGGCGAAGAACTGCGCCGTCGAATACGAAGGCACGCACATCAACATCGTCGATACGCCGGGACACGCGGACTTCGGCGGTGAAGTGGAGCGCGTGCTGTCGATGGTCGATTCCGTGCTGCTGCTCGTCGACGCCGTCGAAGGCCCGATGCCGCAAACGCGCTTCGTCACGAAGAAGGCGCTCGCGCTCGGCCTGAAGCCGATCGTCGTCGTCAACAAGGTGGACCGTCCGGGCGCGCGTATCGACTGGGTGATCAACCAGACCTTCGATCTGTTCGACAAGCTCGGCGCGACCGAAGAGCAGCTCGACTTCCCGATCGTCTACGCGTCGGGTCTCAACGGCTTCGCCGGCCTCGAACCCGATGTCCGCGAAGGCACGATGCGCCCGCTGTTCGAAGCCATTCTCGAACACGTTCCCGTGCGTCCGGCCGATCCGGACGGTCCTTTGCAGCTTCAGATCACGTCGCTCGACTACAACTCGTACGTCGGCCGTATCGGCGTGGGCCGTGTCGCGCGTGGCCGTATCCGCCCGGGCATGCAGGTCGCCGTGCGCTCGGGTCCGGACGGCGCGATCCTGAATCGCAAGATCAATCAGGTGCTGTCGTTCCACGGCCTCGAGCGCGTGCAGGTGGAAGAGGCGCAGGCTGGCGATATCGTGCTCATCAACGGTATCGAGGAAATCGGCATCGGCGTGACCATCTGCTCGCCGGACAATCCCGAAGCGCTGCCGATGATCACCGTTGACGAGCCGACGCTCACGATGAACTTCCTCGTGAACTCGTCGCCGCTCGCAGGCAAGGAAGGCAAGTTCGTGACGAGTCGCCAGATCCGCGATCGTCTGACGAAGGAACTGAATCACAACGTCGCGCTGCGCGTGAAAGACACCGGCGACGAAACGACGTTCGAAGTGTCGGGCCGCGGCGAACTGCATCTGACGATTCTCGTCGAGAACATGCGCCGTGAAGGTTACGAGTTGGCCGTGTCGCGTCCGCGCGTGGTGCTGCAGGAAATCGACGGCGTGAAGTGCGAGCCGTATGAAAACCTGACGGTCGATATCGAAGACCAGCATCAGGGCGGCGTGATGGAAGAGCTCGGCCGCCGCAAGGGGGAAATGCTCGACATGACCTCGGATGGCCGTGGCCGCACGCGTCTCGAGTACAAGATTTCGGCGCGCGGGCTGATCGGCTTCCAGAGCGAGTTCCTGACGCTCACGCGCGGCACGGGCCTGATGAGCCACACCTTCGATTCGTACGCGCCGGTGAAGGAAGGCTCGGTCGGCGAGCGCCGTAACGGCGTGCTGATCTCGCAGGACGATGGCGCTGCTGTCGCCTATGCGCTGTGGAAGTTGCAGGATCGCGGCCGCATGTTCGTGTCGCCGGGCGATGCGCTCTATGAAGGCATGATCATCGGCATTCACAGCCGCGACAACGACCTGGTCGTGAATCCGATCAAAGGCAAGCAGCTGACGAACGTGCGCGCATCGGGCACTGACGAAGCCGTGCGTCTTGTTCCGCCGATCCAGCTTTCGCTCGAATACGCGGTCGAGTTCATCGACGACGACGAGCTCGTCGAAGTCACGCCGCAGTCGATTCGTCTGCGCAAGCGTCATCTGAAAGAACACGAGCGTCGCCGCGCAAGCCGCGAAGCCAACGCCGAATAAGCTGCGCATGCATCTGTGAGCAACGTCGGAACAAAAGCCGCCTTCGGGCGGCTTTTGTCATTCTTCGGCGCGCTGCACGAGACCCTTGCTTATCTCAGAATAGCCCGCACATCCTTGTTGCGTAAAGGATGGCGAGGCGACGACGAGGCGAGGGCACATGCGGCGATACGTCATATGACTATTCGTTCTGTGCTATGCTTCTCGGATTAGCTGTCGCTTTTTAGGTCCTTCCAAGCAGACTTGATTCGCGCAATCCGCTAAACGGTCAGGCCGTGGCGCGGAAGGTTTCGTAACCCGCACTTCCTCGAGAAACTCGAAGAAAGGTGAGCGTAAAATGATGAAGCAATTCCAGTCGAACTCTTATCTGTTCGGCGGTAATGCTCCGTACGTCGAAGAGTTGTACGAGCAATATCTCGATAATCCCGCGTCAGTGCCCGAGACCTGGCGCGCCTACTTCGACGCGTTGCAGAACGTGCCCGCTTCGGACGGCACGGCTCACAACGACGTGGCTCACGGCCCCATCGTCGAATCTTTCGCTCAGCGCGCGAAGGCGAACGCCTTTCTGCCGCGCGAAAGCACCGGTGATCTGACCACCGCGCGAAAGCAAGTCTACGTCCAATCGCTGATCGGCGCGTATCGCTTCCTTGGCACGCAATGGGCCAATCTCGATCCGCTCAAGCGCCGCGAGCGTCCCCCCATTCCCGAACTCGAACCCGGCTTCTACGACTTCACCGAAGCCGACATGGATCAGGTGTTCAACGCGAACAACCTGTACTTCGGTTTCGAGCAGGCATCGCTGCGCGACATCGTCAAGGCGCTGCGCGACACGTACTGCGGCACGATCGGCGCCGAGTTCATGTACATCAGCGATCCGGAACAGAAGCGCTGGTGGAAGGAGCAGCTCGAGTCGATTCGCTCGACGCCGAATTTCTCGAACGACAAGAAGAAGCACATCCTGAATCGCCTGACGGCTGCCGAAGGCCTCGAGCGTTTCCTGCACACCAAGTATGTCGGCCAGAAGCGCTTCTCACTGGAAGGCGGCGAGAGCTTCATCGCGTCGATGGACGAAGTCGTGCGTCACGCGGGCAAGAACGGCGTGCAGGAAATCGTCATCGGCATGGCGCACCGCGGGCGTCTGAACGTGCTCGTCAATACGCTCGGCAAGATGCCGGCGGACCTTTTCGCCGAATTCGAAGGCAAGCACGTCGATGACCTGCCGGCCGGCGACGTGAAGTACCACAAGGGCTTTTCGTCGGACGTCGCCACGGAAGGCGGCCCGGTTCACCTGTCGCTCGCATTCAACCCGTCGCACCTCGAAATCGTGAATCCGGTGGTCGAAGGCTCGGCCAAGGCGCGTATGGATCGTCGCGGCGACGAAGAAGGCCTGCAAGTGCTGCCGGTGCAAGTGCACGGCGACGCGGCCTTCGCGGGCCAGGGCGTCGTGATGGAAACGTTGAACCTCGCGCAGACGCGCGGTTACGGCACGCACGGCACGCTGCACATCGTCATCAACAACCAGATCGGCTTCACGACGTCGGATCCGCGCGATGCGCGCTCGACGCTGTATTGCTCGGATGTCGTCAAGATGATCGAGGCGCCGGTGCTGCACGTGAACGGCGACGATCCCGAAGCCGTCGTGCTGGCGACGCAGCTCGCCATCGACTTCCGCATGAAGTTCCACAAGGACGTGGTCGTCGACATCATCTGCTTCCGCAAGCTCGGTCACAACGAGCAGGACACGCCGGCGGTCACGCAGCCGCTGATGTACAAGACGATTGCGAAGCATCCGGGCACGCGCGCCGTCTACGCCGAAAAGCTGGTGCAACAGGGCGTCATCACGGCCGAGGAAGCGGACAACTTCGTCAAGGAATATCGTCAGGCGATGGACGAAGGCCATCACACGATCGATCCGGTGCTCTCGAACTACAAGAGCAAGTACGCGGTCGACTGGGTGCCGTTCCTGAACCGCAAGTGGACCGACGCGGCCGACACGGCGGTGCCGCTCGCGGAACTCAAGCGTCTGGCCGAGCGCATCACGACCATTCCGGAAAACTTCAAGGTTCACCCGCTCGTCGAGCGCGTCATCAACGACCGCCGCGCGATGGGTCTCGGCGAGGCCAAGCTCGACTGGGGCATGGGCGAGCACCTCGCGTTCGCATCGCTGGTCGCATCGGGCTATGCCGTGCGTCTGACGGGCCAGGACTCGGGCCGCGGCACGTTCACGCACCGCCACGCCGTTCTGCACGATCAGAACCGCGAGCGCTGGAACGACGGCACGTACATTCCGCTGCAGAACATCGCGGAAGGCCAGGCCAAGTTCACGGTGATCGACTCGGTGCTGTCGGAAGAAGCGGTGCTCGGTTTCGAGTACGGTTATTCGACCGCTGAACCGAACACGTTCGTCGCGTGGGAAGCGCAGTTCGGCGACTTCGTGAACGGCGCGCAGGTCGTGATCGACCAGTTCATCTCGTCGGGCGAAGTGAAGTGGGGCCGTGTCTCCGGTCTCACGATGATGCTCCCGCACGGCTACGAAGGTCAGGGTCCGGAGCACTCGTCGGCGCGTATCGAGCGTTTCCTGCAACTGTGCGCGGATCACAACATGCAAGTGGTCCAGCCGACGACGCCGGCGCAGGTTTTCCACCTGCTGCGCCGTCAGATGATCCGCCTGTTCCGCAAGCCGCTCATCATCTTCACGCCGAAGTCGCTGCTGCGTCACAAGGAAGCCGTGTCCGATCTGTCGGAACTGGCGAAGGGCTCGTTCCAGCCGGTCATCGGCGAAACGGACGAAGCCATCGAGGCGAAGAAGGTCAAGCGCGTGATCGTGTGCTCGGGCCGTGTCTATTACGACCTCATCGCGCATCGCCGCGAAGCGAAGAGCAACGATGTCGCGATCGTGCGTATCGAGCAGCTGTACCCGTTCGCGCACAAGCAGTTCGACGCGGAACTCAAGAAGTACGAGAACGCGACCGAAGTCGTGTGGGTGCAGGACGAGCCGCAGAACCAGGGCGCCTGGTTCTACGTCGAGCACCATCTGCGCGAAGGCATGCGCGAAGGCATGAAGCTGGCCTACAGCGGCCGTCCTGCATCGGCATCGCCGGCGGTCGGCTACTACGCGAAGCACTACGAGCAGCAGAAGGTGCTCGTGGAAGGCGCGTTCGGCCGCCTCAAGGGCGCGCAGGTCATCGCGAAGTAAGCATTGCTTGATCGAAACCGGGCGAACGGACGTTCCCCGGTTTCGCTGCTCGTACACACAGACACGCATCAGGAAAATACAGAAATGGCTATCGTAGAAGTCAAGGTTCCCCAGCTTTCCGAGTCGGTCTCGGAAGCGACCATGCTGCAGTGGAAGAAGAAGCCGGGTGAGGCTGTCGCCCAGGACGAAATCCTCATCGAAATCGAGACCGACAAGGTCGTGCTCGAAGTGCCGGCTCCGTCGGCCGGCGTGCTGGCGCAAGTCATCAAGCACGACGGCGATATCGTCACCGCCGACGAACTCATCGCCAAGATCGACACCGAAGCGAAAGCGGGCGAAGCGCCTGCCGCCGTCGCCGCTGCCGGCGACGCCGAAGTGAAGCCCGCGCCGGTCGCGGAAACCGCCGCTGCCACGTCGGCTCCGGCTGCTGCGCAAGCATCGGCGGGCGGCGCCGCATCGCCGGCCGCGACGAAGATCTTGGCCGAGAAGGGCGTGTCGGCGGATCAGGTGTCGGGCTCGGGCCGCGACGGCCGCATCACGAAGGGCGACGCGCTCGCCGCTCAAGCCGGCGCACCGGCTGCCGCACCGGCCAAGCCCGCCGCCGCACCGGCTCCGGCCGCCGCGCGCGCCGCGAAGCCGTCGCTGCCGCAAGTCAGCGCACCGGCATCGGCCGATCAGTGGCTGAAGGACCGCCCGGAACAGCGCGTGCCGATGTCGCGTCTGCGTGCGCGTATCGCCGAACGTCTGCTCGAATCGCAGCAAACCAACGCCATCCTGACGACGTTCAACGAAGTCAACATGGCGCCGGTCATGGATCTGCGCAACAAGTACAAGGACCGCTTCGAGAAGGAACACGGCGTGAAGCTCGGCTTCATGTCGTTCTTCGTGAAGGCCGCCGTCCACGCGCTGAAGAAGTTCCCGCTCGTGAACGCATCGATCGACGGTAACGACATCGTCTATCACGGCTACTTCGACATCGGTATCGCGGTCGGTTCGCCGCGCGGTCTCGTCGTGCCGATCCTGCGCAATGCGGATCAGATGAGCCTCGCCGACATCGAGAAGAAGATCGCCGAATTCGGCCAGAAGGCGAAGGACGGCAAGCTGTCGATCGAAGAAATGACCGGCGGCACGTTCTCGATCTCGAACGGCGGCGTGTTCGGCTCGATGCTCTCGACGCCGATCATCAACCCGCCGCAATCCGCGATTCTCGGCGTGCACGCGACGAAGGAACGCGCGGTCGTCGAAAACGGCCAGATCGTGATCCGTCCGATGAACTACCTCGCGCTGTCGTACGACCACCGCATCATCGACGGCCGCGAAGCCGTGCTGTCGCTGGTCGCGATGAAGGACGCGCTGGAAGATCCGGCTCGTCTGCTGCTGGACCTGTAATACAAGCTTAGTTGCCTCGATGCGCGCGATAGGCTCGCGCGCATCGCAAGAGGCTGCTCCGCAAAAGCGGAGACACACCAAGGAAAGTCATGTCCAAAGAATTTGATGTCGTCGTGATCGGCGCGGGCCCTGGCGGCTATATCGCGGCGATTCGCGCAGCGCAGCTCGGCAAGTCGGTTGCGTGTATCGAGAAGTGGAAGAACCCGGCAGGCGCATTGAAGCTCGGCGGCACGTGCCTGAATGTAGGCTGCATTCCGTCGAAGGCGCTGCTGGCGTCGTCGGAAGAATTCGAGAATGCGTCGAAGCATCTGGCCGATCACGGCATCAGCGTGTCGGACGTGAAGCTCGATGTGTCGAAGATGCTCGCGCGCAAAGACGGCATCGTCGAAAAGATGACGAAGGGCATCGAGTTCCTGTTCCGCAAGAACAAGATCACGTGGCTCAAGGGTCATGGCAAGTTCACCGGGAAGAACGCGGCCGGCGTGCAGATCGAAGTGTCGGGCGAAGGCGAGACCGAAGTCGTCACGGCGAAGAACGTGATCATCGCGACGGGTTCGAAGGCGCGCCATCTGCCGAACATTCCGGTCGACAACAAGCTGATCGCCGACAACGAAGGCGCGCTGTCGTTCGATTCCGTGCCGAAGAAGCTCGCCGTGATCGGCGCGGGCGTGATCGGTCTGGAGCTCGGCTCGGTGTGGCGTCGTCTCGGCGCGGAAGTGACCGTGCTCGAAGCGCTGCCGCAATTCCTCGGCGCGGCGGACGAGTCGCTCGCGAAGGAAGCCGCGAAGCAGTTCAAGAAGCAGGGTCTCGACATTCACCTCGGCGTGAAGATCGGCGAAGTGAAGACGAGCGCCAACGGCGTTTCGATCGCTTACACGGACAACGCAGGCAACGCGCAGACGCTGGAAGCGGATCGTTTGATCGTGTCGATCGGCCGCGTGCCGAACACCGATAACCTCGGTCTGGAAAGCATCGGCCTGAAGGCGAACGAGCGCGGTTTCATCGACGTGGATGATCATTGCGCGACGAGCGTGCCGGGCGTGTACGCGATCGGCGACGTGGTGCGCGGCCCGATGCTCGCGCACAAGGCGGAAGACGAAGGCGTGGCGGTGGCGGAGATCATCGACGGTCAGAAGCCGCACATCGATTACAACTGCGTGCCGTGGGTCATCTACACGGAACCGGAAATCGCGTGGGTCGGCAAGACCGAGCAGCAGCTCAAGGCCGAAGGCCGCGAGATCAAGACCGGCCAGTTCCCGATGATGGCTAACGGCCGCGCGCTCGGCATCGGCCGTGCCGAAGGCTTCGTCAAGATGATCGCGGACGCGAAGACCGACGAAATCCTCGGCGTGCACGTCATTGCTGCGGACGCGTCGGATCTGATCGCGGAAGCGGTCGTGGCGATGGAGTTCAAGGCGGCGTCGGAAGATATCGGCCGCATCTGCCATCCGCATCCGTCGCTGTCTGAAGTGATGCGCGAAGCGGCGCTCGCCGTCGACAAGCGCGCGTTGAACATGTAATACCGTTTGCCTTGGCAGTAAGGCAGCACAACAAAGGCGAGCGGGTTGATCCGCTCGCCTTTGTCACATCGAACGGCCGAAGATGAACGTCACCGAATACTACGAAAACGAACTGCGCACGCGGGGTTATCAATCGGACGAGGCGCAGCTCGCGGCGGTCGCGCGTCTTCAACAGTGCTATGAAGAGTGGGTCGCGTACAAGGCGCGCCGCTCGAACGCGCTCAAGAAGTTTCTCGTGCGTCCCGAGTTGCCGCGCGGCGTCTACATGTGGGGCGGCGTCGGGCGCGGCAAGAGCTTCCTGATGGACAGCTTCTATGCGGTCGTGCCGGTGCAGCGCAAGACGCGTCTGCATTTTCACGAATTCATGCGCGAGGTGCATCGCGAACTGGAGGAGCTGAAAGGGCAGTCGGATCCGCTGGACGAACTCGCCAAACGCATCGCGAAGCGTTATCGGCTGATCTGTTTCGACGAGTTTCACGTCTCCGATATCGCCGACGCGATGATCCTGTATCGCCTGCTCGACCGTCTTTTCAAGGCCGGCGTGCAGTTCGTGATGACGTCCAATTACCAGCCCGACACGCTGTATCCGGAAGGGCTGCATCGCGATCGTCTTCTGCCCGCGATCGAGCTCATCAAAGAGCATCTCGACGTGCTCAACGTCGATGCCGGCACCGATTACCGCAGGCAAACGCTCTCGACGGTGAAGGCGTATCACACGCCGCTTGGTGCGTCGGCGAGCGAGGCGTTGCGTGCGGATTTCGCGAAACTCGCGGCCGTGCCCGACGAAAGCCCGATCCTGCACATCGAGAAGCGCGAGATCAAGGCATTGCGCAAAGCCGACGGTGTCGTTTGGTTCGACTTTGCGACGCTATGCGGCGGCCCGCGCTCGCAGAACGACTATCTCGAACTGGCGAACCGCTTTCACGCGGTCATCTTGTCGGACGTGCCGCAAATGACGCCGCGCATGGCATCGGAAGCGCGCCGCTTCACCTGGCTCATCGACGTGTTCTACGACCACAAGGTCAAGCTGCTGATGTCGGCGGCCGTGCCCGCGGAAGAACTGTACGTCGAAGGGCCGATGGCCAACGAGTTCACGCGCACGGTGTCGCGTATCGTCGAGATGCAGTCGAAGGAATATCTGGAGGCGCCGCGCCGCGTCACCGATATTTCGCTGACCTAATACGAGTATCAAAAATCTGCGGTAGGCCAATCGGCATAAGGTTTTGCGAGCAATTTCAAGATTCGGACCACTCCGATTTGCTGGCTTTCGGGTACTCGGTATCGTCGATACCGGTTATCAGTCAGTAAATTGGAGAAACTACCGTGAAGCCCTATCGCGACATGTCCGACGAAGAATGGCAGATGGTTGCACCGCTGCTTCCCGAACTGCGTCCGCGTTCGGAGTTGCGGGGCCGGCCGCTCGCCAATACCCGCGCCGCGCTCAACGGTGTGCTCTGGGTCATGTACAGCGGGGCGTCATGGTCCACGCTGCCGCGCAAATATCCGTCGTATCAGACGTGCCATCGGCGCTTCAAGGCGTGGCACGAATCGGGCGTCCTGCTGCGCGTCATGACGCAGTTGTTCGGGCCGGCCGGCGAATCGCTCTATGCGTTGATGACATCGCGCATGCGTGTGCCGGGGGAATTCAAGCCGGAAGAGCCGAACCTGCCCGCCGAAGCACAAGCGGAAGAGGCGCAACATCGTCACGCCGCATGATTGCTCGAAGCGTGCTCGCGAGATGAGCAAAGCCGGTCGAAGATCGACGTCTTCGACCGGCTTTGTCTTTATATAAAGCTATTGCTGGCGCACCCAGGTTTGCGAGCGCCCCAGCAGCGAAACGCCGATATACCCGCGCACGACGAGCTTCTTGCCACCGTCTTCGAGTTTCATCTTGCACTTGTAGAGCTTGCCGCTGTCCGGGTCGAGAATCTGGCCGCCTTCCCACTCGTCGCCGTCCTGGCGCATGCCGGTGATGATCGTCATGCCCTTGATCAACTGATCCTTGCGTTCGTCCGTGCAGGCCGTGCAGCGCCGTTCCGGATGATCGAATTCGCCGATGCCACGCACGACCTTGCCCGACAACTGCCCGTTGCCGTCGTCGGCGATCTGGATGATCGCTTTCGCTTTGCCGGTCTGATCGTCGATGGTCTGCCAGGTGCCGACGGGCGTCGCCTGCGCGAAAACGCTCGCGGCGAAAGTGGCGCACAGCGCGCCGAGCGTCACGCGTGCACCGCGCGAGCCGATGAAACGGGTCATGTCGTCTCCTTGTCGTGAACGGCCGAGCATACGAGAAAGCGACCGTTCCCGTCTGAGAAGAATCGTTCTAGACGCGCGCGGACCGAAAACTCAGACGGCGCGTTCAAGACCCGCTTCGAGCGTGGCGAACGTGCGCTCGTCGGTGCGATCGAAATGGAGCGGCGTGACCGACACGCTGCCTGCCGCCACCACCGCCGTTTCGCTATCGGGCGAATTCGGGCGCGGGCCACGCTGAAAGCGCAGCCAGTGATAGTCGATGCCGCGCGGATCGACGAGCGGCAACACGTCGATGCCTTCCACGAGCCCGATGCCTTGCCGCGTCACGGTGAGCGGACCCGCGGCAGACGCGTCGCAATCGGGGAAGTTGACGTTCAGGCACGTCGGCGCGTCGTGGGAAATCGAGAGCAATTGGCGGATCACGCCCGGCGCCAGCGCGCGCGCCGTGTCCCAGCGCACGTTCTCGCGGTCCGTGAAAGCCTGACTGAGCGCGATCGACGGCAAGCCGAGCAAGAGGCCCGTCATCGCCGCGCCGACGGTGCCGGAGAACATCGTTTCGACGCCGAGATTCGCCCCGCGGTTGATGCCGGACAGGACAAGTGTGGGCGGCGCGTCTTTCATGATGTGGCGCACGCCCATCACGACGCAGTCGCCTGGCGTGCCCTGTACGCCGAAGCGCCGTTCGCCCTGACGCGAGATGCGCAGCGGCGAATGCAGGCTGATGGAATGCGAAGTGCCGCTCTGATCGTGCTCGGGCGCGATGACCCAAACTTCGTGCGCGAGTTCGGCGGCGACCGCTTCGAGCACGGCGAGGCCGGGCGCGTCGATGCCGTCGTCGTTGGTGATGAGCACACGCTGCACGATGGGTGAGAGGGCGGACATCGCGAATCACTCCTTGGTCGGTGATGAAAAAGTATCGACCGATTATTACAGAGTTCGCGTTCCCGGGCGTCCGCGGCCCGTATCGAAATGAAGCCTTACTTGACGCCGAGTCCGCGCAGCACGGCGTTGCCGTCTTCGGTCAGGCGCACTTTCGGGGTGCCGGCGTCCGGCGACACGATCTCGACATAGCCGTATTCCTGCAGCGAGGCGACATCGGGCGTGGCGGCCATCACATCGATCGGCGCGTGCATCAGCAGGAGCAGCGTGGCGATTTCGTGATGGCTCAGAAGCTTTTTGATGGCTCGCACGGGTGCGGAAGCCGGACGGCGGAGGTTCATGAACGATGTCCTCAGGTTTGCATGACGATGTGCGGCGCTTTCGGCTTGACGCTTCGCGCGGACCTTGATGTCGATGGAGTGCGGGCAGGTTATCGGCCGACTCTTAGGCGAAACTTAAAACGCGCGCCGCCCGGTGCGACGAGTTGTTACACGGGATGTCACGAAGTCAGCGCGCGCTTCAAATCAGAAGGAAATCAGAAGCGATAGTCGGGATTTTTCGGGTCGAACGTCAGGTCGTCGAAGGGTTTCGTCTCGATGCGCTCGAACACGACGCTTTCGAAAATCTCGCCGTCGTTGTCGTAGGACTCCAGCGTACGGAAAACCGGCCGTTCGAGGTCGAGTCCGAGCACTTCCTTTTTCGCATAGAAGGTGGGTTGGCCTTCGACCGTTTCGTAGGTGAGCGCGATCACGCGCAGTCCGTCGACGTTCTTCACTTCGATGTTCGTTGGTTTCGTGATGCCCGCTTCGGCGAACTTGCGCCCTTCGTCGATGAAGCGTTGCGTGATCGCGTCGATGCCGAGCTCGCGGATC
Source organism: Caballeronia sp. LZ028 (assembly GCF_031451415.1). Taxonomy (NCBI): domain Bacteria; kingdom Pseudomonadati; phylum Pseudomonadota; class Betaproteobacteria; order Burkholderiales; family Burkholderiaceae; genus Caballeronia; species Caballeronia sp. LZ028. The sequence goes on along the minus strand of NZ_JARUXN010000001.1, from coordinate 2,021,058 downwards.
GAATGATTCGACTGCGCGCGGGCGAGCGCGCCGTTCACCGATGCCCACATCGGCACGACGCCCAGAAAGCCGCCGAGATGACCGTAAAGCTGATCGGGACGCTTCGAATCGTCGTAGATGACTTCCTGCCCCGCGTGCCCGCCATCCGGCAGCCATTTCGCATAGATGCGCAGCGGCTCGCGCGTGACGCGCACGAGCATGTGATCCGCGCGCTTCGGCCATTTGCCTTTGATGCGCTCGCGGCGGCGCATCGTGAACTCGCACGAATCGAAATCGCGTAAGCCGTCTTGCAGATAGCGCGGCAGCGTGCGCGCGTCGAGCGAGCGGAAGAGGGCGACGAGTTGCGCATCGTCGAGACTGGCGAGCGCGCCGCTTCCCGCCGATCGCGACAGCCATTGCACCTGCTGCTCGACGCCGAGATCGCCGATGCGCCCAACGTCATCGGATGGATCGGCGCGTGCCGCGAAAGACGCGAGCGCGAGACACAACAGGCTCGCACAAGCGAACCGGAAGCCGGAAGCCGAGCGCGGCATGGGTATCTCCGTGAGGGCTAGCCCTGCGATGTGGATCCGGCGTCGCGCAGTTCGCGCCTGAGCACCTTGCCGATCGGCGTGAGCGGCAGCGCGTCGCGGAACTCGACATAAGCAGGCACCTTGTAGCCGGTCAGGTGTAAACGCGCGAACTTCAGCAGTTCTTCCACCGTGAGCGTGTCGTCGCGACGCACGACGAATGCCTTCACGCGCTCGCCCGTCACCGGATCGGGCACGCCGACGGCCGCGACCGCGCGCACTTTCGGATGCGCCGCGAGCACGTCCTCGATTTCGTTCGGATACACGTTGAAGCCCGACACGATCATCATGTCCTTCTTGCGGTCGATGAGCCGGATGATGCCGCGCGCATCCATCACGCCGATGTCCCCGGTCGCGAGCCAGCCGTTCGCGTCGATGGCTTTCGCCGTGTCTTCCGGACGGTTCCAGTAGCCCTTCATCACTTGCGGACCCTGGACGCAAAGCTCGCCCGGTTCGCCGACGTTCGCCCACGCGCCATCTTCGCGGCGCAGGCGCACGAGCGTGGACGGCACCGGCACGCCGATGGTTCCATCGAAAGCGCTGTCGCCGTGCGTATCGAGCGGCGTCGCGGCGACGAGCGGCGAACACTCGGTCAGGCCGTAACCTTCGACGAGCGTTTTGCCCGTCAGCGCCCTGAAGCGCTCGGCGATCACCCGCTGGGTCGCCATGCCGCCCGCCATCGCGAGCTTGAGCGACGAGAAGTCGCGCTGAAGGAAGGCTTCGTTGTCCATCAGCGCGCTGTAAAGCGTGTTGAGCGCGGTGATCGCCGTGAAATTCTCGTGACGCAGCGCGCGCACGAGACTGCCGATATCGCGCGGATTGACGATCAGCACGTTGCGCGCGCCGATCGCAAGAAACGCGAGCGCATTCACCGTGAGCGAATAGATGTGATACAGCGGCAACGGCGTGACGACGGTCTCTTCGCCCTCGACGAGCCGCGCGCCCGCCCATGCAAGCGCCTGCATCAGATTGGCGATCACGTTGCGATGCGTGAGCATCGCGCCCTTGGCGATGCCTGTGGTGCCGCCGGTGTACTGAATGAACGCGATATCGCCGTGACCGACGCGCACCGGCTCGAACTTGCGCCGCGCGCCGAGCGCGAGCGCTTGCGGCAGGCGCACGGCATCGGGCAGCGCGTAGGCGGGCACCTGCTTTTTCACATAGCGCAGGATCAGATCGATCGCGCGGCCTTTCACGTTGAGACCGCTGCCGAGCAGATCGCCGAGCCCGGTCACGACGATGTTCCTTACGCGCGATCCCGGCCGCGCGTCCTGCACGGTCTTGGCGAAATTCTCGAATACGACGATCGTCTGCGCGCCGCTGTCCTTCAACTGAAGGCCGAGCTCGCGCACCGTATAGAGCGGATTCACGTTGACGACGATCGCGCCCGCGAGCAGCGTGCCGAAGAGCGTCACCGGATAGACGAGCGTGTTCGGCATCATCAGCGCGACGCGATCGCCGGGCTTCACGCCGATGCCCTGCAGATACGCCGCGAACGCATGCGCCTTCTCGCCGAGCGTCGCGAACTTCAGTTCCGAGCCGAGGCTCACGAACGCGACATGACCGGCAAAACGCGCGACGCATTCGTCGAAGAAATGCGCGAGCGAGCGATAGCGCGAAGGATCGATCTCATGCGCGACATCCGGCGGATACGACGCATACCAGATGCCGTCTGTCGCGTGCGGCTCGGAAGTCCCGCGCGGCGCTGCCTGTCCCGGGCTCATGTGGTGTCTCCGTCGGCTTGTATTTTTTTGGCCGATATTTCCGGCTACCGCTCCAGTATCGCGACGACGCCTTGTCCGCCCGCCGCGCAGATCGAGATCAGTCCGCGCAACGGCTTGCCGTCGCTGCGCGCGGGCGCGTTCGCGAGCATCTTCGCCAGCGTGCCGATAATGCGCCCGCCCGTCGCCGCGAACGGATGCCCCGTCGCGAGCGAGCTGCCGTTCACGTTCAGACGCGCGCGGTCGATCGAACCGGGCGGCGCGTCGAGTCCGAGCGCGGTGCGGCAGTATTCGTCGTCTTCCCACGCGGCGAGCGTGCACAGCACCTGCGCCGCGAATGCTTCGTGGATCTCGTAGAAATCGAAGTCCTGCAATGCGATTCCGGCGCGCGCGAGCATCGGCGGGACCGCGTAGACGGGCGCCATCAGGAGGCCTTCGCGCTTGTCGAAGAAATCGACGGCGGCGGTCGCGGAAAACGTCAAGAACGCCTGCACCGGCAAGCCACGCTCGGCGGCCCATTGCTCGGACGCGAGCAGCACCGCCGATGCGCCGTCGGTGAGCGGCGTCGAGTTGCCCGCGGTGAGCGTGCCCGCGTCGCGATCGAAGACGGGCTTGAGCGCCGACAACTGATCGAGCGATACGTCGGGCCGCAGCGTGTTGTCGCGCGCGAGGCCTTTGTACGGCGTCATCAGATCGTTGAAAAAGCCGCGCCCGTACGCCGCCGCGAGCTTGCGATGACTCTCCTGCGCGAGCGCATCCTGCGCCTCGCGCGAAATCTTCCAGCGCTTGGCCATCAGTTCGCAGTGCTCGCCCATCGAAAGGCCCGTGCGCGGTTCCGCATTGCGCGGCAGGAGCGGCCTGAAGAACATGCCGGGCCGCAGTTTAGCGAGCGCGCCCACGCGCTGTCCCGCCGAGCGCGAGCGATTCGCTTCGAGCAGGATTCTGCGCATGCGCTCGTTCACCGCGATGGGCGCGTCCGACGCCGTATCGACGCCGCCCGCGATGCCCACGTCGATCTGTCCGAGCGCGATCTTGTTCGCGACCAGAATCGCCGTTTCAAGGCCGGTGCCGCAGGCTTGCTGCACGTCGTAGGCGGGCGTTTCCTTCGCGAGCGTCGTCGACAATGCGGCTTCGCGCGTCAGATTGAAATCGCGCGAATGCTTGACGACCGCGCCCGCCGCCACTTCGCCGAGGCGCATGCCGTGCAGGTCGAAGCGATCGACGAGTCCTTGCAGCGTGAAGCTCAGCATGTCCTGATTCGACGCGCTCGCGTACGCCGTGTTCGAGCGCGCGAACGGAATGCGATTGCTGCCGATTACCGCGACACGACGCGCTTCGCTCATGGCAGCTCCCATTCGAAATGGCCACGCAGATGCGGCCGGTCGCCGGCGAGATCGCGCACTTCGAAATCGCGCGCGACGGGCGAGGGCGCGGCGGTCCACAGCGTCGCATCGCCGGGAATGTATAGCGGCGTCTTGAAATCGCCGTGCGCGTAACCGGAAGCCAGCGCCTTGACCGGATGCAACGCGGCGAGCGTGCGCGCGAGCGTCCACATGCCATGCGCGATGGCGCGTGGAAAACCGAACGCTTTCGCGCTCAGCATGTGCAGATGGATCGGATTGAAGTCGCCCGACGCCTTCGCGTAGTCGCGTCCGAGTTGCGGCGGAAGCTGCCAGCGCGCTTCGCGCGCGAGCAGCGGCACGCGTACGTCGGCGGCATCGGCGATCTCGATCGATGGCGCCGCGCGCTCGCTGCGCGCGCCGCGCTTCAGATACACGCTGTCGCCGTCCCACACCGCCTCGCCGCGCCGATAGATGCGCGTATGCAGCGTGAACGCCTGGCCCTTGTGATGCGGCACGAGCGGCCCGCATTCCACTTCGATGCGCAACGCCTGACCGGCCGCGAGCGGACGCCGCAGCCGCACGCTGTTCGACAGATGCACGACGCCGAGCGCGGACCACGGAAACGACGGATCGGTGAGCATCATCAGATGCAAGGGAAAAGCGAGAACGTGCGGAAACGTGAGCGGCACGCCGTGCTCGGGAATGAAGCCGCACACGCGCGCGTATCGGCCGACCTGTTCGGCGTCGATCCTCACATTCGGGCGCACGAGCCGCAACGCGGGCAGCTCCGGCGCACGCGCGCGCCGGAAAAGCGCGGGCAGCGCGCGGCCGTAGAGCTTCGCGGGCGGCGGCAGCGTTTCGACGACGACGGTGCGGGCGCGCGGCATGGTCGGTGCGTGCATCGCGTTCTGTCTCCTCACGCGCCGATCAGGCTCTGGCCGCACACGCGCACCACGTTGCCCGTGATGCCCGCGCTGCCCGGACTCGCGAGCCACGCGACGGTCTCGGCGACATCGACGGGCAAGCCGCCTTGTCCCATCGAATTGAGGCGTCTGCCGGCCTCGCGCACGCCGAAGGGCATACGCGCGGTCATATGCGTTTCGATGAAGCCCGGCGCGACCGCGTTGATCGTGATGCCGCGCTCGCGCAGCAACGGCGCCATCGCGTGCACGCGGCCGATCACGCCGGCTTTCGACGTCGCGTAATTGGTCTGCCCGCGATTGCCCGCGATGCCGCTGATCGACGACACCGCGACGATGCGCCCGCCCGCGCGCAACACGTTCTGCGCGAGCAGCACGTCGTCGATGCGTTCCTGCGCGAGCAGATTGATGTCGATGACGCTGTCCCACATGTCGGCGGTCATGCGCGCGATGGTCTTGTCGCGCGTGATGCCCGCGTTATGCACGACGATATCGATGCCGCCCGATGCAGCCAGCGCCGCCGCGATTTCGGCGGGCGTTTCGGGCGCGGCGATATCCGCGACGAGCGCCGCGTGCGCGCCCGATGACGGCGACGCGTCTTCGATCGCGAGCATGGTCTGATCGAGCGCATCGCGGGCGGCGTCGATATCGAGCCCGGTGACGATCGCGCCGTGCTCGGCCAGCACCGCCGCGATCGACGCGCCGATGCCGCGCGCCGCGCCCGTCACGAGCGCGCGTTTGCCGGCGAGCGGCTTGGCCCAGCTTGGCGGCGCGTCGGCGGGCGCATCGATGGTCACGACTTGGCCCGAGACATACGCCGAGCGTGGCGAAAGGAAAAAGCGCAGCGCCGACTCGACATCCGCGCCATCGGCTGCGCGCAGCAGATTCGACGTAATGCCGTTGCGCGCTTCCTTGCCGAGCGAGCGGACCATGCCTTCGAGCGCATGCTGCGCGGTCGCGGCGCGGACGCTCGAGCGCGTGGCGGGCGGACGCCCGAGCACGACGATGCGCCCGTTCTTCGCGAGCGAACGCAGCGCATCGTGGAAGAACGCGTAGAGCGAATGGAGTTGCGCGCTTTCGCCGATGCCGGTCGCATCGAAAATCAGCGCCTCGACGCGGTCGGTCGCGGAAGCGTCGCGCGAGCGCGGCTCGAAGCGGCCGCTCATCGCGCCGTGCCGCGCGGCGACCGGCAGCCAGCCGGACGCGCTTTCGTGCGCGATGCCCGTCATGCCGATCGCCGACAGCACGGCCATCAGATCGTCGAAGAGCGCGGGCGACGGCCCCGCGCCGATGGCGGCCATGCCGCCGAATTCGGCCTGATCCGCGCGATGGCGGCGCAAAACCTCGGGACGCGGAAGGCCGAGCGAGCGTGCAATGCTCGTGCCGAAGGGCGAATTGACGAAGTCGAGATAGCGGTCTTTCATCGATTGTCGATCGGTCGTCGGGCGCGCGGGGCGGTGCCTTTGGTCCTGAATGCTTCAGGCAATGGCTTCGGGCAAGTGCCGCTCGAGCGCCGCGCTGCGCTTTTGCAATGCTTCGAGGATACCGAAGTCTGCGGAAAAATCATCGACTTTCACCGCTTCCTTCGCATGAGCGGCCCATTCGGCGAGCAGCGCGCGTTCGTTTTCGTCGATGAGACCGCGCGCCGCCGCCGTCTGCGACCAGGCTTCGATGTCGTGCGGGCTTTGCGGCAGCGGGGCGGCGGCGCCCGCCTTGACGGCGTCGCGCAGACGCGCCTCTAGCGCCGCGACGGCAGGCGTGAGCGCGAGCAGCTTTTCGCCGCGCGCGATCGGATCGTCTTCGAGCGCCGAAACGTGCGAGCCTGCGACGAGGCGCTCGCGCGCGTCGCCGGGTGCTTGCATCAGCATCGCGACGTCGTTGCCGAGCGCATCGACGCTAGGGGCGTGCGGCAAGCCGAACGGGAACGCGACGATGCGCAGAAACGCCGCCGCCGCGCGGTTCGGATAGTTCGCGAGCAAGCCTTCGAACGCGGCGCGCGCCTGATAAAGCGCGTCTTCGGCGCCCCAGCGCACGAGCGGCAGATCGCTTTCAGGGCGGCCATCGTCCTCGAAACGCTTGAGCGTCGCGGAGAGCAGATACAACTGCGAGAGGATGTCGCCGAGACGCGCCGAAAGACGTTCGCGGCGTTTCAGCTCGCCGCCGAGCGTGAGCATCGACACATCGGCGAACAACGCGAACGCGCTCGACAGACGCGTGGCCGCGCGATAGTACGGCACGAGCCGCGCATCGGCGCGCGCGGGCTTCGCGACGAACACGCCGCCGCCGCATGCGTACACGAAGGCGCGCATCGCGTTCGATGCCAGAAACGCCGCGTGTCCGAAGAACGCGGCGTCGAACGCGCGCAGATCGTTGTCGCGCGTTGCGGCCATCTCCTTCAGCACGTAGGGGTGACACCGGATCGCGCCCTGTCCGAAGATGATGAGACAGCGCGTCAGGATATTCGCGCCTTCGACGGTGATCGAGATCGGCATCTGCTGATACGCCCGCGCCAAAAAATTCGACGGTCCCATGCAGATGCCCTTGCCCGCGACGACATCCATGCCGTCGTTGATGACCTTGCGCGCGCGTTCGGTGATGTGATACTTCGCGATCGCCGAGATGACGGACGGCTTCTCGCCGAGATCGACGGCCTGCGCGGAAAGACGCCGCGCCGCGTCCATCACATAGAGATTGCCGCCCATGCGCCCGAGCGCTTCCTGTATGCCTTCGAAGCGGCCGATCGGCGTGCGGAACTGACGGCGCGCGGCGGCATACGCGCCGGTGCCGCGCACCGCGAGCTTCGCCATGCCGACGTTCGACGAAGGCAGCGAGATCGCGCGGCCGGCGGCGAGGCATTCCATCAGCATGCGCCAGCCGTTACCCACTTGCGCGCGTCCGCCGATGACCCAGTCCATCGGGACGAACACGTCCTTACCCCAGTTCGGGCCGTTCTGGAACACGGCGTTGAGCGGCCAGTGCCGCCGTCCGATGTTCACGCCGGGATGGTTCGTCGGAATGAGCGCGCAGGTGATGCCGGGCGCGTCGTCGTCGCCGAGCAGGTGATCGGGATCGAGCGCGCGAAAGGCGAGGCCGAGCACGGTCGCGATAGGACCGAGCGTGATGTAGCGCTTTTCCCACGTGACGCGAAATCCGAGCGTCTCGCGGCCCTCATGCACGCCGCGACACACGATGCCGATATCCGGGATCGCCGCGGCATCCGATCCGGCGTATGGGCTGGTCAGCGCGAAGCACGGAATTTCATCGCCGCGCGCGAGCCGCGGCAGATAGTGATCTTTTTGTTCCTCGGTGCCGTAGTGCAGAAGCAGCTCGGCGGGACCGAGCGAATTGGGCACCATCACCGATACGGCCGCCGCCGACGAATGCGTCGCGAGCTTCATGATGACCTGCGAGTGCGCGTACGCGGAGAAAGCCTTTCCGCCATAGCGCTTCGGAATGATCATGCCCAGAAAGCCCTGTTCCTTGAGGTAAGCCCACGCTTCTGGCGACAAGTCTTGCCAGATGGCGGTCGTATCCCAGTCGTTCGACAGGTCGCACAGACGCGCGCATTCGTTGTCGATGAAGCTTTGCTCTTCCTGCGTGAGCTTCGGCATGCCGTGTGCGAGCAGGCGGTCCCATCGCGGGCGGCCCGAGAAAAGCTCGGCGTCCCACCAGACCGTGCCGGCTTCGATGGCGTCACGCTCCGTCGACGACATCTCCGGCAGGATCTTGCGAAACACGGCGATTACACGGCGGCTGACGAGCGCGCGACGCAGCGGTGTCAGCGTGAGCGCGAGCGCCGGAAGCACGAAGACGATCGCGAGCAGCGTCGCGCCGAGCGGGACCGTCAAACCGGTCAGCGCGCCGGCGGCGACCCAGACCGCGAACCCGGTGAGCCATGCGAGCGCCGGCGCCTGCAGGAAGGCGAGCGTGCCGGCGAGCAGGAGGAAAGCGATGACATACAGGGCAGGCATCACGAATCTCCGGTATTTCAACACTCGGAGCACACACCATGCCACAGAATAAACAAGAGCATAACGACCGATTAGAACTCTAATTCGGAAGTCTCATTCTTTAGGATGTGTCCACTTCAAGGATTCGAGATTCGGGCGTTATGCTTTTGTTTCGCATTAGCACCGACAAAATCGAATGATTAGTTCGATTTACTAAACAAAAATTAAAGCGATTGGATTCTTGACACCCCGCAGTACGCGGGGCGTCAAAGGGGCTGTGGGTCGTTCTTCGCGGGATGCGCCACAGCAGGTCACATCGGAGGGCTTCTAGTGTGACCACCTGCCACGCGTACGGTGGCCATAGGAGCATATTTGGAAATGGAGACGAGAGATCACTTAGTCAGGCTAAGCATGGGCGCCGTTCCTGATGACATCGGTGTTTCTGACTGGATGCTGCTTACGGGGGATGTGCTGTATTTGCTGGCCCGTTGCAGTGGAGAGGTCAGTTATCTGCGTGTGCCGCTGGATCTGGAACTGCTCAATTACGTGCGGAAGTCGACCATGCGAAAGGGAGATGGCGTGTATCGGAATAGTCGAGGTGAGCCGACACTGCTTGCCACGTATCTGGCCTTCGTTTTTCTGCAGCGGGACGTGCCGATTCAGGCTATCAGGCGCGAACTCGGCCTGTCCGAAGCGATGATGAATCTATTGCTCGTTGTCTGGCATTTTGCCGTCGGCGTCATCGATTGCGGTAGCCGATTGCAACTGATTCCCCCGCTGCCGTTCGAGGGAAACGGAGATGTCTAGCTCGTGGGAACGTCGGCAGCGCCAATTCGGAAACATCTGGTGGGGATGGCGGTGAAACGAGCTAAAAATATCGAGAACTCGCACCGCGATTGCCCTGGTCGAGGGGTGCGAGCGAGTATCGGTCCTGACTCCGCTCAGGCGAAGCCAGGACGCGTAGGAATGCCGTGATCGGGTTTGCAGACCCGCGCACGACGATCGCAAACTACAGTCGTCTCCTGTAGGCAGCAATCACCTGCCGTTAACAATCGGCAACAGGAGAGTAAGTGTTCCTAAATAAATGTGTTTACCGAGTCGAGCTAAAAATAAACTCGCTGTACAGAGAGACCGCGCCGATCGATCGGAGCTACGTTTTCGACAGCAAGCTCTATCTCTTCAGCAACGGCACGGACGGCTATAGCTATCGGTCCATATCGCTGGACTGCTCGGCGCCCAGGAAATTGCGCAAGGAGTTTCGGGTCGTCGAGGCGTCGCCGGGCGGCGGCGTCCGAGGACGCGTCGACTTCAAGAGGAAATTCCAGGCGCTGGCATTGCTGCACGATGGCGCGCCGGTCGTCGAGGTTTCGCGCGAGGTCAACTTGTCGGTGACAACGGCTTATCGCTATCGCAGGGAACTGCACGGCCTCGTCGCATTGCGCCCGCAGAACACGAATTCGCTGCTGCGGATGCTTGCCTTTCGGGGCGACGAAGCGCGATAAGCGAGGCGCGTCGGACGCGAGCCGGGTGGCGGAGAAACGCAGTTGTCCGTCGCGTCGGCTTGCGCGCGGAGCGGGGCATCGATGCTGCTGCACTTGCGGCTGAAGAAAACCAGCGCCGCGGGGACTGGCGCGCCGCCGCGTCCGCACGAAGGTGAATCGGCGAACGCAGATTCGTTTCGATTTCAATTCGACATCCGGGGACCGAATCGGAGACGGAATTGCGAACGGAAAGTGAAGGCGGAAAACAAAAAACCCCGCGACGATGCGCGGGGTTTTTGCGTGCGATGCGCTCGAACGAGCGTCTCGCGAAAGAGGGACCTTGGTGCCCAGGAGAGGACTCGAACCTCCACGGTGTTGCCACCGCTAGGACCTGAACCTAGTGCGTCTACCAATTCCGCCACCTGGGCCAAGGGGTACAGCAAGCCCGCTATTCTAGCGGGAACGGGCGCCGTGTCAATCGAAAAGTCATACGACTCGTCTACGACAAAAACACGGTCTCCGCATAAAAAGAAAAAGCCACCCGAAGGTGGCTTTTTCAAACATCTGGTGCCCAAGAGAGGACTCGAACCTCCACGGTGTTGCCACCGCTAGGACCTGAACCTAGTGCGTCTACCAATTCCGCCACCTGGGCAAGGGTGCGTGTTACTTCAAATCTGCTGCGCTTTACTGATCGTTCGACTGATCGTTCGAATGAGTGTTCAGCAGCAGAGAACGCAATTATAGCGAGCCTGACGCATCTGTCAAGCGTTTCGATGCGATGCCTGTAACGAGCCGCGAAGCGCGCCGCGTCGGCGTCTCGCGCCCGTGGCGCTTAAAAGACGGGTGTTAGAATGACCCGCAACGATGACCGCATTATTGGTTGCAAAGCACCGCAAAAGTCCCGTCCAACGAGAAAAAACACGACTACGCCCTTGAGCAAATATCCGTATCCGATTCCGAGCCGCGAAGAAATTCTCGGCGTGCTGCGCACGAGCGAGACACCGCATGCCGCGAACGACATCGCCGAAGCGTTGTCGATCAAGCGCCAGGAGCGCGAAGGATTTTTCAAGCGACTGGCGGCCATGGAACGCGACGGGCAAATCCGCCTCGACAAGCGCGGCCACTATCAACTCACGCATCCGTCGAATTTTGTTGCGGGGCGCGTGCAGGGGCATCGCGACGGCTTCGGCTTTCTGATCCGCGATGACGGCCAGGACGATCTCTTCCTCCCCAATGGCGAAATGCAGAAGGTCATGCACAACGATCGCGTGCTCGCGCGCATCGTCGGCTATGACCGGCGCGGACGGCCGGAAGGGCACATCGTCGAGGTCACGGATCGCGCCAACAAGCGCGTCATCGGGCGCCTCGTCAACGAGAACGGCGCGCTGATTCTCGTGCCCGAAGACAAGCGCATCGGGCATGACATCCTCATCACGCAAAATCCGAAGAAGGCGAAGGTCGGGCAGGTCGTGTCCGTCGATCTGACGGATTTCCCGAGCCGCCATTCGCAGCCGCTCGGACGCGTGGTCGAAGTGATCGGCGATATCGACGATCCCGGCATGGAAATCGAAATCGCGGTGCGCAAGTACGGCGTGCCGCACGAATTCAGCGACGCCGCGCTCGCCGCCGCCGCCAAGCTGCCCGACGAAGTGCGCGCGGCGGATATCCGTCATCGCGTCGATCTGCGCGACGTGCCGCTCGTCACCATCGACGGCGAAGATGCGCGCGATTTCGACGACGCCGTGTATTGCGAGCCGGTCGCCGTCGGACGTGGTCAGGGTTTTCGTCTGCTGGTCGCGATCGCGGACGTATCGCATTACGTGCGTCCGAACGAAGCGCTCGATATCGATGCGCTCGATCGCAGCACGTCGGTGTATTTCCCGCGCCGCGTGATTCCGATGCTGCCGGAGAAGCTGTCGAACGGCCTGTGCTCGCTAAACCCCGATGTCGATCGCTGCGTGCTCGTGTGCGACATGGTCATTACCGCGCGCGGCGAGATCAAGGCGTATCAGTTTTATCCCGGCGTGATGCACTCGGCGGCGCGCCTGACATACACCGAAGTCGCGGCCGTGCTCACCAACACGAAGGGTCCGGAAGCGGCGAAGCGCGCCGATATCCTGCCGCAGCTGCAGAACCTCTACGGCGTCTACAAGTCGCTGCATGCCGCGCGCCAGAAGCGCGGCGCCATCGACTTCGATACGACCGAGACGTATATCGTCGTGAACTCGCAGGGCAAGATCGAGCAGATCGTGCCGCGTCATCGCAACGACGCGCATCGGCTGATCGAGGAATGCATGCTGGCCGCGAACGTCTGCGCGGCCGACTTTCTGAAGCGCAACAAGCATCCCGGTTTGTATCGCGTGCACGCGGGGCCGACGGAAGAGAAGCTCGAAAACCTGCGCGCGTTCCTGCGCGGCGTCGGCTTGACGCTCACCGGCGGCGACAAGCCGCACGCGAGCGATTACGCCGCCCTCATCGCGCAGATTCGCGACCGGCCCGACGCGCAGATGCTGCAATCGATGGTGCTGCGTTCGATGCAGCAGGCCGTCTATAGCCCGGACAACATCGGCCATTTCGGCCTCGCTTATGAGGCGTACGCGCACTTCACGAGTCCGATCCGGCGCTATCCCGACTTGCTCACGCATCGCGCGATCTACGCGATCTTGCAGGGCAAGAAGTATCTGCCGGACGTCGGCCACGATGTTTTCCTGAGCACGGGCCTCACGAAAGCCGCGCGCGAACTGCAGAAGGCCGACGACTCCGCGCGTGGCCGCGCTCGCAACAGCGTCGCGATCTGGGAAGAGCTCGGGCTGCATTGCTCGTCGAACGAGCGTCGCGCCGACGAAGCCTCGCGCGACGTCGAAGCGTGGCTCAAGTGCTACTTCATGCGCGACAAGCTCGGCGAGGAATACGGCGGCATGGTGAACGGCGTGACGTCGTTCGGCATTTTCGTGCAACTGGATTCGCTCTTCATCGAAGGACTCGTGCATGTGACCGAGCTCGGCTCGGACTATTTCCAGTACGACGAGATCAAGAACGAACTGCGCGGCGAGCGCACGGGCATTCGCTACCGGATGTCCGATCGCGTGCGCGTGCAGGTGAGCCGCGTCGATCTCGATGCGCGCAAGATCGATTTCCGGCTGGTTCGCGATACGCCGGTGAAGCCGCCGTCGCCGCGTCCGTCGACCGGTGCGAGCGATGCAGCGGCTGCCGGCATCGGCGCGGGACCGCGTATCCGTCCGTTCGGCGACGACGACGCCCCGAGCACGCGTGCGCGCGGCGGCACGAAGAAGGGCGCGGCGCTTGCGGCGAGTCCGCGCGGCGGCGCGGCGAAGAAGCGCGGAGCGGCGTCGAAGTCGGCATCGCAGGGACGGCCGGCGCGCAAGAAACGTTAGGGCGGCGCGTCAATACAGCCGCCATCGAATACGCGCGGTCCGATGCTTCGTGCTTCGGACCGCGTCGTGCTTTTCAAGTTTTCACCGAAGGTTCGAATCAGTCATGTCACGTCTCAAGGTTCTATACGGATTTCACGCAGTGACCGCACGTTTGCGCGCGGATGCATCGTCGATCGAGGAGGTGCTGTACGACCCCACGCGCAAGGATCGGCGCATGCAGGACTTTCTGCGGACCGCGAAGGAAGCGGGCGTGCGGCTGATCGCGGCCGATGAAGCGCGTCTCTGGGGGCTGTCGGGCAACGTCCAGCATCAGGGCGTGGTGGCGCGCGCGCACGATCTGCCGCTCGCGCAGAATCTGGCCGAACTGCTCGATGGCATTTCGGGCACGCCTTTGCTGCTGGTGCTCGACGGCGTCACCGATCCGCATAATCTCGGCGCGTGTCTGCGCGTCGCGGATGCGGCCGGCGCGCATGCGGTGATCGCGCCGCGCGATCGCTCGGCGGGCCTGAACGCGACGGCGGCGAAGGTGGCGAGCGGCGCGGCGGAGAGCGTGCCGTATATCACCGTGACGAATCTGGCGCGCGCGCTGCGCGAACTCAAGGAGGCGGGCGTCTGGGTGATCGGCACGGCGGGCGAGGCGACGGCATCGCTTTACGAGACCAAGCTGGATGGCCCGGTGGCGATCGTCGTCGGTGCGGAGGGCGAGGGCATGCGTCGCCTGACCCGCGAGACGTGCGACGAAATCATGAATATCCCGATGGCGGGGACGGTCGAGAGTTTGAATGTGTCGGTGGCGTCGGGGGTTTGTTTGTTTGAGGCGGTGAGGCAGCGGGCGGTGAAGAAGTAAGGGTCAGGGTCCAACGTCATTCATGGCTTTGAAGCGACTTAGTGATCCTTCGGCGGTTCATGCCGCGCTGGAAGAATTCGATCGGATCGGCCGATCCGCGTTTTTGGATAAATACGGTTTCAGGGAAGCGCGAGACTATTTTGTCGTCTTGAATGGGCGACGCTACGATTCGAAGGCCGTCGCTGGCGCGGCTTGCGGCTACCAGTTTCCGCCGTCGGACCGTTGCGTGCGAAAGATTTCAGTGGCGGCGCGCTGACGGTCGCGCGCAGGCTCGAAAGCTTGGGATTCCAGGTTTCGAGCCCGGGAGCGAATCCGGGCGCTTCGCAGCGAGTAAGCAGTACGTTCGCGCAAGCGGAATGCGAAGCCCGGGCGCGGGCAGAATCGAGCGGCGCATTCGATCCATCGTGCATCGAGGACGCCCGCAAGAAGACACTCGTTTCCATCGTCGTAAGGCAAGGCCAACCCGCGTTTCGCAATGGACTGCTCAAAGCCTACGAGCGCCGTTGCGCGCTCACGGACTGCGCGGTCGAAGCGGCGCATATCTGCGGCTACATGGGCACTGAAACCAACGACGTTCGAAACGGCCTTTTACTTCGTGCGGACTTGCACACGCTTTACGACCGCATGCTGATTACGATTGACCCTGCGACCTATGAAGTGTCGATTTCGCCGGAACTGAAGGGCAGCGAGTACGCCGCGCTAGCCGGCAAAAGGCTTCGGCTTCCGAAAGATCCGAAAAGCCAGCCGAGCCGCGACGCGCTTCTCACCCACTGGATGCACGTGCATTCGCTTCGAGAAATGCAATCGTGACGAGCACCACACGCGCGATTCGTCTTGCCGCAGCAATCTCCGCATGCCTGCTCACCGCCTGCACCGCGATGCAAGACCGCACCACCTACATCGCCGACACGCAGTACCACGCGAAGAACGCCGATTCCCGCATTCGTTTCCTCGTGATGCACTACACGGAGATCGACGAAGCGGGATCGCTCGCCGTCCTGACCGGCGACGAAGTCAGCGTGCACTACGTCGTCCCCGACGCCCCGCGCATCGAGAAAGGCGAGCCGGTCGTCTATCAACTGGTGCCGGAAGACAAGCGCGCCTGGCACGCCGGCGTGAGCTCGTGGCAGGGCGCGACGGAGCTGAACGCGTCGTCTATCGGCATCGAGAACGTGAATCTGGGTCCGATCGGCCCGCTGAGCGATGGAAAATGGCAGCCGTATCCGCCCGCGCAAGTCGATGCGCTCATCAAGCTCTCCCGCGATATCGTCGCGCGCTACCACATCCCGCCGACGCGCGTCGTCGGCCATAGCGACATCGCGCCGCAACGCAAGATCGATCCGGGTCCGCTTTTCCCGTGGCATGCGCTATACGACGCCGGCGTGGGCGCATGGCCCGACGACGCGGCTGTTGCCACGCATCTCGCGGGCCGCGATCCGAAGGCGCCATCGGACGTGCGCGCGCTGCAGGAAAAGCTGAAGCGCTACGGCTACGAAGTCGCGACCGACGGCGTGCTCGACGCCAAAACCCGCCGCGTCTTCAGCGCGTTTCAGATGCACTTTCGCCCGTCGGATCACGCGGGCAACGCGGATGCAGAAAGCGACGCGATCGCCCAGGCCCTGCTCGATAAATACTTCCCACAATGAACGACTGGTTTCCGACACTGCGCGCGATCCACATGACCTGCGCCGGCCTTTCCATCGCCGGATTCGTGCTGCGCTGGATCTGGATGCTGACGAATTCGCGCCTCCTCGCCGCGCGCGCGACGAAAATCCTGCCGCATATCGTCGATACGCTTTTGCTCGCGAGCGCCATCGCGCTGGTCGCGATCATCGGCTTTTCGGCGAACGCTGCGTGGCTCGGCGCGAAAATCGCGGGGCTCGTCGTCTATATCGTGCTCGGCACGTTCGCGCTCAAGCGCGGCCGCACGAAGGGCGCGCGCGCCGTTTATGGCGTGCTGGCGATCGTCGTGTTCGCGTTCATCGCGTCGGTGGCGCGCACGCACGATCCGCTCGGCTTCCTGCACGCGTTGGCATGATCCGCGAGGCCGTCGCCCGCGCTCCGATAAAATCTCAGTTTTCACCGATACAGCAGCACCGCTCCCATGACTCAAGACGAACTCAAGCAACTGGTCGGTCAGGCCGCCGCCGACTACGTGAACGCGAACGTGCCGGAAGGCGCGATCATCGGCGTCGGCACCGGATCGACGGCGAACTGCTTCATCGACGCCATCGCGAAGTCCAAGGCGCGTTATCGCGGCGCGGTGTCGAGTTCGCTCGCGACCACGGCGCGGCTCGAATCGTACGGTTTCAAGGTGTTCGATCTGAACGACATCGAGACGCTCTCCATTTACGTCGACGGCGCCGATGAAATCGACGCGAGCGGCGCGATGATCAAGGGCGGCGGCGGCGCGCTCACGCGCGAGAAAATCGTCGCGTCGGTGGCGGACGTGTTCGTGTGCATCGCCGACGCGAGCAAGCGCGTCCCGGTGATGGGCACGTTCCCGCTGCCCGTCGAAGTCGTGCCGATGGCGCGCACGGCGATCGGCCGCAAGCTCGCGGCGCTCGGCGGCGTGCCGATCGTGCGCGTGACGAAGGACGGCTCGCCGTTCATCACGGACAACGGCAACGAAATCCTCGACGTGAAGGGCCTGTCGATCACCGATCCGCGTGCGCTCGAAGCGCAGATCAACGCCTGGCCGGGCGTCGTGACGGTCGGTCTGTTCGCGGCGCGCGGCGCGAATATCTGTCTGCTCGGCACGGAGAACGGCGTCGAGCGCATCGACTACAAGTAAGTCACGCGCGCACCAAGCGAAAGGCCCGGCGATCCGAAAATCGCCGGGCCTTTCGCGTTTTTACGCCGATCAATACGCGTTGCGTCCGATGAATCCCTTGAACATCGTCATCGCGACGATCTTGATGTCGAACCAGAACGACCAGTTGTGAATGTAGAAGAGGTCGAACTTCACGCGGCTTTGCATCTTCTCGACCTTTTCCGTCGCGCCGCGATAGCCGTTCACCTGCGCCCAGCCGGTAATGCCGGGCTTGATGCGGTAGCGGAACATGTAGCCGTAGACGAGATCCTTGTACAGATCGTCGTGCTCGATCGCGTGCGGGCGCGGACCGACCACCGACATATGCCCGAACAGCACGTTCAGGAACTGCGGCAGCTCGTCGAGGCTCGTGCGCCGCAGGAACGCGCCGACCTTCGTCACGCGCGGATCGTTGCGCGTCGCCTGCGTCACTCGACCGTGCTCGCGATGCACGCCCATCGAACGGAACTTGTAGATGCGAAACGGCCGTCCGTCCGCGCCCTTGCGATGCTGCGTGAAGAACACCGGACCCTTCGAGGTCGTCTTCACGGCGATCGCGATCGCGATCATCAGCGGCGAGAGCGCGAGCAGCGCGGCCGCCGCGAACAGGCGGTCGAAGAGCATCTTCGGCCACATCTGCAGCGTGCTGATCGGAGACGTCGTCAGGTTGATGGTCGCGAGCCCGGCGACATCCGTCATCGAATGATTGAAGAGCGAAATGCTGCGCGTGTCCGGAATCAGCCGCAGATTCACGAAATCGTGCCGCAGCGCATGCACGAAGCGGTAGATCGTGTGCTCCTGCGACAGCGGCAGCGCGAGCCACACTTCGTTGATTTCCTCGGCGCGCACCTTTTCGACGAGTTCGTCGAAATCGTTCAGCACCGGCAAACGATTGCCGCCCATGCCGATCGCGGTCGTCGGCGTGGGCATGCCGCTGATGCCGCTCGCGTGCAGTTCCTCGTCGCCGGTCGTATCGAGAATGCACACCGGAGTAAAGCCCTGTTCGGGCGTGCTGCACAGGTGCGCGAGCAAGGTCCGCGAGAAACCCTGCGCGCCGACGATCGCCACTGTGCGCTGATTCAGGCCGCGGCCGCGCATCAGGCGCAAGGCCGAGTACACGATCAGCTTCGAAGCGATGATGAGCGCGCCGGAAATGAGCGTCGAATACGCGAACCAGAGTCGCGACACCGTATCCATGCGATGTAGCGTGAAGGCGAGCAGCAGGGCGCCCGCGACGACCGCCATCCACGCCAAAGTGACGCGCGCCAGCATCATGGCGAACGGCTTGCCGCGCCAGGTTTCATACACGCCGAAAGCAGGGAAGAGCAGGAGGGCGAGTGCGGAGTTGAACGCGATCAGAAGCCTTTCGATATCGCTGACGAAATCCAGCGACGAAAAGCGTACGTCATGCGCGATCAATCCGCCCGCGATGATGAGACAGACATCCAGAACACGCGCCAGCCATGAGAACAGATCGAGGTTTTTTTCTTGCATTAATCCTAGCCGTTAGACACTTGAGGCCGATATCGCCTCGGTTGCACGAAGACGCGGAAGTAGTCGATCGAACTCCCGCTTGACGAGCCCGTAGCACTCGCATGCGCGTGCTTCCAGACCCTCGCGATCCACGACCTTGATGCAGCCGCGGCTGTGATGAATGAGACCCGCGTCGTGAAGCTTGCCCGCCGCTTCGGTCACGCCTTCGCGGCGCACGCCCAGCATGTCCGCGATCAGTTGCTGCGTGACCTGCAATTCGTTCGACGCCGTGCGATCGATTTCGATCAGCAGCCAGCGGCAAAGTTGCTTGTTCAGCGAGTGATGCCGATTGCATGCCGCCGTCTGCGCGACCTGCGTGAGCAGCGCCTGCATATAGAGCAGCATCAGGCGGCGCAGGAAGTCCGAGCGGCCGAACTGCTCGCGCAACGCCTGCGCGCTCATGCGATACGCGAAGCCCGGGCATTGCACCTGCACGCGGGTCGGCATCGTTTCGCCGCCGGTCAGAACCGGCACGCCAGTCATGCCTTCGCGTCCCACCGCGGCAATCTCGACCGAACCGCCGTCTTCCATCGTGTGCAGCAGCGAGATGATCGCGGTCGTCGGGAAGTAGACGTGGTGAATCCGTTGGCCGGAGTCGCACAGCAGTTGCTCGGTGCGCAATTGCACGAGTTCGAGATGCGGCGTGAGCGCCTGCCATTCGTGCGCAGGAAGCGCGCCAAGCAGATGATTGCCGTGCAGGTCGGACTGGAGGGTCAGCATGATTGTTCTCTCTCGTAACTTTCGCGCGTTGCGCTTCAATTTTTATTTACTGATGTGACCGTTTTCGAAGATTGCCGCTTGCGCCGGTTCCTCGAGGAAGGATGACATCAGCCCCGTAGCCGCCCGTTTCGTACTTGAATTGCTTTTGGTTGATCGCACTGGTCTGGGTTGCGTGCTTCTATTAGCGAGGACTGTGCCAATGCGGGCAATCGCAATGCTGGCGGGGCCTCATAACTCGTGCACTTTTTGTGATGCAGCGCAGCGCTGCGTTTTTGTTTCAGTCTTGAACATCGGTGGTCTTAGGAATACGTGCGTGCCCCGATGAGTTTGATCAGCGCATACCCCTCGAATGGCGGTTGAGGATTTTTTGACCACGGTGCGACAAGCCTCACGGGTCGACATCCCTTCGACATACCACCTTCTTTCGTAGGGACAATGGAAAATGATTCATCCGTGTTCCATCGGCTCCGTGGGCTGGCGAACGCGTGTTTATCCGAGTGCTGCTTGATTCCCCACGAAGCCTTGCCGGATAAGGCTTTGCCGGTATCGGGAAAAGTCTTCCGCGCGGCGTTGCATGAAGCGGAAACGTTGCGCCCGTTGCACGAAGTGAAATCTGCGTGTGCGATTCCTCGCGCATAAGCGCCTCTGTAGCGCGGCTTTCGGCGAGGAGTAGCCCACATAGGCCTTGTAGCGGCCCTCTCGCGAGTTCGGCACGCGACTAGCCGCCGTGAAACGTTTGCGCGTCATTCATCGGATTCATGGTCGGGCGCAGCGCATTTCAGTCGTGCACGCGATGCCCTGAAATGTTTCATCGAGGGACAATCTCATGCGGAACTCATTAACGCGGAGAAACCGTCGCGCACAGATTCTCGCGGCGACATCACCAGGTCATAAAAACCCGCATAAGACGCGAAGGTAAGCGAGTGAAAAAACCCTTGAAACAAGGGTTGAAATGTGTCTTTTTAAACAGTCGCTGCCGAGATGAAAGCGCGTGCGAATCGCGGTTCGACATCAACGTTCAGCACACGATGTCCGCAAGCGGAGGAATCACGCGTTCGTACGCATCCTCGATCAAGTCGAACGATGTCTCGCACAGCTCTCGTCGTCCGCGCGAAAGGGCGCGCGCGAGGCGGCACTGCATCACCATGGTTTCGCTCGCGATCTTGCGCGCGCCCGCATACGTCTGCACGGGAATGTCGAAGCCTTGTTCGCGCATCCACTGCAGATAATGCGCGAGCAATTCGAAGTTCGCGCCGAGTTGCCTCATCACGTTGAAGGCGTAATGACGCGCATACGATTCGCCGCGCGCAATCATCGTATCGAGATGCTCGGGAAACGCCGCGCGCCAACGCGTGATCGGATTGTGCATCGGACGCCGCAACAGATGCGCGCACAGCAGATCCGCCGATACTTCCGCGAGCGGCGTGCCCGACAGCGGCTCGCGCACGCGCTTGACGAACTCGACGTGCGGAAAAAGCGCCGGCTCGGGCGTCGCATTCGAGCGCAGCACGCCGTCGTAGTCTTCGCCGTCGAGAAGGTGATAACCCGTGTGATGAAAGTAGCCGAGACGCCGCGCATCGCGATCGATCACATCGATGCCGATGGTCGTCTTCGCATGCTCGCGGCGATACGAAGCCGTGCGCGTGTCCGGCAGATAGAATGCATCGACTTCGACGAGCACGATATTCGCGCGGCGCGTCTGCACGAGCGCGCGCTCTTCGAGCGAATCGAACACGGAAAGCTCCTGCACTTGCAGGCCGTAGAGTTTTTCGATGTCTTCGAACGGCAGCTTGCCGAGCGTGAACTGATCGGCTTCGAAGTCCTGAGCGACGGCGAACGCGAGCGCAGCGCGCGGTTCGAGCCCGTTGCCGTGCAGAATTTCGATCCACAGATCGACGGGCGCGACCGCTTCACGCCAGATGCGCTCGCCGCGATGCAGCGCGTGCGCGTGATGCCGCCGCGCACGCATGCGCAAGGGATCGAGTGACACGACGCGGGAACGACTTGCTCCTGAATCCGTCACACCGCTCGTATGGAACGCGCTCATGCCGTGACCTCGGGCCGGAAAGGCCGGCGTTCGATACCGCGTGCGCAATGGAGCGAATGTGCTTTTAATCGTGCGTCTCTATCGCGTTCGATGGCGGTATGCATTGTGATTTTCCCATGAAGGTGCCGTATTACGCGAGTGCTATCGACGCCATGCGACGCGCGCGCGGCAGCCCGCAACCCGGGCTGTAGCGCGGTCGCATTGATCATCGGAAAGGCGTCTTTTTCCCCGGGACGCCTTTGTGCGTGTGGTCGAGCTTATTTGAAAGGCGCGCGCGTCATGGGTCGGTGCGATGGCGCACTGAATTCAGGCGGGTCGGCACGTAACGTTCAATCGTCGCAACGCCGGTAATTGCCGGTAAAGCATGGAGATAATCGATGAACTGGAAAACGCTGGATTTCGAACAACTCACTGCGCGGGAGCTTTATCTGATTTTGCGCGCGCGCAGTGCGGTGTTCGTCGTCGAACAGTCGCATGTCCATCTCGACCCGGATGGTCGCGATGAAACCGGCACGCACGTATTCGCCGCCGAGGACATGAGCCGTTCGATGCCCGTGCTCGCCTATGCACGCATCAACGAGGGCGACGCGGATGATCCGGAAGTCGTGGTGGACAAGATCTTGACGAGCCCGCTGCGTCGCGGCGACGGCACCGCGCACGCCCTGATCGAACGCGTGCTCGCGGTGACCGCCGAGCGTTGGCCCGGCCGCCGCGTGCGGCTGACCGCGCCGGTGAGCCTGCGCGGTTTCTACGAGGCGTTCGGCTTTCGCAAGACCGAAGGGCCGTTTCTCGAGCACGGCATGCCGTACATCGGTCTGACGAGAAAGGGCCGGCAATCGCGCGAAGCATCGGGCGCGAGCAAGGCTCCGTTCGCCGCGAGCGACAACGCCACGACGTACGAGTTGCTGTAAGCGCCACCAGAGACGCGCAGCGTGCGCCGCAACCGCGCGCGCGGCGAAAGAACCAACGCGGCAGTCAGCAGCATCGAAGGCGTGGACCGTCCGGGCATCGAGGCAATAACAAAGCGATAACAACGCGATAACAACGCGATCGGCGCGGCGCAGGCCGCTTCGAGACGCGTCCTCGAAACAATAAGATCGACGCCGCCGGCATGGGCCGGCGAGCGCACAAACAGCCTATCTCATGCGAATAGTCCATCTCGCCAATCACGCGCAGACGATCGGCAACGGCACCGTCAACATGATGGTCGATCTCGCCTGCATGCAGGCGCGCATGGGGCAGGACGTCGTGGTCGCATCGTCGGGCGGCGGCTTCGAGCCGCTTTTGCGTCGCCACGGCATCACGCATGTTTCGCTGCAGCAGTCGCGGCAACCGTGGCGCGTGCCGTCGATGATCGCGGGATTCAATCGCCTCATCGATCGTTTCGATCCCGACATCGTGCACGCGCACATGATGACCGGCGCGCTCATTTCGCGTTTCGGCAGCATGCGGCGGCGCTTCGCGCTCGTCACCACGGTGCATCACGAACTGCAGAAAAGCGCGGCGCTGGTGCGCGCGGGCGATCGCATGGTGGCCGTGAGCCGCGCGCTGGCGCTCGATCTGGAGGCGCGCGGCATCGGGCCGGCGCGGTTGTCGACCGTGCTCAACGGCGCCGTCGGCGCGCCGCGGCTCATCACGCGGCCGCCCGCGAAGCCGGTGCGGCTCAAGCATCCGAATATCGTCTGCGTGGCGGGGATGTATCGCAGGAAAGGGATTGCGGATCTTCTGCAGGCGTTCGCGCAGGTGCGCGAGCAGTCCGCGAGCGAGCGCGAATTCATGGCGGAGCCGCATCTGTATCTCGTCGGCGAAGGCCCCGATCGCGGATCGATGGAAGCGCTGGCAGCCGAGCTCGGCATCGCGGAGAACGCGCACTTCACGGGTTTCGTCGCCGATACACGGCCGTATTTCGCGAGCGCCGATGTATTCGCGCTGCTCTCGCGCCAGGACCCGAGTCCGCTCGTGATCGCGGAGGCGCGCGAGGCCGGCTGCGCGATCGTCGCGACGCGCGTGGGCGGTATCCCCGAAATGCTCGACGACGGCGCTGCGGGTCTGCTCGTGCCCGCCAGCGACATCGGGCAGGCAGCGGCAAAACTGCGCTGGCTTCTGCTCGACCGGCAGGCGCGTGGGCAACTGGCGGCGCGCGCGCGTCACGGCCTGCACCAGCTTTCCGTCGAAAGAGTCTGCGACGAGTACCTCGCGGTGTATCAGCAAGCGCTTACGGAGCGCGAAGCATTGAAGCGCCGGCAGATCGATCTCGACGCGCGCACACCCCGAACGACAGATGGCGCGATTTAAGCATAGGGCTGACAAATCGCCCCGCTTGCACCGCGCCACGGTACTTTCGTCCAAACCATCCGATCATACAAAAGGCAAAAGCGAGCCGGCTTCCGTTCGCGTTCGCACAGAAAGCCTACGAGATGCTTGCTCAAATGGGTGCATGATCGGTCCGATGGCAACAGCGGGCCGCGAAAGAACGCACACGCCGCGACGCGACGCAGCCATTCTTCAGTTTCCCTGATGAATGCCTGCGCGCGCGCGGCGCGAGCGCAAGAGATGCACGTGAAGCGGTAAGAAGTAAAAAACGAAACAGTGACGTCGAAGCCAGAGGGATTACCCTGTCAGGAAATTCCCAACTGGCATTCGGAGCAACGAAGACGCAACGTATCAAGCACGACGAATGGACCTGTCGGGAACCCGTCGTGCCTTTCGCAGCCCGGGAAGCGAAAGCGATGCGCTCATACACACGGCTACGGAACAGGCGAGAAGGGGAGAAGCGAGATGGATGACAACAAAGAGCGATCGCTGGTGGCGAAGGTCATGGACGGACTCGTCTCAGGGATCGTCGAGCAAAAATATGGCGCGATACTGCCACCGCAGGACATCCTCTCGAAGGAGTTCGACGTGAGCCGCACCGTCATGCGCGAGGCGCTCTCGATGCTGCTCGCGCGGCACATGCTGGATGTGCGGCCGAAAACCGGCACGCGCATTCGTCCGATGAGCGACTGGCGTCTCATCGACGAGGACGTGGTGAGCTGGCGCTTTCGCGCCAAGCCGGATCAGACGTTTTTACGCGATGTAATCGAATTCCGCATGCTGATCGAGCCGCGCGCCGCAGCGCTCGCCGCCGCGCGCGCGACGCCCGACGAAATCGCCGGGATTCGCGATGCATTCGACACGCTGTCGCGTCTGCAGGTCGGCGAGCCGGAATATCAGGCGGCTGACGAAGTGCTGCATACGCGCATCGTCGCGGCGAGCGGCAACCAGTTCTTTCGTCAGATGACGGCGATCGTGCGCGGCGCGCTGGTGACGGTCAATCCGATCGTCGACGGCATCGAGTCCGTGCGCGAAGCGACGCTCGCGGCGCAGAAGAGCGTCGTCGAGGCGATCGAGGCGAAAGATCCCGCCGCCGCCGAAGCCGCGACGCGCGCGCTCGTCGACCTGGCCGCGGAAGAAGTCGGGCGCGCGTTCTCGCTGGAGCGCGTGAACAGTCAGCCTGCGTCGCCGAACGTGAACGCGTCCGCGGGTGCGTAGCGGGTCCTCGAACGCATCGGACGATCGAATGTATCGAGCCGGGACATGTCCCGGCTTTTTGCCGTCTGAGCCCGCCGCGCGCAGTCGTCATGCGACGCAATCAGGCACAATGCGTCGCACGACGAATCTGGCGCACGGAGGCAGGCTTGAGCAATACGAATATCGATGAAAAGACGATCCGCTGGGGCATCGTCGGCGCGGGACGCATCGCGCGGCGCTTCGCCGACAGTCTCACGCACGTCGAAGGCGCGCGGCTCGCGGGCGTGTGGTCGCGCCGCGAAGAACCGGCGCGCGCATTGGCCGATGCATTCGATGCCCGCGCATTCACCGATTTCGACGCGCTGCTCGCCAACATCGACGCGCTCTACATCGCGACCTTGCAGGACAGCCATCCGGCGTACGCGTTGCGCGCGTTCGCGGCGGGCAAGCCCGTGTTGTGCGAAAAGCCCGCGGCCGTGAATGCGCGCGAGCTGCAACGCATAATCGACGCGGCGCGCGCGGCGAACGTGTTGTTCATGGAAGCGATGAAGCCGCCGTTCTATCCGCTGTATCGCCGCTTGCGCGAGCATTTGCAGAGCGATCCGATCGGTGAAATCGGTCTCGTTCGGGCCGGCTGCTCGATGGCGAACGTGCCGCTCGATCATCCGTCGTTCTCGCTGGACGCGGGCGGCGGCGCGCTGCTCGATATCGGCATTTACGAGGCGTTTCTCGCGGTCGACTGGCTCGGCGAGGCGCTCGACGTGCAGACCATCGGACGGCTCGGCGCGACCGGCGTCGACGTCTTCGCGAGCCTGAACGTGCGCCACGAACGCGGCATCGCGCAACTGTTCTGCGGACTCGATCTGCAAGGCCGCGGCGATGCGCTCATCGGCGGCACGCTCGGCACGGTGACGATTCACGAGAACTGGTGGAATCCATCGCGCGCGACGATCGCTTATACGGACGGAAGAAAGGCCGAACTCGACGAGCCGTTCTCGGGCGGCGGCCTCAACTACGAAACCGCGCATTTCTGCGAGCTGCTGCGCGCCGGCGAAACCGAGAGCCCGGTCATGCCGCACGCAACGTCGATGCGGATGATCGCGATCATCGACGCCGCGCGGCGCGATTTGAATCTCAGGTTTCCGTTCGAAACCGACTAATGGGAAAAAGCCGCTTTTCAGCGGCTTGTTTTCGATCAGTGCCGCCCCGGCAGCGCGAGACGCCGCTCGAAAATCCGCTGCACGAATTCGAGCACGCTGCAAAGAATCCAGTAGACGAACGCCGCCGCCAGATAAAGCGGCAACGGCTGATAAGTCGCCGCGATCACTTCCTGCGCGCTGCGCAACAGTTCGGTCACGGTGATGACCGACACGAGCGATGTGTCCTTGATCAGACTGATGAGACTGTTCGACAGGCTCGGCACCGCGATGCGCAGTGCCTGCGGCCCGATCACGTAACGCAGCGTCTGCGCGCGCGACAGTCCGAGGCTATAAGACGCGAGCCACTGCCCGGCGTGGATGCCGAGAATCGCGCCGCGCATGCTTTCCGACAGATACGCGGCCACGTTCGCCGACAGCGCGATCACGCCCGCGGGCGTCGGTTCGAGGGAGATGCCGAGGCTCGGCAGGCCGTAGTAGATGACGAAGATCTGCACGAGCAGCGGCGTGCCGCGCATCACGCTGACATAGCAGCGTCCGATCGCGACGAGCGCGCGGTTCTGGCTGATGCCCATCAACGCCAGTACGACGGCCGCGATGAGGCCGAAGAACATCGAGTAGAGCGCGAACTTGATCGTCAGCAGCGCGCCTTGCGCCAGCACGGGCGCCGATTGAACGAGCAGGGATGTCGTGGACATTTAAGAGACGCGTTGACTGAAACGGTGCTGAAGTGAAACAAACCGGCACATATTAAACCGAGCCGGCAAAAGAGAAGGGCGGCACCGTTACGATGCCGCCCTCGCGACGCCGGAAACGGCGCGTCTTATTTCGCCGGCTTCGTCACGTCGATGCCGAACCACTTGTCCGAAATCTTCGAGAACGTGCCATCGGCTTCGAGCTGGGTCATGGCGTCGTCGATCGCCTTGGCGAACTTCGGATTGCCCTTCTTGAACGGAATGCCGGACGGGTTGCCCGCGCCGACATTCGCGCCGGTGCGCAGCGGCAATTGCGAATTCTTCAGCAAGTACGCGAGCATCAGGCGGTCGTTGAGCGCGGCGTCCAGACGCCCGGCGGCGAGATCACGCAGATACTCGGGCGCGCCCGGATACGTCTTCACGTCGATGCCCGGCACCGACTTCGCCATGTCCATATAGTTCGTGCCGAGGCCGACGCCGAGCTTCTTGCCCTTCAGTTCTTCGAGCGACTTGAACTCGCGCTTGTCGTCGCTGCGCTGGATCAGTTGCGCGTTCGAGTACGTGTAGGCGGGCGAGAAATCGAGCGTCTGCTTGCGCGCATCGGTGATACCGACCTGGTTGACGATCGCGTCGAACTTGCCCGCCTGCAGGCCCGCGATGATGCCGCTCCATTCGGTCGTGACGAACTCGGGCTTCACGCCGAGCTTGGCGGCGACGGCCTTGGCGATATCGACGTCGAAGCCGACCAGTTCACCGTTCGGCGCTTTCGAGTTGAACGGCGGGAAGGTTCCTTCGAGACCGACGCGCAGCGTGCCGCGCTGCTTGACCTGATCGAGCAGATCTTCGGCGTGGGCGGCGGTCGTGACGGCCGTGAATGCCGCGCCGATCAGGCTGGCGGCGACGAGCTTCTTGAGCGTGGACAGTTTCATCGTGTTGTTTTCCTCTTGATGGGCACAGCGTCTTTTTTTCGATGCGGCGATCATAGTGAAAACGCAATCGCTGCGTAATATCGTTTGCTTATGTCTATATGCCGGATCGGGGCGTCACGCGAGCGCTTCGACGCACTCTTTCACGAGCGCGGGACCGCGATAGATCAGCCCTGTATAAATCTGCACCAGCGACGCGCCCGCCGCGAGCTTCGCGCGCGCGTCGTCGCCCGAGAAAATTCCGCCTACGCCGATGATCGGCACGTCGGTCCCGACCTCCGCGCGCAGCTTGCGGATGACCTCGTTCGACGCGTCGAAGACCGGACGCCCGGACAGGCCGCCCGCTTCGTCGCCGTGCTTCATGCCGGTCACGGCGGTGCGGGAAAGCGTGGTGTTGGTCGCGATCACGCCGTCGATCTTGTGAGCCAGCAACGTGCCCGCGATCGACTTGATCTGCTCGTCGTCGAGATCGGGTGCGATCTTCAGCGCGAGCGGCACGAGCTTGCCGTGCAGATCGGACAGCCGCGCCTGCTTTTCCTTGAGCGCGCCGAGCAGCGAATCGAGTTCGCCCGCGCCCTGGAGCTGCCGCAGGTTCTTCGTGTTCGGCGACGAAATGTTGATCGTCACATAGCTCGCGAACGGATAGACGCGCTCGAGGCAATACAGATAGTCCTCGGCGGCGCGTTCGATCGGCGTATCGGCGTTCTTGCCGATGTTCAGTCCCAGCACGCCGCGATAATGCGCGGCCTTGACGTTCGCGACGAACTGATCGACGCCGCGATTGTTGAAGCCCATCCGGTTGATGAGCGCGTTCGCCTCGGGCAGCCGGAAGATGCGCGGGCGCGGATTGCCCGGTTGCGCGCGCGGCGTCACGGTGCCCACTTCGATGAAGCCGAAGCCGAGCGCCGCGAGCCCGTCGATGCACGCGCCGTCTTTGTCGAGCCCCGCCGCGAGTCCGACCGGATTGCGGAACGTGATGCCCATGACGGTGCGGGGCGAATCGGGGCCGCGCTTGGCGAGCATGCCGGCGAGCCCGGTGCGGCCAGCCGCGCCGAGCATGCGCAGCGTCAGATGATGAGCGTCTTCCGCGTCCATCTTGAAGAGATGCGAACGCGCGATCGGATAGAGGGAACTGAACACGAAATGAAAGCCGGCGACGGCGAATTTTTTTAAGACCGCTATTTTAGCGGTTTCGGACGGCGTGCCGGTCCGGGCGCGCGGGAGGGACTTCAGCGGCTATTTCGGCTGGCTCGGGCCGTTGATGCGCCCGGGCATCGGCAGCGCGCCCGCGGAGTGCGTGTTCGCGGGATCGAGCAGCGTCCAGCGGCCGTCGATCAGACCTTCCAGCGGCCGGAAATTGGCCTTGTACGCCATTTTTTCGCTTTCGCGGATCCAGTAGCCGAGGTAGACGTGCGGCAAGTCGAGACTTTTCGCCTGCTCGATCTGCCAGAGGATGTTGAAGGTGCCGTAGCTCGTCTTCGGCAGATCGGGTTCGAAGAATGTGTACACAGACGACAAGCCGTCGCCGAGTATGTCGATCATGCTGATCATGCGCAGTTCGCCGGGCTCGTCCGGATGTCCCGGATGCGCGGGTTCGCGAAACTCGACGAGCCGCGAATTGATCCGGCTTTGCAGCAGGAACTGCTCGTACTGATCGCGGCTGTCGCGGTCCATGCCGCCGCCCGCGTGACGCGCCGACTGATAGCGCATGTAAAGCGCGTAATGCTCTTCGTCGTAATGCAGCGGCGCGACGCTCGCAATCAGATTGCCGTGCAGCTTCCAGACGCGCCGCTGCGCCCGGTTCGGCACGAAGCGCGCGACCGGCACGCGCACCGGCACGCAGGCGCGGCAGCCGTCGCAATACGGTCGATACGTGAAGACGCCCGAGCGCCGGAAGCCGGCCTTGACGAGTTCGGTGTAGACGTCGGAGTTGATGAGATGGCTCGGCGTGGCCACCTGCGAGCGTGCAACACGCCCTTCCAGATAACTGCAAGGGTAGGGCGCTGTTGCATAGAATTGCAGCGCGGAAAGCGGTGACAGCGGCAGCTCGTTCGGATGTGTCACGTTGGCGGCTCTCGCAGGCGTCGTCTCGTCGTTGCCGGCCGGCGCGCGAGATCGTCTTCAGGCGCGCGGCGGCTGCATTGCATGTGTCGCTCGGGCATCACGCGTGTAGCGTTTAGCGTGCCAGCACGTCGAGAAGGACGGATTTGTCGAAGCGCCAGCCGATCGCCGGTTCCGCCGTCGCCCGTCTCAGATGCGCGACGAACGCGCGGCGCGCGATCTCGCGGCCGCCCAGCGACGCCAGATGCGACGTGTTCTGCTGGCAGTCTATCATCTCAATTTGATTGCGGCGCAAGTGTCCGACGAGCGCCGCAAGCGCGATTTTCGACGCGTCGGTCTTGTGCGCGAACATCGACTCGCCGAAGAACATGCGCCCGAACGACACGCCGTACAGTCCGCCCACGCGCACGCCGTCGAACCACGTCTCGACGCTGTGCGCGTTGCCTGCGCGATGCAAGGTCGTGTAGGCATCCACGATATCCGACGTGATCCACGTTCCGCGCTGGCCGTCGCGTGGCGTGTCGGCGCAGGCGCGCATCACGGCGGGAAAATCGTCGTCGACGCGGATCTCCCAGACCGGATCGCGCACCACGCGCTTCAAGGTCTTGCGCAGCGAATCCGACACCTTGAACTCGGCCGGAAACAGCACCATGCGCGGATCGGGACTCCACCACAGCACGGGCTGGCCGTCGGAATACCACGGGAAGATGCCGCGCCCGTAAGCATCGATGAGCCGCGACGGCAGAAGATCGGCGCTCGCGGCGAGCAGGCCCGGCGCACCGCTCGCCGCGCCGAGCGCGCGCTCGACGGGCGGGAAGGGATCGTCGTCGGCGAGCCAGGGAACCATGTTCTCGGGAGGGCGGCGTTCAGTGAGATTCGTCGGACAGCGGCGGAATCAGCCGTCGCGCAGCGTGCGGAAGATGTCGCCCGTATGCAGCGTGAAGTTGCCGGCGGCGCGATCGGCGAAGAAGAATCGCAGCGTCTGTCCGACCGTCGGAAAGGCGATCTCGTCCCACGGAATCTCGCTTTCCTCGAAGAGCTTCACTTCCAGACTCTCCTCGCCGGGATCGACTTCGATATCGAGCAGCCGCGCCAGATAGAACAGATGCACCTGATGCACGTGCGGCACGTTGAGCAGCGTGAAGAGACTCTGAATCTCCACGCGCGCGCCCGCTTCCTCGAGCGTCTCGCGCGCGGCGCCTTCGCTCGTCGTTTCCTGCATTTCCATGAAGCCCGCGGGCAGCGTCCAGTAGCCGTAACGCGGCTCGATCGCGCGACGGCACAGCAGCACCTTGTCGTCCCACACCGGCACGGTGCCCACGACATTGCGCGGATTCTGATAGTGAACGGTGCCGCAGTTGTTGCAGACGAAGCGCTCGCGGTTGTCGCCGGGCGGAATGGCGAGACCGACCTCGTGGCCGCAGAGGGAACAGAATTTCATGGAAATGGACGTGGGAAGTGTGCTGCGAGTGTATCACCGCACCGCCGCGGCTTTGAGGCGCGCGAATGGATTGCGGTATCGGTCGCGGCGCATGTCCGGCTTGCCCGGCGGCGAAGGTGCGACGCCTGCCTTCTCGCTACAATAGTTGACCGGAATTGCAATGTCCCTTTCACGATCAGGCCGCCGCGCGCGTCCCAACCGAACGCCATGTCATCCACGCCAGCCGCTTCAAGCCGTCCTCCGATGCTCGCCACCGCCGACGCGCTCGGCCGTCTGCTCGACGCCGCGCGTCAGGTCGACGCCCGCGAGCGCGTCGACACGCTCGATGCGCTGAACCGCGTGCTCGCCGCCGACGTGACCTCGCCGCTCGACGTCCCGCCGATGCACACCAGTGCGATGGATGGCTACGCGGTTCGCATCGCCGATCTCGCTGGTGCGGGCGAAGGCGCGCCGGTCACGTTGCGGGTGTCGCAGCGCATCCCGGCGGGACACGCGGCCGGGCCGCTCGCGGCGGGCACGGCCGCGCGCATCTTCACCGGCGCGACGGTGCCGCCCGGCGCGGACGCCGTCGTCATGCAGGAAATGGCACAAGCGTCGGACGACGGGCGCGTCGCGTTCGGGCAGGCGCCCACGGCGGGCGAGTGGATCACGCAACAAGGCGCGGATATCCGGCGCGGCTCGGTGATCCTGCCCGCGGGCACGCGCCTGACGCCGCAGGCGCTCGGGCTCGCGGCGTCGGTCGGATGTGCGCAGCTCGAGGTCGTGCGGCGCGTGCGCGTCGCGATCTTCTTCACCGGCGACGAACTGCGCATGCCGGGCGAGCCGCTCGAACCCGGCGCGATCTACAACTCGAACCGCTTCACGCTGCGCGCGCTGCTCGCGAAGCTCGGCTGCGAGGTGACGGATCTCGGCATCGTGCCGGACCGGCTCGACGCGACGCGCGAAACCTTGCGGCGCGCGGCGGCGGATCACGATCTCATCCTGACGTGCGGCGGCGTGTCGGTCGGCGAGGAAGATCACGTGAAGCCGGCGGTCGAGGCCGAAGGACGCATTTCGATGTGGCAGATCGCGATGAAGCCGGGCAAGCCGCTCGCGTTCGGCGCGGTGCGGCGCGGCGGCGCGGTTGGCGATGAGGCGTTTTTCATCGGCTTGCCGGGCAATCCGGTTTCGAGTTTCTGCACGTTCCTGCTGTTCGTGCGGCCGTTTCTGCTGCGGCTCGCGGGCGTGACGAACGTCGCGCCGCGCGTCTATTCGATGCGCGCCGACTTCAGCCAGAAAAAAGGCGATCGCCGCAACGAATTCCTGCGCGCGCGCGTGAACGCGTCGGGCGGCCTCGATCTCTTCGAGAATCAGAGCTCGGCCGTGCTGACATCGACCGTCTGGGGCGATGGTCTCATCGACAATCCGCCGAATCATGCGATCGGCGCGGGCGAGATCGTGCGCTTCATCCCATTTTCAGAACTGACGCGGTAGAGAAATGAAGATCGATTTGAGATTTTTTGCGAGCGTGCGCGAGGCGCTGGGCGTCGCGAACGAGACGGTCAGCGTGCCGGACACGGTGGTCAATGTCGGCGACGTGCGCGCGTGGCTGCGCATGCGCGGCGGCGTGTGGGAAGAGACGCTCGCGGAAGGCCGTGCATTGCGCATGGCCTGCAATCACGTGATGACGAATCCGTCACAGCGCATCACCGAGGGTTGCGAAGTGGCGTTCTTTCCGCCTGTGACGGGTGGCTGAGATGAACACGCGTTCGAAAATCCGCGTGCAGGAAGCCGATTTCGACATCAGCGCGGAAGTGGCCGCGTTGCGCGCCGACAATCCGAAAGTGGGCGCGGTCGCGTGTTTCGTCGGCACGGTGCGCGATCTGAACGAAGGCAGCGCCGTCGAGACGATGGAACTCGAGCATTACCCCGGCATGACCGAAAAATCGCTCGAAACGATTGCCGATCAGGCGCGCGAGCGCTGGCGCGGCTCGGACGTGCTGATCGTGCATCGCGTGGGCAAACTCAAGCCGCTCGATCAGATCGTGCTCGTCGCGACGACGGCGATGCATCGCGCGGAGGCGTTCGAATCCTGCGCCTTCGTGATGGACTATCTCAAGACGCAGGCGCCGTTCTGGAAGAAGGAGAAGACCGAAGCGGGCGAACGCTGGGTCGACGCGCGCGAGTCCGACGATACGGCGCTCACGCGCTGGCAGACCTGACCGGCGTCATTTTTCGTCGGCCGATTTGCCGATGAACTTCGCGGGAAACGGCTCGGCGTCGGGACGCTCGGGGAAGCGCGGCTCGGGCGCGCCGCCCGTGCGCTGCCGCTTCAGCGCCGCGAGGAGTTCCTGCTGCTCGACGGGAATCTCGTAGTCCCAGCCGAACTTGCTCAACTGCAAGCTCTGCGCGATGCGCAGCGCGGGTTCCATGAACTGCACGGCCGCGGCCGGCTCATAGCGCGACTCGACCGTGTTGAGAAACAGCGACAGCCAGCGCGCGAAGTGTTGCGGCTCGATATCGTCGATCGGGCGATGCGCTTCCTGCACGTTGCCGCGATATTGCTTCGATCCGAGCACGAGACTCGACCAGAAGGTGGTCATTTTGGCGAGATGCTCGTCCCAACGGCCGGCGAGCGCGCGCGAAAAGATCGGCCCGAGGAGCGCATCGTCATCGACGCGCCGATAGAAGGCTTCGACCAGCGCGCGGACATTGGCTTCGCTGGGTGCGCATTCGCGCGAGGCATCGGCGGAAGGGTGTTCGGTGTTCGTCATCTTTGAAACAGTGAAGGCGGATCAGATATTTTCCGGCGAAGAATGTAAAGATGCCGCAAAATGGCGCATCCATGCGGCCGATTCGTCGACGCGCGTCTCAAGCCGTACGAAAAGCACGCTTGTACGGATTCCGTGCATTTTGGTACGACGCGGGACGAGCGGTGCGCCGATGGTAAGTCAGCCACGTCCGCTCGTGTCATCGTCCCTCGTCTTGACGCGGACTCCTTGACGATACGCGCGTTTCGTCGAAATCCCGATGCGCTTTTGCATCCACTTTCTCCGCGCGAGATCATGCGACTCACCGATTACACCGATTATTCGCTGCGCGTCCTGCTCTATCTCTCGGTTCGACCTTCCGGCCTTTCGACGATTCAGGAAATCTCGGATGCATATGACATTTCGAAGAACCATCTGATGAAAATCGTCCAGCAGCTTGGCGAACTCGGGTGGGTCGAGACCGTGCGCGGCCGCAACGGCGGACTGAGACTTTCATCGCGGACGAACGACCTCACGATCGGCGACATCGTGCGCAGAACCGAAAGCGATTTCGCGCTCGTGGGCTGCCTCGTGAATCAGCCGGCGGATCGGCAAGCCTCGTCGCACGCGCGCTGCGTCATTCAGCCGGCCTGCCGGTTGCGCGGCGTGCTGGCAGCCGCGCGCGACGCCTTTCTCGCCGAACTCGACAAGCACACGGTCGGCGAGCTCGCTCAACCCGCGAACGATCTGGCGGCTCTGCTCGGCATCGTCAGCATCGCGCCGATTGCGGTGGGTGCGCCCGGGGCGCTTCGCGCGCCTTCGTGATTCCAGCCGGCACGCGTTGAACGAAACCCGGACGCCGTAGGTCAATTCAGAGCCTGGGCGGTTGGCTGCCGCCATTGTCGAAGAGCAAAAAGAGCACTTTCCGGCCCAAACGATGCTTGAAAGTGACAAAAAGCGCCTCATTTTGGTCGTATTCAGAATCGGAGCTTTTAAAAAATGAGAATCGACAAACTCACCACCAAATTTCAGGAAGCGCTGTCCGACGCGCAGAGCCTCGCGGTCGGGCGCGACAACCAGTACATCGAACCGGTGCATTTGCTGGCCGCGCTCATCGCGCAGCAGGACGGCTCCGCGCGCTCGCTGCTGTCGCACGCGGGCGTGCAGGTTCAGGCGCTGCAAACGGCGCTCAACGAAGCGATCAACCGTCTGCCGCAAGTCCAGGGCACCGACGGCAATGTTCAAGTCAGCCGCGAACTCGCGGGCCTGCTCAACGCCGCCGACAAGGAAGCGCAGAAGCTCAACGACACGTACATCGCGAGCGAGATGTTCCTGATCGCCGTCGCGGATGACCGTGGCGAAGCCGGCCGTCTCGCGAAGCAGCACGGCCTGACGCGCCGTGCGCTCGAAGCCGCGATCAACGCCGTGCGCGGCGGCGCGCAGGTCAATAGCCAGGACGCGGAAAGCCAGCGCGAGGCGCTCAAGAAATACACCGTCGATCTGACCGAACGCGCCCGTGCGGGCAAGCTCGATCCGGTCATCGGCCGGGACGATGAAATTCGCCGCTCGATCCAGATTCTCCAGCGCCGCACGAAGAACAATCCGGTGCTGATCGGCGAGCCGGGCGTCGGCAAGACGGCGATCGTCGAAGGACTCGCGCAGCGCATCGTCAATGGTGAAGTGCCGGAAACGCTCAAGGGCAAGCGCGTGCTCTCGCTCGACATGGCCGCGCTGCTCGCGGGCGCGAAGTATCGCGGCGAGTTCGAGGAGCGCCTGAAGGCCGTGCTGCACGACATCGCGAAGGACGAAGGGCAAACCATCGTCTTCATCGACGAAATTCACACGATGGTCGGCGCGGGCAAGGCCGAAGGCGCGATGGACGCCGGCAACATGCTCAAGCCGGCGCTCTCGCGCGGCGAGCTGCATTGCATCGGCGCGACGACGCTCGACGAATACCGCAAGTACATCGAAAAGGACGCGGCGCTCGAGCGGCGTTTCCAGAAAGTGCTCGTCGATGAACCGTCGGTCGAGGCGACCATCGCGATTCTGCGCGGCTTGCAGGAGAAGTACGAACTGCATCACGGCGTCGAGATCACCGATCCGGCTATCGTCGCGGCGGCGGAGTTGTCGCATCGCTATATCACGGACCGCTTTTTGCCCGACAAGGCCATCGATCTGATCGACGAAGCCGCGTCGCGCATCAAGATGGAAATCGATTCGAAGCCCGAAGAGATGGACAAGCTGGATCGTCGTCTCATTCAGCTGAAAATCGAGCGCGAGGCCGTGAAGAAGGAGAAGGACGAGGCGTCGCAGAAGCGTCTGCAACTCATCGAAGAGGAAATCGACCGGCTCAATCGCGAGTATTCCGATCTCGAGGAAATCTGGACTGCCGAAAAAGCGGCGGTGCAGGGCAGCGCGCAACTGAAGGAAGAAATCGAGAAAGTGCGCGCGGATATCACGCGTCTGCAGCGCGAAGGCAAGCTGGAGAAGGTCGCCGAGTTGCAGTACGGCAAGCTGCCGGAACTCGAAGCGCGTCTGAAGCAGGTGACGCAGGCCGAATCGCAGGAGCAGAACAACCCGACGCGTCCGCGTCTTCTGCGCACGCAGGTCGGCGCCGAGGAAATCGCGGAAGTCGTGTCGCGTTCCACCGGCATTCCCGTTTCGCGGATGATGCAGGGCGAGCGCGAGAAGCTGCTGCAGATCGAAGCGAAGCTGCATGAGCGCGTGATCGGCCAGGACGAGGCGATCGGCGCGGTCGCTGACGCGATTCGCCGCTCGCGTGCGGGTCTGTCGGATCCGAATCGTCCGTATGGCTCGTTCCTGTTCCTCGGGCCGACGGGCGTCGGCAAGACGGAACTGTGCAAGGCGCTCGCGGCGTTCCTGTTCGATTCGGAAGATCATCTGATCCGCATCGACATGAGTGAGTTCATGGAGAAGCACAGCGTCGCGCGTCTGATCGGCGCGCCGCCGGGATACGTCGGTTATGAGGAAGGCGGCTATTTGACCGAGGCCGTGCGCCGCAAGCCGTACAGCGTGATTCTGCTCGATGAAATCGAGAAGGCGCATCCGGACGTGTTCAACGTGCTGCTGCAAGTGCTCGACGACGGGCGCATGACGGACGGTCAAGGCCGCACCGTGGACTTCAAGAACACGGTGATCGTGATGACGTCGAACCTCGGCTCGCAGGTCATTCAGGGCATGGTCGGCGAGCCGCAGGAAAGGGTGAAGGACGCCGTGTGGGAAGAAGTGAAGCTGCACTTCCGGCCGGAATTCCTGAACCGTATCGACGATGTCGTCGTGTTCCATGCGCTCGATCGCACGAACATCGAGTCCATCGCGAAGATTCAGCTGGCGCGTCTGCACGAGCGGCTCGCCAAGCTCGATATGGACCTCGACGTCTCGGATGCGGCGCTCGCGCAGATCGGCAAGGTCGGGTACGACCCGCTGTTCGGCGCGCGTCCGCTGAAGCGCGCGATCCAGCAGGAGATCGAGAATCCGGTCGCCAAGCTGATTCTCGCGGGACGGTTCGGGCCGAAGGACGTCATTCCCGTCGATGTGCGGGAAGGCCAGTTCGTGTTCGATCGCGTGGTGCATTGAGGGCGGTTCGGTCGTCGCGGTAGCGCGGCGGCCGTCGGGCGAAAAAGGCAACGGAGCGATTCGTTGCCTTTTTTGTTTCTATAATCTGTGCGATCGCACGGATTCCCGCGCGGAGCACGTGCGATGAATGAAAATCCATTCGATTGCATGGATTATCGTGGTCTCATATAATGATTCGGTTTTATCCCTGCGATCGCACGGATTTAAATCATGGAAATCGATATTCGAACGGCGAGCGAAATCGGCGTCGCAGTGCGTGCGGCGCGCAAAGCGCAACGGCTTCGCCAGGACGATGCGGCCGGCAGCATCGGCGTCAGCGAGAGCTTTCTCGGCAAGGTCGAGAAGGGTGCTGAGAGCGTGCATTGGGGCAAGCTGTTCCAAGTGCTCGAAGGCTTGGGCGTGCGCGTGACGGTCGATATCCCGGACGAAGCGGGTGAGCTTTTCGCGGGAGAGGCGGTCAAGCGTTACGTCCGCGTCGAGCGCGCCGAGAAACGTCGTCGCGCACGAGAGGACGCGGATGAGTCCTGAGACCATCGCGACGCTCGAAGGCCGCCGCAATCTGATCGCGAGCATCAACGACGTCGAAGTGGGTGTGCTCAACGCCGACGACGACATCTGGTCTTTCTCCTATCTGCCGGCGTGGCGCGACAGCGTGGACGGTTATCCGCTGAGTCCGGCGCTGCCGCTGCAACCGAACGCGTTGCGCGACGGCAGCACGCGCCGCTCGGTGCAGTGGTACTTCGACAACCTCCTTCCGGAAGAAGGCCAACGCACGCTGCTCGCGCGCGACGCGGCCATTCGCAACGAAGCCGATGCCTTCGCGCTGCTCGCGCACTACGGTGCCGAATCGGCGGGTTCGGTGACGCTGCGTCCACCCGGTGCAAGCGACGAGCAACCGCCCGCCGAGCGCTTGCTGCCCGACGAAGCGTTGCAGGCGCGGATCGACGCGTTGCCCCGCCTGCCGCTCACGCACGACGCACTCAAACGCATGTCGCTCGCCGGCGCGCAGCACAAGCTGGCGGTGGTGTTGCGCGACGACGCGTTGTTCGAGCCGGCAGGCCGCACACCGTCGACGCATATCCTCAAGCCGAATCATCAGGACACCGATGACTATCCGCACTCGGTCATCAACGAATGGTTCGTGATGAAGCTCGCCGACAAGCTGCGCCTCGGCGTTCCGGGCGTGCATCGGCGCTACGTGCCTTCTCCCGTGTATCTCGTGGATCGCTTCGACCGCGAGTCGCGGGCGGGACAATGGCGCCGGCTGCATAGCATCGACGCTTGCCAGTTGCTCGACCTCGCGCGTACGTTCAAGTACGAGCAGGGCAGCGTCGAGCAACTCGCGACACTGGCCGCGCGTTGCCGGAATCAGGCGTCCGCACGCACGCGGCTCTTTTCGTGGCTCGTGTTCAATGTGCTGGTGGGCAATTCGGACGCGCATCTGAAAAACCTGAGTTTCCTCGTCTCGCGCCAAGGTATTCAGCTTGCGCCGTTCTACGACCTGCTGAGCGTAGCCGCATACGCGACGCCGTCGTATCAAAAGGACGCATGGCCGAAGCGGGCATCGTTCGCGTGGGACATCCTCGGCGCGCGCTACTACGACGACTTCGATCGCGCGTTGATGCTGCGGGCGGGCGAAGTGCTCGGTATCGCCAGGACGACGGCCGAACGGCTGCTGGATGCGCTCGCAGGTTCGATCGTGCGCGCGGCCGCCGATCTGTACGCGCGCGTCGAAGAGAAAAACGCGGCGTTGCTCGCCGAGCGGCCGGGACTCGCTGCGACGCTCGGCGGCGAGCTGATGTGTCTGCGTGTGATCCGCTACACGATCATCGAGGACATGACACGCAAGCTTGCAGCCGCCTGAAACGCAAAAGCCCCGCTCGGTTCAACGCCGGCGGGGCTTTCGATTCAATGCGTGAAAGCGCGTTCAGCCTTGCTTGGGCTCTTCGCTCTTGCCAAAAAGACCTGCGAGGCCGCCAAGCGAGCCCAGAACGCCGGTCAGATCGAGCTGGCCTTCGGGCGGCACCTCACCGTTCGGCGTTGCGCGATCGACGATATGCGGCAGCACCGCCGCGAGCATGCCGGACAGTTGGTCGCCGGAGACGCCTGCTTTCTGCGCGAGCGCGCCGACGTTGTCCTGCCCGAGCACGTTCGTGAGCGTGTCCGGGCTGATGGGCTTGTTCTCGCCCGTGCCGATCCACGACTGGACCACGTCGCCCGCGCCGTGTTGCTGGAAGCGCTGGATCAGGCCCATGAGGCCGCCGGGCTGGCTGTTGACGAAAGCGAGCGCCGCTGCGATCAGCGCGGCCTGGCCGGACTGAGCCGGTTGGCCGCCCGGTTGTTGCGACGAATTGCCGAGGGTGGAGGCGAGGATATCGAGTAGGCTCATGACGGTCTCACTACGAGAGGTTGCGGGGTGGGTTCGCCTGTGCCGCCGCATTCGGCTCGGAACCGGTCGCGGCGGCGCGGGCATCGGCCGCGAGCGGCCGTTCGACGATGGTGATACGAAGGCAAGTTTCCTTCGACAAGGTTCCCCGAAGAATCACTGACTGGCAGCCGCGGCGCTGGCGGCCTTATCTTTCTTGCTGCGTTTCGATTGTGCGGGCTTCGCTTCGCTCGCGGCGGAAGGGCTCGACGCACTCGCTGCTGCCGACGCTGCGCTGTCCCTTTTCGATTTTTTCGACGCCTTCGTTCCCGATGCGGGCGTGGCAGGCGTCGTGGCCGGCGTCTGCGCCGTCGTGGCTGCGGGCGATGTCGCGCCGGTGGCCGCGGTCGACGATTTGACCGTCGAGTTCGGCGCGGCGCTGCCGCCTTGCGTCGACGGCGTCGCGGGCTTCGACGGTTTGCCTGTCGGCGGCAGCGACGAGCCGCCGATCGTCAGCCCATTCTGTTCCAGATTCGTCACG
This sequence comes from Caballeronia sp. LZ028, assembly GCF_031451415.1. Classification (NCBI taxonomy): domain Bacteria; kingdom Pseudomonadati; phylum Pseudomonadota; class Betaproteobacteria; order Burkholderiales; family Burkholderiaceae; genus Caballeronia; species Caballeronia sp. LZ028. The sequence goes on along the minus strand of NZ_JARUXN010000001.1, from coordinate 1,980,698 downwards.
GATTTGGCGCCGAGACCCTTGACGCGAGTCGCGAGATCGTCGGCGTCCTTGAAGGGGCCGTTCTTCGTGCGCTCGTCGATGATCGCCTTCGACTTCACCGGCCCCAGACCCTTCACCGATTCCAGCGCGGCTTGATCGGCGGTATTGACATCGACCGCGGCGAACGCCGCTCCCATCGACAGCACGAACGCAAAGCACAGCATCAGCAGCTTTTTCAGCATGACGGCACTCCAGGCTTGAGAGAAAGGATGAATCGATAAGTTCGGGCCAATCGGGAAGATGCCGTTAAGGATAGGGCAAAAAACCGTCCCGAACGATGGCGCCCGCATTGTGCACGACCCCGCCGCGCGCACCGCGCCCGCGCACAATCTTTAACGTTGCAAAACGCTGCACGGATGACGTCGCTGTTTTAGCGGGCGTGCGCGCATCACTTCGATGTGCGCGCGGACGTCTTCGCGAAAGCGCCGCGGACCTCGAAGCCGACTTTATCGACGACTTCGCCTTTTGCATCGACCAGTTCGAGCACATGCCGGCCCGGCCACGGCAGCCATGCCGCTCGGGCGTCGTGACCGTAGGGTTTGCCGTCGAGCCGCCACGCGAGGCGCGCGCTGCCGTCCACGCGGGTGAACCACACGCGCTGACGCGCCGGCGGAATGTCAGGGTCGAGCGCGAAGATCGTGCCGTCCGTCGGTGCGCCGATGCGTGCGGCCCGCGCGTCGGCGTTCGCGCCGCGCGCCGCCTGCGCCGCGTTCGCCGTGAGACCGATGGCGCTCATCTGCGTGCCGCGCACGAACCACTCGCTGCGCGCCGGTTCGATGTCGTTCTGATACGTGACGCGCGTCGTCACGACGCCCGATGGCGCTTGCGGCGCGCGGCTATCCGATCGCCGGTTCAGATAGTTGACGATCGCGTTCCACGCCGGCGCCGCGCCCGTCACGCCCGAAACGTCCCACATCGGCGCGCCGTCGGCATTGCCGACCCAGACGCCCACGGTGTAGCGCGATGTGAAACCGATCGCCCAGTTGTCGCGCATGTCCTTGCTGGTGCCGGTTTTCACGGCGCTGAAGGTGCGCGTGGCGAGCACGCTGTCGAAGCCGAACGTGCGCGTGCGTGCGTTGTTGTCCGCGAGGATGTCGGTGACGATGAAGCTCGCTTCCGGGCTGAAGACGCGCGTGCCCGCCTGCGCCGGCCGATGGTCCGCGAGATCGAAGAAGGGCTGTGCGACGCCGCCGTTCGCGAACGTGCGATACGCGTTGGCGAGCGTCGCCAGCGTCACGTCCGCGCTGCCGAGCGCGAGGGAAAAGCCATAGTAATCGCCAGCTTGCGACAAAGGCAGCCCGAGCGCGACGAGCGTCTTCGCGAAGCGATGCGGCGTGACCATCACGAGCGTACGCACCGCCGGCACGTTGAGCGACGAGCCGAGCGCGGTTCGCACGCTTACCCAGCCCTTGAAGTCGTGATCGTAGTTTTGCGGAATGTAGAGGCCGCCGCCGGTCGCGAGATCGAGCGGCGCGTCGTCGAGCAGCGTGGCGGCGGTGACGCGCTTTTCGTCGATCGCCTGCGCATACAGAAAGGGCTTGAGCGTCGAGCCGGCCTGACGTGCCGAGAGCACGGCGTCGACTTCCGGCGCGTTCGACAGGCCGCCCGCCGAGCCGACCCACGCGAGCACGTCGCCCGAACGATTGTCGATCACGATGGCCGCCGCGTCGTGCACATTGCGCGGATGCGCGCGCGCGTTCAGTTCGGCGAGCGTGCGGGCGAGCGTATCGCGGGCGAAGCGTTGCAGGCGCGCGTCGAGCGTGGAGCGCACGCGCGCGCCGGCCTTCGGATGCACTTCGCCCGCGATGCGTCGCGCGAGATGCGGCGCGAGTGCGTCGTCGCCCTGAGCGAAGGCGGGCGCGGACGCGGTGCGGGTCAACGTGAGCTGCACGTAGCTGTCGAGATTGATGCACGGATCGACGCTCTGCGCGACGCCGTGCAGCGTCTGCATGTCGCGCAGAATCACGCACGCGCGCGCGGCGACCTTCGCAAAGGGCGCGTTCGGCGCGCGCACCAGCGCGGCGGCGAGCGCCGACTCGCGTTCGTCGAGACCGGAAGGGGCCTTGCCGAACAGCGTCTGCGATAGCGCCGACAACCCGACGATCTCGCCGCGAAACGGCACGAGATTCAGATACGCCTCGAGAATCTGATCCTTGCGCCAGGTGCGTTCGAGCCACAGCGCGCCGATTGTCTGCCCGGCCTTTTCGCCGATCGAACGGCGGCCGGCGCGCTTGCCGTCATCGTCGATGAGACCGGTGAGTTGCATCGTCACCGTCGATGCACCGCGCGTACGCGTGTTCCACAAATTGCCCCACGCGGCTGCCGCGGCGCCGCGCCAGTCGACGCCCGCGTGCTCGTAGAAACGCCTGTCCTCCGATACGACGATCGCTTCGCGCAAGGCGGGCGACACGTCGGACAACGCGATCCAGTCGCCGCGCCGCGCGCTCTTGTCGACGCGCGTGCGCGCGAGCGGCTCGCCGTCGCGCGAGAGCAGCACCCAGTCGGAGCTGCGCCAGTTCGCGCGCACTTCGTCGAAGCCCGGCTGCGCCTGCGCCGGCATCGATAGCGCGCATGCGATCAGAAGGCAGGCGGCGCGTTTCATCGGATCACTTCGCGGCGAGCGGCTTGACGACCACCGGCGCATTCGGCAGCGCGCCGAACGCCGACGGCGCGTAGAGCGCTTCGACGCGCGTCGGCGGCAGGCCGAACGTGCCCGGATTGTTCAGGCGCATCGTGTATTCGACGCTCAGCTTGCCCTTCGGCAGATAGTCGTAATACGCGCGATAACCATCGAAGCTACGCTCGACGAACGCGGGCCACGCGCCGTCATCCCGCTTCTCGCCTTCGGTCGCCGCAGCGGAATCGCGTCCGAGACCGGAGCCGAGGATCGTCGCGCCCGCGGGAATCGGATCGTTGACGACGACCCACGTCATGTCGCTTTGCGCGTCGATGTCGAGATGCACGCGGACGATATCGCCGCGCGACAGCACGCCTTTCACGGCGGGATCGATCGGCGTGACGGTTTTCGCGATGCGATAGCCCGCCGCGAACGGCGCCTTCAACGCGACAGCCGCGAGACTTTCGATCGTCGCCCACGGCTTGCCCGTGCCGTCCTGCGAGAGCGTGAGCGAACCGCTGCTCCACGGCAGCATCACGCTGCGCGCGTTCGCGTTCTTCGTCGCGGGCGTGGCCGAGGCGGGCGCGGGCGTGGACATGACAGCGGCGCTCCAATTCACGCTTTGCGCCGATGCGCCCAGCTGGATCGACGTGTGACCCGTCACCGGCGTGCTCTCGAAGAGTTGCGAGAATCGGCCGACGGCGAGCGCGCCCCACAGATTGGCGGTCGTCGTTTGCCACGCGCCGTGCTTCTGCAACGCGAGCAGGCCCGCGACGACGCGCGGCATCTCGTCCTTCCAGCCAGGCGCATCCGCGAAGATGAGCGCGGTGCGCGCGGCGTTGGTTTCCGTGCCGGTCATGAGCCACCAGAGATCGTCGTCGCGCTCGGTCGAGAACGTGAGTCGCGTGCCCTGATACGTCAGACGCGCGCGAATGATCTGCTCCGCCTGCGCACGCTTCTCGTCGCGATTCGGAATGCCGTCGACGCGCGACAGGATTGCGTAGTAGTCCAGCACCGCGGATGTCGGCCACTGATCCAGCGCGACCGTGATCGAGCCGAGCATGCGCGGCTGTGCAAGGCCATAGCGCGAGAGCGCTTCGATCGCGGCGAGCTTCCTATCGTCGAGATCGTTGCGCGGCGCCCAGAACTTGCGCTCGAGCTTGCCGTCGACGAAATTCGCGAGGCCCGCCGCCATCTGATTGCGCAGATCGTCGGGCAGCGCGAAACGGCGATCCTGTTTCGCGGCTTCATCGGTGACGGCGAGCAGATAGGCCGTGAGGGCGGGGCTGCCGGTCGGGCGCTCGTCGTCGGCGGGCGGGAAGTAGTTCGCGAGGCCGTCGCGATCGAGATACGACGGCATCCGCGCGAGCACGCCTTGCCAAAGCGCTGCGTCCATCAGGCCGAGCGCGCGCGAAGTCTGCTGTTCGAGGCAACTGTACGGATAGCGCTCGAACCAGCGACGCACGCCGGGCAGTCCTTCGGCGAGCTTCGATTGCAACGACACCGCGATGCCGCCGCGCACGGCGCCGTCGCTCGACTTGATTGCATCGGCGGGCGGCGCGACGGGCAGCGCGAGCGTGCCGTCGACTTGCGCGAGGGTCGCCTGCTGGACATTGACGGGAATCGCCGCGACGACTTTCTGCGTCAGTTTGACGGCATCGCTCGCCCTGGGTCCGGCCTGTTCGGACGCGGTCACGTTCCATTCCAACGCTGCGGATGAATTCGCGCCGAGCACATCGGGTGTCGTGACCTCCCACGCGACTTCCTGCGACGATTCCGGCGCAAGCTCGACCGTGCGCGCATCGAGCGCCAGCGCGCCGGCATGCGGCGTGATGACGACGCGCATCGTCCGCGCGGTCGTGTTGCGCAGCGTGAACTGCGCGCGGAACGAATCGCCGACACGCACGAGCGGCGGCAATCCCGATATCAGTTGCAAGTCCTGCGTGCTCTGAATCGATGCGCTGCCGGTGCCGAACTGTCCCGCGCCGACCGCCGCCACCGCGACGATGCGAAAGCGCGTGAGCGCGTCTTTCAGCGGAACGTCGATGGTCGCTTCGCCTTTGGCATCGAGCGTGACGCGCGGATTCCACAGCAGCAGCGTGTCGAACAGTTCGCGCGTCGCGCTGTGTCCGCCGCCGCCGCCCGCAGGCACCGCCTTGCGCCCGAAGTGCCGCCGCCCGACGATCTCCATCTGCGCGGTCGCCGTCTGGACGCCGTACGCGCGCCGTTCGAGCATCGCGTCGAGCACGTCCCAGCTTCGATTCGGCATCAGTTCGAGCAAGGCTTCATCGACGGCCGCGACGGCGATCTGCGTGCCCGCGGGCGCGGGCTTGCCATCGGGCAGCGCGACTTTCACCTTGACGTGCGCCTTGCCTCGCACGGTGTACGACTTCGCATCCGGGCTCACGCTGACCGCGAGCCTGTGCGCCGCCGTGCCGACCTTGATCGACGCCAGCCCGTAGCGGAACGCGGGCTTGCTCAAATCGACGAGCGGCGTCGGCGCCTGATACTGACGGCCTTCGTACCAGAACGCGCGCGCCCATTCGACCGGCGCCTTCCATCCCCAAGTGAAGAAGGAATACCACGGCACTTCGCGGATGCGTCCGCGCAACGCGAGCACCGACACGTACACGTTCGGCGCCCACGACCCTTCGATTTTCAGCTCGACGCTCGGATCGGTGCCGTTCAGTTCGACGACGCGCGTCTCGACGATGCCCTCGCGCTCGACGGCGACGAGCGCCGTCGCGGAGCGGAACGGCATGCGGACCTGGAAGCGCGCGGTTTCGCCGGGCTCGTAACTCGTCTTTTCCGGCAGCACGTCGATGCGGTCGGTGTTCTCGCCGCCGAACCACAGCTCGTCCGCGCGCGTGACCCACACGGACGTACTCGCGTTGGCCGCGCGGCCGTCGCCGTCTTTCGCGATCGCGATGACATCGACGTTGCCGGCATCCTTCAGCTTCGCATCGCACGAGACGATGCCGTGATCGTCGCTCTTGCCGCTGCACAGCGTGCCGAGATCCTTGATCTCCGTGTGGTTGTCGTAAGCGTAGAAGCCGCCGACCATGCGCTTTCTCGAGCTCGACATCACGCGAGCGACGGCCTTGATCTCCACCGACACGCCCGCGCGCGGCTTGCCCTGCAGATCTAGCGCGATCGCCTGCACCGGCAGCGCGCCGCCGACCGATACCCAATGTCCCGCTTTCACGCCGACCGCGACGTCGGCGGGCCACAGCGTCGTGCCGCCGCTGATCGTCTGAATCTCGCCGTTCGGATCGGCGAAGCTCGCTTCGAGCGTGAGACGCTTCGGCGATTCGAGCGCCGGCAGCGGCTTGATCGTGACCTTGCCGGCGCCTTCGCGATCGAGCGTGACGCGCAGCTTGTCGGCGACGAGCTTCGTCGTCGCGTGGTCTTCCTGCTCGCTGTCTTCGTCTTCGTCTTCGGCCGGCGCGCTCGCGCCGTCGTCCGTCGGCTTGCGGTAAGGCGCGAAAGTGAACGCTTCGTATTGCGAAGCGAAGGGCGGCGCGGCATCGCGCACGAGCGCGGAAACCTGCACCGGCAGATTCGATGCCGGTCCGCCCTGCACGTATTCGAGCCGCACCGCGACCGGCGCTTCCTGCGCCGCGACGAGACCGGACGCTTTGGCCTCGCCGGCCGTGATCGAGCCTTTGAACACCGGCAGGCGGAATTCCTCCACGCGGAAGCTGCCGGATTCGTACGACTGCGTCACCGGGTTGTCGTTGTCGTTGCCGTTGCCGCTATCGTCGTCGGATGAAGCCGTGCCGTTGTCGAGCGACACGCTGTATTCGCCGAGCTTCGCGGCGGCGGGCACGGCGAAGGTCGAATCGGCGCTGTGATCGGCGGCCCATTTGAGCGGCAGATGCCACGTCTGTCCGCTGCCGACGTGCCGGATCGTCACGCGCGTTGGATAGCTCTTCGGAAACGCGAAGCCGCCGAGCGTTTGCACGCGCAGCAGGTGCTTCATGGATACGGTTTCGCCCGCGCGCAGCAGCGTGCGGTCGAACACCGTATGCGCGCGCGTCGTGCGCGCCGCGCTCATGTCGGTCGGCACGTTGAAGCGCCACGATTCGATGCCGCGATCCCAGTCCGATGTCACGAACGCCATGTCCGGACCGCTCACGGGATCGTTCACGCGCGCGGACACGAAAAAGCCGCCCCACGCGAGACTGCGCTCGTTGCATCGGCGCACGGACGCGAGCGGCTTGCCGATTTTCGCGATGCCTTGCGCATCGGTTTTCGCGGTGGCGATTTCATCGCCGTTGCAGTCGGTGACGCGCACGTCGGCGTTCGCGACGGGCTTGCCCTTGTCGAGCGTCGTGACCCAGACGACGCTGTTCTCGCGTCCCTCTTTGAAATGCACGCCGAGATTGGTGACGAGCACCGACGTTCGCACGTACATCGCCTGATTCTTGTCGAGCAGCGATGCGCCGAGCGCCGGCGAACTCAGTTCGACGACATAGAAGCCCGGCTTTGTCAGCGGAATGCCGACGACTTCGAACGGACGCAGCGCTTTCGGATCGGCGGCGGGCAAGGCGAGGGTTTCGACGCCGCGCTGTTTCGCGAGCATCGACAGCGAACGAATGTCGATTTGCGGATCGTTCGACACCGAGCCGTCCCTGTTCGGGATGATGACCGGCTCGATACCGTTGTTCAGCATCGCGGGCATGAGCTTTTCGATGGACGAGCGCGACATCGAGACGCCGTCGAACATGTCGACGGCGCGCATCCACTCGCGGATGTCCGTGTCGGCGTCGAGCTTGAGCTTCGTGATCTGCGACGTGCCCGAATGGAGCCCTTGCACATGCAGGTCCGCTTCGACATGACGCAGCGTGACCGGCAGCATCGCCGGCATGCCGGGTTCCGCGAATCGCTCGATGATGCCGAACGTGCCCGACGAGAATTTCGCGAGCGGCGGCATCGCGGCGGTCGCGGTCTTGAGCGGGAAAAGGTCGGCGTTGGCGAGCGTGCGGCCGCTCACGTCTTTCAGATTCGCGGGCGCCTCGATGGTGAGACTGGCGCGCTCGGGCAGCGGCGCGGCGAACTCGATGCCGCTGACTTCCGCATCTTTATCGCTAGGATCGAAGTGAGGCGCGGCGCTTCCTTTCGGACCGCGCAGTGCGAACTTCTGCGCATCGGCGCGGCTGATCGGCGCGGAGAACGTGAGGCGCATCGGCCGCAGCGGCGTGCACGGTGCGTTGGCGTTTTCGCGCTCGCAGGAGAAACCGGCGGTGAAGGGCTTGCGCACGTCGAAGTTGAAGCGCTTCTCGACGTCATTGGCGATGCCGCTCGGTCCCGTCACGCCCGTGCCGTACACGAGCTGCATTTTCGTCGCGGACGGCAACGTTTGCTGGCACGCGAGCGTCAGTACGCGATCGCTCTCTTTCTCCAGGCGGAAGTGTTTGAGCAGCGCGGCGCGCGTGGCGTCGTCGACGGCGCGGACCGGAATGCGATTGCCGAGCGCGCTCGATTCGCACCAGACATGCTGCAGCACGGACGCCTGCGTCGCCGGGCCGTTCAGACGCAGCACGAAGGCCTGATTTTCTTCGATGTCGCCGTAGCCCGGCATGATGCGTGTGACGAACGGTCCGCCCGTCTGGAACGCGAAGTGGCGCGGGCCGGAAAGCGCGTTGCCGGCCGTGGATTTGAGGGTGTCCGAGAGATCGAGCGCGCAGCGCACGCCGGGCGGCAGATCGTGCTCGAAGTCGAAGGCCCAGGTCTTGGCGTCGATCCAGCGGCCCGAGCCCGCGGTAGCCGATGCGCCCGCGCCGCTACAGGCGATCTTGCCGGGCGCGGCGGCGGCCGCATTGCCGAAGGCGATCATCGGTTCGTCGAACTTGGCGACGACCTGCCGCACTTGCGCGACCTTGCCTTGCGGCGACACGCTCGTGATGCGCGCGGCATCGGCCCGATGAAGCGCGGCGCTTGATCCCAACGCGGCGATCAGCGTGGTTGCGGCCAGAATCCATTTTTTTTGTGACGTTGTTATGCGGCTCATCCACTCGCTCCGAGTTTTCCTCGACGCGAAATTCTACTGGAGCCTTACGTCGATCTTTCGTCGGCTGCGCTCGGGCGACGCTTTTTAACGGAAGATCAATCTGCGTTCACGTTCGGCAGATGCCGCGAACTCACGCGCCGCCAATACACGAACAAGCCGACGCCCGCGACGCCGAGGCTCGCCGAATTCGCGATCCAGAAGCCGCGCGCGCCCTGCAGCCATTCGGGCACGCCGCCGCCGACATCGAAGCCGAGCAGATAACCGCCGCCTAGCCCGATGCCCCATAGCGCGATCGCGTAGATCACGGTCGGCACGAGCGTCACCTTGTATGCGCGCAGGATGAACGCGGTGGTGATCTGCAGCGCATCGCAGAAGTGATAGAAGAAGATGATGAGGACGAGCGGCATCGCGGCCGCGATCACGTTCGCATCGGGTGTGTACGCAGCGATCACGAGCCGACGCGCCGCGAGCAGGAGCACGCCGTACACGAGCGCGAGCACGCACGCCATGCCGATGCCGTGACGCGAGATCGAGCGGGCGTCGTCGTAGCGTTGCGCGCCGAGCGCCTGCGACACGAGCGTCGACGACGCGATGCCGATCGCGAGCGGCGTCATGTACAGCACCGCGCCGAGATTGCCCGCGATCTGATGACCGGCGAGCGTCGTCGTGCCGAAGCGCGAGATAAAGAGCGCCATGAACGTGTACGACGTGACTTCGATCAGATACGAGAGGCCCATCGGAATGCCGAGCCGCAGAAGCGCGAGCTGACGCCGCCAGACCGGCCAGCAGAAGTGCGAGAAGATGGCGAACGGGCGGAAGAACTCGACCTTGAGAAGCACCGTCATGCCGACCGCCGCCAGCACCCAGTTGATGAGCGTGCTCGCGAGCGCGCAACCCGGACCGCCCAGCGCCGGCACGCCGAATCCGCCGAAGATGAACCACGTGTTGAGTGGAAACTTGAGCAGCAGGCCGCCGACCTGCAGGAACATCACGAGGCGCGGCTTGCCGACGGCGTTCGTGAGCGAGCTGTAGACGCGAAACGCGAGGCTCGCGGGCAGGCCGAACGACAGAATGCGCAGATAGTCGACGGTGCGGTCGTGCAGCGCGGGCGGCGTCTTGGCGAGCGACAGAAGCGGCTCGGGATGGAACAGCAGCACGAAGCCGATCACGGCGAGCGCGGCGGCGAGCCAGAACGCCTGACGCGTCTCTTCGCCGATTTCGCTTTCGCGGCCCGCGCCGAAGAGCTGGCCGGCGATCGGCTGCAGTGCGACGAGAATGCCCGTCAGGCCGATATACACCGAGATATAAACGGAACCGCCGAGACCGAGCGCGGCGAGATCGGTGGCGGAGAAGCGGCCGACCATCGCGGTGTCGATCACGCCGAATGCGATCACCGCGAGCTGGCCGATCAGCACCGGCCAGGCGAGCGCGGCGATCTTGCGCACATCGCTCAGCATGCCGGTCGTACTCGCGGAAGTCGGTATCGCGCGCATCGTATTACTGCGCGCGGCGCAGGCTCTTCGGACGCAGCGGTTTCTTCGCCGGCGGCACGGGACGCTCGATGCGCACGTAGAGACGGAACCGCTCGTCGCGGTCGGCGACGCGCCGGCCTTCCCAGACGAGCTTCCACTGGAACGCCGACATCGACGACGGCTCGCCGTAATCGGCCGGATCCTGGCGCAGGATCACATCGCAATCCTCATCGAACGCGAAATGCATGCCGCCGAAATACGCGAAGGTGGCGATCTGCGCGTCGCCGAGGCGTACGGGCGAGATGCAGGTGTAGTCGGGCGGCAGATGATCGGCAATTTGCTCGGCCACGTCGCGATACGTCCGGCTGTAGTTCACGACCGGCAGCCACAGCGTCATGAGCAGGACCCACATGAGCGTGGTGCCCGCACTCGACAGCACGACGCTGCGCCACAGCACCTTCGGATGACGGGCGAGCCGCCAGCGCGCGAGCAGGAACCAGCAGACGGTCACGGCCACCGCGCACACAAAGGAAATCAGCTTGAACTCGGGATGGAAACCCGGAGCGAGACGCGCGAGATTGCGGGCCATCGCCGAGGGGAAGCCGAACATGCCGGCGGTCCACACGAGCCACACCAGCGAGCCGATGATCGTGAAACTCAGCATCGCGAACCAGTCGATCGCGTTGATCGCGCCGCGCTTGAGGGTAGGCAGCGCGAACGTCGCGAGCACCGAAAGCGGCGGCAGAAGCAGCATGAAGAGCCGGTTGGTCTCGTGCGCCTGCAGCACGACCAGCACGAGCAGCGGCCCGATGATCGACAGCGGCACCCCGACGTGCGGCGAGCGGCGCAGCCCGCCCCAACTGACGAACGCCCACACCGCGAGCGGCCACGCGGGCCACGTGAAGAGCGGCAGGTTCTTGATCGCGTAGCCGAATATCGAACCGGGCGTGCCGGAGAAGAACGAGAAGCTGTTGCGCCACCATTGGCGCAGCCACCATTCGCCGTCATCCGGGAAGTAATGCAGTGTCGGCAGCACCCATGCGCCGATCAGCAGGATCGCGACCGGCAGCCCGAAGATCAGGAGCGGCGCGGAGCGGATTTGTTTGACGACGATCGTCATCGCGAGCGTGCAGAGCAACAGCGCGAAGACGAGCACCGGCGAGCTCGACAGGCCGACTACGCCAAGCGCCGCGCCCCACACGAGACCGCCGTGGATCGGCTTGTCGAGGCTGCGCACGAGGCCGTAGAGGAGCATCGCGGTGCCGGCGAACTGCGCAAGCTGCGGCGTGGTCTCGTGGCCGCGCTCGGCGAGTCCGAAGCACGCGAGCAGAATCAGCAGTGCGCCATCGGCGAGCATGCGGCCGTAGTCGCGCGGCTCCGGTTCGCCGCCGAACGCATATTTGAAGGGCTGGGCCTCGTCGCGGCGGCCGAGCAGATAGGCCGAATACCAGACGAACGCGCAGGCGAGACAGAAGAGCAGGCCCGTGACCACGCGCGATGCGTTGCTCGCATCGACCCACGGACTCAAAAGCCGAATCGCCGATGCGCCGAGCCAGTACATCAGCGGGCCGTCGGCGGTCGGCGCCTTGCCGACCAGGTTCGGCAGCAGCCAGTCGCGCGCGTCGCCATTGGCCATCGTCCACATGACGCCGAAGCCGCCCGCATCTTCGTTCTTCCACGGATCGCGGCCGAACAGCCCGAACGACGCATAGGTGATGCAGATGGCGAGCAGAAGCCAGCGCGGCAGGGCGCTGGTGGCGGAGGCGGTCAGACGAACGACAGATCGCATGCGTGAAGGCTTGATGGAGAGCGGCCCGCTGATTCGCGCTGGATGCGCGACGGGGCCAAAGCAACCGGCATTGTAGTCGCGCGGCGGCGTAAAGGGCGGTTCATCGAAGCTCGCCGTAACCCCGCGCAACAATGCATGCCGGATGCAGCAAGGGCGGTGCGGTGGCATGCGCCAAGCTGCCGGCGACAAAAAAGGGCAGCCGAAGCTGCCCTTTTCGCTGAAGCCGAAGCCCGACTTACTTCTTGGTGGAGAAGCGCGCGAACTTGTTGTTGAACTTCTCGACGCGGCCCGCCGTGTCCATGATCTTTTGCTGACCGGTGTAGAACGGGTGCGATTCCGACGACACTTCGATTTTCGCGAGCGGGTAGGTCTTGCCGTTGAATTCGGCGGTTTCCCGCGTCTGGATGGTCGAGCGGGTCACGAACTTGAAGTCGTTCGACATGTCGACGAACAGGACTTCGCGGTAATCCGGGTGAATGCCTTCTTTCATGGTCTTTCCTGGTATCTGGCGGTAGCCAACCCGTTGCACTCGTTTTTTAGTGCCGCGCGAGTCACTTGCCTAGGGTCGAAAAACGGCGATTATGCCAGAAAATCAGTCGGTTGACATCTTTTTCGGAGGCCGCGGCGCAACTCATGCAGCCGGCGCGACGAGCGCCCCAACGCCCGCCGGGTCTTGCCGGTAATAGCGCGCGAGCAGCCGGTAAAGCTCGGGATATTCGGCTTCGAACAGCTTCGGCGTCACGAAAAGCGCCTCGCTGCACACCGCGAAGAATTCCGACGGATGATCGGTCGCGTAAGGATCGATCAGCGAGTCGCGTTCGAACCGCGCCCAGCGGCGCTCCGGCACCGCATCGACGCGTGCGCAGAACTGGTCATAGGCGTTGTCGAAAATGTCGGACCACGTGGTCGAATCGAGCGGCGCGTGCCAGCGCCGGTAAAGCGGCGGATGACCGTCGGCCTCGCCCGTCACCATGTCGATCTTGTGCGCGAATTCGTGGATGACGACGTTGTAGGCGTCCGATCCGTCGGCCATCTGCGCGTCTTCCCACGACAGGACGACCGGGCCGCCTTCCCACGCTTCGCCGCTCGCATCGTGCTCGACTTCGTGCACGACGCCGTCTTCGTCCTCCACGGTTTTGCGGATGATGAACTCGCCCGGATACACGATCACACCGACCCAGCCGCGATACAAATCGAGATCGAGATTGAGCACCGGCAGACAGGCCTGCGCGGCGATCGATACGATCATCTGATCCGTCAGTTCGAGATCGTGCGCCGTCGAGAATTCCTTCTGCGCGATGAAAAGGCTCGCGGTTTCGCGCAGACGCGCGAGGTCGCTGGCGTCCAGATGTCCGAAGCACGGATACGTGTCGAGCGTGCGTTGCCAGAGCGCGTCGTCGATCGCGTATTTGCGCAGCGCGCGCTCGCGGCGTTGCGCGCCGAACCAGCGGGAGAAGAGGTTGGCCATGCGTTGAATCGGAAGACTGGACTAGTTGCGGATTGTACGCACGGCCCCAATAAAAAACCGCCTGACGATGCAGGCGGTTTTCTGTTCCGAAGCAGCGAAGCGGGACGGGGATCAGCCTCCGCCGCGGCGCATCATGTCGAAGAACTCGGCGTTGTTCTTCGTCTGACGGATCTTGTCGAGCAGGAATTCCATCGCTTCGACTTCGTCCATGTCGTGAATGAACTTGCGCAGCACCCAAACCTTCTGCAGCAGATCGGGCTTGATGAGCAATTCTTCGCGACGCGTGCCCGACTTGTTCAGATTGATCGACGGATAGACGCGCTTTTCCGCGAGGCGGCGCTCGAGGTGCACTTCCATGTTGCCGGTGCCCTTGAACTCTTCGTAGATCACGTCGTCCATGCGGCTGCCGGTTTCGATGAGCGCCGTGCCGATGATCGTGAGCGAGCCGCCTTCCTCGATGTTGCGCGCGGCGCCGAAGAAGCGCTTCGGACGCTGCAGCGCGTTGGCGTCGACACCGCCCGTCAGCACCTTGCCCGATGCCGGCACGACCGTGTTGTAGGCGCGCGCGAGACGCGTGATCGAGTCGAGCAGAATCACGACGTCATGCTTCATTTCGACGAGACGCTTCGCCTTCTCGATGACCATTTCGGCCACTTGAACGTGACGCGCGGCCGGTTCGTCGAATGTCGATGCGATGACTTCGCCGCGCACCGAGCGCTGCATTTCAGTGACTTCTTCCGGGCGTTCGTCGATGAGCAGCACGAACAGGATGACGTCCGGATGATTCGCCTTCACCGCATGCGCGATGTGCTGCAGCATCACGGTTTTACCCGACTTCGGCGATGCGACGAGCAGGCCGCGCTGGCCCTTGCCGATCGGCGAGATCATGTCGATGATCCGGCCCGTGACGTTTTCCTCGCCGCGCATTTCGCGTTCGAGCGGCAGCGGCTTGTTCGGATGCAGCGGCGTGAGGTTCTCGAACATGATCTTGTGTTTCGAGGCCTCGGGCGGCTGCCCGTTGACTTTGTCCACCTTCACGAGCGCGAAATAGCGCTCGCCGTCCTTCGGCGTGCGGACTTCGCCTTCGATCGTGTCGCCGGTGTGCAGATTGAAGCGGCGGATTTGCGACGGGCTGATATAGATGTCGTCCGTGCTCGCGAGATACGACGTCTCGGGCGAGCGCAGAAAGCCGAAGCCGTCGGGCAGCACTTCGAGCGTGCCGTCGCCGAAAATCGTGTCGCCGCCCTTGGCGCGCTTTTTAAGAATCGCGAACATCAATTCCTGCTTGCGCAGGCGGTTCGCATTTTCGATTTCGAGGCCGTTGGCCATCTCGATCAGTGCGGAGACGTGCTGAGACTTGAGCTCGGATAAATGCATACGGATTTCCCGCCGGGGAGAGAGGTGCGACAGAAAGATTTGGGAGAAGAGGTGAGCGGAACCGCTCGAGACTTAATACTTCTTGAACTCTTGTGATTCTAGCATAGCACACGCCACAGCGGCCTCGGGTGGGCTTTGGGCGGGGCTTGTCGGCCGATGTTGTCGCGTGACAACATCGGCTGCATCGGCACCACGCCTTGGCGTGTCGTCGATGCAGACGCGAGCGACGGGAGATGCCGCCGCTCGCCGGTGATGCCGTTACAGGTTGCTGTCGAGGAACGCGGTCAGTTGCGACTTGGACAATGCGCCGACTTTCTGCGCGGCCACTGCGCCGTTCTTGAAGAGAATCAGCGTGGGAATGCCGCGCACGCCGAACTTCACGGGCGTCGACTGATGTTCGTCCACGTTGATCTTCGCGATCTGCAGGCGATCGCCGTAATCCTTCGCGACTTCGTCGAGGATCGGGGCAATCATCTTGCACGGACCGCACCACTCAGCCCAGAAATCGAGCAGGACAGGTTTATCCGACTTGACGACATCCTGTTCGAAAGAAGCGTCGCTGATGTGCTTGATTGATTCGCTCATTGTCTGAATACCTCTATTGAATCGAGGCCCGCGTTTGAATGCTCGCCACGATACACCAAAACCGAAAAAATTTTCGTCACCAACGGGCCGGACTTCGGCCCGCGCGCCGTGCGCCAGAATGAACCGCGAACGGCGGCGAATGATCCGCGGAAGGGCGAAATGCACCACTTCCAAGTAATTCACGTGTCATCTTAGCCTAATTCGCTATCCGTTGCCGGATGCTGATAGGGCGCATCTGAGGCCGAAAATACGAAGCACAAGAGGGGCTCGGAAGGGCGTGCGTTTCGCCGACGCCTTCCGGCTGCGCCCGACCCCGTGGTACAATTCAACGTGACGGGCCTCCTCGCATGGTGGCGCGGTCAACCTGGTCAGGTCGGGAACGAAGCAGCCACAGCCGCTTTCCACCAGTGCCGAGGGTCGGGCTCGTCACCTTCCGCTTTTCTTCCGTAGGTCTCCCTGCTGATTTTCCTGACTTATTCGTGTTCCGCACGCCATGGCGCGTGGCGCGTTCGTGCGCCCGATCACCCCGCTGGAGCGGCGTTTGCGCAAGGTCGTTGCTGATACAATTTCGCGCATGACCTATCAAGTTCTCGCACGCAAATGGCGGCCGAAATCATTCGAGTCGCTCGTCGGCCAGGAGCACGTCGTCCGTGCGCTCACGCACGCGCTCGACGGCGGCCGCCTGCATCACGCGTATCTTTTCACGGGCACGCGCGGCGTCGGCAAGACGACGCTCTCGCGCATCTTCGCGAAGGCGCTCAATTGTGAAACCGGCGTGACCTCGAAGCCGTGCGGCGTGTGTCGTGCGTGCCGGGAAATCGATGAAGGCCGCTTCGTCGATTACGTCGAGATGGATGCGGCGAGCAATCGCGGCGTCGACGAAATGGCGGCGCTGCTGGAGCGCGCCGTGTACGCACCCGTCGATGCCCGCTTCAAGGTCTACATGATCGACGAAGTGCACATGCTCACGAACCACGCCTTCAACGCAATGCTGAAGACGCTGGAAGAGCCGCCGCCGCACGTGAAGTTCATTCTCGCGACGACCGATCCGCAGAAGATTCCGGTCACCGTGCTCTCGCGTTGCCTCCAGTTCAATCTGAAGCAGATGCCGGCGGGGCACATCGTCTCGCATCTGGAGAACATTCTTCAGCAGGAGAACATCCCGTTCGAGCCGCAGGCACTGCGTCTCTTGTCGCGCGCGGCGGACGGCTCCATGCGCGACGCGCTTTCGCTGACCGATCAGGCCATCGCGTATTCGGCGAACGAAGTCACCGAGGATGCCGTGCGCGGCATGCTCGGCGCGCTCGATCAAAGCTACCTGATCCGTCTCATCGACGCGCTCGCCGGCGGCGACGGCCCCGGCGTGCTCGCGATCGCCGACGAAATGGCGCTGCGCAGC
The DNA here is from genome assembly GCF_031451415.1 of Caballeronia sp. LZ028. Classification (NCBI taxonomy): domain Bacteria; kingdom Pseudomonadati; phylum Pseudomonadota; class Betaproteobacteria; order Burkholderiales; family Burkholderiaceae; genus Caballeronia; species Caballeronia sp. LZ028. Next base: position 1,963,939 of record NZ_JARUXN010000001.1, on the reverse strand, counting down.
CTGTCGTTCTCGACGGCGCTGCAGGATCTGGCGAGTCTTCTGCATCGGATCGGATGGGCGCAGTTCGCACCGACGTCGGTGCTGGACGAATGGCCTGAAGCCGCGGACATCCGCCGCTTCGCCGAGATGCTGTCGGCCGAGCAGGTTCAGCTTTTCTATCAGATCGCCACCGTCGGGCGCAGCGAGCTCGGTCTCGCGCCGGACGAGTACGCCGGCTTCACGATGACGCTCCTGCGCATGCTCGCGTTCGAGCCGGCGGGCGGATCGGGCGGCGGCGTCGCCGTGGGTGCGCCTTCGGGCGCGAAGCCCGCGCGCAGCGCCGCGCTCGTGGGTGCGATGGCCGAGCGCGCCGTCGCGCCTGCGCCTGCGTCGGTTGCGAAAGCGCCGGCGCCCGCCGTCGAGACGGTGGTCGTGAAGGCGGTCGAAGAACCCGTCGTCGAAAAGAGCGAGCCCGTGCCGGTGAAAGCCGCGCCGATGCCGAGCGCCGCGCGACAGGCCGTCGATGAAGCCGCGCCTGCCGCGCCGAGCACGTCCGACGAAGCCGCGACTTCGCGCGCGGCAAGCGGCGCGAGCGCGGCGCTTGAAGTCTTGCGCAGCGCGGGCATGCGCCTGTCGTCCGATCGGGGTGCGCGTGGCGCGTCTGCGCAGACGGCGGCTCCCGCTGCGCCCAAGCCCGTCGCGAAACCGGCCGCGCAAGTTCCGGTGCCGACGCCGCGCCGCGCTCCGGCTCCCGCATCCGCCGCGCCCGAGCCGAAGCCCGAGCCGAAGCCCGCGGCCGGCAACGCGAGCAAGTCGAACGTCGTGCCGCCGTGGGAAGAGATGCCGCCCGACGACTACGCGCCGGCCGGATCCGAAGACGCTTACTTCATGCCGCCCGACGACGGCTTCGTGCCAGCCTTCGACAGCGGCCCGGACGACATGCGCTTCAACGCCGAGCCCGCCGCGAAACCGGCGCCCGTCATCGACACGGCGCCGTTGCCGCCCGCCGTGCCGCTCGATGCGCTCGGCGTGTCGATCGAATGGGCGGCGCTCGCCGTCGATCTTCCGCTGAAGGGCGTTGCGTATCAGCTCGCGTTCAACAGCGAGCTCACCGCCTGCGATGCGAATTCCGTGACGCTTGCGGTTCCGGTCCAGATGTACACCGACGCCACGCATGTCGGCAAACTCAAGGCCGCGCTCGCCGAAAAGCTCGGCCGTGCGATCGAAGTCAGCGTGAACGTCGCGCCCGCGCGGCGCACCGCTGCCGCGCTCGACGCCGCCGAACGCGCCCGCCGTCAGCAGGAAGCCGAGCAGGAGATCAAGCAGGATCCGTTCGTGCAATCGCTGATCCGCGATTTCGGCGCGAGCATCGTGCAGGGTTCGATCAAGCCGATTGCCGCATCGGGCGCGAATCCATTGTGAACTGAAGCGCGCGGCGCGGTTTTCGACTTCGCGCCGCCGCACCGAATATCGGGCGCGCGCATCGCGCGTGCTTTTGCCACACGTTTTCCAGTAAGGAGCCGAACCATGATGAAGAACCAACTCGCCGGGCTGATGAAACAGGCTCAGCAGATGCAGGAAAACATGAAGAAGATGCAGGATCAGCTCGCGCAGATCGAGGTCGAGGGCCAGTCCGGCGCCGGTCTCGTGAAGGTGACGATGACCTGCAAGAACGACGTTCGCCGCGTGCAGATCGACCCGAGCCTGCTCGCCGACGACAAGGACATGCTGGAAGATCTCGTCGCCGCCGCGTTCAACGACGCCGTGCGCAAGGCGGAAGCCACCACGCAAGAGAAGATGAGCGGCATGACCGCCGGCATGCCGATGCCGCCGGGTTTCAAGCTGCCGTTCTGATCGCGCGCGCCGGAGCGGATTCGGCGCGCTTCGATGTCAAATGAAGGACACATGAAACAACCTTCCGCCCTGTCGGCGCTCGTCGAAGCGCTGCGCGCGCTGCCCGGCGTCGGACCGAAGTCGGCGCAGCGCATGGCGTATCACCTGATGCAGCACGATCGCAAAGGCGCCGAAAAGCTCGGCAATTCGCTGCTGTTCGCCACCGAGAATCTGAAGCACTGCGAGAAGTGCAACACGTTCACGGAAAGCGATATCTGCGAAGTCTGCAGCGACGAAGAGCGCGATCCGGCTTTGCTGTGCGTCGTCGAGACGCCTGCCGACCAGATCATGCTCGAACAGACGCTCACGTATCGCGGGCTCTATTTCGTACTGATGGGACGGCTCAGCCCGCTCGACGGCATCGGTCCGAAGGAGATTCACTTCGAGCGGCTCATCAATCGCGCGCTCGACGGCGTTGTGCGGGAAGTGGTGCTGGCTACCAACTTCACCAACGAAGGCGAAGCGACCGCGCACTATCTCGCGCAAACGCTCAAGAGCAAAGGGCTCAAGGTGACGCGGCTCGCGCGCGGCGTGCCGGTCGGCGGCGAGCTCGAATATGTCGATGCCGGCACGATCGCGCGCGCGATGCTCGATCGCCGTTCCATATGAAAGGACTCCAATCGATGACAGAAACCGAAGCGCTCGCGCTCGCGACGCATCGTCACTACAAGGGCGGGCTGTATCGCGTGATCGGCGTCGCGCGGCACTCGGAAACCGAGGAAGCGATGATCGTCTACGAGCATCTGTGGCCGCATGAACGCGGCTTGTGGGTGCGCCCCGCGGCGATGTTCAGCGAGACGCTCGCCGACGGCACGCCGCGCTTCAAGCCGCTCGATATTCCGCTCTGAGAAAACACACAAAGGAGACACGACCATGAGCGCAACGACGGGACCACTCGCGGGCGTGAAGGTACTGGAACTGGGCACGCTCATCGCCGGCCCGTTCGCCGCGCGCTTCATGGGCGAGTTCGGCGCCGACGTCATCAAGATCGAGGATCCGAACGGCGGTGACCCGCTGCGCAAGTGGCGCAAGCTCTATCCGGAAGTGGGCGGCACGTCGCTCTGGTGGGCCGTGCAGGCGCGCAACAAAAAATCCGTGACGATCAATCTCAAGGCCGACGAGGGCAAGGAGATCGTGCGGCGGCTCGCGAAGGAAGCCGATATCGTCGTCGAGAATTTCCGGCCCGGCTTGCTGGAGAAACTCGGGCTCGGTTACGAGGTGCTGTCCGCCGACAATCCCGCTCTCGTGATGGTGCGCCTTTCCGGATACGGTCAGACCGGTCCGTATCGCGATCGTCCGGGCTTCGGCGCAATCGCGGAATCGATGGGCGGTTTGCGTCATATCACCGGTTATCCGGATTTGCCGCCGCCGCGCATCGGCATTTCGATCGGCGATTCGATCGCCGCGCTGCACGGCGTGATCGGCGCGCTGATGGCGCTGCATCATCGCCAAGTGAACGGCGGCAAAGGCCAGGTCGTCGACGTCGCGCTCTATGAAGCCGTCTTCAACATGATGGAAAGCGTCGTGCCGGAATACGGCGTGTACGGCATGGTGCGCGAGCGCACGGGCGCGTCGCTGCCGGGCATCGTGCCGTCGAACACGTATCCGTGCCGCGATGGCAGCATCGTGATCGGCGGCAACAGCGATCCGATCTTCAAGCGCCTGATGAACGCGATCGATCGCGCGGATCTCGCGGACGATCCCGCGCTCGCGTCGAACGACGGACGCGTGCCGCGCACGCAGGAAATCGACGACGCTATCGCCGCTTGGCTCTCGACGCGCAGCATCGACGAGGCGCTCGCTGTGTTGAACGCCGCCGACGTGCCGGCCGGGCGCATCTACAGCGTCGCCGACATGTTCACCGATCCGCAATACCTCGCGCGTCAGATGCTGCAGCGTTTCCCGTGGCAGGACGGCCGCGAGATCACGCTGCCGAACGTGACGCCGAAGCTCTCCGAAACGCCGGGGGAAACGCGCTGGCTCGGGCCGCAACTCGGTGAACACACGGATGAAGTACTTCAAACGCTCGGGTATGATGCCGACGATATTGCGCGGCTGCGCGCGGCCAAGGTGATCTGAGCCTCGAGCCGAACAGCGCCGACAACGATAAAACCAGGAGACAGACAACGATGAAACGCAGAACGTTCATCGCGAGCGGCGCCGCGCTCGCGGGCGGGGCAATCTCGGGCATGCCGCTCGCATTCGCACAGAACAAGCTGGAGCAGAGCAAGGTATCGGTCGCGGTCGGCGGCAAGAATCTCTTCTACTATCTGCCGCTCACGATCGCCGAGCGTCGCAACTACTTCAAGGACGAAGGGCTCGACGTCGAAATCGCCGATTTCGCGGGCGGCGCGAAGGCGCTTCAGGCGGCGGTCGGCGGCAGCGCGGATGTCGTATCCGGCGCGTTCGAGCACACGTTGCTGCTGCAGGCGAAGAATCAGTACTTCCGCGAATTCGTGCTGCAAGGGCGCGCGCCGCAGATCGTGCTCGCCGTGTCCAAGAAGGCGATGCCGAACTACAAGTCCGTCGCCGATTTGAAGGGCAAGAAAATCGGCGTGACGGCGCCGGGCTCGTCGACGGCGATCATGGCGAGCTTCGTGCTCGCGCAAGCGGGGCTGAAGGCGACCGACGTGTCGTTCATCGGCGTCGGCGCGGGCGCGGGCGCGATCGCCGCGCTGCAATCCGGCCAGATCGACGCCATCGCCAACCTCGATCCGGTGATGACCAAGCTCGATCGCGCGGGCGATATCCGCATCGTGTCGGACACGCGCACGCTCGCGGACACCGTGAAGGTGTTCGGCGGCAACATGCCGGCGGGTTGCCTGTACGCGTCGCAGAGCTTCATCACGAAGAATCCGAACACGACGCAGGCGCTCACCAACGCGATGGTACGCGCGCTGAAGTGGCTGCAGACGGCCTCGGGCAAGGATCTCATCTCGACGGTGCCGGAAAGCTATCTGCTCGGCGATCGCGCGCTGTATCTCGATTCGTGGCAGCACGTGAAGGAAGCGCTGTCGCCGGACGGCCTGATGCCCGCCGACGGTCCCGCGACCTCGCTCAAGACGCTGCAAGCCTTCGACGAAACCGTGAAGGGCAAACCGATCGACCTGTCGAAGACCTGGACCAACGATTTCGTCAAGAAGGCGCTCGCGAGCGTCAAGGTCTGACCGATGTCGTCGCCATCGAACCATGCGCTCGCGCTCGAGGACGTCACCTGCACGTTCGCGTCGCGCGAGAGTCGCCGTGATCGCTACACGGCGGTCCGCGATACGAGCCTCGCGATCGCGCCAGGAGAATTCGTGTCCGTCGTCGGGCCGACCGGCTGCGGAAAATCGACATTGCTCAACGTGTCGGCGGGATTGCTGGAGCCTTCGTCGGGCACCGTGAGCGTGTTCGGCGAAAAGCTGAAGGGCATCAACCGGCGCGCGGGCTACATGTTCCAGGCCGATGCGCTGATGCCGTGGCGCTCCGCGCTCGACAACGTCACGGCCGGCCTCGCGTTTCAGGGCGTGCCGAAGGCCGAAGCCGACAAGCGCGGCGAGGAATGGCTGAAGCGCGTGGGCCTCGGCGGTTTCGGCGACCGTTATCCGCATCAGTTGTCGGGCGGCATGCGTAAGCGCGTCGCGATGGCGCAGACGCTCATCCTCGATCCCGACATCATCCTCATGGACGAGCCGTTCTCCGCGCTCGACATCCAGACGCGCCAGCTCATGGAAAACGAGTTGCTCGATCTGTGGGCCGCGAAACGCAAGGCCGTGCTTTTCATCACGCACGATCTGGACGAGGCGATCTCGATGTCCGATCGCGTCGTCGTGCTGGCGGCGGGGCCGGGCACGCATCCGATCGGCGAATTCGCGATCGATCTGCCGCGCCCGCGCGATGTCGCCGAGATCCGCTCGCATCCGCGCTTCGTCGAACTGCACGCTCAGATCTGGGGCGTGCTGCGCGAAGAAGTGCTGAAGGGTTATCAGCAGCAGCTGAAGCCCGCCGCCGCCGCCGAATAAGACGATACGACCATGTGGAACAAGCTGCGCCCGAATCGGGCGAATCTCATCGTGTGGCAGTGGCTGTTGCTGCTCGCGTGCTTCGTGCTGTGGTACATGCTGACGAGCCCGACGCTCTTGCCGCCTTTCTATTTCGACGACGCGAACAAGGCCGCCTTTTTCTTCGGCGAGCCGCAGAAGGTGCTCATACGCATCTGGGAATGGTTCACGAGCGGCGAGATTTACATCCATCTGTGGGTGACGCTGATCGAAACGGTGCTGGCGTTCGTCATCGGCACGGTGACGGGACTCGGCGTCGGTCTCTGGCTCGCGCTCGCGCCGATGACGAGCGCGCTCCTCGATCCCTACATCAAGGCCGCCAATTCGATGCCGCGCGTGATCCTGGCGCCGATCTTCGCGGTGTGGTTCGGTCTCGGCATCTGGTCGAAGGTCGCGCTTGGCGTGACGCTCGTGTTCTTCATCGTGTTCTTCAACGTGTATCAGGGCGTGAAGGAAGTGAGCCCGGTCGTGCTCGCGAATGCGCGCATGCTCGGCGCGAATCGCAAGCAGTTGCTGCGGTATGTCTATCTGCCGAGCGCGACCAGCTGGGTGTTTTCGAGCCTGCACACGTCGGTGGGGCTCGCGTTCGTCGGCTCGGTGGTCGGCGAATATCTCGGCTCGGCGCGCGGTGTCGGTTATCTGATCCTGCAGGCCGAAGGCACCTTCGACATCAACACGGTGTTCGCGGGGATTCTCGTGCTGACCGCGTTCGCGCTGGTGCTCGACGGTCTCGTCGCGCTGGTCGAGCGCCGGCTCATGAAATGGCAGCCGAAGAGCGGAGAAACCGAGAAGCTTTGACGCCCCGGTTGTGCGCGTGCCAACACGCCGTCAACGAAGCCGACCGTTTTCGGAATGCCCGTCATGGCACGACACGGTCGACATCGCTATCATGCTGTCCTGGACAGGCCGTTGCACGACGTCCGTCGTGCGATCCCGCGGGACCAACAATGAAACTGCGAACTGACGGTTCGATTGCGGTGGTATTGCCATCGCCGATCGGCGACAGCCTCATCGGGCTCGTTCTCGTCGACAATCTCATCCGCAACGGATATCGCCCCGTCGTGTTCGGCTGGGTCGTGGAGCAACTCGCCGACTGGTTTCCCCATGTGACGGTAGGGCGTCGCGACGCCTGGCAGGGCGCGTTCGACACCGTGATCGAGCTTCGCCCGACCGACTACGCATCGACGCTGAGCCGCTCGGGCCAGACCATCTGTCTCGCCACGCTGCCCGAATACGGCGGCTCGAAGCACATGGTCGACCGCATCGTCGATATCGCGAAGAACGTGCTCGGTCTCGCCGACGTGACGCGCGCGAACGGTCTCGTCGTGCCGTCCGGCGTCATGCGCGGGCGCTTCGCGAATCGCGTCGTCATTCATCCGACCGGCAGTCATCCTGAAAAGATGTGGGGCCGCGAGAAGTTTCTTGCGCTCTCGCGTGCGCTGACGCGGCGGAGATTGCGCCCGAGCTTTCTCGTCGCGCCTGCGGAGTTCGGCGTCTGGGGCGATATCGCTGAAGAAGGGTGCGAGGTCAATGCGCTGCCGCAACTGGGCGAAGTCGCGGCATGGATCGCCGAATCGTCGTGGTTCATCGGCAACGATTCGGGGCTCGGGCATCTCGCGTCCTGCATCGGCGTGCCGACGCTCTCTCTCTTTATGCGCCAGGGCCTTGCGCGCTCGTGGCGTCCGGGCTGGGGCCCGGGCGCGGTCGTGGTGCCGCCGTCCTTTCTGCCTTTCGGCGGGCTTCGCGAACGCTTGTGGCAACGCCTGCTCACCGTGCGTCGCGTGACATCCGCGTTCAGGACGTTGCACGGCAACCATGCGCGCGCGGCGCAACACTACGCGATGGCCGATTTCGCCGACGCCAAAGCGGCTCAGCCGACCCAAGCAACGCGCATCGGCATGCTGCCGCGCGCGCAATCGCGACGCCTATAAGCGGACGCCTTCACGCCGCGAAGCGCGAATAGACGCGCCAGCAGCGAAGCGCGCGCCACACTTCGCTCGCATTGGTCGCGCCCTTCAGCATCGCGCGAACATACCCCGACTGCAGAAACTGCCGCGCGAAAGGCTTGCGCAGTTCGTCGTCGGTCAGGCGCTTTCTGAGCACATGCAGGAGATGACCGCTTTCGCGGTTGGCTTGGCGTAGCAGAATCCGGCTGAGACTTCGGTCGGTTTGCGGATCGAGCGCGGCGGTCACGAGCGCGTCGATCACGCGCAGATAACCCGCCGCGCGGCGCGCGACAGCGGCCGGCGAGGGCGAGTTCGTGATCGATTCCGGATTGCGTCGATAGCCGTACAACGGTTCGCGCACGAAACCGACGCGCTGTGCGTGAAGCCCGAGCTGCAACGCCCAGATGATGTCCTCGTGCACCACGCCTTCCTCGAAACGCAGGCCGTGTCTCACGACGACATCGCGCCGCACGCATTGCAGCCACACGCAGACGACCCAGTCGTCGTTCGGCACGGTCCGTTTCAGCCACGCCGTGCCGTCGCAGATGTCGCCCCACGGCTGGCCTTCGTACATCGGTCGAGGATCGGCGGGCGGCGGCAAGTCCTCGAAGCTGAATCCGTTGCCGATCACGACATCAAGCCGATGCTGGCGGCCGTGTTCGATCCACGTGCGCAACGCGCCGGGCTTCATCCAGTCGTCGCCGTCCGCGAACGCGATCCACTCGCCGCGCGCGAGCGTCAGCCCGACATTGCGCGTCGCCGATACGCCGCGATTTTCCTGCGCTACCACACGGATGCGCGCATCGGGCGCCGCCATCGTTTCGAGCATGGCGAGACTGTCGTCTGTCGCGCCGTCACAGATCGCGATGACTTCGAGATCGACGCCTTGCTGATCGAGCACCGAGCGCAGCAGCGCTTCGAGCCAGGCTTCGCAGTTGTAGACCGGCACGATGACGCTGACATTGGGGCATAGACTCGCCATGGCTCTTCGCGGAGTGCGTGAAAGCGCGCAATGGTAGCAGTGCGCGCGTTATGGCTCGATCACGATCTTGCCCGTCACGCGCCGGTTCATCATGTCGTCCAGCGCTTGCGGCGTTTCGTCGAGCGAGTAGCGTTTCGTGACGACAGGGCGCAGCTTGCCCGCTTTGATCCACTCGACCATCGTCGCGAATTCCCGATCGGCGAGCGCGTGTTCGCGCTGCATGTGACCGCCCCAGAACACGCCGACGATGCTCGCGCCTTTCAGCAGCGCCAGATTGAACGGCAGCTTCGGAATCTCGCCGTTCGCGAAGCCGACGACGAGATACCGTCCGCGCCAGCCGATGCTGCGAAACGCGGGTTCGGCATACGTTCCGCCGACCGGATCGAAGATCACATCCGGCCCGTTGCCGTCCGTCAGCGCCTTGATACGCTCGCGCAAGTCTTCGTGCGCGTAATCGATGACCTCGTCCGCGCCATGTTCGCGACAGAACGCGAGCTTCTCCGCGCTCGATGCCGCCGCGATCACGCGCGCACCGACGATCTTGCCGATCTGGATCGCCGCGATGCCGACGCCGCCGGCCGCGCCGAGCACGAGCAGCGTGTCGCCGGCCTTGAGCTCGCCGCGATCGACGAGCGCGTGATACGACGTGCCGTAGGCGAGCGAGAACGCGGCGGCCTCGGCGAGATCGACGTCATCGGGCAAGACGATGCAATCGGCGGCTTTCGCGCGCGCCTGTTCGGCGAACGCGCCTTGCGCGGTGTAGGCGGCCACGCGCATGCCGGGCGCGAGATGCGTGACGCCCGCGCCGGCTTCGCGCACGATGCCCGCGAACTCCGCGCCGGGCGTGAACGGCAGCGGCGGCTTGAACTGGTATTTGTTCTGGATGATGAGCACGTCGGGAAAGTTCACGCTCGCCGCTTTCACGTCAATGACGACTTCGCCTGCTTCCGGATGCAGGTCGGGCAGCGTTTCGATCGAAAGCGTGTGGGGCAATCCGTGTTCGTTGCATCGTACGGCGCGCATGTTTTCTCCTGGTTGAACTGGGCTCAGTGTATGGCAGTTCGAGTCGTCGTCGCGCCACTTTCCTCGGTTACAATCGTCGGATGCGAATCCTACTCAGCAACGACGACGGTTATCTGGCGCGCGGCATCAATGTGCTGCACGATGTCCTGCAGCCGCTCGGCGAAGTGACGGTGATGGCGCCGGAGCAGAACTGCAGCGGCTCGTCCAACTCGCTTACGCTGTCGCGGCCCTTGAGCGTTCATCAGGCGCCGAACGGTTTCAACTTCGTGAACGGTACGCCGACCGATTCCGTGCACATCGCGCTCACGGGCATGCTCGACGAGCAGCCTGATCTCGTCGTGTCGGGCATCAACAACGGGCAGAACGTCGGCGAGGACACGCTGTACTCGGGCACCGTGGCGGCCGCCACCGAAGGCTTCATGTTCGGCATTCCGGCGATCGCATTTTCGCTCGTCGGCCGCGACTGGCTTCATCTCGACGACGCCGCGCGCGTGGCGGCCGAGATCGTCGCTCATTTCCTCGAACATCCGATGCCGGGTCATCCGTTGCTGAACGTGAACATTCCGAGCCTGCCTTACGATCAGTTGCGCGAATGGAAAGTGACGCGCCTCGGCAAGCGTCATCCTTCGCAGCCGGTGATCCGCCAGACCGATCCGCGCGGCAACCCCATCTACTGGATCGGCCCGTCAGGCGATGCGCTCGACGCGAGCGAAGGCACCGATTTCCACGCGGTCGCGAACGGCTTCGTGTCGATCACGCCGCTGCAACTCGATCTCACTCATACGAAGCTCATGGCGGAGACGCGCGAATGGGCGCGCGCCGGGAGCGCTCGCACATGAGCGACGAGCGCGCCAAGCGCTTTCCGCTGGCGCTCGCGGATCTTGTTCGCGAGCCGCGCAAACCCGCGGCCCGTCCGCAAGATTCGCGCGGCAAGCCAGCCGCCGCTTCCGCGCTGAAGCCGACGCCGACGCAGCCGGCAAGGCCTGGACAATCGCGCGCGGCGAACGCGACGATGAAAAATCCCGCGACGGCAGCGGCGTCCGCGAAGCCGGCCACGTCCGTTTTTCCCGTGCGTTCGGGCGCGAAGACCGCAATTGGCGGGGCGAAACCGGTTCCGTCGGCGAGCAAGAGCGCGGCGCAGACGCATCATTCGGCTCATCCGGCGCGCGCGAATTCACTGCGTCCGGCGCCGCGGCCCGGCGAGCGCGACCTGAACGCCGCCGCGATCGCGACGAAAAAAGGCGCGCCCAATGTTGCGCTGGCAAGCACGCAGACACTCACATCGGAACGGGTGCGCGAGCGCATGGTCGAACGCCTGCGCTCGAACGGCGTGACCGATCCGCGCGTGCTCAATGCGATGTCGGTCGTGCCGCGCCACATGTTCGTCGATCCGGGGCTCGCGGCGCAGGCTTACGAAGACGCCGCGCTGCCGATCGGCCATCACCAGACCATCTCGAAGCCGTCGGTCGTCGCGCGCATGATCGAACTGGTCGCGACCGGGCGCGCGTTGAACAAGGTGCTGGAGATCGGCACCGGTTGCGGTTATCAGGCGGCCGTGCTGTCGCAAGTCGCCACTGAGGTTTATTCGATCGAACGCGTGCGTCCGTTGTCGGAGCGCGCGAAGCTCAATCTTCGGCCGTTGCGCGTGCCGAATATCCGGCTGCATTACGGCGATGGCCGCCTCGGCTTGCCCGCGGCCGCGCCGTTCGACGCGATCGTCATCGCGTGCGCCGGCCTCGACGTGCCGCAGGCCTTGCTCGATCAACTGGCGGTCGGCGGCAAGCTCGTCGCGCCGGTCGGATCGCAGGCCGCGCAGTCGCAGGTGCTGACGCTCGTCACGCGCGTGTCGGCAAGCCAATGGCGGGAAGAGCAGCTCGATCGCGTTTTCTTTGTACCCTTAAAATCCGGAGTGATTTGACACCGATGAGTATCCTGCGTGCTTTGCGAGAAGGAAGTGCGGACCAAGCCTTAAGCGCGGCGCAGCGCGGCGTGTGCGTGCTGGCGTTGTCCGCGCTGGCGGCGTGTTCGACGCGCATGGACATGGCGCCGGTCGTCGACAGAACGGGCGCGCCCATCGGCACGACGGCAGCGCAGACGCCGGACAACGGCCCGCCGCCGCCGGGCTATTACCGTGTGAAGCCGGGCGACACCCTATATCGGATCGCACTGGAAAACGGTCAGAATTATCACGACATCGCAGCGTGGAACAACCTGACCAACCCGAACCAGATCGAAGTCGGCCAGCTGATGCGCGTGGCGCCTCCGGGCGCGAATGTCGCGGCGGCGACGCCCGGTGTGGCGACCGCGCCGATCGTGGGCGGCGGCGTGCAGACGCAGCCGTTGAATGGCGCGAACGCGTACGCGAGCCCGCAGCCGGGTGCGACCGCGCAGCCGCCGTATTACGGCGCCAACTCGGGTATGGGCGCGGCGCCGGGAACGGCCGGCGCGGCGGCGGGCATGGCATCGGCGCCTGGCGTGCCGGGCGCGGATGCGAACGCGGCGGCGCCAGCGGCCCAGCCGGCGTTCATCTGGCCGGCGCGCGGTCCGATTCTCGGCACATTCAACGAAGCGAGCAACAAAGGTTTGAACATTGGCGGTGCGGCGGGAGATCCGGTCAACGCGTCGGCGGATGGCCGAGTGGTTTACTCCGGAAATGGGCTGCGCGGCTACGGCAATCTCATTATCATCAAACACGACGCAACTTTTCTGACAGCGTACGCACATAACCGTGCTTTGATGGTAAAAGAGGGAGACGCGGTAACTAAAGGGCAGAAGATCGCTGAGATGGGGAACAGCGATTCGGACCGCGTGATGTTGCATTTCGAAGTTCGCCGGCAGGGAAAACCTGTTGACCCACTGAAGTATTTGCCGCCGCAATAAAGCGAAACCATCATGCCAAAAACGAAGCGCCGCCTGCCGCAAGCCGAGACTGAGACGATCAGCCGACCTTTGCAAGTGTCGGTGGAAGACGGTGCTTCGACTCAAGACGAGGACATCGACAATGTCGATGTCGACGTCGATTCGGACGAAGAAGGCAACAGCCGCGGAAAAAGCAGCGACGAAGCAGCGGAAGGCGCAAACGATTCCGCGCCCGACGCCGACGATTTCCGCTCGCTTTTGCAGGCCGAGCTCACCGCCGACACGATCCAGCATTACCTGAACCGCATCAGCGTGAAGCCGCTCCTGACCGTCGAGGAAGAGCAGCGCTATTCGCGACTCGCGAAAGCCGGCGAATTCGACGCGCGCCAGGTGATGATCGAGCGCAATCTGCGGCTCGTCGTCAGTATCGCGAAGGGATATCTCAATCGCGGCGTGCCGTTGCTCGACCTGATCGAGGAAGGCAATCTCGGCCTCATGCACGCAATCGAGAAATTCGATCCGACGCGCGGTTTCCGGTTTTCGACCTATGCCACTTGGTGGATCCGCCAGAGCATCGAGCGCGCGATCATGAACCAGGCGCGCACGGTGCGTCTGCCGGTTCACGTCATCCGCGAGTTGAACCAGGTGCTGCGCGCGAAGCGCCATCTGGAAAAAAATTCCGCCAATTCGAATGACAGCGTCGCGCCCGAACGCCGCGACGCGAGCATCGACGATATTGCGTATCTCACCGGCAAGACGCCCGAGGAAGTCACCGATATCCTCGCGCTCAACGAACACACGGCTTCGCTCGACGCGCCGCTCGACCTCGATCCGGGCAGCAGCCTGCTCGATCTCCTTTCCGACGATCAGAGCCAGTCGCCGGACGCGGAAGTGCAGCATCGCGAACTCGAATCGCTCACGCGACTGTGGCTCTCGCGTCTGTCCGACAAACACCGGCACGTGATCGAACGGCGTTTCGGGCTGAACCACATCGAGCCCGCGACGCTCGAAGAACTCGCCGACGAAATGGGCCTCACGCGCGAGCGTGTGCGCCAGATCCAGCAAGAGGCGCTCGTGCGTCTCAAGCGCTTTTTCGCATCCAACGGCGTTCGCAAGGACGCCGTGCTTTAACGCTTCGGCGACGCCCTTCGGCTTGGGGCGTCGCGCTCCAGGATTCAATGACACCGATTCTCGTTTTCGACATCGAGACAATCCCCGATGTCGACGGCATTCGCCGTCTCGAAGATTTGCCCGACGATCTCTCCGACCGCGAGGTCGCCGAACATGCGTTCGAAGCGCGCCGCGAGCGCGTCGGCAATGATTTCTTGCCGCATCATCTGCAGCGTGTCGCGGCGATTTCGTGCGTGTTTCGCGACAACAACGGCTTTCGCGTGCGCTCGCTCGGCACGACGGCCGACGGCGAGGCCGCGCTCATCCAGTCGTTCTATCGCGTGATCGAGAAATACACGCCTCAGCTCGTGTCGTGGAACGGCGGCGGCTTCGATCTGCCCGTGCTCCACTACCGCGCGCTCGTGCACGGCATCGCCGCGCCGCGCTACTGGGATCTCGGTCAGGACGACCGCGAGTTCAAGTTCAACAACTACATCAGCCGCTATCACATGCGGCACATCGACCTGATGGACGTGCTCGCGATGTATCAGGCGCGCGCCAATGCGCCGCTCGATGCGCTCGCGAAGCTATGCGGCTTTCCCGGCAAGCTCGGCATGGACGGGGGCAAGGTCTGGGAAGCGTATTGCGACGGCCATATCGACGAAATCCGTAACTATTGCGAGACCGATGTCGTCAACACGTATCTGATGTACTGTCGTTTTCAGATGATGCGCGGCGGCTTCACGCCCGACGAGTACGCCGACGAAATCAACTTCGTCAAGAATGCGCTCGCGCAGGAGACTTCGCCGCACTGGGCGGAGTATCTGGCGGCGTTCGTCGAATGAGAGCGTGACGTTCGTCTACAATCTCGCCTTTGCCCCACGATAAGTCAGGAAGTACGCAGGTGTCCGAAGCCGCTCGAAAAACCCAGCATCGCCGCCGCGCCGCGCCGGCGAAATCCGTCACGCCCGATCCGAACTTCGTCGCGCCCGAAATCGAAATCGAGTCGCTCGACATGGAAGCGCGCGGCGTCGGTCGCACGGTCAACGAAAACGGAGAGCCGGGCAAGGTCATCTTCGTCGAAGGCGCGTTGCCGGGCGAACGTGTCAGCTATTCGAGCTACCGCAAAAAGCCGAGCTTCGAGCAGGCGCAAGTGGTGAGCGTGCTGCGCGAGAGCGTGATTCGCGCGAAGCCGAAGTGCCAGTTTTTCGGCATTTGCGGCGGCTGCTCGATGCAGCATCTAGATGTTCGCGCGCAAATCGCCGTGAAGCAGCGCGTGCTCGAAGACAACCTGCAACATCTGTCCAAACTGCGCGCCGAAACCATGTTCCGGCCGATTCACGGGCCGTCGTGGGGATATCGCTATCGCGCGCGCCTGACCGTGCGGCACGTGGAAAAGAAGGGCGGCGTGCTGGTCGGCTTTCACGAGCGCAAGAGCAGTTACGTCGCCGACATGACGAGCTGCGAAGTGCTGCCGCCGCATGTTTCCGCGATGCTCGTGCCGCTGCGCCATCTGGTGGCGGGCCTGTCGATTCGCGATCGCATGCCGCAGATCGAGCTCGCGGTCGGATCGGACGTCACGGCGCTCGTGCTGCGCATTCTGGAGCCGCTGACCGAAGCCGACGAAGGGCTGCTGCGCACTTTCGCCGATGCGCACGGCGTCCAATGGTGGCTCCAGCCGAAAGGACCGGACACGGTTTATCAGTTCTATCCGCTCGATAGCGAGCTCGCTTACACGCTGCCGGAATTCGATATCCGCATGCCGTTCAAGCCGACCGACTTCACGCAGGTGAATCACCAGATCAATCGCGTGCTGGTGAGCCGGGCGCTCAGCCTGCTTGCTCCGGAGAAGTCCGATCGCGTGCTCGACCTTTTCTGCGGCATCGGCAATTTCACGCTGCCGCTCGCGCGGGTGTCGCGGGAGGTTGTCGGGATCGAAGGCAGCGAAGCGCTGACGGCCCGCGCGTTGGAGAACGCGAAGGCGAATGGCGTCGATGGCCACACGTCGTTCGCGTGCCGAAATCTCTTCGAAGTGACCGCCGACGACCTGCGCGCGCTTGGCCGCTTCGACAAGTTTCTCATCGATCCGCCGCGCGAAGGCGCGCTCGCCGTGTCGAAGGCGCTCGCGGACATCGCCCAGAGCGGCGATGGACCGTTGCCCGAGCGCATCGTCTATGTGTCGTGCAATCCGGCGACGCTCGCGCGCGACGCCGGCCTGCTCGTGCACGAAGCGGGTTATCGGATGAAGGGCGCGGGCGTCGTGAACATGTTCCCGCACACGTCGCACGTCGAATCGATTGCGTTGTTCGAGCGCGACTGATCCGGCTGCGGCGCTTCGCAGGCACAAAAAAACCGGCCCGAAGGCCGGTTTTTCGTTTCTGCCGCGTTTGGCGCGCTTAGTTGCGGTTGCCGCCGAAGATGCCGAGCAGCGCCAGCAGGTTCGTGAACACGTTATACAGGTCGAGATAGATCGCGAGCGTCGCGCTGATGTAGTTCGTCTCGCCGCCGTTCACCACGCGCTGCACGTCGAACAGCATGTACGCCGAGAAGATCACGATGGCGAGCACGGAGATCGTCATCATGAGCGCCGGCAACTGCAGGAAGATGTTCGCGAACGCCGCCAGCAGAATGACGATCACGCCCATGAACAGGAACTTGCCGAGGCCCGAGAAATCGCGCTTGCTGACGGTCGCGATGGTCGCCATGGCCGCGAAGATCACGCCCGTGCCACCGAAGGCCATCATGATCAGTTGCGGTCCGTTCGAGAACCCGAGAATGAAGCTCAGGAGACGCGAGAGCATCAGGCCCATGAAGAACGTGAAGCCGAGAAGGACGACCACGCCCATGCCGCTGTTCTTGGTTTTCTCGATGGCGAACATGAAGCCGAACGCGATCGCGAGGAACGCGATGAAGCTCATTGCCGGGCTGGTAGCCGCGAACAGCGAGAAGCCCGTCGCGACGCCGACCCATGCGCCGAGCACCGTCGGCACCATCGAGAGCGCGAGCAGCCAGTAGGTGTTGCGCAGCACGCGGTTGCGCACCTCGACCGAGGTGACGCTGCCATTACGGCCAAAGCTGTAGGGTGATTCGTTCATGGTTTCTCCTTGCTCCAATTGTCTGTCGTTCGGTCTTCCCGCGACTTCGTCATATGCGAATGATAAGGTGCGCGGACTTAAGCCAATATTAGAACCGCTTGGTGCCCGCGCCGCGCTGCGTGCTTCCGGTTGCAATGCAGCGTTTTGTTCCAATATGGCCCCGGCGCGCGCCGAATTCAATAGCCCGAAAGGCCAGTTCGGCCGTCCGGACAGCCAAGTCCTCGCAGGGTTTGATCCTTACGATGCCGTAAGGTTTCAATCGCAATCATACATTGCTTCGTGCTACAATTGTCGATTCGTTTTAATCCGTAAACCGTTCATTTTTTGGAGTTTTTATGGCGATCGAGCGCACCCTGTCGATTATCAAGCCGGACGCAGTGGCAAAGAACGTTATCGGCCAGATCTACAGCCGTTTCGAGAACGCAGGTCTGAAGATCATTGCGTCGCGCATGGTTCATCTGTCGCGCGCCGACGCCGAGAAGTTCTACGCCGTGCACGCCGCACGTCCGTTCTTCAAGGATCTGGTCGAATTCATGATCTCGGGTCCGGTGATGATTCAAGTCTTGGAAGGCGAGAACGCCATCCTGAAGAATCGCGACCTGATGGGCGCGACCGACCCGAAGAAGGCGGACAAGGGCACGATCCGCGCCGACTTCGCCGACAGCATCGACGCGAACGCGGTTCACGGTTCGGACGCGCCGGAAACGGCAGCGCAAGAAGTTGCGTTCTTCTTCCCGCAAGTGAACGTCTACTCGCGTTAATTTTCGCGTTGAAAGCCGCGATGGCTGTTCGGTCATCGCGGGCATCGCGCCTCGACGCAATAAAAGCGGTACGAAAAGAAGCAGAAATTGGCGCGAACGGTCCCGGGAAGATACCGGGCTTCGCAATCTGAAATGGCAGAACTTGACATGACGAGCAGCACCACCGTCAATCTCCTCGATCTCGACGCCGCCGGGCTCACCGCGTACTGCGCGAGCCTGGGCGAAAAGCCGTTTCGCGCCAAGCAATTGCAGCGCTGGATCCACCAATATGGTGCCGAAGACTTCGACGGCATGACGGATCTCGCGAAATCGCTGCGCGAAAAACTCAAGGGCCGCGCCAACATGGCGATGCCCGACATCATCAGCGACCACGTTTCCGCCGACGGCACCCGCAAATGGCTGGTCGACGTCGGCAACGGCAACGCGGTCGAAACCGTGTTCATCCCCGAAGAGACGCGCGGCACGCTGTGCGTGTCGTCGCAGGCGGGTTGCGCGGTGAACTGCCGGTTCTGTTCCACCGGCAAGCAGGGTTTTTCCCGAAACCTGACGACGGGCGAGATCATCGGCCAGTTGCGCATGGCGGAGTTCGCGCTGCGCAAGTCGCTCGGGCGCGAAGTCGGCGGGCCGGGCAAGGGCGAGCGCGTCGTCACGAACGTCGTGATGATGGGCATGGGCGAGCCGATGCTCAATTACGACGCCGTCGTGCCGGCCATGCGCCTGATGCTCGACGACAACGCCTATGGCTTGTCGCGCCGTCGCGTGACCTTGTCGACCTCCGGCGTCGTGCCGATGATGGACCGCCTCGCGGCCGACCTGCCGGTGGCGCTCGCGGTATCGCTGCACGCGCCGAACGATCCGCTGCGCGACATGCTGGTCCCGCTGAACAAGAAGTACCCGCTGCGTGAATTGATGGCCGCGTGTCAGCGTTATCTGAAGGTCGCGCCGCGCGACTTCATCACGTTCGAATATTGCATGCTCGACGGCGTCAACGACACCGAAGCGCACGCGCGCGAATTGCTTGCCGTGACGCGCGACGTGCCGTGCAAGTTCAATCTGATCCCGTTCAATCCGTTTCCGGAGTCGGGGTTGACGCGCTCGAAGAACGAGCAGATCAAGCGGTTCGCGCAGGTGTTGATCGATGCGGGCGTCGTAACGACCGTGCGCAAGACGCGCGGCGACGATATCGACGCTGCGTGCGGTCAACTCGCGGGCGCGGTGCAGGACCGCACGCGTCTTGCCGAACGCATGGGCCGTGCAGGCAGCAAGACGATCGAGGTGCGGGCGGTCTGACCGGGCGTCCGCATCGAAAAAAGCCGCAGCGGAGGGCGCAGCAAGCGTCTGGATGCGGCGCTAAAAGCCGAACATTTTGTT
This sequence comes from Caballeronia sp. LZ028, assembly GCF_031451415.1. Lineage (NCBI taxonomy): Bacteria > Pseudomonadati > Pseudomonadota > Betaproteobacteria > Burkholderiales > Burkholderiaceae > Caballeronia > Caballeronia sp. LZ028. The sequence goes on along the minus strand of NZ_JARUXN010000001.1, from coordinate 1,944,877 downwards.
ATAAAGCGGTCTGCAATGGCGCTGCGGTTGTATCGTGCACGGGGTTTTTGGAACCGAACGACGCAACAGCGCTATATAGAAGAATCGATGCGAGGAATTTGGCATGAGTGAGCCGCAGCACCCGACGCCTTTCGGCAGTCATTCCGGCAACAACCGGTCCGGCAGTCAGTACGACGGCCTGGGCGACGCGGAAAGGGCGGCATCGAATGCGAGCCAGGCGGGGAATCTGGACTCGATACAGGCGGTCGGCGCGCGTCTCGCGCAACTGCGCCAGGCGAAAGCATGGTCGATCGACGACGTTTCCGCGCGTCTCAAGGTGTCGCCGCCGAAACTGCTCGCGCTCGAAGCGGGCGATATCAGCCAGTTGCCCGATCGCACGTTCGCGGCGGGCATCGTGCGCAGTTACGCGAAGATTCTCGGCGCCGATCCGGCGCCGTTCACGCAGGCGTTCCGGCGCAGCGGCGATGACATCGCGCAGAATCTGAAGGTGCCGGCGTCGGCGGGCGCGGGTCTGCCGCGCGGACGCGTGTCGGTGCCGCTCGGCAATTCGTCGGGCCGCAAGCGCTCGTGGATGTGGGGCGTGCTCGCCATCATCGTCGTGCTGGCCGTGCTCGTGATGTGGCACACCGGCGGCGATTCGAACAACTGGCTCGCGCGCCTCAAGGCGACGACGGGCATCGGTCTGTCGTCGACGTCCGCGCCTGCTTCGGCATCGAACGAAGCGTCGGGCACGACATCCGCGCCGACGCCCGACGAGGCCGCGGCCGCCAACACCGGCGAAGCGTCGCTGCCCGAAGTGGCGGCCGGCCCCGGCGAGCAGCCGATGCCGCGTCCGCTCGGCACGAATGCGCTGCCGGCTTCGTCGTCGACGCTGTCCGCGGTGCAGGGCGCGAGCGCGCCGGCTGCGGCGGCGCCCGCATCGGCCGCGAAGGCGGCTTCGGCTGTTGCGATGGCGGCGTCGGCTCCGGCCGTCGCGGGCAGCGGTTCGAGCGCGATCGAATTGAAAGTGAAGGAAGATAGCTGGTTCAGCGTGCGCGGCAAGGACGGCAAGGAACTGTATTCCGGACTCGTGCGCGCGGGCAACACCCAGCGCGTGGAAGGCGAGGCGCCGTTCAAGGTGACCGTCGGCAACGTGAAGGGCGTCGAGTCGCTGTCGGTCGATGACGAGCCCGTCGACGCCAAACGCTATTCGTCCGCACGCGGAAACGTCGCGCGTCTCTCGCTGCCTTGAGCTTGCGAGATCGATCTGTCCAGCGCGGCGGACAAGTCGAGGGCGTCACGGTGCAAGCCGTGACGCCCGTTTGAGGTTCCACACACGCGACCGGCGCCGTATCGGCGGCAAGGTTGCCAAAGGGTTTTTCGATGCAATCCGAAGCTCAATCCCTGATCAACAGCAAGATTTGTTCGACCGAGCCGGTCTTCGGCGGTCCGTTGACGCGCCGGTCATCGCATGCCGTCGATGTGCGCTGGGGTGGCCAGCTCGTGACGATCGGCGGCGATTCGCCGGTGCGCGTGCAGTCGATGACCAACACCGACACGGCGGACGCGATCGGCACGGCCATCCAGATCAAGGAACTGGCGCAGGCGGGCTCCGAGCTCGTCCGCATTACGGTGAATACGCCGGAAGCGGCGGCGGCCGTGCCGCATATCCGCGAGCAGCTCGATCGCATGGGCGTGACGGTGCCGCTCGTCGGCGATTTCCACTACAACGGCCATCTGCTGCTGCGCGATCATCCCGCGTGCGCCGAGACGCTGTCGAAATACCGGATCAATCCGGGCAACGTCGGCCAGGGCGCGAAGCGCGACACGCAATTCGCGCAGATGATCGAAGCCGCGATCAAATACGACAAGCCGGTGCGTATCGGCGTGAACTGGGGCAGTCTCGATCAGGATCTGCTCGCGCGCATGATGGACGAAAACGCCGCGCGTTCGAATCCGTGGGAACTGCAAAGCGTGATGTACGAGGCGCTGATTCAATCCGCGGTCGGCTCGGCGGAGCGCGCCGTCGAACTGGGTCTCGGCCGCGACAAGATCATCCTGTCGTGCAAGGTCAGCGGCGTGCAGGATCTGATCGCCGTGTATCGCGAACTCGCGAAGCGTTGCAGCTTCGCGCTCCATCTCGGCCTGACCGAAGCGGGCATGGGCTCCAAGGGCATCGTTGCATCGACGGCGGCGCTTTCGGTGCTGCTGCAGGAAGGCATCGGCGACACCATTCGCATTTCGCTCACGCCGGAACCGGGCGGCGCGCGCACCGGCGAAGTCGTCGTCGGCCAGGAAATCCTGCAGACGATGGGCCTGCGCTCCTTCACGCCGATGGTCATCGCGTGTCCCGGCTGCGGCCGCACGACGAGCACGCTGTTCCAGGAGTTGGCGTCGCAGATTCAAAGCTACTTGCGCAACTCGATGCCCACGTGGCGCGATCAGTACCCCGGCGTCGAGAAGATGCACGTCGCGGTGATGGGCTGCATCGTCAACGGGCCGGGCGAATCGAAGCACGCCAATATCGGCATCAGCTTGCCGGGTTCGGGCGAGAATCCGGCGGCGCCCGTGTTCATCGACGGCGTGAAGGTGAAGACGCTGCGCGGCGAGCGCATCGCCGAGGAATTCCAGCAAATCGTCAGCGACTATGTCGAGCGTACCTATGGGCAGCGCGTCGAGACGTCCGCGGCATCACTCTAAAGACAGATGACTGAACAGAAGAAACGGCTCGAGAAACTGAGCGGCGTGAAGGGCATGAACGACATCCTCCCGCAGGATGCCGCGTTGTGGGATTTCTTCGAAACCACCGTCAAGTCGATGCTGCGCGCATACGGCTATCAGAACATCCGCACGCCGATCGTCGAGCACACGCAGTTGTTCACGCGCGGCATCGGCGAAGTGACCGACATCGTCGAGAAGGAGATGTACAGCTTCACCGACGCGCTCAACGGCGAGCATCTGACGATGCGCCCGGAGAACACCGCGGCGGTCGTGCGCGCGACCATCGAGCACAACCTGTTGTACGACGGCCCGAAGCGTCTGTGGTACGTCGGTCCGATGTTCCGTCATGAGCGTCCGCAGCGCGGGCGTTATCGCCAGTTCCATCAGGTCGGCGTGGAGGCGCTCGGCTTCGCCGGGCCGGACACCGACGCCGAAATCATCATGATGTGCCAGCGTCTGTGGGACGACCTCGGACTCACCGGCATCCGCCTCGAACTGAATTCGCTCGGTCAGGCCGAAGAGCGCGCGGCGCATCGCAAGGAACTGATCGCGTATCTGGAAAAACACGTCGATTCCCTCGACGAGGAAGCGAAGCGCCGGCTCTACACGAACCCGCTGCGCGTGCTCGACACGAAGAATCCGGCGATGCAGGAGATCGCGCAGAACGCACCGAAGCTCGTCGACTTTCTCGGCGACGCATCGCGCAAGCACTTCGAGGGCGTGCAGCGTCTTTTGAAGGCGAACAACATTCCGTTTACGATCAACCCGCGTCTCGTGCGCGGTCTCGACTACTACAACCTGACCGTGTTCGAGTGGGTCACCGACAAGCTCGGCGCGCAGGGCACGGTCGCGGGCGGCGGTCGCTATGATCCGCTGATCGAACAGCTCGGCGGCAAGCCGACGGCCGCGTGCGGCTGGGCCATGGGCGTCGAGCGCATCCTCGAATTGCTGAAGGAAGAGCAGCTCGTGCCGGAAGCCGAAGGCACGGACGTCTATGTCGTGCATCAGGGCGAAGCGGCGGCGGAGCAGGCGTTCATCGTCGCCGAGCGGCTGCGCGACACGGGTCTCGACGTCATTCTGCATTGCAGCCCGGACGGCGCGTCCGCGAGCTTCAAGTCGCAGATGAAAAAGGCCGACGCGAGCGGCGCGGCGTTCGCCGTAGTGCTCGGAGAGGACGAACTCGCGCAAGGTATGATCGGCGTCAAGCCGCTGCGCCGCTCGATCGACGAAACGTCTGGCGGACAAAAGAACGAGCAAGTGAACGTTCGGGCGGAAGACTTGACCGAATACCTAATCAATGCGATGGTTGCAACCGCCGATGACGAGGGTGCCTGAGATTCAGGCGCATTGCCGCGCGCGTGGGCCTGATCGGGGCGATCCGGCATCGTGCGCGGAACTCGTTGAGGGAATTGAAACGCAGGAAGGAATAGCTGGACGATGAGCTATCACGACGAACAAGAATCACTTGAAAGCGTAAAGGCCTGGTGGGCCAAATGGGGTAACACCACGACGTGGGTTGTGCTCGTGGCGCTCGTCATTGCGGCCGGGTACAACGGATGGAATTTCTGGCAGCGCCGTCAGGCCGCCGAGGCGTCGGTGCTTTACGACCATCTGCAGCAGGCAGTGGACGGAAACAATCAGGCGTTGGTCCAGCGCGTCGCGACGGACATGGAAGACAAGTTCGGCGGCACCGGCTACGCGCAGATGACCGCGCTCGCGGCCGCGAAATCGCTCTACATGGCGGGCAACACGGCTGGCGCGAAGGCGCAACTGCAATGGGCCATCGACCACGCGAAGGACGAAGAGTACAAGCAGATCGCGAAGCTGCGTCTGGCGCTCGTGCTGCTCGACGAGAAGAACTACGACGCGGGCCTGAAACTGCTCGCCGAGCAGCCTCTCGAAGCGTTCAAAGGCGTGATCGCGGACCGCCGTGGCGACCTGCTCGCAGCTCAAGGCAAACGCGACGACGCGCGCGCGGCCTACAAGGTCGCGCTGACGGCGCTGCCCGAGAACGACACGTCCGCCCGTCAGCTGATTCAGTTCAAGCTCGACGCGCTCGGCGGCTGATCCGGCTGGTTTCCAATCGGTTCGTCTTCGATCCCTGCCATCAGTCAATCAAGCCGCCCGCCACGGTGTCGCCATGAAGCGACGCGGCGGGCAGCGCCGATCAACCCAATTCACCAATTCATGTTGCGTCCACCGATGACATTTTTGAAACGCTACGCCGTGCCGCTCGCTTGCGCGATGACCGTCTTGTTGACCGCTTGCTCGTCGACCAAGGATGAACGCCGCGTGCCGGTACCGCTCGCGGAGTTCAAGCCGGTGCTGAACGTCAACCAGGCGTGGAAGGCAAGCGTCGGCAAGGCTGGCCGTTATCTGTTCTCGCCGGTCGCGGTCGGCGATTACGTTTATGCCGCGGGCGCGAACGGCTCCGTCGCTAAAATCGACGCGAAGACCGGTCAGGACGTCTGGCGCGTCAAACTGAAGGACGATCTGTCCGCGGGCGTCGGCAGCGACGGCAATCTCACGGCCGTGGGCGGTCTGAAGGGGCAGGTCGACGTGCTCGGCCCCGACGGCAAGCTGCTGTGGACAGCAACCGCGCCGGGCGAGATCGTTTCGCCGCCGCTGGTCGGCAACGATCTCGTGATCGTGCGTACGATCGACGGCAAGGTCATCGCGTTCAACGCGCAGACCGGCGAGCAGAAGTGGATCTTCCAGTTGCGCGCGGTGCCACTGAATCTGCGCGTCGCGGCCGGCATGACGTTCGCGGCCAATCAGGCTGTGCTCGCGGGCTTCCCCGGCGGCACGTTCGCGGCCATCAACCTGCAATCGGGCGATGCCTTCTGGCAAGCGCCGGTGTCGTATCCGAAGGGCGTGACCGAAGTCGAGCGCATCAACGACGTGACCGGCGCGCCGGGACTCGTCGGCGCGCAGACTTGCGCGGTGACGTTCCAGGGCCGTATCGGCTGCTTCGATGCAAATTCGGGCCGCCCGGTTTGGGAAAAGAACTTTTCGAGCGACAGCGGCCTGGCTCAGGACGAGCAGATCGTGGCCGCCGGCGACGACTGGTCGGTCGTCAATGCGTTCCGCGCGTCGGATGGCACGCCGCTCTGGAAGACGGACGTGCTGAAGAACCGCAGTGTCAGCGTGCCGTACATTCTCGGCCGCGCGGTCGTCGTGGGCGATTACAAGGGCTTCGTGCACTTCCTGAACGTGGAAAACGGCGAACTGATCGGCCGCGCGCCGACCGATGGCAGCGCGATCACCGCTGCGCCCGTGATGGCGGGCAACACGCTCGTCGTGCAGACGCATGACGGCGATCTCTACGGTTTCCGTCCGAGCAACTGATCGCAGCCGGACCGCGAGCGAGTCAGGCTTGCTCGCGGTCCTGAATAGCAAGCGCGCCGTCGATGTTGCGCGGCGCGGCAGGCTCGCCACGGCGAGCCGCACGAGAAAGAAGCGCTGCGTCATGCGCGCATCGCGATAAAACCCGCATGCAAAAGCAGGGTCGCAAGAACGAAGCGCGACGCGCGAAGGCGTCGTGCAAGAAGAGCCTCGAACGAGGCGGAACCGGCGAACGACCGCCGACGATCCGGCCGACCAGCGCGCCTCGCGTGCGGCAGGCCGAATCCATGCTAATTTTCGACAAGCGCAGCCATTGCGCGGCGTAGCGGAACGCAACGAGACGGTTGTACCGCCCGTTCCGCGTTCGCCTTGCGTTCAACCTTGAACAAAATCAGATGAAACCCGTGATTGCCCTCGTCGGGCGCCCCAATGTTGGGAAATCGACTCTTTTCAACCGGCTGACGCGCTCGCGCGACGCGCTCGTCGCGGATTTGCCGGGCCTGACGCGCGACCGTCATTACGGCGAAGGCCGTGTGGGCGGCGAACGCCCGTATCTCGTGGTGGACACGGGCGGCTTTGAGCCGGTGGCGAAGGACGGCATTCTGCACGAGATGGCGCGGCAGACGCGCCAGGCGGTGGAAGAGGCCGATATCGTCGTGTTCATCGTCGATGGACGCAATGGGCTCGCGCCGCAGGACAAGGCGATCGCCGACTATCTGCGCAAGACGGGCCGGCCGCTCTTTCTCGTCGTCAACAAGGCCGAAGGCATGAAGTACTCGGCGGTCGCGGCGGATTTCTACGAGCTCGGTCTCGGCGATCCGCGCGCGATCTCGGCGGCGCACGGCGACGGCGTCGTCGAAATGATCAACGACGCGCTGGATATCGCGTACAAGGATCAGCCGGAAGAGTCGGAAGACGAGAAGGCGAAACATGGCGTCAAGATTGCGATCGTCGGGCGTCCGAACGTCGGCAAGTCGACGCTCGTGAACACGCTGATCGGCGAAGAGCGGGTGATCGCGTTCGACATGCCGGGCACCACGCGCGATTCGATTTATGTTGATTTCGAGCGACAAGGCCGCAAATACACATTGATCGACACGGCCGGCCTGCGTCGGCGCGGCAAGGTGTTCGAAGCGATCGAAAAGTTTTCGGTCGTGAAGACGCTGCAGTCGATCGCGGATGCCAACGTCGTCATTCTCCTCCTCGATGCGCAGCAGGACATCTCGGAACAGGACGCGCATATCGCCGGTTTCGTGGTCGAGCAGGGCCGTGCGCTCGTGGTGGGCGTGAACAAGTGGGACGGTCTCGATTCGCATGTGCGTGAGCGCACGAAGTCGGACCTGACGCGCAAGCTCAAGTTTTTGGACTTTGCTAAATTCCACTACGTTTCGGCGCTGGAGAAGACGGGCATCGGCGCGTTGATGAAATCGGTCGACGACGCCTACGCCGCCGCGATGGCCAAGCTGCCGACGCCGAAGCTGACGCGCGCGCTCATCGAGGCGGTGGAATTCCAGCAGCCGCGCCGGCGTGGCCCGGTGCGTCCGAAGCTGCGCTACGCGCATCAGGGCGGGCAAAATCCGCCGATCATCGTCGTGCACGGCAACGCGCTCGACGCGATCACGGACACGTACAAGCGATATCTGGAAGGGCGCTTTCGCGAAACTTTTGGGCTCGCCGGCACTCCACTTCGCATAGAGTTTCGATCGAGTCGAAACCCTTACGCGGACAAGGAGTAAGAGCCGCGTGAAGCCTTACGCTTCGGTGCCGCTGGCCATTTGGCCGATCCGGCTACTGAAACGTAAAACAGCGAAAATCAGCTATAGTGTAGCGATTGTCGGCGGATCTCTTTTTCTTCGTCCACAATACTTCCAACCTGCAAAAAAACACGGAGTTTGCTATGAGCAACAAAGGGCAATTGTTACAAGACCCGTTTTTGAACGCACTGCGCAAAGAGCACGTGCCGGTCTCGATCTATCTGGTCAACGGCATCAAGCTCCAAGGGAACATTGAATCGTTCGACCAGTACGTCGTGTTGCTCCGAAATACGGTCACCCAGATGGTCTATAAGCACGCCATTTCGACGGTCGTGCCCGCTCGCCCGGTGAACTTCCACCCGGACGCTGAACCGTCCTAAACCTCGTCGCGGCCGGCGCGAAATTGCCACTTCTAATGCGAACATTAAGCAACTCGCCGGTCGCTTCAAATACTTAAACATATTAATTTGATTAACGCAGCGCTCGTCGGCATCGACTTCGGCAAGATCGATTTCGAAGCCAGTCTCGAAGAACTCAGTCTGCTCGCACAAAGTGCGGGCGCCCATCCCGCCGTCACGCTCACCGGCCGCCGTCAGAGTCCCGATGCCAAGATGTTCATCGGTAGCGGCAAGGTCGAGGAACTGCGTCTGCAGTGCGAAGCGAACGACGTCGAGCTCGTCATCTTCAATCACGCGCTCGCGCCCGCGCAGCAGCGCAATCTCGAAGTCGCGCTGAATCGCCGCGTGGTCGATCGCACGAGCCTCATTCTCGATATCTTCGCGCAGCGCGCCCGCAGTCACGAAGGCAAGCTGCAGGTCGAACTCGCGCAACTGCAATATCTGTCGACGCGCCTCATTCGCGCGTGGACTCACCTCGAACGGCAGAAGGGCGGTATCGGCCTGCGCGGTCCGGGTGAAACGCAGCTCGAAACCGACCGGCGTCTGATCGGCGAGCGCATCAAGGCGCTCAAGTCGCGTCTCGAGAAACTGCGCCGCCAGCACGGCACGCAGCGACGTCAGCGCGCGCGCAATCGCACGATGTCCGTGTCGCTCGTCGGCTATACGAACGCGGGCAAGTCCACCTTGTTCAACGCGCTCACGAAAGCGCAGGCGTACGCGGCGGACCAGCTCTTCGCCACCCTCGATACGACTTCGCGCCGCGTGTTCCTCGGCGAGGAAGCGGGCCATGTCGTCGTGTCGGATACCGTCGGGTTCATCCGCGAATTGCCGCACCAACTGGTCGCCGCATTCCGCGCCACGCTCGAAGAAACCATTCATGCGGACGTGCTGCTGCACGTCGTCGATGCATCGAGCGCGGTGCGCCTCGATCAGATCGATCAGGTGAACGAGGTGTTGCGCGGCATCGGCGCGGACAACATTCGACAGATTCTCGTCTTCAACAAGATCGATGCGGTGCCCGAGCTCGCGGCCCGTGGCGAAGCGGTTGAAAGGGACGAGTATGGTAATATTTCGCGCGTTTTCTTGAGCGCACGCACGGGTCAGGGGCTCGATGCGCTGCGCGCTGCCATCGCCGAAATAGCCACGGCGGAATCCGAAGAAACCGATGCGGGCCTACCCAGCGTGCTCGCCGAATTTCCGGGGCCGCACGAGGCGTCCGAAGCAACGCAATCCACGCAGTCCGGGTCAAACGCCATACACGACACGAACGCGCAGCCGGATGACCATCGGCCGGCCGTCGAGCGTGACAATCAAAAGGTTCCCGAGCACGGACACTGAGTGCCTTCGGAATTGCATCGACCCGGCGTCGACCCCGGCTGTCTAATGGTGAATCACCGAGTGAACGACTACAAAGAGCGGACTAACCGGCAAGCTGAGCCTGCCGTCTTTTCGATCAACGATCCGCGCTGGGGGCGGGGCGACGGCAATGGCGTGAAGAACGACTCGAAGCGTCCGCAGGACGGCAAGCGTCCGAACGGCAAGGACGAAGGTCCGCCCGATCTCGACGAGATGTGGCGCGAATTCAACCGCCGCATCGCGGGCGTGTTCGGCCGGAAGCCCGGCAACGGCGCGCCGCGCGAGAATGGCCGCGGCACGAAGATCGGGCTCGGCATCGTTATCGGCGTGCTTATCGCCATCTATCTCGGCAGCGGTGTGTTCGTCGTGCAGGACGGCCATGTCGGCGTCGTCTCCCAGTTCGGACAATATCGTCAGACGGTCGCGCAAGGCATCCACTGGCGTCTGCCGTATCCGTTCCAGTCGAGCGAAATCGTCGATACGTCGCAGATCCGCTCCGTCGAAGTCGGGCGCGGCACCGCGCTCTCCCAAGGCAACGTGCGCGACGCGTCGCTGCTGACGAACGACGCGGATATCGTCGACGTGCGCTTCGCCGTTCAATACCAGATCAAGTCGCCCACCGATTTCCTGTTCCGCAGCATCAACGCCGACGACAGCGTCACGCAAGCGGCGCAGTCGGCGATCCGCGAGATCGCCGGCAGTCTTTCGACGGACGACATGCTCTACAAGGATCGCGAAGCCCTCCGCGCGCGCCTCATCGAAACGATCCAGCGCTCGCTCGATACCTATCGCACCGGTCTGCAAGTGACGGGCGTCGCCGTGCAAAGCGTGCAGGTGCCGCAACAGGTGCAGTCGGCGTTCGAGGAAGCGGCGCGCGTGCGTCAGGACAACGAGCGCGCCCGCGATACGGCGCAAGCCTACGCGGATCAATTGTTGCCGCGCGCGAAGGCCGATGCCGCCAAGCTGATCGACGAGGCGAGGGCGTACAGCAATCGCGAAGTCACGCAGGCGCAGGGCGACGCGGAGCGCTTCAAAGAGGTGTACGCGGAATATTCGAAGGCGCCCGCGGTCATTCGTCAACGCATGTACCTGGACACGATGCAGCAGATCTACTCGCGCACGACGAAGGTGTTCGTCGATAGCAAGGCCGGCAATAACGTGGTGTATCTGCCGCTCGACAAGCTCGTCGAGGCCAATCGACAGCAGGTGAAGGAATCGGCGGATGCCGCCAGCGGCGCGGTGGCGTCGGGCGCGTCGGAAGCGCCTCAGGCGCGCGCGCAGGGCGCGGCGAGCGCATCGGCGCCGGCCGCGGTTGCGCCGGCCAGCGCGGCCAGCGGCGCGAGCGCCAATGCCGGCGGCGATCCGCTGCGTTCGCGCGATGCGTTCCGCTCCCGCAGTCGTCAAGACGACCTGCAATAAGGAGCGCGACATGAATCGAATTTTTGCGCTCATCGTCGCTGTCGTGATCGTGCTTTTCATCGGATCGTCGATGATCTTCACCGTCGACGAACGGCATGCCGCCGTCGTCGCCGCGCATGGCGAAGGCAATCCGCGTCTCGAAGGCCCGGGGCTGCATTTCAAGCTGCCGCCGCCGTTCCAGACGCTCACGCTCATCGACACGCGTACGCTCACCATCGACGAATCCGGCGCCGATCGTTTCTCGACATCGGACAAGAACGAAGTGCTGGTGAACACGGTGATCAAGTATCGCGTCGCCGATCCGTTGAAGCTCTTCGAAAGCAACGAGAAGAACACGCAGACGGCCGAGGAACGCATCACCGCGCTCACGCGCACCGCGCTCGCGAGCGGCTTCGCGAAGCGCTCGCTGACGGACGCGCTCGGCAATCAGCAGGCCATCGAAACCGACGCGCAGAAGAGCGTGGAAGGCGCGGCCGCGGCATTCGGCGTGCAAATGGTCGATTTGCAGATGACGCGCATCGACTTCCCGCCGGCCGTAGCGGATGCGGTCTACAAGCGCATGATCGCGGCGCGCCAGCAGGCGGCGGCGAACGAGCGCGCGAAGGGCACGGCGGAGGCGGACAAGATCAAGGCCGACGCCGAGCGCACGCAGCAGGCGATTCTCGCCGACGCGTACAGCCAGGCGCAGTCGATCAAGGGCGAAGGAGACAGCAAGGCGGCGGCCATAGCGGCCGATGCGTACGGACGCGATCCGCAGTTCTACCAGTTCTATCAGAGCCTCGAAGCGTATAAGAAGACGTTCAAGCCGGGCGACGTCATCGTCGTCGATCCGAGCAGCGACTTCTTCCGCTTCATGAAGAGCCCGACCGGCGGCGCGGCTGACACGCCGGCTCCGGCCACGGTGAAGCGCTGATCCCGTGCGCGCGCCGCGCGGCCAGCCTGTGCTGGCTGCGTGGCCTATAAAAATCCCTTGGACATGGCCGAGACGTTACTGCTCGCTCTTGCGTTGATGCTGATCATCGAAGGTATGTTTCCCTTCGTTTTTCCGACCGCGTGGCGCGACACTTTTCGCCGCATCGCGGAGCGGCCGACGCACCACATCCGCATCGGCGGGCTGGTCGCGATGGTGCTCGGCCTGATCCTGCTCCTGATCGCGACGTGAGCCGCGCCCGGCAGCATCGCACCGTTTCGCCTATCTTGTTTCTATCTTTTCGTCCCTGACCGACGAGCGCCACGCACGAAGCGTCGAGCCTCGCGTCCCGTAGGAATCGCATCGATGTCCACCTGGTTACTTCCCGAGAATATCGCCGACGTTCTGCCGTCGGAAGCCCGCAAGATCGAAGAGTTGCGCCGCCGTCTGCTCGACCGTTTCCGGTCCTACGGCTACGAACTCGTCATGCCGCCGATGCTCGAGTATCTCGAATCGCTGCTGACGAGCGGCGGAAGCGACCTGAATCTGCGCACCTTCAAGCTCGTCGATCAGCTGTCCGGGCGCACGCTCGGCCTGCGCGCGGACATCACGCCGCAGGTGTCGCGCATCGACGCGCATCTGCTGAATCGTCAGGGCGTGACGCGTCTGTGCTACGCGGGCGTCGTGCTGCATACGCGTCCGCGCGGGCTGCACGCCACGCGCGAGCAGATTCAGATCGGCGCGGAAATCTACGGTCACGCGGGACTGGAAGCGGATCTCGAGATCCAGCAATTGATGCTCGACTCGCTGCATCTCGCAGGTCTGACGAAAGTGCGTCTCGATCTGTGTCACGCGGGTGTGCTTGCCGCGTTGCTGGAACTCGAGCCGGCCGCGGCGTCGCTCGGCGAGGCGCTCTACGACGCGCTCGCGAGCAAGGACGTGCCGCGCCTCCACGAACTGACCGCGCATCTCGGACAGGTACCGCGCGAGGCGCTGCGCGCGCTGCCGTCGCTGTACGGCGATGCGTCGGTGCTGCAGATCGCGCGTGGCCGTCTGCCGAATCTGCCGGTGATCGCGCGCGCGCTCGACGATCTCGCGTTTCTCGCGGGGCAAGTCGAAGGCGCGGAACTGATGATCGATCTCGCGGACTTGCGCGGCTATGCGTATCACAGCGGCGTGATGTTCTCGGCTTACGTCGATGGCGTGCCGAACGCGGTCGCGCGCGGCGGCCGGTACGACGACGTCGGTCTGGCCTACGGCCGTGCGCGGCCCGCGACGGGCTTTTCGCTCGATCTGCGCGAAGTGGCGCGCATTTCCCCGGTCGACGCGCGCGGCAGCGCGATCCTCGCACCGTGGAAGCACGACGAGCCGCTGCGCGCGGCGATTCTCGCGCTCCGCGACGCGGGCGAAGTGGTGATCCAGGCGCTGCCCGGCCATGAACACGATCTGGACGAATTCGCGTTCGATCGCGTGCTCGTCGAACGTGACGGCAAGTGGACGGTCGAAACCCGCCCCTGAAGCGGCCAGCGCATACAGTCGCTTGATCGGCAAGGGATTTTGCTTAGCCGATTCCAATCGCGCGAGCGTGACGAAATCGCGAAACGCGTCCCGAAAAACTCGGAACCTTTCGCGAACATAGGTAAAATACGTTTTTAACCAGCTAACGAATCAACATGTCTGCCAGTGCAGTGAATGTGAACCCGGGGCGCAACGTCGTCGTGGTGGGCACCCAGTGGGGTGATGAGGGCAAGGGCAAGATCGTCGACTGGCTGACGGACCACGCCCAAGGCGTCGTGCGCTTCCAGGGCGGTCACAACGCCGGCCATACGCTCATCATCGGCGGCAAGAAGACCATTCTGCGCCTCATTCCGTCGGGCATCATGCGCGCGGGCACGGCCTGTTACATCGGCAATGGCGTCGTGTTGTCGCCGGAAGCGCTGTTCAAGGAAATCGACGAACTGGAAGCGGCTGGCATCGACGTCCAGAAGCGCCTCTTCATTTCCGAAGCCGCCACGCTCGTTCTGCCGTACCACGTTGCCATCGACCAGGCGCGCGAAGCCAAGCGCGGCGCCGGCAAGATCGGCACGACCGGCCGCGGCATCGGCCCGGCGTACGAAGACAAGGTCGCGCGTCGCGGCTTGCGCGTGCAGGACCTCTTCGACCGTGCGGTGTTCGAGGAACGCCTGCGCGAAGCGCTCGACTTCCACAACTTCGTCCTGACGCAATACCTCGGCGCGAAAGCCGTCGATTTCCAGGAAACGCTCGACACGATGCTCGGCTATGCCGACCGTCTCGCGCCCATGGTCACGGACGTCTCCCGCCGCCTCTACGACGCGAACCACACCGGCAGCAATCTGCTGTTCGAAGGCGCGCAAGGCACGCTGCTCGATATCGACCACGGCACGTATCCGTTCGTCACGTCGAGCAACTGCGTCGCGGGCGCGGCAACGGCCGGCGCGGGCATCGGGCCGCAGCGTCTGAACTACATTCTCGGCATCACGAAGGCGTATTGCACGCGCGTCGGCTCGGGCCCGTTCCCGAGCGAGCTGTACGATGCCGACAATCCGCAACGCCAGGAAAAGGTCGGCCTGGATCTCGCGACCGTCGGCAAGGAATTCGGTTCGGTCACGGGCCGTCCGCGCCGCACCGGCTGGCTCGACGCCGCCGCGCTGCGCCGTGCGATCCAGATCAACGGCGTCTCGGGCTTGTGCATCACGAAGCTCGACGTGCTCGACGGCCTCGATGAAGTCAAGCTCTGCACCGGCTACACGCTCGACGGCAAGCCGGTCGATATCCTGCCGCGCGGCGCATCGGAAGTCGCGCGTTGCGAGCCGGTATACGAAACGTTCGGCGGCTGGAAGGAAAGCACCATCGGCATCACGCAATGGGACGGCCTGCCGGAGAACGCGCGCGCCTATCTCACGCGCGTGCAGGAAGTCGCGGGCGTGCCGATCGACATGGTGTCGACCGGTCCGGACCGTGACGAAACCATCCTGCTCCGTCATCCGTTCAAGGTCTGAGCGCGACAAGCGCCTCGACCGCAACCGGACGCTGTAAAGAATGTGGCCGCTTCTGCGGCCACATTTCGTATATAACCTAAGCATTTGAAAGAGCCTCACCATGATCGCGATGACGGACCCGCGCAACGACGACAAGAACCTCTGGGTCGGCTGGGATGAATACCACCGGCTGATCGAACTGCTCGCACTGAAGGTGCACGAGTCGGGCTGGAAGTTCGACAAGATCCTATGCCTCGCGCGCGGCGGCCTGCGCGTGGGCGACCAGCTCTCGCGCATCTACGACCTGCCGCTCGCCATTCTCGCAACGAGCTCGTACCGCGAGGCGGCGGGCACGGAGCAGGGCGATCTCGACATCGCGCAATACATCACGATGACGCGCGGCGATCTGTCCGGCAACGTGCTGCTCGTCGACGATCTGGTCGATTCGGGCGTCACGCTCGCACGCGTGCAGGAGCATCTGAAGGAACGTTATCCGGCAATCACGGCCGTGCGCTCCGCGGTGCTCTGGTACAAGGCATGCTCCAAGGTCAAGCCCGACTATCACGTTCAGCATCTTGAAACGAATCCGTGGATTCATCAGCCGTTCGAGGAGTGGGACACGGTCCGTCCGCACAACCTCGGCGCATGGATCAAGCGCGGCACGCAAAACGGCCGCGGCTGAGCGCCACGGCCTGACCGTTCGCGCCGATAACGCCGTTCGCCTGGCACCAAGCCGGGCGCAACGGCGTTTTTCATTGGCTGCAGCGAACAGCGAAGCGCGAAGGATTGTGTCCGACGCGCTTGCCGACGCGTGCGGGGCGCGATGCTACACTCTCAATCGCGTCTCTCGTGGCGCTGCAGCAACACGAGAGACGGCATCTTGGCGTGCGACGTTAGATAGAATGGCGTTCGTTTCTTTCCGCTCTGGACGGATATCTCGCTTTTATGACTAACACGACTCACGCGCACGAGCATAAACAACCATTGCCCTCGCTTGCGCTCGCGGCCATCGGCGTCGTTTTCGGCGACATCGGCACGAGTCCTCTCTACTCATTGAAGGAAGCCTTTAGCCCGTCGCACGGCATCGGCCTGTCCGAGGCGTCGATTCTCGGCGTCATCTCATTGCTCTTCTGGGCGATCGTCATGGTCGTCGCCGTCAAGTACGTGCTCTTCGTCATGCGCGCCGACAACAACGGCGAAGGCGGCGTGTTCGCAATGACGACGCTCGCGCTGCGCAGCGTGAAAGAGGCCGGCAAGGTCTCCGGCGTGCTCATGATGCTCGGCATCTTCGGCGCATGCATGTTCTATGGCGATGCGGTCATCACGCCCGCGATGTCGGTACTCTCGGCAGTCGAAGGTCTGGAGATCGCGGCGCCCAAACTCACGCCCTACGTGCTGCCGATCACGATCGTCATCCTGATCCTGCTCTTCTGGATTCAGCGCCACGGCACGGCGGTGGTCGGCAAGCTCTTCGGCCCGATCATGGTCGTGTGGTTCGCGACGCTCGCTGTGCTCGGCGCCGCGCATATCGTGATCGAGCCGCGCATCATCGTCGCGCTCAATCCGTACTACGCGATTTCCTTCATGGCGCAGCACGTATTGCAGGCGTATATCGTGCTCGGGTCGGTCGTGCTGGTGCTGACCGGCGCGGAAGCGCTGTACGCGGACATGGGTCACTTCGGCGTGAAGCCGATCCGTTACGGCTGGTATGGCTTCGTGATGCCGTCGCTGCTGCTGAACTATTTCGGCCAGGGCGCGTTGCTGATGCACGATCCGAAGGCAATAGAGAATCCGTTCTTCCTGCTCGCGCCCGACTGGGCTTTGCTGCCGCTCGTGATCCTGTCGACGGTCGCGACCGTGATCGCATCGCAGGCGGTCATTTCCGGCGCGTATTCGCTGACGAGCCAGGCGATCCAGCTCGGCTACGTGCCGCGCATGAAGATCCTGCATACCTCGGAGCTCGCGATCGGCCAGATCTACATTCCGCTCGTCAACTGGATGCTGCTTTTCATCATCCTGTGCATCGTCATCGGCTTCAAAAGCTCGGAGAATCTTGCCGCCGCGTACGGTCTGGCCGTCACCGCGACCATGTTGACGACCACGATCCTCGTGTCGGTCGTGATGGTGAATCTGTGGGGCTGGAACCGCTGGCTCGTCGGCGGGATGATTACCGTGTTCCTGATGATCGACATCGGCTTTTTCGGCGCGAGCCTGCTGAAAGTCGAGCAGGGCGGCTGGCTGCCGCTGTGCATCGGCGGGGCGCTCTTCTTCCTGCTGATGACCTGGTACAAGGGCCGCATGATCGTGAAGGACCGCACGGCCGCGGACGGCATTCCGCTGATGCCGTTTCTGCAGGGCCTGCTCGCGCATCCGCCGCATCGCGTGTCGGGCACGGCGATCTATCTCACCGGCAGCGATTCGCTCGTGCCCGTGAGCCTGCTGCACAATCTCAAGCACAACAAGGTGCTGCACGAGCGCACCATTTTCATGAACTTCACGACGCGTGACATTCCTTACGTCGACGACGCGCATCGTCTCGAAGTGAAGGACATCGGCGGCGGGCTGTTCCTCGTGAAGGCGGCGTACGGTTTCAACGAGACGCCGGACGTGAAGGCCGTGCTCGAACAGATCACGCGCACCCACGCAATGACCTTCGAGCTGATGGACACGTCGTTCTTCATGGCGCGCGAGACAGTCGTGCCGACGGAACTGCCGGGCATGTCGGTGTGGCGCGAGCGCGTGTTCGCGTGGATGCATCAGAACGCGGCGAAGCCCACCGATTTCTTTAGCATTCCCGCAAATCGCGTGGTGGAGCTGGGCACGAAGATCGAAATCTGACGCTGCATCGTTGCGAAGCGCAAAAAGACAACCCCACGTCGCAAGACGTGGGGTTTTTTGCTGACGCCGTGAGGCTTTATCGTTTCAGTTTTGCGAACGCCGCTGCCATCGCGCCGGCCGGTTCCGGCTCGCGACGCTGTTGCGGACGCTGACCCGACCGACGATCCTGACCGCCGCCGCGCTGCGAACCCGCGCCGCCGCCCGCGCCCGATGAAGCCGGAGCGAAGTCGTCGTCCAGACGCATGGTGAGGGCGATGCGCTGGCGCTTCACGTCTACCTCCAGCACTTTCACCTTCACGACCTGACCGGCCTTCACGACTTCGTGCGGATCCTTGATGAACTTCGTTGACATCGCCGAAACGTGCACGAGGCCGTCCTGATGCACGCCGATATCCACGAACGCGCCGAACGCCGCCACGTTCGTCACTACGCCTTCGAGGATCATGCCCGGCACGAGATCCGAAATCTTCTCGATGCCTTCCTTGAACGTCGCCGTCTTGAACTCGGGGCGCGGATCGCGGCCCGGCTTTTCAAGCTCGGTGAGAATGTCGCGCACGGTCGGCAGGCCGAAACGATCGTCGACGAATTCGGTCGGCGAGAGACCGGTCAACGCTTCGCGCTTGCCGAGCACATCGCCGATATGCTTCTTGATCTTCGCGAGAATGCGCTCGACGACGGGATACGCTTCCGGGTGCACCGACGAGCGATCGAGCGGATTCTCGCCGTTGTTGATGCGCAGAAAACCGGCTGCCTGCTCGAAGGTCTTGTCGCCCAAACGCGGCACCTTCTTCAGATGCTCGCGCGACGGGAACGGCCCGTTGGCGTCGCGAAAATCGACAATATTGCGCGCGAGCGTCGCGTTCAGTCCCGACACGCGCGCGAGCAGCGCGACGGAGGCCGTGTTCGCGTCGACGCCGACCGCGTTCACGCAATCCTCGACGACAGCATCGAGCGAACGCGCGAGTTCGCGCTGATTCACGTCGTGCTGATACTGGCCGACGCCGATCGCCTTGGGTTCGATCTTGACGAGCTCCGCGAGCGGATCCTGCAGACGCCGCGCGATGGAAACCGCGCCGCGCAACGAGACGTCGAGTTCCGGAAACTCCTTCGCGGCGAGTTCGGACGCCGAATACACCGACGCGCCCGCTTCCGACACAACGATCTTCTGCAGCTTCAGTTCCGGATGCTTCGCGATGAGTTCGCTCGCGAGCTTGTCGGTCTCGCGCGAGGCCGTGCCGTTACCGATCGAGATGAGTTCCGCTTGCGTGGCTTGCGCGATGCGCGCGAGCTTCGCGAGGGAGCCGTCCCAGTCGCGGCGCGGCTCGTGCGGATAGATCGTGTCGGTCGCGAGCAGCTTGCCGGTGCGATCGACGACCGCCACCTTCACACCCGTACGCAGGCCCGGATCGAGGCCGATCACGGCCTTCGGACCCGCGGGCGCGGCGAGCAGCAAGTCCTTCAGGTTGCGCGCGAACACGCGAATGGCTTCGTGCTCGGCTTCTTCGCGCAATTGCGTGAGCAGTTCGGTTTCGATATGCGGCTGAACCTTCACGCGCCAGCACCAGCGGCAGACGTCGGCGAGCCATTTGTCGGCAGCGCGTGAGCGGTTCACGATGCCGAAGTGGCCCGCGATCATCGCTTCGCACGGATGCGGAATCTGCGCGTCGAGTTCTTCGCCCAAGCCCAGCTTGACGCTCAGCACGCCTGCGTTGCGGCCACGGAACAGCGCGAGCGCGCGGTGCGACGGCACGGTGCGGATCGTTTCGCTGTAGTCGTAGTAGTCGCGGAATTTTTCGCCTTCCTCGCCTTCCTTGCCGTCCACCACCTTCGACATGACGAGTCCCTGATTGAACAGATGCTCGCGCAGCTTGCCGAGGATCTCGGCGGTTTCGCCGAACTGCTCGGAGAGGATGTCGCGCGCGCCGTCGAGCGCGGCTTTGGTATCGGCGACGCCTTTTTCCGCATCGACGAATTTCGCGGCTTCCGTTTGAGGATCGAGCGTGGGATCGGCGAGGAGCGCCTGCGCGAGCGGCTCGAGACCGGCTTCGCGGGCGATTTGCGCGCGCGTGCGCCGCTTGGGCTTGTACGGCAGATAGAGGTCTTCCAGCACCTGCTTGCTGTCGGCGCTTTCGATGGCGCCGCGCAGTTCGTCGGTGAGCTTGCCTTGCTCGTCGATGCTTTGCAGGATCGCCGCGCGGCGATCTTCGAGTTCGCGCAAGTAGAGCAGGCGCTCTTCGAGCGTGCGCAGTTGCGTGTCGTCGAGATTGCCGGTGACTTCCTTGCGATACCGGGCGATGAACGGGACAGTCGAGCCTTCGTCGAGAAGCTGCACGGCGGCGGCGACCTGGCGCGGCTGCACGGTGAGTTCGGTGGCAATGCGCTGTACGATCTTGAGTGCTACGGTTTCCGTCATGATTCTGCGCTGTCTGCGGCTCGCCGGCGAGATCCGCGCCGTGTGCGCGGCTTCGCGAAAGCGAGGCGCCGCGGGCGGGTGACGCTGTGACGAGCCAGGTTCGGACCGGGTTGCTGAAGCGGGGGATTTTGCCATAAATGGCGAAGCGCTCCGGCGTGCGGTGATAGAATTTGGGCATCGCACGAGCCGTTTTGCGCCTGATTCTTTATCACGTTGCCGTCCATCCATTTGCCCAACTTTCGCCTTCCAAACGTGCCGGTTGCCGCGGCGGTTTTGCTGCTTTGCGCAGCGGGCGCATTCGCGCCGCAGCGCGCGCTCGCTCAAGCCGCCAAGCCCGTCGATCCGGACACGTCCGTGAGTGCTCGTGCCCCGGATGCAGCGGCTCAGCCAAGCGCCGATGATTCCCTCCAAGCCGATTTCGCCCAGCGCCAGAAGGTGCTCGACCGGCGCACCGAGGAAAACAACTACCGCTACGGCGTGAAAGAGCACGACTGCTATAGCAAGTTCTTCGTGAATCATTGTCTGGACAACGCGCGCAACGAGATGCGCGAGACGCGCCAGCAAATCCGCCAGGAACAGCTCGCGCTCGACGACGAGCAGCGCGCCGAGCGGGCGAAGCAACGCGATCAGCAGAAGGCGATCAAGCGGGCGCAATACGAGGCCGAAGCGCCGCAGCGCGCGGCGAACGAGAAAGCGAGCCAGCAGGCCTACGAGGACAGGCAACGTCAGAACGCGCTGGCCGCCGCCCAGCGCGAAGCCGAAGCGCCGCAACGCGCGGCCAACCAGGCGGCGTACGACCGCAAGCAGGCGGACTACCAGAAGCAACTCGACGAAGCGCGCGCGCGCGGCGTGCAGGACGCGCAGGACCGCGAGCAAAAGGCGCAGCGCTACGAGCAGAAGCAGCAGGAAGCCGCGCAGCATCGCGCGGAAGTCGAAGCGCGTCAGAAAGAAGCCGCGAGAAAAGCGCAGGAAAAGGCGCAGCAGCAAGAGCAGCAGCGCCAGGAGCAATTGAAACTGCAGCAGCAGCAACAACAGCAGCAAGGTAAATAGGGCAGTCGGGCTCGTCGAACGGGCCCGCGCCAAGTGGATGAAAGGAGGCGAGCATGCAGCAGCGCTTTAGTGAATCCCCGCGCGCACCCCGACAACCCGCCATGGATGCCGCCCTGCTGCGCGATCGCATCGCGCAGTTGCAGGACGAGCATCACAGTCTGGACACGCTGATCGACAAGATGTCCGGCATCGACGACCTCGAGCTGAGGCGCCTGAAAAAGCGCAAGCTCAAGGTGAAAGACACCATACTCCTGCTGCAATTGCAGCTTGACTCGGACGCGCACTGAACGCCGCGTGCCCGCCGCGAGCGCGTGCTGCGACGGCGCCTCGCGTGCGCGGCCGCGCCGAAACCCGCAGGATTTAGCACGCCTTGAACTCACCCGCACAACCCAGTGATGACGCGAACGCGCCGCTCGCGCTGACCGATAAACGCGGCGTCGAGCTGGACGCCATCTTTTCCGCGCAAGGTCTGCTCGCACGCGCGATCGACGGTTATCGGCCGCGTGCATCGCAGATCGAAATGGCGCGTTCCGTCGCCGCCGCGATGGAAGCGTCCGGCCGCGCAATGCCCGAGCCCGCGATGTTCGAGGCGCAGCGCCGCCCCGCGCGCAAGCTCGGCCCGTCCGACAAACCCTATGCGCCCGACGAGCAGCCGGCCGATGACATCGGCATCGCGACGGCGAAGGCGGCTATCGACGGCGGCGAGAACACGCTCATCGTCGAGGCGGGCACGGGCACCGGCAAGACCTACGCGTATCTCGTGCCGGCGATGCTGTGGGGCGGCAAGGTCATCGTGTCGACGGGCACGAAGCATCTGCAGGATCAGCTTTTTCAGCGCGACATTCCGACCGTGCGCGACGCGCTCGCCGTCCCGGTTTCGGTCGCGATGCTCAAAGGCCGCGCCAACTATCTGTGTCACTACTATCTGGAGCGCACCGCGGACAACGGCCGTCTGCCGACGCGCCAGGACACGTCGCATCTGCAGGAGATCGTCCGTTTCGCGAAGATCACGCGCACCGGCGACAAGGCCGAACTCGCGAGCGTGCCGGAGAATTCACCCGTCTGGCCGATGGTCACGTCCACGCGCGACAACTGTCTCGGTCAGGAATGCCCGCACTACAAGGAATGCTTCGTGATGCAGGCGCGCAAGGAGGCGCAGCAGGCGGACATCGTCGTGGTGAATCACCATCTGTTCTTCGCCGATGTGATGCTGCGCGACACCGGCATGGCCGAGCTTCTGCCGACGGCGAACACGATCATCTTCGACGAAGCGCATCAGTTGCCCGAAACCGCGACACTCTTCTTCGGCGAGACGCTTTCGACGACGCAACTGCTCGAACTCGCCCGCGATACCGTCGCCGAAGGTCTGTCGCACGCGCGTGACGCCGCCGACTGGACCAAGCTCGGCGCGGCGCTGGAGCGCGCCGCGCGCGACGTGCGGCTCGCGTTCAAGGAAGATTCGGTGCGTCTGTCGCTCGGCCAGTTGCCGGACGACCATCCGATCTTCGAGGCGCTCGACACGCTCGAGACGCATCTTTCGGCGCTTGCCGCGGCGCTGTCCTCGCATGCGGAACGTGCCGAATCGTTGCAGGCGCTGGTGCGCCGCGCGCGCGAGTTGCAGGATCTGCTCGCGGGCTGGACGACGCCGCCGACATCGCTCGAACGCGCCGTCGTCGCGGATGAGGACGTCGCGAAAGAGGCCGCGAAGGAAGAGCCGAACGAAATGGTGCGCTGGATCGAGGTGTTTTCGCACACGGTGCAGTTGCACGAAACGCCGCTTTCGGTCGCGCCGATCTTCGCGAAGCAGCGCGCAGGCGTGCCGCGCGCGTGGATTTTCACGTCCGCGACGCTCTCGGTGCGCGGCGACTTCACGCATTACGCGGCGCAGATGGGCCTCAACGCGCGCCGTTCGATGACGCTGCCGAGCCCGTTCGATTATCCGTCGCAAGGGCTTTTGTACGTGCCGCGCAATCTGCCGCAACCGTCGTCGCCGCAATTCACCGATGCCGTCTTCGATGCCGCGCTGCCGGTGATCGAATCGGCGGGCGGCGGCGTGTTCGTGCTGTGCACGACGCTGCGCGCGGTCGACCGCATCGCCAATCGCATGCGCGATGTGATCGAGCGGCGCGGCTGGGACAATCCGCTGCTCGTGCAGGGCGATGCGAGCCGCACCGAACTGCTCGACCGTTTCCGCGCCTATGGCAACGCGATTCTGGTGGGCAGCCAGAGCTTCTGGGAAGGCGTCGATGTGCGCGGCGATGCGTTGTCGCTCGTCGTCATCGACAAGCTGCCGTTCGCGCCGCCCGACGATCCGGTGCTGGCCGCGCGCCTCGACGCGCTGACGAAGAAAGGTTTGAGCCCGTTCGCCGTGCATCAGTTGCCGCAGGCGGTCATCACGCTCAAGCAGGGCGCGGGGCGGCTGATTCGCGCGGAGACGGATCGCGGCGTGCTGATGATCTGCGACACGCGGCTCGTCGACAAGCCTTACGGCCGGCGCATCTGGCAAAGCCTGCCGCCGTTCAAGCGCACGCGCGAGCTGGACGTGGTGCGCGAGTTTTTCAGCGATGCCGCGAAGTGGAAGACGGAACTGGCCGAATAAGCATCGGGTTCGCAATTCTCGTCGACATGAAAAAACGGCCGGTGATCAACCGGCCGTTTCGCTTTTTGCTTTCTGGACTACCAGATCTGATACCACGGCTTGTCAGCGCCCGCGCGCCGCTTGCCGGTGACATACGGGCTGTCCGGGAACGTCGCTGCGAGCACGCGCTTGGTGTCGTCGGCGAGTTGCGGCTGATCGAGACGCTCGTACGACAGCATCATGATGTGCAGCGCGTCTTCGGTTGCCGGCGCGTTCTTGTACTCGCGAATGGCGAGCTGCGCGCGATTGATCGCGGCCACATACGCGCCACGGCGATAGTAATAATCGGCGGCGTGCACTTCATGCGATGCGAGCGCGTTCACGATATAGCGCATGCGCTGCGCGGCATCGGGCGCGTACTTGCTTTGCGGATACTTGTCGACGACGACCTTGAACGCGTCGTAGGACTCGCGCAGCGACTTCGGATCGCGCTCGCTCATGTCCTGACCCGAGAAGCGGCCGAAGAGGCCCAAGTCGTCGTTGAAGTGGATCATGCCCTTGAGATAGTACGCATACGCGATTTCGGGATGATCCGGGTGCAGCTTGATGAAACGGTCGATGGCCTGGTCGGCGTTGGCGGTTTCGCCGTCCTTCCAGTTGCAGTACGCGACGTTGATCTGCGCCTGCTGTGCGAAATGGCCGAACGGATCGCGGCCTTCGAGCCCTTCGAAATACTTCGCGCACTTGCCCCAGTCGCTGCCGGATAGCGCGTCCTGGGCCTCCGTATATAATTTGTTGTTATTCCATGTTGCCGTTTCGTCGGTCTTCTCGGGCAGGCCGTGACAGGCCGTGACGATGGCGACGCTCGCGGCCAGCGCCAGATACTTGATCGATTGACGCATCGAGAGATGAATGGTGTTGAAGGCTCGCATCAGTGCTTGCTGTTCCTGGCTGAATCTAGTTGATTCTTCGCTGTTCTAGCTGTTTTTCCGGCGCGGCTGTCCATCCATGCCGCCGAATCTCGTTCAAATGACCCGCTCAAGTACTCGTCGTACCAAAGACCAACTCAAAGATTATAGCCCATGCGCCACCCCCGACGACGCAGCGCAGGCCGATTCGGGCGGCGGCGCGGCTCGCGAAGCGCCCCGCACGGCCCGCGTGCCCGACGAGCTCGCGGGCGACCGGCTCGACAAGGTGCTCGCGAAAATCTTCCCCGAGTTCTCGCGCAGCCGGTTGCAGGGCTGGATCGAGGAAGGGCGCGTGCTGGTCGACGGCGCGGGCGCGAAAGTGCGCCAGCCCGTCCCGCTCGGCGCGACGATCACGCTCGTCCCCGACCTTCTGCCCGAGCAGCTCGCGTTCGCGCCGGAGCCGGTGCCGCTGCATATCGTCTATGAGGACGAGGCGCTCGTCGTCATCAACAAGCCCGCGGGCATGGTCGTGCATCCGGCCGCGGGCAACTGGAGCGGCACGCTGCTCAACGGCCTGCTGCATCGTTACGGCGATGCCGCCGCCGGGCTGCCGCGCGCGGGCATCGTGCATCGGCTGGACAAGGAAACGTCCGGGCTGATGGTCGTCGCGCGCACGCTCGAGGCGCAAACCGACCTCGTGCGGCAGTTGCAGGCGCGGACGGTGAAACGCCGCTACGTCGCGTTCGTGTGGGGCAACATGCCCGCCGAAGGCACGATCGACGCGCCCATCGGCCGCGATCCGCGCGAGCGCACGCGCATGGCGGTGGTAAAGACTGCGTCGGGAAAGCCCGCGCGCACGCATTTCCGCACCATCGACCGCACGACGTGGCACGGCCAGCCCGTCAGCGCCATCCATTGCGATCTGGAAACCGGCCGGACGCATCAGATTCGCGTGCATTGCGCGCATATCCAGCATCCGCTGTTGGGCGACCCGGTGTACGGGCACGCGCGCGGCAAGCGGTCGGTCAAACCGCTGCCCAACGAATTCGCGCGACAGGCGCTGCACGCGTGGCGCCTCGGCCTGATCCATCCCGCGACGGGCAAGGAAGTGCACTGGCGCGCGGACGTTCCAGAAGACATCGCGACGCTCGCGGCGGAGCTCGGCTTCGGACAGGACGAAGAAGTCGAGTTCGATGAGGACGACGATTTCGCCGAAGTCTATGAAATGGGCGAAGGCGAAGAAGGCGACTGGGACGACGAAGATTACGAGGACGACGAAGCATGACGCGCGACGCTGCCGATTTGCCATCGAAAGACTGTCTCTGGCCGCAATGGAACGTGTCGCCGCGCGTGCGGGCATTCGTCACGACGCGTAATGGCGGCGTGAGCGATGCGCCTTATGGCGGCGGCGAGCCCGGCGCGGGCGGCCTCAATCTCGGTTTTTCCACGGGCGATGCGCCTGACGCGGTGAAGGAAAATCGCCGCCGCGCGCTCGCGTTGACGGGTTCGCGCGAAGCCGCGTGGCTCGAGCAGATCCACGGCACGGAAGTCGTGGAGGCGGGCGCCGTCATCGAGCGCCTCGCGCAGGGCGAGCGCACGCGCGCCGACGCGAGCGTGACGGATCGCGCGGGCGTCGTGTGCGTCGTGATGACGGCCGATTGTCTCCCGGTGCTGTTTTGCGACAACGACGGCCGCGCGGTCGGCGCCGCGCACGCGGGCTGGCGCGGTCTCGCGGGCGGCATCATCGAAAAGACGGGCGAGCGCGTCGCGTCGCTCGCGGGCGTGCCGGCCTCGTCGCTCAACGCGTTTCTCGGGCCGGCCATCGGGCCGCAGGCGTTCGAAGTGGGCGAAGACGTGCTCGACGCCTTCATCGCGGCGTCGCAAGAGGATCGCCGCGACGCGACGAGCGCCGCGTTCCGTCCCGTCGGCGGCGCACCGGCCAAGTATTTCGCCGATATCTACGCGCTCGCGCGTATGCGTCTTGCCGATCTAGGCATCGATGCCGCGCGCGTTCACGGCGGCACGCATTGCACCGTCACGGAAAAAGAGCGCTTTTATTCATATCGACGCGATCGCGTGACGGGCCGCATGGCCGCAATGATCTGGCTCAATGAATGACCATTGTCATTAGTGTTGGAACATACCCAACTATCGTTTCTTGCCTATGACGAAACCCCTTGCGAACGCAACATTTCGCATGGGGGAAAACGATAATTAAAAAAATATCGCACTGCGGCAAAATCGGGACGAAGCATTGACATGCCTGACATCCTAGAGCAAGAATGTTCCTGGAATTCAATCAATCGGGCACGGCGTAGCAAGGCTCAGACTTGCCACGCGCATAAGGCGCACCAACACTTGCGCGCTGGTCGAGGAAAGCCCGGCGATGCCTGCATCAGCAATCCAAGTCTTCCGAGACTCACAGGTCAATAGCGGGTATGGCTTCCAAATCTACTTCCTCATCTTCCCGCTCCCGTACCGCCGACAGCACCTCGGCAGAAGCATCCGCCGAAACGACTGGCGTACAGCAGGCGTTCGATCAATGGCTGAACGCGTGGCGCAGCGTCGCCGATCCCGCGCAGTGGTCGAAATTCACTCAGCAGACGAATAGCGCGAATGATGCGGCCGCGGCGGCGGCGTCGCCGTTCGCTGCTTTCAGTGCATTCGCCAACGGATTTCCGAACGGATTTCCGTCGACGGCATTCCCGTCGTTTCCGATGTCCGGCGCTATGCCGCAGATGCCCGATTTCACGAAGATGAACGGCATGGCGGAATTCGCCAAGCTCGCGAGCAGCATGCCGGGCTTCGGCGCGGCGATGCAGGGGTTGCCCACGTTGCCGAAGATTCCGACCGCCGCGATCGCGCCCGAGCGTCTGCACGAGTTGCAGAGCAACTATTCGCGCGATGCCGCCGAGTTGCTCAAGCAGGCGGGCGCGCAGAGCATCGATCCGTCGGCGCTGAAGGATCGTCGCTTCACCGACACCGCATGGCAATCCACGCCGGCATATGCGTTCACCGCCGCGTGGTATCTGCTGAACGCGCGCTATCTGCAGGAGCTCGCCGACGCCGTGCAGAGCGATCCGAAGACGCGCGAGCGCATCCGCTTCACGGTGCAGCAGTGGGCGGCCGCGGCCGCGCCGAGCAACTTCCTCGCGCTCAATCCCGACGCGCAGAAGACGCTGATCGAAAGCAAGGGCGAGAGCCTGCGCCAGGGCATGTTGAACCTGCTCGCCGACATGCAGCGCGGCAAGATTTCGCAGTCGGACGAATCGCGCTTTCTCGTCGGCAAGAACATCGCATCGACGGAAGGCTCGGTCGTGTACGAGAACGAACTCGTGCAACTGATCCAGTACAAGCCGCTCGCGCCGAAGGTGTATGCGCGCCCGCTTCTGATCGTGCCGCCTTGCATCAACAAGTTCTACATTCTCGATCTGTCGCCGGAAAGCTCGCTCGTGCGCTATGCGCTCGAAGAAGGGCATCAGGTGTTCATCCTGTCGTGGCGCAACGCGGATCAGTCGATCGCGCACAAGACGTGGGACGACTACGTCGAACAAGGCGTGCTGGAGACGATCGGCGTCGTGCAGGAGATCACGGGCGAAGACAAGATCAACACGCTCGGTTTCTGCATCGGCGGGACGCTTCTCGCGACCGCGCTCGCGGTGGCGGCGGCGCGCGGCGAGGAACCGGCCGCATCGATGACATTGCTCACCTCGATGCTCGACTTCTCGGATACCGGCGTGCTCGACGTGTTCGTCGACGAGGCGCACGTGCAGATGCGCGAGCAGGCGATCGGCGGCAAGAACGGCGCGCCAGCCGGTCTCATGCGCGGCATCGAGTTCGCGAATACGTTCTCGTATCTGCGACCGAACGATCTGGTGTGGAATTACGTCGTCGATAACTATCTCAAGGGCCGCACGCCGCAAGCGTTCGATCTGCTCTTCTGGAACAGCGATTCGACGAACCTGCCCGGCCCGATGTGCGTCTGGTATCTGCGCAACACGTATCTCGAGAACAAGCTGAAGACGCCGAATGCGCTGAAGGTGTGCGGCGAGCCGGTCGACCTGTCGCGTCTCACGGTGCCGACCTTCATCTACGGCTCGCGCGAAGATCACATCGTGCCGTGGAAATCGGCCTATGCGTCCGCGCCGATTCTCTCCGGACCGCAGACCTTCGTGCTCGGCGCGTCGGGGCATATCGCGGGCGTGATCAATCCGCCGTCGAAGAACAAGCGCAGCTTCTGGATGATCGACAGCAACGACGGGCATCTGCCCGAGAACCCCGACGCGTGGTTCGATGCCGCCGCCGAGCATCCCGGAAGCTGGTGGCCGACCTGGTCGAAGTGGCTCGCCGCGAACGCGGGCGAGCAGGTCAAGGCGGGCGCGGCGCAGGGATCGAAGACTTACCCGGTGATCGAGGCCGCCCCCGGCCGTTACGTGCTGGAACGCGACTTCTGAGCGGCGCGTGACCGTGCGCGCGAGCGCATGGAACCGTTCGTAGCCGCATTAACATTCGATGCCAAGAGGAAACTGAAATGACTGACGTAGTGATCGTATCGGCCGCGCGTACGGCGGTAGGCAAATTCGGCGGCTCGCTCGCGAAAATCGCGGCGCCGGAACTCGGCGCGACGG
>NZ_JARUXN010000001.1:1842714-1914595 GCF_031451415.1 Caballeronia sp. LZ028 | reverse complement strand
CTGCTGCACGAAATGCAGAAGCGCGACGCGAAGAAGGGTCTGGCGTCGCTGTGCATCGGCGGCGGCATGGGTGTCGCGCTGGCGGTGGAACGTCCGTAATAAGTCACAGATAGTCACTGGCGGGATTGGGAAGGGCCAGCGGGCGGCAAGGAGATCGCCGTCCGCATAACGAAAATGGAGTGAGGAATGGCGAAGCGTATAGCGTATGTAACCGGCGGGATGGGCGGCATCGGCACCAGCATCAGCCAGCGCCTGCTTAAAGATGGCTTTACGGTCGTCGTGGGCTGCGGTCCGAATTCGCCGCGCCGGGTGAAATGGCTGGAAGACCAGAAGGCGCTCGGCTTCGAATTCATCGCCTCGGAAGGCAACGTCGGCGACTGGGAATCGACCAAGAACGCGTTCGACAAGGTCAAGGCCGAAGTCGGCGAGATCGATGTCCTCGTGAACAACGCGGGCATCACGCGCGACGTCGTGTTCCGCAAGATGACGCACGAAGACTGGACCGCCGTCATCGACACGAACCTGACGAGCCTCTTCAACGTGACGAAGCAGGTCATCGACGGCATGGTCGAGCGCGGCTGGGGCCGGATCATCAACATTTCGTCGGTGAACGGGCAGAAAGGCCAGTTCGGCCAGACGAACTACTCGACCGCCAAGGCCGGCATTCACGGCTTCACAATGGCGCTCGCGCAGGAAGTGGCCACCAAGGGCGTGACGGTCAACACCGTGTCGCCGGGCTATATCGGCACGGACATGGTGAAGGCGATCCGTCCGGAAGTGCTGGAGAAGATCGTCGCGACCATTCCGGTGCGCCGTCTCGGCACCCCGGACGAAATCGGCTCGATCTGCGCGTGGCTCGCGTCCGAAGAATCGGGCTTCGCGACCGGCGCGGACTTCTCGCTGAACGGCGGCTTGCATATGGGCTGACGGGCGGCGGCTTCCCGCGACGCCGAAACGCGCGCGGGAAGTCACCACTCGCCGGATTTATCAACGATGCGGCGAACATGCAGCAGCGCTTTTTTGCGACAACGCAAGACCTGCTTGCTGCCATCGCAGTAAAGTTTTGCGTTTAAAGGCGTTAAATGACCACCACTACTACTACAAAGAAACCCGCCGAACGACTCATCAAAAAGTATCCAAACCGTCGGCTGTACGACACGGAAACGAGCACCTACATCACGTTGTCGGATGTGAAACAGCTCGTGCTCGATCAGGAAGATTTCAAGGTGCTCGACGCGAAGTCCAACGACGACCTCACGCGCAGCATCCTTCTGCAGATCATTCTGGAAGAAGAGAGCGGCGGCCTGCCGATGTTCTCGTCGGTGATGCTCTCGCAGATCATCCGTTTCTACGGCCACGCGATGCAGGGCATGATGGGCACGTATCTGGAGAAGAACATCCAGGCGTTCATCGACATCCAGCAGAAGCTGACCGAGCAGAGCAAGGGCATCTACGACGGCAACGCGCTCAACCCCGAAGTCTGGTCGCAGTTCATGAACATGCAGGCGCCGATGATGCAGGGCATGATGACGAGCTACATCGAGCAGTCGAAAAACATGTTCGTGCAGATGCAGGAGCAGATGCAGTCGCAGGCGAAGTCGATGTTCAACACGTTTCCGTTCCCGACGCCCACGCCTTCGTCGACGGAAAAGAAGTAGTCCGGTTCGAGGGCGCGTGCGGGCGTCGAGGCTTGCGCGCCTCGGCGTGAGCGCTCGCGCGCCGTCCGTTCATTGCCCGCCCACGGCTCTCGTCGAATCGTACGCCAGCGCCGCGCCGAAATCGCCGCGATACGTATAGGCGCCGTGGTGCTCCAGTGTCGAGCGTGCATCCACGTACACCTTTCCGCCAGAATCGCGCCAGCGGCGGCAAAACGCGTAGTCCTCGGAAAGATAGCGCCCGGTTTCCGGCTCGACCATCACGTCGAAGAAGCGATGGCAGTAGCCGTGCAACGGCGAATCCGGCGGCGCGTCGGGCACGTAGCGCAACTCGGGCATGCGCGCGATCATCGTTTCGAGCACCGCGCGGCGTATGCACATGAAGCCCGTCGGCGCCTCGTCCACTTTCATGAAGCCGTCGTCGTCCACTTCGAGGCGCGCGCCGTCATGCGAATTCACCGGATAGCGCAACGCCCGTTCGAGAAACTGCGCTTGCGTGAGCCCGGCGGGAATCTCGCCCGTCCAGTCGATGCGCTTGAGCGGATACACGCCGGCGACGACATCGCGACCCGCGAGCAGCAGACGCAGCACCTGCTCCGGTGTGAAGCCGATATCGGCATCGATCCAGAAGAGATGCGTGTGCTCCGTATGCATCAGAAAATGCGCGACGGCTTCATTGCGCGCGCGTGACGAGACTTTCGCCGGCGCAGATGCGCATCGAGCCTCGCACGCCGAGGCGCCCGAGCTCGTTGGTGAGCGTGAGCATGCTGGTGGCGTAGCCGGACGTCACTTGGCCCGAGTAGCAGGGCGTGACGAAGAGCGGATTGAAATGGCGCAGCGCTGAGTAGTCGAGCATGAAACCGATGTGTGATTCGAAGCAATGAGAGACGCGGGAAGCTGCGGATTCGCTCGAGTTTGCTGCGCGCCAGCTTCAATCGGAATGAGACAAAGGAAAAGGGGGCCGAGCCGTGTCGGCGGCTCGCCGATGTAAAATAGTGGATTGGCCTCTTGCGTTCCCACAAGACACTCTTCCCGTGAAAAATTCTTTAGATTCAATCGATTCACTCGCCAGGACGAAGCCCGCGCCGAAAATCGGCATGGTGTCGCTCGGCTGCCCGAAGGCGCTCGTCGATTCCGAGCAGATCATGACGCAGTTGCGCGCCGAAGGTTACGAAATCTCCGGCACCTATGACGGCGCGGACCTCGTCGTCGTCAACACCTGCGGCTTCATCGACGAAGCCGTGCAGGAAAGCCTCGACGCCATCGGCGAGGCGTTGAGCGAGAACGGCAAGGTCATCGTGACCGGCTGTCTCGGCGCGAAAAAGAGCGCGAGCGGTTCGGGCCTCATCGAGGAAGTGCATCCGAAAGTGCTGGCCGTCACCGGTCCGCACGCGACCAACGAAGTCATGAACGCGGTGCATACGCATCTGCCGAAACCGCACGATCCGTTCACCGATCTCGTGCCGCCCGCCGGCATCAAGCTGACGCCGCGCCACTACGCTTACCTGAAGATTTCGGAAGGCTGCAACCATCGCTGCACGTTCTGCATCATCCCGTCGATGCGCGGCGATCTCGTCTCGCGCCCCGTCGCCGAAGTCATGCTGGAAGCCGAAAATCTGTTCAAGTCCGGCGTGAAGGAACTGCTCGTGATTTCGCAGGACACGAGCGCGTACGGCGTCGACGTGAAATACCG
Organism: Caballeronia sp. LZ028; assembly: GCF_031451415.1. Taxonomy (NCBI): domain Bacteria; kingdom Pseudomonadati; phylum Pseudomonadota; class Betaproteobacteria; order Burkholderiales; family Burkholderiaceae; genus Caballeronia; species Caballeronia sp. LZ028. Next base: position 1,911,247 of record NZ_JARUXN010000001.1, on the reverse strand, counting down.
CACGGGTTTCTGGAACGGCAAGCCGCTCAAGACGCGCATGACCGAGCTCGTCGGCGCGCTCGGCGAACTCGCCGCGCAGTACGGCGCTTGGGTGCGCCTGCATTACGTGTATCCGTATCCGAGCGTCGACGAAGTCATCCCGATGATGGCCGAAGGCCCGCTGCGCGGCCACGTTCTGCCGTATCTCGACGTGCCGTTCCAGCACGCGCATCCCGAAGTGCTGAAGCGCATGAAGCGCCCGGCGAACGCGGAAAAGGTGCTCGAGCGCGTGAAGACATGGCGCGAAATCTGTCCCGATCTGACGATTCGCAGCACGTTCATCGCGGGCTTTCCGGGCGAGACGGAAGAGCAGTTTCAGACGCTGCTGGATTTCCTAAAGGAAGCGGATCTGGATCGCGTCGGCTGCTTCGCGTATTCGCCGGTCGAAGGCGCAACGGCGAACGAACTCGACGGCGCGTTGCCCGACGAAGTGCGCGAGGATCGCCGCGCGCGCTTCATGGAACTCGCGGAAGAACTGTCCGCGAAGCGCATGAAGAAGAAGGTCGGCAAGACGCTCAAAGTGCTCGTCGATGAAGTGGGCGCGGAAGGCGGCATCGGCCGCACGGCGGCGGACGCGCCGGAAATCGACGGCGTCGTGTACATCGCGCCGACGACGAAGGCATCGAAGCGCTACAAGGCCGGCGACTTCGTGTCGGTGAAGATCACCGGCGCCGATGGCCACGATCTCTGGGGCGAGGTCTAAAGCCATGCCAAGGATGCCGCACGTCCTCGCGCTCGGCGAGGCCATGATCGAGTTCAATCAGTCGACGCGCGATCAGCCGAACTATCTGCAAGGCTTCGGCGGCGACGTCTCCAACTTCCTGATCGCGGCATCGCGCCAGGGCGCGGCGACGGGCTTCGTGTCCGCGGTCGGCAACGATCACTTCGGGCAATTGCTGCTCGATCTGTGGTGCGCGGAAAACGTCGATACGTCGACGGTGCGCGTCGATCACGATGCGCCCACGGGCGTCTATTTCGTGTCGCACGGCGAGAGCGGGCATCGCTTCGACTATCTGCGCGCGGGTTCGGCGGCGAGCCGCTACGCGCCGTCGCACTTGCCGCTCGATGCGATCGCCGCCGCGAAGGTCGTGCATCTGTCGGGCATCAGTCTCGCGATCGGCGTGGCCGCCTGCGATGCCGCGCTCGCCGCGATCGACCATGCGCGCACGCACGGCGTCAAGGTCAGCTTCGACACGAACCTGCGCCTGAAGCTGTGGCCGCTCGCGCGCGCCCGCGCGGTCATGCTCGAAGCGATCCGCGCAACCGACATCTGCCTGCCGAGCTGGGACGACGTCACGCTGCTCACCGGCCACGAAGACAAAGACGCGATCGTCGATGCGCTGCTGAAACTCGGTCCGAAGGTCGTCGCGCTGAAGCTCGGCAAGGAAGGCGCGTATATCGCGACGCCGGACGAGCGGCGCGTGGTGCCGGGCCGCGTCGTGCAGGCGGTCGATGCGACCGGGGCGGGCGACTGCTTCGGCGGCGCGTTCATCGCGCGCATCGTTGCAGGCGACGATCCTTTCGCCGCGGCGCGCTACGCGAACGTCGCCGCGGCTTTGTCGACGCAAGGTTTTGGCGCAGTGGCGCCGATCCCGCGAAAGGACGAGGTCGAGCGCGCGCTGGCAGAATAGCCGCACCTCAAACGAAGGAGACGACAACATGCAACGTGAAGTGGTGGTGGTAAGCGGCGTGCGCACGGCGATCGGCGATTTCGGCGGTTCGCTGAAGGACTTCAGCCCGACCGATCTCGGTGCGCGCGTCGTGCGCGAAGCGCTGTCCCGCGCGAACGTCGCGGGCGATGAAGTCGGTCACGTCGTGTTCGGCAACGTCGTGCATACGGAGCCGCGCGACATGTATCTCGCGCGCGTCGCGGCGCTCGACGGCGGCGTCACGCAGCACGCGCCCGCGCTCACAGTGAACCGTTTGTGCGGCTCGGGCTTGCAGGCGATCGTGTCGGCGTCGCAGTCCATTCTGCTCGGCGATGCCGATGTCGCCATCGGCGGCGGCGCGGAAAGCATGAGCCGCGCGGCGTACATCATGCCCGCCGCGCGCTTCGGCCAGCGCATGGGCGACACGCGCATCGTCGACATGATGGTCGGCGCGCTGAACGACCCGTTCGACAAGATCCACATGGGCGTGACGGCCGAGAACGTCGCGGCGAAGTTCGGCATCACGCGCGAGATGCAGGACGCGCTCGCGCTCGAATCGCACCGGCGCGCGGCGAAAGCGATCGAAGCCGGCTATTTCAACGATCAGATTCTGCCGATCACGCTCGCTTCGAAGAAAGGCGACACCGTGTTCGACCGCGACGAGCACGTTCGCCTGAACGCCACCGCCGAAGACTTCGCGAAGCTCAAGCCGGTTTTTGCGAAGGAAAACGGCACGGTGACGGCGGGCAACGCGTCGGGCATCAACGATGCGGCCGCGGCCGTCGTGCTGATGGAGCGCTCGCTTGCGGAAATGCGCGGCGCGAAACCGCTCGCGCGGCTCGTCGCGTACGCGCACGCGGGCGTCGATCCGAAGATCATGGGCATCGGCCCGGTTCCCGCGACGCAGAAGGTGCTGGAGCGCGCGGGCCTCTCCGTCGACGATCTCGACGTCATCGAAGCAAACGAGGCGTTCGCCGCGCAGGCGTGCGCCGTATCGCAGGAACTGAAGCTCGATCCCGCGAAGGTCAATCCGAACGGCTCGGGCATTTCGCTCGGGCATCCGATCGGCGCGACCGGCGCGCTCATCACCGTGAAGGCGTTGTACGAACTGCAGCGCATCGGCGGGCGTTACGCGCTCGTGACGATGTGCATCGGCGGCGGCCAGGGCATCGCGGCGATCTTCGAGCGCATTTGAAGGACTCACGGATGATGCCAAGCATGAAAGGGCCGCGGACGGTCGCGGCCTTGACGATCTTCGCCGCGCTTGCCGCGTGCAATTCGCCGATGCCGGCGGGCCAGACCGGCGTGCAGGCACAGAACGCACGCGAGCCAGCGGGCGCCGACGCACACGGCGCGCAAGCCGCGATCAAGGAACTCGCGCTGCCGCCGCAGAAGCCGCTCACGCCGAATCCGGAGTACGCGAAGTTTCCGCGCTACGTCGGCACGCTCGGCGACAAGCAGATCGAGATGAAACTCGGCGCGAAAACCGACGAGCCCTCCGGCGTGCACGGCGAGTACCGGTTCGCCGGCAGCCCGAACGTGATTCTCGTCGCGGGCGACCGCGACGGCGACACGCTCGAAATCGAGGAATCGAACGACGGCACGCACATCACGGGCAACTGGGTCGGCAAGTTCGCGGCGGACGGCAGCGTGTCCGGCGAGCGCATGAACCCGGACGATTCGAACCCGCAGCCGTTCGATCTGCGGCCCGCCGCGGCCGGCAAGACCTTGCCCGCGACGGGCACCGCGAAGGCGCCGCCCGCGCCGTCGCTGGAACCTGCGCCGCCCGCGCCGCCCAAGAATGCCGTGGGCGGCACGAGCAACGTCATCATCGGCGAATGATTCGCTCTGTCTTCACCCCGCCGGGCGTTCCGGCGGCGGTCTCTTTTCATTCCGTATTGCAAAGCCATGACTGATTCCAGCAGCAAGGACCGCGATCTGCAAACCCGCATCGTTCAGCCTGAAGACCGCATCACGCCCGGCTTCGAGTCGTTCTCGGTGCCGGTCGCGCGCGCATCGACGGTCGTGTTTCCCGATCTCGCCTCGATGCGCTCGCTCGTCTGGAGCGACGATTCGAAGTGGCGCTACGGCCTGCACGGCACGCCGACGACCATCGCGCTCGCGCAGCGTCTCGCCGCGATCGAGGGCGGCGAATTCGCGCTGCTGCAGCCGTCGGGGCTCGCCGCGATCTCCAACATCTACTTCGGTCTCGTGAAAGCGGGCGATCACGTTCTCGTGCCCGACAACGCCTACGGTCCGAATCGCGATCACGCCGACTGGCTCGCCGCCGATTTCGGGCTGGAAGTGACCTATTACGATCCGATGACCGGCGCGGGCATCGCCGATTCGATCCGTCCGAACACGAAGCTGATCTGGCTCGAAGCGCCCGGCTCGGTGACGATGGAAGTGCAGGACGTGCCGGCGATCGTCGCCGTCGCGCGCGCGAAGGGCATCGTCACGGCGATCGACAACACGTTTTCCGCGGGCCTCGCGTTCAAGCCGTTCGAGCATGGCGTCGACATTTCCGTGCAGGCGTTGACGAAATATCAGTCGGGCGGCAGCGACATCCTGATGGGCGCGACCATCACGCGCGATGAGGAACTGCACAAGAAGCTCAAACGCGCGCGGATGCGTATGGGCATCGGCGTGTCGGCGGACGATGCGTCGCTCGTGCTGCGCAGCCTGCCGTCGATGAAAGTGCGCTACGAAGCGCACGACCGCACCGCGTACGCGCTCGCCCAGTGGCTCAAGACGCGGCCCGAAGTGAAGGCGGTCCTGCATCCGGCGCTGGAGGATTGTCCCGGCCACGCGTTCTTTGCGCGCGACTTCAAGGGCGGCGCGGGCGGGCTGTTTTCGATCGTCTTCGATGGCCGCTACACGAGCGCGCAAGTCGATGCGTTCGTCGAAGCGCTCGAACTGTTCTCGATCGGCTGGAGCTGGGGCGGCGCGCACAGCCTCGCGATGCCGTACAACATCCGCTCGATGCGCACCGCGTCGCAATGGCCGCACGAAGGCGTGCTGGTGCGTTTCTACGTCGGGCTGGAAGCGGAAGCGGATTTGCGCGCGGATCTCGAAGCCGCGCTCGCCAAGGCGTTCGCCTGAATGAAAACGGCGCCCCGAAGGCGCCGTTTTCACATCGATCAGAAGAGCCGCAACAAGCCGTCGAGTCCGACGAAGTTGAACGCGAGACTCGCCGATTGCCGCACGACCGGCTTCGCGCGGAACGCGACCGATAATCCGGCTTCCGCCATCATCTTCAGGTCGTTCGAGCCGTCGCCCATTGCGATCGCGCGTTTCGGATCGATGCCGATCTGCGCGCACGTTTCGATGAGCGTGCGCGCCTTCACATCCGCGTTCACGATCTCGCCGACGACCTTGCCGGTCAGCTTCCCATCGACGATTTCGAGCGTATTCGCGCGCGTGTAATCGAGGCCGAGCCGCGCCTTCAGACGCTCGGTGAAGAACGTGAAGCCGCCCGACACGAGCAGCGTTTTCAGGCCCGCCGCGCGCGCGCCTTCGAGCATGCGTTCCGCGCCCGGCGACAGTTGCAGGCGCTCTTCGTAGACGCGTTCCAACGCGCTTGCATCGAGACCTTTGAGGAGCGCGACGCGCCGCGTGAGGCTCTCGTTGAAGTCCTTGATCTCGCCGCGCATCGACGCTTCGGTGATTGCCGCGACTTCGGCTTTGAGCCCGCAAAAATCCGCGATTTCGTCGATGCACTCGATCGTGATGAGCGTCGAATCCATGTCCATCGCGATGAGGCCGAAATCGGCGAGCTTCGCGTTCGCTTCGATAAAGGCGTAATCGAGCGCATGGGTGCCGCAATAAGCGTCGATGTCGGGGCGCTGCAGCGGATCGGCGTCGATGAGACGCAGAAGGGTGTCGTCGACGCGCTGCGTCTCTTTGGCGCGTGCGAGCGCCGCGAGCGGCCGCAGATGCGAATCGGAAATGGCGCTGGGACTTTGAATGACGAGGTTCATCAAAAGAGCAGGAAAGGGCGGCGAAACCGCCATTGTAAAGAACCTTCAGCGCTGCACGTGCGCCGGATCGACATCCCAGTAAGGCGGCTCGCCGAACTGTACTGCGAGGAAGTCGATGAACGCGAGCGTCTTCGGCGGCACGAACGCGCGGCTCGGATACACCGCCCAGATCGCGACGGTCTGCGCGAGCGGGTAATCGTCGAGCACGGTGACGAGTTCGCCGCTCGCGAGCAAGGGCGCGACGCTCCACGTCGATTTGAGGCCGATGCCGATGCCCGCCGCGAGCGCATCCCGGATCACTTCGCCGTTGTCCGTCACGATGCGCCCGGACACGCGCACGTCGATGACGCCCGTCGGCGTGACGAAGCTCCAGTCGCGCTGATCGGCGAGGATCACGCATTCGTGATCGACGAGATCGGCGGGATGGCGCGGCGTGCCGTGTTCGGCGAGATACGCGGGCGATGCGCACAGCACGCGTCGGTTGCTCGCGAGCTTTTTCGCGACGAGCGTCGAATCCTTCAGTGCGCCGATGCGGATCGCGAGGTCGATGCCTTCATCGACGAGATCGACGATCTGATCGGTCATGCGCAAATCGACGGTCACGCCGGGAAACTGGCGCAGAAACGCCGGAATCAGCGGCGAGATGTGCTGGCGGCCGAGCGAAGACGGCATCGTCACGCGCAGCCGGCCATGCGGATGCGCCCGCGCGCGCCCGACCGATGCGCGCGCGGCTTCGGCGGCGTCGAGCAGTTCGCGCGCGCGCGCCGCGAAAATCTCGCCTTCCTGCGTGACGGAGACCCGCCGCGTCGTGCGATGCAGAAGCCGCGTGCCGAGCATGCGCTCCAGCCCGGCGATGCGCGCGCTCGCCACCGCCGGCGACAAGCCGAATTCCCGCGCCGCCGCCGACAGATTCGCCAGCGCCGCCGCGCGCACAAAAAGGCCGACGTCGAGCAGATCGAGCCGCTCGCGCGTCGTGTCTTCCGTTACAGGATCGCTCGCCATTCGATGGATTTCCCGAAAAATGTTTCAGCGATTATGACGGTTTTCGAAAGACCGATCGCACTTTAAGATCGAATCCAGTCCACTCACGACGGAGCAAAAAATGAAAGCCATCGGTTTGACCCGCTATCTCCCGATTTCCAATCCCGAATCGCTCGTCGATATCGAACTCGACAAGCCCACGCCGACCGGCCGCGATCTGCTCGTGAAAATCGAAGCGATCGCCGTCAATCCCGTCGACACGAAAGTGCGCGCGCCGAAAGACAAGGTCGAGGAGACGCCGCGCGTGCTCGGCTGGGACGCGGCGGGCGTCGTGGAAGCGGTCGGCCCGGACGTGACGCTCTTCAAGGCCGGCGATCCGGTCTACTACGCGGGCGACATTACGCGTCAAGGCGCGAACAGCGAGTTTCATCTGATCGACGAGCGCATTGTCGGCGCGAAGCCGAAATCGCTCGATTTCACCCACGCCGCCGCGCTGCCGCTCACGACGATCACCGCGTGGGAAGCGCTCTTCGAGCGGCTCGGCGTGTCGGCGGAAGGCAAGGACGCGGGCAAGTCGGTGCTGATTATCGGCGGCGCGGGCGGCGTCGGCTCGATCGGCATTCAGCTGGCGAAGCGCGTCGCGAAATTGCAGGTGATCGCCACTGCCTCGCGGCCCGAATCGGCGAAATGGGCCGAAGACCTCGGCGCGGATCACATCGTCAATCACTTCGACGACATTCCGAAGCAGATGAAGGCAATCGGCTTTCCCGAAGTCGATTACGTGCTGATCTTCAACGACACCGACAAGCATTTTCCCGCGGCCGCCGACGTCATCAAGCCGCAAGGCGGCATCGCGTCGATCGTCGAGAACGCGCAGCCCGTTCCCGTCGAATTGCTGAAAGCGAAGAGCGCGGCGTTTCACTGGGAGTTCATGTTCACGCGCGCGATGTTCAAGACGCCCGACATGATCGAGCAGCACAAGCTGCTGTCCGAAGTGGCGCGGCTGATCGACGCAGGCACCATCCGCACGACGCTCGGGAAGAATCTCGGCGCGATCAACGCGGCGAATCTGCGCGAGGCGCATCGCCTTCTGGAAGAAGGGCGCACGGTCGGCAAGCTCGTGCTGACCGGCTTCTGACGAATGTGTTGACGAACATCATCGACGTTGCTGCTCACGCGGGTTTTCCACTAGGATGAGCCAGCGGGCGGGGCGCTAGACTGGATCGGCCCTACAGCTTGCCGGTGCTTCGCGGCGCCGGTCTTTCCTTCCAAGCGCTCGATACGGAGGTGGCGGCATGAATCGTCGTTTGATCGTTCGTCGCATCGTTTCCGTCGCCGCGCTCGCGCTGTTCGCAGCGACCGCCCACGCGACGCCAGGCATCAAGGTTCTCTCCGAAGCGCCCAATGACGGCCCCATCAAGTACACGGTGAAGATGGCGTCGAAGAATTTCGGCAATGAGCAGGAAACGCGCACCATCCGCTCGGGCCAGACCGACGACTTCACCTGGCAGGGCACCGCGCCGAGCGGCGCGCAGGCCGTACCGGACGGGTGCCCGCAGGCGGCGTCGGTGCCCAAAAGCGCGGACGGGCAGGCGGTGCGGCAAGTGCAGATCCGCTTCGCGCCGGTCGTCGCGGACAACGGCGCGGCGAACGTGCAGATCAGCTTTCGCGCGTACGCGCCGAAGGGCACGAGCAAGGTGACCGTGGGCGGCAAGAGCCTGCAATGTCCCGTCGATAATCGCTTCAGCCAGATCGTGCGCTTCTCGATGCCGACTTCTACCGGCTCCAAGAAAACCGTCACGCTCGATGACGGCACGCAGTTGACCGTCACCGCGAGCCGCAAGTAACTCGATGGACGCGCCAGCCTTCCCGGCGCGTTTTTTCGATGCCGCATACGCAACTAACTGTCTTGTTTTCCGAACCGCGCAAACTTGTCGCGCAAACTCATCCTCAGTAAAGCTTACAGATGAACGGTCGCACGCAAGCGCGGGCGACCCGGCGCGCCGTGCGTCCGCACGCCCGCGCCGCTTGGCACGCTTTGTGCGATTCTTGTCGATGCCGCGCTGAAAACGGCGCGCAGAAACGCTTGGGCGCATGTTCCCGAGCGTATCCATCGATTCGATCCGACAGCGAAGGTGCCGCAATGCCGCACATGATCTGGAAAGGCGCGATCAGCTTCGGGCTGGTCCACGTGCCCGTGCAACTCTATCCGGCGACGCAGTCGGAGAAGGTCGGCTTCAACCTGCTCGACAAGCGCTCGATGGACCCGATCGGCTACAAGCAGATCAACAAGAACACGGGCAAGGAAGTCACGCGCGACAACATTGTGCGCGGCTTCGAATACGAGAAGGGCAAGTACGTCGTGATGACCGACGCCGAAATCCGCGCGGCCAATCCCGAATCGACGCAGACGGTCGATATTCTCGCCTTCGTCGATGCGCCCGAGATCTCGTTCCTCTCGCTCGATACGCCGTACTACCTCGCGCCCGATCGCAAAGGCGAAAAGGTCTACGCGCTGCTTCGCGATGCGCTGAAGGATACGGGCAAGGTCGGCATCGCGAGCGTCGTGCTGCACAACAAGCAGCATCTGGCGGCGCTGATTCCGGTCGGCCCCGCGCTCGCGCTCAACACGCTGCGCTGGGGCGACGAAGTGCGCGACTTCAGCCAGTTCAAGTTCCCGGACGAAGACACGAAAAAGGCCGGCGTCACGCCGAAGGAACTCGAAATGGCCAAGCGTCTCATCGACGACATGAGCGACACCTGGGACCCGACGAAGTATCACGACACCTTCAAGGACGACATCATGGCGCTCGTCGACAGGAAGGTGAAGGAAGGCAAGGTTGCCGAGGTGATGAAGATTGACGAAGGTGGCGAGGAAAAGGCATCCGCCGACATCCTCGACTTGTCCGAACTGCTCAAGCGCAGCCTGAAGAAAGGCGGTGCGGCGAAACGCGGCGGCAAGGCCGCGCAATCCGATGACGATTCGGGCGACGAAAGCGGCGAGGAAACCGCGCGTCCGGCACGCAAGACGACGCGCCGCAAACGCGCATAAGCGCACGACCCAACGACGATGGCTGCGAAACTCGAAACCTATCAACGGATGCGGCGTTTCGACAAGACGCCGGAGCCGTCCGGCGCCACGAAGCGCAGCGCGCGCGCGAAAAAGGCCACGCAAAGCGCGCTGTCCTTCGTGATTCAGGAACACGACGCGCGCCGCTTGCATTACGACTTCCGTCTCGAACTCGATGGCACGCTCAAATCATGGGCGGTGCCGAAAGGGCCGAGTCTCGATCCGTCGGTGAAGCGGCTGGCGGTGCACGTCGAAGATCATCCGCTCGATTACGGCTCGTTCGAAGGCGAGATTCCCGAAGGCAACTACGGCGCGGGCAGCGTCATCGTGTGGGATCGCGGGACCTGGGCGCCGCAATCGGGCAGCGTCGAGGACGCGGCGCGCGAGTATGCAAAGGGCAAGCTCAAGTTCACGCTCGACGGCGAAAAGCTGCACGGCGGCTGGACGCTCGTGAAAAGCCACATGCGCGGCAGCGGCGACAAGGAGCAATGGCTGCTCATCAAGGAGCGTGACGACGAAGCGCGTCCCGAAGCCGAGTACGACATCTTGCTGAAGAAACCCGGCAGCGTGCTGTCCGATTCGCTCGGCGCACGCGACGAAACCGGTGCGCTGCGCGAGCGCAACGAACGCAAGGCGGGCGCGAAGAAAGCGCCGGCGCGCAAGACCTCGGCGAAAGCAGCGAAGGCGGGGAATGGTCACGCGCATCCGGATATCGTCGCGAATCGCAACGCCGAGTCGTTGCGCACGTTGTCGCACGAACCGGCGATCGAAGGCGCGCAAAAGGCGAAGCTGCCCGCGACGCTCAAGCCGCAACTCGCCACGCTCGTCGATGCCGCGCCGCCCGGAGATGATTGGGGCTACGAAATAAAGTTCGATGGTTATCGCGTGCTCGCGCGCATCGAAACGGTGAAGGGCAAGCGCGAAGTTCGCATCTATACGCGCAACGGCAACGACTGGACCGCGAAGTTCTCGAAGCAGGTGAAGGCGCTCGACAAGCTCGATATCGAAAGCGGCTGGCTGGACGGCGAAGCCGTGGTGCTCGACGAGCGCGGCTTGCCCGACTTCCAGGCGCTGCAGAACGCATTCGACGTGGGGCGCCCGCAAGACATCGTCGTCTATTTCTTCGACGTGCCGTATCTGAACGGCTACGACTTGCGCAACGTGCCGCTCGTGCAACGCCGCGCGATCCTGAAGGCGGTCATCGAGCCGCTCGACGATCCGGTGCTGCGCTTCTCGCAAGACTTCGCCTTTCACGCCGACGACCTGCTCAAGAGCGCTTGCGACATGGCGCTGGAAGGCATCATCGGCAAGCGGATCGACAGCACCTATGTCTCGGGGCGCAGTGCGTCGTGGATCAAGCTCAAGTGCAGACGCCGCCAGGAATTCGTGATCGGCGGCTATTCGGAGCCCTCTGGCAGCCGCGGGCAGTTCGGCGCGCTGCTGCTCGGCGTCTACGATACGGACGGCAAGTTGCAGTACGCAGGGCGCGTCGGCAGCGGCTTCGATCACGCGACGCTCGTCGCGGTGAAGAAGGAACTCGACAAGCGCGAGACTCAACGCATGCCCTTTGCAAGCGAGCCGCAGGAACGCAGCCGCACGCCCGTGCATTGGGTGAAGCCCGAGCTCGTGGCCGAATGCAATTTCGCGGAATGGACCAAGGAGCGCATCGTGCGACAAGCATCGTTCGTCAGTTTGCGGGACGATAAACCCGCGCGTCAGATCGTGAAGGAAGAGCCCGTGGCCGCGAAGAAAGTCGCGGCAAAGAAAATCGCGGCGAAGAAGACGACGGCCGCGAAAAAGGCCAAGGCGAGTCCGGCTGAAATCGAAGGCGTGAAGATCAGCCATCCGGATCGCGTGATCGACAAATCGACGGGGCTGACCAAGCTCGACGTCGTCGAGTATTACGCGTCGGTCGCCGACTGGATGCTGCCGCATCTGAAGGATCGGCCGGTGTCGCTCGTGCGCGCGCCGGAAGACATCGGCGGCGAGCTGTTCTTTCAGAAGCACAGCGCGAAGCTCGCGATTCCGCATATCACGCAGCATCCCGATATCGATCCGGGACATCCGCCGCTGCTCACGATCGAATCGTCGCAGGCGCTCGTCGGCACCTCGCAGATGGGCACGATCGAGCTGCATACGTGGAACGCGGTGGCGTCGAACATCGAGAAGCCGGATCGCATGATCTTCGATCTCGATCCGGGCGAAGGCGTCGGCTGGGAACGCATGATCGAGGCCGCGAAGCTCACGAAGGATCTGCTCGTCGAGCTCGGTCTCACGTCGTTCTGCAAGACGAGCGGCGGCAAGGGCTTTCATGTGGTCGTGCCGCTTGCGAAGCAGGCGAGCTGGGACGACATGAAGGATTTCTCGCAGGCCGTCGCGCAGCATATGGCGAGCACGCTGCCCAAGCTCTTCTCCGCGAAAATGGGCATGCAGAATCGCAAGGGCAAGATCTTCATCGACTATCTGCGCAACAACCGCGGCTCCAGCACGGTCGCCGCATTCTCGCTGCGCGCGCGGCCGGGGCTCGGCGCATCGATGCCGCTTGCCTGGGACGAACTCGATTCCGTCACGAGCGGCGACCAATGGCATATCGGCAACGTGCGCGAGCGGCTCGATGCGCTGAAGAGCGATCCGTGGGCGGGCTATGACAAGGCGCGTCAGCGGCTCACGGCGGAGATGAAGAAGCGGCTTGGCATGAACGCATCGCGCAAGTGAGCGTTCACAAGGAGACGAACATGAAGCAGGCGAGCGCGGGCCCGGAGAGCGTGCCCGAACGCGGACGCGAAATGGCGAGCAAGGATCGCGAGAAGCAGGCGCGCGACGATGCGTCGAACGCGCCGCTGCCTCACGAGGCGGATCAGAACGTCGAATCGCAACGCGAACATGGCGCGCGCGATGTTGGCAAGCAGGCGCACGAGGACCTCGAACACGGTCTCGTCGACACGGACCGGCGCGGCGGCGGCGACTATCAGCGCGACACGCAGCGCGACGAACATGCGAATGCGAACAGCGGTGAAGGGCAGTCGAAGGAGCGCTGAACCGAACGGTGAAAAGCCTTCGCGGATGGCAGCGCGCGGGCCGCTTGCGTAGAATGATTCGTTGATCGGGAGCGGGCTTGAACGCAACGTTCGCTGCGTTTTTTCTACCGATGCGCGTATTTCAACAAGCGCGCAAACCGGTAAGCCCTTCCGATGCTTGCATCCCATGACCGCTTTGCGGACTGAAGCCAACACAACGGAACATGCCACTCGACCTTCTGTCCCGTCTGAAGAACGAAACCGCTGCGTGCCACGCGCGGCTGGAGAATGCGCTCGACCTGATGCGGGACGACCTTCAGCGCGACGAATACATCGCGCTGCTCGAACGATTCTATGGTTACGTCGCGCCGTGGGAAGACGCGGCGGCCGCGTGCCTGCCGTCGTCGCTCGCGGACTTTTTCGATGCGCGCCGCAAGGCGTCGCTCCTCGCCGCCGATCTCGCCGCGCTGACGGGTGAAACGCCGTCCGCCGGATCGCTGCCGCAAGCCGGCGCGCGCGATGACCTGCCGCGTATGGACAACATCGGCGATGCCATCGGCTCGATGTACGTGATGGAAGGCAGCACGCTCGGCGGCCGCTTCATCGCGCCGCATGTGGCCGCGCGTCTCGATCTCGCGCCGGGCATCGGCAACGCGTATTTCGACGGCTACGGCCCGCGCACGGGCAGCATGTGGAACGCGTTTCGCGAGACCGCGGCGGCAAGCGTGCCCGAACGCCTTCACGACGATGCGGTGAAAGCCGCCATCGCGACGTTCGAAAGTCTGCAAGCGTGGCTGTGTCCTGAAGCAATCGGCATCGAGTATTCGCAGCCCGCGCCGGGAGCGGGTTCATGAGCGAGTCCGCGAGCGAGCCGCCCATCGGCGCGAGGGCCGTGCGCGAAGCATCGCAAGGACCGCCCGATGCCGAAGCGCGCCGGCGCACGCTCAGCTCGGGCGTCGCCAGCCAGGACTGCGATGCCGAGCCGATCCACATTCCCGGCGGCATCCAGCCGCATGGATTTCTGCTCGTGCTGTCCGACGATCTGCACATCCTGCAGGTCAGCGAGAACCTCGTCTCGCTGACGAACGCGGGTGTCGACGAACTGCTCGGCGCTCCGCTCGATGTCGTGCTCGGCGCGGCGGGCGCGCAGCGCATCGGGCAGGCGGCCGCCACGTCCGCGCTCGACGACGCGCCGCTTTACATCGGCCCGATCGATCTCGCGCCGTCGTCGTCCGATAAGGCGTTGCGCCTCGATGTGACGATACATCGTCATGACGGCACGCTCATCGTCGAGATGGAGACCGCCGCCGCGACGGGCGATGCGTTCGCGTCGATGTATCCGCTCGTCCGCACGTTCGCGCGCGGGCTGCAGGAGGGCGGCAGCGTGCAGGCGCTCGCGGAGCTCGCCGTGCGCGAAGTGCGGGCGATCACGGGCTTCGGCCGCGTGATGCTCTATAGCTTCGACGAGGAAGGCCGCAGCCACGTGCTCGCGGAGGACCGCGACGCGAGTTATCCGTCGTTCCTGCATCAGTTCTTCCCGGCGTCGGACATTCCGCGTCAGGCGCGCGCGCTGTATCTGAAGAACCGTATCCGCCTCGTCGCCGATGTCGACTACACGCCCGCGCGCCTCGTGCCGAGCGTGAATCCCGTCACCGGCCGCCCCACCGATCTCACGTTTGCGACGCTGCGCAGCTTCTCGCCCGTGCATCTGGAGTACATGCGCAACATGGGCACGCATGCGTCGATGTCCGTGTCGATCGTCGTGCGGGGACAGTTGTGGGGACTCATCTCGTGTCACGATCACAGCGCGCGCATCGTGCCGTTCAATACGCGCGTCGCGGTCGAGCATCTCGGGCACATGCTGTCCTTGCAGATCGAAGCGAAGGAAGAGCGCGCCGAGGGCGAATATCTGAGCGCGCTGCGCCGCACGATGAGCCGCCTGATTTCGGCGATGGGCGAGCACGAGAACTTCGTCGCCGGCTTGCGCGCCGTGCCGGGCGACGTACTGAGTTTCGCGCGTTCCGCGGGCGCGGCGATCGTCTTCGACGATCAGGTCACGCTGCTCGGCGCGACGCCCGACGAGGACACCGTGCGCGCGCTCACGCACTGGCTCGCGGAAAACACGTCCGGCGTGTGGGCGACGGATTCGCTCGCGCGCGAATGGCCGCCCGCCAAGGCGCACGCAGACAAGGCGTGCGGCGTGCTCGCGGTGCCGGTCTCGCAGATCTTCCGCAACTATTTGCTTTGGTTCCGTCCCGAACTGATGCAGACGATCGAATGGGCGGGCGAGCCGGTCAAGATCGAAAGCGCGGATGGCTCGAGCGCGCCGCGCACGAGCTTTTCGCCGTGGCTCGAAACGGTGCGCGGCCATTCGGCGCTGTGGCGTCAGAGCGAGCTCGAAATCGCCGCCGAACTGCGCGGCGCGCTGCTGAACATCGTGCTGCGCCGCGCGGAAGAGCGCGCGGAACTCGCGACCGAACTCACGCGCGCGAACAAGGAGCTGGAGGCGTTCTCGTATTCGGTATCGCATGATCTGCGCGCGCCGCTGCGCCATATCGCCGGATACGGCGATCTTCTGCGCGAGCAGGAAGGCGAGCGCATGTCGGACAAGAGCCGGCGGTTTCTCAACAACATGCTGGAATCTGCGCGTTTCGCGGGCACGCTCGTCGACGACCTGCTGACGTTCTCGCAGATGGGCCGCGCCGCGCTCCGGCCCGCGCCGGTCGATCTCGGCCTGCTCGTGAAGTCGGTCGTGCAGGAAGTCGAGGTGGAAGGCTCGGGAAGAAGCATCGAATGGGTGATCGGCGATCTGCCGCGCGTGACCGGCGACGCCGCTTTCCTTCAGCTTGCGGTGCGCAACCTGATATCGAACGCGGTGAAATATACGCGGACGCGGGAATCGGCGAAAATCGAGATATTCGCGACCCGAAGCGGCGACGAATACGTGATCGGCGTGCGCGACAACGGCGTCGGCTTCGACATGAAGTACGGCGCGAAGCTGTTCGGGGTGTTCCAGCGCCTGCATCGCGCGGAAGAGTTCGAGGGCACGGGCATCGGGCTCGCCAACGTGCGGCGCATCATCGAGCGTCATGACGGGCGCACGTGGGCCGAAGGGCGGCTGGGAGAGGGCGCGGTATTCTATTTCTCGCTGCCCGTGACATTCCGCAACGCGAACGGGACGCAAGGCGCGCCAAATACAAAGTCAAGAAAAAACCATGCTTAAACCGATATTGCTCGTCGAAGACAATCCGAACGATCTCGAGCTCACGCTCGTCGCGCTCGACAAGAGTCAGCTCGCCAACGAGGTGATCGTGGCGCGCGACGGTCAGGAAGCCATCGACTATCTCACCTCCGAAGGCGAGTGGAAGGAGCGCGCGCCCGGCAATCCGGCGGTGATCCTGCTCGACCTGAAGCTGCCGAAGATCGACGGCCTCGAAGTGCTCGACATGATCCGCTCGAACGCATCGCTGAAGAGCGTGCCGGTGGTCATGCTCACGTCGTCGCGCGAGGAGCAGGATCTCATCCGCAGCTATGAACTCGGCGTCAACGCATATGTGGTGAAGCCGGTGGAATTCGCCGAATTCGTCGAGGCGATCAGCGATCTCGGCGTGTTCTGGGCCGTGCTCAACGAGCCGCCGCCGGGCTCGACGCGCTTTCGTCGCCCGCCGCCCGCGCAATGACCGCTGCGCCCATGAGCACGAATCCGTCCCGGCCGGTGCGCCCGCAAGCGTCCTTTCAAGAGGACGCCTAGATCATGCAGCCTCTGCATCTGCTTCTCGTCGAAGACAACGCACTCGATGCGGAGCTGACGATCGCCCAGCTCGAACGCGCGGACTATGCGGTCGAGGCGTCGATCGTGTACGACTCCGCGGCGTTCATCGCCGAGCTGGAGAAAAAGCGCTTCGACGTGATCCTCGCCGACTTCGTGATGCCGACCTTCTCGGGCATCGAGGCGCTCACGATCGCGAGCGAGCGTTCCCCGGACACGCCGTTCATCTTCGTGTCGGGCTTGCTCGGCGAAGAGCACGCCGTCGATATGCTCAAGCGCGGCGCAACCGATTACGTGCTGAAACAGCGCCTGCAGCGGCTGCCCGCCGTCGTGCGCCGCGCGATGCGCGAGAGCGCCGAGCGCGCGCAACGCATCGCCGTCGAGCGGGCGTTGCGCGAAACGGAGACGCATTTCCGCCTGCTCATCGATGCGCTGAAGGATTACGCGGTCATCACGCTCGATCCCGAAGGCCGCATCCGCACATGGAACGCGGCGTCGGAGCGCATTCTGGGCTTTCCCGCGCAGGACGTGCTCGGCCAGTCCGCGAACATCTTCTATGCGCAGGAAGATCGCGAGGGCGGCGTGTTCGACGCCGAGCTGGAAACCGCGCGGCGCGAAGGCAGCGCGAGCGACGACCGCTGGCTCTGGCGCAAGGATGGCCATTCGTTTTTCGCCTCGGGCGTGACGACGGCGATCCGCAGCGAGCACGACGAACTGATCGGCTTTTCGAAGATCGTGCGCGACGCGACCGACGCCCACATGGCCGCCGACGCGCTGCGGCTCGCAAAGGATCAGGCGGAATCGGCGAATCGCGCGAAGGACCATTTTCTGGCGGTGCTCTCGCATGAACTGCGCACGCCGCTCACGCCGATTCTCGCCGCCGTGCGCCTGCTCGAAATGAAGCACTCGCTGCCGCGCGAGGCGCATCCGACGCTCGATCTCATCCGCCGCAATGTCGAGCTGGAAGCGCGCCTCATCGACGATCTGCTCGATCTCACGAGCATCGCGCGCGGCAAGCTGTCGCTGAATTTCGCGAGCGTCGCGCTCGATACCTTGCTGACGAGCGCGCTCGACATGTCCGAAGCCGATCTGCGCGCGAAGAGCCTCACGCTCGAAACGCATTTCGACGCGGGCCGGTTCGTCGTGCTCGGCGACGCGGCGCGCCTTCAGCAGATCATCTGGAATCTGATGAAGAACGCGGTGAAGTTCACGCCGGCGGGCGGGCGCATCGACGTGCGGACCTGGAATCCGGATCCGTCGACGATCGCCGTTTCCGTGACGGACAGCGGCATCGGCATCAGCGCGGAGGCGTTGCCGCGCATATTCTCGGCGTTCGAACAGGCCGACGATTCCATCACGCGCTCGTTCGGCGGCCTCGGGCTCGGTCTCGCGATCGCGAGCACGCTCGCGCAGAAGCACGGCGGCACGCTTTCGGCCTACAGCGAAGGCCGCGACGCGGGCGCGCGCTTCACGCTGACGCTGCCGCTCGCGAAACTGCAACCCGCGCGCGAGGACGAGCCGCTCATCGAAGCCGCGAGCCGGGAACAGGGACGCGCGCTCAAGGTGCTGCTCGTGGAGGACAACGAGCAGACGTCGTCGGCGATGGCCGAAGTGCTCGAAATGCTCGGCCACGAAGTGTCGGTTGCCGTAACGGTCGCTCAGGCGCTCGAACGCGCGAAGAGCGGGCCGTTCGATCTGCTCGTCAGCGATATCGGCCTGCCCGACGGCAGCGGACTCGATATCGCGCGCGCGTGGCAGAGCCTGCAGCCCGACAAGCCGTCGGTGGCGATCACGGGCTACGGCATGGACGAGGACATCCGCCGTTGCCGCGAAGCCGGTTTTCGCGATCATCTGACCAAGCCGGTCAATTTCTCGCGGCTCGAAGCGCTGATTCAATCGCTCGCGGAACAGCATTCGAAATAAGCTATCGGCGCGCGCCGGTCGAAGAAATTTGACAGGCGTCTGCGGGCTTGTGTCGATTCGCGCGCGGCCCGTTCGTCGTAGGCTATGAGACCGCGCCAAACCCGGCGCGCTCACTCACTACACGGAGCCGACATGTCCCAATCCGCCGTCAAGCCGATTCCCGAAGGCATGCGTTCGCTGACCCCGCATCTCGTGTGCGCGGGCGCCGCAGAAGCGATCGAGTTCTACAAGCGCGCGTTCAACGCCATCGAGCTGGGCCGCATGCCCGGGCCCGACGGCAAGCTCATGCACGCGATGGTCAAAATCGGCGATTCCATGCTGATGCTCGTCGATGAGTTCCCGCAATTCGGCTCGGTCGGTCCGAAGGCGCTGAACGGATCGCCGGTCACGATTCACCTGTATGTCGAAGACGCCGACGCCACCGTGAAGCAGGCCGAAAGCGCCGGCGCGAAAGTCACGATGCCCGTCGCCGACATGTTCTGGGGCGACCGCTACGGGCGTCTCGAAGACCCGTTCGGTCATCAATGGTCGGTCGCGACGCATACGCGTGACATGACGCCGGAAGAAATGAAGCAGGCGATGGCGCAGCAGCCTTGCGGTCAATGAACGAAACCACGCACGCTAGTGAGAACGGAGCAACGCACATGCACAAGATTTCGCCCTGTCTGTGGTTCCAAGGCGGCAACGCCGAAGAGGCCGCGAACTTTTATGTCAGCACGTTCAGGAACGCGCGCATCAAGGACATCATGCGCAGCACCGAGTCGGGCCCGAAGCCGGTCGGCAGCGTCATCGCCGTGATGTTCGAGCTCGAAGGCGAGGACTTCCTGGCGCTGAACGGCAATCCGGAGTTCGCGTTCACGCCGGCCGTTTCTATGTTCATCAAGTGCGAGTCGCAGGAAGAAGTCGACCATTACTGGGACAAGCTGATGGACGGCGGCCGTTCGCTGGCCTGCGGCTGGCTCACGGACCGCTTCGGCGTGACGTGGCAAGTTGCGCCGACGCGTCTGCTCGGCATGTTGCAGGACCCGGACCCGGTGAAAGCCGACCGCACCATGAAAGCGATGCAAGGGATGATCAAGCTCGATCTCCCGGCGCTCGAGCGGGCGTACAACGGCGAGTGAGCTACGCGGCGCGTTTGCGGGCTTTTCGTTCGACGAGCTTCGACGCCATGAACCGATGGTCCCGCGAAAACAGCCGCCGATACGTCAGCACGACGGCCCCGACCACGCCGAGCCCCGAGCCCGCCGCAATCAGAAACATGATGACGATCTGATACCGCACCGCCTGCAATGGCGACTGCCCGGCGAGCACCTGGCCGGTCATCATGCCGGGAAGGCTGACGAGACCGACCACGGCCATCTGATTCAACGTCGGAATCATGCCCGCGCGCACGGCCTGGCGCGCGGGTCTCTGCGCCGCTTCCCAGCGCGAGGCGCCGAGTGCGAGCGACATCTCGACCGCCGCGCGTCCCGAAGTCAGTTCTTCCGTCATGCGCTCGATGCCGAGCGACACGCCCGTCAGGCAATTGCCGAGGATCATCCCGAGGATCGGAATCGCGTATTGCGGCTCATACCACGGATGAATCCGGATCACGACGAACAGCCCGAACGCGCCGATCAGCCACGAACTGCCCCAAATCGACAGGATGCTGTCCGCGCGCTGTCCGCGATAAGTGCGCCGTCCGCGATCGGAGGCGGCGAATCCGGCGATGACCGTCATCAGCGCCATCAGCGGCAGCACGACATACCAGCGATTGAACGCGAACACCCAGCCGAGCACGTACCCGATCAGCAGCAATTGCACGACGGTTCGGATCGCGGCGACGAAGAGCTTGCGTTCGAGACCGAGGTCGAGCGCAACCGACAGCGCGCCATTGACGACAATCAGCGCCGCCGCCAGGCCGATATCGAAGAGACTGAGGTTCTGATAGCCGCTCATCGCTTGTCCTCGCCGAGTACGCCTGCGTTCATCGTCAGATGACGCGTGGCGACGCGCCGCGCCTGATCCGGATCGTGCGATACCCAGATGCACGCGCGCGCTTCATCGGCGTCGAACCACGCGGCCACGAGCGCTTCGATCGATCGGGCCGACGCCGGATCGAGCGATGCGGTCGGTTCGTCGAGCAGCAGCACGTCGGGCGCGAGTTGCAGCACGCGCACGAGCGCGGCGATCTGCGCCTCGCCGCCGGACAGATCGCTTGCGAACTTGTCGAGGAAGTCCGCGCTGCGTCCGGCCGCCTGCGCGAGCCGCATCGCGATATCGCGATCGAAATGCGCGTCGCGATAAGCCTTCAGCGAAAACGGATAGCGCAGATTGTCTTCGACGGTGCCGTCGAGCATCGCGGGCCGTTGCGCGATATACGCGACGCGCCGCCTGTAAGCCGGAATCTGCGCACGCGCGATGCGCTCGCCGCGCCACGTAACGAAACCGGCATCGCACGCATCGAGCAGCGCGAGCGTGCGCATAAACACGCTCTTGCCCGAGCCCGACGGTCCGGTGATCGCGGCGCGCTGGCTTTTGTCGAGTGCGAAATCCGTGGCATGCAGCAGCACCGTGCCGCGCGCGGCGTCCCGGCGCATCACGCCATGCGTGGCGACCAGTTCGGTCGATGTCGCGTCCTGCATCGTGGGTGTGTGTGTCGTTCTCTGGATGAGCATCTTACGGACATTCGGCATTCAGCGGACGCATAAGCCGCGGGCACACGATGTGCTGCCGCAATCATAATCAGCAAAAAAGGATGGAGCCGTCATGGCGCAGGCCCGAACGACCGGAAAAAAAATCGGAAGGATCGTCGCATGGATTTTTGCCGTTCTGGCGGTTCTGATCGCAATACTGGTGGTCATTTTTCTGACGTTCGACTGGAACCGGCTGCGGCCCTGGGTGGACGACAAGGTATCGGAAGCAATCGGCCGCCGCTTCGAAATCACCGGCGATCTGAAAGTCGGCTGGCAGCGTCCGCCGAACGAGACGGGCTGGAAACGCTGGGTGCCGTGGCCGCGCTTCTCCGCTGAAAAAATCACGATCGCGAATCCGGACTGGGCGCGCCAGCAGCACTTCGCCACGCTCGATGAAATCGACTTCCAGGTCGAAGTGCTGCCGCTGCTCGCGCACGACATCGTGATTCCGACGATCAATCTCGTGAATCCGTCGATCGATGTCGAGCGGCTCAAGGACAATCGCAATAACTGGACGTTCAAGTTCAAGCAATCGACCGAGCCGTCGACCTGGAATCTCAAGCTCGGCGATATTTCACTCGCGAAGGGCACCGTCGATATCCACGATGAAGTCACGAAGGCCGAGATGCAGGTCGTCATCGATACGCTCGGCCAGGCCGTGCCGATCGGCGAGGTGATGAAGCAGCAGGAAGCGGCGTCGGCGAAGTCGTCGGCGGAAATGGTCGGCAAGAGCGGCGCGGCGAAGCTCAACAAACAAGCGGATGCGGCCGCGGCCTCGGAAGCGTCGGCGGCGTCGGCTGCATCGGCGGCGGCTGCGGCGAACGCATCGGCGCCGAATCCGGCGAGCACGTCGGCCAATACCAGCATCACGACCAAGGAAGGCCCGAAACCGCCGATTCCGCCGTACGCATTCGGCTGGACCGTGAAGGGCACGTACAACAACGGCAAGGTTTCGGGCGAAGGCAAGCTCGGCGGCGTGCTCGCCGTGCAGGACGCGAAGCGCCCGTTCCCGGTTCAGGCGGACGTGCGCCTCGGCGACACGCATATCGCGTTCGTCGGCACCGTGACCGATCCGGCGCATCTGGCCGCGCTCGATCTGCGCCTGTGGGTTCAGGCGGTGAGCATGGCGCATCTGTATCCGTTCACGGGCGTGACCTTGCCCGAAACGCCGCCGTTCGCGACCGAAGGGCGTCTGACCGGCCAGTTCCGCGAGGACGGCAACGTGTTCCACTACGAGAACTTCACCGGGCGCGTCGGCGGCAGCGATATCAACGGTTCGCTCGTCTATGCGGGCAAGAAGCCGCGTCCGCTCCTGAAGGGCGAGCTCGTGTCGCATT
Source organism: Caballeronia sp. LZ028 (assembly GCF_031451415.1). NCBI lineage: Bacteria > Pseudomonadati > Pseudomonadota > Betaproteobacteria > Burkholderiales > Burkholderiaceae > Caballeronia > Caballeronia sp. LZ028. Next base: position 1,888,807 of record NZ_JARUXN010000001.1, on the reverse strand, counting down.
TGCTGCAGTTCAAGGATCTCGCGCCGATCATCGGTGCCGATTCGAACGCGAGCAAGGCGAAGCGCGGCGAGACGGAGAAGCAGCCGTCGTCGAAGGCGCTGCCGACCGAAGAGTTCAAGACCGATCGCTGGAAGGCCATCGATGCCGACGTCAAGTTCACCGGCCAGCGCATCATCAAGGATCCTGATCTGCCGATCACCGATCTGTACACGCACGTCATCATGAACGACGGCGTGCTGTCGTTCGAGCCGCTCAAGTTCGGCGTGGCGGGCGGCTCGCTCGCATCGAACATTCATCTCGACGGCAGCGCCGCGCCGCTCAAGGGCCGCGTGTCCGCGCAGGCGCGGCATCTGAAGCTCAAGCAGTTGTTCCCGACCGTGAAGACGATGCAATCCGCGCTCGGCGAGGTCAACGGCGACGCCGCGCTTTCCGCGACCGGCAATTCGCCCGCGGCGCTCGCGGCGACATCGAACGGCGAGGTGAAGGCGCTCATCACGGAAGGCACCGTGAGCCGTCTGTATATGGAAGCGGCGGGGCTGAACGTGGCGAACGTGGTCTACGAGAAGCTCTTCGGCAAGCGCGACGTGAACATCAACTGCGCGGCGGCGGATTTCGTCGTGACCGACGGCGTGCTCGATTCGCGCGTGTTCGCGCTCGATACCGACGATGCCGTCATCAATGTCGACGGCACGATCAATCTGAAGACCGAGGACATGGATCTCGGCATCCATCCGCACACGAAGGGCCTGCGCATTTTCTCCCTGCGCTCGCCGCTGTACGTGAAGGGCACGTTCAAGGATCCGCACGTCGGCGTAAGTCCGGTGCTCGCGCTGCGCGGCGCGGCCGCCGTGGGTCTCGGTCTCATCAATCCGTTCGCGGCGCTGATTCCGCTCATCGCGCCGAGCAACAACAAGCCGCTGCCTTGCCAGCAGATGCTCGCCGATATCGGCAAAGCGCCGACCGCGCCGCCCGCAGGGCAGAAGCAGAAGGCGAAGGCGGCGCCGGCGTACATGTCGTCGGATGCGGCGGCGACCGGCGTGGCCAAGTCCAAGGACAAGGACGCGAAGAAGCCGGCGGCGCCGGCGCCCGCCAGCGCCGCGCAGTATCGCGGCAGCTAAGTCGCCGCCGCGCGCTCAGAACGCGTAGCGCACGCCCGCGAAGATGCTGCGGCCTTCGCCCGGATAGAAGATCGCGGTCGACGACGCGGTGCGCGCATCCGCGATCGTGCTGATGTCGCTCACGTAGCGCTTGTTGGTCAGATTGCGCGCGTCGAGAAACACCGAGAGGCCGTTGCGAAAATCCATCCCCGCCTGCACGCCGATGAGCGTATAGCCCGGCACGCGCAACGTGTTGGCGTCGTCGGCCCACGCGCCCGCCGGCACCCAGTCGACGGATGCGGAAATGTGAAAGCCGTTCGGCCGCGCATAGCCGAGCACGGCGCGCAACACGTTCACCGGCACGCCCGCGATGCGGTTGTTGCCGTACTGCGGATCGTCCTTGAAGCGGAAATCGCTCAGGTTCCACAAGCCCGACAGCGTGATCCTGTCGCCCGCGCCCGCGTGCGTGACGTCGCGCCACACATCGACCGATACGCCGGCTTCGATGCCCTGCAGCACCGTCTTGTTCGCATTGAACGTCGATGCCGGTATGTCGGGATTCGTCGTGTACTGAAGCAACTGGTCGCGCACGAGCGAGCGATACGCGGTGACGTCCCAGCTCACGCGATCGCGCGTGCCGCGCGTGCCGAGCTCGAGCGTCCACGCATGCTGCGACGTGAGCGGCGTGAATTGCGTCGTGCTCGAAAAGGTCTGCGTGAGATCGCCGAAATCCGGCACGTCCTGGCTGCGCGTAATGTCCACATACGCCTGGATGTCGCGATTCGGCTGCCACATCAACCCGAGCTTCGGATTCACGCCGCTGAAGGTCTCGCTAGCCGACTTGTAGTTCGGATCGGCCGCGAGCCCGCCGTGATCGACATACTTGCGCACGTCGCGCAACGCCTTGAAGCCGGCCATCAGCGCGACGGTCGGCAGGAAGAACAGACGGTCTTCGACGTACGCCTCGTAGTTGTAGGCGCTTTGCGTCGAATCGAGCGTTTGCGCGCCTTCGTTGCCCGACACGTTCACGTACTGCCGCGCCTGCGTGTTGCCGCCGAAGAAACGCGCGCCCGCGATGACATCGTTGCGCATCCCGCTCACGTTGAACGTCGCGGTATAGCGCGGCGCGATGCCGTAGGTCCAGCCGTCCTGATCGATGACCTGGAAGATCGGGTGATACAGACTCTTGTGGATTGCCCATGTGACGATATCGAGCTGCCCGACATCGAGCTTGACGGTCGTCTTGTTGGCGATGCGCTCGGTGCGCGTATCGCGCGCCTGATCGCCCGCCAGCGCGCTCGCGGATGCCTTCGTCGGATTGTTGAGCGCGTCGGAAAGCGAGAGCGTGCCGGGAAGCTGCTGATCGACGACATACGCGCCGAGATAGAAGCGCGTCTCCACATCCGGCGAGAATCGATAGCCGATATTCGCGTTGAACTGCTCGTACTGGCCGCGCTCGTGATCGCGATAACCGTCCGCATGATTCACCGAGAAAGTGCCGATGAAATCCAGCGGACCCATCACGCGCGAAAACTGCGCGCTGCCCCGGATCGTGCCGAAGCTGCCGCCTTCGAGCCGCACGATGTTCGGCGCATCGGCGGTGTAGGCGGAAGGCGTGACGAAATCGATCGCGCCGCCCATCATCGACGAGCCGTACGCGAGGCCGTTGCCGCCCTTGTAGACATCGACGGATTGCAGCGCGAGCGGGTCGATCTGATAGTAGTCGCCGCTGCCATCGGCGAGATTGGTCGGGATGCCGTCCTGCAGTATCTCCAGCCCGCGCGTGTGATAGCCGCGCGCGAGGCCCGAGCCGCGAATCGAGAGGCGCAACTCCTGGCCGTAGCGGTTCTGCACGAAAACGCCGGGCACGTTCTTGAGGACGTCGCGCAACGTGAAGGCGTAGGTGTTCTGGTAATCGGCGCTATCGACGAAGCCGACCGAGCCGACCGTCGCGTCGAGCGTGCGCTTCTGATCGGCGACGTTTTGCGATGTCAGCGAATGTTGCGCCTGTCCTTGAACGATGACGGCGGGAAGCGTCGCGGGTTCGGCCTGCGCGAATGCGCGGGTCGCGGCGAGCGCGGTGAGGCCCGTCATGAGGGCGCGTTGTCGGGCGAGTCGCTTCATGGCAGCGTCCTCGCTTCTGCGTGTGCGGACGGCACGACGCCGCCCCTTGCTGAAAGTGAGCATGGTTCTTCTTCGAATTCGTGATGAATGAGCGCGGCGCGATGGACGCGCGGCGCCGTTCGATGCCGCGAAAGGCAATCGATCCGTTAGGACGAATCAGACGAGAACCGGAGGGGCGCGAGGCTGCGCAGTGGTGAAAGGAGGCGCGGGACGCTCGATGTGAATCCGCGCGACCGCGACGCTGCGGCGCGCAGGAACGTCGAGCGCTGCGGGGGCCCGTGCATCGGAGATGGCGGGCGCGTGCGCGAAGAAGTGACAGTAGCCGCAAGCCTGGTCGTCGAGATGCGCGAGCGTGTCTGTCGAATGCGTCGAATGATGACCGCCCGAACGCTCGACTGTCGACGCATGCGCCGAACAGAGCTCGGCGGTGAGTTCGTCGGCATGCGCGCTGGCGGCGATCAGTTGCGAGACCATCGGCGCGAACGTGATCAGCAGCATTGCGAGCAATGCCAGCAGTGAACCCTTTCGTTGATGGAAGCGACTGCGCATGAGGACGAAGATTTGCAAATCCCGAGTGGCGGGATTATGCCACCCGCTTACTTTGTATTACAAAGCAAAGCGGACATAAATTTTCGCCATCAGCGCGCGGACATGTTGTCCCCATCGATTGGGGAGCACCCTGTTGAAAACGCGCCTAAAAGTCTGCTAAATGACTGATGCCGAAGGAAAAGTCATGCGCGCTTCAGGTTGCATCAATGCGTATCGGGCTTTGTATAACTTATCCCCAGCGCACGGGGAAAGGGCTGTGGAAAACCGCTTGGCGACTCATCTAATTTCTTGATTTCGCGCTGAAATCCCCGCGCGACGCGCATCGCGCCACATTTTCGCTCGCGCGCGCGACATCGATGCGATGCCCGACTTATCCACAATTTCTGTGGACAGTAGTGTTGAAAAGCCTCGCGTAGACGCGTTAAGTCTTTGATGAATAAAGATTTGTACGACCTGATCGAGACGGGCGAGCGCGTGCATCGCGATCGTGCCGCGCGCCAGGTTCAGATCGAAATGCCGGGACCGCCGTTGCTGCCCAGCAGTTGTTCGACCGAATTCGCGTCCGTGTAGTCCTGCTCGGGCAGGCCGTCGAACACGGTGATGACGTCGTTGGATACGCCCGCCTCGCGCGCCGCATCGACGATCGCGTCCTTGTTGGCGGGGTACTTCACGAGACGTAATACCTGGGCGATCTCGTTGTCGATCGGCTCGTCGTTCAAGGCGTGCTTTGCGTGCGTGTCGGTCATTCCGAGGTCCGGTGTCGAGTCAGTGAATGAGGAGGCGCGTCAGGTCTGGACCTGAATCGTCTGGCTCGCCATGCCGTGACTCGGCGTGCGCGATTTCGGCAGCGGCACATGACGCCAGCGCGCGTGATCGAGATCCTGCGCCGCGACTTCGGGCGCGGGCGGCGATACCGGCGCGGCGTTCACGCGCAGCGCGGCGCGCGTCGCGGCAATGGCGGCGGTGGATTCGTCGGTTGAACTCGTGTGCAGCGGCGCGGCATAGCACGAGACGGAAACCAGAGCCATCGACAACAACGTTGAGGTCTTCATCGGGCAACCCCTCCTCACGTAGGCAGCAGAAAAGACCAAGCAAAGCCTATGCCGATGGATATTTCCGCCACCCGCCGTGCGCTCGGACCATGACAGCGCCGCGCACACGGGCGCGACGAGTGGGCGTCGCGCAGACATACTTCGAGTGAATTGTGAAGTCGATCCGACCCGCGCGAAACGCGCGCACGCGAAGCGTGACGCGCCGCGAAATTGCACGGCTGCGCAGTTTCAGCGCGACGTCGGGTTCAGACGGAAGTATGCGTCCAGAAGTGAGGTTTTGTACACGACGCCGAGCAGCAACGGCTGCGTCTTTTTTTCGATGACCGGCAGGCGTTCGCCCTGGAACGCGAGGAAGTGCTGCAGTGCTTCGCCGAGCGACATGTCGGGCGTGAGCACGTCGAATTCCGGCTGAAGATAATCCGCGGCGGTTTTGGATGCGCAGGTCTTGTCGTCGAGCAGATCCGACGTGATGTTCTTTAGCGCCACCACGCCCTGAAAGCGCCCGGCGTCATCGACGACGTACAGATACTTCACCGGATATTCGAGGAACACGCGCGTCATGTCCTTGATGTTCGCGGACAGCGGCACGACGGTATCGGCGGGCTTGACGAGCTCGCGCATCTGCGTCGCGGCTAGACGCAGGCGCTCTTTCTCTTCACGCGTGCGCCGCAGCGTGACTTCGTACATCGATGTCTGCTCGGACGTGCGCGCGATGAAGTACGCGATCACGCACGAAACCATTAGCGGCAGCATGACCTGATACGACAGCGTCATCTCGAAGATCATCAGGATGGCCATGAGCGGCGCGTGCGTGGCCGCGGCGAGAAACGCGCCCATGCCGACCATCGCGTAGGCGAAGGGCGCGGACGTGGAGTCCGGCCAGATCGAATGCACGCCGATGCCGTAAAGACAGCCGAGCACCGCGCCGACGAAGAGCGTCGGCGTGAAGATGCCGCCGACCGCGCCCGAACCGGCGGTGGCCGCCGTCGCGATGATCTTGAAGACGAGCACGGTGAGCAGCGCGGTCCAGGTCCACGGTTCGTGCAGCAGCGAGTTCACGACTTCGTAACCGTTGCCCCAGACTTCGGGCCACCAGATCGATATCACGCCGACGATCAGCCCGCCCAGCGCGAGGCGCACGGGCAAGGGCAGGGGCAAGGTCGAGAAGCGTTTTTTCGATTCGGCGAGCAGCCGCAGGAAGTGCGGCGCGAGCGTGCCGCAGAGCAGTCCGAGCACGACGAAGAGCAGCACTTCGATGCCGGTGACGGTCGGGAACACCGGCATCTCGTACGGCGGCCTGTAGCCGGCGAACTCGCGCATCGTGATGTTGGCGACGACCGACGAGACGACGATCGGGCCGAAGCTTTCCATCGCCATCGAGCCGAGCACGAGTTCGGTGACGAAGAACGCGCCGGCGATAGGCGCGTTGTACGCCGACGTGATTCCGGCCGCCGCGCCGCACGCGACGAGCAGACGCAGGCGCGGCGGATCGAAGTGCACCCAGCGCCCGATCAGCGACGACACGAGGGCGGCGAGTTGCACCATCGACCCTTCGCGACCGATCGAGCCGCCGCTCGAAATCGTGATGAGCGACGACAAACTGCGCCATACGCTTTGCCAGACGGGCACGACGCCATCGCCGATGGTGACGGCTTCCATGTAGTCCGTGCTCGCATTCTTGCTCGCGCGCTTGCGGGCGATCAGCAGGCAGACGCCCGCGATGAGACCCCCCACGGCGGGCAACAGCACGCGCACGGGCCAGGGCAGGCTTTGCGCGAGCGCGACGAGACCTTCCGAATGATTGCCGAGGAGCCGCTGAAGGATCTCAATGCCTTCGCGAAAGACGGAGGTGGCGAAAGCACCGGCCACGCCGACGACCACCGCCCAGACGAGCATCGTATGCGAGTCCGACAGACGGAAAAGCCGTTGGGCCCGTGTACGGAGCTTGAGCAGAAAGGAGAGCACTTTTGCGAAATCGTGGAATGCTTAGAAGCAAATGGAATAAGGGACTCGCAAGGATAGCATTGCAGGGCGGCGCTGCGGACGTCGAAACGCGTTCGTCAGGGTCGAAAAAAAGCCCGGCACACGCCTGGCCGGGCTTCGTCGGAGCAATCGCGCGTCACCACTTCGGCGCGAACGGCGGATTCGCATTGCGCTTGCCTTCGTCGAGCGCATCGATTTTCGCGATGTCGTCGGCGTCGAGCTTCAGTTTCTGCGCGTCCCAGTTGGCTTTCTGATGCTCCGGATTCGTCGATGCCGACAGCACCACGATATCGCGCGAAAGCAGCCACGCGAACGTCACCTGCGCGGGCGTCGCGCCATGCTTCCCGGCGATCGCCTTGAGCGTCGCGTCCGTATGCGCGCGCCCTTCGCCGAGCGGCATGTACGCGGTCACTTTCACGCCGAGCTTTTGCGTCGCATCGACGAGCGCGCGGTTCGCGAGAAACGGGCTCACTTCAATCTGGTTCGTGACGATCGCGTCGCCGCCCGGCGCCTTCAGCGCTTCTTCGAGCAACGGCGCGGTGAAATTCGACACGCCGTAGTGGCGGATCAGCCCGAGCTTCTGCGCTTCCTGCATCGCCGCGATCGTTTCGGCGATCGGCACCGCGCCGTCGGGCGACGGCCAGTGCACGAGCGCGAGATCGATCGTGCCGATGTCGAGCTTCGCGTGACTGTCCGTGAGGCTCGCGACGAGCGCGTCGTGCGAGAGCCGTTCCCACCAGACTTTCGTCGTTACCCAGATAGCGTCGCGCGCCACGCCCGATTCGCGCACGCCCTGACCGACGGCCGCTTCGTTGTTGTAGTACTGCGCGGTGTCGATATGGCGATAACCGAGCTGCAAGGCGCTCTTCACCGCGTTCGTGGTCTTCGCGGCATCGACGCGAAACGTGCCGAGACCGAATGAAGGAATCGTTTCTACCATGCTGGCTCCTGGTGAGTGTCGAGGTTTCAAGCGTCCTGATCGAGTTCGGGATAGTGCCTGAAAATGCCCGATTCGTTGAACGGGATGCGCCGTTCCGAATCGACGTAAGCCGCGATGTTCGGCCGTTGCAGCACCGCATCATGAATCGCGGCCACGCGCGGATACTGCGCGCCGAACTCCTTCATCGCGCGCGGAAAGGCGTAATGCAGGCCATCGACGATCTGGAAGATGGACAGATCCACGTAAGTCGCCGTATCGCCGATCATCTGCGTATCGCCGTGCGGGTTCTGCGCAAGCACGCGCTCGAAGTACTTCATGAACTTCGGCACGCGCTTGTCCAGAAAATTCTGCGTACGGATTTTCGCCGCGTCCTTTTGATCTTCGTAATAGAGATCGGTCGCGAGCGGATGATGCGTGTCGTGCACTTCGGCGACGAAATCCGCGATCGTCAGTTGCAGGCCGTGCGCGACGTAGCGCAGGCCCTCGTCCTTCGGCGCGAGGTTCAGCTTCGGCCCGAGATAAAGAAGAATGTTCGCGACGTGCGGGACGATCAGCTCGCCGTCCCTGAGGAACGGCGGCGCAAACGGAATATGCGGCTCAGTCTTGCTGTTCAGGACTTTCATCATCGCGTCCATGCCGTAGCCGCTTTTCTTCGATTCGCGCGCGACGTCGATATATTCGGCGCCCGCATCTTCGAGCGCGAGCCGGACGAATTCGCCTCGGCCCTGCAATCCGTCCCAATAGTAGAGTTCGTAAGCCATGAGAAAGGGCTCCTCGTCGGGGCATGCCGCAACGGCGGCGAAGCGTGAGTGTGCGCGTTTTTGACGTTCGGCGGGAAACGCGCGAACGAAGGGGCGGACGAGCAACACGCGTTCCCGTCGCGCGGCGATGCCATGACTCGTCGCGAATCGTGCAAAATCGATGTTTTGCGTTTTCGAGTAGCGGAGAAGAGATGAACAAGCAAGGCTTCACCACAGGCATCGTTCACGGCGACAGAAACGCGGGCGGCGAGCACGGCGGCGTGCGCCAGCCGATCCACACATCGGTTCAGTACGGATTCGAGCGCGTGGAAGATCTGATCGGCGTCTTCCAGGGCACGAAGAAAGGCGGTTTCAACTACGCGCGTCAGGGCACGCCGACCACCGCCGCGCTCGAACGCAAGATCACGAGCCTCGAAGACGGCATCGGCTCGATCTGCTTCGGCACCGGCATGGCGGGAATCACCGCCATTTTCCTGACCTTGCTGCGCGCGGGCGATCATCTCGTATCGAGCCGCTACGTCTTCGGCAACACCAACAGCCTGTTCGGCACGCTGCGCACGCTCGGCATCGAAGTGACGATGGTCGATGCAACTTCCGCCGAGAACGTCGCGAACGCGATCAAGCCGAATACGCGCATGGTGTTCGTCGAGACCATCGCTAACCCCGGCACGCAGATTCCCGATCTCGAAGGCATCGGCGCGTTGTGCCGCGAGCGCGGCCTCGCGTATGTCGTCGACAACACGATCACGTCGCCGGCGCTGTTCCGGCCCAAGGCGGTCGGCGCGAGCCTCGTCGTCAATTCGCTGACGAAGACCATCGCGGGTCATGGCGCGGCGCTCGGCGGTGCGGTGACGGACACGGGTCTCTTCGACTGGAGCGCCTATCCGAACATCGCCGATGATTACCGCAAATCGCCATCCAAAGAGCAGGGCTTGCTGCAAGTCCGCAAGAAAGGGCTGCGCGACATGGGCGCGTCGCTGTCGTCTGAGCAGGCGCATTCCATCGCGATGGGCGCGGAAACGCTCGCGCTGCGCGTCGCGAAGTGCAGCGAGAACGCGCTCGCGCTCGCCCAGTATCTGGAGAAGCACGAGGCCATCGGGCGCGTGTTTTATCCGGGATTGAAGAGTCATCCGCAATACGAGATCGCTCAGGCGCTGTTCAAGGGTGCGTCGTGGCTGCTGTCGTTCGAGTTGCGCCGCGCAGACCGCATGATCGATGTCGTCAACGCGCTGCAGTTGCCGGTCAAGGCGACGGGCCTCGGCGACACGCGCACGCTCATCATTCCCGTTGCGCCGACGATCTTCTTCGAAGCCGGCCCCGAAGTGCGCAAGTCGATGGGCATTTCCGACGGCATGCTGCGGCTTTCGGCGGGCATCGAAGATATCGACGATCTGATCGCCGATTTCGAGCAAGCGCTCAAGCTCGCGGCATGACCTTGGTGCGCGCCTCGCGCACTACGAGGCGCGCGCGTAGTAAATGTTCTGCGGATGGCGCGCTTCGGCGAAGAAGAACCATCGCTCGGCGACGAGCCCGAGATACTGCGTGACGCACGCGAGGCAGAAGAGCGCGACCGATTGCGCACCGATCCCGAGCAGCATCAGCACGAAGGGCACGGCGAACGCGCCGACGAGAAACGTCCACTTGATGCGCGCGATCGCTTGCGCCGAGCGTCCGTGAAAGAACTCGCGCAGATTGAACGCGCCCGCCGTGAAGCCCCGCGACTTCTGCACGACGTTCGGCCCCTTGATGCCGGTCGCGCTCTGCACGGTCGATTTTGGCCGCAGCTTCGCATTGCGCTTGAGCGCGGCGACGCGCGTCGCGCAGCCCGCGAGCGTCAACGTGCAAGCACAAGCGGCGAGACCCGCTGCCAGCGACGGCGCGAGCCACGCGGCGCACGCGGTCGCCAGCGTGAATCCCGATGCGCAGCCGAGCAGCACGAAGTTGACCATCGTGAGCGGCGTCGCCCATTCCTGCAGGAAGCGCAGGCATGCGTAGATCATCGCGGTGCAGACGAAAAGCGCCGCCGACGCGATCACGCCGATCACGCCGACGGCAAGCGACCACGGCGCGCCGAGCCAGTGCGCGAAGCCGTACAACGCGGCGCATCCGAGGAACGCGGGCAGGCACAGGCATTCGCGCGACAGCCACGACGTACGCCACATCGCGATGGCGCGCCACGCCCGCTCGGGATGCCCGAGATGAAAAAACGATGCGACGAGGCCCAGCCCGCCGAGCACGACCGACAACGCCGCGCCGAGGATGAAGAACAGTTGCGAAGGCGCGTCGATCAGACCGAGCTTCGCGCACGCTTCGACACCGACGAGCGCAATCAGCAAGCCTTGCGCGGCGCCGCTCAATGTCGTGAGAAACACGACGGAAAACGCGGGTTTCATGTTCGAGCTCCGATGAAAGTCAGACGCGCACGGCCATCGACGCGAGATTGAGTTCGCCGTGCGCTCCGGGTGCGTCCGGCGCTTCGGCGTCTTGAGACTGACAGCCGCACGAGCCGCCGCCGCTGCTGCACGCATTGACGGGACGACGCGGCAAATAATGATTCGCGGGCTTCGTGTCCCATTCGGGCATCAACTGATAGCCGCCGCGCTCCTCGATCGCCTTCGACACGACCGACTCGGGATCGTGGATATCGCCGAAGAGCCGCGCCGACGTCGGACACGCGAGCACGCACGCCGGCTTGCGATCGCGTTCGGGCAGCGCCTCGTTGTAGATGCGATCGGCGCACAGCGTGCACTTCGTCATCTCCTTGCGCGCTTCGTCGAGCTCGCGCGCGCCGTACGGACACGCCCACGCGCAGTACTTGCAGCCGATGCACTTGTCGAAGTCCACGAGCACGAGTCCGTCTTCCTTGCGCTTGTAGCTCGCGCCGGTCGGACAGACGGGCACGCACGGCGGATCCTCGCAGTGCAGGCACGACTTCGGAAAGTGGATCGTATCGGCGAGCGGAAATTCGCCGGCTTCATACGTCTGCACGCGGTTGAAGAAGGTGCCGGACGGATCGGCGTCGTACGGGCGCTGATCCGCGAGACTGCCAGCTTCGCCGGACGTGTTCCATTCCTTGCAGCTCGTCACGCAGGCGTGGCAGCCGACGCAGACGTTCAGATCGATCACCAGGGCCATTTGAGTCATGCCGGTCTCCTTCAGTTTTTGACGTCGCGCTTGATGGCGTTGCGCAAGCGCGCCGCGAACTCTCCGCGTCCGGCGAAGTACGTCTGCACGACGCGTTGAATCGATCCCGTCATGCCGGGCGATGGACGCATCGGCGCGAATTGCGGCAGCGTGTGGTCGGCATCGCTTTCGGCGGGATAGACGCGCACGCGCACGTCGTACCACGCGGCTTGTCCGGTGATCGGATCGGAGTTCGAAAAGCGCAGGCCTTCGCGCGCGGACGCAGGAAGCTCATCCGTGATGAGGTGATTGAGCAAAAAGCCCCGCTGCGATTCGTTCGCGTCGGGACCGAGGCTCCACGCGCCCGATGCCTTGCCGATCGCGTTCCACGTCCACACCGTTCCGGGCTCGACGGCTTCGCTATAGCGCGCCATGCAGCGCACCTTGCCCCATTGCGATTCGACGTAAATCCAGCCGCCGTCCTCGATGCCGTTCGCCTTCGCCATGCGCGGATTCATGTACAACAGGTTCTCGCCGTGAATCTGCCGCAGCCACGCGTTCTGCGAGTCCCACGAGTGATACATCGCCATCGGGCGCTGCGTGACGGCCGCGAGCGGATACTGCGCGAGATCGGTCGTATTGAGTTCCAGCGGCGCGTACCAAAAGGGCAGCGGATCGAAATATTCCTCGATGCGCGCGCGCAAGTGTTCCGGCGGCTGCCGGCCTTTCGTGCGACCCTGCGCGGCGAGGCGGAACTTCTGCATCACGTCGGAATAGAGCTGGATCAGGATCGGCTCGTTGAACTTGCGAAAACCTTTATCGACGGCGAATTGCAGGTACGGCCCGTTCTGGCCGCGCATGTATTGCAGCTCTTGGGGCAGCGTGTAGTGATAGACGCAATCGTGCTTTGCGTACTCTTCCCATTGATTCGGATTCGGCTCGCCGACGAGCGCGTCCTTGCCGTCCTTGCCGCGCCAGCCGATCAGAAAGCCCACGCCCGACCCCGGCGCCGTCTGATGATTGACGATGAAATCCGGATAGTCGCGATACTTGCGCGTGCCTTCGGGCGTCGTGAACGCGGGCAGCTTCAGGCGGCTGCCGAGCTCGACGAGCACTTCCTGGAACGGACGGCATTCGCCGGTGCGCGGCACGACCGGCACGCGCACGGAATCGACGGGACCGTCGAACTCGGAGATCGGGCGGTCCAGCATCGACATTGCGTCGTGTCGTTCGAGGTAGGTCGTGTCGGGCAGGATGAGATCGGCGAATGCGGTCATCTCCGACTGGAACGCATCGCACACGACGATGAACGGAATCTTGTATTCGCCGTTGACGTGCTTGTCGGCGAGCATGTCGCGCACTTCCATCGTGTTCATCGACGAGTTCCATGCCATGTTGGCCATGAAGATCATCAGCGTGTCGATGGGGTACGGATCGCCGCGCCATGCGTTCGTGATGACGCTGTGCATCACGCCGTGCACCGCGAGCGGATATTCCCACGAGAACGCCTTGTCGATGCGAACCGGCGTGCCGTCGTCGTGGATGAAGAGGTCCTCCGGCGCGGCGGGCCAGCCGAGCGGCCCGCTCGCGAGCGGCGTGTTCGGCTTCACCTGATCGGGGTGATTCGGCGGTTTCGCCGATGGCGGCACCGCGCGCGGAAACGGCGACTTGTGCCGGAAACCGCCCGGACGGTCAATCGTGCCGAGCAGCGACATCAGCACGGCGAGCGCGCGGATCGACTGGAAGCCGTTCGAGTGCGCGGCGAGACCGCGCATCGCGTGAAAGGCGATCGGGTTGCCCGTCACGGTGTCGTGCTTCCTGCCCCAACAATCGGTCCATTGAATCGGCAGCGTGATCTTGTGATCGCGGCTCGTCTGGATCATTTCGGCGGCGAGGCGTTCGATCGTCGCGGCGGGAATACCGGTGATGTCCGCGGCCCATTCCGGCGTGCACGTCGCGACCTGCTCGCGCAGCAAGGCGAAGGAGGGCGCGACGCTCGTGCCGTCGTCGAGCGTGTAGCGGCCATCGAGCGCGGGCGCGGCATCGTCGGCGTGATGCGCGACGGCGCGATTCGTCTTCGTGTCCCACCAAAGATGATTCTGCGGAAAGAGCGGATTCGATTCGGCCGCGCTTTCGTCCTTCACGAAAAGGCCGAACGTGTCGCTCGCTTCGTTCATATCGAGCAGTTCGGCCGCGTTCGTATAGCGCGTGACGAATTCGTGATCGTAGGCGTCGGCGGCGATCAGTTCGTGGATCAGCGCCATGAAAAGCGCGCCGTCTGTGCCGGGGCGGATCGGCACCCATTCGTCGGCGATGGCCGCGTAGCCCGTGCGGACCGGATTGATCGCGATGAAGCGTCCGCCCGCGCGCTTGAATTTCGATATCGCGATCTTGAGCGGATTCGAGTGATGATCCTCCGCCGTGCCAATCATGAAGAAGAGCTTCGCGCGGTCGAGATCCGGGCCGCCGAATTCCCAGAACGAGCCGCCGATCGTATAGATCATGCCCGCGGCCATGTTCGCCGAGCAGAAGCCGCCGTGGGCCGCGTAGTTGGGCGTGCCGAAGTTCTTCGCGAAGAGGCCGGTCAGCGCCTGCATCTGGTCGCGTCCGGTGAAGAGCGCGAATTTTTTCGGATCGGTGGCGCGCAGGTGTGCGAGACGCTTTTCGAGCGTATCGAGCGCGAGCTCCCACGAGACCGGCTCGAACTGCGCTTCGCCGCGCAGTGCGCCGGGTTTTCGCATCAGCGGCTGCGTGAGGCGTGCGGGCGAATACTGCTTCATGATGCCCGACGCGCCTTTCGCGCAGATCACGCCTTGATTGAGCGGATGGTTCGGATTGCCGTCGATGTATCTGACTTCGCCGTCGCGCAGATGCACGCGGATGCCGCAACGGCACGCGCACATGTAGCACGTCGTGGTCTTGACATCGAGCTTCTCGTTCTGGGTACGAGCGCCGTGTTCCATGAGTGCTCCTTCTAAAGCGTTATCGCGCGACGGGGACCGTTCGCGCGATTCGGTACTTCACTGCATCGGCGATCGATCAGCCGAAGAGGCGTTCGACGCCGAGCGTGATCGCGAGGCCGCCGCCGACCAGCCACGCATACAGGATCGCGCCGGTTGCAAGCGCACGCGGGCCGGCCTGACGGATCTGCGCGATGCGCGTCTCCATGCCGAGCGCGGTCATGGCCATCGTGAGCGCGAAGGTGTCGAGCGTGTTGATCGTGCTCGTGGCGGCATCGGGCAGAACGTGCAGCGAATTCACGACGACGAGCGCGAGAAAGCCGAGCGCGAACCAGGGCACCGCGATCTTGCCGTTGCCTTGCGCCGCGCCGTCCGCCGTGTTGCGCGAGCGGCTGATCCAGAAACCGATGACGAGCAGCACGGGCACGAGCAGCATCACGCGCGTCATCTTGACGATGGTCGCGATATGCGTCGCTTCCGGGCTGACGTTGCTCGCCGCACCGACGACCTGCGCCACTTCGTGAATCGTGCCGCCGAAAAAGAGGCCCGCGCCGAGCGTATCGAGATGCAGCCAGCCGGCGTTCAACGCGAGCGGGTAGAGGAACATCGAGAGCGTGCCGAACAGCACGACGCTGCCCACCGCCATCGCGCTCTTGTGCGGCTTCGATTGCAACGTCGATTCGAACGCGAGCACCGCGGCCGCGCCGCAAATCGCGCTGCCGGCTGCCGTGAGGAGTGCGGTATCGCGATCGAGCTTCATCAGCTTCATGCCGGCCCACGTACCGATGACGAGCGTGCTGACCACGACCAGCACCGACACCGTGAAACCCGACACGCCGACTTGCGCGATTTCCTGAAGGCTGATGCGCAGCCCGAAGAACGCGACCGCGATGCGCAGCAGCTTGCGCGCGGAAAAGTTGACGCCGGCCGCCCAGCTTTCCGGCATGCCGTGACGCAGCGCATTGCCGTAGATCGCGCCCGCGACGATGCCGACGATCAGCGGGCTGATGCCGAGCCCGGCGATAGCGGGCAGCGAAGCGAGGCGCGTGACGGCGGCGGCGAACAAGGCGACGAAGAGAATGCCGTTGAGTTGCCCGCGTCTGGATGATGCGGCCGGCGCGAGCGTTTGGGCGGACTGAACCGTGGACATGGATGAACCCGTTTGATGATGATGACTCGATGGGCTAATCCTATTCTCGATATATGAATATGAAAAATCGTGATTTAGAATGGGAAGTATCGGACCATCTTATATTTGAAACAGATGACCCCGGAACAACTGATAACGTTCGCAACGGTCGCAGAGCACGGCAACATCAGCCGGGCGGCGGTGGCCTTGCATTTGTCGCAGCCCGCCGTGTCGGGGCAGTTGCGCCTGCTGCAGGAGGAATTCGGCGAGCCGCTTTATCAGCGTGATGGCCGCGGCGTGCGCCTGACCGCAGCCGGCGAGCAGTTGCTCGGCCATGCGGAACGCCTGCGCGAGACATTTCGCGCGGCGCACGCGCTGCGCGACGCATTGCGCGGGCTGGAGCGCGGCACGCTGCGCATCGGCGCGAGCACGACGCCCGCGAGTTATTTGCTGCCGTATCTGATCGCTGCGTTTCACAAGCGCTTTCCGGAAGTCGTCGTGACGACCATCGACGGCAATACCGCCGACATCGTCGCTGCGCTCGGCTCGCTCGATATTGCGCTGGTCGAAGGCGCGCCGGGACACGATCTGCCGCTCGGCACCACCGTCACACCGTGGCGCGAGGACGAAATCGTCGCGATCCTGCCGAATGGTCATCCGCTTGCCGACGGGCGCGATGCCGCCACGCTCGATCAGTTGAGCGAGCATCCGCTCGTGCTGCGCGAGCCCGGCTCGGGCGTGCGGCAGATCATCGAGCGCGCGTTCGCCGATTGCGATGCGCCCATGCGCGTCGCGCTGGAAATCGCGGGCGTCGAGGGCGTGAAGGAGGCGGTGCGCGCGGGCATGGGCATCGGCTTCGTATCGGCGATGTCGATCCGCCACGAGGACAGCGCGTTGCGTCGCGTGCGTATCGCGCCGCGACCGCTCACGCGGCGTTTTTCGATTCTGCTGCCGCACGCGGCAACGCCGTCACGCGTCGCGGCGCGTTTCCTGGAGTTGTGCGAGGAACCGGGTCTCATCGGCTAGGGAATTCCACTATGGCGCGTCGATGGCGGTCTGACGCACCATTCGTTCTCAACAGGGGCGCTGCGGCGTCCTTTTCGAAAATCGTTTATGGAACCGGTTCCACCGAGGAATTTCGAGGCCAAAACCCATAGTGAGAAGCGAGTGAATCAAAAATCCCGCATCGATGAAAAGCGCGCAGAAGTTGTGATCGTGGCGAGCGCGTTCGGCGCCGATGCGATCCGTCGCGATGGCCACGCCGCGTGGGCGGCGGTCGCGGCGCGCGCGGGTGCGGATGGCTTCGAAGTGCGCCGCGAGTTGTTCGCCGATGACGCCGATTCGCAGCCCGATGCACTCGCGCAGCTCGGCGCACGGATTCGCGCGCACGGATTGTGGGCCGTCCATTCGACGCCCGCGACGCTGTTCCGCGACGACGGCGCGCTCGATCTCGATTCGCTGCGGCTCGCCATCGACGAGGCAGCGGCGATGGACGCGCGCATCGTCAAGCTGCAACTGGGCGGCACGGAGCGTGGTGTCGCGACCGATCCGGCCACGCTCGATCGCCTGATGTCGGCGATCGCCGCGTCGAAAGCGCGCGTGGTCGTCGAAAACGGACAACTGAAGGCAGGCGGCACGATCGGCGCGTTCGATGCGCTCTTCGCCGCGCTGCCCGCGCGAAGCGGCCTCGCGATGACTTTCGACACCGGAAACTGGCACTGGGCGGAGCAGGATCCGCTCGACGCGGCGCAGCGCCTCGCGCCGCACGTCGCGTACGTGCACTGCAAGGCGGTGATGGGCGAGGGCGCGCGCCGTTTTGCCGCCGCGCCCGCGAACGGCGACGCGCGTTTCGCGACGCTGCTCGCGCAGTTGCCGGGCGATGTGCCGCGCGGCATCGAATATCCGTTCATTCCGGGCGCGGACGTTTCTCTCGACGCCGACGCGGCGCGCCAGGTCGCACGAATCGCGGCATTTTGAATGCCACTTTGAATTACGCATTTTGCATTCAGCATTCATCTGCAAAGGAACCCGACATGCAAGCCAAGCCTGAAGCCCTCGACGTCGTCACTTACGGCGAAGCGATGACGATGTTCGTCGCCGCCGTTACCGGCGATCTCGCGAAGGCCGGTCAATTCACGAAGCGCGTCGCGGGCGCGGATCTGAACGTCGCGATCGGTTTGTCGCGCCTTGGCTTCAAGGTGGGCTGGATGAGCCGCGTCGGCAACGATTCGTTCGGGCGCTATGTGCTCGACGTACTCGCATCCGAAGGCATCGACGCGCGCCGTGTGACGATCGACGAGCGTTATCCGACGGGCTTTCAGCTCAAAGGCAAGTGCGACGACGGCAGCGATCCGGCCGTCGAGTATTTCCGCAAGGGTTCGGCCGCGAGCCATTTGTCGCTCGACGACTACGCCGCCGATTACGTGCTCGGCGCGCGTCATCTGCATCTGACGGGCGTGGCGCCCGCGATCTCGGCGACCTCGCGTGAGCTTGCGTTCCACATGGCCCGCGAAATGCGGGCAGCGGGCAAGACGATCTCGTTCGATCCGAATCTGCGTCCGACGCTGTGGCCGTCGCGCGAGGCGATGGCCGAATCGCTCAATGCGCTCGCCGCGCTCGCCGACTGGGTGCTGCCGGGGGTGTCCGAAGGATTGACGCTGACGGGCTATGCGAAGCCCGAGGACATCGCCGCGTTTTATCTCGATCGGGGAGCGAAGGGCGTCGTCGTGAAGCTGGGCGCGCACGGCGCGTATTTCCGCACGGCGGACGGCGAGCAGGGCATCGTGCCGGGCGTGCCGGTCGAGAAGGTCGTCGATACGGTCGGCGCGGGCGATGGCTTCGCGGTCGGCGTCGTGAGCGCGCTGCTCGAGGGACGCGATGTGCGTCACGCGATCGCGCGCGGCAATCGCATCGGCGCGCTGGCGATTCAGGTGATCGGCGACAGCGAAGGACTGCCGACGCGCGCCGCGCTCGATCTGCTCGAAGCACAGGATTCCAACGACAAGACGGCCAAAGCCGCGTTCGATCTGGCTTGAAAGCCACCAACCGAGACTCAACCGAATTGCGTTCGGAGACAACCATGCAAAGTTCTTCCAATCCCACGCTGGCCGTGCGCCGCTGGTGGGCGATCATGCCGATCGTCTTCATCACGTACAGCCTCGCGTATCTCGACCGCGCCAACTACGGTTTCGCGGCGGCGGCGGGCATCAATCAGGATTTGGGCATCAGCAAGGGACTGTCCTCGCTGATCGGCGCGCTGTTTTTTCTCGGCTATTTCTTCTTCCAGATTCCGGGCGCAATCTATGCCGAACGGCGCAGCGTGAAGAAGCTCGTGTTCTGGAGTCTCGTGCTGTGGGGCGGCTGCGCGACGCTCACGGGCATGGTGAGCAATATCCCTTCGTTGATGGCGATCCGCTTCGTGCTCGGCGTCGTCGAGGCTGCGGTGATGCCGGCGATGCTCGTCTTCATCGCGAACTGGTTCACGAAGTCGGAGCGCTCGCGTGCGAATACGTTTCTGATTCTCGGCAATCCGGTGACGGTGCTGTGGATGTCGGTCGTATCCGGTTATCTCGTGAACTCGTTCGGCTGGCGCCACATGTTCATCGCGGAAGGTTTGCCGGCGGTGGTGTGGGCGGTGATCTGGTGGTTCATCGTGAAGGACAAGCCCGCACAGGTGAGCTGGCTCACGGATCAGGAAAAGAACGATCTCGATGCGACCTTGCGCGCCGAGCAGGCCGCGATCAAGCCGGTGAAGAACTATCGCGAGGCGTTCAAGTCGCCGGCGGTGATCAAGCTGTGTGCGCAGTATTTCTGCTGGAGCATCGGCGTGTATGGGTTCGTGCTGTGGCTGCCTTCGATTCTCAAGAGCGGATCGACGCTCGGGATGGTCGAGACGGGCTGGCTGTCGGCGGTGCCGTATCTTGCGGCGACCATCGCGATGCTGCTGGCTTCGTGGGCCTCAGAAGCTTCAGGCACGCAAGGCTTTTGTGTGGCCGTTTCTGCTGATCGGCGCGGTGGCGTTTGCAGGTTCCTACCTTCTCGGGTCGACGAACTTCTGGGCTTCTTATGCGTTGCTCGTGATCGCAGGGGCTGCGATGTATGCGCCCTATGGGCCGTTCTTTGCGATCGTGCCGGAGTTGCTGCCGAAGAATGTCGCCGGGGGGGCGATGGCGCTCATCAATAGCATGGGGGCGTTGGGGTCGTTCGTCGGGTCGTATTTTGTGGGGTATTTGAATGGGGCTACTGGATCGCCCTCTGCCTCTTATGTTTTCATGAGCGCCGCGTTGTTGATGGCTGTTTGGCTTACGCTGGCGGTTAAGCCGCAGGCGGCGGTTCGGGCTGGGGTTGTTGTGAGGCCTTGAGGTTTTTGCTTTCGCTTTTCGCTTTTGCTTTCGGTTTCGCCGGATCCCGTTGTCGTGTCGGTCTATTGGCACTGCCCCTGTGCGGGGCGGCAGTCACTTTCTTTGCCGTCGACCAGAGTTAGCGCTTTAGCGCTTACTCTGGTCCTGTGCAAAGAAAGCAACCAAAGAAAGCAGCTCGTCACGGCCCGCGGTCACACGCACGTTGGGTAGTACTCTCGTCCTAGGTGGCACTCGCCTAAAGAGTGCCCTCAAACACCTAATCGGGCTTGGCTCGCGCGCGGTCTGACGAGCTAGTTTTCCAAGGACACTGGTTCAGCACGAAACTGCTTCGGCACAGCGCTACGCGCTGCCGCCGGGTCTGCAAGGGAAACCGACGGGCTGCCAGTGCAGTGAGACGGAGACATTAGTAGAGAAGCACATGCATCCCCGATTGACCGGTCGGCCGCGAAGCGGGCCGGAGCTATGTGGTGCTGAACCAGATTGTTGTGTGGTGCGATGTGACAGACCGTGCGCGAGCCAAGCCCGATGGGGCCTATGAGGGCACTCTCTAGGCAGCCCACGATGGACGAGAGGACTACCCAAATTGCGTGTGACCGCGGGCGTATCGGAAGCTGCTTTCTTTGGTTGCTTTCTTTACACAGGACCAGAGTAAGCGCTAAAGCGCTAACTCTGGTCGACGGCAAAGAAAGTGACTGCCGCCCCGCACAGGGGCAGTGCCAATAGACCGACACGAAAACGGGATTCCACAGAAGCCCGAGCCAACCAACCCAGACAAAGCAAACCATGACCAAAAAAATCGTAGCCTACAAGGCGTTGCCAAGCGACGTAGAAGCCTATCTCCGCGCCCACGCGGAAGTGGTGAACATCGATCCGAAAAACCACGCCGCATTCGTGCAAGCGCTAACAACCGCCGACGGCGCCATCGGTGCGAGCATAAAGATCTCCCCCGACATGATCGAAGGCGCCCACCGCCTGAAAGCACTGTCGACGATCTCCGTAGGCTTCGACCAGTTCGACGTGCAAGACCTCACCCGCCGCGGCATCGTGCTTACGCACACGCCGGACGTGCTCACCGAATCCACCGCCGACACGGTCTTCGCGCTGATCCTCGCAAGCGCGCGCCGCGTCGTCGAACTCGCCGAATGGGTCAAGCAAGGCAACTGGAAGGCAAGCATCGGTGAAGCGTGTTTCGGCGTCGACGTGCAAGGCAAGACACTGGGCATCGTCGGCCTGGGACGCATCGGCGGGGCCGTCGCACGGCGCGCGGCGCTCGGCTTTCGCATGAACGTGCTCTACACGAATCGCAGCGCGAACGAGCAGGCCGAAAAGGAATACGGCGCAAAGCGTGTCGAGCTCGACGAACTGCTCGCGCAATCCGATTTCGTCTGCCTGCAAGTGCCGCTCACGCCGGAAACGCGCGGTCTCATCGGGGCGAACGAATTGCAGAAAATGAAACGGAGTGCGATTCTGATCAACGCCTCGCGCGGACCGACCGTCGATGAAAACGCGCTCATCGATGCGCTAAAAAACGGCACGATCCGCGGTGCAGGCCTCGACGTGTTCGAGCAGGAACCGCTTCCCGCCGACTCGCCGCTGCTCGCGATGAAAAACGTCGTCGCACTGCCGCATATCGGCTCGGCCACGCACGAAACGCGTCACGCGATGGCGCGAAACGCCGCGGAAAATGTCATCGGCGCACTGAACGGCACGCTCACGCAGAACATCGTCAATCCCGACGTGCTCGCGCGCTGAAACCGTGGGTCGCCCGGTCATGCGCTAACATGCGCGATGCGAGGAGAACGATAATGACGGCATCGCGACTCGCTTCACGGCGAAGCGCGCGCCCACGACCACTATGTCCGACGACCCCACATTGACGAACCGCCCGCCTGCATTCGGCGCGCGCCGCGCGACCATCACCGATGTCGCCCGCGAAGCAGGCACCGGCAAGACCAGCATCTCGCGCTATCTGAACGGCGAGCTCGGCGTGCTGTCGCCCGATCTGCGCGAGCGCATCGAGGCGGCCATCGCCAAGCTCGACTATCGGCCGAATCAGATGGCGCGCGGCCTGAAGCGCGGCCGCAATCGTCTGATCGGCATGCTGCTCGCCGACCTCACGAACCCGTATTCGGTCGAAGTGCTGCAAGGCGTCGAAGCAGCGTGCCACGCGCTCGGCTATATGCCGCTCATCTGTCACGCGGCCAACGAGATCGACATGGAGCGGCGCTATCTGCAATTGCTGACGACGTATCGCGTCGAAGGCGTCATCGTCAACGCGCTCGGCGTGAAGGAAGAACTGCTGCAAGGCTTTGCGCGCGGCGGCATTCCGGTCGTGCTCGTCGATCGCTCGGTCGAAGGTTTCATCACCGACATGGTCGGGCTCGACAATCCCGCCGCCGTGCAGATCGCGACGCGTCATCTCGTCGACGAAGGTTTCGACGAGCTGCTGTTCGTCGTGCAGCCGGTCACGCATGTCAGCTCGCGGCGTCTGCGCGAAGCCGCGTTTCGCGAAACCGTCGCGGCGCTCCATGCAAGCGGCTCGACGCTCGTGATCGATCTCGCCGATGCGGCGCCCGCGCTCGCGGAACTCGACACGCGCGTCACGGCGGCGAAAGCCGCGGGCAAGCGCGTCGCGCTCTTCGCGGCGAACGGGCCGGTCGCGCTGCGCGTCGCGGTGCATCTGAAGGAACGCCACGGCGCGGACTGGCAGGCGAGCGTCGCGCTGATGTCGATCGACGATTCCGAATGGGCGCAGCTCGCCGGCATGACGGCGGTCCGCCAGCCGACGTACGATATCGGCCGGCGCGCGGTCGAATTTCTGCATGAGCGTCTCGGCGGCGCCGCGATGCCCGCGCGCGAATGTCTGCTGCCGGGCGAACTCGTCGTGCGCGCATCGACGACACGCGCGAATCACAACGACGAGCAACAAGCTTCGCAAGGAATCTGAATGATCAGTGTTACGACGTTGCTGAGCCTCGCGCTCGCGACGCTCATCATCGCGGCCATGCCCATCGTGCTGTACAGGAAGCTGCGGCCGCGCTTCGCGATCGTGCCGCGCTACGCGATTCTCGGCATCGCCGTGTTCGCGCTCTTCGCGATGGTCATCGAACGCGCGCTGCACGGCTTCATGCTGAGCAATCCCGTCACGTCGGCGTGGCTCGTCAATCCGGCCGTGTTCGTCGTTTATGGCGCGCTCGCGGCGGGGCTGTGCGAGGAAGTCGGACGCTTTCTCGCGATGAAATGGCTCATCTCGCGCGAGCCTGACGCGCTCGACCGGCACGGTCCGGCGCTCGGTTACGGCATCGGGCACGGCGGGGCGGAGGCGTGGATCGTCGGCGTGCTCGTGCAGGTGCAATGGATCGTCTATGCGGTGCTCGCGAATCGCGGCACGCTCGACGCGCATTTCGCGACCGCGCCGCTCGAAGCGATCGCGCGCATTCATCTCGTGCTGATGAGTCTGTCGCCGGTGTCGGCGGGCATCTTCCTCGTCGAGCGTGCGAGTGCGTTCGTGCTGCAACTCGGCTTTTCCGCGCTGATGTGGCAAATGCTGCGCGAGCGTTCGCGCCACGCGCTCGCAGTCCTCGTTGCCGCGCATGCGCTCGTCGGCTTGCCAGCCGCGCTTTTTCAGGCGCGGCTCGTGCCGCTCATCGCCGCCGATGCGGTGTATCTCGTGCTCGGCGCGATCGTCGCGGTGGCGCTCGTGCGCTACTACCGGCGAGCCGCGGCGCGCGGCGGTTGAGCGCATCCGCGCCTGCCTGAATCAAATATCGACATCGAATGGACGACTATCAATACGACTGCCCGAGCGCGGATATCGACATGCTCGCGCATGTAATCTGCGATCTCTTTCCCGAGCAGACGCAGTTCGCCGAACGCAAGGACGATGAAGGCCGCACATCGCTCGTGATTCATTACGTGGCGATGCGCTTCGGTTCGAGCGCGCGGCGCATCACGATCGACGTGCGTTTCGATCCGGCCGCGCTCGCGCGTTATCGCGCATTGCCGCCACGCATGCACGCGCGCAGTTACGCGGTGCTGCGTGCCTATGTGGAAGCGACGCTCGGATCGCTCGAAGAGATGTATGCGGACGGCCAGACCGTGCCGCGCGAAGTGGACATCGAGATGGGCGAGGACTTCGCGTGAGCGCGCTCAGGCTTCGCGATAGACCTTCGCGAAGCGCGCTGCCTTCACGACGCCGAAATCGCCCGGCGCGTATTGCATGACCCAGTCGCCGGCAGCGCCGGTGAGGATGTCGCCTGCCGCGGATCGCGCGATCGAGAAGGGTTCGTGCATCTGCTTCGCGAGCACGACGCTCGGACGGTTGCGATAGATGCCCGCCTCGCCGTGCGCGATGCCGCCTTCCGGCACGTACTTCGGATCGAAGCGTTCGCGCGACACGACCCAGCGCTCGCCGCTGGAAGCGGTGACGATCGCATCGCCGCTTGCATAGCGGTTCGGCCCTTCGAGGCTCATGAGTTCGCCCGCGGCAGCCGCGAATTCCACGGTGACGGCTTCGTCCTTCACGACGCGGCGTGCGGCGGGATCGGTGGCGAGATCGAGTTGCGAAAGATGGAGCATGGTGCGATCGGCGAAGATGGTGAGGGAGCGGATCGTAACGGCATTCGCGTCATTTTGCACTCGGCGGACGCAAAAAAGCCCGCATCATGCGATGCGGGCTTTCCGATCCGGCGCTCGTTCAGGGCTTCGTCGTCGATGCCGCATCCGCGCCCGCCGCGCGCGAACGATGGTGCGCGCCGCCGCGGCGCGCCTTGCCGTGCTCCGAGCGGAAGCTCGTATCGGCGAGTTTCTTCTGCTCGGGCGAAAGGCTCGCGTAAAGCGGCTC
Organism: Caballeronia sp. LZ028; assembly: GCF_031451415.1. NCBI lineage: Bacteria > Pseudomonadati > Pseudomonadota > Betaproteobacteria > Burkholderiales > Burkholderiaceae > Caballeronia > Caballeronia sp. LZ028. Next base: position 1,863,885 of record NZ_JARUXN010000001.1, on the reverse strand, counting down.
GAAAGCTTCGACGAGCCGCTTCGTGCCGTCCGCGTTGGCTTGCGTGATCTGCTCGTATTGCTTCATGTCGTCGAGCGCGGACATCGTGTCGCGCTGGGCGATGCGCTGGCGGTACAGATCGGCCATGGTGCGGCCGTTGTCGCGCATTACATCGGCGAACTTCGACCACTGCGCTTCCTGCTGCGGCGTGATCTTGAGGCTCGAATGCAGTTCCGCGATACGCTCCTCGACGCGCGTCTCGCGCTTGCTGGCGGCCGGTGCGGACGCAGCGTCCTGCGCGGCGGGCGCCGATGCGGCCGTGGGCGCCGAACTCTGCGCGAAAACCGGGCTCAGTGCGCAGAAAGCGGCCAATGCAACGAGTGTTCTTTTCATTCAAAAGTACCTTCGATCGATATAGGAAGCGGCGTGCTTCGTAAGCTGCATGCAAAGCAGCGAAGATCACGCCATCGGCGGATATTAGTATCACGATTGCATGCGGATTCGCCCGCATTGCCACAACTGCTTACATTCGAAACGTCTCTGGAAAAAACGCAGTGGATACCTTGTTGAGCATGCGGGTCTTTGTCGCGATCGTCGAGGCGGGCAGTCTGAGCGCCGCGGCCGAGCGCTTTTCGATCTCAGCGCCGATGGCGGGCAAGCACTTGCAGGCGCTGGAGGCGCGGCTCGATGCGCGTCTCATCGTCCGCACGACGCGTCGTCAGAGCCTGACCGAGATCGGCCGTGAATATTACGAACGCTGCCGCCGCATTCTCGCGGAAGTCGATTCTGCCGACACCCTCGCCGAATCGATGAGCGCGACGCCGCGCGGTGTATTGCGCGTCACCGTGCCGCTGACTTACGGCGTGCAGTTCGTCACGCCCGCCGTGACCGAGTTTCTCGCGGCGTTCGCGCAGATCAGCGTCGAGCTCGATCTGACCAACCGCATGGCCGATATCGTCGAGGAAGGATTCGACGCCGCCGTGCGTATCGGCACGCTCGCCGATTCGAGCTTCGTCGCGCGGCCGCTCAAGCCGTATGCGATGACGGTATGCGCGTCGCCTTCCTATCTTGCGCGCGCGGGCACGCCCGCGACCCCCGCCGATCTCGCGAGCCACGAGTGCCTCGGCTTCTTGCATCTCGGCCGCGAGGCGAGCTGGCGGCTCGAAGGCGAGGACGAGGCGATGCATGCGCGCCGCACGCAGTCCGCGCGCTTTCGCACGAATAACGGGCAGGCGCTCAGGAAGGCGGCGCTCGCCGGCTTCGGCCTCGTGCTTCAACCGCATGCGCTCGTCGAAGATGAACTGAAGAGCGGCGCGCTCGTCGCGGTGCTCCAGGACTTTCTGCCGAAGCCTTCGCCCGTTCATCTCGTCTATCCGCGCGATACGCGCGCGACGCCCAAGCTCGCGAGTTTCGTCGATTTCATGGTGACGAAGCTCGGTGTCTGACCGGCGTTCGTATCGCAGCGTCTCGGCGATAATGCAAAACACAAAATGCCGGATGCCAGATGGCATTCAAAACGCATAACCCAAAACACAAACGCCAGGACGACGCCCACATGAGACCGCCGCGCCTCGATCAGCTCGACGACATCGATCGCAATCTCGTCGCGCTTCTGCAGATGAACGCGCGCGAGAGCGTCGCGAATCTCGCGCGGCAACTGGGCGTTGCGCGCACGACGGTGATCGCCCGCATGGCGCGGCTCGAAAAGAACAACGTGATCGCGGGCTACGGCGTGCGGCTCGGCCAGGATGTGCTCGACGCGAGCATTCAGGCGTACGTCGGCATCAAGCTCACGCCGAAATACGGCCGCGACCTGCAGAAGCGCTTCGCACGCATGCCGGAGATTCAGTTGCTCTGCGCGGTGAGCGGCGAATTCGATTACGTCGCATGGCTGCGCGCCGATTCGCCGGACCGCCTGAACGACCTGCTGGACGAGATCGGCGTGCTGGAAGGCGTCGAACGGACGACGACGTCGATCATCCTCGCGCGCAAGATCGATCGCGCCGGTTGAGACTCGACGATACAAATGGGATCGATCGATCGTCGAAACGACGAAAACCGTCGTCGAAGCGCATCGTTTTGCGTCTAGGATCAATATTCGCGCGCTCCTAAACTGTGTGAAGAGGTGTATCGGCCTAACTCGCACATACAGGAGACGAATATGAAAGTGGCCCTCGTCGGCGCCGGACTGATCGGTCAAAGCATTGCGCATTTGCTGCGTGAAACGGGGGATTTCGACGTCGTCGCCTTCGATCGCGACGAACACGCGCTCGCGCTCATCGATGCGCAAGGCATCCCGACGCGCCGCGTCGATTCCGCCGATACGCCCGCGCTTCGTCAGGCGCTGATCGGTTTCGACGCGCTCATCAATGCGCTGCCGTATTACCTCGCGATCAACGTCGCATCGGCGGCTAAAGCGGCGGGCGTGCATTACTTCGACCTCACCGAAGACGTGCGCGCGACGCACGCGATCCGCGCGATCGCCGACGACTCCGAGCTCGCGTTCATGCCGCAATGCGGTCTTGCGCCGGGCTTCATCGGCATCGTCGCGCACGATCTGGCGAAGCGTCTCGACGACGTGCGCGAAGTAAAGATGCGCGTCGGCGCGCTGCCCGAGTTTCCGACCAATGCGCTGAAGTACAACCTTACATGGAGCATCGACGGGCTCATCAACGAGTATTGCCAGCCGTGCGAGGCGATCCGCGAAGGCCGCACGCAATGGGTGCAGCCGCTCGAAGGCGTCGAGCATTTTTCGCTCGATGGCATCGAGTACGAGGCGTTCAATACATCGGGCGGGCTCGGCACGCTCTGCGAAACGCTTGCCGGCAAGGTCGAGACGCTCGACTACAAATCGGTGCGCTATCCGGGGCATCGCAATCTGATGAAGTTCCTGCTCGACGATCTGCGTATGTCCGCCGATCGCGACGGTCTCAAAACGATGCTCAAGCGCGCGGTGCCTTCGACGGCACAGGACGTCGTATTGATCTTCGTCACGGTGACGGGCATGCGGCGCGGGCAACTCGTGCAGGACGTGTTCACGCGCAAGATCTTCGCGAAGGATGTGTGCGGCGTGCCGATGAGCGCGATCCAGATCACGACCGCCGGCGCGATCTGCGCGGAACTGGATCTCTTCCGCGAAGGCGTGCTGCCGCAGAGCGGCTTCGTGCGTCAGGAGCAGGTGCCGCTCGACGCGTTCCTCAACAACCGCTTCGGCAAGCTGTACGAAGGCGCCAACGCGGTCGCGACGGCACGCCAGCTCGCGGCGGCTTAAGCGACGAGGCGCGCGACCAGTTCGCCGCCGGCTTCACCGGATGGCGTCGTGTTGTCGAACATCACGAGCGTCCGCGCGAGCGCTTCATCGGGGACGAAGAGGCGCTTGCGATATTCCTCCCAATGCGCAAGCTTGTACGCATCGTTCGGATCGCCGCGCGCGACGATCCGTTCGCGCGCCACATCTTCATCGACATGCACCCAGACGACGCTTATGGCGACATCGTCATCGATGCCGAGCCACGCGCGATCGAAAAGGCGTCCATTGCGCACCTCGCGCGTCAGCGGCGCGACGATCACGACGCTCACGCCGAGCGCGAGATTTTCGGCGGCGGTATCGATGAGACAGCGATACTCCGCATCGCGAAAATGTTCTATGAAAAGCGGGCTGTCGCGATCGTGCGGATCGCCGGTGAGCGCGCCGATCGCCGCGGCGCTGTATGCACCGTAGAGCGTGTCCTTGTCGAGCAGGCAGAAGGGCTCGCCAGTCGCATGCATGAGCGGCGCGAAGAGTTGCTTCGCGAGCGTCGTCTTGCCGGTGCCGGCATGACCGCAGAAGAAAATCAGATGCTTCACGCCGGGTCGGTCCTGGATGATAGTTGCATCGCTAAATATCGGTTCGCGCGCGCTGATATCGCTTCATGAGCGGCGTCGCGGTGATGCCGTGCACGATGACAGACGCAGCGATCGTCGCGATGACGAGCGGCACGAGCGGCGCGGCCACGTCATGCGGCGCTTGCTCGAGTGCAAAGAGCAAATAATAGAACGAGCCGACGCCGCGTATGCCGAACCAGCTCATGAGACGTCTTTGCGCGCCCGTCGCCTGCGAGCCGATGAGCGACGCCTCGACCGCCGCCGGCCGCAGCACAAGAAAGAGCGCGACGATGAGCGCGCAGGTCCGCCACGAGAGCAGTTCGCGCCACATCGTCGCGAGCACGGCGCCGACCATCAGCATGATCGCCACTTCGGCGATGCGCTCCAGTTCGATCGTGAAGCCGTGCACGCGCTCGGCCATGAAGGCGTGCGCGCGTTCGGGATCGGCTGCGGCGGCGCCGACGTCGTCCGCATCGATCTTGCCGACCGCCTGGCGCGGGGACTTGTCGCCGCTTTCTTTTTGCTCGACGCGGCGCATGGAGAGACCGGCTGCGAAGACCGCGAGAAACGCGTACGTGTGCAGCAATTCGGCGACGCCGTACGACAGCGCGATGAGGCCGAGCGCAAAGAAACCTTCCGGTCCGAGCGCCTGCCCGTGGCGCGTGCGCAGATACGCGACAAGCCGCACCGACAGCGCGCCGAGCAGCCAGCCGCTCACGAGCGCGCCCGCGATGCCCCATATCGCCTGCAATGCGAAGTTCCAGTGCAACGCTTCGCTTGGCGACGCCTCGAAGCGGCACACCGCGATGCCGAGCAGCGCGAAGGGCAGCGCGATGCCATCGTTGAGTCCGCCTTCGCCCGTCAGCGAAAAGCGCAGCAGGTCGACGTCGCCGGGCGTCTCGACCTGAACGTCATGCGCGAGCACGGGATCGGTCGGCGCGAGCATCGCGGCGAGCAGCAGCGACGGCCCCCAACTGAGACCGAGCACATAGACGCCGAACAGCGTGAGCGCGGCGACGGTGAGGATCATGGCGACGAAGCCCAGGCGTACCGGGAGAAGCCAGATGCGATCGGTGGGCGGCACGCGCAGCCGCAGGCCGATCGCGAATAGCGACACGAGCATCGCGACTTCGGTGATGCGCCGGAGGACCGTTGCTTCGGTCGCGAGGTCGAGTGTCAGCAGATTGGCGAGCGCGGGACCCATCGCGAAGCCGATCGCCAGGTAGCACATCGCGGTGCTGACCGGCAGGTGCTTGAACGTCGAACTGGCGAGGCCCATGAAAATGAGCACGCCGCCGACGACGAGAAACCACATCGTCTCGATCATGAATGCCTTCGGACTTCATATGCTGATGGTTGAGCGGACCGCGCCGCGATGCGCGGGACGTTCTGTTCGGACGCAGCACGCGCCGTGCCCGTATCCGAATCACGCGCTTCGGGCAGCGCGCCTGCCTGTTCGCCGACTTGCGCGTAAGATGCATTCGGTTCCCGCATGGGCATTCTTCATCCGCTTCATTCGCACGGTCTTTTGCGTTACGAATGCAAAAAACCAGGGGAGAACGAGCATGTCACAGCACTTCGACGCAGTCGTGATCGGTACGGGGCAGGGCGGTTCGCCGCTTGCCGTGCGGCTCGCGGAAAGCGGCAAGCGCACGGCCATCATCGAGCGGCATCTTTTTGGCGGCACCTGCGTGAACGTCGGTTGCACGCCGACCAAGACTTATGTCGCGAGCGCGCGGGCCGCGCATGTCGCGCGCACGGCGGCGCAGTACGGCGTGATGATCGGCGGCGACATCCGCATCGACATGGCGCGTGTGAAGGCGCGCAAGGACGAGGTGATCGGCGGCTCCCGCACGGGCATCGAGAAATGGCTGCGCGGCACGCACAATCTCACGGTCTTCAAGGGACACGGGCGCTTTACAGGGCCGCGAGCGCTGTCCATCGAGGCGGCCGACGGTTCCACGCAGGAGATCGACGCCGATCTCATCATCATCAACACGGGAACGCGCGCGGTGGTGCCGAAGGTCGATGGGCTCGAACGCGTCCCGTATCTGACCAACTCGACGATTCTCGAACTGACCGAAGTGCCGGAGCATCTGGTGATTGTCGGGGCGAGTTATATCGCGCTCGAATTCGGGCAGATGTTCCGGCGCTTCGGCAGCCGCGTGACCTTGCTCGTGCGCGGCGAGCGGATCCTCACACGCGAGGACGAGGACGTCGCCCGCGCGATGCAGGACGTGTTCGTGCGTGAGGGCATCGACTTTCGCTTCGGCGCGGAGATGTCGCGCGTGGAGCCGATGGCAGGTGGCGTGCGTATCGTCAGTGGCGATGAGGTCATCGATGCATCGCATCTGCTGTTCGCGACGGGCCGCACGCCGAACACCGACGATCTCGGTCTGGAGCATGCGGGCATTGCGGTGAACCGGCACGGCATGATCGATGTCGACGGCCAGTTGCGCACCAAAGTCGATGGCGTGTATGCGCTCGGCGATGTGAACGGGCGCGGCGCGTTCACGCATACGTCGTGGAACGATTACGAGATCATCGCTTCGAATCTGCTCGACGGCGAATCGCGCAGCGTCGATACGCGCATCATGGCTTATGCGGTTTTCGTCGATCCGCCGTTCGCGCGTGTGGGGATGAGCGAGGAAGACGTGCGCAGGGACGGACGCGAGGCGCTTATCGCGACGATGCCGATGTCGCGGGTGGGGCGCGCTCGGGAGCGCGGTGAGACCGATGGCTTCATGAAGGCGCTCGTGGATGCGCGGACGAAGCGCTTCTTAGGGGCGGCGATTTATGGCATCGAAGGGGATGAGGCCATTCATGCCTTCATCGACATCATGAATGCGGATGCGCCCTATACGACGTTGCAGCGGGCGATGCATATTCATCCGACGGTGAGTGAGTTGATTCCTACTTTGCTTGAGGGGTTGACGCCTTTTGAGTGAGTTTTTCTTCGTTTTCGCCGGATCCCGTGTTCGTAGTGGTCTAGTGGCGTTGCCCCTGTCCGGGGCAACGCTAATAAACCGACACGAACGCAGGATTTCAGCGAAGCATGAGCAAGAGACAATAGAAAACGAAGCCCTCAAACCTTCACCGACGGCTCAGCCTCATCCTCCTTCACCGCATTCGCGATACGCGTCTCCGGCATAGCAAGCCACACCATCAACACCGCAAGCGCCCCGGCCCCGGCGAGCCCAAAAAAGCTCATCGCAGTGCCGAAGCGATCCGCGGCAAAACCGGCCGCCGCCGTCGACAGCGTCGCCCCGACGCCCGCAGCCAGCCCAAAAAACCCGATCGTCAGGTTGTAATGCCCGCGCCTGCCGGCGACATCCGCCGCAATCAGCGGAAGCATCACACCGAACACGGCTGCGCTGATGCCATCGAGCATCTGCACCGGCACGAGCAGATACGGGCTGCTCACGCCCGCGAACAGAATCGCGCGTATAGGCAACGCGCAGAACCCGAGAATCAGCACCGGCCGGCGTCCCCACTTCTGCGCCTGCCGTCCGACCCAAGGCGACAACGCCGCGACGATGAACTGCGGCACGATGATGCACGCCGCAATCACGAGTTGAACGTTGTCGCCCATGTGCGCCGTGACTTCGCCCGCGGCGAGATTCAGCATCGCCGCGTTCGACAGGTGAAAGAGCACCACGCACGCCGCGAAAATCAAAAGACGCCTGTCCTTCAGCAACTCGCGCAACGATTCGCGTTCCTCGCCCTCAGGCGTGAGCTTGGGTTTGCCCGGCGGTGCGCGCGGCACGACGGGCGGCGCATCGTAGTGAATCATGCGCAGCGCGACGATCGCCGGCAACGCGAGCGCGGCCGTCAGGAAGAACACCGAGCGCAGCGACAGATACTCGCCGAACGCGCCCATCAACGCCGCTGTCAGCGCACTGCCGATCGACGCCCAGCGCGCATTGCGGCCGAGCCGGTCGCCGAGATCGGCGCGCGAGACGAGGGCGAGCGAGATCGCCGCCATCGCCGGGACGAGCATGCAGCTCGCGAAACCGTGCAGCACTTCGGCCGCAAAAACCGGCACGAACGTCGGGCTCGCAGCGAGCAACAGCGCACTCACGATGATCGCGATGATCGCCGAGAGAGCAGCGAACTTCTTGTTGCGCATCGCATCGACGAGCGCGCCTGCCGGCAACTGGCTCGCCATCGCGCTGATCGTGCCGACGGAAAGCATCAGGCCGATCTCGCCCTGCGTCCACTTGTTGGCCGCAAGATACGAAGCAATGAAAGGGCCGAAGCCGGTCTGCACGTTGGCGACGAAGAAGTTCAGCCAGTCGAGCGCGCGCAGACTGCGTGCAATTACCATGTTGTGATTCTGTTATCGATGTCGTTATCCGCTATCTCGTCAGGCGCGCGCCGGAAGCGGGCGCTTGCGCCGGCGTCGCGCCTGAAGCCGTCGCGCTCGCCGCGCCAGTCGATGTCGCGCTCGCAGCCGTCGCCGGCGCGGGCACCACAGGCGACACGATCTTGATCGGCTGCTCGGGCGAGTAGGTGGGCGCGGCCTTCAGTTGCGCGTCGTTGAAATCCATCTGCAGCAGCCACTGCTTGTTGCGCGAAAACACATGCAGGTCGCCCCAGTTGGCCGCGACATGCCGCTTGTCGCCCGCGAGCGAACTCGATAGATCGAGCACCAGCGCCTGAGGCTGCGCCTGAGCGTCGACGAGCACGTCGACCACGCGTCCGATGCGCGCGCCGCTTCTTTGCGTCACCGTCGAATCGACGAGCTGCATGAAGTTCGCGGGCGCCTCCGCAACGGGCTGCGGCTTCGGCACCGGTTCGGCCGGCTTGCCCTTCGCGGGCGGTGGTGGCGGCACGAAGGTGATCGGCGCGGTCTTCGAATTCGGCGTGAAGCGGAAGGCCGTCCACGGGAAGTTGACCTTGCGGTCGCCGACGCCGAGGAAGCCCGCGAGATTGACCATCAGAAGCTTCGGCTTCGCGGATGCATCGACGTACATGTCCACCGCACGGCCGACGACCTTGCCGTCCGGACGCTGCACTTCGGCGTCGAGCAGGCCGTGCAGCTGATCGTGCTGCATGATGCGCGTCGAGATGATCTGCGGCGGAGGCGGCGGCTCGGGCGGTTCAGGCGGTGGCGTGACGGCCGGCTCCGGCGGCTTCGGCTTGACGATGCGGCGCTTCGGTTTCGGCGCCGGCGCGGGTTTCACGGCAGACGCGGGCTCCGGCGCCTGGACGGCGGGCAAAGGTTCTTCGGGCTCGGCAGAGCCGGCTTCTTCCGGCGCCGGAATATAAGAGTGTTCGACGATCGGCGCGGGCACCTGTTGCTGCATCAGCCCGCATGCGGAGAGCGCGAAGGCGGCGATGACCGGAAGGCTCGCGGTGACGCGCAGCGCGCGCAACGTTCTCGCGATGGCGACGATGAACGCGGCCACGCACGGCGACAGACGTGCGGCTGCATTGAAGACGCGGCCCGCCCGGCATGCGCGCCCAAGCGCGTGAAGGTCTGTCGGCGACGCATCACCCCGATGCGAGATACCGCCTGTCATCGCAAAAGCTCCATGGTTCCGAGTCACCTGCTTGTCTGGTTCGTTGTTGGATCGGTGCTTGTCAGATCGATTCGACGCGCGCGAGGCGTCGTTCGTTCGCGGATTGAATCATGCATGCAAAGTGCATTGTGCCAATCGACGCTTCACGCTTCGGATGGCCGCGCATGGCCGTTCGATGCGTTCGCGAGCCGTGCCGCGGTGTCGGGCGCGCCCATCTTCTCGGCGGCATCGCGTGCGCTGAAGCCGCCGGCATCGCGCGCATCCGGGTTCGCGCCGCGCGCGATCAGCAAGTCGACGATCTCGACGCGATTGAACATCGCCGCGATCATGAGCGCGGTGCGCCCGTCGGGCGATGCGCCTTCCACATCCGCGCCATGTTCGAGCAGCGTTTCGATCACCTCGCGAAAGCCCTTGAACGCGGCGCCCGCAATCGGCGTCTGGCCATTGTCGTTGCGCAGGTTGGCATCGGCGTTGTGCTGAAGCAGGACGCGCACGGCGTCGGCGTGACCGTGATAGCTCGCGAGCATCACGAGGCTGTCGCCCTTGTCGTTGCGCAGATTCGGCGGCAGGCCCTTGGTCAGGAGCGCGTCGAGCATCGCGGCGTCGCCGCGGCGAGCGACATCGAAGACCTCGCTCGCGAACGCGATCATGTCGTCATCGGGGCCATCGCTGGATTGCTTCGTCGGGGGCTCTTTCGGATCGTGCTGCATGGTTCACTCCAATTCGATCGCGCCGCGTGCGCGGGCCAGAGTTTGTCGGGATGCATCGGCGCGCTCGATGTCATGCTGCGCCGGCGGTTTGCACGCGTTCGGAATGCATTCAATCTGGCATTCAGAATGCACGGCGCATGCATGCAAAATGCGAAAGCGGACGCGGGATCAACCGGGAGCATACACAGGTTTGCTTGCAATCCGCGCTTTCCGCGCGCTTCGGGACAGCACGAATCGCGCCATGCCGGTCAGCATTGGCGGCTCGCCGTTATGTCGCTTGACGCGTCTTCGTGCGTCCCATTAGGCTCGTCGCGAATCGACCGTTAAGCGCCCGCACGCGCTCTCGCAATGAATCCGACCCCATCCGCCTCCGGCGATCCGCCGCCTCCCGACATTGCCGTGCGCCGCCGCGCGCCCGCCGCCGAACGTAATCGCGATGCGATTCTATCGGTCCTCACGCGCGTCCTGCCGCAAAGCGGCGTCGTGCTGGAGATCGCAAGCGGCACCGGTCAGCACGCCGTGCACTGCGCGGCTGCACTGCCGGGCCTCGTCTGGCAGCCTAGCGATGCCGATGTCGAAGCACGCGAATCCATCGCCGCATGGCGCGCTCACTCGGGGCTCGCCAACCTGAATGCGCCGCTCGTGCTCGATGTGCGCAACGACGACTGGGGCATCGCGAACGTGGCGGCCATCGTGTGCATCAACATGATCCACATCGCGCCGTGGGAAGCGGCCGAGGCGCTCTTTCGCGGCGCGGGCGCGCGTCTCTATGCGGGGGGCGTACTGTACCTGTACGGGCCGTATCGGCGCAATGGAGCGCATACCGCCCCGAGCAACGAAGCCTTCGATCAGCAACTACGCGCACGCGATCCGCGCTGGGGCGTGCGTGACATGGAAGCAGTCGAGGCGCTTGGCGAGAAGGCCGGCCTCGCGTTCGTCGAGACGGTCGCGATGCCGGCCAATAACTTCAGCGTGGTATTCAAAAAACCCGCGTAACGACGTCCGCGTTCACGCTTCGCCCGGACGCACTGCGAGCATGCCGCGCCAGGACACGGTCGCCATCAGCGAGGCCGCGACGATCATCCCGCCGCCGATCCAGCCCGCCATCGACACACGTTCGCCGAGCCACGCGCTCGCGAAGAGCGCGCCGAACGCGGGCTCGCTGCCCATCAGGAGCGAGACGCGCGTCGGGCTGCTGTGGCCGATTGCGTAGTTCTGCGCGAAGAAGGCGAAAAGGGTGCACGCGCACACGAGATACAGCACCGATCCCCAGAACATGCCGTGACCGGCGAGAGCGGGCAGCGACTGCCATTGCGATGGCGCGAAAACCAACGCGATGACCGCGCTGCCCGATGCGACCACGCCCGCCTGCACCGCCGTCACCGTAAGCGCGGGCAGGGGAGCCGCGCGCAACACGCGCTTCGTCACGCAAACGGACAGCGCGCGCAGCACGGCGGCGGCGAGGATCAGCCCATCGCCGGCATTGAAGTCGAAGGACAGCGCGCCGTCGCTCGCGAGCAGCCACGCGCCCGCGAACGACACGCCGACCGCCAGCCACTCGGCCGCGCCGGGGCGTCGCCTGAGCAGCGCCCATTCGACGAGCGGCGTCAGCACGACGCACAAGCTGATCAGAAACGCGGCGTTCGCGGCGCGCGTATGGAGCACGCCGAACGTCTCAGCTAGAAAAATCGAAAGCAGCAGCAAGCCGAGAACGAGCACGCCGCGAAGGGTCGCCGCGCTCGCGTGCCGCAGATGCCGCAGGGTGACGGCGAGCAGACAGAACGTGATGCCGAAGCGCAGCGCGAGCAGCCCCAGCACCGGATAGAACGCGAGCGCGCTCTTGACGATGCCGTAGCTGCTGCCCCACAACATCGCGACGGCGAAGAGCAGGAGATCGGAAAGAGGATGCAGGCGTCGGACGGTCATGGAGCGGCTCCGTGAGAAAGTAGCCGTCATTGTCGAATGATGCGTTCAGCGCGATAATCGGCTTCAGTCGCATAGCTTTCTTGTCACGAATGCACAAATGAATCCCGCCGATCTTTTCGACCTGATGCCGGACATGGCCGTATTCGCGCGCGTCGTCGATGCGGGCAACTTCTCGGTCGCGGCGCGGCAACTGGGCAGCACGCCGTCGACGGTCAGCCGCCAGATCAAGCGTCTTGAAGAGGCGCTCGCCACGCGGCTGCTCGAGCGCTCGACGCGCAAGATCCGCGTTACCGAGTCGGGGCTTCAGGTGTATCGGCATTGCCGCGACATGGCCGCGGCGGCGTCCGGCGCGGTCGATGCGGCGGGGCAGGTGTCGGGCAAGCCGCAGGGCCGCGTCGCGCTGTCGGCGCCGACGGCTTACGCGAAGTCCGTGATTCATCCGCTCGTGCCGGCGTTTCTCGCGGCGTATCCGGATGTCGATCTTCAGCTCGTCTTCAGCGATCACGATATCGATCCGCTCGACAGCGACGTCGATCTCGTCATCCGCGCGACGAGCCATCCGCCGCAAGGGCTCGCCGCGCGCCCGCTCGGACGCGTGCGCTGGCTGCTGTGCGCGTCGGCGGGCTATCTGCGGGAGCGTGGCGCGCCGGCGCATCCGCGCGAGCTGGCGCTGCACGATTGCATCCATCTGGGCGAAACCGCCGACGACAACCGCTGGCGCTTCAGCAACAACGGCGAAACGGTGACAGTCGCGGTGCGCGGGCGCTATATCGCGAATCACGCGGGCGCGCGGCTGGACGCGGCCGAAGACGGGCTCGGCATCGCGGCGCTGCCGGAATTCGCCGCCCGCGATGCGCTCGCGTCGGGCAGCGTGCAGGGCGTGCTCGCGGACTGGGACATGCAGGCGCGCGCGTATCAGGGACCGGTGTGGCTGCTTTATCCGCCGAATCGCTTTCTGCCGACGAAGGTGCGCGCGTTGATCGATCATCTGCACGCGCATCTCGGGCAGCAAGCGTGAGCGCGAGAATCCGGCGCGCGCCGAAATGAGCGACGCCGTGTAGACTGCGAATGGTCGTTCATTGCGCCGCGCGGCTCGCGGCGTTCAAACCGATCTCCCTTCACCGGAGGCGTCGTACATGCACGCAGCGTTGCCGCAAGGCGAGCAGGAAGCCGGATCAACCGATACACCCGCCAAGCCGCCGCGGGATCTGCGCCGCGTCGACATTCATCCCGATCACTGGTATCCGCTCGCGTGGTCGCGCGAGGTGAAAGCGGGGCGCGCGCACGGCGTGCGTTTCGCGGGCGATCCGATCGTGCTCGTACGCACCGCCTCGGGCAAGGTCTTCGCGCTGGAAGACCGCTGCGCGCATCGGCAGGTGCCGTTGTCGGCGGGTGTCGTCGACGGGGAATCGATCCGTTGCTGCTATCACGGCTGGACCTACGACTGCACCGGCCGCTGCACCGACATCCCTTATCTCGGACGCGAACGCCTGCCCAACGGCGTGCGCGCGTATCCGTGCCGCGAGGCGGGCGGGCTGGTTTTCGTGTTCACGGGCGACCCGGCGCTCGCCGATGCCACCAAGTTTCCCGATCTCGGCTCCGCCACCGATCGCGCATACAAGACGCGCCGCTTCGGCCGCGCGGTGAAGTGCCACTACTCGTTCATGCACGAAAATCTGATGGACATGAACCATCAGTTCCTGCATCGGCGGCAGATGGGCAGCATGCGCGCGCGCTCGCTCGGCAGACGGCGCGGCGAGGACTGGATCGAAGTCGATTACACGTTCGCGCGCGAAGCGGGCAAGCAGCCGATCGGCGAAGCGCTCGTCTTCGGGCAAAAGCGCGGCTCGAAGCCCGACGACGGCCAGAAGGACGTGATGACGATCCGCACCGAGTACCCGTATCAGACGCTCAAGATCCGCACCAAGGACGACACGATGGTGATGGACCTGTGGATCGCCTACGTGCCGCTCGACGCCGAGCAGCGCACGAACCGCACGTTCGGCCTGTTGTCGATTCGCCGCCCGAAAATCCCCGGCCTGCTCGATGCCGCGTGGCCCTTGCTCGTGTGGTTCACCGAGCGCATCTTCAAGGAGGATCGCTGGATCGTCGAGCGCGAGCAGGAGGCGCACGACCGGCAGGGCGCGGACCACAATCACGAGGTGTTCCCGGTCATCGTCGAGCTGCGCGCGCTTTTGATGGAGCGCGGCGTGCCTCACGGCGCAGGCAGGGGCCCGCGGGACGCCCGGCGCGTGCACGTCATCCAGCCGGTGCAGGAACTGCCCGCATCCTGAGGCGTGCGGCGCTGTGCCTCGCTCGCACCCGATTGCACGCTTCGCGCCGCGGCGCTATACAGAGAGCAGAGAGCGGAAACCACACACGGAGGACCATCATCATGAACAGCGACCCGACCAAGCCGCGCGACGACGCATCGGGTATCGGCGAGGCGCATCCGGACGTCGAGCATTTCGATGCGGCCATCTCGCACGTCGACGAGTCCTACGCCGCGGGCAAGATGGCGGCGGGCGCGGCGAAGGGCATTCTGTACAGCATCATCGAGACGCTCGGCACGCTCGTCGGCGATCCCGATCTGCCCTCGCATGCGCGTTCGGGCTACGAAGGCCTGCTTGAAACGGCGCGCGAACTGCGCTCGAAGATCGAGCACTAGCCGACCCGGTCGGGCGACGCAAGCTTGCAGCGCGTTCGCCCGATGTCAATTTCGCGTCTGCGCATCGTCGGGTAACTGTCAGATCTATTCCGATGCAGCGCCGTCGACCGTCGCCTGCACGACGCACGCGAATTTTCCGCGAGCCTGTTCGGGCTATCGCGTTTCCCGTCCCCAAAGAATGGCAGTTGGCTGGTATCTCCGAAAGCGGACAAGCCTTGTCCCGTCAAGCCGCGTCCTTTCTGACTGCGGTCGAATCCCTCGTTATCTCTAGCCGCCGCGCCGTCGATTCGGCCCCGCTCGGACCGTCATCGCGCCACATTGCTGTCAGCTTTCTGTCAGTTTCGTGACCGTTTGCCCAATATCTGCGAACCAGAAAATACTGGTTAACCAGACAGTGAAAAAAAACGACACAAAACCGCGTCTTTCTTTCGGATTCGGACTGTAAGCCATACACTTGCCAGCGATAAAAGTTACGAGTTGAAACATAAGAAGTCGCCACGGCGGCACCGGTTCCAAGACTCGCATGCAAGTAAATTGCCCACCGCTTGAGGAGAAAAAATGAAGGGTTTCACGATGACCAAGGCAGCAATCGTCGCAGCCACGGCGTTCGCCGCCGCGGCACCGGCGTTCGCGCAAAGCAGCGTCACGCTGTACGGTATCGTCGACGATTCGATCGTCTATCAAAGCAGCCAGACCAACCTGGCCAAGACGAATCCGGGCCGCTCGAACATCAAGACCGGATCGGGCATTTGGGCCGGTAGCCGCTTCGGTTTGAAGGGCGCCGAAGATCTGGGCGGCGGCAACAAGGCCATCTTCCAGTTGGAATCGGGCTTCGACATCAACAGCGGACAAGCGCAGTTCACCAACGCGCTGTTCGGCCGCCAGGCATGGGTCGGTCTGACGAACCCGGCATACGGTACGTTGACTGCAGGTCGCCAGTACACCTCGTACTACACGCTGCTCTCGCCGTACAGCCCGACGAACTGGCTGACCGGCTACTTCGGCGCGCACCCGGGCGATCTGGACGGTTTGGACACGATCTACCGCGCGAACAACTCGATCGTCTACACGTCGCCGAAGTTCTACGGCCTGACGGTGAGCGGCTCGTACTCCTTCGCTGGCGTGCCTGACAGCGTGTACCAAGGCTCGACCTGGACGGCTGCGCTGCAGTATCAGCAAGGCCCGATCGGCGGCACGGTGGCGTTCTCGCGCATCAACAACGCGGCGGAAGGCGGCGGCGTCTACAGCAGCAGCTCGACGACGATCAACAGCACGGCAGCGACCGATGGTTCGGGTCAGCCGGGCGTGTCGGCGGTGACGGCTGGCTACCAGCGCGCACAAGCGCAGCAGCGCTTCGCGGTTGCAGGCGGCTACCAGTTCAACAGCGCGTGGGACATCTCGGTCACGTACACGAACGTTCAGTACATTCCGGGCGTGAACTCGCGCTTCACCGACGAAGCCGTGTTCAACACGGCCGGCACGGTGCTGCACTGGAAGGCGACGTCGGCATGGGATTTCGCAGCGGGCTACAGCTACACGTGGGCCAGCAAGGCGAACGGCATCAACGACGCAGCGTCGTACCACCAGTTCAACCTCTCGCAGTACTACTCGCTGTCGAAGCGCACGGGCCTGTACGCACTGGAAGCATTCCAGCGCGCGAACGGCAACACGCTGGCTGTTCCGTCGAACACGTCGACGAACCGTCAGACGGCCGCCAACGCGACAATCGGCGATGGCTTCCAAAGCGCGCCGTCGGCATCGCGCAGCATGTTCGCAGCGGGCGTGGGTATCATCCACCGCTTCTAAGCGATGCTTCGCGGCGTGATGCATTAGGCATTACGCATGTGGCATGCAAAAAACCGGACGCCTCGGCGTCCGGTTTTTTTTGTCCGCGCGCGGCGCATTTCCTCGTGTCAGATGAACATCCCGCCCGATACCTCGACGCGCTGCGCCGTCATCCAGCGATTGCCGTCCGAGAGCATCGCCACGATCGCGCCGCCGATATCGTCCGGCACACCCGCGCGCCCGAGCGCCGTGTTGTCCGCGACGAACCGGTTCGTGTCGTGATCGTCGCGCACGACGCCGCCCCCGAAATCCGTCTCGATCGCGCCCGGCGCGATGGTGTTCACCGTGATGCCGTGCGGCCCGAGTTCCTTCGCGAGATAGCGCGTGAGCACCTCGATCCCGCCTTTCATCACGGCATAGGCCGCGAATCCCGGCAACGCGAAACGCGTGAGTCCGCTCGACACATTGAGAATCGCGCCTTCCTCATGCAGATAGGGCAGGAGCGTCTGCGTCAGAAAGAACGGTCCCTTCAGCTGGATATTGACGAGTTCGTCGAACTGCGCGGGCGTCGTCTCCGCGAAGAGCGCATGAATGCCGATGCCCGCGTTGTTCACGAGAAAGTCGAAGTTCTCGCGCTCGAACGTATCTTCGAGCGTCTTGCACAGCGCGTCGCCGAAAGCGGCAAAGGTGTCGCAATGCGCGACGTCGAGCGGCAGCATGGCCGCCTTGCCGCCGGATTTCGCGACCTCATCGACGAGCGAGCGCGCCGCGTCCGCGTTGCGGTTGTAGGTGCCGATCACGCCGGCGCCTGCCTGCGCGAGCTTCAATGCGGCGTTGCGTCCGAGTCCGCGGCTCGCGCCGGTGATGACCGCGATTTTGCCGCTCATGGTTCCATTCACGGTGACAGCTCCTTCGATTGCGTGGCCGATGGTTCATCGTAGGACGGCGCGACGTGCGCAGAAAGGCGCGTCGATGCTGCAATGCACAGATGGCGGGCGCGGCCTTTGCTGCACCGTCTCGATCAATGTGCAAACCGGAGAACGCACCATGGCCGATCGTGAAAGCAGGGAAATCCCTTCCGAGCCGCCCGCAAGTCTCGAACGCCCGTTCAGGCTCTTTGCGGTGGAGCAGCGCGTGCTCGCGCAGAACGTCGACGGCAAGGTGATCGACATCGGCGGAATGGATTCGAAGAACGGCCAGTTCTGCGCCTGCATGGATTCGGGCGATATCGCCACGGAGCCGAAGCGCAGCGCCGAACTTGCGTTGAAGGCGCTCGTCGGCAAGCTGACGTTCGATTATCTCGACGGGCTGTTCACGAGCGAACGCGCAGCGGAGGTGAGCGGCCGTCTGCAGGATTATCCGAGTGTGGAGTTCGAGTTCGACGAGACCTTGCCGCGCGACATGACCGACCGCACGCCGCCGCATCTTTTCTAATGATCACATGCGCGCGAATGAAAGCGACTTATTGATACGGGTTGCTAAATAATTCCGAGACCATGCCGTCCAGCGTTTGTACGACAAAAGCGCCGCGCCGCGCAGCATTTCCCTCGATGTGCGATGCTAGTCGAGCGGCGACGCCCGGGGCTTGCCGCGCTCAATCGCGGGGTGAATCATGAAAAGAACGCCTTTCGCCACGGTCATCGTCCTTGCGGCGGCGACGCTCGCCGCACCAGCTTTCGCACGCGACGACGGTCCGCGCTTCGCGCAGGACCGGCTCGATGCGCTCGTCGCGCAACACGAGGAAGCGAGCCGGCACATCGCTCAGCCATCCGCACCGGCTGAGCACGCGCAGTCGAACACGCCGCACCACGGCGCTTCGTGATCTGACGTTGCTCGGGGCCTGACGAAGGCGTCGGGTCGCCACGTCGTTGATGAGACGGCGCGCAACGCGCCGGATGGGATCGTTCGTGTCCAAAGGTATGAAATTTGCGGACGCCGCCCGGGTGTTCCGCGGCTGCGTGCCGACGATCCTCCTCATCACCCTCATATAAAGCCATGACAAGGAAAGCCGTATCGATCGCAATTCTCTCCGTCGCCTTTCTCGCAGCGGGATGCGCTGGCATCGGCCCGGGTCGCCTGAAGGCCGATCAGGTCGATTACGCCCGGGCGCTCGGCGATGCGAAGAAGCGTGAAATTCTTGCCGCGATTGTCGGCTTGCGCTTCGCCGATGCGCCGTCGTTTCTCACGGTGAGCAGCATCATCGCCGCGTACACGTTCGATACGACGGGCGGCGTCGTGCTCAACGCCGGCTCCGGCGCGCAGCCGAACTACGCGCAGGCAACGGGCAGCGTCTCCTACTCGAATCATCCGACTTTCACGTTCACGCCGACCACGGGCGACGCCTACGCCAGCGCGTATATCCGGCCGCTTTCGCCGACACTCGTCTTGCCGCTCGCCGAAAGCGGCATTCCGATCGATCTGCTGTTGCGCATCACCGCGCAGTCGATCAGTGGCTTGCAGAACGGCACGGCGTTGGGCGGGCCGAACGCATCTGGATCGCCCGAGTTCTTCCTGCTTCTGCAGGCGCTTCGCAGGCTGCAGCTAGCGGGCGAATTGAACATCGAGACGCGCAACGCGGATGACGACAAGAGCGGCAAGCCCGACAAGGCCGCGAAGGGCAACAGCGCCGACAAGGGCGGCGTATTCATCACGCTCGGCGCGACGCGCAGCGGTTCGAACAAGGCTGTCGTCGACGATCTCACGCTCGTCAGAAAACTGCTGCACCTCTCGCCAAAGATGAAGACTTACGAAATCGTCTATGGGCAGTCGTCGGACCACAACCGCATCCCGATGGTCACGCGCTCGGTGCTCGGCATCCTCACCGATCTCGGCGCGCAGATCGCCGTTCCTGACGAGCAGGTGGGCAGCGGCGCGACCAAGCCGGGCATCGGGTTGATCGGCGGAGAAACGCGGCCGACGATCATCGTGAAAGTTGGCGAGAAGGCGCCGCAGGATGCGTACGTGAGCGTGCTCTACGACAAGGCCAACTACTGGATCGATCGCAGCGACTTCGATTCGAAATACGCGTTCACGGTCGTGCAGAATCTGATGGCGCTTGCGGAAGTCACGGACACGGCGAAGTCGCCGGTCGTGACTATTCCGGCGAACTGACATCGAGCGTCTGAGCAGGCAAGGTCGGTAGCGATAATGCAAAGTGCAAAACGCCATCATGCATGATGTATTTCGCACGCAAAACGCTTAGGGCGACATCGATACCATGTCGCCCTTTGCATTGCTGCTTATGCGATGCGTCTGTCGACGCTATCTGAACTTACTGGCCGAAGTAGGTACCGAGCGCCCGCGGCTGAACGCCGGTGATGCGGCCGGATTGCGACGAACCATTGGCGACCGAACCGTAGGCGCTCGATTGGGGTGTCACTTGCGCAAGCTGCTTCGAGCTCACGCGGGCTTGCGCTGCCTGGATGTTCGACGGATAAGACGGGTCGCTGATGTTCGGGTTGTAGCCTGCCTTTTCGAGTTGGACCAGTTCGGCGCGTACCTGAGCGCGGCTCAGCGGCGCATCCGATTGCTGCGCGAACGACAGAGCGGGAACGGCGAGGGCAGCGGCGACGGCGACTGCGGAAATGAACGTCTTCATGATGACTACCTCCGATTCGGATTTCTGATCGTGCTGCCCGTTTCGTCTTAAGCAGCTTGTGAACGGAGTGTAAAGACGCGCTTGCCGAAGATCATTCTCGTTTCCGTTGAATGATCTTTGTCGATATCGGAATAATTGCGCGAGTCTTCATTGCATTGCGCGAAACTGACCGCGCGATGACGGTGACGGCTGGCTTGGTCGACGGTCTTTTCGCTCCACTGCATCGTTGGCGCCACCACGCGCCGATCGATCCTTACCAGTTCCGTAAAGATGCTTCTTCGTCACGACGAATGATTGCTTGCAGCTGTGCACTCACACTCTGCGTCGTCCATTCGGCATGGCTCGAACCGCGAGTCGGCCGATTTATCGAAAACGGGGAGAGCCGGATCATGAAATCGTGGGTCAACGCAGTCGTCGCAGTCCTGGTGATGTCCGCACCGCTCGCATCGTTCGCCCAGTTCAGCGCGGCAGTGGGCCGTGCAGAACTTAGTGGTGAACTCGTTCAACTTCAGAAGGCAGGTTATTCGCCGGTCGCGGAAGACGCGTCGTACCCGGCGAAACTGCAGGCGGCCGAAATGCGCGTCGGCGATATGCGTGCGGCGCAGGCGCGGGCAGAAGGATACGGATCTTCGACGGGTGCGGCGGCGCAATCGGGCCGTGCGAGCATGCGGGTCGATACGCAAGGCGTGTTCTTCGGGCAGTGAGCGTCAGGAAGCGGCGGTAAGCCCCCGCGACGCGAGCGGTTCTGGTCGATTGCATATAAAACTCGAAATGCGTTTTTCGGCACGATTTGCGTGAACGTGAAGCGACCTCCGCCACCGAATCACCGGTGGTTTTGCCCAGTCCGGTTTTCGGCTGGGCTTTTTTGCATGCGGATGACTTCATTGGGTCAAACTCGGTTCCGGGTTAACGCGACGCTATCTATATCGACATAGTTGCATGCAAAATTAATCAACCGGACGGTCGGTTAATGGATATACTCGCTCCATCGCATCTCAAAAAGACGGCGGAGCCCCGCATGTACACGCAATCCCTCGACCTCCCCAGCGCGACGTCCGCAGCCGAAAGCCACGAAGCCGCAGCCTCCGCCGCCCAAACCCGCTTCGACGCGGTGAT
>NZ_JARUXN010000001.1:1792070-1833392 GCF_031451415.1 Caballeronia sp. LZ028 | reverse complement strand
ACAACACGAGATCGATGAGGGTTTCGTGCTGACCTGCCAGTGCCATCCGGTGAGCGAGCGCGTGGTTGTGAGCTTCGACGAGCGGTAAGCGACGTCCCGATTCATTAGAAAGTCGCGCATCGCAACGATGCGCGTGAAGCCGAAGCGATTCCAAATCTATTCAAGCGCCGAAGTCGTTAGCAATGCAACTATTGCGCGGCTTCGCTGCGATCGATCATTCTCCACATCGAGACTTGTCATGACTGAAGCCTTCATTTGCGACGCGATTCGTACTCCATTCGGCCGCTACGGCGGCGTTTTCAAGGACGTCCGCGCCGACGATCTCGGCGCCGTGCCCATCACCGCGCTCATGAAGCGCAACGCGTCGGTGGACTGGACGCAGATCGACGATGTGATCTACGGCTGCGCGAATCAGGCTGGCGAAGATAACCGCAACGTCGCGCGCATGTCGAGCTTGCTCGCGGGTTTGCCTATCGACGTGCCGGGCTCGACGATCAACCGTCTGTGCGGCTCGGGCATGGACGCGGTCGGCAGTGCCGCGCGCGCGATCAAGGCCGGCGACGGTTCGCTGTATCTTGCGGGTGGCGTCGAGAGCATGACGCGTGCGCCTTTCGTGATGGGTAAAGCATCGAGCGCATTCTCGCGTTCGGCTGATATCTTCGATACGACCATCGGCTGGCGTTTCATCAATCGCGCGATGCGTGTGCGATATGGCGTCGACTCGATGCCGGAGACCGCGGAGAACGTCGCGGTCGATTTCAACATTTCGCGCGATGCGCAAGATCGCTTCGCGCTGCGCAGCCAGCAGCGTGCGGCACGCGCACAGGCCGATGGCACGCTCGCACAGGAAATCGTCGCGGTGAATGTGCCGCAAAAGAAGGGCGAAGCGATCGCGATCGATCGCGACGAGCATCCGCGCGAGACCTCGCTCGAATCGCTCGCGAAGCTGAAGGGCGTCGTGCGTCCCGACGGCAGCGTGACCGCGGGCAACGCATCGGGCGTAAACGATGGCGCATGCGCGCTCATCATCGCGAACGAGGATGCTGCGAGGCGTCATGGACTCACGCCGCGAGCGCGCATCATCGGCATGGCGACGGTGGGTGTCGAGCCGCGCATCATGGGCATCGGTCCCGCGCCCGCGACGAAGAAGCTGCTTGCACGTACAGGCCTCACGCTCGATCAGTTCGACGTCATCGAACTCAACGAGGCCTTCGCATCGCAAGGCATCGCGGTGCTTCGTCAACTGGGCCTTGCCGAGGACGATCCGCGCGTGAATCCGAATGGCGGCGCCATCGCGCTCGGTCATCCGCTCGGCGCATCGGGTGCGCGCCTCGTCACCACCGCAATGTACGAACTCGAGCGCCGCAACGGGCGCTATGCGCTATGCACGATGTGCATCGGCGTGGGTCAGGGCATCGCGATCGCAATCGAGCGCGTCTGAGGGACCTGGCGACATGACACAGGCCATTCAGACATCGGCGATCGTCGGCGTGATCGGCGCCGGCGCGATGGGCGCAGGCATTGCCCAGGCCGCAGCGCTCGCGGGGCACACCGTGCTGCTTTACGATCTCGATGCGAAAGCGCTCGACAAGGCGCGCAATGCAATCGCGGCGAACGTGCAGCGCCTGATCGACAAGAAGAAGCTCGAAGAGTCCGCAGGACAGCAAGCCATCGATCGCGTGCGCGTCGTTACGAGTCTCGCTGACTTGCGCACGGCATCGCTTGTCATCGAAGCCATTGCGGAACGTCTCGAGCTCAAGCGCGCGCTGTTCATCGAGCTCGAAAGCATCGTGACGCACGAGTGCATGCTCGCGACCAACACGTCATCCATTTCGATCACGGCGATCGCGGCGCCCTTGAAGCATCCGTCGCGCGTGGTCGGGATGCACTTCTTCAATCCGGCACCGCTCATGGCCCTCGTCGAAGTCGTGCACGGACTCGCAACATCCGATGCGGTCGCACAAACCGTGCATGCCACAGCCGCGGCATGGGGCAAGACGCCGGTACATGCAAAATCGACGCCGGGATTCATCGTCAATCGCGTGGCTCGGCCGTTCTATGCGGAAGGCTTGCGCGTGCTCAACGAGCAGGGCGCTGACGCCGCTTCCATCGATGCCGTCATGCGCGATTCGGGCGGCTTCAGAATGGGTCCATTCGAGTTGATGGACTTGATCGGCCACGACGTGAATTTCGCCGTGACGCAATCGGTGTTCAACGCGTACTTCAACGATCCGCGCTTCACGCCTTCGCTGATTCAACAGGAATTGGTGAACGCGGGCTTTCTTGGTCGCAAGACCGGCCGTGGCTTTTATGACTATGGCGCTGATGCCACGAAGCCTGTCGCGCGCATCGAAACGAATGCTCATACGCCTTCGAAGATCGTGCTCGGAGAAAGCGTGCCTTTATACGAACGCCTGCAAGCGCGCATCGCGCCGGCGAGCGTCGCTAGAAACGACATGCCCGGGCTGATCGCACAAATCGATGATGCGTATCTTTTCCTTACCGATGGACGCACGGCGACGGAACGCGCGCATGCGCTCGGCATCGACAACATCGTGCTGGTCGATCTCGCGCTCGACTATGCGAACGCGCAAAGCGTGGCGCTCACGCACGCGCGTCAATGCTCCGGCGAAGCCTACGCTGCGGCAGCCGGCGCATTGGCGCAAGCCGGTTATGCAGTCGTGCCATTGAACGATGTCGCCGGCATGACCGTGATGCGAACCGTCGCGATGCTCGTCAACGAAGCGGCCGACGCCGTGAATCAAGGCGTTTGCACGAGCGCCGATCTCGACCTCGCGATGGAGAAGGGCGTGAACTATCCGCTCGGACCGCTCGCGTGGGGCGAACGCATCGGCATCGGCCGCGTTCACGACGTGCTGCTTCATCTCGCTGCGCATTACGGCGAAGACCGTTATCGCGCATCGCCGCTCATCGCGGCATTGCGTTATTCGGGCCAGCGCTTTCACTGAAGCGAAGACGCATCATTCATTCATCGAGCATTCATGCAGGAGACAACCGTGGTTCAATCCATTGCACAGCAAAGCGAACTGGAACCGATCGAGCGCGCGAGCCGGGACGAGCTTCAGGCACTGCAACTCGAACGCCTGAAGTGGACGTTGCGTCACGCCTATGAAAACGTCGCACACTATCGCCGTGCTTTCGACGCTGCGGGCGTGCATCCAGACGACCTGCGCGAGCTATCCGATCTCGCGCGTTTCCCGACCACGACGAAAACCGACCTACGCGACAACTATCCCTTCGGGCTCTTCGCCGTGCCGCGCGATCAGGTCGTGCGCGTGCATGCATCGAGCGGCACGACGGGCAAGCCGACGGTGGTCGGCTATACCGCGAAAGACATCGACACGTGGGCCAACGTCACGGCGCGTTCAATCAGAGCTGCTGGTGGGCGCAGAGGCGACACGCTGCACAATGCGTTCGGCTATGGTCTCTTCACCGGCGGTCTCGGCATTCACTACGGCGCCGAACGTCTGGGCTGCATGGTGGTGCCGATGTCAGGCGGTCAGACCGAGAAGCAGGTTCAACTGATCCGCGATTTCGCGCCGAAGATCATTCTCGTCACGCCGTCGTACATGCTGAATCTGCTCGATGAAATGACACGGCAGGGCATGGACCCGGCGAACACGTCGCTCAAGATCGGCATCTTCGGCGCCGAGCCATGGAGCCAGGGATTGCGCAGCGAGATCGAAACGCGTGCGGGCATACAGGCACTCGACATCTACGGCCTCTCGGAAATCATGGGTCCGGGCGTTGCGTGTGAATGTATCGAGACGAAGGATGGCCCGACGATCTGGGAAGATCATTTCTATCCCGAGATTATCGATCCCGTGACGGGCGAAGTGCTTCCGGAAGGCAGCACGGGCGAACTGGTCTTCACTTCGCTCACGAAGGAAGCGATGCCGATGATCCGTTACCGCACGCGCGATCTCACTTCGTTGCTGCCGCCGAGCGCGCGCTCGATGCGTCGCCTCGCGAAGATCACGGGCCGCTCGGATGACATGCTCATCATTCGCGGCGTCAATGTGTTCCCGAGCCAGATCGAAGAGTTGATCCTTGCGATTCCGCGCCTGAGCGGCCAGTATCAGTTGTGCGTGTCGCGCGACGGCCACATGGATTCGCTGTCCGTCTCAGTCGAAGCACGCCCGGAAGTCTGCGCAACGCTGAACGAGAGCGACCGCGCCGGTCTCTCGCGCGAACTTCAGCATCGCGTCAAGACGATGGTCGGCGTATCGACGCAAGTGCGCGTGCTCGATTCCGGCGAACTGCCGACGACGGCAACCGGCAAGGCCAAGCGCGTACTCGATCTTCGTCCCGTAGCGGCATAACTTTCCGCATCGCCAAGCGCCTCGCGCTCTGCGAGGCGCAATTCATTTCCAACAATTGGAACGCGCGTTCCGTTTTCGGTGCGGCCCCGCATTCTTCTGCAGAAATCATTCCGCAAAAACCCTCGCAACCGTTTGCGAAAATTGTTTTGTAAGCTTCAGTTGTGTCATCGTATCGAGTGCATTTGCGTCTGCGGGCGCAGTGTCGTCGCATAGCATTCGAATAACGAACAACGAACGGGGCAGGCCAAACCTAGATGTGGATTGTCAGACTCGCGCTGAAGCGCCCGTACACATTCATCGTCCTGTCGTTGCTCTTGCTGATCATCGGTCCGCTCGTCATCGTGCGGACGCCGACCGATATCTTTCCGAATATCGATATTCCCGTTGTCAGCGTCATCTGGTCTTATACGGGCCTGCCGCCCGATCAAATGGAGCGCCGCATCACGCTCAATTACGAGCGCGGGTTGTCGGTGGCGGTCAACGACATCGAGCACATCGAGTCGGAATCGCTGCCGGGCATTGCGGTCATTCGCATCTACTTTCAGCCTAATGCGAATGTCGATGAAGCTATCGCCGAGATTACCGCGCTCTCGCAAACGCAATTGCGCTCGCTGCCGCCCGGCATCACGCCGCCGAATATCTTGCGCTTCAATGCATCGACGGTGCCGATTCTGCGGCTCGCGTTGTCGTCGTCGGAACTCAGCGAACAGCAGCTCTACGACTTCGGCAATAGCTTTCTGAAGACGCAGCTCGCGACCGTGCAAGGCGCTTCGGTGCCATTGCCTTATGGCGGCAAGCAGCGGCAGATCATGGTCGATATCGATTCGCGCAAGCTGCAGGCGAAGAACCTCGCGCCGACCGACGTGGTCAATGCAATCAGCGCGCAGAATCTGATTCTGCCGACGGGCACGACGAAGATCGGCGCAACGGAATACTCGGTCGGCCTGAACGCGAGTCCGGGCTCGATCGAAGGACTCAACGACATACCGATCCGCACCGGTCCTGGCGGCACGATCTATATCAAGGACGTCGCGCATGTGCGCGACGGCTTCCAGCCGCAAACCAATATCGTGCGGGTGGACGGCACCCGCGCTTCCTTACTCACGATCAACAAGAGCGGCAATGCATCGACGCTCGATATCGTCGCGCGCGTGAAGAACCTGTTGCCCACCTTGCGCGGCATGGTGCCCGAGTCGCTGAAGATCGAGCCCGTTGCGGATCAATCGCTCTTCGTGCGCGCGTCGGTGTCGGGCGTGCTGCGTGAAGCGGTGATCGCAGCGGGCCTGACTGCGCTGATGGTGCTGCTGTTTCTGGGAAGCTGGCGTGCGACGCTCATCATCGCGATCTCGATACCGCTTTCGATGCTGACGTCGATCGTCGCGCTCTCCGCGATCGGGCAGACGATCAACATCATGACGCTCGGCGGCCTCGCGCTCGCGGTCGGTATCCTCGTTGACGACGCGACAGTTGCAATCGAAAACATCAGCCAGAATCTGGAGCAGGGCAAGGAACTGGAGCATGCGATTCTCGATGGCGCGCAGCAGATCGCCGTGCCGACGCTCGTGTCGACGCTCTCTATCTGCATCGTGTTCATTCCGATGTTCCTGCTGACGGGCGTCGCGCATTACCTGTTCGTGCCGATGGCCGAAGCCGTCGTGTTCGCGATGCTCGCGTCGTACTTCTTCTCGCGCACGCTGATCCCGACGCTTGCGAAGTATCTGTTGCGTCATCACGAGCACATGGGCGGCGATGTCGAATCGATGAAAGGCTCGCGCAATCCGTTCGTGCGGATTCATCTCGCATTCGAGCGTCATTTCGAGTCCGTGCGCCATCGCTATCGACGCTTTCTCGAAGCGCAGCTCGCGCAACCGGGCCGCTTCGCTTCGTTGTTTCTGCTGTGCTGCCTGCTGTCGCTCGGGCTTGCGCCGTTCCTCGGGCGCGACTTCTTTCCGTCGATCGATTCAGGCGTGATCGCGCTGCATATGCGCGCGAAGACGGGCACGCGCATCGAGGAAACGGCGGCGCTGACGGATCGCGTCGATGCACGCATCAGGCAACTGATTCCGCGCGGCGAGATTCGCTCGATCATCGACAACATGGGCTTGCCGGTATCGGGTATCAATCTCTCGTACAACAACACGGGCACGGTCAGTTCCGCCGATGCCGACGTGCTCATCAGCCTCAACGAAGATCACGCGCCGACAGAAGGCTATATCCACGAGTTGCGAAAGCGCCTGCCGCAGGAGTTTCCCGGCGTGACGTTTTCATTCCTGCCCGCCGATATCGTGAGTCAGATTCTCAACTTCGGCGTGCCCGCGCCGATCGATATAGCGATCACCGGACGCGATGTGCGCGGCAATCGCGCGCTGGCGAATCGCATGCTGGAAAAGATTCGCCGCGTGCCGGGTCTCGTCGATGCGCGCATCCAGCAGCCATCCGATCTGCCTGCGATCAACGTCGAGGTCGATCGCACGAAGGCGTTGCAAGCGGGCTTCACGCAGCGCGATGTCGCGAACAACTTGCTCGTCACGCTGTCGGGCAGTCAGCAGACGACGCCCACGTTCTGGCTCAATCCGGTGAATGGCGTGAGCTATAACGTCATCACGACGGCGCCGCAATACGACATGAACTCGCTGCAATCGGTGGCGAACATTCCGGTGACATCGTCGAGCGGCAAGACCAATATTCTCGGCGCGCTCGCAACGCTTTCGCGCAGCGCGCGCGATGCGGTCGTCTATCACTACAACGCGCAGACCACCATCAATCTCTATGCGACCACCGAGCGGCGCGATCTCGGCGCAGTGGCGGACGACGTGCAACGCATCATCGACGAAGCGCGCGGCGAGTTGCCCAAAGGCTCGACGATCGAAATGCGCGGCCAGGTCGAGACGATGAACGGATCGTTTTCGGGTCTCGCATTCGGCCTCATTCTCGCGGTCGTGCTGGTGTACTTGCTGATCGTCGTGAACTTCCAGTCGTGGCTCGATCCGTTCATCATCATCACCGCATTGCCGGGCGCGCTCGCGGGCATCGTGTGGATGTTGTTCCTGACGCATACGACGTTGTCGATTCCCGCATTGACCGGCGCGATCATGTGCATAGGCATCGCGACGGCAAACAGCATTCTCGTGGTGAGCTTCGCGCGCGCCGCGCTCGCCGAACATGGCGACGCAGTGCGCTCCGCGCTGGAAGCGGGCTATACGCGTTTCAGGCCGGTGCTGATGACCGCGCTCGCGATGATGATCGGCATGGTGCCGATGGCGATCGGGCTCGGTGAAGGCGGCGAGCAGAATGCGCCGCTCGGGCGGGCGGTGATCGGCGGCCTGATGGTCGGCACCATCGCAACGCTGTTCTTCGTGCCGGTCGTGTTTTCGATCGTCTATCGGCGCATGGAAGCACGCGGCAAGGGACCGGGCGCGGCGGCACGGAAAGCGGCGCAATAAAACAATCGAACAGCGGGCGGAGCAAGAATGGAAGAGCAGTTGTCGCAACGATCGGGCAACAGGCGGCGAGGGCGCTTATGGCTCGTGATCGCGCTCGTGGTCGTCGTCGCGCTCATCGCGCAGGGAATCCTGTCGCGCCGCGCTGCGCACGCGGAACTCGAACGCGATGCGAACGAGCACGGCTTGCAGACGGTCGAGGTCATCAAGCCGACGCGCATGAAGGCCTCGCAGGATCTCGTGCTCGCAGGCGATATCCGCGCGTTCTCCGATGCGCCGATCTTCGCGCGCACCAATGGGTATCTGAAGCGCTGGACCGTCGATATCGGCACGAAGGTGAAGAAGGGCCAGTTGCTCGCGGAGATCGATGCGCCCGAAATCAACGATCAGCTTCGTCAGGCGCGTGCCGATGCGCAAACCGCGCGCGCGAACTATCTGCTTGCGAAGACGACCGCTGAGCGCTGGGCGCAGATGCTGAAGAACAACTCGGTGTCGCGCCAGGAGACCGATGAAAAGAACGGCGACATGCTCGCGAAGGAAGCGGCGCTGAACGCGGCGCAGGCGAACGTGTCGCGGCTCGAACAACTCGTGTCGTTCCAGAAGATCTATGCACCCTTCGATGGCGTCGTCACCGCGCGCAACACCGATGTCGGTCAGTTGATCGACGCCGGCAGCGGCGCCGCCGGCCGCGAGCTCTTCCACATTCAGGATGCGTCGACGTTGCGTGTGTTCGTCGATGTGCCGCAAGCGTATGCGCGGATGATCACGGTGGGTTTGCCCGCGGAGTTGCTGCTCAACGAAGAGCGCAATCGCAAGTTCGACGGCGTCACGGTGCGTACCGCGGGCGCGGTCGATCCCGTCGCGCGCACGATGCGCGTCGAAGTCGATGTGAAGAATCCGGCGGGCGAATTGCTTGCGGGCGCGTATGCGCAAGTGCGCTTTCGTCTCACGAGCGCGAGTCCTTCATACACGCTGCCCGGCAATGCGCTGTTGTTCCGTCCGGATGGCGTGCATGCCGCGAGCGTCGATGCGAACAACCGCGTGAAGCTTCTGCCGATCACGCTCGGCACCGACTACGGCACGCGTGTGTCGATCGTCTCCGGATTGAATGGCGATGAGCGCGTGATCGTCAATCCGCCCGATTCGATCATCGATGGCGCGGCGGTGCGTATCGGCCGCGCGGGTTCGAGCGACGCCGCGAGCGGTGGTGCAGCGAAGGCTGAAGGAAGCGAGTCGTGATGAGGCGCGCATCGCTCGAATTAGTTGCATCGCTAACTATCGCGGCATTGGGCGGCTGCGCCGTCGGGCCGGATTACGTGCGGCCCGAAACTTCTACGCCTGCTGCGTACAAGTCGCAGATGCCGCTCGATGCGCCTGCGTCGGCATCGCAAGAATGGAAGCCTGCGCAGCCCGCCGATGCGAAGCCGCGCGCGCCGTGGTGGGAAGTCTATGGCGATCCGCAATTGAACGCGCTCGAAGAACGTGTCGCGACAGCGAATCAGACCGTGGCCGCGGCCGCCGCGCGTTTTCGTGGAGCGCGTGCGGCGGCCGCGCAGGCGCGTTCGGCGTACTTTCCGACCATCACGGCGAATGCCGCATTCAATCAGTCGCGGGTATCGTCGAACGTCCTGTACAAATCGAGCGCGGGCGTGACCGTGCCCGACTATCTGATCGACGCACAGATCTCGTGGGAGCCGGATCTCTGGGGCCGCATCTCGCGTGCTGTCGAAGGTGGCCGCGCAGAAGCGCAGGCGAGCGCCGCGGATCTGCACAGCGCGATTCTGTCGATGCAGGCCGAACTCGCGACCGACTACTTCGATTTGCGCGGCATCGTCGAAGAAGAACGGCTGTTGCAGGCGACGCTGCAAGCCTATGAGAAGGCGCTCGCGCTTACACGCGATCGTTTTGCGGGCGGCGTCGCGGCGGAATCGGATGTCGCGCAGGCCGAAGAGCAACTGCGCGCGACGCAGGCACAATTCATCGATCTGGAGACCACGCGAACGAGCCTCGTCAATGCGATCGCGATTCTCGTCGGCGAGAGTCCGTCGAGTTTTACGCTCGATGTCGCGCCGCTCAACGAAGCGCATTCGCCGCATCCGTCGGCGGCGCTCGCGGTGCTGCCGCCCGGCGTGCCGTCCGCGTTGCTCGAGCGCAGGCCGGATATCGCGGCGGCGGAGCGGCGCGTGGCCGAGGCGAATGCGCGCGTCGGCGTGGCGACGGCGGCGTTCTTTCCGAACCTTCTGCTCGCCGCGACGGGCGGTCTCGAGGCGACGCGCTTCAGCTCATGGCTCGAAGCGCCGAGCCGATTCTGGTCGCTCGGGCCACAGCTCGCATTCACGGTGCTGGACTTCGGCGGTCGCGCGGCGGCTCGCGATGCGGCGCGCGCTGACTACGACGAGAAGGTCGCCGATTATCGGCAAACCGTGCTGACCGCGTTCGGGCAAGTGGAAGACAACCTGAATGCGCTGGAAGTGCTGCGCCGCGAAAGCGAAGCACAACGCGATGCCGTCGATGCCGCCCAGCGCGCGCTCGGCAAGGTCAGCAATCGCTACGAGAACGGCGCGATCACGTATCTGAGCGTGGTGGTGACGCAGGCAATCGTGCTGTCGGATCAACGCACGGCGGTGCGTATCGAGCGGCGCCGCATGGCGGCGAGCGTCGCTCTCGTGAAGGCGCTGGGCGGAGGGTGGACCACCGCCGAATTGCCGAGTCCGGAGGAAGTGTCGCGCCGCGATTGAATTCTGTGCTATGCGCGATGCATGCAAAATGCCATCGCGCATAACGTATGCAAAATGCAATTCGGCGTGCAGGACTCCGCGTCAGACGAACAGAAATAAGCCGCACGCGATCAATGCCGCGCTCCAGATCCAGTCGACGTTGATCCATCCGCTGCGTAGAAAGCCGAGTCCGCCGCGTTCCTGAAGGGACATCGCGAACATGGAGATCGTCGCGATGACGGCGAGCATCGCGCCGGTATGCACGGTCAACGCGAGTGCGCTGGCTTCGAAAGCCGTCTTTGGCATCGCGCCCGTGCACAACGGCAAGAGCGCCGGCACCAGCATCAAACCTGCGCCGTGCGCGCTCGACATCATGAAGGACCATAACGCTAGACCGGCCAGCCCGGTACGCATGCCGACGGTCGGGCGTCCGCGATGCCCGCGCCACGCGCTCCACACGCCCCAGCCGATCAGCAGCGCTCCGCAGCCGCGTGCGAGCAGGTCATGGCCGATCGCCGCGCCGAGCGTGAGCGCGCCCGCGAGCACGAGCGCGACCGACGCCGCGTGGCCGAGCGCGATCGGCACGAGCGATACGAGCGCGACGCGGCGGCTTCGCGCATACAGGCCGAGCGCGACGGCGAAGAGCCATCCCATCGCGGGATTGAGACCGTGAAACGCGCCGAGGCCCGCGGCGGTGAGGAGGAGCGCGGGCGATGCGGCGTCCATGCGAAGTGTCTCGCGGCGGATCAGGGATAGCAGTACGAATCCGACGAGCAATCGCCCCCTTGCAGCCGGATCTGATGCGGCCGATGTCCCTTGGGCCAGTCGATGAAAAACTTGTCGTCGACGGCGAGGCCGCCGTTGGGATCGGCATCGAGCTTCACCATCCAGCCGTCGATGCCTTCGGGATAGAACTGCGCATCGACCGCGCCGTACAGCGAATTCGTGAAGTAGACGCGGCGGCCGTCGCGGCTCACTTCGACCATCTGCGGGCCGCCATTCAGCGCGCCGTTCTTCGCGCCCGGATGCGTCGCGCGCGCGACCACGCCGCCGATACGCACCTTGCCCGTCAGTTTCGGCGCGAAGGGATCGGAGACGTCGTATTGCAGCATGTCGCCGGTGCCCCAGCACGACACGTACAGAAAGCGGTCGTCCATCGACAGATCGATATCGGAGACGAGCGGCGGCACCGCATTGAAGCCCTTCAATAACGGCGGCAGCTTGTCGGCATCGGCGGGTTCGGCGGGAATGTCGATGATCTTTTTCACCGCCCACGTGTCCTTGTCGCGATACCAGGTCCAGATCGACGACGACAGATCCTTCAGACTGATCACGCAGTTCACGAAACCATATGCCTTGGTCGGATCGTGCGCGGGACGCAGTTCGAAGACGAGCTGATATTCGTCGCCGAAATCGATCTCCTGAATGTGCTTGCGCTTCGTGAAGTCCCAGAAATGCAGCTTGCGCCCGTACTTCGCGCCGAGCAGCAGATCGGGCACGAGGCCTTCCTCGAAGGTGTCGGGCGTGCCCCATTCGCTCGTGACCATCGTGTCGTAGCCGAGATGCCACCAGCCGTCGTACGCGAGCTGTTGCGGTCCGCGATCGACTTCCCATCGGCCGAGCGGATCGAAGCTCTGCTGATCGAGCATCAGCACGCCGCCGGGCGCCTTGCCTTCGGCGTTGCCGAGCGCGGTGATATAGATGCCGCCCGGCCCGCAATGCACGGTATGCGGCCGCGTATAGCCGGTCTTTTCCGCGAGTTCCGCGGGCTCGATCGTCTTCACGATCACCGGCTTCTTCGGATCGGGCTTCGTGTCGATGATATGCACGCGCGACGAACGCAGCCCCGGCACGACGAGATAGCGCCGCTCCATGTGCGGATGCGGCGCATTCGGGCACAGGCACGACGAGCATGCGTTCCAACCGAAGTGATGCAACTCGTCGCCGACATCGGGCATCGCGATTTCGCCGACGATCTTCGTATAGTCCGGCGAATCCGGATCGACATCGACGACGGCGATCTTGTCCGGCGACTTGCGCTCGGGATCGAACGTCGCGACATAAGCCAGCGTTTCGCGCGGCGCTTTCGCTGCGAGCCGCGGGGAAGGATAGAAGCTCGGATCGGGTTTCCACGTCGCCATCTGCGTCTCCCGGTTGATTTCGTGGATCTTCAAACCAAACGTGCTAAAGCACTATAGGACATGGGAACACGTCATGCTTTCGATGACTTAGCTGCTTTCATGCGAAGCATGTGCGCGCGGGGCGTGATTCGTCGCGCGAAACAGCGCCTAAAATACAGGCATCGCCTGTCGAAGAAAGGAGGTAGCGATGGCCGAGCCAATGATCAGCCTGATGGCGGGACTCGTCCTGGTGCTATGCGTCGCGGTGGTAATCGTGATGCATCACCGGCATCCGCATATCCATACTCCGAAAGCGCGTTGGCTGGATACGCATCCGCCGCGCGACTGGCGGCACAGGCATTGAACGTGCAGTGAGATGCGAAGTGTGAAGCGCGAAGTGTGAAGCGCGAAGTGGAGGGATGAAGCGCCGGCATCGACCGGCGCTTTCTTTTTTGCGCGGCGCGAGAAACGCCTTAGCGTCGTGGCCCTTTCATCGCTTCGGCTTCCATCGCGGCGTGCCATTCCTCGCTGTTCTCGATCGGGTCCATGCCTTCGTCGATGAACGCGGACGCGCGCTCTGCCGCCGAACGCGTTTCCTCGTCGGTTTCGTCGTCGGCGGGGCCGTCTTCGTCGCCTGGCGGCTCCAGCATGTCCTGCAGCATCGCCTCGAGTTCCGGCGTGTCCCACGGCTCGTCGCGCTGCTTTTTCTTCTTGATGTAATGCCGCACTTCGGCATCTTGCTCGGGTGTCAGCGGAAGTCCGCGGAAGGTGCGGTTGGCGTCGAAGTCACTCATGTTCGCTCCTCGCGCGCATAGCTGTGATGCGGTTTCAGGCGACTCAAGTGTAACCCCGTTCTTCTGCAGGTAAAAACGCGCAGCGATCAGCCGAGCGGCGGCAGGCGTCTTTCGATCGGCGTTGCCTTGATGATGGCCGTGCTCGTCGCGGCGCGCTCGGTGACGCGCGCAAGGATGTCGTCGAGATGCTCGATCGAGCGCAGATAGAGGCGGCATACGAAGCAATCGTCGCCCGTCACCTTGTCGCATTCGACGAACTCGGGAATGCGCCTTATCGCTTCTTCGACGAGATGCAATTGCCCCGGCAGCGGCTGCACGCGCACGATCGCCTGCAGCGTGTAGCCGAGCGCGCGCGGATCGATATCGACGGTGAAGCCGCGAATCACGCCTTGCGTCTCGAGGCGCCGCATGCGCTCGGCGGTGCTCGGCGCCGACAGGCCGACGCGCTTCGCAAGCTCGCTCACGGCGATGCGTCCATCGCTCGCAAGCACGGCGATGAGTTCGCGATCGATTGCGTCGATGCCCGCTTGCGGCGGGTTGCTCAGGTGTTTTCCCATGATGGCCTTCGATTCAAAGGTCGAAAGATGCGTGAGCCTAATTTTAGGCATGGTTTCGAGCGATGCGCATCGATAGACTTGAAGCCATCGAAACTTGCATGACGGGCGCAAAATGAATAGCGAAAGAATCGATGCGCGGCTTGGCGGCGCATCGCGTGCGAATGAACTGCGTCGCGGCGCGATCGAGATGTCGCTCGCGATGCTGATGTCGGGCACGATCGGCTGGCTCGTGGTGTCGTCGGGGCAGACGCCCTGGAACGTGGTGTTCTTCCGCTGCGTGTTCGGAGGCGCGACGCTCATCGCCGTGTGCGCGGCGCTCGGCTTCTTGAAGAGGCGCTATTTCTCGTGGCGCATGATCGGCCTCGTCGCGCTCGGCAGCGTGGCGATCGTCGGCAACTGGCTGTTGCTTTTCGCCGCGTATTCGCGCGCGTCGATCTCGATGGCGACGACCGTTTACAACACGCAGCCCTTCATGCTGGTCGCGTTGGGCGCGCTCGTGTTGCGCGAGCGCGTGTCGGTATCGACGATCGCATGGCTCGGCGTCGCGTTCATCGGCCTCGTGATGGTGGTGCGGGTCGAGCCGTCCGTGCTCGCGATGCCGGGGCAGTATCTCGAAGGCATTGCGTATGCGCTCGGCGCGGCTTTTCTGTACGCGATATCGTCGATCGTCACGAAGCGCCTCGCGGGCACGCCGCCGCATCTGATCGCGATGCTGCATGTGTTATTCGGCATCGCGATGCTCGCGCCGTTCGCGCGCTTCGATGCGACGCCCGCGACGATCGGCGGCTGGACCGATCTCGTCGTGCTCGGCGTCGTCAACACGGGACTGATGTACGTGTTGCTGTACGGCGCGATCCAGAAGCTGCCGACCGCGACGACGGGCGCGCTGTCGTTCATCTATCCGGTGGTGGCGATCGTCGTCGACTGGCTCGCGTTCGGGCAACGGCTCGCGTGGCTGCAAGTGGCCGGCGCGGCGCTGATCCTGCTCGCCGCGGCGGGCGTGAATCTGCAATGGCGGATCGTGCCGCAAAAATGGCGCGCGAACGACTGACGCGCACTCGTATAGAATGGCGCCCCTTTCCGACTACATCGAAATCCCGCGCCATGTGGTTCAAGAATCTTCAGCTTCACCGTCTTCCCGCACACTGGTCCGTCACGCCGCAGCAGATGCAGCAATGGCTCGCGCCGCTCGCGTTCACCGCGGCGTCGAGCATCGAGAACGAGCGGCGCGGCTGGGTCTCGCCGCGCGGCGACGATGATCTCGTCTACACGGCGAACCGTCAGATGCTCATCGTCTATCGCGCGGAAAAGAAGCTGCTGCCCGCATCCGTCGTCACGCAGTTCGTGAAGGAACGCGCCGCCGAGCTCGAAGAGCAGCAGGGCTTCAAACCCGGCCGCAAGCAGATGAAAGAGCTCAAGGAACAGATCACCGACGAACTCCTGCCGCGCGCCTTCAGCATCCGCCGCGATACGCGCGTGTGGATCGATCCGGTGAACGGCTGGCTCGCGATCGATTCGTCGTCGGCGACGCTGTGCGACGACATCATCGGCTTGCTGGTGAAGTCCGTCACCGATCTGCCGCTCGCGAGCGTCCGCACGGCGCGCTCGCCCGTTTCGGCGATGACCGAATGGCTGCTTTCCGGCGACGCGCCCGCGGGCTTCACGCTCGATCGCGATACGGAACTGCGCTCGACCGGCGAAGGCAACGCGACCGTCCGCTACGTCGGTCACGCGCTCGAAACGGAAGACATGCGCCGCCATATCGAAGCGGGCAAGCAGTGCATGCGTCTTGCGATGACGTGGGACGATCGCGTGTCGTACGTGCTGACGCCATCGCTCAC
Organism: Caballeronia sp. LZ028; assembly: GCF_031451415.1. Lineage (NCBI taxonomy): Bacteria > Pseudomonadati > Pseudomonadota > Betaproteobacteria > Burkholderiales > Burkholderiaceae > Caballeronia > Caballeronia sp. LZ028. The sequence goes on along the minus strand of NZ_JARUXN010000001.1, from coordinate 1,817,580 downwards.
ATTGAAGCGCGTGAGCGCGCTCGACGTCATCAAGGAAGCCGCCGATCCGACCGCGTCGAACGACGACGAGCGCTTCGAATCCGACTTCATCCTGATGACAGGCGAACTCGCGCGCATGCTGTCGGCGCTGACTGAGGCGCTGGGCGGCGAAGAAGACCTGCGCGCCGCCGCGTAGGAACGAGCGTCAGGCGGACGGCGCCGACGCGAACGCGTAGCCGTTCTTGCCGTTGCGCTTGACGGTGTACATCGTGTCGTCGGCAGCGGCGACGAGCCGCCAGTAATCGTCGACACGATCCGGAAAACTCGCGATGCCGACGCTCGCGCGCACGATCGACAAGCCCATCTGCGCGTCGGTTTCCGCGACGCACGCGATGATTCTCTGCGCGATCACCGCGAGCTCGCCATCGCTCGAAAACTCGCGCACGAGCAACGCGAATTCGTCGCCGCCGATACGCGCGACCAGATCGCCGCCGCGCACCGCCTGACGAAAACGCCGCGACACCGCAATCAGAAACTCATCGCCGATGCGGTGGCCGTGCGTGTCGTTGACGCGCTTGAAGCCATCGAGATCGATATACAGCACCGCGATGCGCGACGCCCCGCGCGCGCGGCTCGCGAGCGCATTCGCCGCTTCTTCCAGCGCCGCGAAGAGCTTGCGCCGGTTGGGCAGGCCCGTCATCGGATCGTGCAGCGACGCCTGCTCGAATTCATTCGAAATCCCGAGAAGTTGCCGATTGCGTTTTGCATACATGCCGAGCGCGGTGATGAGCACGCCGAATACGATCGCCGACAACGCGATCAGCGTATGCGACACGCTCAGGATGCGCTCGCGCACGTCCGCGCTCGTGCGATCGCGCTCCGCGCGCCACCAGGCGTAGGCCGAATCGAGCGCGGAGCTGGCCTCGCCGAGCGCGGCGGAAGGCGAGAGCACGGCGGAAGGCAGCGACGGCGCCGACATCGGACTCGACGACACCAGCGCATGCAGCGCCGCGAGCCGCCCGGCCAATTCGATGCGCGCCTCGCGATACGCGGCCTGGCGCTGCGTATCGCTCGCGGGCGTGTTCTGCAGGGAAAGCGCGGTCGCGCGGGCGGTATCGGCGCGCTCGACCGCTTCGAGCACGAGCCCGACGTACTCCTGCTGCAGTTGCGCCGAAAAGATCGCGCGCACCTGCAACGCCAGGAACAGCAGCCCGATCAGCAGACACAGCAAGGCCGCGCCAGCGAGCGGCGCGGGGCCGGGCACGCGCAGGCGCAAGCGCATGATCGCGTGCCGCGCACGGCTCGCCAGCGTCTCCTCAGGGACGTGAATACTCCTCTCGCTGACGGGTCGGAACATTGTGTCGATAGCTCACTCGATGGAAGAACGCGCCCACGCGCGCGAACAGTCCGCCTTCGGACTGCTGCCTTGCGTTCGCGCGCGCCTGATGCCTGCGTGCCTGCGCGTACTGATCGGCGCGATTGCTCCGATCGACGGCCGCACGCTGCGTCGCGGACGGCGTGCCGCGGCGTTGCGCCTGTTGCGCCAAAGGTTGCGCGGAAGCCGTCGCGAGCGCCGCGGCGGCGGCCGCGCCCGAGCCGTCAGCGCCAGCGTTGGCGACGGTGGTTTCGTCGGCGGGATCGGCGGTGGGTGCGTTGTCCGCGAGCGATGCCATGTCGATGGGCGCGGCCGTCGGACCGTCGTTCGACGAGTACGGAATCGCGCTGCCGGGCGCGGCGGTCAGGGGCGTTTCGACGGCGCCGCCCGATTGCGTCTGCGCGGTGATCACCGGCTGATCGATGCCGAGCGTGCGGCGCGCGCTCGCCATCGCCTCGGCATAGACGCGCTGATCGTGGTTGAACCACATGCCGTACGCGACCGTGCCGAGCACGCCGATGCCAAGCGCGCTCGCCGACGCCATCCACAGCGCGAGACGCCCGAAGCGCAGCGGCGCGCGCATGGGGCCGGGTTCGTCGTCGTAATCGATTGCAGTCTCGGGCAAGTGAGTGACAGTGGGATCATTCGCAGGACTTGCGCGTTCCGCGATGCTCTCTTCGGGTAGCTTTGCGTGCTGAGGCATGACAGCGCTCTCCAGAACCTATTCGTCAGACAGCGGACCAGCGCGGACGTACAGCGCGCGTCCGGCCCGATGCTTCACCTCGCGCGTCCCATCATATGAACAATCAAACGCGATGCGGCTTCGTCGGACGTAACAGCCGGTTGCCGGTTCAGCATCTGCCGCCGGCCCTTTTTTGCCAAACAATGTAACTCGCGCCACATATCGCCACAATCAGGGGCGGCGAGGAGGCGTTGGAACGACGCTCCGGATCCTTGCGCCGATGCGCGGCGCGCCTGCCGTGGCACGGTCCGGCGCACCGTTGCACGGCGATTTCACCTCATTGCGCGTCGCGACGGCGAAGCAACTTCGGCCAGTACGTCAGCATTTCCCGTTCCTGCCCCGATTTGAAGTGCGGTGCATGCATCATTCTTCAGAGGAAGTTCCCGCGCGTATGTGAGGTGCCGCACATACGCGCATGGCAGCCGTTTGCGTGTGGAACGCGCGCCACAGTTCGTCATCGGGGCTTCGACGACACGACGAGCGCGATGCCGCCGAGAATCGCGACCGCGCTGGCCGCGAGCCGCATCGTCAGCGTTTCGCCGAGCAGCAGCACGCCGCCCGCCGCCGTGATGAGCGGCACGCTCAGTTGCACCGTGGCCGCCGTCGCGGGCTTCAATCCTTTCAACGCCGCGTACCAGACGACATAGCCGAGCCCCGAGGTCAACGCACCCGAGGTCATCGCGTAGGCCAGGCCCGAGACATCCGCGTCCGTACCCGCAAACGCGAGCGCGAGCGCCGACACCGCGATCGCGAACGGCAGCGCGCGCAGGAAATTGCCGGCCGTCGCGGCGACGGGATCGGACTGGCCCCGTCCGCGCAATGAATAGACGCCCCAACCGATGCCCGCCGCGATCATCAGTGCGGACGACGCCGGATCGGGCGCCGCGAGTCCCGGCAGCACGAGCCACACGAGACCGGCGAGCGCGAGCAGCAGGCCGAGCCATTGCGCCGCGGCGAGACGCTCGCCGGTCGCGATGCCGTAGCCGATCATCGTCGCCTGCACCGCGCCGAAGAGCAGCAGCGCGCCGGTGCCCGCCGCGAGCCGAACGTACGCGAAGGAGAACGCCGCCGCATACACGATCAGCGCGAATGCCGATACCCAGCTTCCGGCGCGTCGCGTGTCGTCGCCGGGCGCGCCGCGCGCGAGCAGGATGATCCACAACACGAGCGCCGCCGACGCGACGCGTACGAGCGTGAAACTCGCCGCGTCGATGCGCGCGCCCCTGAGCGCGAGGCGGCACAGCAGCGAGTTGCCGGCGAACGCGATCATCGCGACGACGGTGAAGAGCGCGATGCGCGTGCCGTGCGAGCGTGTGGGTGTCGACATCGGCGGCGCTGGACTGAGGGCGCATCACTGTAGCGCACGCGCGTCGCGAAGACATGCTGCGGCGCGTTCAACCGGTGGTGAAGGGCTGCGGCGGCGCATCGGCCTCGGAGCCGAAGCGCTCGAATTCGGAGATGACCTGCGCGCCGAATAGAAGCAGCGTCGCGAGCGCTTCGAGGCTGAAGAGCACGACGATCGACGTCGTCAGCGATCCGTAAACGACGCTCACCTGCGAGAGCGTCGCGAAGTACCAGACGAGCACATGCCGCGTGATTTCCCAGAGCACGGCGGCCGTCACGCTGCCGAGCAGCGCGAGCCGCAGCGAAGGCCGGCCGACAGGCATCACGAGATAGATCGACGTCAGCACGAAGATCTCGCCCGCGACGCCGAGCAGATACAGCAAAAGCCGCGACACGCCCCTGAGCGACACCTCGACGCCGAGCAGGTCGACGCTGTTGCTGCCCATCGCCTGAAGGCCGTTCGACACGAGCGTGACGATCAGCATGCCGACGCCGAGAAACAGGATGTAGCAGTAAGGCAGGAGCGCCGAGAGCAGAAAATGCCGCCGCCTGACCGCGACGCGATGCACGAAGATCACCGACATCGCGTTCTCGAGCACCGTGAAGGCAAGCGAACTGAAGAAGATCATCGTGACGAGCAGCAGCCAGCCGAGCACCGCGCGATGCGCAAGAAAATTCGCGAGCTCGCCCACGACGGCGTGCGCCTGGCCCGGCACGAGCCATTCGAGCAGATGCGCGAGCGTGTCGAGCAATTGCTGTTGCCCGACGAATTTCGACAGCACGATCACGATCAGGATCAGCAGCGGGACGATGGAAAGCAGCGCGTAATACGCGACCGCGCCCGCGAGCAGCAGGCCCTGATTGGCGCGAAAAGCCTTGAACGTGCGCATCGCAAAGCCGAACGGATGACGCGCCACGCTTCTCACCTGCGGGCCCAGCACAGGGCCGAGAATCTTCGACATGGAACCTCCGCGGCGCGATCGCTGGCCATCCTTTGTGGACGAGCAAGATCCGCACCCGTAGCGAAGGTCCGCACGCTTCAGCCTGTCCGGCGCGCCTCGATGCGTGCGGCTGCTTGCTGCGCGGCTTCCTCGAATGCGAGATTGAGGAAGACATCGACTTCGCACGCGCTCAGGTCGGCGGCATCGACGTTACGTAGCCGGCAGAAGAGCGCGAGCGCCTCGGCTGCGGCGGCGAAGGCGTTGTTCATATCCCGGGAGTGAAGGCGTTTTTTTCTCATGGCCAGCATAACGGCAGGCGCACCGACGACTTTAATGCGTCGCAACGCAACGCGCATGCCGTTTCATTTTCGCTTTTTGATGCATTAATCTAGGTTCATAACTCGAGCCCGCCGAAGGCACTGGAGGACATGATGGCCGCATCCCACGCAACCTCCGCCGCCGACGCCGCCGCGCTCGGTGCCGATGCCGAAATCGTCAACGCCGACGAGCGCCTCTACAACCACGACCTCGCGCCCGTGCCGCGCGCGAAGCGCACCTGGAACGGCTACAGCATCTTCGCGATGTGGATGTCGGACGTGCACAGCGTCGGCGGCTACACCTTCGCCGCGAGTCTCTTTCTGCTCGGCATCTCGGGCTGGCAGGTGCTGCTCGCGCTGACCATCGGCATTCTCATCGTGTATGTGCTGATGAACTGGGTCGGCAAGCCGAGCTTGAGACACGGCATTCCTTTCCCGGTGATGGCGCGCGTCTCGATGGGCGTGATGGGCGCGAATCTCGCCGCGCTGATTCGCGGCGTGGTCGGCATCGTGTGGTACGGCGTGCAGACGTATTTCGCGTCGAAGGCCGTCGCGACCTTGCTGCTGCTCTTCGTGCCGTCTGTCGCCGCGTGGCGCGATACGAGCTTTCTCAGGCTCGACATGCTCGGCTGGGTCAGCTTCCTCTTCATGTGGCTGCTGCAGCTCGTCATCTTTCAGCGCGGCATGGAGATCATCCGCAAGTTCATCGACTTTTGCGGGCCGGCCGTGTATGTCGTGATGTTCGTGCTGATGGGATGGATTCTCTATCGCGCGGGTCTCGGCAGCCTGAATCTCACGCTCTCGGGCAAGGTGCTGACCGGCGACGAGCAACTTCACGCGATGATCAACGCGATCCTGCTCGTCGTGAGCTATTTCGCCGCGCTGCTGCTGAATTTCGGCGACTTCTCGCGCTTCGCGAAAAGCGAGCGGCAGATGAAGATCGGCAACTTCCTCGGGCTGCCGTTCAACTTCGTTGCGTTTGCAATCATCACGGTGATCGTCACGGCGGGCAGCGAGAAAGTGTTCGGCACGATGATCATGGACCCGGTCGAAATCGTATCGCGCATCGAGAACAAGGTGTGGGTGGCGATCGGCAGCGTCACGTTCGTCATCGCGACGATGGGCATCAATATCGTCGCGAACTTCGTGTCGCCCGCGTACGACATCGCCAATCTGTTTCCGAAGCATGTGGACTTCAAGAAGGGCGGCCTGATCGCGTCGATACTCGCGGTGCTCGTGTGTCCGTGGATCTTCGTCGACAGCCCGAAGGCGATCACGATCTTCGTGTCCGTGTTCGGCGCCGTGCTCGCGCCGATGTACGGCGTGATGATGTCCGACTATTATCTCGTGAAGCGCGAGCAGGTGAGGACCGCCGAACTGTATTCGATGCAGCCCGGCGGACGCTTCTATTACGACGGCGGATGGAACAAGGTCGGGCTCGCGGCGCTGATCGTATCGGGCGTGATCTCGGTCGGCTGGGAACTGTCGACGCAGTTCTTCAAGCTCCTGCCGCCGAACAATCTCGGCTGGCTGATCGGCGCGGTGGCGGGCGCGCTCCTGTACGTGCTCTTCATGCGCATGGCAAACCGAAAATAGCGCTTTATTCGAGCCACTTTCGTACGTCCTGTTCCCAATCGGGCTGGCCGCAGTTCGGCGGATTCTCCGGCCCGAGCACGGTGATGTAGCCCTTGTCCTTCATGCACGCCTCGTAGGCGCGCACCTGCGTGCAACGGCCCGCGCCGGCTCTTTCCGCGGCGCCCTTGCATGCGGACATCGCGTTGTCCATGCCGCTGAAATCGGCATCGCCGTCGTTATTCCATGAAGGCGGATTCGCGCTCGCCGAAAACTCGACAGGAGTGCTGCACGCGACGAGCGCGAATGCAGCGGCGGGAAGAAGGCACAAGCGGAAGAATCGATTCATCTGCTTTAACTCCTTGTTCTTAAGCTCTTGTTGAACGCGCGCAATTCGCCGCCTATTATTCCCCGCTGCCGTTGGCGCGTCGCGTTTTCTTTTCATCGCGGGCGCGAACGACGATGTGCTTGCCGATACCAACGCGCGCCGTCTCGAACAGATGATTCCGCGCGCGACGCTCGATGTGGTCAGCGACGCGGGACACGCGCTGATGTTCCGGTATCCGAGCGAGCTCGCGCGGCATATCGATGCGTTCGTCGCGAGGTGAGCGACGCCGAACACGTCTATCGCTTCATAGCGCACAGAACGCACGCGTTTTAGCTTGTCGGCGCATTTCCCGGCCCTTCATACTGTCGCGCAACCGCGATGCGAAAGCGCGCGCCGATAACAAGAAGAGCCGGGGAAACCACCATGAAGTCACGCTTCACTGCCGTTCACCTGCGTCCCGTCGAACTTGCCGATCCGCATCTCGCGCATCTCTACATGGAATGCGCCGATGCCGAGGCGCGTCTGTCGGGCGCGAGCAGAGTCGCGGCGGTCGCCGTGTACGAAGCCCGTGAGAAGACGCTCGATCGTCTGTGGTCGCGTCTCGATGCGCTCGATCCGAGACTGTGCCGCGAGCTGAAACACGCGGTAGAGGACTGGCACGAAATCGCGGTGAAGCTGCGCGGCGGCGACTGATTGAGACGCGCGCGCAGCGCAATGAGACGCTGCGGCATTCGCGCGGAAGGCCGTCGCCACTAACCTTTCTCCAACGACGCAAATCAAGGAGAAGGGCAATGAACAGCAACAATGGTACGAACAATCGCGCGCCGATGCCGGCTGCGTTCTTCGGCATCGCGGTCGGCGGGCTCGCGCTCGCGGGCGCATGGCGCGCGGCGGCTCGCGTGTGGGCGATTCCCGATGCGGTGCCCGCATGGCTGACGGCGGGCGCGCTCGTCGTCTGGATCGCGGTGCTCGTCGCATACGGGCGCAAGTGGCTCGTCCAGCGCGATGCGGCCATCGCGGAAATGCGTCATCCGGTGCAGTCTTCGTTCGCGGCGCTCGTGCCGGTATCGGCGATGCTCGTCGCACAAGCCGTGCAGCCTTATTCGCGGCCGCTCGCGATCGCGCTCTTCGCGATCGGCGTCGCGAGTTCGCTCGCGCTCGGCGCGTATCTGCATGGCCGGTTCTGGCAGGGCGGCCGCAAGCCCGAGCTGACGACGCCCGCCATCTACCTTCCGACGGTCGCGCCCAGCTTCGTCGCGGCGACGGCGGCGGCCGGGCTCGGTTTCACGCAAATCGGCATGTTGCTGTTCGGCGCGGGCGTGTTCTCGTGGCTCGCGATCGAATCGATCGTGCTGCATCGCGCCGCCGTGCATGAACCGCTGCCCGAAGCATTGCGCCCTACGCTCGGCATCCAGCTTGCGCCGCCGGTCGTCGGAGGCGTGTCGTATCTCGCGATCACGCACGGCGTACCCGATACGTTCGCATACATGCTGCTCGGCTACGGTCTCTATCAGGCGCTGATGCTCGCGCGCCTCGTGCCCTGGATTCGCCAACGCGCGTTCACGCCTTCGTACTGGGCCTTCAGCTTCGGTGCCGCAGCATTGCCGACGATGGCTATTCGCATGCTCGAACGCGGCGCCGCCGGCCCGATGACGTGGATCGCACCGGCTGCGTTCGTCGTGGCCAACGTGGTGATCGGTCTCATGATCGCGGGAACGGTGCGGGCGATCGTGCGAGGCGAGTTGCTGCCGGCCGCGGTTACATCGGCGCCGGCGAACGTCACGCCGATCAGCATCGAGCGTCGTGCGGCAGCGGGTTCGCGTTGAACATCACAACGTCAGCACTTCGCCCGCGCGCAACGCACGCAGCGACACATCGGGCAACGCGGCGCGCAGTTCTTCCAGAATCTGCGCGCCGTGCGGCGGTTTCAGATGCGAAATCAGCAATTCGGCTTTCATCGCGCGGCCACGCAGATCATCGGCGATGAGCTTCGGGCAATAGTGATGCGCCGCACGCGCCAACGCGATCTGCGCATCCGGATACGCGGTCTCGACGATCACATGGCGCAGTCCCGGCAACGCGCACACGGCGGCCCAGAACTCGGGATTGCTCGTCGTATCGCCGCTGAACGCGATGCACGCCGTTGCGTTCGACACCGCCAGCCCCATCGACGGCACCGTATGCCGCGCGGGCAATGCCGTCACGGTGCGCCCGTTCAGCATGAAGCATTCGCCGACCTCCAGCGCTTCGAAGCGCACGCCCGGCGCATCGGGCGAAGGAATGCGCGTGAAGTCCGGCCAGATCAGATTGTTGAAGATGTGCGCCTGAAGTATGTCGAGCGTCGCGCGGCTCGCGTGAACGACGAGCGGCCTATCGCGCGCGTCGCCTACGGCATCGATCATGAGCGGCAGATACGCAATGTGATCCAGATGCGAGTGCGTGAGAAACACATGATCGATACGCGCGAGTTCGTCGTCGGTGAGCACGGCGACGCCCGTGCCGGCATCGATCATGATGTCGCCGTCGACGAGCAGCGCCGTCGTGCCGCCGCGATCGCCCGCATCGTCGCCGCCGCTCCTGATCGCGCCGCTACAGCCGAGTACCCGAACGTTCATGATGATTCATTTCGTGTCGAATTCGCTTACGCAATCCCAGTCCTCGGGCAACGCAATGCCGCGCAGCGCATCGATGCGCCTGCGATACATCGCGTACACCTGTCGCTCAGGATACTGCGCCGCGAGCGTCGCGAGTAGCGTTTGCGCTTCGTCCCACTCGCGCGCGCGATAGTGCGCGAGCGCCGCGTGCCAGCGCGTGAGCGCATCGCCGTGTTCGTGCGCGGGCTGCGGCTCGAACACCGCAATCGGCGCGACGCGTCCTTTCACGCGCACGCGATCGATCTCGCGGAACGCGATATCCGTCACCCGTTCGCGCGTCGCTTCGCCCACGATGATGTCGATATCGAAGCGCCGCGTGAGGCCTTCGAGCCGCGCCGCGACATTCACGGCATCGCCCATCACGGTGTAGGCGCGGCGCACGTGCGAGCCCATGTCGCCGACGGTCATCGGCCCCGTATTGATGCCGATGCCGATCCACAGCGTCGGCCAGCCGCGCGCCGTGAGCGTGCGGTTCAGCTCGACGAGCGCCGCGCGCATGCCGAGCGCCGCCGCGACGGCGTTGCGCGCGTGATCCGGATCGTCGACGGGCGCACCCCAGAAACCCATGATCGCATCGCCGATGTACTTGTCGAGCGTGCCGCGATGCGCGCGGATCACTTCGGTCATCGTGCCGAGATACTCGTTCATCAGACGCGCGAGCGCTTCCGGCTCCAGCGTCTCCGCGATGGCCGTGAAGCCGAGCACGTCGCAGAACAGCACGGTCAACTCGGCGCGCCGCCCGGCCATGCTGTAGTCCTCCGGATGACGGCTCATTTCCTCGACGAGCTCGGGCGGCACGTATTGCCCGAACAGCGCGGTGAAATGGCGTTTCGCGCGCGCCTCGACGAAGTAGCCGTACGACATGTTGAGCACGTAGAGCGCGAGCGCGGCGAGCAGCGGCGACGCCACCGGGATCGACCAGCGAAGCCGCGCGAACGCGAAGAGATCCGCCGCGACGACGAGCGCGAGCAACATCGCGGTGAAGATCGTCGCGCGCGCGGGCATGTGCCACGGCCAGAGGAAGATCATCGCGAGTCCGATGAGCGCGAGCATCGACGCCTGCAACGCCGACGCGAACGGGGGTTCGAAGCGGATCGTATCGTCGAGCATGCCGCCGATCAGATTCGCGTTCACCTCGACGCCCGGATAAACCTCGCCGACGGGCGTCGTGCGCTGATCCATCAGGCCCGGCGCCGTCGTGCCGACGAGCGCGATCTTGCCCGCGAGCGCGTTGGCGGGAATGCGCTCTCCGAGCACGTCGGCGATGGAGTAATACGGGACGCTGCCGGTCGGGCCGCGATAGGGCACGAGCGCCGCGCCGTTTTCATCGACGGGAATCGTGCGCGTGCCGCGCGGCGTCGTGAGCGCGAGTCCCGCGAGCGGCGCGGCGGGATCGGTTGCGTCGTCGAAGACCGGTGTCACCGCGGCGTCGCCGAACAGCGCGCGGATCACTTCGAGCGACAGCGCGCCGTACACGCCGTCGCGATAGGCCGCGATGAGCGGCACGCGGCGCACGGAGCCGTCGAAATCGATCACGGGATTGAAGTATCCGGCGCGCTTCGCCGCCTGTTGCAGCGCGGGCAGATTGCCGCCGTAGCTCGTCCAGTCGAAGAGCATGAGCGGATGCGCGCCGAACGCGCGCTCGCTCATCAAGGGCGATGGAATCGCGCCGCTCGATGCATCGCGATTCGAAAAGTAAAAGCCGAGCACGACGGGATGACCGGCAAGGGCATCGGCGAAACGGCGGTCGTAATCGAGGCGCGGAGCAAGCGCATCGAGCGTCTTGCGGTACGCGGCGTCCTCGGCGAGCGGGCCGCGCGCGAGTTCGTCGAGCACGGCAAGGCCCGAACTCGCGTCGGCTTCCGCGAACACCATGTCGAAGCCGAGCACCGCGATGCGCTCGCGCGAAAACAGCGTATCGACGAGCGCCGCCATGCGCGCGCGATCCCACGGCCAGCGGCCCAGTTCGGCGAGGCTTTTCTCGTCGACATCGAGAATCGCGATGCGCGCGTCCGTCGTGCGCGGCATGAAGAGACGCACTTTCGCGTCGTAGATCATCGCGTCGAGCGAATCGATGAAGCGGATGTCGTAGCGCGACAGCGCATGTCCCGCGAGCGCGACGACGATCGCGAGCCCGAGCGCCCAGCGCGCGCCCGAGCGTTTGAACGTGAACGCGAGCGGTTCTCGCACCCTCATTGCGCGGCCCGGATCTGCTCGTTCGCGACGACGAGCCGCGCCGCCAGCACGCGCGCGTGCGCATCGACGCCGAAAGACATGAGCGCCGCGTGCAACTGCGCTGCGCGCATGACGTCCGTATCGCGGCTCGTGTTTTCGCTCATCGTGGGCTCGCTAACGGCACGCCGCCGACGGCACCACCGGCGTCACGCGCGATGCCGGCAGCACGCCGAACGGCAGCCGCGGACTCACGACGATCGCGCCTTCGCCCGCGCGCACGATCTGCCTGTCGACCTGATTGATGACGACGATCTGACCATCGTAGACGACGATCTGATCGCCCTTGCAATCCGCGTTCGCGCCCGGTTCGAGATTCGCGCAATCGGTGACGGAATATTCGGTGCCGCGTATGCCGATGGTCGACGTCGGCGTCTTCACGCGATAGTTCTCCGGCTTGCCTTCCTTCGCGACGAGCCCGTCGAGCGCGCGCAATCCGCCTTTCACGAGCGACAGAAAGCTGCGGTCTTCCTGCGGCGCGTTCGCCGCGTAATGAAAATCGTCGACGCGAAACACCGAGCCGGGCTTCAGATACACACGCTGCTTGTCGGTGAAGATCATCACGATTTCCGAGCCGACGCCGGTCTGCACGGTGTCGCCGTTGTCGATGTCGCCGCCGACCGCCGCCACGCGTTGCGCGCCGCCCGCCGATTGAATCGCGACATTGCCGACGAGCGCGGTGATCGTCGCGACCGCTTCGGCGCACGCCGCGCGCGCGGTCATCGCCAGGAAGAGGAAGAGAAGAAGGTGTCGGGCGCGCGTCATGTTCGGTCTCAGAAGGACTTCGTGAGCGCGATCCAGAAGCGGTTCGCGTGTCCGGTGCCGAGCGTCGAAGGCACGTAGCCGAGCGTGTGCGCGTACGACATCGACAGCAGAAAGTCGTGCGGCGCGGCGAACGTCGCGCCGACGCCCAGCCCGGAAAGCCGGACGTGATCGCTGCCCGGCGCGACCGGATGCGCGGCGATTTTCCCGTCGGCGGTATCGATGAAGCCCGATAGCGTCACGAGCACCGGCACGAGCGATTGCCTGATCGTCTGCCGTAGTTCGATGGTCGCGATATACGCTTCGTCGACGGGCGCGTCGCCGGTCGCATAGGCGCGCACGGCATACGGGCCGCCGAGCGAGATCTGCTCGGACGAATCGAGATTGCGCGAAGTCGCCTGGCCGTTGAGCGAAAGGTAGAGCTGCGTGCCGTTGGCCTGATCGCCGATCACCTGCGTGTGCGTCACGGCGAACACGAACTTCGTGAACGCACCGGCGATCTGCGCGGCGATCTGTTCCGGCTGCGGCGTCTTATAGCGCAGGTTGCCTTGCTGGATAGCCGTGTCGAACGTCGTGATGCTCTTTTCGAGCGTCAGATTGCCCGAGAGCCCGAGCCGGCCGACATCGCTCGTCTTGTCGCTGACGGAATCGAACGCGCCGAGGTGATCCGACAGCAGCTTGTGGTCGTAGCCGAGCGTCGCGAATACGTTCGCCGACGGCGAGCGCAGCAGCGCGTAGCTCAGGAACGTCGAGAAGACATTGGCGCTGCCGTAGGCGTCGAGTTCGTCGAACTGACCGCCGACCGAATACGTCGAGCGCGTGTAGCCGACGCCCCACGCGAACCCGCTGCCGCCGACCGGCACCGTGTAGCCGATGTTGCCGTAGAACTGCCCGGTGATCGAGCCGAGCAGCCGCGCGCCCAACTGATCGCCGATGCCGAGCGGATTGTTCCATTGCAGCGCGCCGATGAGACGCGCGGTGCCGGTCGTCGTCTGGCCGTAGTTGTCGGCCTGCACGCTGCCGGAGACGGGCCGCGCGGTCGGCACGGCGAGCGTCATGTCGGAGGTGCCGGGAAGAAGGCCCGGCGAGATCGTCGCGTTCGCGCCCGTCGTGCCGGCCGCGTCCTGCGCGAGCAACGTGGCGCGGGTGAGGGCGCGCTCGTCGATCACGTCGCCCGGTTTGAGCGCGCCGAAAAATCGCGCGATGACGGGGTCGCGCGTGCGCGACTGGTTGTCGATGTCGATGCGACCGTAACGTCCCTCGCTCACCGCGATACGCACGATGCCGTCATCGATCTGCTGCGGCGGCACATAGGCGCGCGCGACCAGATAGCCGTGCCGCCGATAGAACGCGCTCACGCGATCGGCGGCGCTTTCGAGACCGTCGAGCGAACGCCCCGCACCGATGAACGGCCGCACGGCGTCGAGCAGTTCCGCCGTCGGGAAAAGCGTGTTGCCGGTGAACGCGAAACCTTTCACTTCGAAGCGGATGCCTCCTGTTTCGCCGGAGACGGGCGGCGGTTCGGGCGCGGGCGTCACGTTCAGACGCAGATCGGAAGGCGGGACGGGCGCGGGCGCTTGCTGCTGCTGTTCGCGCAGGATGCTGCCCGCGTTCGGCAGCGTCTGGGCGTGCGTTTCGCGCATGTCGCGCGCCGTCGCCGCGACGAGCGTCGCGATGAGCACGGCGAGCCGGCGCGACGCGACGCTGTGGCGTCGTTCGCGGGGCCCGAAGCGTCGCACGCGCCTGGGCCTCACATGCGGCATACGTGACCGGGCCATGCGTCGTCCGGCAGACGGCTGCCGTCGCTCGTCGAATCGGTGCGCTGCTGCACGAGCGGCGCGGACTCCGGCTGACGGCCCGGCGTCGCGTTGTAGAGCGGCGCGGGATTGGCCGCGTCGGTACGTACGGAATCGAGAATGCCGGGCAGCGCCGCGACGGTCGTGACGGGCGTTTCCGGTTCTTGCGGCATCACCGGCTGTACGGGGACGGACGGCGGCGCAGGCGGCGGCGTGCCCGCGATGCGCAGCGTGCCGCCTTGCGTCGTGATCGTGTAGCCGGTCGGGCCGCCCGTCGCCGTGACCGTGATCGCGTACGTGCCGATCGCCGCGCCCGGCGTCGCGCCGGTGCTCGTCACCGTGAAGACGAACGGCTCGTGGTTCGCCGGGCTGTCGGCGAATGCGTTGCCGTAGTTCGCGCCGTTGTAGCGCAGCGCGATCGTCACGTCGTTCGGACCGAGCGTGCGCGGCGTCTCGAACGGCACGTCGATGTTGATCGCCGTCAACGTGACCTGCTGCCGCGCATTGAACGCGAACCGGTTGCCCGATGCCGATGCCGCGCGCGCATCGGCGCCGCCGGTGTAGGCATCGCCCCAGAGCGCGAGATTGCCGCTTTGCAGTCCGCCGAAGGCGTCGGCCTCGGGTGCGTCGGAGTAGACGAGCCAGCGGCCGTTCGGCGCGGAAAGCGCGTTCGCTCCCGCGCGGTTCACGAAGGTCGCCGCGGCGAGCGTGATCGCCGTGCCGCTCGCGCGGCTCGCAATGGGCGCGGCGAGCGTGAGCGCGGGCGCCGTGAGCGTGACCGCGCCGCTCGCCGAAACGCCCGACAAACCCGCGACGCGGCCGATCGTGAGCGGCGCGCTATCGGCGATGTCGACGGAACCGGCGTTCGCCGCCAGCGTGCCGATGCGATTGCCCGCGTTCGTCAGCCGGTACGCGCCCGCGCCGCCTTGCAGGGCGACATTGGCCGCCTGGATGGGCGCCTGTTGTGTCGCGGTGCCGGCGGTCGTCATCGCGAGCGTGCCGCGCGGCGCGCTGATCGACGCGTCGACGCGGATAGCGCTCTGCGCCGCGAGCGAAAGCGTGTTGACGCCGCTCCACGCGACCGGGCCGTCGATCAGCACGAGGCCGAACGGCGCAAAGCCCGCCGGCGACGCGGCGCTGATCGACACATTGGTCGATTCGAGCA
The DNA here is from genome assembly GCF_031451415.1 of Caballeronia sp. LZ028. Classification (NCBI taxonomy): domain Bacteria; kingdom Pseudomonadati; phylum Pseudomonadota; class Betaproteobacteria; order Burkholderiales; family Burkholderiaceae; genus Caballeronia; species Caballeronia sp. LZ028. The sequence goes on along the minus strand of NZ_JARUXN010000001.1, from coordinate 1,802,373 downwards.
CGCGCGAAAGCGTCGCGCCCTGAATCGTGCCGAAGCGCTGTCCGAATGCATCGCCGCCGCCGACGAGCGCGGCGAAGTCGCTTGCAATGCGCCACGTTCCGGTTTGTCCCGATGCCGCCGCCGTCGTGACCTGCGCGTCCGGCGCGACGCGCACCTGCGTGCCCGCCGTTTCGATGGCGCCGCCGTTGCCGCCATCCGGCGCGGATGCGTCGAGCGTGCCGCCGGCCTGCACGACGCCTTTGTCCGCGACGAGGCGGATCACGCCGTTCTGGTTCACGGCGCTTCTCGCGCGGATGACGCCCGTGTTGTTCACGACATTGGCGAGGAGCGCGTCCTCGGCGCTCGCGACGAGCCAGGCCTGACCGCCATCGGCCTGAATCAGACCGTGATTGGCGGCGAGCGCACGCAACGCGCCGCGCTCCACCGACAAGCCGATCATGCTGTGATCGCCGAGCGTGACCGCGATGCGCTCGCCCGCCGCGAGCGCCGCGAAACCGCCGGGCGAGTCGATCGTGCCGGCGTTGATCGCGCGCGCGCCGATCAGCGCGACATAACCGCCGGGCGCGCTCGTGAGCGTGCCGAGATTGACGACCGCCGCGCCGTCCTCGTGATGATGATGCCGATGCCAGCGCCCGTCGCCCGAAAAGGTGTAGTGGCCGCTCATGAAATCGCTTGTCGACAGATTGAGCGTCGATGCCAGCAATCCACCGACGTTCACCTGCGCGCCCGGCCCGAAGATCACGCCGTTCGGATTGACGATGAACACCTGGCCGTTCGCGTCGAGCTTGCCGAAGAAGGCCGTCGGGCGCGGTCCGACGACGCGGTTCAGCGCGATCGAATTCGCGCCCGGCTGATTGAACGTGACCGCTTCGCCAGGGCGCGTGCTGAACGAATTCCAGTCGATGGCGAGGCGGCCGCTATTCTGCTGAATGATCGTGCTGGCGCCCGCGCTCGTCACCGAGCCGGAACCGGCGACGACGCGCGCGCCGCTCGGTTCCGCGCGCGCGGACATGCACGCCATGACGATGAGCGTGGCGATGCAGAGCCATCGCGCGGGGAACGCGGTGCTCGCGCGCAGAGTCTTGTTCATGTCGGCCGACTCCTTTCTGTTGCGGCGCATCGTCGTGACGAGATGCAGGCGCACCATCAAGCAGTTTAGTGTTCCGAAGCATGCTTGCAACTACGCGTTTAGAGAACCTTCGCATACGCGCTGTTCTTCGCCATTCGTATTAGGAACGCGGCGTTTTATCCGACGATCACGCGGCCTGGCTCGCGAGCGTCTCTTCGACGAACTCGCGCAGGAACGTGACCCACGTGCGGATCTTCGCATCGAGATACTGGCGGGACGCGTACATCGCGTAGATGGTCATTGTCTGAAGTTCGCACTCGGGCAGCACGCGCACGAGCGCGCCGCTGTCGAGCCACGGCAGCGCGGCGAGCATCGGCAGCGGCGCGATGCCGAGACCGTTCGACAGCGCGACCGCGAGCGCATCGGCGGAATTGACGCGCAGGCGGCCCGGGTCGAGCTCCACTTCGACGTGGCCGCGCGGGCCTTCGAAGACCCATCGGTCGACGGGGAAAAACGTCGTCACGAGTTGCAGGCACGCGTGGTTCTTCAGATCGCCGATGCGCTGGGGCGTGCCCGCCCGTTTGAGATAGCCCGGCGACGCGCACAGCACGCTCGGCATCGAGCAGATTTTCGTGGAGACGAGCGCGGAGTCGGGCAGTGCGGACGTGGTGACTTGCAGGAAGACGTCGAAGCCTTCGTCGAGCATGTCGGGGATATGTTGCGAAAGCGTAAGCTCGACGCGCACCTGCGGATGCTGCTCGAGATAGCGCGTGAGCGCGGGCACCACGTAGTGCTGGCCGAAGGTGATCGGGGCATGCATGCGCAGCACGCCCGTCGGCGAAACCTGGGCGTTGCTCGCCTCGGCCTCGGAGAGATCGACGAGTTCGAGCACTTCCTTGCAGCGCGTGAGATAACGGTTGCCGGCATCGGTGAGGGCGACGCGGCGCGTCGTGCGATTCAGAAGCCGCGTGCGCAGATGCGTTTCGAGTTCGGTGACCGCGCGCGAGGCCTGCGCCGTCGTGATGTCCATCTGCTGCGCCGCGACGGTGAAGCTGGCCGCTTCAGCCACGCGCGCAAAGATTCTCATGCTCCGCAACAAGTCCATCGTCCAGGCATCCGTTTGACGAAGCCGGAACTATCCCACGTCGGCGCAACAGCGCGCAACCTGCGCGGGCGAAGCGGCGTCGCATCGGCTTTCGCACATTCGTTTCAGGATTCACATCTGTTACAGGCGTTGTAACGCAGCCCGCACGCGGCGCGGCTACGATGGATTCATGGCTGCATATGAATCCAGGATCGCATCGCGGTCTGCTTGTCGGCCTTCTCAGACGAGGACGAAATGAACATCAAGGGCTTGGTCGGGATCGGTATCGCGTTGTCGGCGGGACTCGCTTGCGAAGCCGCCGTGGCGGGCGTGAGCCTGGGCATCAATCTAGGGGTTCCGGTTGCGCCGGTTTATGCGGCGCCGGTGTACGTCGCGCCCGCGCCCGTCTATGCGCCGCCTCCGCCGCCCATGTACGCGCCGCCGCCTCCGCCCGTCGCCTATCAGCCCGCGCCGGTCATGGTTGCGCCCGCGCCGGCGATCGTCGTGGGTTGGCACGGCGACCGCTACTGGGATGGCTATCGCTACTGGGGACGCCGCGACTGGTACGCGCATCACGGCGGCTATTACGGCTATCGGCACTGGTAAGCCGGAAGCCGGCGGCAACGGGGCATCATCATGAAAAATTCAACTCGAACTCGAACCCGGTCGCGCCTCGCGCGCTCGCTGATCGTGCCCGTCGCGCTCGTGGCGGCGGCGGGGCTCGGCGGCTGCGTTTATGCGCCGCCTTATGGCTATGCGCCCGCGCCCGCTTATGGCTACGCGCCTGCCTATGGCTATGCGTATGGACCGGGCTACTACGCGGCGCCATCGGTGTCGCTCGGCATCGGCTTCTCGAGCGGCGGCGGCGGTCACTGGCACGGCCGCTGACGCGCGGTCCATTCCGACTGGAACGTGCGTTGCTGCGATTTCTCTGACTCTTTCGGAGAAAGCGCAACATGACCGAGCAAACTGCAAGCTTGCTGTCGCAACACGCCCGCTGCGAGCATTTCATGCTGCCGCCGAACGGCTGGGTGCCAAATAACACGCGGCTGCCCGTCCTGGTGTGGCGCGGCGCGATCGACCCCAAAGCCACCGATTGCGCCGAGCGCTTCGAAGCGCTTTTCGCGCAGAACGGCTGGCCGCCGCAGTGGCGCGACAGTGTCTTCGACTATCATCACTTCCATTCGACCGCGCATGAGGCGCTCGGTGTCGCATCGGGCGACGCCGAACTGATTCTCGGCGGCCCGCATGGCCGCGTGATCGCAGTCAGCGCCGGCGACGCGCTCGTCCTGCCTGCCGGCACCGGCCATTGCCTGCTGACGGCCGGACGGCGCTTTCAGGTCGTCGGGGCTTATCCGCCGGGGCAGCAATGGGATATCCGCCGCGAAGCGATCAGCGAGCAGGAACGCATCGCGATGGAAGAACTGCCGTTCCCGCGAAGCGATCCCGTCGCCGGAGAGGAAGGGCCGCTCGCGCGTCACTGGCATTAGCCGATCACGCTTTGCTTTCCTTCACGCATTGAGACCGGCGCGCGCCGACGAGCGGCACGCGCTTGATCACGCCCGTCGCGAGCGCCGTGCCGACCAGCACGATCGCGCAGGCGGCCGCCATGCCCATCGACACGCGCTCGGCGAGAAAGAGCGCGCCCCACAGAATCCCGAAGATCGGAATCAGGAACGTGACGGTGATCGCGCGTGCCGGCCCGGCGACCGCGATCAGATGGAAGAACATCATGTAGGCGAGGCCCGTGCACGCGACGCCCAGCCCGAGCACCGCGCCCCACGCGTGCAACGATACGGCGCCGGCCGGCCAGAAAAAGAGCGCGAAGGGCAGAAGCACGATCGTCGCCGCGCTCATCGTGCCGGCGGCGACCGTCAGCGAATCGACGCCCATCAGATGCTTTTTCGTGTAACTCGCGGCGACGCCGTAAGAAGCCGATGCGGCGAGCGCGGCGAGTGCGGCCAGCGCGGTCGCCATCGGGGAGGCGGCGGCGGCGCTCGCGTCGTGCGCGAACATCTGATCCCAGACGAGCGCGAGCACGCCCGCGAAGCCGATCGCAAGTCCCGCCACGCGCATGCGCGTCAGCCGGTCGCTCAACCACAGATACGCGACGATCGCGCCCCAGAGCGGCGTCGTCGCGTTGATGACCGACGTGACGCCCGCCGACAGCGTCAGCTCGGCATACGCGAAGAGACAAAACGGCGCGGCGGAATTGAGGACGCCGACGACGAGGAGCGGCCACGCGCGTTCGCGCATCGTCGAGAAGGCTGGCCGCGCCTTGCCGCGCAGCGCGAGCATCAGAAGCAGAAACAGCGCGCCGATGCCCACGCGCAACGCCATCAGCGGCGCGACGCCGAGATCGGTCACGCCGACGCGGATGAACAGGAACGAGCCGCCCCAGAGCGCGGCGAGAACGAACAGTTGAGCGAGATTGACGGGATTCATGGCGGCTTGGCGATAGAAGTCGGGAGCGAAACCATCGTATCGGCGTGCGTCGTGCCGACGTTTCGGCGCGGCGTGAAACGAAAGATGCGGCGCGATTCACCCGCTCGCACAGCTCCCGGAATCCCGCATCGTAGGCGCGCGCCGATGCCGCCGCAAACGAGCATTTCTCACCGTTATGTGAGAAAAATTGCCAAGCGCCGCGCGGCTCGACCGACCGCCGACGCCGAGGTTGCTGGCAGGCCCGATCGGTGCGACTCTTGCATGATCGAAAGATGGACGATGGTTCTTGCAGCGCGATGGACGCAGTCAACGGGAGAGAAGCCATGGACAATGCAAACGGCAACGCATCCACGATTCAGTCGATGCAAAACGGCGACCGGGGCGATCCGGCCGATCCGCCGCTCTCGCGCCGCACGGTCGCGAGCGCGATGGACGCGGCGCTCGCGCCCGGCATGGCGCACGGACAGGCCGCGAGCGTGACGCCGCTCACGCCGGGCGAGGCGCACAAGCCCGCAAGGTATTCGCCGTATCACGTGCACGGCGATGTGCTCGAAGGCGGCGACAGTCCGACGGTGCTCGCGCAGCCCGCCGCGACGCACGCCGCGGGACAGGGCAGTCAGTACCATCCGTCGCGACCGATGCCGCGGCGCGCGCGCGACGTGCTGGCGGGCGCGCAGGACATCATCGCGACGCAGTACAGGCAGGCGAAGGAGGGCACGGACGATTACGTGCACGACAATCCCTGGAAATCGATCGCGCTGGCGGCGGTCGGCGGGCTCATCGTCGGTCTGCTGGCCGCACGCTGAAGCGCGGCGGGCCTCAACCTTGCTGGGTTGCTGATATCGGCAGAGGCTTATCGCCGTGCCGGACCGACATGGAAGAACGATCGTACGACCTCTGCACCGACCGGTGCGAAATCTGGAATCCGCTGACGATGGCGCTCGCCAGTCCGCGGCGCGTCTTGATCGTGCATTCGGAATCGAACGTCGGCGATTCGTTCGCGCTGCTCCTCGCGATGCGCGGTTTCGAGGCCGTGCAGATCGGCGATGCGGCGGCCGCGTCGCAATTCATCCGCAACTGGCGGCCGCAGGTGTTGTTCGTGGATACGCTCATCGGCGACGCGCACGACCACGCGCCGGCGCGCACGCTGCGCGAAGCGCTGACCGTCGATCGGACGGAGGGCGAAGTGGAGTTGCTGATTGCGCTCGCCGCCGATGCCAAGCAGGATCCGCGCGATGCATTGCACGCCGCGGGCTACGACGGCTTTTGCAGAACGCCGTGCCCGGTCTGGTGGATGTTCGACGTATTGAAGTGTTTCTACGTCCACTGATGCGGGCGGTGCACTGCGCCGCCGCCCGCCGCTTGAGACCTACACCGCTCGCGATGCCTTGAAATCGTTGGTTTCCAGTTCGACCGACTGGCCGCCGTTGCGCTCGAGCGCGCGCCGGGCGGCGTCTTCGATTTGCACGCGTCCGCCTTCGAACGCGGAGAGGAGATCGTGCGACGACGTCCCGCTATTGCCGAAGTGATCGTTGAGCGCATCGAGGGAAATGCTGCACCACACCTCGCGGCCGTCCACCTTCGCCTCGAACGCGACACGCGCTGCCGCCACGACATGACGGCGCCCGCTGAACTCTATCGTCATCCTTATCACCTCCTGTTTTTCGTTCGGAACACGGTTGAGCGCGATCATCGCGAGACTTGCAACGACGCGCTCGCGATGTCGATGCCTACGACTGCGTGCGGCCTTGCGCGCCGCGCACGTCGTCTTGCATGATACGCCCGCGCTGCGCGGGGCGTACGGGAGGTGACTTTGCAATGACCGTGCCCGCGCGCGGTACAAAGCGCGCTATCCGCAGCAGAGGCAGCCGCCGCGATGCCTCATGCCGTAACTGCCGGCTTCTTCGGCGGCGCCGGCGGATGCGCTCGAACCGCCCACGCTCGGCGCGCCGATCGTCACGCGCGCAGCGGTCGCGCCGCATTGTGGACAGGCCGCGGGATCGTCGCGCTCGGCGATGCGGCGGACGGCTTCGAACGCGCCGCAATCCGCGCATTCGTAATCGTAGACAGGCATGACGTTTTCACTCGGAGAAAGAGGGCATCAATCACGGTAGCAAGCGCTATGCAACGCCTCGCCGCGAAGCCGGGCGTGCCGATGTCAACGCCCGTCCTTGCGCAACAGGCGCAGACGCGCTTCTTCGAGCGACTCGAACTTGCTGTCGGCCTCGTCGTAGATCGACACCTTGCCGCGCCCGATGTCGTACACCCAGCCCTGCACCTGCAGCTTGCCGAGCGCGAGCCGGCCCGCGACCGCCGGATGCGTGCGCAGATGCGTCAGTTGCAGGCGGATGTTCTCCTCGACCATCGCCTGGACGATGCGTTCTTCTTCCAGCTTGCGCGCCATCACGACGCTGCGCGCGGCTTCGGCGTTGCGCAGCCATGCGTGAACCGTCGGCATTTCATCGGCGATGGCCGCGCCTGACGCGAGACCTTTCATCGCGCCGCAATCCGAGTGGCCGCAAATCACGATCTGCCGGACGTTGAGCGCGAGCACCGCGAATTCCACCACCGCCGACACGCCGCCGAGCATCTCGCCATAAGCCGGCACGATGTTGCCGATGTTGCGGCACACGAAAAGCTCGCCGGGGCGCGTCTGCGTGATCATTTCCGGCGATACGCGCGAGTCCGCGCAGGTAATGAAGAGCGTATGCGGCGCCTGCTGGCGCGCGAGGCTCTTGAACAGCGCTTCGCTGTCGGGGAACACGAAACGGCTGAAGTCGTCGGCGCCTTGCAGCAGGTACAGCAGGTCGCCGGTTTCGGCGCCGTGGCGTTCTTCGCTCATCGATTTGTCGGACATGGTGTCGCCTTTGTTGTGCGGTTCCGACGCGCGTGCGTGCGCGTCACGTCAAGGCGAAAGCTTGCGGGGTTTTGAGATGGATCGCAAGTCGCTCCGATCAAGACCTTCACGGGCGCACCAATTCGGTGCGAGGGCATCATCCGGTTCGGTTTTCCCGAAGTGACGCGCTCAAAATCTCCTATTTTTCGACGCGTACCATTCCGCTAGATTGTTTTCATTGAAAGCAATCAGAAAGGAACCGACATGAAATGCCCGGTATGTCCCGCGACCGAACTACTGATGACCGTGCGCGAGGGCATCGAAATCGACTATTGCCCGCACTGTCGCGGCGTGTGGCTCGACCGCGGCGAGCTCGATCAGATCATCCGGCGCGCGGCGCAGGCGTCGGTCGCGGAGGCGCAAGCGTCCGGGCGCGACGAATGGGACGAGCGTGGACACGATCGCGAGCGCCGCACGCATCGGCAGGACGGTTACCACTACGGCGATTCGCGCGGCAAGCGCGAACATGCGCGGCGCAAAAAATCCTTTCTCGGCGATCTGTTCGACTTCGACTGATCGGCGAGCGTCACGCGCATCGGCAGTAATTCGGCGGCAAAACAGCAAGGAGAACGGCAAATGTCAACGGTTAAGCAAGTCCTGAAGGCAAAGCGCGACACGACGGTTCACACCATCGACGCGGAGGCGAGCGTGTACGAAGCGATCGCGCTGATGTCGCGGGCGGAAGTGGGCGCGCTCGTCGTCGTGGTGGGCGACGCGGTGTGCGGCATCGTCACCGAACGCGACTATGCGCGCAAGGTGATCCTGCAGGACAAAGTCTCGCGGACGACCACCGTATGCGAGATCATGACCGCGCCGGTGATGTCGGTCAGCCTCGGAACGAGCGCCGACGAATGCATGACGCTAATGACGCGGCAGCGGATTCGCCATCTGCCGGTGATCGAGGGCGGCCGGCTCGTCGGGATGATTTCGATCGGCGATATGGTGCGGCATCTGATCGAGGAGCAGCAGTTCGCCATCGACCAGCTCGAAAGCTATGTGCGCGGCCCGCGCCACGATGCACCGACGTGCGCGCTCACGCGGCGTAGCGAGATTCCGCAGACACTCGCACTGCGTATCGTGTAGCGCGTCAGCGCGCTTGCGCCGTCAGAAGCGCCTGCAGGTTGCGCACGACATCGTTCCAGTCGCCGAGGCCGCGGGCGCGAACCAGGCGCATCGAGGCATACCAGGGCGTGACATGCGGATCGCGCTCGTAACGCCATTCCGCGACCTGATTGAGAAACAAGTAGCACGGCTTGCCGAGCGCCCCCGCGATGTGCGACAGCGCGCCATCATTGCCGACGAACGCATCGAGCCTGTCGATGATGCTCACGCTTTGCGTCAGCGTGACGTCGGAGGCGAGGGTGGTGAAGCGGTCGAGGTCATTCGAACGCGGGGCGTTCAGCCAGCGCTTGCGCTCGAAGCCGCGCTGCATGACGACCCAGTGGATGTCGGGCGTGCTGTCGAAAAGCGGGACGAGATCGGGCAGGGCGAGGCTGCGGCTGGCGAAATTGTTCGCCGATTCGCACGATGACCAGAAAATGCCGACGCAGCGCCGGCCCTGCGCGCGCTGGCGGATCTCATCGACGATTGCATCGGCGGCGCAAGGATCGGCGGGCTCGATATAGCGTGCCGACGACGCATAACCGAGCACCGGGAAAAGCGCGGTAAAGAGCGCGAAAGGATCGGTCCACAGCGCGCCGTCCGTTGCGACGGCGAAGCCGGCCTCGCGCATGGCTTCGGCGTCTCGGGCGGATTCGGCGTCGGGCATCGCGAAGCGATAGTTCCGGTCCGAGCCGTCGGCGTAGGCGATCTGCACGCCCAGCGCCTGAAGCGCGCCGGCGTAGCGCACCCAGTTGACTTGATCGCCGTGGCCCGACGCGATCGACGTCATCGTCAGATGCGCCGGCAGGACCCGCTGTCCGCACCAGTAATGCTCGATATCGACATCGGGAAACAGCACGCGGCGCGCTTCGTGCGATGACCAATAGCGATGCAACAGTTCGACGCCGCTCGCGATGCCGTTCAGGCGCATCGCGCTGCGTCCCTGATGATGTCCGAGGACATAGGCGGAATGTTCGTCGACGCCTTCCGGGCTCAGTTCCAGAACCCGGTCGTCGCAGCCGAGATAATGCCAGCCGTAGACGCGCCACAGGAATGCGAAGATCGGTGCGACATCGGGCTTGCATCCCACGTACTCGATCATGCTGAGCGCGACTTCCTTCAATCCGAGATGCGCGCACGCGTCGCACAGGCTGTGAAGCTGGAAGCCGAAGGTGTTCGATCGGCGCGTGAGCTCGCAGCCGATATCGACGGCGCGCAGAAATTCGCCCCCTCGCAGATGCGCGAGCGCGCGCGCGTGCAGGTACTCCGAGGTGTGTCCGTCGGCGGCGAAGCGACCATCGAGAAAACGGAAACATGCCTCGATTTCGCCTGCATACAGGCTGGAATGGAACTGTTGGTAACTGTCGATCATGGGAGCTTGCCGAGTCAGGTGGCGGCATTATTGCGTGCGCCGAAGCGTCGGGCGCGCAGGCGGCAAGCCTTTTCACAAAAATTTCGGATTCTTGATTAATGCGTTGATAATCCGACAATTTTTGAAAAATAGCGGCGCGTCTCGTTCGATTATAGGTGGCGTGCCGGCGGGGAAACTCGCTCGAGTCGGTCCCGGCGCGATGACCAAAACACGACATTCCAATTCGGCGTAACATCAAATGTCAAAGCAAAATTGAAATGTCGTACCACCGGCTAAATACAGATGTCGTGTTTTTGATGTGTGATTGGCTCTGTTTTCAACGGTTTGAATCCACGT
>NZ_JARUXN010000001.1:1713413-1782279 GCF_031451415.1 Caballeronia sp. LZ028 | reverse complement strand
GTCAGTCGCCAGCTTGCCAGTGGTCGCAAAAACACGACATTTGTATCTTGCTAGAACACGACATTCTCATGTTGCTCCTACATCAAAAACGCCGATAATTTGTCTTATGTTAAATCAATGACGCGATTGGACGAAGCTCATCTCTCACAGTCTCATCCCATCTCGCCAGCCCGCTCCAGCAGAAACGCGCGTTCCCGCCCGTTCTTCGTCAGCGAAGCCGCGCGCTCGAATTCCGCGCGCGCCTCGTTCTTGCGTCCGAGCTTCGCGAGCAGATCCGCCCGCACGCTCGGCAGCCAGTGATAGCTCTTGAGCGCGGGTGCGTCGGCGAGCGTGTCGACGATCGGCAGCGCGGCTTCCGGCCCGTACGCCATGCTCACGGCGACCGCGCGATTCAGTTCGACGACAGGCGTCGGCGCAGTCTGCATCAGCGCGTCGTAGAGCGCGACGATCATCGGCCAGTCGGTGTCGGCGGCGCTCGGCGCGCGCGCATGGCACGCCGCGAGCGCCGCCTGCAACGCATACACGCCGCGCGCACCGCCCAGCGCTTCGGATCGCTCCAGCGCGGCAAGCCCGCGCCGGATCAGAAGCGGATCCCAGCGGCTGCGGTCCTGATCCGGCAACAGCACCGGACGGCCTTCCCGGTCGACGCGCGCCTTGGTCCGCGACGCCTGAATCTCCATCAGCGCGACGAGCCCGTGAACCTCGCTCTCATCCGGCGTCAGCTCCGCGAGGATGCGCCCGAGCCTGAGCGCGTCTTCGCACAACGCCGGTCGCATCCAGTCGTCGCCGGCGGTCGCCGAATAGCCTTCGTTGAAAATCAGATAGATGACTTCGAGCACCGATCCGAGCCGCGCGGCGCGCGCATCGGCTTTCGGTACCTCGAACGGCACGCGGGCGGCCGACAGCGTGCGCTTCGCGCGCACGATACGTTGCGCGATCGTCGGCTCCGGCACGAGAAACGCACGCGCGATTTCATCCGTCGTGAGTCCGCCGATCAGGCGCAGCGTCAGCGCGGCGCGGGCATCGACGGACAGCACCGGATGACACGCCGTGAAGATGAGCCGCAGCAGATCGTCGCCGATGTCGTCCTCGCGCGCGGCATCGAGCGCATCGACGAAATCGGGCGTGATATGCGCTTCCCGCGCGTCGAGATCGCGTCCGTATTCTTCGTGCTTGCGCGCGTGCAGCGCGTGTTGCCGCAGACGGTCGAGCGCCTTGTTCTTCGCTGTCGTCATGAGCCACGCTCCCGGCTTCTCGGGCACGCCCACGCCCGGTTGGCTCCAGTGTTCCAGCGCGGCGACGAACGCGTCCTGCGCCAGTTCCTCGGCAAGCGCGACGTCGCGCACGACGCGCGCCACGCTCGCGATCACCTTCGCGGACTCGATGCGCCACACCGCGTCGATGGCGCGCCGGGCGGCATCGTCCGGCGTGCTGTCCCGTTTCGCGCGCCCGCTCACGCCGCTTCCGGATCCATGTGCACGAGCTCCCAGATATGGCCGTCGAGATCTTCGAATCCGTGGCCGTACATGAAGCCGTGATCCTGCGGCGCGCGCGGCGCACGTCCGCCCGCGGCGATGGCTTTCGCAACCAGATCGTCGACTTCCGCCCTGCTTTCGCACGACAGGCACACGAGCGCTTCGGTGCTCGCGTGGGCATCGACGATCGGTTTTTCGGTGAAAGTCTGGAAGAACGTTTCGACGAGCAGCATCGCGTAAATGTTTTCGCCGATGACGAGGCACGCGGCGTCGTCATTCGTGAACGCCGGATCGAAGCTCAGGCCCAGTGCCTTGAAAAACGTCATCGAACGCTTGAGATCGCGAACGGGAAGGTTCACGAAAATTTGTTTGTGCATGGCGGCGGTCTCCGGGTTGATCGCTGTTTTCAATACCACGACGAACGGCGCGCAGGAAAATCGACACGAAGCGCGTGTCAGGTATAGCAAGGGCCGACTTTTCGGACTTCGACGGTGCACCATTTCGCTGCCGGACATTCGGCCGCGATCGCGACCGCTTCGGCGCGCGTTTCGCAATCGATCAGAAAAAAGCCGCCAATCATCTCCTTAGCTTCGGCGAACGGTCCGTCGATGACGCGCGCATCGCCGTTCGTTGCGCTGACGCGCGCCGCATCCCTGAGCGATGTCAGCGATTCGACCGCGCGCAGCACGCCGCGCGCCTTCAGTCCTTCCGCGAATTCGCCCATCTGGCGATACGCCTCGCGCCCCTCTTCCTCCGTGCGCTGGCCACGCTGTTTGACCGGTTCCACGACGAGTAGCAGATAAGCCACGACGAGCCTCCGAATGTTTTTTGATTGCGTTCAAGTCTATCTCGATATTGACAAACACGAACATGCCCATCGATACTGCGACACATGCACGCAGCCATCCTTTTCTCCATCGCCGCGATTAAAAGCCGCATGAACGCCATCCGTGGCGGGTCATCGGGACAGCGTGTGCGCTAGCAGAAAAGCAAGCAGACAGATTCCGAAGGCCCCGCCGCAAGACGGGGCCTTCTTGTTTTTGCGTGCAAGGTTCCGTCTTCGGCTCACATCATGGAGAGCAGAGATGGAAAAGGTATCGCAAGTTTTCGCGCGTCATGGCGTCGGCCACGGCGTCGCTTCCGGGCGCCTTGCTGCATCGGGCGCGCGCGTCGTGGTCTTTGTCGAAGTGCATCCGCATCAGATGGTGTCGTGGCGGCTCACGCGCGACGCCGAACTGCGCATCGGCGATGCGGTGGCGCCGTCGATCTGGCTGACGCGTCATCGCGATCCGTACGATTACTGGATGAAGCCCGGCGATGTCGTGCGTCTCGCGCGCGGCGAGCGTGTGTGGCTCACGTCCGAGAGCGATCAGCCGATCGAGGTGTCGCTCACGTCGTATCGCGTCGCGAAGCGCGGACTCGTGTCGCGCTGGCTGGCGAGATACTGGCCGCGCATGTCGGACCGGCACGCCAACGCATTCTGACGATGCCGATGCCGATGCTCACGGCTCGACACAACGGAAGCTCGCCGCGACGTTGATGCTGCCCTTGCCCATATAGCGCGGATAGTTCGGATAACGGCACATCGGCCGCGTGCGTCCGTTGGTGGCGGGCGCGATGTCGCTGCCAATGAGCGTCTCCGGCGCGATGCCGTTGCTCACCCAGTCGTCGAGCGCGCCGAGCTCGTCCCACGCGGGGATGAACACGCCGTTGCCGTGCTGGAATCCCGGCACCATGTAGAGCCGCATGAACGCATCGACGCTGTCCTTTCCGTAACGATCGACGAGCCCGCGATAAAACGCGATCGTCTGATTCGGGCTGATGACTTCGTCGGCGAGGCCGTGCATCGCGATGAGCTTGCCGCCATGCGCGATGAACGCGGTGAAATCCGGGTTCATCGCGCCGACGGTGTACGCGAGCGTGACGAGGCGCTGCTTGAAGCGCCCGGGCGTGTCGACGTCGAACGTGAGCGAGCTGAACGCGAGATCGCGCGTGACGAAGTGGCGGATATAGGCATCGCCTTGGGCGAACAGATAGCCGTTCGCGGCGAACGTCGGCGGATTGAGCAGCGTCGGCGAATCGCCGAGGCCGAGCGCGCCGGAGAAGTCCACGCCCTGAAACACGTTGTAGCCCGGATAGGCGCTGACGTCATACGCGAGCGGATACGGCAAGGTGACGCCGTCGCGCAGGGTCTCGAGCGTGTCGATCTGCGCGTCCGACAGACAACTGTCGCGCAAGGAAGGCCGCTGTCCGTTCTCGCAACGCAGCGACGCGATGATCTGCGGCTCCAGTTTCCTGCACGCCTCGACATTGCTGACGATCCCGTCCGCCGCGCCGTCGAGCCGGTCGCAATCGTGCACGACGGTCTCGAAGACGCGCCGCTGCTGCGCAAGGCCGACGAAGCCGCCCGGCTTCGCATACGACGCCTGGCCGATCTTCACGCCCATCAGCCGCACGCCGGAAAAGTTGATGGCGGGCGCGTTGGCGATGACGCCGTCGTAGTCGTTCGGAAACCGCTCGATCACCGTGAAGCCCTCGCGGCCGCCGGTCGAGCCGCCCGCGAAATAGGTCTTTTCGGGCGCCCGCCCGTAGCCCATCTGGATCAGCGCGAGCGCGACGTCGCGGGTTTTCTTCAGATGGCCGAAGCCGAAGTTCACGATGGCTTCGTCGTTGCCGGCGAAGTCCGCGCGCCCCGAATTGCCGACGTGGCCCGAATCGGAGCCGAAGGTCGCGTAGCCGCGCGCGAGCGGCGTCGAATCGGGGGCGAAGGACATCGGCTCGGTGCCGGAAACGATGGTGCCGTTGTAGCCGCCGCCGCCCATCTGCAGGGCGCGGCCGTTCCAGCGGCTCGGCAGATTCACTTCGAAGCGGATATCGGGCGTCGTGTCCTGCAGCGCCCTGATGAAGCCGGTAATGCGGCAGTATTCGCCGTTGCGGTTGCCGAGCGCCGCCGCCTTGACGACCGATGCCGAAACGATCGCCGCGCCGCGCGTCGGCAAGCCGATGATAGACGCGGGCACGGTTTTCCCTTCGAGATCGGCGCAGTGTTTCGTCAGATAGGTCGCCGCGTGGGCGTTCGAGCACGCGGCGAACGCGATCGCCGCGAGAAGCGCACGGATGCCGGGCAAACCGGAAGTGAAGAAAAGGAAGAACCGAAGCACGTCTTTTAAGGTGGCTACTTCAAACGCCGCACAATATATAAGAACAGTTTGCAGATAGCCATTCGGGTCTGCCGGTCGTTGCAGGGCCGCGTCCGGTGCCCTGCCCGCACATGTCATTCGCCGTCCCATTCGCCGCGCAGATCGCTATTTTCCAGAAGCTGTAGCAAGGTTTCGGCCGGACGGCTCAGATGTTTGGCGCCGAACGCGATGAATTCCACTTCGGGCAATTCGGGCAAGTCGGCGCGATTCACCGGCGGCGCGAGTCCGCGCGCCGCCAGGAAATGCGAGCGCACCGTCAGCCCGAGACCGCCGCGCGCCGCGGCGATGCAGCCCGCGTGGCTGCTGCTCGTACAGACCATCTGCCAGCTTGCGCCCGACATCGCGAGCGAATCGAGCACGACGCCGCGCGTGACGCTCGGCTCCGAGACCAGAATGAGCGGCAGCGGCTCTTTCGTATCGACGACCGTTCCCGGCTTCGCGAGCCATTCGAGCCGGCCGGAAAAAAGCCGCATGCCGCGCGCATCGCCCAGACGCCGCTTGCCGACCGCGAGATCGAGCTCGCCCGCATCGACCATCTGATAGAGCCGTCCCGTCATGCCGATCGTAATCTCCAGCTCGACATCGGGATGCGTGTCGCGAAAGGCCGCGAGCACGCTCGGCAGCGGCCCGAGCGCGATATCGTCCGATGAGCCGAGCCGCACGCGTCCGCGCAGCCGCGGCGAGCTGAACTGCGACTGCGCGTGCGCCATCGCTTCCAGAATCACGCGGGCGTGGACCAGCATCGCTTCGCCGTCGGCGGTGAGCGCGAGCGAATGCGTATCGCGCACGAAAAGCCGCCGCCCGACGCTCTCCTCCAGGCGACGAATATGCTCGGACACGCTCGACTGCCGCAGCCCGAGCTGGCGCCCGGCGTCGGTGAAGCTGTGCGACGCGGCCACCGTCGCGAATGTCGTCAGCCAGACTGGATTGAGCATGCGATATTGTCATCGCATATTCCGATGACAGTCAATGCGGCTAGCGGTCTTCCCGATGACGTGCGGAGTCATTAAGATTTCACATATCGCGCAAACGACCTTGTTTTCAAAAGGCTTTCGTGGGCGCGCGGCCCTCCGCAACTCCGCTTCCACATGACCAAAGGTTCCTCCCACACGGCACTGCTCTGGATCGTCGCCGTGGGCTTTTTCATGCAGGCGCTCGACACGACCATCGTCAACACGGCGCTGCCTTCCATCGCGCGCAGTCTGAACGCCGCGCCGCTCGCGATGCAGTCGATCGTCGTCGCCTACACGCTCACGATGGCGCTGCTCACACCCGCATCGGGCTGGCTCGCCGACCGCTTCGGCACGCGCCGCGTCTATCAGGTGTCCATTTCGCTGTTCGTAATCGGCTCGCTCGCCTGCGCGAACGCGCACTCGGTGAACCAACTGGTGCTCGCGCGCGTGCTGCAGGGCGTCGGCGGCTCGATGCTGCTGCCGATCGGGCGTCTCGCCATATTGCGCGCCGTGTCGGGCGAAGCCTACGTTTCCGCGCTCGCGATGATCTCCGTCGCCGGCCAGGTCGGCCCGATTCTCGGCCCGACGCTTGGCGGCTGGTTCGTCGAGTCGTTCTCGTGGCACTGGATCTTCCTGATCAACGTGCCGATCGGCGCGGTCGGCTTGTACGCGGTGCAGCGCTTCCTGCCGAACGACACGGTGCATGACGCCCCGCCCTTCGACTTCGTCGGCTGCGGCTTGCTCTCGATGTGCATGGTGTCGTTCTCGCTCGCGCTCGATTGCCCGGTCGAGACGCATCGCGGCGCGGTATCGGCGGCGCTGTTCGCGCTCGCGGCCGTGTCGGCGTTCGCTTATGTTCCGTACGCGCGCAAGAAGCGCAATCCGCTCTTTCAGCTCGCGCTCTTTCGCGAGCCGAACTTCAGCGTCGGGCTGATCGGCAATCTGCTATGCCGGATCGGATCGAGCGCCGTGCCGTTTCTGCTGCCGCTTCTGATGCAGCTCGAACTCGGCTACAGCCCGCTGCATTCGGGTCTGATGATGCTGCCGATCGCCATCGCCGGCACGATCAGCAAGCGCTGGATCGCGCAGCTCGTGAAGCGTTACGGCTACGACATGTTCCTGCTCGTGAACACGGCGCTCGTGGGCGCGTCGATCGTCGCGTTCGCGCTGTTTTCGCCGACGCTGCCGCTCGCCGTCGAAATCGCGATTCTCGCCGTGTTCGGCGCGTGCAACTCGATGCAGTTCGCCGCGATGAACAGCGTCACGTTGAAAGGCCTGTCGAGCAAGGACGCGGGCAGCGGCAACAGCCTCTTCTCGATGGTGCAGATGCTCGCGATCGGTTTGGGCGTGTCGATCGGCGGCTCGCTCGTGCAGCTCTTCCAGGGGTCGTTCTCGACTGCGACCGGCTTCAAGCTGAGTTTCGTGTGCATGGGCGTCGTCACGTTGCTGTCGGGTGTCGTGTTCCGCTATCTCGATGACGCGCCGGGCCGCTCCGCGCCTGCCACAGCGGGCAAGCGCGCGGCATAGCAAGTATTCTGTCCGTCCAACCGATCTTTGGAGCGCAACCGTGCAATACCGCAAATTCGGCAATACCGGTCTCACCGTTTCGCGTCTCACCCTCGGCACGATGACCTTCGGCCTGCAGACCGAGGAAGACGTGTCGCGCAGCATCATGGACCGGGCAGCGGACGCGGGCGTCAATTTCATCGACACGGCGAACGTCTATCCGCTCGGCAGCGGGCACGATCTCGCGGGCCGCACCGAGGAAATCGTCGGCCGCTGGCTGAAAGGCCGTCGCGACCATTACATTCTCGCGACCAAGGCCGTGCATGAAATGGGGCCGCTCGCGTGGCACAAGGGCGCATCGCGCAAGCATCTGCTCGACGCGATCGATGCATCGCTCAAACGGCTCGATACCGATTACGTCGATCTCTATCAGCTTCACAACGACGATCACGACACGCCGCTCGACGAGATGCTCGAAGCGCTCGATACCATCGTGCGGCAAGGCAAGGCGCGCTATATCGGCGTGTCGAATTTTCTGGCGTACCGGCTGGCGCGCGCGCTCGGCCGCTCGGATGTGCTGCGCGCCGCGCGTTTCGTCTCCGTGCAGCCGCGCTACAACCTGCTCTTTCGCCAGATCGAGCGCGAATTGCTGCCGCTCGCGACCGAGGAAGGACTCGCCGTCATTCCCTACAACCCGCTCGCCGGCGGACTGCTGACGGGCAAGCACCGCTACGACGCCGCCCCGAGCGACGGACGCTTCACCGGCGCGGTCGGCAAGGCAGGCGCGATGTATACGCAGCGGTACTGGCACGAGCGCGAATTTCACACCATCGAAGCGATCAAGGGAATCGTTGCGCCGACCGGACGCTCGCTCGCGAGCACGGCGCTCGCGTGGGTGCTGGCGAATCCGGCGGTGACGTCGGCGATCATCGGCGCGAGCCGGCCCGATCAGCTGAACGAGACGCTCGCGGCCGTCGATCAGCCGATCGATCCCGACATCAAGGCGAAGCTCGATGAAGCGACGGTCGAATACCGCTTCGGCGACGCGTTGCGCTGATCGTTCAGACGCGGGCCGCGCGGGCGCGAACCACGCCTTCGAGCGAGTAGATCGCGAGCGCGGTCCAGATGGCGCCATAGCCGATCACCTGATCGTGCCCGAAGAACTCGTGATAGATCACGACGCCGATCAGCAATTGCAGCGACGGCGTGATGTACTGGATGAGCCCGAGCATCGATAGCGGAATGCGCCGCGCGCCTGCCGCGAACAGCAGCAGCGGCACCGCGGTCACGGGCCCCGCCGCCGCAAGCAGCAGTTTCACGCTGAGCGAGGCATGTTCGAAGCCGCTGCCGCCGTGCGAATTCAGAAAAAAGAGATACAGCAGCGCGACGGGACACAACAGCATCGTTTCGAGCGTGAGTCCTTCGAGCGCGCCGAGCGATGCGGTCTTGCGCAACAGCCCGTAGCCGCCGAAGGTCAGCGCGAGCGCGAGACTGATCCACGGCGGCGCGCCGTTCACCCACGTCAGCCACGCGACGCCTGCCGCGGCGATCGTTACCGCGAGCCACTGCACCGGCCGCAGCCGCTCGTGCAGGAACGCCATCCCGAACAGCACGTTGACGAGCGGGTTGATGAAGTAGCCGAGACTCGCCTCGACGATGCGCCCGTCGTTCACCGCCCAGATATAGATGCCCCAGTTCGCCGACAGCAGCACGGCGCTCGCGGCGAAACGCGCAAGCAGACGCTTGTCGCGCAGGACGGGGCCGAGCCACTTCCATTGACGCCGCACGGTCATGACGATCAGCAGGAATGCCATCGACCACGCCATGCGATGCGCGAGCATCTCGACCGCGCCGATCGAATGCAAGGCCTTGAAGTAAATCGGAAAAAGGCCCCAGATGGCAAAGGCCGCGAATGCGTAGACGACGCCTGGATTCATTGTTCGATGCGTTGAGCGGATAAACGCCGCGTACGAACGATCGGCTCGTTCGCGCGCCTGCTCGCCGTGTTCCCGGAAAGCGATCCGCAAGGATTGGAAGCCGGATTTTAGTCGACGCGAGCGGTTCGGCTCCAGCAGTGACCGAACAATCGGCCGGTTCGCGGCGAACCCTTGGACGAATTCTTGCTCGAACCCTAGCGCGAACGCCCCGCTCTTCGCCCTTTTGTTTGTTTCCTGGCCGCTAATGAATAACCACAACGTCAATCAGAATTTCTTCCATATCCTGCTGTGCGTCGTGACGCTCGCGCTCGCCTGGGTGCTGCTGCCGTTTTTTGGCGCCATCTTCTGGGGTGCGATTCTCGCGATCCTGTTTCAGCCGATGCAGCGTTACCTCGCCGCGCGCTTCGGCAAGCGTCGAAACCTCGCCGCGCTGACGACGCTGGCCGCCGCGATTCTCATCGTCATCATTCCGCTCGCGATCGTCGCGGTGACGCTCGTGCAGGAAATCGCCCTCGTCTACGCGCGGATCAAGAGCGGCGAGCTGAATTTCGGGCTTTACTTCCAGCATGTGCTGCACGCGTTGCCGGCGTCGGTGCAGCAACTGCTCGGCCGTTATGGACTCGACGACATTCCCGGCGTGCAGCGCAAGCTGATGGAAGGCGCGTCGCAGATCAGCCAGTTCGCCGCGACGCAGGCGCTGTCGATCGGGCAGAACACGTTCCAGTTCGTGGTGAGCTTCGGCGTGATGCTTTATCTGGTGTTTTTTCTACTGCGCGATGGCGGCGAAATCGGACGGCGCATCCGGCGCGCGATTCCGCTCGATCCCGAGCCGAAGCAGCATCTGATCGCGAAGTTCACGACCGTGGTGCGCGCGACGGTCAAGGGGAACATCGCGGTTGCGGCCGTGCAGGGTCTTCTCGGCGGGCTGATTTTCTGGATTCTCGGCATCGGCGGTTCGCTTTTGTGGGGCGTGCTGATGGCGTTTTTGTCGCTGCTGCCCGCGGTCGGCGCGGCAATCGTGTGGGCGCCCGCCGCGCTCTACTTTTTCATGACGGGGCAAATCGTCAAGGGGCTGATTCTGGTCGCGTTCTGCGTCGTGGTGATCGGGCTCGTCGATAACGTACTGCGACCGATTCTCGTCGGCAAGGATACGAAAATGCCGGACTGGGTCGTGCTCATTTCGACGCTCGGCGGGATGGCGCTTTTCGGCATCAACGGGTTCGTGATCGGGCCGCTCGTCGCGGCGCTGTTCATGGCGAGCTGGGATTTGTTTTCGCAGGATGGGGTGAGCGGCCGGGGCGAGTGACGCGCGTTGGTCTGCCTGGTGTCGTGGCCTGCTCGTCTGTAACGAATCATCAAGAAGATGTGTCTTGGCGTGCAGGCTGTCTGTATGTGGTGGTTTCGAACCACCATCCGGCAGTACCGCATGACAACCGATCCCAGACTCGCAAAACTCCGAGCAACGGCAACTGGCTTTTTACTTTGCGCGGTGCTCGCCGGTTGCAACGGCAGGCACGACGACATGCCCGCCGCGGCCGACGACGTTCCGGTGCTTTCGGTTCCCCTCAAGCGTGACGGCCACTGGCTCCTCGAGGCGCGCAGCGCGGACGGCAAATCAGTGCGGGTCCTTCTGGATACAGGTGCGACCCTGAACGTACTCGATAGGCGCGGTCGGCTGGCCGCCGTCCCGATGACGACGGCCGCCGAAGCGGTTTTCCTCAGGAACGGCCTGCTATCGGAGTCCCTTGGCGACCGCGCCGTCACGAGCGGAACGGCGAGCGACACGATGCGCATGGAGCTTGGCACGAGTCCGCCGATCCGTCTCGACGGCTGGTCGATCCCGGCGGGCGGCGCTGTGCTCATCGGTGATATGGCGCGCCTTTCTTCCGTCGATGAGAGGCCTTTCGACGGCATCATCGGGATGGAGTCGATGCGCAATCTGACATGGCGAGCCGATTATGTTGCCGGGCGGCTCTCCGCGTATGCCGGCGAAGCACCTGCGCATGCATGGCAGCAGTGCGCGTTCATGACGCTGGATGCCGCGCAGCGAACGCCGCTCATCGAACTGCGTCTCAGGGACGAATCTTTGCCGTTCCTGCTCGATACGGGCGACAACGGGGATGTCGCGCTGCCACAGGAAACGTTCGATGCGATCGCGGAAGCGCAATGGTTCGAGCGCATCAATACGACCTTTTCCTACGATGCGACCGATCGATTCACGCCGAATCAGCAGGGTTTGATCGCCGGATTCGCCATCGGTCAGAAGGCGCTACCGAAACTCACGGTGCTGGCAGGCTCACCAACGCCTCGTATCGGCCAGGGCTTGCTGGAAAAGATGGACCGCTTCGAAATGGATTTCCGTCACTACCGGTTCTGCTTCGATCTTCCCGATACGCCCAAAGACAGCACGCCCTCGATCATCGGCGCTGGCCTGCAGCGCGCTGGCGATCGCTACAGGGTCGCCGCACTCGCACCGGACGGCAGATTGGCCGCAAGCGGCATCGAGATTGGCGATCGGGTCGTCATGGTTGAGCGGACGTCGGTTGCGACGCTTAAGTTCGTCCGTCTGCTCGAACTGTTGAACGCGGCCGCGACCGGCGAGGTGACTGTCGAACGAGGGAAACGCACGCTGGTTATCAAGTTGAAGGCGATCTGAATTGCGGCGCGTAGTGGTCGTCTCGCAGCATTGGCGCGCTGCCATGCCACGTACCCCGGTTACTTCGAAGGTAGTTCCGACGCTGCGCTGCGCAGTTGTTCTGCGCGTCTGCTGTTGAGTTCTGCGATGCACGCGAGTCGCCTGATCTCGTGAGAATTCCCTGCGGCCCCACCATTGAGTGACGCTGAGAATTTGCATTGAGCCTCACGATACTGAGTGAACGACTTATTCGACGTTGAGAGACCCGCTCGGGCCGCGCGGCTGAATCTGTCGTCTTCATCCCACTGCGCGAGCGCGCTGATAGCATTCTGTTCGGCCTGTTTCAAATCGCGTTCGCTCTGATTTGCTTTTTCCTCCAGGCACGCGCGCACGTGCACCTGCGAAAAGTGGAGTGAACTGCATTGTGCGCGTAGTTCCTTTTCGCTCAACACTGAATTTGCATGACCGAAAAATGGAAAGCAGGCTATTAGACTCACGCCGACGCGCCTTAACGTACTCATGGCCTTCTCATTCTTCATCGCGCAATAATGGTCCAGACGTAGTCGAATTTTTTTGCGTACTCGCTGTCCCCACCGCCGTTATAGCGATTCGCAATCATGGCTGAGTTTATCGGTCGCCAGCCAGTGATGACTTGTCCGATCGATGCCTTTCGGCACTTTAAGATTTGACCCGAGCGCAGGATATTCGCTGCCGGATTCAGGCTTTTGAGCACATCGACCGTACTCCCCTGCGCCTTTGCGATCTTTTCGAGGCTATCGCCACCCTTGACGGTTACATCGAACGTTCTGGAATCGCCGTCCAGCACACTTCGGTACTCGAATCTTGCCGAACGCATGAGCAGATAACCCACTCCCGCCCGAATGTTATGAAGGGGGTCTGCTCTGACCGACGCGACCGTCAGGCGGGACTTCCATGCTGGCGGCAGAATCAAGTCTCCACCTTCCTTGGCAGAGAGCAGCGCTGACAGCCCCGGATCTCCTGCTACACCTATTTGCATCGGCTTCTTTTTCCATTCGGAACTGTTGGCGCCGGATTCGACCCATGTCATTGCCTTGATGATCCGCCAATCGAGCGGTCGATATCCCGCGTTTCCGATCAGGTGATGATTGAATTCGCTGACCGCCAGCTGAACTTCATTGTCCCAACTGTTCCATCTATCATCCCCAACCGCTGCACTTATTCCGTCGCGCCATTTATCAGAACTGGGTGCTGAATTGTCCGCCATGGTTCGATCCTCCTGCGGACAATTCTCAGTCATGTAGCGCAGATTGTTTAGACGAATCCTCTTAATTCGTGGCTGACTGCGATCCATGCGAAGCGACGTCTGAGCAAAAAAAACGCGCCGTCCTTTCAAGACGGCGCGCGTTGTTCAGATAACTGTCGGAGGTGATGTCAGCGCGTACTCGGCGCCGTATACCGGCATTCGAACCGCTTCCTCACCGTTCCGTTTTCATCGACGCTTTCCAGATAAACGTCGAATTGCCACAAGCGCGCCATGTGCTTGAGCACTTCGTCGCTATCGTTCGCGAGATGGCGGTTATCCGTCATGAAATGCCGCAGCGTCAGGCTGCGATCCCCACGCGTGTTCACCGAATAAACCTGAATGTTCGGCTCCCGATGATGAATATCGTATTGCCGCGACAGCGCCTGACGCACGTAACGATATCCGCTGTCGTCATGAATGGCCGACACTTCCAGCGCATCGCGCATATCGTCATCGAGAATCGAGAACAGACGCATTTCCCGGATCAGATGCGGCGACAAATACTGCGCGATAAAGCTCTCGTCCTTGAAATTGCGCATCGCATAATGCAGCGATTCCAGCCAGTCGCTTCCCGCGAGTTCCGGGAACCATTCGCGATCCTCGTCCGTCGGGTTTTCGCAGATGCGGCGAATGTCGCTCATCATCGAAAAGCCGAGCGCGTACGGATTGATGCCGCTGTAATACGGCTTCGTCACCGGCGGCTGATACACCACATTCGAATGCGAATGCAGAAACTCCATCATGAAGCTGTCTTCGAGACGGCCTTCGTTATAGAGCGTGTTCAGCAATGTGTAATGCCAGAACGTGGCCCAGCCTTCGTTCATGACTTGCGTCTGCCGCTGCGGATAAAAATATTGCCCGATCTTGCGCACGATGCGGATCACTTCCCGCTCCCACGGCTCAAGCAACGGCGCATTCTTCTCCGCGAAATACAGCAGATTCTCCTGCGGCTCCGGCGGATACCGGCTTTCGGTTTCCTCGGGCGACGGCTCCTTGCCCTTGGGCAGCGTGCGCCACAGTTCGTTGACCTGCGATTGCAGATACGCTTCGCGCTCGCGGCGCATCGCCGCTTCCTTCGCCAGCGACAGTTTCTGCGGCCGCTTATAGCGATCGACGCCGTAATTCATCAGCGCGTGGCACGAATCGAGCAGTTCCTCGACGCGATCCAGCCCGTAACGCTCCTCGCACTCCGCGATGTAATTCTTCGCATAGACGAGGTAATCGATGATCGCGTGCGCGTCCGTCCACAGGCGGAAAAGATAATTGCCCTTGAAAAAGGAGTTGTGCCCGTACGCGGCGTGCGCAATCACGAGTGCCTGCATCGTCATGGTGTTCTCTTCCATGAGATACGCGATGCAGGGATTCGAGTTGATAACGATCTCATACGCGAGGCCCATCTGCCCGCGCCGATAGCCTTTCTCGGTCGCAAGAAAGTGCTTGCCGAACGACCAGTGGCGATAATTCACCGGCATGCCGACGGACGCATACGCATCCATCATCTGCTCGGAGCTGATGATTTCCAGTTGGATCGGATAGGTGTCGAGACCATAACGGTTCGCGACGCGCGATATCTCGGCGTCGTACTCCTCGATCAGTTCGACGCTCCAGTCCGACGGGCACGGCAGCGGTCGCCGCTTCTCCGATACATTCATTCTGCCTTCCTCGTGCGCGCCGTCTGCTTTCGCGGACGCCTTGCGTTGCCTGGCCTCTGATTCGAGCTGGGAATCCACACGATCGTCCGTGCCTTCCAGCTGATACCCACGCGTCTCGTTGTGCAAATGCCGCGTCGTCATGCGGCCGCCTGCTGCTTCTCGAACAGCTCGCGGAACACCGGATAGATGTCCGCCGCCGAATCGACTTTCTTCATGGCGAGTTCAGGCGCGCCCATCGCAAGCTGAGCATACTCCAACCAGAGATTCTGCTCCTCCGGCGCAACTTGAATATAGGCAAAATACCGGACCTTCGGCAGGATGTCTTCCGCGAGCAGCTTGCGGCACTTGGGCGAGTCGTCCGTCCAGTTGTCGCCGTCCGATGCCTGCGCGCCGTAAATGTTCCATTCAGTCGGCGAATAACGCTCGTCCATGATCTTCTTCATGAGTTCGAGCGCGCTCGACACAACCGTGCCGCCGCTTTCCGTCGAATGGAAGAACGTGTCTTCGTCCACTTCTTCCGCGCGCGTATGGTGCCGGATGAACACGACTTCGATCTTCTCGTAGTTCCGCTGCAGGAACAGATACAAAAGGATGAAGAAGCGCTTGGACAAATCCTTGCGTTGCTCGTCCATCGAACCGGAGACGTCCATCAGGCAGAACATCACGGCCTTGCTCGACGGCGTCGGCTGCTTCACGCGATTGATGTAGCGCAGGTCGAACGGATCGATGAACGGAATGCGCGTGATCCGGCCCTGCATGATGACAATATCCGCTTCGAGCCGGGCGATGTCTTCGGGATCGCCGTTCTCTTCCTTCAGCTGTTCGAGCTGGCGCTCCATCTCACGCAGTTGCGATGCAAGCGGCCAGCCGAGCGCGATGCGCCGTCCGAGCGCGGAGCGCAGCGATCTCACCACGTCGATATTGTTGGGCGTGCCTTCCGCCGCCCAGCCCGCGCGCACGTTCTTCCACGTCGGCACGGCGAGCAGTTGCGTCTTGACGAGGCGCGGCAGTTCGAGATCGTCGAAGAAGTACTGCATGAACTCTTCGCGCGACAGCTCGAAAACGAAGTCGTCCTGCCCTTCGCCTTCGTTGCTCGCGCTCTTGCCGCCGCCGCCCGCGCCGCCCGGCGGGCGCGGAATCTTGTCACCGCGAATGTAATCCGCATTGCCCGGATGAACGTACTCGCGCGTGCCGCCCGGTCCGTGACGGACCGAGGGCTCGGAGATGTCCTTCTTGGGAATGGTGATGCTCTGAGTGCTTTGAATGTCTTTGATGCTGCGATCGCGCACCGCGTCGGAAACGGCGCGGCGAATGTAACTCTTGACGCGTCGCAGGAAGCGCTCGCGATTGGCGATGCTCTTGTTCTTGCCGGCTAACCTGCGGTCGATGATTTGGTGCAGCACATCCAGTCTCCCGCGTTATTGGCGAGGTTGTGAGACGCTGCGCGGAGCTTCGACTAATCGCAGCGTCTTTCGTCTCGCAAACTGTCCACTGTGCGGTCCGGTTGCAATCCACGCGCCCGGGCCGCCGGGACTTCCTGACTATCGCTTTGCGCGGGACCGGAGCCAGGCGCTTCGAGCGCCGGCTCCCGTCTTGCCTTGCTTACATCACGACGACTTGCGCACGCGCAGATACCAGTCGCACAGGAGCCGGACCTGCTTCGGCGTATAACCCTTGGCGACCATGCGATTGACGAAGTCTTCGTGCTTGCGTTGCTCTTCGGCCGATCCTTTCGCGTTGAACGAAATCACCGGCAGAAGTTCTTCGGTGTTGGAGAACATCTTCTTCTCGATCACCACACGCAGCTTCTCATAGCTGATCCACGCGGGGTTCTTGCCGCCATTGGCCGCACGAGCGCGCAACACGAAGTTCACGATCTCGTTGCGGAAGTCCTTCGGGTTGCTGATGCCCGCGGGCTTCTCGATCTTCTCCAGCTCGGCGTTCAATGCCGCGCGGTCGAAGCTCTCGCCGGTGTCGTGATCGCGGAACTCCTGATCCTGAATCCAGAAGTCCGCATACGTCACATAGCGGTCGAAGATGTTTTGTCCATACTCCGAATACGACTCCAGATAAGCGGTCTGAATCTCCTTGCCGATGAACTCGGCATAGCGCGACGCGAGCACGTCCTTGATGAACGACAGATACTTCTGCTCCGTTTCCGGCGGGAACTGCTCGCGCTCGATCTGCTGTTCGAGCACGTACATGAGATGCACCGGATTCGCCGCGACCTCGCTCGAATCGAAGTTGAAGACACGCGACAGGATCTTGAACGCGAAACGCGTGGACACGCCCGTCATGCCTTCATCGACACCCGCGTAATCGCGATACTCCTGATACGACTTCGCTTTCGGGTCCGTGTCCTTCAGGTTCTCACCGTCGTAGACCTGCATCTTCGAGAAGAGGCTCGAGTTCTCCGGTTCGTGCAGACGCGTGAGCACGGCCATCTGCGCCATCATCTTGAGCGTGCCCGGTGCGCAGACCGCCTCGGCGAGGGACGAATTGCGCAGCAGCTTCTCGTAGATCTTGATCTCTTCGCCGTAGCGCAGGCAGTACGGCACCTTCACGACGAAGATACGATCGAGCAGTGCTTCGTTGTTCTTGTTGTTGCGGAACGCCTTCCACTCCGACTCGTTCGAGTGCGCGAGGATGACGCCGTCGAACGGAATCGCGCCGAAGCCTTCCGTGCCCTTGAAGTTGCCTTCCTGGGTCGCGGTCAGCAGCGGGTGCAGCACCTTGATCGGCGCCTTGAACATCTCGACGAATTCCAGCAAGCCCTGATTGGCGAGGCACAGGCCGCCGGAATAGCTGTAGGCATCGGCGTCGTCCTGCGAATACGTTTCGAGCTTGCGGATGTCCACCTTGCCGACGAGCGACGAGATGTCCTGATTGTTCTCGTCACCAGGCTCGGTCTTGGCAATGCCGATCTGACGAAGAATCGACGGATAGCGGCGCACGACGCGGAATTTGCGGATGTCGCCGTTGTACTCGTGCAGGCGCTTCACCGCCCACGGCGAGAGAATGCTCTTGAGATAGCGGCGCGGAATGCCGTATTGCTCTTCGAGCACCGGACCGTCTTCGTCGTAATCGAAAAGGCCGAGTGGCGATTCGTTGACGGGCGAGCCCTTCAGCGAATAGAACGGCACCCGCTCCATGAGCTGCTTGAGTCGTTCGGCGATCGACGACTTGCCGCCGCCCACCGGACCCAGCAGATAAAGGATCTGCTTCTTCTCTTCGAGACCCTGCGCCGCGTGCCGGAAGTAGGACACGACGTTCTCGATCACTTCCTCCATTCCGTAGAACTCGCGGAATGCCGGATACACCTTGATGACCTTGTTTGCAAACACACGCGATAAACGCGGGTCGAGCCGAGTGTCGACCATCTCCGGTTCCCCGATGGCCGTCAACATGCGTTCGCCCGCTGTTGCATATGTGGCAGGATCTTCTTTGCAGAGCGCGAGATACTCTTCGAGCGAGAATTCCTCCTCGCGAGTTTTTTCGAAGCGCGTCGCGAAACTGCTGTAGATATCCATGCTACCTCCTCGCCGAAGTCAGAAAGCTATGCCGTGCGCAACGCGCGTAATCGAAACGACATCGCTTGAAATCATCCTAAACCCTTTCGAATTTTTTTTCACGCACTTGCGTTGTTCATTTGCTTCGAAGAATTCCTAGCTTGGTGCGCTATTTTCGTTCACCTACAATGTTCATCCCAATGTCGCTATCCTCTTGCGCGACATGGTCCCTGCCTGTTCGCTTCCCCGCGCTCTTCGCTACTTATCTACTGCTTCCGTCCGCCAATGCGACGTGCGCCTCACATCCTTGGTTACGTGGACAAGCGCTCAAGAGATGCACGCATCCGATAAAGACGATGCGCGTGCGACATCATCAATAATCGTTCCCGGTGCGGCGCATCCGAACATCATGCGAGCACCAATTCCAGTTCGCCGATGCGATCGATCGCACCATGCAGCATGCCCGGTCCATCGACGCGATACGCGCCCGTATAGGAACCTGTTGTAATGGTCCAGAACGGCTCGACCGTCAAACCCATGCGAGAACAATGGTTGACGAGCCACGGCAGCAATTCGCGCGGATCGCCCGCGGGATTGCCGAGCGCGGCCGGTGCGATCGACACGCCGTCGAGGGTGAATTCCAGTCGCGGCATCAGAAAGTCGAAGCCCGGCGCGACGACGTCGTAAGGTTCCATGCCCGATACGACGAGCGCGCCGTTGTTCTGCGAATCCGCGAGCTGGGCCAGCGGATCGAGATTGGGCCATTGAGCGAAACGGCTGTCGACGACTTCGAGCGCGACCGCGATGCCGCCGATCGCGTCGAATACTTCCTCGCGTGTGTAAGGGTCGGGTCGCGCGGGCAGCGCATAGGAAAAGCAAAACGCGACTTCGAGTTCCACGAGCACGCGGAAAAACGATTGAAAAGGTAGGCGCGCGGGCGAAACATGGACGAGCGCGGCGTCGATGGGCGCGCCCGTGGCGAGCGCGTCGGGGGCGCGCGCGCCGATCTTCCAGGCGCCGATGCGCGCATCCGCCTCTCTCAGCATCTCGTGCTGGATCGCGTAGGCGGTGGGCGCATCCGCAGGTATGTCGGCCGGCGCCAGCGTGTCGATCAGCTGATGCCGGCGGCGGGCGTCCGCGAGCTTCGCGGCGAGTGTCGATCCGGTCATGTCGATATCCTCGTGTGAGCGGTGAGGCACCCACCAGTGTACGGGTTACCGGATCGACGTTGGTCGCGCGCGTGTGCACTCGCGCGCATTCGGGCCTTAAGCGCCGTCTGTCACGCTCAGAACGTCTCCCAGTCGCCGCTTGCCTCCGTCGTAGCGGACGCTTTCGGCGCGGGCGACGGCGCGGCGGGTGCGCGCTTCGCCGACTTCAAGGCAACGCGCGCAGGCATCGTTGCGCGCGGTGCAATTTTCGCCGCCATCGTGGATGCTGCCGGAACAGCAGCAAGCGCCGCGCCGTCCGCGACCTGGAACACCGCCACCGCCTGCCGCAGCCGCCCGGCCTGATCTTCGAGCGACTGCGCGGCGGCCGCCGCTTCCTCGACGAGCGCCGCGTTCTGCTGCGTGACTTCGTCCATCTGCGTGACGGCGCGCGACACCTGCTCGATGCCGCTCGACTGTTCCTCCGACGCCGCCGCGATCTCGCCCATGATGTCGGTCACGCGCTGCACCGCGCCGATGATCTCGCTCATCGTGCGGCCGGCTTCGTCGACGAGCGTCGTGCCCGTCTGCACGCGCGCCACGGACGTGTCGATGAGTTCCTTGATTTCCTTCGCCGCCGCCGACGAGCGTTGCGCCAGACTGCGCACTTCGCCCGCGACGACCGCGAAGCCGCGCCCTTCTTCGCCCGCGCGCGCCGCTTCGACGGCCGCGTTGAGCGCCAGAATGTTGGTCTGGAACGCAATGCCCTCGATGATCGTGATGATGTCCGCGATCTTCGACGAACTGCCGTTGATCTCGCGCATCGTGTCGACGACCTGCGTGACGACCGCGCTGCCCTTGCCGGCGATTTCCGACGCGTTCGCCGCGAGTGCGCTCGCCTGCCGCGCGTTGTCGGCGTTCTGGCGGACGGTGCCGGTCAGCTCTTCCATGCTCGACGCGGTTTCCTGCAGCGCCGATGCCTGTTCTTCCGTGCGCGACGACAGATCGGTATTGCCCGCGGCGATCTGCTGCGTCGCCGACGCGATCGATTCGCTGCCCGAGCGCACCGTGCGGACGGTCGTCAGCAGGCTCGCGCGCATCTTGGCGAGACCTTCGAGCAACTGGCCCATTTCGTCGCGCGACGTGATGGCGACCTCGCGGCGCAGATCGCCCGCGGCGATCGATTCGAAATGACCCAGCGCCGCTTCGAGCGGCCGCGCGATGGCGCGCCTGAGCGACAGCCACGCGAACGCGGCCGCGGCGATGCCGAGCGCGATCGCGCCGAAGCTCAGCGCGCGGAACCATCCGAAGCGGTCCTGCGTCTCCTCATAGCTTCTCGCGGATGCTTCGGTCAGATGCTTGCGCAGCGCGTCGTTGGCGTTGGCGAGCTCGTTGTACGTCGCCTGCATCGCCTTGGCGTTCGCGATGATGGCGTCGTGATCGTTCGCCAAGACCGCCGCGACGCCCTTGTCGACGATGCCCTGCAGCGCGAGGCGCCGGTCCTGAGCGGCGTCGGCGAGGCGCTTTTCTTCCGGCGCTTGCGGCAGCGCCAGGTATTGCTTCCAGTAGCCGTCCGCGCGTTCGCGCATCATGCGCGCGCGCTCGACCGTGGCCGCCACCTCCGGCGTGCCGGCGAGCAGCGCCGCGCGATCGAACACGAGACGCTCGCGCGCCGCATACATTTCCGCGTTGCCGACGGCGATCGCCGCGGGCATCTGCACCGAATAGGTGTCTTGAAACGCGCGATTCGAATGGCTCATGCCGGTGAGCCCCAACGCGCCGATCGCGATGAGCAGTGCCCCCAGAAACGCCATCGAGATGCCGAGGCGCGCCTTGATCGTCAAAGCTGTTTTCATTGAATTTTTTCCCTGATGTCGCTCGCGAGCGGAGTCGTCGTTGCATGGCAGCGTGCGCGCGGGACATCGCGCGACCGCTATCGATGTAAACGGCGCGAAAGTGTCGGCACTTGAGGAATTTGTTTCGTATGAAAAGAAAACGGCGCGTCAGACGCGCCGTGTTTTCAATGAATATTGAAAAGTTATGCTGAAATTTCGCTGCGGTGCGGAATCGATGGTTGCGCGCCCTCGCGCGTCACCGCGATTGCCGCCGCGCGCTGGCCGAACGCGATTGCGTGCATTGCCGCCGCGCCGCGTGCGAGTTCCGCCGCGAAGCCGCCGATGAACGTGTCGCCGGCGGCGGTCGTATCGACCGCTTCGACGCGCGGCGACGGCAGATGAACGCCTTCGTCGTCCGCGCCGTCGAGCAAAGCCAGCACGCCTTGCGCGCCGAGCGTCACGATGACGTTGCGCGCGCCTTTCGCCTTGAGCGCCTGCGCGGCGCGGCGCGCGTCGTCGGGCGTTTCGATGGCGACCCCGGAGAGCGTCGCGGCTTCGAGTTCGTTCGGAATCAGATAGTCGATCAGCGGGAACCAGTCCGGCGGCAATTTGCGCGCCGCGGGCGCGGGATTCAGGATCGTCGTGCGCTTCAGGCGACGGCCGGCGGCGAGCGCGGCGCGCACGGCGTCCGGCGGCGTTTCGAGCTGGCACACGATGACGTCGGCGCGCGCGATGAGCGCCTCCTGCGCTTCGATGCGCGCGGGCGTGACTTCGGCGTTGCTGCCCGCGACGATGACGATCGCGTTCTGGCTCGCATCGTCGACGACGATGAGCGCGACGCCCGTCGGCGCGCTGGCGCTGGTCGCGAGCGCCGTGCAGTCGATGCCTTCCGCTTCGAGGCTGCCTTTGAGCGTGGCGCCGTTCGTATCGGCGCCGACGCAGCCGATCATCGCGACATGCGCGCCCAGGCGCGCCGCGGCGACTGCCTGATTGCTGCCCTTGCCGCCCGGCATCTGCGCGAACGCGTGTCCGGCGAGCGTTTCCCCCGGTCGCGGCAGGCGCGGCGCGCGCGCGACGAGATCCATGTTGAGGCTGCCGACCACGGTCACGCGGCCGGTTTTGGCACTGTCGCCCATCTCGTTTCCTTTGGTTCCTTTACTGCACCGCGGTCGTTACGCCTTCGCGCCGCGCGACTCGGGCACTACCGCGGTCGATTCGCGGCGCACGAGGCGCGGCGGCACCACGCGGCGGCGCGTCGTGCCCGTCAGCTTGCCGGTGATGCGCTCGATCAGCGTCTGCGCGGCCATTTCGCCGAGCGCGCGCACCGATTGCCCCACCGTCGACAAGGCCGGATAGGTGTAGCGCGACAGCTCGACATCGTCGAAACCGATGATCGAGCAGTCCGTCGGCACGTTGATGTGACGCTCCGCCGCCGCACGCAGCGCGCCGATGCCCATCATGTCGTTGCACGCGAAGATCGCCGTCGGCTTCATGTTGTCGAGCAGGAGCGAGGCCGCCGCGTAACCGCCCGTCGCGGAAAAGTCGCTCTGCTGGATCGCGTTCGGCGCGATTTCCATGCCGCGCTCGGCCATCGCGCGGATGAAGCCGTGCAGGCGCATCGCGGAAACGGCGGTCGCGACGGGGCCTGTGATGCAGCCGATCTTCGAATGCCCGAGCTGCAGCAGATGCCGCGTCGCGAGATACGCGCCCTTTTCGTGGTCGATCTGCACGAGGTCCGATTGCAGCCCCTCGATATTGCGGTCGACGATCACGAGCGGCTCGCGCGCGCCCGCGAGGCATTGCGCGAGCACCGAGTCCTCGCCCGCCGATGCAATCACGAGCCCGTCGATGCGCTTTTCCTGCAGCACGCGCAGATAGTTGCGCTGCTTCGCGGGATCGTCGTCGGAGTTGCAGAAGAACACGCAATAGCCGTTCTTCGCGCAGCCGTCCTCGACGCCGCGCGCGAGCTCCGCGAAATACGGATTCGTCGCGTTCGGCACGAGCAGGCCGATGGTCGCCGTCGAGCGCGCCTTCAGCGAGCGCGCGACCGCCGACGGCACGTAGTCGAGCTCACGGATCGCCCGCTCGACTTTCGCCCGCACGTCGGCCGAAACCGGCCGCGAATTGTTCACTACGTGGGATACCGTCGTAAACGACACCCCGGCAATGGCTGCCACGTCTTTGATCGTCGCCATACATCGTCCTTCGCTATGCTTTGGTCCAACTGCTCTTATTGGTCGTAAGGCGTCCGGCGCGACCACTTTTCATGCGCCGCTCTGCTTTCCCCGCGCCCTGCCTGCTTCATTGTGTGCGGCGGCGATGAATCCCCGTTCGCCGCTGCCGCCCGCTGCCTTCTCTCGTCGCCGGCCGTTGCTCCACCCCGTTCCGGAGCGCCCGCCTGCGCCGCCCTTCGATCAAACCCGCTTTCTCCTGCTGCGGTATGTATCCAGCACCACCGCCACCACGATCACCGCGCCGGTAATGATGCGCTTGGTCGGCTCGTTCGCGCCGATCTGCGCCAGTCCCGCCGCCAGCACGGAGATGATCAACACGCCGAAAAACGTGCTGATGACCGAGCCGCGCCCGCCCATCAGGCTCGTTCCGCCGATCACGACCGCCGCGATCACCTGCAGTTCCAACCCCGCGCCGGCGTTCGGATCGGCGGCTTCGAGCCGCGAGATCTGAAAGAGCGCCGCGAGTCCGGACAAGGCGCCCATCAGCGCGAAAACGATCACCTTGTACGGCCGCGGATTCACGCCCGCGAGACGCACGGCTTCCTCGTTCGTGCCGATCCCTACGAGATATCGGCCGAAAACCGTCCGGGTCAAGACCAGATGGGCAATTATCATCACCGCGACCGCGATCAGGAACGCGGGCGAGATGCCGAACGCGATCGGATTCGACAGAAAATCGAACGCATCGCCGATGTACGCCGTGCGCGAATTCGTCATCTGATACGCAAGCCCGCGCGCGCCTTCCAGCACGCCGAGCGAGACGATGAACGACGGAATCCGCCACGCCACCGTCACGAGGCCGGTCACGGCGCCCGTCAGCGCGGCGGCCGCGAGCCCGATCAGCGCCGCCGGAAACGCCGGCCAGTGCCACTTCAGCGCGGCCACGCTCACCACCGACGCGCCCAGCGCCAGCACCGAGCCGACCGACAGATCGATGCTCGCGATGATGAGCACGAACGTCATGCCGACCGACATCACGACGAGATCCGGAATCTGGTTCGCGATCGTGCTGAACGTGTCGTACGTCAGAAAGTGCGTGCTCAGCACCGAAAACAGCGCGATCATCGCGGCGAGCGCGCCCGCGAGACCCAGATAATTCGAAATGCCCAGACGCGTGCCGACGCCTTTCGTGCTCTTCGGCGCATCGGCGGGCAGATTCGCTTCGCTCATTCAATGCTCCACGTTGTCTTCGGGCGCTTTCGCGTCCGGGGCGATGGGCTCGTGCAGGATCGCCTCGCGCTTCGCGTAACCCGAGAACGCCGCCGCGAGCAGCGCGTCCTGCGTCCAGTTCGCGCGCTCGAACACGCCCGTCATGCGCCCCGCCGACATCACGCCGATACGGTCGCAGATCAGCATCAGCTCGCGCAGGTCGCTCGACACGACGACGAGCGCGCGTCCTTCGCGAGCGAGCGCGCCCATCAGCCCGTAGATGTCGAACTTCGCGCCGACGTCGATGCCGCGCGTCGGCTCGTCGAACAGCAGCACCGAGCAGTCGCGCGCGAGCCACCGGCCGATCACGACCTTCTGCTGGTTGCCGCCCGACAGTTCCGACACGGCCTGCGCCGGCCCCGACGTGCGAATCCACATCGCGTCGATCTGCCGTTGCGCGAGCGCCGCTTCCCGGCGCGCGTCGACCACGCCGTGCCGCGCCACCGCGCCGACGTTGCCCAGTGAAACGTTCGCGGCGATCGGCAGGCTGAGCAGCAGGCCCTCGCCCTTGCGATCCTCCGTGATGAGCGCGATGCCTTCTTCGACCGCATCCGACGGCGATTGCACCGTCACGCGCCGCAGCGCCTGCCCTTTGCGCGCGACGGACACCGTGCCCGCGTCCGCGCGATCCGCGCCGTAGATGAGCCGCATCAGCTCGGTGCGGCCCGCGCCGATCAGGCCGCTCACGCCGAAAATCTCGCCCGCGCGCACCTCGAACGACACGTCGCGCACGGCCGGCAGCCGCGTCATGCCTTCCACTTTCAGCGCGACATCGCCGATCCGCCGTTCGCCCAGATCGATGCGCTCGCCGATCTCGCGTCCGACCATCAGCGTGACGAGCCGGTCGCTCGTGAGCGCGTCCATCGGACCGATATGCACGAGGCGTCCGTCGCGCAGCACGGCCGCGCGCTCGGCGATGCGCCGCAGTTCCTCCAGCCGGTGCGAGATGTACACGAGCGCGACGCCGCGCGCCTTCAGCCTTTCGACCTGCTCGAACAGCAGATCGACTTCGCGCGCGGTGAGCATCGCGGTCGGCTCGTCGAGAATCAGCACGCGGCAATCGCCGATCAGATTGCGCGCGATTTCCACCATCTGCTGATGCCCGATGCCGAGACCGCCGACGAGCGTATCCGGATCGATTGCGTCGAGCCCGACTTGCGCCATCGCGTGACGCGCGTCTTCTGCGAGGCGCTTGCGGTCGATCCAGCCGAAGCCCTTGCGCGGCAAGCGGTTCAGAAAGAGATTCTCCGCCACCGATAACGTCGGCAGCAGGTTCAGCTCCTGCATCACCATGCGCACGCCGAGCGATTCGGCCTCCGAGCGGCTCTTCGGCGCGTAGGGCTGGCCCGCGAGCGTCATCGCGCCGGTCGACGGATCGGTCAGCCCGCCGATGATCTTCGACAGCGTGCTCTTGCCCGCGCCGTTCTCGCCGGTCAGCGCGAGCACCTCGCCCGCGACGAGATCGAGCGATACGTCCGTCAGCACCGGCTCGACATAGGTCTTGCCGATGCCCGTCACCGTCAGCACGTTCGCATCGTTCGGTCCGGTCATGGGGCGCTTCAAGGCTCGGTTGTGCATCCTCGGAATGATCCAGCACGGCTGGGCGAAGCCCGCGCGAAAGGCCGCGGAGCGTGCCCGCGCCGTCTGCCTTTCGCGCTCGTCAGTGTGTTATCGGCACGCCCGCCGCGAACTTGAGGCTTCGCGCCGGCTCACTTCGTCACGAGATCGACCGGCGTTTCCACGACCTGCGAAAGCTCCGACTGCTTCTTGTGGCCGGCAATCGCCTTCAACGCCACGTCGATGCCGAACACCGCCTGCTTCGCCGCGTACTGGTCGGCCGTGGCGAGCACGCGGCCGTCCTTGAGCATCGGCTTGATCGCGCCGATGTTGTCGAAGCCGACGACCTGCACCTTGCCCGCCTTGCCCGCCGCGCGAATCGCCGACACGGCGCCGATCGCCATGTTGTCGTTGTCGCACAGGAGCGCCTTCACGTTCGGATTGGCGTTCAGGATCTGCGACGCGACCGCGTTGCCCTTGTCGATTTCCCATTCGCCCGACTGCAGCGCGACCACCTTCATGCCGGCGGCGTCCATCGCTTCCTTGAAGCCCGCGCTGCGCGCCTGCGAATTCGTCGTGGTCGTCACGCCTTCGATGATCGCGACTTCATCGCCCTTCTTCAGTTTCGGCGCGAGATAGTCGCCGACCTTACGCGCGCCCTTCTTGTTGTCCGGTCCGACGAACGGCACGTTCAGATCCTTCGACTTGAGCACGTCCGGATCGAGCCGGTTGTCGATGTTCACGACGATGATCCCCGCGTCCGCCGCCTTCTTGATGACCGGCACGAGCGCCTTCGAATCAGCCGGCGCGATCACGAGCGCATCGACCTTCGAGACGATCATCTGCTCGACGATGCGGATTTGCGCCGCCGTGTCGGTCTCGTCCTTGATGCCGTTGGTGATCAGGTCGAACTGGCTGGCGTTGTGCGCCTGATAGTCTTTCGCGCCGGTTTCCATCGTCAGGAAGAACTCGTTGGCGAGCGATTTCATGACGAGCGCCACCTTGGGCTTGCCCGCCGGCTGCGCGAACGCCGATGACGACGCGAACGGCAATGCGGTGCAGGCGGCGAGCGCGACGGCAGCCGTGAGGACGCGTCGGCGGATGATTCGGTTCATGCGGATCTCCAATGCTTATTCTGGTTTGTTGGTCTTGCGAGATGCAGCGAACGCGAGCAACGCCAATCGAAACGCGCCGGACGCTCGCGCGCCAATGCCTTCGACGCCCTTTCGCGCACGTTTGAACGTTTGCTCGCCGTCGATTCTCGTTGGACAGGCGCCGGAGGTCAATCGGGCTAACGTGTAGTGCAGCACATACGACAACGCCGTCGAACGGCTGCTCGACGGCGTTTTTAGTTGCCTGCGGACAAGACTCAGAGATCTTCGACCGACTGCCCTTCGACCTTGTTGTCGATGATGTCGCGCGCGTAGTCGATGCCCGCGCGCGTCGCGTCGATCGGACTGTCGAACGGTTCCTGATCGGGCACGCCGAACATCACCGAGCGGCCGCTTTCGCCGTGCGCGCTCTTCGCGATCGTCACGACTATGTCGAAGTGTCGCGGGCTGTCGTCCGGCTCGTCGCGATCCTTCGCGCGCCTCAATGCCTGAACCTTGATCTCGAAGCCTTTGTAATGATCCGACAGCGGCGTGGACATGGACGATCTCCTTTCGCATTGACATGCATCGCACGATCATACGTCGGCTGCATCGGTCGTGCGGATCGCCGGCGACGAAAGGCGTTTGCAAGCCTCGTTCCCGCGACTCCCGATTTCACCCTATCCCGCACACCGTTCATATTGTGTTTGCCATAATGCGCGGGCGACATGCCGATACAGACACGCGCCGTCGAACAACAACCGTCACTCAAATCAGGGAGCGTCACATGACCATTCGAGCCACCGCCCTCATCGCCGTGCTGAGCCTGACGCTCGGCGCGAACGTCGCCTTCGCCGCCAACAGTCAGCAAAGCAAGATGACCGATTGCAACAAGCAGGCGGGCGACAAGAAAGGCGACGACCGCAAGGCCTTCATGAAGAGCTGTCTGTCCGCCGCGCCGGCTGCCGCATCCGCGCCGATGACGCAGCAGCAGAAGATGACGGCGTGCAACAGCCAAGCAGGCGACAAGAAAGGCGACGACCGCAAGAGTTTCATGAAAAGCTGCCTCAGCAACAAGGGCTGATCTCGCCTGCGTTCGCGTTCTGCACGCCGCGCCGTTCGCGCGCGGCGCCCCTTGCGTATTTACGCTCCCTACCGGCCGATATTGCACTGCACCCAAGCTAGTGATTCGCACCGTCGTCTTTTTCTCATAAGATGGCGCGAAGGCGGCCCCTTACGAAATACAAGAAAGACGCCATCGGCCGCCGCCGTTTCGAGCGAGGCGAAAAGCCGCGCATGGAGGCATCGGATGGCATGGAGACACAAGAACCGCTGGTTCAGGCGGTGGCTCGTGGCGATCACGTTCTGGTTCGTGCCGGTGCTGATCGTCGCGGTGAACGAAGTGCGCGAGGAGATGGCGTACAACAACGTCGATCTCCAGAAGTCGCTTGCCAGCTGGGAGTTGACCGATGCCCAACGCGCGGCCGGCGCCGCGGCGCGCTGCCACGGCACGTCCGAAGAAGCGCGCGCAGCCGGTTGTCCCGAAGATGCCATCGCCGCCACCGAGGTGAAGCATCAGGAAGCGCTCAACGAATACGCGCATCGCAAGGCGACGCTCGCCGATTATCTCTGGCATGCGTTCGTCGGCTACTGGATCGTGCCCGCAGCGTTCCTGCTCGTGCTCGGCGTGCTGATCGGCGGCATCCGGCGCGCGCTGCGCCGTCCGCAACACACGCCCGCGCCGCCCTCCGCCGAAGTAAAAACGACGACCCATCCGTGACCGAGCCTCGGGTACGGTCGTTGCTACTTCCTTCAGCGGTTTTCTCGTACGACCTAAAGGCAGCGTCACGAAAATTCTGCTCGCCTTGGGCCGCACTTCGGGCGAAAACGCCGTTTCCATTTCGGTTTGGTCAAAGCTTCGTCTAACCTTGTATCAGACGATGTGTGCTTCGAAAGATTTGTGTAATTTAACGACGCGCCTGACGCTTATGGGGACGGATTCGGAGTAAGCTAGGTCCGGCTTGTTCGCCCGAATGTTGCGGAGCCTGAAGACCCAAGCCTGACAAGGCTTTCGGCGCATGGGCCGAGGCTCGCGGTTTCACCTTGCTGTGCTATAACTTGGCGTGCCTCACCCTCCCGCTCTTATGGGGTTTCCTAAATTCCACGATGGAGAACAATGATGCAAAGACGAAACTTCATGCTCAAGTCGACGGCCGTGCTGGCAATGGGTGGCCTCGCGCTTGCCGGCTGCACGGCAAACCGGAACGCCGGCAGCGAAGCGGCCGCGGGCGCCGCCGATGACCGCCGCGCCATCGACGCAGATGTCGACAGCACGATCCAGCGTCTCTATGCCACCGTCGGCGGCTCGCGCGAGCTGGTCGCGAAAGCGCGCGGCGTGCTGGTGTTCCCGTCGGTGCTTCAGGCCGGCTTCATCGTCGGCGCGCAATACGGCAAGGGTGCGCTGCGTGTGGGCGGCAGCAGCGTCGGGTATTACAGCACGACGTCCGGCTCGTTCGGCCTGCAGGCAGGCGCGCAGTCGAAGGCGCTGATCTTCCTGTTCATGACGCAGGATGCGCTCGACAAATTCCGCAACTCCGACGGCTGGTCGGCGGGCGCGGACGCATCGGTGGCGTTGGTGAAGATGGGCGCGAACGGCGTGATCGACACGACCACCGCCACGAAACCGGTCGAGGCCATCGTGCTGACCAACGCCGGCCTGATGGCCGACGTGTCGCTGCAAGGCACGAAGGTGTCGCGCATCAAGTACTGAGCGCGTCGCGCTTGACCTCGCGGCGAATGCAAAACCGCCGTGTGGTGCGACCTTCCTGGTCGCGCCACACGGCGGTTTTTTGTTTTTTCCCGCGTCGTGTCGGGTCGCGCGTCAGGTCGTCGTCGCGCGATCGATCACTTTGAAGCGCGCACGCTTCTGCGCGCGCACGACCGACTGATACGCCTCCAGATATTGCCGAGCCATGCGATGCGACGTGAAGCGCTCCTCGAAGCGATTGCGCACGCGCTCGCGCGACAGCGTATGCAGACGATTCACCGCGGCCACCGCACCG
Organism: Caballeronia sp. LZ028; assembly: GCF_031451415.1. Taxonomy (NCBI): domain Bacteria; kingdom Pseudomonadati; phylum Pseudomonadota; class Betaproteobacteria; order Burkholderiales; family Burkholderiaceae; genus Caballeronia; species Caballeronia sp. LZ028. Next base: position 1,751,994 of record NZ_JARUXN010000001.1, on the reverse strand, counting down.
ATTTCATCCTCGACGATGAAGCCAGACACGCCCTCGTCCACCACTTCCGGCACCGAGCCGCGATTGAACGCGATGACCGGCGTGCCGCACGCCATCGCCTCGATCATCACGAGGCCGAACGGCTCGGGCCAGTCGATCGGAAACACGAGCGCGTGCGCGCCCGACAGGAATTCGGCTTTCTGACTGTCGTTGATCTCGCCGACGTACTCGACATACGGCAGCTCCAGCAGCGGCGCAATCTCGCGCTCGAAATACTCGTGGTCGGCGAAATCGACCTTGGCGGCAATCTTGATCGGCAAGCCGCATCGGCCCGCGATGCGAATGGCCGTATCGACGCGCTTTTCCGGCGAAATGCGTCCGAGGAACGCCAGATACTTCTGCTCCACCGGCTGCGGCACGTAGAGCTTCTCCGGCAAGCCGTGATAAACGGTGCTGACCCATTTCGCCTGCGGCAGCGGATGCCGCTGCGCGTCGGAAATGGAGATTACGGGCGCGGTGTTGAACGTATCGAATACGGGCTGCTGCTCGGGCAGATCGAGCCGGCCGTGCATTGTCGTCACGAACGGCGTGTCCTGGCGCTTGAACAGCGAGAACGAGTAATAGTCCATGTGAAAGTGCAGGACATCGAACTCTTCGGCGCGGCGGCGCACGAGTTCCATCAGCAGCATGTGCGGCGCGATGCGGTCGCGGATCGCCGGGTCGAGCCGCAACGCGCGCGGCCACACGGGTTCCAGGTTGGCGCTGGTCTGCGAATCGCCGGTGGCGAAGAGCGTCACCTCGTGACCGAGCTCGACGAGCGCCTCGGTCAGGTACGACACCACACGCTCGGTCCCGCCATAGAGCTTCGGCGGCACCGATTCGGTCAGCGGAGCAATCTGGGCAATTCTCATCGTTCTCGTCTCCATGCGGATATCGACGTGCGGCTGATCGCTTGCCAGCCGCGGCGCGCATCGAGTATGACAGCGGATCGTAAGGTTGGACAACGAGGTTTGCCCTTACGAATCGTTCCGCCATCCGCTGCGATGAAGCCCATTATCGAGTGCGAATGCGCCCGTTCCGGACGTCTCTTGCACTTTCATCGCTCTGTTACAGCACGGAAACATTCGTTTCCGGCGACGGTTACCGTTCGGCATCGCCGCGCAGATCGGCGAGGAAGTTGTCGCGCCACACGCCCAGATCGTGCTTGCGCAGCGCCGCCATGTTGGTCTCGTAGCGCTGCTTGCGCTCGGCGAGCGGCATCGCCAGCGCGCGGCCGATCGCTTCGCTCGTGCCGACGATATCATGCGGATTGACCATCACCGCGCCGGTCATTTCATCGGCCGCGCCGGCGAACTGGGAAAGCACGAGCACGCCGGGATCGTCGGGATTCTGCGCCGCGACGTATTCCTTCGCGACGAGATTCATGCCGTCGCGCAGCGGCGTGACGAGCCCGATCTGCGATTCGCGAAACAGCGACATCAGCTTCCAGCGGTCGTATCGCTGATTGAGATAGCGGATCGGCGTGTAATCGAGCCCGGAGTAACGTCCGTTGATGCGCCCCGCTTCGTACTCCAGGTTCTGGCGAATCTGCTGATAGGTTTCGACGTCCGAGCGCGTCGGCGGCGCGATCTGCACGAGCGTGACATTGCCGCGCCACTCGGGCGACTTTTCCAGAAAATGCTCGAACGCGCGGAAGCGCTCGACCAGTCCTTTCGAGTAATCGAGCCGATCCACGCTCATGATGAGCTTACGGCCTTCGAGGCTCTGCTTCAGGTCCATCACGTCCTGACGCGCCTCGCCGCGTTCGGCCTGCTCGGCGATTTCATCGGGAAACACGCCGATGCGATAAACGTTCGTCCGCAGCTTGCGTCCGAACGCCTCGACGTGGCCGTCGGGGGTCGCGGTGCCGTGCGCGTGCCGGACGATGTAGTCGTGAAACGCGACGCGATCGTTTTCCGTCTGAAACCCGACGACGTCATAGCAGCACAGCGACTTCACCAGTTCCTCGTGCGGCGGAATATTCAACAGGATCTGCGGCGACGGAAACGGAATGTGCAAAAAGAAGCCGATGCGATTCGTGATGCCCGCCGAGCGCAGCGCCTCGGCGAACGGGATCATGTGATAGTCGTGGACCCAGATGATGTCGCCGGGTTCGAGCAGCTTGATGAGCTTGTGCGCGAGCCACGCGTTCACGCGCCGGTAGCCCGCGTACTCGTCCCGGTCGTAGACGGCGAGATCGTTGCGATAGTGGAAAACCGGCCACAGCATCGCGTTCGAGAAACCGCGGTAGTACTGGTCGTAGTCCTTTTTCGGCAGGCCGACGGTCGCAAAGGTCACCGCGCCGTCCTGTTCGAGTTTCGGTCCCTGATTCGCGACGGTTTCGCTCACGACGTCGCCGCTCCAGCCGAACCAGACGCCGCCGCTGTCCTTCAGCGCGCCGAAGACGCCGACGGCGAGCCCGCCCGCGGAGCCCTTGGTTTCGGTCGGCGTGGCGACCCGGTTGGATACGACGACGAGACGGCTCATAGACTTTCCTTTTCCTCTTCGAACGTGATTAACGTGACTTAACGTGACTTTCTCAGCATCAACCCGAAATTTTCGACCCGGAAACGCCGCGCGGGTTTCCGTCAGGTCTTTTCTGCCGGCGCCGGCGCGGTGGACGCCGCCGCGTGCGCCCTCGGGTCCGGCCCGGTCGGCTCGCCGCGGCTCGCGACCGGATCGGCGGCCGTATTCGCCGTGCTTGCCGCGTGTGCCGTGCCCGCCCTTTCGAGCGGCGGCGCGAAATCGACGTGACTTTCCTTGTCGGTCGACAGATCCGCCCGCGCGCGCGGCAGATAGTGCGGATAAGTCGCCTGCACGAAGTTCACGAGCCCTTCGCGCACGCGGCAGCGCAAATCCCAATTCAGCGCCGAGTCGAACGAACTGACGAGCACGCGCAGTTGCATCGCGCGGTCGGTGGCGTCGGTGACCTGCAGCACCTGCACACGGCCATCCCATTCCGGCGCGTGCTCGAGGATGCGCTCCAGCTCCTCGCGCAGCGGCGCGAGCGGCATCCGGTAATCGACATACAGAAACACCGTGCCGATGATCTGCGAACTGTTGCGCGTCCAGTTCGTGAACGGATTTTCGATGAACCACTGCAACGGCACGATAAGCCGCCGCTGATCCCAGATGCGGATCGACACGTACGTGCCCGTGATTTCCTCGACGCGTCCCCATTCGCCCTGAATCACGACGACATCGTCGAGGCGAATCGGCTGCGACAGCGCGATCTGCAAGCCCGCAATCAGATTGCCGAGCACCGGCCGCGCGGCGATACCGGCGACGAGCCCGGCGACGCCCGCCGACGCCAGCAGGCTCGCGCCGATCTGCCGCACGCTCGGAAACGCCATCAGCGCCGCGCCGAAACCGATGATTACGATCACCACCATCACCGAGCGCGCGAGCACGCGCGCCTGCGTGTGGATGCGGCGGGCGTTGAGATTGTCGTCGGTGTCGAGCGGATGCGCCTGCACGATCGCCTCGCCCACCGCGCCCGCCGAGCGCGCCGCGAGAAACGTGAGCGCGACGATCAGCGCGACGGTCTCGACATCGCGCAGCACGCCGATGAACGGCAGCGTATCGGGCGCCTCGAAGATCATGAAACCGAGCCCGAGGATGATGAGCAGGATGAGCGCGGGCGTGTCGATATAGCGCAGCACGACGCTCATCAGCGGATAAGGACGCGCGATGCGCACGAGAATGCGCGCGCCGATGCGATGCGCGGCAATCGCAAACGCCACCGCGATGACGGCCACGACGAGCGCGCCGGGCCAGGTGCCGAGCGGACGTTCCGCAAGATTCAGGAAATGGTCGAGTGAGAGCATGAGCGTCGCGGGATCAGCCTCGAGAAAGTGAAAGCGGCGAGGAGGATACGGCGGTCGCATCGCACGGATGCGTGGTGCTGCGCGATATTGCGCCAGGTTGCAGACAGCAGCGGCGATGGCCGTCCGGGCGCGGCCGTCGCCTCTTGGTTCAGCAAGCGTGACGCCAGTGCTCCGGCGTCACCAGATGCTCAGCGTTCCGCCTTGCAGGGAAACGCCTTGCCGAGTCCGAGCGAAACCATCGTGGTCGCGTTGAAATCGGCCTTGTCGGGATTGTTGGCGATGTACTTGCGCACCGCGTCCGTAAGCTGCTGCGGCTTCACGTCCGCCGGCAGGCAGAAGTACTGGCCGACCTGCGGCCCGGAGGTTCCGCCGATCGCCTCGATCGTGTTGTAGATGCCGTCCGCCGCGCCTTCGATATAGGCCGCGCAGGCGGTCCGTGAGTTGGGATCCGTTTTGGTGCAGAGCTTGTTCAGATCGTTCCCGGTAAACGCGAACGCACAGACGGGCGTCGCGAGAGCACAGGCGAGGACGAATTCCCGCAGCATGGTCTTCCTTTTATGTTGAGCGGCGGCTTGGTCGGAGCAACGGGTTCGGAGCGATGCGCGGCCGCGCCTGACCGCGCTCGCCCCGTGACTTGATGTCGCGCCGTTATTTTGCACCGTTTGAGCCGCTTTGCGCAGCGCCGCCGCCTTGTTGCATCGAGTCCAGACGCGCCTTCAGACCTTCGGCGACATCTTTCTCGTTGTACTTCTGCGCGAAATCCACCGCGGTCAGGCCGAGTTGATTCTTCACGCGCAGATCGGCGCCCGAGTCGAGCAGCAGCTTGACCGTCGAAAGATGACCGCCGCGCGCCGCCATCATGAGCGGCGTCGTGCCGTTGGGCGAGCCGGCGTCGATATAGGCCGAATGGTCGACCAGAATCTTCACGATGTCGTCATGGCCGTTGGTCGCAGCGTAGTGCAGCGGCGTCCAGCCTTTCTTGTTCACTTCGGCGTCCTTGGCGATCAGCAGATTCACGAAGGTCGCGTCGCCATTGAGCGCGGCAAGCATCATCGCGTTTTCGCCGGCGGGATCGAGCTTCTCGAGATCGGTCTTTGGGTTGTCGGCGAGCAACTGGCCGACCTTGTCGGACTTCTCGCGCGCGGCGATCACGAGGATCGGCGTGCCCGTGTTGTCGACGGTGTTCGGGTCCGCGCCCTGCGCGAGCTGCTTCTTGACCGCCGATACGTCGTCGAACTTGACCGCCTTGATGAGCGAGTCCACGGACGCGGCCCAGACCGGCTGAGCGATCGCGCAGGCCGCCAGCAGCGCGCCGGCGACGAGTCCACGCACGGCCGTGCCCTTGCGCGCACCGCGCGTCGTGTTCAGAGTGGAAACCATCGGGGAAGTGTTCATAAGTGACCTTCGAATTGCCTTGGAACAGTTTTTTTGCGCGCGGGCCGGCCGCCCTCAGACTGGCCGCGCGATCTTGAAGAGCCGGAAGAAGTTGTCGGTGGTCGCCTGCGCGACGGCCTCTTCCGGCTGCTCGCGCAACTGCGCGATGAAACGTCCGACATAACTCACGTACGCAGGTTCATTCGGCTTGCCGCGATACGGCACCGGCGCGAGGTACGGCGAATCGGTTTCGATGAGCAGGCGCTCGATCGGCACGCGCCGCGCGACGTCCTGCACATCGGTTGCCTTCTTGAACGTGACGATGCCCGACAGCGAGATATGAAAATTCTGCGCGAGCGCCCGTTCGGCGATCTCCCACGGTTCGGTGAAGCAATGCATGACGCCGCCCGGCACGTCCGCGCGCTCTTCCTGCATGATGCGCAAGGTGTCGTCCGACGACGACCGCGTGTGGATGATGAGCGGCTTGCCCGTCGCGTGCGCGGCGCGGATATGCGTGCGAAAGCGTTCGCGCTGCCATTCCATGTCGGCGATGCTGCGCCCTTCCAGCCGATAGTAGTCGAGCCCGGTTTCGCCGATCGCGCAAACTTTCGGATGCTTCGCCAGCTCGACGAGTTCCGCGACGCTCGGCTCGCGCATATCCTCGTGGTCGGGATGCACTCCGACCGACGCATAGACGTTTTCGTGCTGCTCGGCGATCGCGAGCACCGAAGGCAGCGTCTCGAGATCCACCGACACGCACAGCGCATGTGTCACAGAATGCGCGCGCATCTTGTCGAGGACGTCGGGCAATCGGTCCGCGAGCCCTTCGAAGTTGATATGACAGTGTGAATCGACAAACATCGGGTGCTCCTTGGTGCATTCCTTGCGGCGCGGCTCGACGGTCTCTGCCGCTCAGGCCGCTCAGGCCGCTCAGGCCGTATAGATCCCGCGATAGCCCATGAACAGTTCCTCGAACACGAGGCGCGCGTTCAGCGGATGATTTTCCACCGCGCGCTGCCGCGTGACCGTCTTCATGTAGCGCGCGAGCGCGGCCGGATCGGCGCTTTGCGCGCAACGTGCGAGCGCCTTCGCCGCGCCGGGGAAATAGCGCGGACGGCTAGCCGTGCGTTGCGCGAGCAGATCGTAAAGCCAGCGCTGCAACCAGCCGAGCACGAGCGGCACCGGCAGCTTCTGCAGGTTTTCGCCGCACGCGAAGGCATCGCAATTCGGTCCGGCGGCAAGTTGCGCGAGCGCGAAGTCGCGCAAGGCGCGGTTCTCGTCGTTCGCCAGCGCGAGCGCAGCGAGCGGCGCGCCGCCGGCCTGCGCGAGGAGCGCCGCCGGATCGTCGACGCCTTGCGACGCGAGCCACGCACTCGCTTCGTTCGCCGGCGGCACACTCATCGGCCATTGGCGGCAGCGGCTGATGATCGTCGGCAACAGCCGGTCGACGCGCGCCGACACCAGCAGGAACACGACGCCCGACGGCGGTTCTTCGAGCGTCTTCAAGAGCGCGTTCGCCGCTGCGACGTTGAGCGCCTCGGCCGGATACAGCACGACGACGCGCAAGCCGCCCCGATGCGAGCCCACGCCACAGAAATCCAGCAGCCCGCGCACCTGCTCGATCTTGATTTCCTTGCTCGGCGTGCGGGTCTTCTTGCCTTCTTCGCCATCGGCTTTGTCGGCGGGAGCGTCGGCTGCGTCGCCGGTTGCGGCAAGGCCCGCGAGCGCTTCGGGCAGCACCGCGCGGTAATCGGGATGATTGCCTTGCGAGAACCAGTGACACGCCGGACAAGTCCCGCACGGCTCGCCATTCGCGGCGGGCGTCTCACACAGCAAACCCTGCGCGAGATGCTGGGCGAACTGCAGCTTGCCGATGCCCGCTTCTCCGTGCAGCAGGAGCGCGTGCGGCCAGTGCGCGCGCAATTGCTGCAGACGCTGCCAGTCGTCGGTTTGCCAGGGATAGATCATCGATAGATTCTCTTGAATTCAGACGCTTGCGATAACTTCTTCGAGCTTTTTGCGAATCTCGTCGATGGAGCGCGTCGAATCGACGATGAAAAAGCGCTGCGGCGATTCATCCGCGCGGCGCAGATACTCGCTGCGCGTGCGCTCGAAAAATGCCTCGGATTCGCTTTCGAACTTGTCGGGGGCGCGCGCGGCCGAGCGGCGCTCGCTCGCGGTGTCGGTCGGCACGTCGAAAAGCACGGTCAGATCGGGCTGGAAACCGCCCTGCACCCAGCGTTCGAGCGCTTCGAGCTTGTCGCGCGGCAGACCGCGGCCGCCGCCCTGATACGCGAACGTGGCGTCGGTGAAACGGTCCGACAGCACCCAGTCGCCGCGCGACAGCGCCGGTTCGATCACCTGCGCCAGATGCTCGCGGCGCGCGGCGAACATGAGCAGCGCTTCGGTTTCGAGGTCCATCGGCTGATTCAGCAGGATGCCGCGCAGGGTTTCACCGAGCGGCGTGCCGCCCGGCTCGCGCGTCATGACGACACGATGCCCGCCCGGTTCCACTTTGGCTTCGAGCCGTTCGCGGAACCAGTCCAGATGCGTGGTCTTGCCCGCGCCGTCGATGCCTTCGAACGTGATGAACTTGCCGCGCGCCATTCATTGACCCCGGATGTATTTGTCGACGGCCTTGTTGTGGTCGCCGAGATTGTCGGAAAAGATGCTGCTGCCGTCGCCGCGCGACACGAAATACAGCGCGTTGCTCGAGGCGGGATTGAGCGTGGCGTTCAGTGCGGCCACGCCGGGCAGCGCGATCGGCGTCGGCGGCAGGCCCATGCGCGTGTAGGTATTGTACGGAGTGTCCGTCTGCAGGTCCTTTTTCTTCAGCTTGCCGCCGTAGGCCGGGCCTAAGCCGTAGATCACGCTCGGGTCCGTCTGTAGCGGCATGCCGATGCGCAGCCGGTTCGCGAACACCGCCGCGACGAGCGGCCGGTCCGCAGCGCGCCCCGTCTCCTTCTCGACGATGGACGCCATCACGAGCGCTTCATAAGGCGTCTTGTAAGGCAGATTCGGTGCGCGCGTGTTCCACGCTTCCGTGAGGCGCGCCTGCATCAGCCGATACGCGCGTTTGTAGACGGCGAGATCGCTCGTGCCTTTGTCGAACAGATAGGTGTCGGGGAAGAACAGGCCCTCGGCGGACGCCTTGTCGACTTCGGCCGCGCCGATCGCGCGCAGCAGGTCGGTGTCGGTCATGCCGACGGTGTCGTGCTTGAGCGCGGGATTGCTGTCGAGCTCGCCGCGCATTTTCTGCAGCGTCCAGCCTTCGATGACGGTCGCGACATATTCGTTGACGTCGCCGCGCGCGATCTTCTCCAGCACCTCATAAGGCGTGATGCCGGTCTTGAATGCGTAATTGCCCGATTTCAGTTGCGCGGACAGGCCGAGCACGCGCGTCATCAGCACGAAAAGCTCGGGCTCGACGGGCACGCCCCCGCGGTTCAACTGGGCGCTTACGCTGCGCAGGCTGCTGTGGGGCTTGATGGTGACGTCGAGTTCGGGCGTTGGCAATTCCATGGGCCGGTTGGCCCACCAATACACGCCGCCCGCGACGGCTGCCGCGAGCACGGCGGCGAGCACCGCTGCCACGACGCATTTCTTCAGAAAGGACATGCGAAACACGCTTGAGATAAGACCAATATAATAACTTGCCGCCTGCGCCAGAGCCGCATTCCCGGGCCCGCGCCCAAACGATAGGATTGACAGCCCGCCGACTCATGAATTCCCAGACCATCGCTCTCGCCGCTTCAGACTTCGATTCCGTCAAGACCGCCGGCGCATACATGCCGCTCACCCAGTTCGGCGTGATCGACGTCAAGGGCGAGGACGCCGCCTCGTTCCTGCACAGTCAGCTTACGAACGACGTCCAGCATCTCGACGCGTCGACCGCGCGTCTCGCGGGCTACTGCTCGGCCAAGGGCCGGCTCCTCGGCTCGTTCCTGATGTGGCGCACCGCCGACGCCGTGCGTCTCCTGATCGCACACGACGTGCAGGCGGCCGTGCAGAAACGCCTGTCGATGTTCGTGCTGCGCGCGAAGGCGAAACTCACCGACGCGACGCCCGAAGTGGCCGCCGTCGGCTTCGCGGGCGACGTGCGCGCGGCGCTCTCCGGCATTTTCGATGCGCTGCCCGACGGCGTGCACGTCAAGGTCGAAGGCCCGCACGGTTCGCTGATCCGCGTGCCGGACGCGGCGCATCGGCCGCGCTTCCTGTGGGTCGGCCCGAAAGCCGATGTCGAGGCGCAACTCGCGAAACTCGATGAAAAACTCAAGCGCGTGCCCGAGCAGATGTGGGACTGGCTCGACATCCACGCGGGCGAGCCGCGCATCACGCACGCGACGGTCGAGCAGTTCGTCCCGCAAATGGTCAACTTCGACGTGCTCGGCGCGGTGAACTTCAAGAAGGGCTGCTATCCCGGGCAGGAGATCGTCGCGCGCAGCCAGTATCGCGGCACGATCAAGCGGCGCACGGCGCTCGCGCACGTCGAGAGCGCGACGCCCGGCGCGGAGCTCTTTCATTCGGACGATCCCGGCCAGCCGTGCGGACTCGTCGTCAACGTCGCGCCCGCGGAGCATGGCGGCGTCGATTGTCTCGTCGAGATCAAGCTCGCGGCGCTTGACAATGGCTCGGTGCATGTCGGTTCCGCCGATGGTCCCGCGCTCACTTTCGTGCCGCTGCCCTACGCGTTTCCGGCCGACGCCTGAGGTCGAGCGCGCATGTGTCTGATCGTCTTCGACTGGCAACCCGCGGCGTCGCAGGAAAACGGCCGCGCATTGCTGACGCTTTCCGCCAATCGCGATGAATTCTTTCGCCGCGACGCCGAACCGATGCACTGGTGGCAAGACGCGCCAGACGTGCTCGCCGGCCGCGATCTGACGGGCGGCGGGACGTGGCTCGGCGTATCGCGCGACGGGCGCTTCGCGGCGCTGACCAACTATCGCGCGCCGGGCGACATGCAGCCGAATGCGCCGACGCGCGGCACGCTCGTGAGCGCTTTTCTCGCGGGCGAGCGCATGGCGCCGCTCGACTATCTGCAGGGCGTGGCGCGCGAAGGGCATCGGTATAACGGGTTCAATCTGCTTTGCGGCGACTTCTTGCGGCGCGAACTCGGCTGGTACGGCAATCGTGCCGACGCGCCGCCCGCTTTGCTCGATGCAGGCGTGCACGGTTTGTCGAACAGCCTGTTGAATACGCCGTGGCCGAAGCTCGTCGCGCAGCGGGAGGCGCTGTGCGATCTGATTCACGCCGATGAACGCCCGTCGCTCGATGTGCTCATCGAGACGTTGCGCGACCCGCGCATCGCGAACGACGAACATCTGCCATCGACGGGGATTTCGATCGAGCGGGAGCGCGTGCTGTCGGCGGCGTTCATCGAAACGGCCGATTACGGCACGCGCAGCACGACGGCCTTGCGCGTGAATCCGGCGGCGCTCGGGTTAGCGCTGGAAATCAAGGAACGCAGCGACGATGACGGCTCGCATCGCGTCGTGAGGCCGGGGGCGTTTGAGCGGGCTTTTTCGTTTGAGATCGGTTGATCAGCGTTTCCTTCGTGTGAGATACAGGATCGCAGCGATCTGCACGACGGCAATGGCATCGACCGCAACGAGCGCGGGAAGAGGATCGGTCCACTTGTCCATGTTCGTCGTGCGCGCGTAGTACGGCGGACCGTCGCCGTATGCTTCATTGAGGTTGTACACATTCAATGTAGCGACGAGAAGCAAGATGAACAGCGCGCCGAGATAGATGAAGGAGCGAGGCGTTTTCCTGGTCATGGGCCGATAATTCGGATTCTAATCATGGGTGAGCCAGCTTCTACAGCGTCCCGAACGCCTCCCGCAACGCCCTCACCGCATCCGCGTGCGCCGCCGCTACTTCCGGTACGAAACCGCCCATCTTGAAGAATTCGTGAATCATGCCTTCGTAGCGCTTGAGCGTGACCGGCACACGCGCGTCTTCGAGTTTCGCCGCGAACGCAGTGTCTTCGTCGTGTAGCGGGTCGTAGTCCGCCGCCGCGATCCACGCCGGCGCGACGCCCGCGAAATCCGGCGTACCGCGCGCCGCATCGAGCGGCGCGAAACGCCAATCGTCGCGATCGCGATCATCACGCAGATACTGCGCGAAAAACCACTGAATCGTTTCGCCTGAAAGCAGATACCCGTCCGCGAGGCGCGCATGGGAATCGCTCTTCTGCCACGCGCTCGTGCCCGGATAGATCAGCAATTGCAGTTTCAGGTCGATGCCCGCATCGCGCGCGAGCACCGCGCACACGATCGCGAGCGTGCCGCCCGCGCTGTCGCCGCCAACCGCGAGCCGCGCCGGATCGATGCCGAGCGTCGGAGCCTCGCGCGCCAGCCATTGCAGCGCATCGAAGGCATCGGTCACGGCGACGGGAAACTTGTGCTCCGGCGCAAGCCGGTAATCCACCGATACGACCGCGCATTGCGCATCGTGCGCGAGCTTGCGGCACAGCGCGTCGTGCGTCGCCAAGCTGCCGACGGTGAAGCCGCCGCCGTGAAAATAAAGAAGCCCCGGAGAAGGCTGCGCCCAGCTCGGCTCGATCGGATGATAGACGCGCACGCCGATCGTTGCGCCATCGCGCACGGGAATCCGCAGATCCTCGATGGCGTGCACCGGCAATGGCGCGATATCGAGAATCTGCGCGCTCATCGCGTAGGCTGCGCGCGCCTCTTTCGGCGTGAGCGTGTGATACGGCGGTCGATTCGCGCGCGCGACCATCTCCAGAATTTGCGCGATCTTTGGATTGAGCGGCATCGGCGGAAGGAGCGTCAAAGGGACACGATCATGCCACGAACCGTGCACATCAACGCGGACGTTTGAGGGACATCGGATCGGTCGGGTTGCGCAGTTGCGCGATATCGTCGAGCCGCAGTTGCACCGACGGCATGATGGCCGGATGCGTGATGACATAGAAGCGCCCTTCGCGCACCGCATCGAACGTCAAATCGGCGATGTCGCGCGCCGACAGCTTCCCGCCCTCTACCGCCCGCGTGAGTTGCCGCGCCGCGAGCTTTTGCGAGGCGGTGTACGGCGCGTCGTTGGCGAGCGCGTCGGGGCGCGAGCGCTCGGCATCCGCGATGCCAGTCGGCACGAACGCCGGACACAGCAGCGACACGCCGATCATCGACGCGCCCGCCAGCCGCAAATCGTGATGCAGCGTCTCGGTCAGCGCGACGACCGCGTGCTTCGATGCGTTGTAGACGCCCATCGCGGGCGCGGCGAGCAGGCCCGCCACCGACGCCGTATTGACGATATGCGCCGGCTCGTTCTGTTCGAGCATGATCGGCACGAATGCGCGCAGGCCGTTCGCGACGCCCATCACGTTCACGCCGAAGACCCATTGCCAGTCGTTCGCGCTGTTCTCCCACACGAAGCCGCCCGCGCCGACGCCCGCGTTGTTGAAGAGCATGTGCACGCCGCCGTAAGTGGCGAGCGATGCCTGCGCGAGCGCGTGCACCTGAGCGGCGTCGGATACGTCCGTCGTGATGCCGATCGCGTCGCCGCCCGCCGCGCGTAGCGCATCGACGGTCGCGGCGAGCCCGGCGGTGTCGAGATCGGCGAGCACGAGCTTCATGCCGAGCGCCGCGCCCTTCTTCGCGAACTCGCGCCCGAATCCGCTGCCCGCGCCCGTGATGACGGCGACCTTGCCTTCGAAGCGATCCATCACACGAGTTTCACCAGTTGCTTGCCGAAGTTCTTGCCGCGCAGGAGGCCGAGAAATGCCTCAGGCGCATTCTCGAGCCCTTCGGCGATGCTCTCGCGAAAATGCAGCTTCTTCGTCGCGACACGCTCGCCGAGTTCCTTCAGCGCCTGCGGCCAGACATCGAGATGTTCGGAGACGATGAAGCCCTGCAGCTTCAACCGCTGCGTGAGGATCAGCCGCGGCGCGTCCAATTGCGTCGGCTTGCCGTCGTAACCGGAGATCATCCCGCATACGGCGATGCGCCCGAACGCGTTCATGCGCGCGAGCACGGCATTGAGCACGTCGCCGCCGACGTTCTCGAAGTAGCCGTCGATGCCATCGGGCGTCGCGGCTTTCAGATCTTCGTGCAGCTTGCCGGCCTTGTAATCGACGCACGCATCGAAGCCGAGCGTCTCGACGACATAGCGGCACTTGTCCGCGCCGCCCGCGATGCCGACCACGCGGCAGCCCGCCGCCTTCGCCAGTTGCCCGACGACGCTGCCCACCGCGCCGCTCGCCGCCGACACGACGACCGTCTCGCCCGCCTTCGGCTCGATGATGCGGTTCAGTCCGTACCACGCCGTGACGCCCGGCATGCCGACCGCGCCGAGATACGCGGAAAGCGGCACGCGCGACGCATCGACCTTGTTCAGGCCGGTGCCGTCGGATGTGCCGTATTCCTGCCAGCCGAACATGCCGACGACGCTATCGCCCGCCTTGAACGCCGGATTGCGCGATTCGCTCACGACGCCCACGGTGCCGCCGATCATCACTTCATCGAGCGGTTGCGGCGCGGCGTACGACTTCGCGTCGTCCATGCGGCCGCGCATGTACGGATCGAGCGACAGATAGTGATTGCGCACGCGCACTTCGCCGTCCTTCAGCGGCGCAAGCGGCGTCTCGACGAGCCTGAAATTCGACACCGACGCCTCGCCTTGCGGACGCGACACGAGCAGAATTTGTCGGTTGATCTGTGCGTCTGCCATGCTGAACCTCCTTCGCTCGAATGGTGTTCAGGCGTCGCTCGGACCGGGCGTCGCCTTCGGATCGGACCGCATCTTCTGCCGGACGATGTCGCGCCCGACCGCGAGCCGCTTCATGTACTTGAACGTGCCGAGCGCCTTCGCGACGAAGTGGCCTTCGCTGTCGCGAATCTCGCCTTCGCAATAAGCCATCGTCGTCGAGCGATGCAACACGCGGCCGTAACCGCGCAATTCGCCGCGCCCCGGCTGCATGAAATTGACCTTCATCTCGACGGTGACGACGCCGATGCCATCGCCCGCGACGCTGCGTGCGGCGAGCGCCAGCGATGCGTCGAGCATCGTCATCGTGACGCCGCCGTGCGCGATGCCCCAGGTGTTCAGGTGTTCGTCGCGAAGCGGCAGCCGCACTTCGCTTTCGCCGTCCTGCGCCTTGACGAGCTCGACGCCGAGCGTATCGATGAACGGGCTCTCGAGCGCGACGCCGTTGCTTGCAGGTTGATCGGAAGAGGACATCGCGCTCACACTTCGTAGTCGACGCATTGACGCGCTTCGCGGATCGCCGCGACGAAGTCCTTCAGCGCCTGATGTTTCGGATGCACCTGATACGCTTCGAGCGCCGCCTTGTCGTCGAAGTCGGACACGAGCACGACGTCATAGGTGCAATCGAAACCCGGCTGCGCGGTGCCGACTTCGAAATGCCCTTGCCCTTTCACGATGCTGCGGCAGGTTTCGAGCTTCGCCTTCAGCTTCTGCGCGTTTTCGGCGCGGCTCGCGCCCTCGGCGTTTTCCTTCAGCTTCCACATGACGATGTGACGTAGCACGGCGACTCCTGTTATCGAACGAATCTCGAAGCGTAGCAAAAATCGCCGGGCCGCAAATGCTCACACGATTTCGAAAAGGCCCGCCGCGCCCTGTCCGCCGCCGATGCACATCGTGACCACGACGAACTTCGCGCCACGCCGCTTGCCTTCGATGAGCGCGTGACCCGTCAGGCGCGCGCCCGACACGCCGTACGGATGCCCGACCGCGATCGCGCCGCCGTTCACGTTCAGGCGCTCGTCGGGAATGCCGAGCCGGTCGCGGCAATAGAGCACTTGCACGGCGAACGCTTCGTTCAGCTCCCACAAGCCGATATCGTCGACGGACAGGCCCGCGCGCTTCAAAAGCTTCGGCACGGCGAACACCGGACCGATGCCCATTTCGTCCGGCTCGCAGCCCGCGACCGCGAAGCCGCGAAAAATGCCGAGCGGCGCGAGACCTTCCTTCTCGGCGAGCGTCGCGCTCATCACGACGCACGCCGACGCGCCATCCGAGAACTGGCTCGCGTTGCCCGCCGTGATGACGCCGCCAGGCAGCGCGGTGCGAATCTTCGACACGCCTTCGAGCGTCGTATCGGCGCGGATGCCTTCGTCGGCGGCGAGCGTCACTTCTTGCGTGAACATGCGCCCCGTCGCTTGATCGGCGATGCCGGCAAGCACGGTGATCGGCACGATTTCATCGTCGAACTTGCCCGCCGCCCGCGCCGCCGCCGCGCGCTGCTGCGAGCGCACGCCGTATTCGTCCTGCCGCTCTTTCGCTATCTCGTAGCGCTTCGCGACGTTCTCGGCGGTCTGCAACATCGACCAGTAGATTTCGGGCTTGTGTTGCCTGAGCCAGCCTTCGGTCAGCATGTGACGGTTCAGCTCGTTCTGCACGCACGAGATCGATTCGACGCCCCCCGCGACGAACACATCGCCCTCGCCCGTCATCACGCGCTGCGCGGCAAGCGCGATCGTCTGCAAGCCCGACGAGCAGAAGCGGTTCACCGTCATGCCGGGGACGGAAACCGGCAAGCCCGCGCGCAACGCGATCTGCCGCGCGATGTTCGCGCCCGTCGCGCCTTCCGGATTCGCGCAGCCCATGATGACGTCCTCGACGCGCGCCGGATCGATGCCCGCGCGTTCGACGACCGCCTTCGTCACATGGCCGCCGAGCGTCGCGCCGTGCGTCATGTTGAGCGCGCCGCGCCACGATTTGGCGAGCGCGGTGCGCGCCGTCGATACGATGACTGCATCGGTCATGTCGTTGCCCCCGCTTTGAGAATTTCGTCCGAGCTCACGCGTTGCACGCCCGCATCGCGCATGTCGTTCCATGCTCGGTCGAGCGAGCCGTTCAGATCGATCGCGCGGCACGCGTCCTCGATCACGATGACGTCGAAGCCCGCCGCACGCGCATCGAGCGCGGACCACGCGACGCAATAGTCCGTCGCCAGTCCGGCTAGCCACACGCGTCTTGCGCCGACGTTGCGCAGATAGCCTTCGAGACCGGTCGGTGTCGAACGGTCCGCTTCGAGAAACGCCGAATAGCTGTCGACGTGTTCGTGATGCCCCTTGCGAATCACGAGCCGCGCGTGCGGCACATGCAGATCGCGATGCAGCGCCGCGCCTCGCGTGTCCTGCACGCAATGCACCGGCCACAGCACCTGTTCGCCGTAAGGCAAGGTCATCGTCTCGAATGGCGCGCGGCCCTCGTGATTCGCCGCGAACGACACATGCGAGCGCGGATGCCAGTCCTGCGTCAGCACGACATGCGAGAACGCGCGCGCAAGCCGATTGATGACCGGCACGACTTCATCGCCGTGTGCGACGGCAAGCGCGCCGCCCGGCATGAAGTCGTACTGCACGTCCACGGCGAGGAACACGTCTTCGACAGGTTTGATATCAGCCATTGAAGCGTCCATTCGATTGCGCGAGTTCGGTGACGCGCGCGGCGGGTTGCCACGCGTAGCCGTTGGCCTGCTTCGCGTATTTGCGCATCGCGCGTTCCACGTTGTAGAGGCCGATGGTGTCCGCATACAGCATCGGGCCGCCGCGCCAGAGCGGAAAGCCGTAGCCCGTCAGATAAACCATGTCGATGTCCGACGCCTTGCCCGCGATGCCTTCCTCGAGAATCTTCGCGCCTTCGTTCACGAGCGAAAGCACGAGACGCTCGACGATCTCTTCATCGCGGATCTTGCGCCGCTCGACGCCGCGTTCCTTCGAATACGCGACGATCATGTCATCGACCACGTTCGACGGCAGCGCGTCGCGCTTGCCCGGCTGATAGTCGTACCAGCCCGCGCCGGTCTTCTGGCCGAAGCGGCCCATCTCGCACAGACGATCCGCGACGCGCGAATAATGCAGCTCCGGCTGCTCCCGATAACGCCGCTTTCTGATCGCCCAGCCGATGTCGTTGCCCGCGAGATCGCTCATGCGAAACGGCCCCATCGCGAAGCCGAAGTTTTCGATCGCGCGATCGATCTGCGCCGGCAGCGCGCCTTCCTCCAGCATGAAGAGCGCTTGGCGGATGTACTGCTCGATCATCCGGTTGCCGATGAAGCCGTCGCATACGCCCGACACCACCGCCGTCTTCCTGATTTTCTTCGCGAGCTGCATGACCGTTGCGAGCACGTCCTTTTCGGTCTTCGCGCCGCGCACGACTTCGAGCAGCTTCATCACGTTCGCGGGGCTGAAGAAGTGCATGCCGATCACGTCGCCGGGACGCTTCGTGAACGAGGCGATGGTGTCGAGATTCAACGTCGATGTATTCGATGCGAGGATCGCGCCAGACTTTGCGATTTCGTCGAGCTGACGGAAGACCTGTTCCTTCACGCTCAAGTCTTCGAACACGGCTTCGACGATCAGATCGGCCTGGGCCAGATCGCCAAAGGCAAGCGTCGGCGCGATGAGCGCCATGCGCTCTTCGACCTTTTCCTGCGTGAGCTTGCCCTTCTTGACCTGCGCCTCGTAGTTGCGCCGGATCGTCGCGATGCCGCGATCGAGCGCGTCCTGCTTCGTTTCGAGCAGCACGACGGGCAGACCGGCGTTGAGAAAGTTCATCGCGATGCCGCCGCCCATCGTGCCCGCGCCGATCACGCCGATGCGCTCGATCTTCCTCACGGGCGTGTTCGACGGGACATCGGCGATCTTGGCAGCCGCGCGTTCGCCGAAGAACGCATGCCGCAACGCGCGGCTTTCGGGCGTCTGCACGAGCGCGAGAAAGCATTCGCGCTCGAAGGCGAGACCGCGCTCGAAACCTTCCTTCACGCCTTTTTCGATTGCATCGATGCACTTGTGCGGCGCCGGGAAATGCTTCGCGACTCCCGCGACACTGTTGCGCGCGAACTGGATGAAACCCTCGGCGTTCGGATGCTCGATCTGGCGATCGCGGACTTTCGGATGCGGACCGCCGCGATCGGCGGCCCGGCGCGCGAACGACAACGCGCTTTCCAGCAGATCGCCGTCGGCGAGTTCATCGAAAAGCGCGGTTTGCGCGAGCTTTTCTGAAGGCACCGGCGCGCCCGACACGATCATGTTCAGCGCCGTTTCCAGCCCGACCACGCGCGGCAGACGCTGCGTGCCGCCCGCGCCCGGCAAAAGCCCGAGCTTCACTTCCGGCAGCGCGATCTGAGCACCGGGCACGGCGACGCGGTAATGCGCGCCGAGCGCGAGTTCCAGACCGCCGCCCATCGCGACGGCGTGAATCGCCGCGACGACGGGCTTCGCGCTCGCTTCGAGCGTCGCGATGACGGTCATGAGCGTCGGTTCCTGCGTGGCTTTCGGCGTGTTGAATTCGGTGATGTCCGCGCCGCCCGAGAACGCCTTGCCCGCGCCGATGATGACGATGGCGCGCACGTCGGCATCGTCGTTCGCGCGCTCGACACCTTCGACGATGCCGAGCCGGGTCGAATGCCCGAGACCGTTGACCGGCGGATTGTCGAGCGTAATGACGGCGACGCCGTCGCGGATCGTGTAGTCCACTGCCATGAACGTGTCTCCTGTCGACCGGATATGAGATCGATTGTGGGCGATCGGGGCAGAATACACAAAAAAGCACGATCGTTCAAACGACGCGTTTCGCGCCAATCGATCGCCAGAAATGCACGAAGCCCCGGCGCGCGGACCGCGAACCGGGGCTTTCGATGACGCAAGAAAAAGCTAGACCGGATTCTCCGCGGCGTTGGGCAACACGTAATCGCGAAACTGCTCGCGCAGGCGCACTTTCTGCAGCTTGCCCGTCGCGGTGTGCGGCAGTTCCTCGGCGAACACGACATCGTCCGGAATCCACCACTTCGCGACCTTGCCCTCGAAATGCGCGAGCAGTTCCTCGCGCGTGACGGTCGCGCCCGGCTTCAGCACCGCGACGATCAGCGGCCGCTCGGTCCACTTCGGATGCGAGCACGCGATGCACGCCGCTTCCGCCACCTGCGGATGCGACACCGCGATGTTCTCCAGATCGATGGAACTGATCCATTCGCCGCCGGACTTGATCACGTCCTTGCTGCGATCGGTGATCTGCATGAACCCGTCTTCATCGATGGTCGCGACATCGCCGGTCGGGAACCAGCCGTCGACGAGCGGAGAATCGTCCCGGCGAAAATACCGATCGATGACCCACGGCCCGCGCACATGGAGATCGCCGAACGATTTGCCGTCCCACGGCAGTTCGGTGCCGTCGTCGCCGACGACTTTCATGTCCACGCCAAAGAGCGCGTGGCCCTGCTTTTCCAGCGAGCGGCGCTGCTCGTCGAGCGGACGCTGCTTCTGCCTGAAACTGAGGCGCGACAAGGTGCCGAGCGGCGACATCTCCGTCATGCCCCACGCGTGGATCACTTGCACGCCGTACTCTTCCTCGAAGATGCGCAGCATCGCGGGCGGACACGCCGAGCCGCCGATTACCGTGCGCTTCAACGTCGAGAAACGCACGTTCTGCTGCTTTATGTAGGTGAGCAGGCTCATCCACACCGTCGGCACGCCGGCGGAATACGTGACGCCTTCGGCTTCCATCAATTCGTAGAGCGACTTGCCGTCCAGATCCTTGCCGGGAAAGACGAGCTTCGCGCCGACGAGCGGCCCCGCGTGCGGAATGCCCCATGCGTTGACGTGGAACATCGGCACGACGGGAAGGATCGCATCGCTCGACGATGCGCCCATCGCGTCCGGCAACGCCGCGCCGTACGCGTGCAGCACCGTCGAGCGATGCGAATACAGCGCGCCTTTCGGATTGCCCGTCGTGCCCGACGTGTAGCAGAGAAACGATGCCTGACGCTCATCGAGCATCGGCCATGCGTAGTCGCCGTCGTGCTCGCCGATGAGGCTTTCGTAGCTCATCACCGGCACGCTCATGTTCGACAGATGTTCGGCGATGCACGCGGCATCGCCGAGCGCGATCCAGCCCTTCACGTTCGGGCACTGCGGCGCGATCAGTTCGACGAGCGGACCGAAAGTCATGTCGAAGCAGACATACGAATCGTCCGCATGATCGATGATGAACGCGATCTGATCCGGAAAGAGACGCGGGTTGATCGTGTGACACACGGCGCCCATGCCGCTGATGCCGTAATAGCATTCGAGATGTCTGTAGCCGTTCCACGCGAGCGTGCCGATGCGCTCGCCCTGCTCGACGCCGAGCGCGGTCAGCGCCTGCGCCAGTTGTTTCGCGCGCTTCTCGCAATCGCGGTAGGTGTAGCGGTGGATATCGCCTTCGATGCGCCGCGACACGATCTCGTTGTCGCCGAAGTGGCGTGAGGCATGAGACAGCAGGGACGACGCGAGCAGCGGTATGTCCATCATCTGCCCGTAGAGCGGCGACGTCATAGGCGAAGTCCTCGAATCTGGCGAATGCTGATCGGATGGCCGGGCCGCGCTCTGCAGGCCCGCGGGCGCGGAATTACAATATCGTTTAACTCAGAGGCGCTCAACATGTCGTTTTCCCCAAGCAATGCCGTGCGCGCGGCGCGCGACGAGACGCCCGCCGACGCGCGTTCCGTGAACGAAATCGCCAGCGCGATCCGGGTCGGCGAGCCGGGCTCCTTCGCCGCGCTCGGCACCGCTTTTCTCACCCGTCTTCCTGCCGCGCCCGTTCCCGATCCGTATCTCGTCGGGATGTCGCGCGAGATGGCCGAAACGCTCGGATTCGATCCGCAAGTCGCCACCGGCCCTGAGAAAGACGCGTTCGCCGCCTTCTTCGCCGGCAATCCGACGCGCGACTGGCCCGCCGATGCCCTGCCCTATGCCGCCGTCTATTCGGGGCATCAGTTCGGCGTGTGGGCGGGACAACTGGGCGATGGCCGCGCGCTCACGCTAGGCGAAGCGGAGCACGACGGCGCGCGTCTCGAAGTGCAACTGAAGGGCGCGGGCCGCACGCCCTATTCGCGCATGGGCGATGGCCGTGCGGTGCTGCGGTCGTCGATCCGCGAGTTTCTGTGCTCGGAAGCAATGCATCATCTCGGCATCCCGACGACGCGCGCGCTCACCGTCATCGGCTCGGACTTGCCGGTGCGGCGCGAGATCGTCGAAACGGCGGCGATCGTCACGCGCGTGTCGCCGAGCTTTGTGCGCTTCGGCCACTTCGAGCATTTCTATTCGAACGATCGCATCGACGAGCTGAAGACGCTCGCCGATCACGTCATCGACCGGTTCTATCCGCATTGCAGGGATGCCGACGATCCGTATCTCGCGCTGCTCGACGAAGCCGTGCGCTCCACCGCCGATCTGATGGCGGAGTGGCAAGGCGTCGGCTTCTGCCACGGCGTGATGAATACCGACAACATGTCGATCCTCGGCCTCACGATCGATTACGGTCCGTTCGGCTTCATGGATGCCTTCAACGCGCATCACGTCTGCAATCATTCGGATACGCAAGGACGCTATTCGTATGGGCGCCAGCCGCAGGTCGCGTACTGGAATCTCTTCTGTCTCGCGCAGGCGCTCGTGCCGCTCTTCGGCGCGAATCTGCCCGAGGAAGGCCGCGCCGAGCGCGTGGTCGAAGAGGCGCAAAAGGTGATGGAACGCTACAAGGATCGCTTCGGGCCCGCGCTCGTCGCGAAGATGCGCGCGAAGCTCGGCCTCGATATCGAGCGCGAAGGCGACGACAAGCTCGCCAACGGTCTCTTCGAAATCATGCATGCGAATCGCGCGGACTTCACGCTGACGTTCCGGAACCTGTCGAAGCTCTCGAAATCCGACGCGAGCCGCGACGCGCCCGTGCGCGATCTGTTCCTCGATCGCGCCGCATTCGATGCGTGGGCCGCGCAGTATCGCGAGCGCCTCGCCCACGAGCCGCGCGACGACGCCGAGCGCGCCGCGGCGATGAATCGCGTGAATCCGAAGTACGTGCTGCGCAATCATCTGGCGGAAAACGCCATCCGGCGCGCGGCGGAAAAGGATTTTTCGGAAGTGGCGCGTCTTCTGGACGTGCTGCGCCATCCATACGACGAACAGCCCGAATACGAAGCCTACGCGGGCCTGCCGCCCGACTGGGCGAGCGATCTCGAAGTCAGTTGTTCTTCGTAGGATCGCCCTCATATACCAGGCCTTCCCGGCCAGATCAAAGGAACGACAGATGAGCCACGACGCCACCCCGACGAGCTATCCGCTGCAAAAGGACGACGCCGAGTATCGCCGCGAACTCGACGACATGCAGTACCAGGTCACGCGCCACGCCGCGACCGAGCGCCCCTTCACGGGCAAATACTGGGATCACAAGGAGCGCGGCGTCTATGACTGCGTGTGCTGCGGCACGCCGCTGTTCGAATCGGACACGAAGTTCGACGCCGGCTGCGGGTGGCCGAGCTACTTCAAGCCGATCAACGGCGAAGTGATCCAGGAGAAGACCGACCGCTCACATGGCATGCTTCGCATCGAAGTCGTGTGCAAGAACTGCGGCGCGCATCTCGGCCACGTCTTCGAGGACGGCCCCGCGCCGACCGGCCTGCGGTATTGCATCAACTCGGCTGCGCTACAATTCGAACCCAAGTAAGCGCGAGCCCGTCCATTTCGTCGTACCGGCGCCCGCCGCTTCTCGCGGGCGCTTTTTTCTCGCGCGCCTCGCATCCATCCGATGCCCATCACGTCCGCACGCCAATGAAATTTCTGTTCGATCTGTTTCCGATCATTCTCTTTTTCGTCGCATTCAAGGTCTGGGGCATCTATACCGCGACGGCGGTCGCGATCGCGGCGACGCTCGTGCAGATCGCCTGGGTCGCGTTTCGGCATCGCAAGGTCGATCCGATGCTGTGGGTCAGTCTCGGCGTGGTCGTCGTGTTCGGCGGCGCGACGCTCGTGCTGCACAACGATACCTTCATCAAATGGAAGCCGACGGCGCTCTACTGGCTCTTCGCGTTCGCGCTGATCGTCGCGCAGATCGGCTTCAGAAAGAATCTCATCGAAGCGATGATGGGCAAGCAGATCGTGTTGCCGCATCGCGTATGGGGCCAGTTGAATGTCGCGTGGGCGGTGTTTTTCGCGCTGCTCGGCATCGTCAATCTTTTCGTCGCGTATAACTTCACGACGGATCAGTGGGTGAACTTCAAGCTCTTCGGCGCGACGGGCTGTCTCGTCCTGTTCATCGTCGCGCAAAGTTTCTGGCTTGCGAAATACATGAAGGAGGACGGGCAATGAGCGCATCGTTCGATTTCACGAGTGCATCGGCGGCGGACAAGATCGCGCATCTCGAAGCGCGTTTGAATGCCACGCTGCAGCCGCAGTCGGTGCATATCGACGACGACAGCGCCGCGCACGCGGGCCATGCGGGCGCGGCCGCCGGCAGCCATTACACGGTGACGATCGTCGCGGAATGCTTCGCGGGCAAGGCACGCGTGGCGCGACATCGACTGGTGTATGATGCGCTGGCCGAGGAGATGCGGCGCGGCGTGCACGCGCTCGCGATCCGGGCCTACACGCCGCAAGAGTTCGCAGAACAATTCGAATAAACCCGCGCGCGGTTCGACCCTAAGCCTTGCCTCTTAAATCTCGCCTTTGAAGGCGTCTGTTTGTTCAGTTAGGAACCTCCGATGACTTTGAAAAAAACCCGCGTCTGGGTGTTGCTGGCTGCATTCGCGGCTGCTCCTGCGTTTGCGCAAAACATCGCCGTCGTCAACGGCACGCCGATTCCCACGTCGCGCGCCAATGCGCTCGTGAAGCAACTCGTGGCGCAAGGTCAGCAGGATTCGCCGCAGCTTCAGCAGGCGGTGCGCGAGGAACTCATCAACCGCGAAATCCTGATGCAGGAAGCCGCGCGCGAAGGCATCGCGACGCGTCCCGACGTGAAGGCGCAGGTCGCCGTCGCACAGCAGACCGTGGTGTTGCGCGCGCTGATCGAAGATTTCGTGAAGAAGAACACGCCGACCGACGCCGAGATCAAGGCGCGCTATGAGGAGCTCGTCAAGCAAAACGGCGGCGGCAAGGAACTGCATCTGCATCACATTCTCGTCGAGGACGAAGCGCAGGCGAAGGATCTGATTGCGAAGATCAAGGCCGGTGCGAGCTTCGAAGATCTCGCGAAGCAATATTCGAAGGACCCGGGATCGGGCAAGAACGGCGGCGATCTGGACTGGTCCTCGCCTTCGGCTTACGTGCCTGAATTCGGCGCGGCCGCGGAGAAGCTGAAGAAGGGCGAAATGACGTCCGAGCCGGTGAAGACGCAGTTCGGCTGGCACATCATCCGTCTGGACGATGCGCGTGATGTCGCCCCGCCGCCGTTCGATCAGGTGAAGGCGCAGATCGCGCAGCAAATGCAGCAGGAAAAGCTGCAGGCGTTCGAGGAAGGCTTGCGGAACAAGGCGGTGGTGAAGTAAGCGCGCTTGCTTGTTCGTTGGTAACAAAGCCGCCCTTCGGGCGGCTTTGCCGTTTCATGGGCCGTCAACCGCCCAGCTTCGTCCTGACCACCGCGCCCGAGCGCGTCAGCTTCGGCATTTCGCGGTTCTGCACCACGCTCATGAAGCCCGCCCAGTCCGCTGCGAGCGCGGCCTTGTCGACCTTGTCGGTGTCGCCGAGCTTGTAGCGCTCGCCCTGCACGTAAGGACGTTCCCACGCGGCCCGATGCCACGCGCGTTCCGCAAGCGCAAGCAAGCGCGGATACGCCATGTACTCGAACTGCTGATCCGTACGCATCACTTCCGCCCAGGCTTGTCCCTGAATGCCTTCGATACGCGGCGCCGGTCCAGCGCTCGTCACTTCGAACGGTTTGCCGTCGCGATCGGGCATGATCTCCGCGTTCTGCGGCAGATTGTCAGGCGCGAGCGAGAACGTCTTGAAGCTGTCCGTCGCGTGCGAGCCCCAGTAATACCCGCGCTCGCGCTGATCGAAGGCATAGGGGAAGTCGAAGTACAGATAATCCGGCAGCGCGAGCACCGTCTTGTAGCCCTGACTGCCGAGCGTCTGCACGGTGTCGGACGCGCCCCAGAAGATGGTGTCCCACATCGTCACCATCACGTTCGACGTCGCGAAATCCTGCGGACCGTTCGCGTGCTTGATGCCGTCCTGCCACGCGGCCATCGTGCCGATGCCGTTCGCGCGCACGATCTGGCTGACCTGGCGCGCGAAGATCGACGGCAGTTCGTCGACGGATGCAACCTTGCCCGACGCGATCATCGCCGCGCACTGCGGCGAGCGTCCCCACGGCTTGTCCTGCAACGCGAGGTTCACGCGGCCCTTGCCGGGATCGGTGCCGTCGAGCGGCTGGAAACCGCCGCCGAGAAGGATGTTCTTAGCCTCGTCGCCGCCGAAGTGCCACACGGAAAGCGGCGCGCCCGCTTCGCGATGCATCGACGCGACTTCGCCGATCACCTTCGATGCGAAACGCTGCGCACCGTCCGAGCACGGATTCAGGAAGCTGCGGCGGTCGTAGAACTGGACGGTCGTCGTGTTCGATGTATCGGCCGGATCGAGCAGACGGTACGCGTTCGCGGCCGCCTTGTTGCCGAGCGCCGCAAGACGCTGGTAACGCGCTTCCATCGACACGACCGCGGCGCGCGCGTGGCCTGGCATGTCGATTTCCGGAATGATTTCGACGAAGCGATCCGCAGCATAACGAAGCAGCGCGACATATTCTGCGCGGCTCAGATAGCCGCCGCCCGAGCGATTGTCGGGACCGGAGCCGAGCTGCGGCAACAAGCACTGCGTTTCCGTGAGATCGTGGCAACGCTTCGCGCCGATTTCGGTCAGCTCCGGCAGACCGGGGATTTCGATGCGCCAGCCTTCATCGTCGGTGAGATGCAGGTGTAGCCGGTTGAGCTTGTATGCGCTCATCTGGTCGATCAGACGGCGCAACGTGGCGGGCTGACGGAAGTTGCGCGCGACGTCGACGTGCATGCCGCGATGCGTGTATCGCGGCGCGTCTTCGATGGTCATCGCCGGCACGCTGCCGCCGCCCGCGGGCGTAAGCGAGAGCAAGGTCTGCACGCCGTAGAACAGCCCGCCCGCATCGAAGGCGTCGATCTTCACGCCGTCTTGCGCGATCGTCAGCCGATAACCGCCCGCGCGCGCGATATCGGCCGGCAATGCGCCTCCGGCGATCTGCCCGCTCACGCGCACGGCCGCGCCGGTCAGACCGAGCGTCGCCGCGCGCGACGTGAGCGCCGCCACTTGCGACGATGTCAAACCGGACGCCGACAAATCGATTCCGCCGACCTGCGCCGCGCCCTCACCCGCCGTCGAACGCAGCACCGCCGGCACCGCGCGCGCGGCGGTCTGCTGCGCCGATGGCAACGCGGCTTCGGCGCGTGCGCGTTGCACTTGCGCGGGCGTTGCGGCGAATGCCGCTGCGTCGTCCGCGATCGGCGGAATGCGATCGACGTAGCGGGTTTCATCGTCGGTATCGTTGTGCTTGAGGATGGCAGGCGCCGCATTGCCGTCCGCCACGACATACGCGCGCGGCAACAGATCGCTGTAGCGCTGATACCAGTACTCCCCGACGAACGGCACTTCGATGCGCTCGCCCGCGCCGAGCGTGAAAGCGCCCGCGCGCGGCGTCAGCGCGTAAAGATCGCCGGTGACGTGCTTCCACGCGAACGCCGGATGTTCCACCATCAAAATGCGCCGGATGCTGTGCACGTACAGCGTCCAGCCGCCTGCCGGGAGACTGCGGCTGCCGGTGTTTTCGAGAATCAGCTTGCCGCGCGCGCAACTGGCCCAGTCGGCGCCGAGATCGGCGCAGTTCGTGCCGGACTTCGCGGCATCGTTGCCGTCGATGTCCACGCGCACCATCAGGTTCTCGCCGAGCGCCGCCGCGCGCGCCGTCGGCGAGAGATTGGCCGAACCCGAATCCGAGCTGTCGCCGCACGCCGCGACGAGACACGACGACGCGATGACCGTCATCGCCAATAAATTCCGTATACCTAAATATTTTGATGGCAACTGCCTCATTTCTCCTCCGTGGTCGAACGCGCCTCGCGACGCGCCGAAGCACTATACCCGCAACTTACGCGTTGATTATTTTGGGATATTTGCCGGAAGGCAGTGTTATGGAACGGGCTCAAAAATAAAAACACCCCGAAGCGTCAGCTTCGGGGTGTTCGGTCCAGCCATGCGACGATGCGCGATTAGCCGAGGAAGCGTCGCGCGTTCTGGAACACGCGCAGCCACGGGCTGCCGTCGGTGGTCCAGTCGTCGGGCGTCCAGCTCATCTGCACGTTGCGATGCACGCGTTCCATGTGCGGCATCAGCACGGTGAAGCGGCCATCGGGCGTCGTCACGGACGTAATGCCCTGCGGCGATCCGTTCGGATTGAACGGATACTGCTCCGTCGCATTGCCGCGATGATCGACGTATCGCATCGCGACGAGCGCCTGCGCCGGATCGCCTTGCTGCGAAAAGTCAGCGAAACCTTCGCCGTGCGCGACCGCCACCGGAATGCGCGAGCCTTCCATGCCCGCGAAGAAGATCGACGGCGAATTCTGCACTTCGACGAGCGAGAAACGCGCCTCGAACTGCTCCGACTTGTTGCGCGTGAACTTCGGCCAGCTTTCCGCGCCCGGGATGATCGACGCGAGGCTCGACATCATCTGGCAGCCGTTGCAGATGCCGAGCGCGAAGGTATCCGGACGCGCGAAGAACGCCGCGAACATGTCGGCGAGCTTCGCGTTGAAGCGGATCGTCTTCGCCCAGCCCTCGCCCGCGCCGAGCACGTCGCCGTACGAGAAGCCGCCGCACGCGACCGCGCCCGCGAAATCGGCGAGCGTGGCGCGCCCTTCGAGCAGGTCGCTCATGTGGACGTCGTGTGCATCGAAGCCGGCGCGATCGAACGCGTATGCCGTTTCCAGATGCGAGTTCACGCCCTGTTCACGCAGGATCGCGACACGCGGACGCTTGCCCGTCGCGATGAACGGCGCAGCGACGTCTTCCGCCGGATCGAAGGTCAGCACCGGCGCGATGCCAGGATCGGCGGCGTCGAGCAGCGCGTCGTATTCGGCGTCGGCGCAGGCCGGGTTGTCGCGCAGACGCGCGATGCGCCAGCTCACTTCGCTCCACGCGCGATGCAACTCGACGCGCGGCGCATCGAAAATCTTCTTCGCGTCGCGATAGATTTCGACCGCGCCGCTCCGGTTCGGCTTGCCGATCACATGCGAGCACGCCGACAAACCGTGTTCGCGCAGCGCGCCGAGCACCGCGTCGCGATCCGATGCGCGCACCTGCACGACCGCGCCGAGCTCTTCCGAGAACAGCGCGCGGATCGTGCGGTCGTCGCGGCGGCCGCTCGTCTGCTTGGCCCAGTCTTTGGCGTCGCCGTAATCGGATTCGTGATCGGCGTCGAGCGTCAGCATGTCGATGTTCAGCGACACGCCCACATGCCCCGCGAACGCCATTTCGCAGACCGTCGCCCACAGGCCGCCGTCCGAGCGGTCGTGATAGGCAAGCAGCTTGCCATCGGCATTCAAAGCCTGGATCGCCGCGAAGAAGCGCTTGAGGTCTTCGGGATCGTCGACATCGGGCACTGCGTCGCCGACCTGCTGCGTGACCTGCGCGAGAATGCTGCCGCCCATGCGGTTGCGGCCACGCCCGAGATCGATCGAGATCAGCACCGTGTCGGTATCGTCGACGAGTTGCGGCGTGAGATGCCGGCGCACGTCCTCGACCGGCGCGAACGCCGAGATGATGAGCGACACCGGCGACACCACTTCGCGCGCGCCGCCGCGTGCGTCCTGCCACTTGGTGCGCATGGACAGCGAATCCTTGCCGACGGGAATGCTGATGCCGAGCGCCGGGCACAGTTCCATGCCGATCGCCTTAACGGTGTCGTAGAGCGCGGCGTCTTCGCCGGCGCTGCCGCACGCGGCCATCCAGTTCGCGGAGAGCTTCAGCTTGTTGAGCGATTCGATCGGCGCGGACGCGATGTTCGTCACCGCCTCGCCCACTGCCATGCGGCCGGACGCGGGCGCGTCGATGACGGCGAGCGGCGTGCGCTCGGCCATCGTCATCGCTTCGCCGCGAAAGCCCGCGTAATCCATCGTCGTGATCGCGCAATCGGCGACGGGCACCTGCCACGGACCGACGAACTGGTCGCGCGCGGTCGTGCCGCCGACCGAACGGTCGCCGATCGTGATGAGGAACGACTTGCTCGCGACCGTCGGATGCTTGAGCAGGTCGACAGCGACTTCGGACAGCGACAGACCCGTCACGTCGACGGGCGTGAATTGCGCATTCTCACGCTTCACATCGCGATGCATCTTGGGCGGCTTGCCGAGCAGCACGTCCATCGGCATGTCGACGGGTTCCTGGCCTTCGTTGGCGTCGTCGATCAGCTTCAGCTGACGTTCGTCCGTCGCCACGCCGACGACCGCCACCGGGCAGCGTTCGCGCTCGCAAATCGCCTGGAACGCGGGCAGATCGGCGGGCGAAATCGCCAGCACGTAACGCTCTTGCGCCTCGTTCGACCAGATTTCGCGCGGCGACAGACCGCTTTCCTCGAGCTGAACCTTGCGCAACTCGAAGCGCGCGCCCTTGCCCGCGCCATCGACGAGTTCCGGGAACGCGTTCGAGATGCCGCCCGCGCCGACGTCGTGGATCGACAGGATCGGATTGCCCTCGCCCAACTGCCAGCACGTATTGATGACTTCCTGCGCGCGCCGCTGGATTTCCGGATTGCCGCGCTGGACCGAGTCGAAATCGAGTTCGGCGGTGTTCGCGCCCGTCGCCATCGACGATGCCGCGCCACCGCCCATGCCGATACGCATGCCCGGCCCGCCGATCTGGATCAGGAGCGTGCCGGCCGGCAGGTCGAGCTTGTGCGTGTGCTGATCCGAAATATTGCCGATGCCGCCCGCGATCATGATCGGCTTGTGATAGCCGCGCACGCGGCCCGCGACGTTCTGCTCGTAGGTGCGGAAATAGCCGCCGAGGTTCGGGCGGCCGAATTCGTTGTTGAACGCGGCAGCGCCGATCGGGCCGTCGATCATGATCTGCAGCGGCGACGCGATGCGGTCCGGGCGGCCATACGGCGCGTGCTCGTCGGACGGATTGCGTTGCGTGAGCGGCACGGCGGCGTCGCGGTCGTTTTCCCACTTTTCGCGCGCGTCGGGCAGATCGAGGTTCGACACGGTGAAGCCCGCGAGACCGGCCTTCGGACGCGCGCCGCGGCCCGTCGCGCCTTCATCGCGGATTTCGCCGCCCGAGCCCGTCGCCGCGCCCGCGAACGGGGAAATCGCGGTCGGGTGATTGTGCGTTTCGACCTTCATCAGCGTGTGGGTCAATTCCACGTTGCGCCGGTACTGCTCGTCGGCGCCGCGCGGGAACCAGCGTTCCGCGACGCCGCCCTCCATGATCGCCGAATTGTCCGAATACGCGACGATCGTGCCCGCGTGATTCAGCTTTTCCGTGTTGCGGATCATCTGGAACAGCGACATGTCCTGCTTTTCGCCGTCGATGGTCCATTCGCCATTGAAGATCTTGTGGCGGCAATGCTCGCTGTTGGCCTGCGCGAACATCATCAGTTCGACGTCGGTCGGATTGCGCTTCAGGCTCTCGAACGCGTTCACGAGATAGTCGATCTCGTCTTCCGCGAGCGCGAGGCCGAGCTCGGCGTTCGCGGCCTCGAGCGCACGGCGGCCCGTGCCGATGATGTCGACGGTCTGCAAAGGCTTCGCGGGCAGCTCGTCGAAGAGATGCAGCGCCTGGTCGCGCGATGCCGCGACGCTTTCCGTCATGCGGTCGTGCAGCGCATCCGCGACGGCCGCGCGCGCTTCGTCCGACAGCGCCTTCTTGCCGCCGAGGAAGCCGCTTTTCATGACGACCGAGAATTCGACGCCGCGCTCGATGCGACGCACTTTCTCGAGGCCGCAGTGATGCGCGATGTCGGTCGCCTTGCTCGCCCACGGCGAGACCGTGCCGAAGCGCGGCACGACCATGAACGTCTCGACATGACCGCGCTCTTTCGAGTCCGCGAACGGCGCGCCGTAGTGCATCAGCGCGGCGATGCGGCTGTTGTCATCGTCGGTGAGCGGCTCGGACGCGTTGACGAAATGCAGGAACTGGCCGCGCACGCCGACGATGTTCGCGTCGATGCGGGCGAGCGTTTCGAGAAGGCGGGTCTGACGGAAATCGGAGAGGGCCGAAGCGCCGGGGAAACACGAGAAGTGGGCCATTGTGACGGTGCGTCGATGACGTCTGTGTGCCGCTCGCGCGACGCTCGATCGCTTTTTGCAAACCGGATATTCGCAAATTCGGACTCGAGCACGCTAAACGGCGTGAGGCGAAAGGAAGACCGCGATTATAACCCGGAAGCGTCTCGAAATCGGCCGGGGCGGTCCGTCCGCGTGGCGCGCCACGGTGCAGCGGCGACGCGAAACGGATCGTCGCGCATCCCGAAATTGTCCGCGCCGGGCCGGCCATCGGGGATCGAGCGTGCCGCGGGCCGCATGAGCGCCCGGCTCGCCGTCCCCCGCAAACGATTTTGGCGCTATCATGGCGCGCTTTCTCCGGGTACGGCGCGTGCCGAATCACGCCGCCAGCCTGTCGTTTCACCGTCAACGCAGCAGCCGGGCGTCCGTGCCCGAGCGTCACGCCGCACTGCAATCTCGCGCCTTCGGGCACAAAAAGTCATGGATGTCATCGTCATCGGCGGAGGAATCGCCGGCATCGCCACCGCCTGTCAATTACATGCGGCCGGTCATCGCGTGTGCGTGGTCGAGCGCCACGCGACCGTCGCGCAAGGCGCCACCTACGGCCAGGGCGGCGCGCTGCTGCCCTCGCCGCTCGATGTCTGGTTCGGGCCGACGTTCATGGCGTCGAGCCGCTCGAAGCAAAGCGGCATGGTGGTCAAGACCGGCTTCGACTCGGCCGCGCGCGATTTTCTGAAGCAGCTCGCGACGCTGCGCGATCCCGAGGCGTTCGCGGCGCAGTACGCACATCTGCAGCCGCTCGTCGATGTGTCGCGGCGCGTGCTCGCGGACATCGAAAGCCGGCTGGAACTCGATTTCGAGCAGCGCCGCGGCGTGCTGCACGTCTTCAGGCAGCCGCGCGAGCTCGAAGACGCGCAGCCGGCCATCGATCTGCTCAGAAGTTGCGGCGTTGCGCATCAACTGCTGACGCCCGAAGAATGCGTCGCCATCGAGCCTTCCGTGCCGGATTTCCCGGAATTCGCGGGCGGCGTGCTGCTGCCCGACGAGCGCACCGCGAACTGCCCGCTCTTCACCAAGCAACTGAAGCAGGTGCTCGAAGACGGCGGCGTGCAGTTCCGCATGCATCGCGCGGTGGCGTCGCTGCGTCTGGACGATGGCCGCGCGGCCGTCCAGCTCGCCGGTCCCCACGAAGGCAAAAAGCGCAGCGCCGATGTCGAGCTCATCACGGCGGACGCCATCGTCGTCGCGGCGGGCACGGGCACGCCGGGGCTCATCGGCGGCTCCAAGTCGGCGTCGTCGCTCTTTCCGCTGCGCGTGCATACGCTCACCGCGCCCGTCGCGTACGAGGAGCGCGCGCCGCATCTGACGGTCGTCGATTCGATCAAGCGCATCACGATGACGCGCATCAACCAGCGGCTGCGCGTGGGCGGCGCGGGCGTGTTCCAGAGCGCGTCCAAGGCCGACAAGCCGCTCGACGCCTCGCTCTCGCGCCGCGCGCTCGATCTGCTCGGCCAAGGCACGCACGACTGGATTCCGGGCGCGGCGCGCGTCTCCGCTGCGCGCGCGTGGGAAGGGCTGCGCCTCGTCACCGCCGACGGCCTGCCGCTCGTCGGCGCGACGCGCCATCCGCGGCTTTTCGTGAACGCCGCGCACGGCCCGGCGGGCTGGGGCCTCGCGTGCGGGTCTGCTAAAGTGATCGCGGATCTCATTTCCGGCGTTACGCCCGATGTTCCCGCCGATACCCTTGCCGCGCTGAGCCCCGAACGCTTCTAACAGCGCGCTGCGACGGGCACGAATGCTGCGGACGCCGGGTTTCCAAAGCGCTTTCCCGCCCGCCGCCATGACCGCTGCCCGCTCGCCCTATTTCACTCCCAAAGACGATCCGCTCACGCTTCTGACGCTCGCCGAGCTGCGCACGCTCGAAGCGCGCGCAGCCGCCGCGCTGCCGCCGCATACGCTGATGGCGCGCGCGGGCGCGGCCGCCGCGCAATGCGTCATCGATGCGCTGGAGCACGATCCGGATTCGCGTGCGTTGCCGGTGTGGCTCGCGGCCGGCCCCGGCAACAACGGCGGCGACGCGCTCGTGATGGCCGAGCGCCTGCATCGCGCGGGCATTCCGGTGCGCGTGTGCATGCCCGTCGAAGTGAAGCCCGACGACGCGCGCTGGGCGCTCGACGCGGCGCGCGCGGCCGGCGTCTCGATCGACGACAAGCCGCCCGCCTCGTTCGACGGCTTCGGCTGGCTCGTCGACGGCATGTTCGGCATCGGTCTCACGCGGCCGCTCGAAGGCGTGTTCGCGGAAATCGCCGCGCGCATGACGCGCCGCGCGCGCGCGTCGGGGCGCGTGCTCGCGCTCGACGTCCCGAGCGGCCTGAACAGCGACACCGGCGCGCCCGTGAACGGCGGCGAAGCCGTGCGCGCAACGGACACGATCACCTTCATCGGCGCGAAGCCGGGGCATTTCACGTCGCTGGGCCGCGATCTGACGGGACGCCTTTTCGTTTCGACGCTGGAAGTCGATGCGAGCGCGGCGCCGTCGATCGTGCTCAACGCGCCCGCACTATTCGGCGCATGCATGCCGCCACGCGACAACGCGACCAACAAAGGCACGTTCGGCTCGCTCGCGGTGGTCGGCGGCGATACCGGCATGTGCGGCGCGCCGGTTCTCGCCGCGCGCATGGCGCTCTACGGCGGCGCGGGCAAGGTGCACGTCGCGTTTCTGGGCGAAGGCTTTCCGCCTTACGATCCGCCGCATCCCGAGCTGATGCTGCATCACGTCGATGACCTCGCGCTCGACAGGATGGACGCGCTCGCCATCGGCTGCGGCATGGGCCCGAGCGAGCGCGCCAAGACGGTGCTGACCGACGCGCTGAAGCTCGATGTCCCGAAATTGCTCGATGCCGACGCGCTCAATCTCATCGCGAAAGACGACGCGCTCGCCTCCGCCGTCGCGGCGCGCGGCGCGCAGGGCGATCCGTGCATCCTCACGCCGCATCCGCTGGAAGCCGCGCGTCTATTGCAAACCGACGCGAAAGCCGTTCAGGCCGATCGCATCGCGGCCGCGCGCCAGCTCGCCGCGCGCTATGCGGCCATTGCGGTGCTCAAGGGCTCCGGCACCGTGATCGCGTCGCCCGATGGCCGCGTCGCCGTCAATCCGACCGGCAACGCGGGACTCGCCACGGGCGGCACCGGCGACGTGCTCGGCGGATTGATCGGAGCATTGCTCGCGCAGAAGCTCCCTGCATACGAAGCGGCGCTCGCGGGCGTCTGGCTGCACGGCCTCGCCGCGCAGACGCTCAGCGACGGCGGCATCGGCCCGGCCGGATTGACTGCCGGAGAACTCGCGCCCGTCGTGCGAAGTCTCATCAACCGCCGCTTTTACGCGGAGCACGCGCGCAACTGACGGTTTTCGCGCGTCCCATTGCAAGGCCGCCGTGACGCTTTGCAAGCATCCGTTCATGCATCGTCGCTATACTCTTTTTTGATTCGGGCAACCGCGGCCGCTCACATCTGCTTCAGTCGCGTTCACCAGACACGACACACAGGCAGGCGAGCCGCAATCGCACGAACGTATTCCTCTGTCACCTTCAGACTAACGGACCGCTCATGACCCAAAACTCGATGCTCAACTCGCTTCCTGCCTGGTCGGCGCTCCAGACGCATTACGATGCCATCTCCGGCGAGCGCCTGCGCGACTGGTTCGCGCCGCAGAACGACACCGCGCCGACGCGCGCCGAGCGTCTCACTTTCGCGGGCGGCGGCCTCGCCATCGACTTTTCGAAGAACCGCGTGAAGGACGAAACGCTCAAGCTGCTCGTCGAAGTCGCGCAGCAGGCCAAAGTCACCGAACGCCGCGACGCGATGTTCCGTGGCGATATCGTCAACATCACCGAACATCGCGCCGTGCTGCATACCGCGCTGCGCGCGCAGTCGCCGGATGCGCCCTTCCACGAACAGGTGCAGAAGGAAAAGGCCAAGATGGCCGCCTTCGCCGACAAGGTTCGCGACGGCTCGTGGACGGGCTATACCGGCAAGCGCATTCGCCATGTTGTGAATATCGGCATCGGCGGATCGGATCTCGGGCCGAAGATGGTCGTCCACGCGCTGCATCATCTGGCGTCGAAGGATCTGGACACGCATTTCGTATCGAATGTCGACGGCGCGGATCTCTGGAACGTCCTTCAGCAAGTCGACGCCGAAGAAACGCTCGCGATCGTCGTCTCAAAGACCTTCACGACGCTCGAAACGATGACGAACGCGCATTCGATGCGCGACTGGTTCCTGAAGTCCGGCTGCCCCGAAGATCAGCTCGCGAAGCATTTCGTCGGCGTGTCGGCGAATCCGGCTGAAGTGGTCAAGTTCGGCATCGCGAAGGAAAACGTCTTCGAGATGTGGGACTGGGTAGGCGGACGCTACTCGCTGTGGTCGGCGGTGGGGCTGTCGATCATGCTGTCGGTGGGTCCGCAGAATTTCGACGCGCTGCTGCAAGGCGCGGCCGCGATGGACGAGCACTTCCGCACCGCGCCGCTCGACAAGAACCTGCCGGTGCTGATGGGCATGATCGGCATCTGGTATCGCAATTTCTTCGGTTCGCAGAGCGATCTCGTCGCGCCGTATTCGCAGGCGCTGCACTATCTGCCTTCGTATCTTCAGCAGCTCGAAATGGAGAGCAACGGCAAGTCGGCGCGTCTCGACGGCAAGATGGTCGATTACCCGACCGCCGCCGTGATCTGGGGCGAGCCTGGCACGAACGGCCAGCACGCGTTCTTCCAGATGCTGCATCAAGGGCCGACGATCATTCCGATCGACTTCATCGCCGTGCTGACGCCGGAGCATCCGCTCGTCGATCATCACGCGAAGCTGCTCGCCAACTGCTTCGCGCAGAGCGAGGCGCTCATGCTCGGCCGCACGCTCGAAGAAGCGAAGAAGGTCGCGGGTCCGGGCAAGGAGGAACTGGCGACGCATCTGAGCTTCCCCGGCAACCGTCCGACGACGACCATCATGCTCGACGCGCTCACGCCCCAGTCGCTCGGCGCGCTCATCGCGCTCTACGAGCACAAGGTGCTGGTGCAGGGCACGGTGTGGGACATCAACTCGTTCGATCAGTGGGGCGTGGAGCTCGGCAAGATTCTCGGCAAGGTCGTCGAGGCCGATATCACCGCCGCGAGCGCCGATCCGGCCAAGCACGATTCGTCGACATCCGCGTTGATCGCGCGTGCGCGCGAGGCTTTGAAGCGCTGAAGCGCGCGTTGAAGAAGGTGGCCCGCGGCGCTTCGGCGTCGCGGGTTTTTTTATACGCCGATGCCGTTGACGAGCCGCCCCGCTTCGATCGTCACTGTCGCGTCGCAGCGCTCGGCGAGTTCGGCGTCGTGCGTGACGAGCACGAGCGTCGCGCCGTTGCGGCGGTTCATCTCGAACATCAGGTCGATGATCGCGTAGCCCGTGGCGGCATCGAGGCTGCCCGTGGGTTCGTCGGCGAAGAGCACGGCCGGATGCGTGACGAAGGCACGCGCGAGCGCGACGCGCTGCTGTTCGCCGCCGGAAAGCAGCTTCGGATAGTGGCCCGTGCGCTGCGCGAGACCGACCTGATCGAGAAGCGAGCGGGCGCGCGCCGCGATCTCGCCGTGCGGCATCTCGGCGCGCAGTTCGAGCGGCAGCATCACGTTTTCGAGCGCGGTCAGATGCGGCATCAACTGGAACGACTGAAACACGAAGCCGACCGCGCCGCTTCTGAGCGCGGCCCGTTCGTCTTCGTTCAGGGTCGACAGCTCCTTGCCGAGCAGACGAACCGAGCCCTCGCTCGCGCTGTCCAATCCGGCGAGCAGGCCGAGCAATGTCGACTTGCCCGAGCCCGATGCACCGACGATCGCGACGCTGCTGCCCTTCGCGATCGACAGATCGATCTGATCGAGAATCGTGAGCTCGCCCGTTGCGTCCTTCACTCGCTTGCTTAACCCCCGAACTTCGATGACCGGCTCGATATTGTTTTGCATGGACACTCTGAAAATTAACTTGCGCGGCCTCGTGCCGGCGATCCTGTTGATGGCGGCATGTTCGGCGACAGCGCATGCCGCCGATGCGCAAGCCGCAGCGCAACCGAAGCCCGCGATCGTCGTGCTGGGCGACAGCCTGTCGGCCGAATACGGCCTGCCGCGCGACACCGGCTGGGTCAACCTCTTGCGCGACAAGCTTGCGAAGGAGCGTTTCGATTATAGCGTCGCCAATTCGAGCATCAGCGGGGACACCACGAGCGGCGGGCGCGCACGATTGACCGCGGTGCTTTCTCGCCTGAAGCCCGCGGTCGTGATCGTCGAACTCGGCGCGAACGATGCGCTGCGCGGCGTGCCGCTCGCGACGACGGAGACGAATCTGCGCAGCATCGTCGATGCCTCGCAGGCCGCGCATGCGAAGGTTTTACTCATCGGCATGTACGTCCCGCCCAATTACGGCCCGGACTATACGCAAAAGTTCCACGCCGTCTATGAGCGCATCGCGAAGGAGAAGAACGTGCCGCTCGTGCCGTTCCTGCTTGCCGGCATCGCTGACAAGCCCGCCATGTTCCAGGCGGACCAGATTCATCCGACGGTGCAGGCCCAGCCTTTGCTGTTGGAAAACGTCTGGCCAACCTTGAAACCCTTGCTGGGCGCCAGTGCGTCGCATTAGGACGACGCTGGCCGCGACAGCTCTTGCAGAACCAACGCGGAACACGGCCACGATTCAGATATCTGAGACTTTCGCGTAACTCTTATAACCCGCTCGTCTCGTGAGCGACTCTACAAGGAGGTCACGTGAAACTTATCCCTCTCCTCGGCCTGGCCGTCGCGCTCTCGGCTTGTGCCGCACAGCCGCCCGCCAACGTGCAACAAGTCGGCATGAGCAAGCAGGCGCCCAATGTCGTCGCGCAGTGCATCGCGCAAAAGTGGGCCGAAAAGTCACAGCAGCAGGTCGTGTCGCAGAACACGCTCGCCAACAATCAGGGCGTCGACGTCTATGTGCCCGGCCAGCAGCCGCCGAATGGCGCCGCCGCGGTGGTGCAGCCAGCGCGCTCGGGCTCCGGTACGTGGGTCGGTTTCCGCGCCTCGGGCGCTGCCGGCAGTCAGGCAACCGGCGATATTCAGGCTTGCCTGTAAGCATCGTGCTTGCCGTCTCGTAGCGGCGTAGCAAAGCAAAAAAGCCCCGCTTTCTTTGATCTGCTCTAGAAATCCTGGACACAAATGAGTGCTAGTGTTTCGGAGGCAATTTTCCCAATAGGAACGGGAGGTTGGCGATGAAGCGCAAGCAATATTCGGTGGAGCAGATCGTGGCCGCGCTCAAGCAGGCT
>NZ_JARUXN010000001.1:1688892-1713313 GCF_031451415.1 Caballeronia sp. LZ028 | reverse complement strand
GTGAATTCGCCCGGCAATACAGCCTCCGGCCCACGGCCGAAGGCTCATGAAAGACCGAACACTAACGCTCGGCACTGTCCAAGAAATCCAAGCGGTTCATGCCTCCGAAACACTAACACTCATTTGTGTCCAGGATTTCTAGAGCAGATCATTTCGGAAGCGGGGCTTTTCGATGATGTCAGCGCCGATCAGTTCGACGATGGTGCCGGCGCCTGGCTCAGCTTGACCTTCGAGCGAGCCTTCAGCGAGTTGAGGTACGCCTCCATGTCGGCCTGCGCGTAGACCTGCGCGACTTGCTGCTGTGCGCCGGCGAGACGATCGGCGGCGACCGGCGCGGCCTTCTCGATGCCGTTCACACGATAAATCGCGTAGCCTTCCGCACCGAGATCGACGCCGACATACGACGGCAGCTTCGATCCATCCGCCTTGAAGATCGCGCTCAACGCGACGGGCGGCAAGCCTTGCGCGTCATTGCGCGAGACGGTGATCGGCGACGTGAAGCCGTCGGTCGACTTCGACTTCTGCAGATCCGCGAGCTTCGCCTCGCCTTCCTTCTTCGCCATCGCCGCAGCCATTTCCGCGACGACCTTCTTGCGCACGTCGTCCTTCACGACGTCGAACGCGGGAACGGTCGAGGCCTTGTAGTCGGTGACGCGCGCGGCGATCAGCGTGTTGTTGCCGACGTCGATTGCCTGCGTGTTGTTGCGGTCCTTCACGGCATCCGGCGCGAACACGGCCGCGAGGAACTTCGGATTGTTGAGCGGATTGTCTTGCGGCAATTGCGGATTCGGCTTCGGACCGACCGTTGCGCTCTGCACCGTCAGCTTGTACTTGTCCGCGGCCGGCTGCAGCGACTTGGCCTTCTCGTAGACGAGATCGGTGAAGCCTTGCGCGTCGTCGGCGAAACCCTTCGTGCCCTGTTGAGCCGCGTAATCCTTCGCGATCGAGTCCTTCACTTCGTCGAACGGCTTCGTGACGGAAGGCTTCACGTCGGTCGCCTGAATGATGTGATAGCCAAAATCCGACTCGACGATATTGCTGACTTCGCCCTTCTTCAGGCCGAATGCGGCGTCGTCGAAAGCCTTGCCGCCCGCGATCTGACCGCGCGCGAAGTAGCCGAGATCGCCGCCCTTGCCTGCAGAGCCGGGATCGTCGGAGTTCTTCTGCGCGATTTGCGCGAACTGATCCGGATGCGCCTTGACTTGCGCGAGCAGGTCTTCGGCCTTCTGCTTGGCCTTCGCCTTGTCGGCCGCGCTCGCGTCCTTCGGTGCGTTCACGAGAATGTGGCTCGCGCGCACTTGCGCTTCGGTGCGATAGCGCTGGATGTTGTCGTCGTAGTACTTCTTGAGATCGGCGTCGCTCGGCTTCGATGCGGCCGCGATCGTCGATGGCGACAGCAGCAGATACTGGATCGTGGCGGTTTCGGGCGTCGCGAAATCGTTGCGATGCGCTTCGTAGTAGGCGGTGAGTTGCGCGTCGGTCGGCAGGACCTTCGCGGTGTAGTCGGCCGCGCGCAGCGACAGACCCTGCACCGAGCGCTTCTGTTCCGCGAGTTCGGTCAGGCTTTGCGCGAGCGACTTCGACGTGAACGCCGTGCCTTGAATGCTGCCCGGAATCTGTCCGGTCGCGATCGTGTAGCGCATGCGCTCGTCGTACTGCGCGGGCGTCATGCCCTGCATCGCGAGCAGTTGCTTGTAGCGATCGAGGTCGATGCTGCCGTCGGGCTTCTTGAGCGACGAGATCACCGGATCGTTGAGCAGCGCCCGGCGCACGGCGTCGTCGGAGGCGGTCAGATGCAGACGCTGCGTTTCGTCGGCCATCGCGCGTTGCTGCACGAGACTATCGACCATCGCGGCGCGCGCTTCGGGCGTGTCGAACATCTTGGCGTCGAATTGGGAACCGAGCATCGAGCGGGCGCGGTCCACCTGCTGGCGGAAAGCGCTGTCGAATTCGGCGCGCGTGATCTTGTGGCCATTCACGCTGGCGACGTAGGAACTTTCGTCGAAATAGTTGCTGAAGCCCTGAATCCCGACCATGCCCAGACCGGGCACGATGATCAGGATCAGCAGAGCCATCATCAGGCGCTGGTGATTACGGAAGAAGTCGAGCATGCGTAGCGCTGCGTGGTTATAACAAAACGCTCGATATTACAACAGTGGACGAGGAAAAGGCGAAAGGCGGGCGGGATTTGCACCGCCCGATGTGAAATTCTCGCGTCCCCTTTTCGTAACGGGCGATGTTTCAGTTGAAAGTTTGCGTCCAGCAAGCATTCAATGATGCGAAGCAATGATTAGCATTCTTAACGAGCACGCGCCAAAAGAAAAATCCCGCAAGCCGCGAAGCTTACGGGATTTCTTGTCGAATCTGGCGGAGCGGACGGGACTCGAACCCGCGACCCCCGGCGTGACAGGCCGGTATTCTAACCGACTGAACTACCGCTCCGGGTAGCGCGCAATGAACTGTGACCTGGTGGGTGCTGAGAGGCTCGAACTCCCGACCTACGCCTTGTAAGGGCGCCGCTCTACCAACTGAGCTAAGCACCCGGTCCGCAATTCACTCGGTTTGCGCTGCTGCTGGATTCAGACTTCGTTTTACGAAGGTCCGTATCCAGCGAGTCCGCTAGTTTAGCGCATCCTTCAGCGCTTTGCCAGGGCGAAATTTCGGCACTTTCGCGGCCTTGATCTTGATCTCATCGCCCGTGCGCGGATTGCGCCCCGTGCGCGCGGTGCGCTTGCCGACGGCAAACGTGCCGAAGCCGACGAGCGTCACGGTGCCGCCCTTCTTCAGCGTCGCGCTCACGCCGCCGATGACCGCATCGAGCGCGCGGCCGGCGGCGGCCTTGGAGATATCGGCTTGCTGCGCGATATGGTCGATCAATTCCGTCTTGTTCATTGTGATCCCCGAATCAGTATTGGCACGTTTTAATCGATGTGCTCCGGCATCGAAGCGGATCGCATCTCGATAAGATTGGATGCGGCGCTCATTTAACTTAGCCGAAAGACACGTGTCAACCGGGGTTGAGCCTTATTCGGCGCGGCCTTCGGGCGTTTTAGAAGTTCTCTTCGAAAAGCCGCGCGCAAAAAAGAAAACCCGCGGGTGGGTTGCCCGCGGGTTTTTAGCCTCGCTCACGCAACACGGCGTTAAAACCGTGCCGCGACAAGCGTTCAGTGCTTCACGACTTCGCCCGTTGCTGGCGTGTCCTTCTGCTGTTCGGCTGCGACGGGCGTTGCCTTCGCTTCGTCTTCGGGCAACGACTCCGGCGCACGTTCGAGCGCCAGTTCCAGGACCCGATCGATCCAGCGAACCGGCACGATCTCGATGGCGTTCTTCACGTTGTCGGGGATGTCGGCCAGATCCTTCGTGTTTTCTTCAGGAATCAGCACGAGCTTGATGCCGCCGCGATGCGCTGCCAGCAGCTTCTCCTTCAATCCGCCGATCGGCAGCACTTCGCCGCGCAGCGTGATTTCGCCCGTCATCGCGACATCCGCGCGAACCGGAATGCCGGTCAGCACCGACACCAGCGCCGTGGTCATCGCGATACCGGCGGACGGACCGTCCTTCGGCGTCGCGCCTTCCGGCACGTGGATGTGGATGTCCTTCTTCTCGAACGACTCATCCGTGATGCCAAGCCGGCGCGAACGTGAACGCACGACCGAGCGCGCCGCTTCGACGGATTCCTTCATCACGTCGCCGAGCGAACCCGTACGGATCACGCCGCCCTTGCCGGGCATCAC
The DNA here is from genome assembly GCF_031451415.1 of Caballeronia sp. LZ028. Lineage (NCBI taxonomy): Bacteria > Pseudomonadati > Pseudomonadota > Betaproteobacteria > Burkholderiales > Burkholderiaceae > Caballeronia > Caballeronia sp. LZ028. The sequence goes on along the minus strand of NZ_JARUXN010000001.1, from coordinate 1,709,579 downwards.
CGCTGCTTCGATCGTCAGCAGATCGCCGCCCACTTCCGTCCACGCAAGACCCGTCACCTGACCGATCTGGTTTTCCTTCGCGGCCAGACCGAAGTCGTACTTGCGCACGCCGAGGAAGGTGTCGAGGTTGGAGCCGTCGACCTTCACGGCGCCTTCCGCCTTCTTGAGCAGCAGCATCTTCACGACCTTGCGGCAGATCTTCGATACTTCACGCTCGAGCGAACGCACGCCCGCTTCACGCGTGTAGTAGCGAATGATGTCGCGGATCGCTTGTTCCGTGACGTCGATCTCGCCGTCCTTCAGGCCGTTGTTGCGCTTCTGCTTCGGCAACAGGTAACGCGTCGCGATGCTGACCTTCTCGTCTTCCGTGTAACCCGACAGGCGGATGACTTCCATCCGGTCGAGCAGCGGCGGCGGAATGTTCAGCGAGTTCGACGTCGCCACGAACATCACGTCGGACAGGTCGAAGTCCACTTCGATGTAGTGGTCCGCGAAAGTATGGTTCTGTTCCGGATCGAGCACTTCGAGCAGCGCGGATGCCGGATCGCCGCGGAAATCCATGCCCATCTTGTCGACTTCGTCGAGCAGGAAAAGCGGATTGCGCACGCCGACCTTCGTGAGGCTCTGCAAAATCTTGCCGGGCATCGAACCGATATACGTGCGACGGTGGCCGCGAATTTCGGATTCGTCATGCACGCCGCCGAGCGCCATACGCACGAACTTGCGGTTCGTCGCGCGAGCGATGGACTGCCCGAGCGAGGTCTTGCCGACGCCCGGAGGCCCGACGAGGCACAGAATCGGTGCCTTCACCTTCTCGACGCGTTGTTGCACCGCGAGGTACTCGAGAATGCGTTCCTTAACCTTTTCGAGACCGAAATGGTCTTCGTCGAGCACGCGCTCGGCATTCGAAAGGTCGTTGTTTACCTTGCTCTTCTTGCGCCATGGCAAGCCGATCAGCGTGTCGATGTAGTTGCGCACGACAGTCGCTTCCGCGGACATCGGCGACATCAGCTTGAGCTTTTTCAGTTCGGCGTCGGCCTTCTTCTTGGCTTCCTTCGGCATGCGCGCGGCGGCGATGCGCTTTTCGAGTTCTTCGAGATCCGCGCCCTCTTCACCTTCGCCCAGTTCCTTCTGGATCGCCTTGACCTGCTCGTTCAGGTAGTACTCGCGCTGGCTCTTTTCCATCTGACGCTTCACGCGGCCACGGATGCGCTTCTCGACCTGAAGAATGTCGATTTCGGCTTCGAGCTGGGCGAGCAGATGCTCCAGACGCTCGATCACAGGGAACATCTCGAGGATGTGCTGCTTTTGATCCAGCTTGAGCGGCAGATGCGCGGCGATAGTGTCGGCAAGACGACCCGCCTCGTCGATGCCCGACAGCGACGTCAGGATCTCCGGCGGAATCTTCTTGTTGAGTTTCACGTACTGATCGAACTGCGACACGATCGCGCGGCGCAGCGCTTCGGTTTCGGCGCTGTCGGCGTGATCCGGCTCGAGCGGCATCACATCGCAGGAAAATTGCGTTTCCTGCTCTTCGATCGACAGCGTTTTCGCGCGCTGCAGGCCTTCGACGAGCACTTTCACCGTGCCGTCGGGCAGTTTCAGCATTTGCAGGATGTTGGCGACACACCCTACTTCGTACATGTCCTTTTCGGTCGGCTCGTCCTTCGCCGCCGTTTTCTGGGCGACGAGCATGATGTGCTTGCCGCCTTCCATCGCGGCTTCGAGTGCCTTGATCGACTTGGGCCGCCCGACGAAGAGCGGAATCACCATATGCGGGAAAACGACTACGTCGCGCAGCGGGAGCAGCGGCAGCGTAATGCGTTCCTGCGGGAGGAGTTGGGTTCCTGACATTTCATTTCCCCATTAGTGGAATCAGTTCAGTCGTAAATAAGGCCGGTCAGAGCTATTGCAAGCCTTTATCGGAAGGGAAAAGTCGTTAGTCAAAGATCGCGTCAGTAACGTCCACAAGATAAACCGACAAAAATAAAAGGCCGTTCACGTCGCCATGAACGGCCTTTCGCCGACACACAGCCTGCTTCAGTTCGATCCTGCTACTTTCGGTGCGTCTTCGTAGATGAGCAGCGGCTTGCCGTCTCCGTCGATCGTGTTGTCGTCGACGATCACCTTCGAAACGCCCTTCATGGTCGGCAGTTCGTACATTACGTCGAGCAACGCCTGTTCCAGAATCGAACGCAGCCCGCGCGCGCCGGTCTTGCGGCGAATGGCCTTCTGCGCGATGGCCTGAAGCGCCGCCGGACGGATTTCCAGTTCGACGCGCTCCATTGCGAAGAGCTTGTGATACTGCTTCACGAGCGCGTTCTTCGGCTCGATCAGGATCTTCACCAGCGCGGCTTCATCGAGCTTGCCGAGCGTCGCCACGACGGGCAGACGGCCGATCAGCTCCGGAATCAGGCCGAACTTGATCAGGTCTTCCGGCTCGACTTCGCGCAGCACTTCGCCCGCGTCGCGATCCTGCTTGCTCTTCACGCTCGCGCCGAAACCGATGCCGGTCTTCTCGGTGCGATCCGTGATGACCTTTTCCAGTCCGTCGAACGCGCCGCCGCAGACGAACAGGATGTTGGTCGTATCGACCTGGATGAAATCCTGATTCGGATGCTTGCGTCCGCCTTGCGGCGGCACCGACGCCATCGTGCCTTCGATCAGCTTCAGCAACGCCTGCTGCACGCCCTCGCCCGACACGTCGCGCGTAATGGACGGGTTGTCCGACTTGCGGCTGATCTTGTCGATCTCGTCGATGTACACGATTCCGCGCTGCGCCTTGTCGACTTCGTAATTGCAATTCTGCAGCAGCTTCTGAATGATGTTCTCGACGTCCTCGCCGACATAGCCGGCTTCGGTCAGCGTCGTTGCATCGGCGATCACGAACGGCACATTCAGCATGCGCGCCAATGTCTGCGCGAGCAGCGTCTTGCCCGAGCCGGTCGGCCCGATCAAGAGAATGTTGCTCTTCGACAGCTCGATGTCGTCCTTCTTGTCGAGATGCTTGAGCCGCTTGTAATGGTTGTACACGGCCACCGCGAGAATTTTCTTCGCGCGTTCCTGGCCGATCACGTACTGATTGAGGATATCGCTGATTTCCTGCGGGCTCGGCAGGTCGGACTTGGTCAGCCCGGCCTCCTCCGCCGCACCGGCTGCCTCGTCGCGAATGATCTCGTTGCACAGGTCGATGCATTCATCGCAGATGAACACCGACGGCCCAGCGATGAGCTTCTTCACCTCATGCTGGCTCTTGCCGCAGAACGAGCAATACAGCAGCTTTTCGCTACTGGAACCTTTTTTGTCCGCCATAAATGTGTAAGCCTCCGGACACTCTTGTTACATGATACGCGCTTCGATTCCGCGACGCAGATTCGCACCCGCGAGGACCGCCGGAGCGCGTTTTGGCGTGGCGCCCAATGCGCGACTTCGCACGCTTCGCCGGCTTCGTCTCCGAGCGCCGGCGCGGCGCCGCTCCGGACGCCTCAGGGACGCTTGTGAAGCACCTGGTCGACGAGGCCGTAAGCCTGCGCGTCGTCGCCCGACATGAAGTTGTCGCGATCCGTGTCGCGCGCGATGCGCTCGACCGGCTGACCCGTGTGATGCGACAGCAACTGATTCAAACGTTCCTTCAGATACAGGATTTCCCGTGCCTGGATCTCGATGTCCGACGCCTGGCCGCGTGCGCCGCCGAGCGGCTGGTGGATCATCACGCGCGCGTTCGGCAGCGCGACGCGCTTGCCTTTCGCGCCGGCCGCCAGCAGGAATGCGCCCATGCTTGCGGCGAGGCCCATGCACAGCGTCGAAACGTCCGGCTTCACGAACTGCATGGTGTCGTAAATCGCCATGCCGGCCGAGACCGAGCCGCCAGGACTGTTGATGTACAGGCTGATGTCCTTGTCCGGGTTCTCGCTTTCGAGGAACAACAACTGTGCGACGACGAGATTCGCCGACTGGTCGTTCACTTCACCGACGAGAAACACCACGCGCTCCTTGAGGAGACGCGAGTAAATGTCATAGGCACGCTCGCCGCGGCCGCTCGTTTCCACGACCATCGGAACGAGGCCGAGCGCCTGGGCTTCGAAATCCCGCGGTGCGTGGGACGCCAACGTGTCGAGCAATTCAGCGCGAAAGGTCATGCAATTTCCTTGTTCGGAATAAGGGTACTGAACGACAAAGGAACATCCACTAGAACGGCATGCAAACGCCCAACTTTAATGCAAAAAAGGCGTGCGAGCCGTCAGTCCGACGACTCCGCACGCCCCTTGCCTAACGCGTCAGGCTTGCGCCGTTGCGCTGGCCAGTTCCTCGAAGCTGACTTCCTTGTCGGTCACCTTGGCCTTGCCCAAGACGAAATCGACGACGTTGCTTTCGACGACGTACGCTTCCATCTCGGCGAGGCGCTGCTGGTTCGAATAATACCAGCGGACGACTTCCTTCGGGTCTTCGTAGCTCTTGGCGAATTCGTCCACTTCAGCGCGGATCTGCTCGGGCTTCGCCTGCAGTTCGTTGGCCTTCACGAGTTCGGCCAGCACGAGGCCCAGCTTCACGCGACGCTCGGCCTGCTCGGCGAACATTTCGGCCGGGATCGGCGCGTCGGCTGCATTCGGCACGCCGCGTTGTTGCAGGTCCTGGCGAGCCATTTCGACGAGGCGCTGCTGATCCTGTTCGATCAGCGCCTTCGGCACGTCGAGTTCGGAGATCTTCAGGAGCGCGTCCATGACCTGATTCTTCACGATCTGCTGCGTGCGGCGCTTCGCTTCACGCTCCAGATTGTCCTTGATCTCGGCGCGCATCTTCGTGAGGTCGCCGTCTTCGATGCCGAGCGACTTCGCGAAATCGGCGTTGATTTCCGGCAGATGCGGCCATTCGATCTTCTTCACGGTGATCGTGAATTGCGCCGTCTTGCCCGCCACGTCCTTGCCGTGGTAGTCATCCGGGAACTTGAGGTCGAACGTGCGCTCTTCGCCGACCTTCAGGCCCGTCGCGGCTTGCTCGAACTCGGGCAGCATGCGGCCTTCGCCCAGCACGAATGCGAAGTCCTGTGCGCTACCGCCTTCGAACGCGACTTCGTCGATCTTGCCGACGAAATCCAGCGTTACGCGGTCGCCTTCCTTGGCTGCCGTGTCCGCGCCGCCGTCGCCGTGCTCGCCGGCTTCGCCGCGGGCGTGGAAATGCACGCGCTGCTTGCGCAGGATGTCCAGCGTGCGATCGACTTCGGCTTCGGAGATGGTCGTGACCGTGCGTTCGATTTCAGCGGTCGCCACGTCGCCGAGGCGCACTTCGGGATAGACCTCGAAGGTCGCGTCGAAGGCGTAGGCGTCCGTTGCGGCTTCCGACTTCGGCGCGAAGCTCGGCTGGCCCGCGACACGCAGGTTCTCGGCGCGCGTGACATCGAAGAATTCCTTGCCGACCTTGTCGCTCAGCACTTCGGCTTCGACCTGGCCGCCATACTGTTGCGTCACCATCTTGAGCGGCACCTTGCCCGGGCGGAAACCCGGCATGCGCACATTCTTGGCCAACTGGCGGATGCGCGAATCCACTTCCTTCTGCACCGTGTCCTTCGGCAGGGAAATCGTCACGCGGCGTTCGAGCTTGCCGAGGTTCTCAACTACGTTAGCCATGGCTGAAATCGTCCTAGAGTAAATCGTAAATTCGGTGTTCGGTTCTTCCGCGGTTCTAAAGGCGCGGGTCCGGATGCGGCCTCTGCCTGAGCCGGCCGAAATCGACGCCTGGCGCCGGAAGACGCCCAGAATAAGCGTCTCGCGGGAGTGCCGGAACGTCGCCCGACACGGTGTCAGTCAACAGAGCCAAGCATTTTAGCAAACTATTCCGCGCGGTCCGCCCGACGATCCTGCAAACACTGCGTTTCGGTCCGATTTGACTCGAAAAGTGCCAGTTTTCGACGCTCATTTCGGCGTAAATCCGCGTTTTGCTGACCGGCTCTCCCGCGCAGAATTCCCGCTATCGGCACGCCGCTATTTTGCGTCGCGCGCCGCGCTGATAAGCTTGCCGGCGCATGATTCGAGCGGCGAAGCGCTCCGGCGCGCAATCCATTGCCGCAAGGCATGAAGCGCATGCGACATTCGCATAGATGGAGCCTCGCCGCGGCTTTTCAATCCTTGCTTCCACATCAGAACATTCGAGACACCATGCCTAACGCCACGTCCGCTGCTCCCGTAGTTGTCATCGCTCCCGATTCGTTCAAGGGCTCGCTCTCCGCGGAAGGCGTCGCGAACGCCGTCGCGGAAGGCATCAGGCGCGCGCGGCCGGACGCCGATATCCGTATCCGTCCGATGGCCGACGGCGGCGAAGGCACGCTCGACGCGATGCTCTCGGCAGGCGGCGAGCGGCGCATGCTCAACGTGCGGGGCGCGGCCGCCGCACGCCGCGACGCCGCCACGGGCCTGCTCGACGACGGCAGCGCAATTATCGAGACGGCGGAAGTCGTGGGCATCACGGATGCGGACGGCATGGCCGTGCCCGTCACCGAGCGCAGCACGCTCGGCATGGGCGAGGCGATCCGCGCGCTGCTGGATTCCGGCGCGCGCAGATTCTATGTGGCGCTCGGCGGCAGCAGCACCAACGACGGCGGCGCGGGCCTGCTCGTCGGCCTCGGGCTGAAACTCTTCGACGCAGACGGCAAGGAGCTCCATCCGGTGCCATCGGCGCTCGGGCGAGTCGTGCGCATCGACGCTTCCGGGCTCGATCCGCGCGTGAAGGACGCGGAGTTCGTCGGCATGTCCGATGTCGACAATCCGCTCACCGGCGATCACGGCGCGACGGCGGTCTTCGGGCCGCAGAAAGGCGTGACGCCGGAGCAAGTGCCCACCATCGACGCCGCCCTCGCCCATTTCGCCGATCTGCTCGAACCCGCGATGGGCGTCGCGAAACGCAGCGAACCCGGCGCGGGCGCGGCGGGCGGGCTCGGGTTCGCGCTGCACATGCTCGGCGCGCGTTTCGAGACCGGCGCGGAGGTGGTGGCGCGCGAAATCGGGCTCGACGCCGCGCTCGAAGGCGCGAACTGGCTCATCACGGGCGAAGGCCGTTCAGACGTGCAGACGCTGCATGGCAAGGCGCCCTTCATCGCCTGCAAGCACGCGCGCGATCACGGCGTGCCGGCGTCGTTGTTGTCGGGCGCCGTCGATTCGGCCGCGCTGCCGCGGCTCTCCGAATTTTTCAGCGGCTGCTTCTCGCCGGCGCCCGGCCCGATCACGCTCGAAACGGCGATCCGCGATGCGGCGCGGCTGCTCGCCAACGAAGCCGAGCAGCTCACGCGCCTCAGATTCGGTTCCAAATAAGTCCGAACGAGGCGCGCGGGTTCGTCAGGCAGCCGCGCGCTTGGCCCCGAACGCAAGCCGGTCGAAGCACCAGACGGCGAGCATGGTCGCGCCCATCAAAGGGAAAATCACGCCGAGCAACGTCAGGCTGCCGCGCCAGGCGCGCATCGGCGGGCGCTTCGTGGGCCGCGCCGGCGCGCCGAGTTCGCGCGCGGGCCGGCGTTTCATCCACATGATGAAGCCCGTCACGGACAACGCCGCGAGCCCGAGCGATATCGCCGAGCAGACGATCTGGTTCAGAAGCCCGAAGTAGCGCCCCATATGCAGCGACGTGCCGTACGAGATCACTTTCGCCACGCCGCCGTAGCTTGCGTAATCGATGTCGGACAGCACGCGGCCGCTGTATTGATCGATGTGCAGCGTGCGTTCGGCGCGCGGATCGGCGGGGAAATACGAGACCGTGTAGACGCCCGTCGGCTTGGACGGAAGCGCGATGCCGTAGTCATCCGCGACACCGTTTTTCGCGGCGAGCGCGACCACGTCGTCGATCGACACGCGCGCAGCCGAAGCCGACGCATTCGCGCCTTCCGGCACCGTTGTCGCGCCGACGGCCCACGGCGTCTGATGCAGCGGCAGATCGTCCATCTTCATCTGCATGCCGTGCATCGCGTGTTCGTTGTTCGAGGTCGCTGGGGCCGTCGAATGCACATGCGCCTCGCCCCACGCGCCCTTCGGATATCCGAGCGATGCGGTCGTCGCAAGCGCCTTGAATTGCTTGCCCCACGATCCCGACCACGGCAATCCCGAGAGAACGAAAAAGAGCGCGCCGACCGCGAGCCACACGCCGCCGACCGCATGCAGATCGCGCCACCACGCGCGCCCTTGCAGCGATAGCCGGGGCAGCCACACGCCGCCCTGTCTCGCGTTCGACCGGCTGGGCCACCACAGCGCGATACCCGTGCCGATCATCACGAGCGTCCAGCATCCGGCGAGTTCCATCAGCAGCTCGCCGGTCTTGCCGAGCATCAGGCCGCGATGCAGGTTGCGCACCTGTTTCATCAATCGATGTTCGACGGAAAGCGTGCCGAGCACGGTGCCGTCGTACGGGTTCACGTAGACGCTTTCGCTTTCGCCCGATGGCAGGCGAAAGACGAATTCGGCGCTGCGCGTGCGATCGGTTTCGATTTGCGCGAGCGTCGGTACGGCGCCGCGCGGTTCGCTCGCGGCAGCCTTGGCGAGCAGGATATCGCGGGACAGTTGCGGGGCGTGCGTGTCCGCGACGATCATCCGGTCGCGATACAGCAGCGGCTCGATCTGCGGCTGAAAACAGTAGATCGTGCCGGTGATCGCGAGCACGATGAGGAGCGGCATCACGAAGAGTGCCGCATAGAAATGCCAGCGCCACAGCGTGCGGCGATGCGCGATGACTTCCGCGCTCGGCGTCGCTGGCGCCGCGTTCAGGTCGGGTGCAAGCATGGCGAATCTCGTTGAGTATTTTTGCGATGAGCGCGCATCGGAGGTACCGTCAGTGCCGTGACGATATTCCCGACGAGCGGTCGTACGTTCATCGCGCTCATGTGCGCGACGAACATCGATGCGGTCAGACGAAGGAAGGCTTCAGGAAAGGACGGGCGGCGCGCGCGGGCTCGCGGCGTTGAAGGATTTCGAGGTGACGTCTTCGACGTTCGCGAAGGCAGGCACGCGCGTGACGCGTTCGATCAGCGCGACGTCATGCACGACGCCCGTGACGATCGGCAGATTCTGCGCGAGCAGTCCGCAGTAGGAGCAGGCGTCGACATGACTCGTGGCGTCGTGATGGCCGGCGTGCGAGTCCGTTGCAGGCGCATCGACCGTGCAAAGCACCGCTTGCGGATTGGCGGCCTGGCGCGCGGCGAGCGTCTGACTGATGACCGGCGCGACGATGGCAAGCCACATGGCGGCGATGCCGAGCCATGCGACGAAGCGATTGCGCGCGTTGCGGTTCATGAGCGGGAATGTCGATGCCGAAGCGGAAGTGTGACGAGATTGTAGGCAGCCGATCTGCGAGCCGCAATCTTCGGGCGCGTATGGCCGGAATCGACGGCCATGCCGACGATTCTCGCGCCTCGCTTAAGCTCAGGACCGTCGACGCATTTTCGCAGACATCGCCAGATGAATGCGTTAGAATCTCGGGCTTGGCACAGTGGACCGGTGCCGGACACGGCGGCATCGCCGGGCGCGGGTCATCATCCGCAAGTGCCCAGAGCGCCTGCCGTGCTGCGAGGATGGCGAAATTGGTAGACGCACCAGGTTTAGGTCCTGACGCCCGCAAGGGTGTGCGGGTTCGAGTCCCGCTCCTCGCACCACACGAAAACCCCTTTCATCGGCAAAGGGGTTTTTTGTTTTTGCGGCCGGCTGATGCTGCCGCCGCTGCGCAGCGAAGCCGCGCCTCGCCGGATAAAATGAACGCCGCGCGGCCAACCGCACGACCAGAACCGACCCCGCCTCCCCTCGAACTCCCACAAGCTCCGTTCGTGAATTTCGACGATTACTGCCAGCAAAAAGCCGCGCCTGAAGGTTCCGGCACGTACTACGCGCTGCGCCGCGCGCCGGCTGCGAGCCAGCCGCTTCTGACCGCGCTCTATGCGCTTTATCGCGAGCTCGAAGAGACCGTGAAGGAGACGAGCGATCCGACCATCGGCCGCACCAAGCACGCATGGTGGCGAAGCGAACTCGGGCGGCTCGATGGCGGCGAGCCCACGCATCCGGTCACGAAAGCGTTGCAGGCGCACGCGGGCGATGCCGCGCATCCGGTTCTCGACGATGCCGGACGCGCATCGCTTGCCGCGATCGTCGACGGCTTCGGCATGGATCTCGATCAGGCGCGCTACCTCGACTGGCCCGGCTTGCGGCGTTACCTCGATCAGACGGGCGGCGCATTCGCGACGGCCGTTGCACGCGCGAGCGCGCGCGATCCGCAGCAGGCCGCGTCGTGGGCCGCGCCGCTCGGATCCGCGTTGCTGCTGGCCGAGCGCGTTCAGGACATCGGCGGCGATGCGCGCAATGGCCGCATCTATATTCCCATCGACGAGTTGCAGCGATTCAACGTGACGGCCGCGGACATCATCAATCGCAAGTACGGCGATACGTTCACGGACCTCATGCGCTTTCAGACCAGCCGCGCCCGCCACGCGCTAGACGACGCGCTGGCCGCGATTCCCGCTTCGGAGCGCGCGACGCAACGCGTGCTGCGCGCGCAGGCAGCGCTGTCCTTCGCGCTTTTCGACGAGATCGAACGGGAGAACTTTCGGGTGCTGCATCAACGCATCGCACTCACGCCGATCCGCAAGCTGTGGATCACATGGAAGACGCGTTAGACGCGAAGGATCGGCAATGGCGCGAAGCGCGCGCCGAGAATCGATGACGAATCGATCTGCCCGCATGCGTCGAGCACCGTGGCATAGAGCGTTCTGAAGTCGACGCCGACGGACAAGCCGCCGTCCGCATCGAGTCGATCGAGTCGAGGTGGCATGCCGAAGAGTCCGCCGCGCACGCCTCCGCCCATCATGAAATGCGCCGCGGCCGCGCCGTGGTCGGTGCCGCCCGCGGCGTTCTCGCGCGCGGCCCGTCCGAACTCCGAGCGCGTCATCACGAGCGTGCGGCTCCATGCGCCGGACGCGATCAGCGACGTCCGCAGCGACGCGAGCCGCTCTGCCAGCGTGGCCAGCAGCGCCGCATGCCGGTGCGACTGACGCTCGTGCGTGTCGAAGCCGTGCAAGGTGATGTGCGTCACCTTCAGGTTCACGCGATCGAGCCAGCCGCCGGCGCGATATTCATCGGCATGCGATGCCGTGTCCCAGATCTGTCTCGAGCGGAAATGCGAGCGATTGGGCGCGTCATAGCCGACGCCCTGCACGATCGCCATTTCGTTGGCGCGCCACGCGCTCATCAACGGCGACAGCGACGGATGCAAGGCGGTGCGTTCATCGAGCATCAATGCGCGGTCTTTCGATATCGCGAGTTTCGGCCGCAACACGCGATAGCGCGCATCGGCGATCGGAATGACTGTGTTGAGCGCGTCGTTGCCGCCGTCGAGGTCGACGATCACGAGGGAGCGAATCGAAGCAGAGGAAGTGTCGGAATGTGCGATGGCGCACGCATCGCCGATGCTGCCGAGAGCTCCCGCGAACGCACCGCCAATCGAGAGAAATTCACGTCGGTCCATCGCGGGCACGCGCCGCTTACCGCTTGTAGAGATCGCGCACCGCTTCTTCGATATGCTGCCGCAAGAGACGGCGCTCGTCGGCGGTCATCACGGTGTGGCGCGGCGGGCGCGCGGGCGGCGCCTGATCCACTTGCTGAATGGGTTGCATGGCCGCGGTCTTCGGATCGTGGCTCGACGACCCCGAACCTTTGCCCACGCGCTGCTGCGCGCGAATCATTCTGCCATCGAAACGATTCGGGGAACTCGCGATGCCGCGATCGAAGCCTGCCGGTTGTGCATAGGCGTGAGGCGTGCTCAGTACTGCGTAGAGCGCACTGGCAAGAAGTGTCTTTCTGAGAATGCGCTCGTTGCGCACGGGTCCGCGCTGCCGCGCTCCCTTCATGTTGTTCCCTTCGTTGCTCGACAACCGGACAGCCTCAGTCTTTTCGCGCACGTCTCGAAGCGGCTTGGTCGTGCCGCGCGACGCACTGGTCTAATGGAGTATCTACCGAATGGCGGGCTTAGGTAAAGCAGTGTACGCAGCAAACCCCTAGGCCGTGCCACAGGCCCCGTAAATTTTGTAACGAACTGTTACACTCGCTTTTGTTACAAACTCGGCGTTTGAACAAACGCGCTAAGATGCCGCCATGGAAACCAAGAACCCTTCAAAAATTCTCGTCGTCGACGACGATCCGCGCCTGCGCGATCTGTTGCGCCGATACCTCGGTGAACAGGGCTTCAACGTGTACGTTGCGGAAAACGCCCCGTCGATGAACAAGTTGTGGGTGCGCGAGCGTTTCGATCTGCTCGTCCTCGATCTGATGCTTCCCGGCGAAGACGGTCTTTCCATCTGCCGGCGTCTGCGCGGCAGCAACGATCGCACGCCGATCATCATGCTCACCGCGAAGGGCGAAGATGTCGATCGCATCGTCGGCCTCGAAATGGGCGCGGACGACTATCTGCCGAAGCCTTTCAATCCGCGCGAACTCGTCGCGCGCATTCATGCGGTGCTGCGGCGTCAGACGCCGTCCGAATTGCCGGGCGCGCCGTCCGAAACCACCGAAGTGTTCGAGTTCGGCGAATTTGCACTGAATCTCGCGACGCGCACGCTCACGAAGAACGGCCAGGAAATCCCGCTGACCACCGGCGAATTTTCGGTACTCAAAGTGTTCGCGCGCCATCCGCGCCAGCCGCTTTCGCGCGAAAAGCTGATGGAGCTCGCACGCGGCCGTGAGTACGAAGTGTTCGACCGCAGCCTCGACGTGCAGATATCGCGTCTGCGCAAGCTGATCGAGCCCGATCCCAGCAGTCCGCGTTTCATCCAGACCGTGTGGGGCCTCGGCTACGTGTTCATTCCCGACGGCGCAGCCTGATCGATCCTAAGCGAGTTTCGTCACGCTCTCTCCCCTTCACCGAGCCGAACCCGACAGACTCATGCGAATCGACAGGCGGCTACTGGCGCTCGCGTTCGGCGGCCTGTTCTGGCGAACCTTCGCGCTGATCGCGCTGCTCATCGCAGTCAGTCTCACGGCGTGGTTCCAGAGCTTTCGCGTCATCGAGCGCGAGCCGCGTGCGCAGCGCGTGGCGCTTCAGCTCGTCGCCGTGGTCAAGCTCACGCGCACCGCCCTGCTCTATTCCGACCCCGATCTGCGCCGCGCGCTGCTTCAGGATCTGGAGAGCAACGAAGGCGTGCGCGTGTATCCGCGCGAGACCACCGACAAATACAAACTCCAGCCCGATGAATCGCTCAACCGGCTGATCGAACGCGACGTGCGCGGGCGGCTCGGCAACGAGACGATCATCGCGCAGTCGGTGAACGACATTCCGGGCGTATGGATCAGCTTTAAGATCGACGACGACGATTATTGGGTCGCCCTCGATCGCGATCAGCTCGACACCGTCACCGGCCTGCAATGGGCCGGCTGGGGCGTGTTCGCGCTCGCGCTGTCGCTGTTCGGCGCGGCGTTCATCACAAGTCTCGTGAATCGGCCATTCGCGCGTCTCGCGCTCGCCGCGCGCAAGGTCGGTTCGGGGCAATCGCCCGAACCCTTGCCCGAACGCGGCATGGGCGTTGCTGCGGAAACCAATCGAAGCTTCAACCAGATGGTGCAGGATCTCGAGCAGCTCGAGGCCGACCGTGCGCTGATGCTCGCGGGCATCTCGCACGATCTGCGCACGCCGCTTGCGCGCCTGCGGCTGGAGACGGAGATGAGCCCGTCGGACGAAGCGACCAAGCTCGCGATGATCGACGACATCGAGCAGATGGACATGATCATCGGGCGCTTTCTCGACTATGCGCGGCCGATGCAGCGCATGCCCGAGGCCGTCGACCTGTCGATGATCGCGAGCGAACTCGCCGCCCGCTTCCAGGCCGACGACGGCGTCGTCATGCGGACGGATCTCGCCCAGGGCGCGGTGATCGAAGGCGATCCGACGGATGCGCGGCGCGTGGTCGGCAACCTGCTGGAAAACGCGCGCAAGTACGGCCGCAGCGAACACGACGACATCGCCCGCATTACGCTGCAGACGCGCGTCGCGCACGGCAGGGTCGAGCTCTCCGTGATGGACGAGGGCCGCGGCATCCCCGACGATCAGGTCGCGCTCATTACGCGTCCGTTCTATCGCGTCGATACGGCGCGCACGCAGGCGAACGGCACCGGTCTCGGCATGGCGATCGTGCAGCGCCTCGTCACGCGACAGCGCGGCACGCTGCGTCTGCGCAACCGCACGCCTCTGCCCGGCTTCGAAGTCACCATCGACTTCCCGCCGATGAAAGGCGGCGTGCGCTTCGAAGGCTAGAGCGCGCCCGTTTCGGAAGCTGGAAACGGGCGAAGCACTCTTTTAATTCTGGTTAAGATGAAGCGGTTCAACGCTCGGCGCGGCCTGGCATGAACGTGTCACGCGAGCGTTACGGCGATACGGTAGTTTGGCTGGAGTTTGTCCTTTCAACGATTTCACAGGAGTTTTCCGCATGAAGACCGTTGGCGATAAAGTCGAAGCATTCACTGTCACCGCTGCGAAGCCGGGTTTCAACCATCACGAAGAGAACGGCCAGTCGGCGTTCGAGGAAATCACCGAGCAGTCTTTCCCCGGCAAGTGGAAGATCATCTATTTCTATCCGAAAGATTTCACGTTTGTCTGCCCGACGGAGATCGTCGAATTCGCGAAGCTGGCGGCCGATTTCGAGGACCGCGACGCGGTTCTGCTCGGCGGCAGCGTAGACAACGAGTTCGTCAAGCTGGCATGGCGCCGCGAGCACAAAGACCTGAACAAGCTGAACCATTACTCGTTCGGCGACGTGAAAGGCGAACTGATCGATCAACTCGGCGTGCGCGACAAGGAAGCAGGCGTGGCGTTGCGCGCGACGTTCATCGTCGATCCGGACAACGTCATTCAGCACGTCTCGGTCAATAACCTGAACGTCGGCCGCAGCCCGGAAGAAATCTTGCGCATTCTCGACGGCTTGCAAACGGACGAACTCTGCCCGTGCAACCGTGCCGTCGGCGGCGCGACGCTGTAAGCGTTTCCGGATGCCGCGAAGCCCGCCATCGAGCCGAGTGTATTCGGCCGATCGGCGGGCTTTTTAATGCCATCGAACAGGAGCAAACAATGGAATTTCTGTCTGCGATCAAGGAACTGGTGCCCGACTACGCGAAGGACATTCGCCTTAACGTCGACGGCACGATCGCGCGTTCATCGCTCGAAGGCAGCGATGCGGCTGGCGTCGCGCTCGCCGCCGCGTTTGCCGCGAAAGCGACGAAGCTCGTCGCCATCATTCGCAACTCGGGCGCGCTGTCGCCCGAAGAGACGAACGCCGTGCTCACCGCGGCCGCGCTGATGGGCATGAACAACGTCTGGTATCCGTACCTGGAAATGGCCGACAACGCCGATCTCAAGACGCAGCCCGCGAACTTGCGCATGAACGCGTATGCGTCGCACGGCGGCGTCGACAAGCGGCGCTTCGAGATGTACGCGCTCGCGGCGTCGATCGTCGGCAAGTGCCATTTCTGCGTGAAATCGCACTACGAGAATCTCGTGGCCGAAGGCATGTCGACGACGCAACTGCGCGACGTCGGCCGCATCGCCGCGGTGATCAACGCCGTCGCGCTGACGATCGAAGCCGAAGGGAAATAGCGCTTCCCGCCGCGCTTTAGCCGTCGATTGACGTCCGGCGCAAAAGCACCGCGGCCTGCGCTTCGATGCCTTCCTTGCGCCCGAGATAGCCGAGCTTCTCGTTCGTCTTGGCCTTGACGTTCACGCGATCCATTGAAAGATCGAGATCAGCGGCGATGTTTTCGCGCATGGCATCGATATGGGAGCTGAGTTTCGGCGCCTGCGCGATGATCGTGCTGTCGACGTTCGCGATCGCGAAACCCGCCTCCGACACGCGCCGGAACGCCTCGCGCAGCAGCACGCGGCTGTCCGCGCCGGCGAATTCGGTCGCCGTGTCCGGGAAATGCCTGCCGATGTCGCCGAGCGACGCCGCGCCGAACAGCGCATCGGTGATCGCGTGCAGCAGCACGTCGGCGTCCGAGTGGCCGAGCAGACCGCGCTCGTAGGGAATCGTCACGCCGCCGATGATGAGCGGGCGGCCTTCGACGAGCTGGTGGACGTCGTACCCTTGTCCGATTCTGAAATCCATCGATCCAAACCTTTGTTGAGTGTGAGTCAGGCGCCGGCCGAAAGCATCGCGCCCGCGAGCGCGAAATCCTCCGGATACGTCACCTTGAAGTTGCGCAGACTGCCCTGAACCAGTTTCGGCGAATGACCGAGCCATTCGATCGCGCTCGCTTCGTCCGTCAGGTCGTGGCCGTCGTGACGCGCACGCTCGATCGCTTCGCGCAGCATGCCGAGCCGGAACATTTGCGGCGTCTGCGCCTGCCAGAGCCCGTCGCGCGATTCGGTGCGCGCGACGCGCACGTCGTCCGTGGGGACATCGGGCATGTTCGGTGCGACGCGTTTCAGCGTGTCCGCGACCGGCAGCGCGAGAATGCCGCCGACCGCATCGTCGCGCAGTTCCGCGACAAGCTTGCGAATCAGCTCCGGCGTGATGCCGGGGCGCGCGGCGTCGTGCACGAGGACCCAGTCGTCTTCGCGCGCGCCGAATTTCGCGAGCGCGACGAGCCCGTTGTACACCGACGCTTGCCGCGAGGCGCCGCCGCAGCGCTCGACCGCGAAGCGCATTCCGGCGAAGCGGCGCGCGTCAAAGTGGTTGTCGTCCGGTGCGAGCACGACGAGCGTCTGCGAGAATTCGGAGCACGCGTCGAACGCCGCGAGCGTGTACGCGAGCATTGGGCGGCCCGCGATCGTCTGGTATTGCTTCGGCATCGGCGCGCCGGAGCGGCTGCCGGTGCCGGCGCAGGGAATCAGTGAGAACAGGCGCGAAGTCACGGGCGAATAGTCGAGCAGATGAGGTGAACAAGTCAAAGTTGAAGCCCGGATTTTATAATAGGTCTTTCGCGACCACGTCCCGCGCACGCCGGTTCGACTCTCCGAACCCGCGTTTGCCGGACGGCTCCATGCACACCTTATGCCTTCCAAAGCCGTCAACGCGCAGTCCAGTTCTCCCATCGCGCTCGTGAAACCGGGTCAGCGCTTCGTCTTCGATGGCGCTTCCGGCTCGTCCGATGCGCTCGCCATCGCGCGCTACTACGCCGCGTATCGCGAGAGCGTGCCGCTCCTGACGGTCGTCACCGCGAGTGCAGTCGATGCGCAGCGTCTCGCCGCCGAAATCCCCTACTTCGCGCCCGATGCGCGCGTGCGCCTTCTGCCCGACTGGGAGACGCTGCCGTACGACACGTTTTCGCCGCACCAGGATCTCGTCTCGGAACGTCTCGCGACGCTGCACGATCTCGGCGAAGGCCGCTGCGACATCCTCATCGTCCCGGCGACGACCGCGCTCTATCGCATGCCGCCCGCGTCGTTTCTCGCGGCTTACACGTTCTCGTTCACGCAGGGCGAGCGGCTCGACGAAGCGAAGCTCAAGGCGCAATTGACGCTCGCGGGTTACGAGCACGTGAGCCAGGTCGTGCGGCCGGGCGAGTATTGCGTGCGCGGCTCGCTCATCGATCTCTATCCGATGGGCTCGGCGCTGCCGTATCGCATCGATCTGTTCGACGACCAGGTGGACTCCATCCGCGCGTTCGATCCGGACACGCAGCGCAGCCTTTATCCGGTGCACGACGTGCGCCTGCTGCCGGGCCGCGAGTTCCCGTTCGACGAAGCCGCGCGCACCGCCTTTCGCAGCCGCTGGCGAGAGGTCTTCGAGGGCGATCCGAGCCGCTCGCAGATTTACAAGGACATGGGCAATGGCGTGCCCTCGGCGGGCATCGAATACTATCTGCCGCTCTTCTTCGATGAAACCGCGACGCTCTTTCATTACTTGCCGCAAGGCTCGCAGCTCGCGTTTGTCGGCGATATGGACGCCGCGATCAAGCGCTTCACGCACGACACGAAGCAGCGCTACGACTTCCTTTCGCACGATCGCGAGCGGCCCTTGCTCGAACCGCGCCGGCTCTTTCTGACAGACGACGATTTCTTTACGTTCGCGAAGCCCTTCGCGCAGTTGAAGTTTCCCGCGACGCCCGAAGGCGGCTGGGCCGTGCCGCTGCCGGGCCTCGCGATCGACCGTCACGCCGACGAGCCTTTGCTCGCGCTGCGTCACTATCTGGAGCAGACGGACAATCGCGTGATGCTCGTCGCGGAATCGGCGGGACGTCGCGAGACGATCCAGCAATTGCTCGCCGACAACGGCCTGCGCGGCGAATTGCGCGACACGTTCCACGAATGGCTGACCGCCGACGGCAAGTTCACGCTCGGCATCGCGCCGCTCGCCAACGGTTTCGCGCTGCCGTTGGAGAAGCTGTCGATCGTCACCGAGACGGAGCTTTACGGACCGCTCGCGCGCCGCGCCGGACGGCGTCGTCAGGAGCAGGCGAGCAACGTCGATTCGATGGTGCGCGATCTCGCCGAGCTGAAGGTCGGCGATCCCGTCGTGCATGCGCAGCATGGCATCGGCCGATACATGGGCCTCGTGTCGATGGACCTCGGCGAAGGTGAAACCGAATTCCTGCATCTCGAGTATCAGAACGAGGCGAAGCTGTATGTGCCGGTCGCGCAATTGCATGTGATCTCGCGCTACAGCGGCGCGGACCCGGAAAGCGCGCCGCTGCATACGCTCGGCTCCGGCCAGTGGGAAAAAGCCAAACGCAAGGCCGCGCAGCAGATTCGCGATACGGCCGCCGAGCTGCTCAACCTTTACGCGCGCCGCGCGGCGCGCGAAGGTTATGCGTTCAAGCTCGAGCCGCGCGACTACACCAAGTTCGCGGAGAGCTTCGGCTTCGAGGAAACGCCCGACCAGGCGGCGGCGATCGCAGCCGTCATCGGCGACATGACGAGCGGCAAACCGATGGACCGTCTCGTGTGCGGCGACGTCGGCTTCGGCAAAACGGAAGTCGCGCTGCGCGCCGCGTTCATCGCGGTGATGGCGGGCAAGCAGGTCGCGATTCTTTCGCCGACGACGCTGCTTGCGGAACAGCACACGCAGACCTTCACCGACCGTTTCGCCGACTGGCCGGTGCGCATCGCGGAACTGTCGCGCTTCAAGACCGGCAAGGAAGTTTCGACGGCCGTGCAGCAGATCAACGAAGGCTCGGTCGATATCGTCATCGGCACACACAAGCTCTTGTCGAGCGATGTGAAGTTCAAGCGGCTCGGGCTCGTGATCATCGACGAGGAGCATCGCTTCGGCGTGCGGCAGAAGGAGGCGCTCAAGGCATTGCGCGCCGAGGTCGACGTGCTCACGCTCACCGCGACGCCGATTCCGCGCACGCTCGGCATGGCACTCGAAGGCCTGCGTGATTTTTCCGTGATCGCGACCGCGCCGCAGAAGCGGCTCGCGATCAAGACCTTCGTGCGGCGCGAGGAAGACGGCGTGATCCGCGAGGCGATGCTGCGCGAACTGAAGCGCGGCGGCCAGGTTTACTTCCTGCACAACGAAGTCGAGACGATCGAGAATCGGCGCGCGATGCTCGAAGCGCTGGTGCCCGAGGCGCGCATCGCGGTTGCGCACGGACAGATGCACGAGCGCGAGCTCGAACGCGTGATGCGCGATTTCGTCGGCCAGCGCGCGAACGTGCTGTTGTGCACGACGATCATCGAGACCGGCATCGACGTGCCGAGCGCGAACACGATCCTCATGCATCGTGCGGACAAGTTCGGTCTTGCGCAGTTGCATCAGTTGCGCGGACGTGTCGGGCGTTCGCATCACCAGGCGTATGCGTATTTGCTGGTGCACGATCCGCAATCGCTGACGAAGCAGGCGCAGCGGCGGCTCGAAGCCATTCAGCAGATGGAGGAACTCGGCTCGGGTTTTTATCTCGCGATGCACGACCTGGAGATTCGCGGTACGGGCGAGGTGCTCGGCGACAAGCAATCGGGCGAGATTCACGAGATCGGCTTCCAGCTTTACACCGACATGCTGAACGACGCCGTGCGCGCGCTGCGCGAAGGCCGCGAGCCGGATCTGAACGCCCCGCTTGCGGCAACGACCGAGATCAATCTGCACGCGCCCGCGATTCTGCCCGCCGATTACTGCGCCGATGTGCAGGAGCGTTTGTCGTTGTACAAGCGGCTCGCGAACTGCGAATCGAGCGATGCGATCGATGGCATTCTCGAAGAGCTCGTCGATCGATTTGGGAAGCTGCCGCCGCAGGCGCATGCGCTCGTGGAGACGCATCGGCTGCGTCTTGCTGCGAAACCGCTCGGCATCTCGAAGATCGACGCGGGCGAGCAGTCGATCTCGCTGCAGTTCGTTCCGAATCCGCCCGTCGATGGCATGAAGATCATCGAGATGGTGCAGAAGCATAAGCACATCAAGCTCGCGGGTCAGGACAAGTTGCGCATCGAGTCGCGGAGTCCCGATCTCTCGGTGCGGATCTCTACTGTCAAGGAGACGTTGCGGGCGTTGGGAGGGCCGGTTCGGAAACCGGCCGCTGCTGTTCGGTGACTTTTTTGTTTTCGCCGGATCCCGATTTGCTTTCGGTCTGTCAGCGTTGCCTCCTGTGCGGGGTGGGGCTCACTTTGCTTACTGTAGTCGCCGGATCCCGGTTTCGTGTCGGTCTATCAGCGTTGCCCCTGTGCGGGGCGGCACTCACTTTCTTTGCTGCTGCAAAGAAAGTAAGCAAAGAAAGCAGCTTTTCAGGCCCGCGGTCACACGCAATTTG
>NZ_JARUXN010000001.1:1574232-1688792 GCF_031451415.1 Caballeronia sp. LZ028 | reverse complement strand
TCCTTACCAACTCAACCCTTGACGCTCAATACAGTTGCTTTCTTTGCAGCAGCAAAGAAAGTGACTGCCGCCCCGCACAGGGGCAGTGCTAATAGACCGCCACGAAAACGGGATCCGGCGACAACCCCAAAGCGCCAAAGCTCAAAAGCCCCAAAACTCAAAAACCAAAAAGCCCCCTGCGGCCAGCATCATTCTTTTGGGCTATGATCAAACCCTACCCGCAGGAGCAAAAATATGTCACAGATCGCTGACACGGCGAATCTCGAAGCTCAATCCAGAACCGAAACGCCCATTTCCCTGCCGTGGATCGAACGGCTCGTATCCATCGATACCGTAAGCCGCAATCCGAATCTCGGCCTGATCGAAACGGTACGCGACGAACTGCGAAAAGCGGGCATCGAAGCGACCATCACCAACGATCCGCGCGGCCAGTGGGCGAATCTCTTCGCCACGGTCCCGGCGCACGACGGCCAAACCGACGGCGGCATCGTGCTGTCGGGTCACACCGATGTCGTTCCGGTCGACGGTCAGGACTGGCAGAGCGATCCGTTCAAGCCCGAAGTGCGCGACGGCCTCCTCTACGGCCGCGGCTCGTGTGACATGAAAGGCTTCATCGGCGCCGCGCTCGCCATGCTGCCGAAGATGCAGGCGACCAAGCTCGCGAAACCCATCCACTTCGCGCTTTCCTACGACGAAGAAGTCGGCTGCGCCGGCGCGCCGCTGATGATCGCCGACCTGAAAAAGCGCGGCCTCAAACCCGATGGCTGCATCGTCGGCGAACCGACATCGATGCGCCCGATCATCGCGCACAAAGGCATCAACACCTATCACTGCTGCGTGCGCGGCTTCGCGGCGCATTCGTCGCTGACGCCGAAGGGCCTGAACGCGATCGAGTACGCAGCGCGGCTCATCTGCCACATCCGCGATCTCGTCGACGAGTTTCGCGCGCAAGGTCCGTTCGACGAACTCTACGACGTGCCCTTCACCACCGGTCAGACGAGCACGATAAAAGGCGGCAACGCGATCAACACCGTCCCCGCCGAATGCAACTTCGAGTTCGAATTCCGCAATTTGCCGACGATCGATCCCGATCAGATCTTCGAACGCATCCAGTCGTACGCGCATGACACGCTGCTGCCGAAGATGCTGAAGGAACACGGCAACGCGGCGATCGAATTCACGAAGCTCGCGTCCGCGCCCGGCCTCGACGCCACCGAGCAGGCCGCGATCACGCAACTCGTGCGCGCGCTCACGCAAAATCAGGACAAGCACAAGGTCGCCTACGGCACCGAAGCGGGCTTGTTCGCGAACGCGGGCGTGCCGAGCATCGTCTGCGGGCCGGGCAACATCGAACAGGCGCACAAGGCGAACGAGTATGTGTCGCTCGAACAGCTCGTCCAGTGCGAGGCGTTCCTGGGCAAGTTCATCCACAGCATGTCCGTCGAAGCACAGCCCCGTTGACCTCTCCAGATCGACAACACGCCATGTCCACTGCCATGCAGCATTCCGACAATACGATCGACGGCACGCCGATTCCGACGCTCGACGAAATCGCCGAGCAGCATATGGCGCTCACGCCGTGGGTGACGCGCACCCCGACCTTCGAGCGCCACGACTTTCCGACGCTCGAAGGCACGCCGGTCACGTTCAAGTTCGAACTCTTGCAGGCAAGCGGCACGTTCAAGGCGCGCGGCGCGTTTTCGAATATCCTCGCGCTCACCGACAGCGAACGTTCGGCGGGCGTCACGTGCGTATCGGCGGGCAATCACGCGGTGGCGGTCGCGTACGCGGCGCAGCGCATGGAAGTGGGCGCGAAGGTCGTCATCATCAAGAGCGCGAGCCCGGCGCGCGTGGCGCTGTGCCGGCGCTACGGCGCGGAAGTCGTGTTCGCGGAGAACGTCGCCGAGGCGTTCGATGTCGTGCGGCGCGTCGAAGCGGAAGAAGGACGCGTGTTCATCCATCCGTTCAACGGCTATCGCACGGTGCTCGGCACGGCGACGCTCGGCTACGAGTGGACGTCGCAGGCGCCCGATCTCGACGCCGTGATCCTGCCGATCGGCGGCGGCGGCCTGGCCGCGGGCGTATCGACGGCGATGCGCCTCGCAAATCCGTCGCTGCATGTCTTCGGCGTGGAACCGGAAGGCTCGGATGCGATGAAACGCAGCTTCGAGGCGAATCACACGGTCAAGATGGGCGCGATGCACGGCATCGCCGATTCTCTGATGGCGCCGCATACCGAGCAGTACAGCTACGAGCTATGCCGGCGGCATATCGACGAGATCGTCACCGTGTCGGACAACGAGCTGCGTCACGGCATGCTGCAGTTGTTCGGTGAACTCAAACTGGCGGTCGAGCCGGCATGCGCCGCCGCTACCGCCGCCCTGCTCGGACCGTTGCGCGAGCGGCTGGAAGGCAAGCGTGTCGGCGTGCTGCTGTGCGGCACCAATACCGACCCGACGACCTTCGCGAAGCATCTCGCGCTCGCGCGGGAAGCGTCGGGCGACTGAAGCTTTCGCAAGCAGGCGTTTGCATGTCTTTTCTCGGGGCGCATCGTGCGCCCCGAACTCGTTTTGCGCAAACTTCACGCTGAGATTTTCTCAAAGCGTATTAATGAAAAAAATAATTGATCTTTGTGCATATCTTTGTCATTCCGGCGGCAAAGCTTGTCTGCGCACGTGCGCGCTGATAGTGTCGCCAACCAAATGCAGTCGGAAGATCTGTTTCTAAACCTGAGCACTGTTTAATCTTTTTCAATCGCCATTAGCGCCCGTTTCAAAGTTCGCGGAGCTGATTCGGCACGAACAAGAACTCTCTCCGGCAAGTACAGGCAGCAACGATCCATCGTTGCGGGAACACGCACGCCTACGAATAGCGATTAAATTCAATTAATGTCTACCGCGATATTTCGCAAAGCGGATAGATAGACGGATCCATTTATTACGGCGCTTTTGGACGCACCAATTTTTCAAACAATGAGCAAAATAAATCGAATCCCAGAAACGGGAATAATGCAATGCGTTTTATCTGAATTCGGCACGCGTCGCGGACTTACCGCGCGCCGATCAGTTCTGGCGCTGATGCTGGCGGCCTCATCGGTCTGCATTCCCGTTGCTCATGCAACCGAAAGCGCGCTCGGCCGGCCTGTCGCGGGCATGAGCGTCGGCCCGAGCGCGGGCATCGTGCCGCCCGAGCCGATGACCATCGTGAACTTCGAGAACATCTATCTCGACGGCTCGATCGGCGCGAACCGCTCCGTGCCGATCGCCGGCACGGCGACTGCCGGCGTCGACGCGAAGATCGACTTCACGCTCGCTACCCTGATGCGCTCGTGGGGCAGCATGGCCGGATGGAGTTTCGCGTCCGCCGTCACGCTGCCCTACGTCTGGACCGACGTGAAAGCAGGCGCGTCCGTCGGACGCCTGAACGGCGCGCGCAGCGACAGCGCCGCGAACTTGTTTGACCTCTACTTCACGCCGATCGTCGCGGGATACCACTTCTCGCGCACCGATCACATCGCGCTCAGCTTCAACGTCTGGGCGCCGACCGGCCGTTACGACCCGAACGCGCTCGCCAACACGAGCCTGAACAACTGGACCTTCGTGCCTCAAGTGGCGTACACGAAGCTCGTTCCGCAGTACGGCCTGGAATTCGACGCCGTCGCGGGACTGCAGTTCTACACGCGCAATCAAGCCACCGATTATCAAAACGCCCCGCTCTTCACGCTCGATCTAATGGGCCTGAAGAAATTCGCCAATGGCGTCGGCGTAGGCCTCGTGATGGGCACCGTTCAGCAGCTCGGCAAGGACTCCGGCCCAGTCGCCGATCGGCTCGACGGCTTCGTCGGACATGACTTCTCGCTCGGTCCCATCGTCACTTACGACACCAAGGTGGGCGGCAAACATCCCGTTTCGGCGAGCTTGCGCTGGGTGCCGAGCATCGCGAGCACGAACCGGCTCAAGAGCACCAACAGTTTCATGGCAAGCGCGACGCTGGCGTTCTGATGCCTGCCCGCATCGCGATATGAATTCAACCCGAAGAAGGAGCAACGCATGAAAAAAACCTCTGTCAGCACGATAACCGCGCTGCTGTTCGCTGCGGGCACCGCGCACGCGCTGGAAGCGAAGCAGCCGCCGCGCAACCCGTTCCTCGCCGCCGAGAAATATTCGATCACGCACTTCGATTCGTCGCAGAGCGATGCGTTTCCGTATGCGGTCAAGCCCGGCTTCTTCAACGTCGATATCAGCAAGGCGCCGCGCGTCGTCGCCGGTCCGGTGAACATCATGACGCTCGCGTCGACGTCGCCGAACTACATGTGGGGCGTGTCCAGCGAAGGCGTGACGTATATCGACGTGTCGAACGGCGGCTTCAAGGAAGTCGCACGCGCCCCGGCGCCCGGCAACAAGGTCATTCCGGCCGCGCTGCACGACAAGGTGCTCGGCGAGCGCTACACGAACATCAAGCAGGCCGAAGACGCAGTGTTCAAGACCTACGGCCTCGACTGGACGCGCGTCGTCAACGGCGTGTACTCGGTGGTGGACAAGGATAATCATGTCTACTACAACGATTCGGACGGCAACATCAGCATGTTCGGTCTCGTGGACGAAAAGAATCCGGCCGCCGGCATCAAGGTCATCAAGACCGTCGACATGAAACCGATCGTCGGCAAGGCGCATCTCGTCGGCACGGGTGTCACGTACGACGGCAAGTTCGTCGTGGCATCGAACGTGTCGATCAGCGTGTTCGACCGTTCGCTCGAAGGCCAGCCGCAGACGATCCGCTTTGCGCCGGGCGAATTCGTGAGCAACTCGTTCGCGATCGATCAGAAAGGCGGCATCTACATTGCGTCGAATCGCGTGATGCATAAGGTCGTTTGGACCGGCACGAAGCTCTCGGAAGACGAAGCAGACGGCGCATGGAAGGCCGAATACGAGCACGGCGATCAGCCGCCCGCAGTCAAGTTCGGCGACGGCACCGGCTCCACGCCCACGCTCATGGGCTTCGGCGACGACCAGGACAAGCTCGTGGTCATCACGGACGGCGCGAACCGCATGCACCTCGTCGCGTTCTGGCGCGACCAGATGCCCGCGGGCTGGAAGCAGATTCCGGGTACGAAGTCGCCGCGCATCGCCGGTCAGATCGGCATCACGGCCGGACTCAAGCATCCGCCGAAGTTCGTTCAGAGCGAACAGTCGGTGGTCGTGAACGGCTACGGCGCGTTCGTCGTCAACAACGTTGCCGAGAAGGGCCATCCGGACAAGCTCGTCGACGTGCTGTCGCTCGGTCCGGTCAACAAGCCGGCCTCGGGTGCCGAGCGTCTCGAATGGGATCCGAAGAAGCACGCATGGCGCTCGGTCTGGACGCGTGACGACGTCGTTTCCATCAGCATGGTGCCGAGCACGAGTTCGGCGTCGAACATGGTGTTCGTGAACGGCTACTATCCGAAGACGGGTTGGGAAATCACCGGCATGGACTGGAACACCGGCAAGACCGTGCATCGCGTGTCGTTCGGGCAGAGCAATCTGGGCAACGGCGCTTACGCCATCATCCAGTACATGTCCAACGGAGACCTGCTCATGAATAGCATCGGCGGTCCGACGCGCGTCGTTCTGAAGGACGCAGCAGCGAAGTAAGCGGCGCGTCTTGATGCAAGAAGGGCCATCGCGACTGAACATCGCGATGGCCCTTCGGCGTTTACAGCGTCGTGCCGGACGCGCTTTTTGCGTCCGGCCACTTGGCGTCACATCACCGTTGCGAGTTTTCTCCGTTCGCTGCGCAGCATGAAGACGTTCGCCGCGATCACGCCGACCGTCACGAGCGCGATGAACAAAGTCGCGAGCGCGTTCATCTCCGGATTCAGGCCAAGACGCACGCGCGAGAACACGACGAGCGGCAATGTCGTCGAACCGGGACCGGACAGGAACGCCGACAGCACGAGATCGTCGATCGAAAGCGTGAACGACAGCAGCCAACCGGCGACGAGCGCCTGCGAGATCAGCGGCAGCGTGATCGAGAAGAACACGCGCAGCGGCGTCGCGCCGAGATCGAGCGCGGCCTCCTCCAGCGAAGGATTCAGCTCCCGCACCCGCGATTCCACGATGATCGCCACATATGAGATGCACAACATGACGTGTCCGATCCAGATCGTGAAGAATCCGCGATCCGGCCATCCGATGAGCTTCGCCATTTCGACGAACAACAGCAGCAGCGAAATGCCCTGAATGACTTCGGGAATCACGAGCGGCGCGTTGATCATGCCCGCGTAGAGCGTGAAGCCCTTGAAGCGCCCCATGCGCGCGAGCACGAAGCCCGCCCACGTGCCGATGACGACCGACGCGCACGCCGTGAAAAACGCGATGCGCAACGACAGCCACGCCGCGTTGATCAGTTCGTCGTCGGTGACGAGCGCGCGATACCACTTGAGCGACGGCTCGGTCCAGACGGTGACGAGCGGCGAATCGTTGAACGAATAGACGATGAGACTCAGGATCGGTATATAGAGGAACGCGAACCCGAGTCCGAGCGCGGTGATTTGCAACGGACGGCTGACCTTGATCATCGCTTTTCCTCCAGTTGCTTCGCCTGGAAGTGCTGGAAAAGCGCCATCGGCACGAGCAGCAAGAGGACCATCGCGCAAGTGACGGCGGAAGCCATCGGCCAGTCGGCGTTGTTGAAGAACTCGTTCCACATGACGCGGCCGATCATCAGCGTGTCCGCGCCGCCGAGCAGTTCGGGAATCACGTACTCGCCCACCGCCGGAATGAACACGAGCAGGCAGCCCGCGATGATGCCGTTCTTCGACAGCGGCAACGTGATCTGCACGAACGCCTTCCACGGCTTCGCGCCGAGATCGTAGGCCGCTTCGAGCAAAGTCAGATCCATCTTCACGAGATGCGCGTAAAGCGGCATCACGAGAAACGGCAAATACGAATACACCATGCCGATATATACCGCGATGTTCGTGTGATACAGCTCGATCGGCGAATGCAGCAGGCCGATCGAAATCAGGAAGTTATTGAGCAGGCCGTTGTTCTTCAGAATGCCGATCCACGCGTACACGCGAATGAGGAACGACGTCCAGAACGGCAGCATCACGGCCATCATCAGGATGTTGCGCGTGGCCGGATTCGAACGGGCGATGTAATACGCCATCGGATAGCCGATCAGGAGGCACAGCACCGTCGATACCGCCGCGACCAGCAGCGAGTTCATGTAGGTCGCGAAGTACAGGCTGTCCTTGACGAGGAACGCGTAGTGCGCGAAGTCGAGCGCGATATGCATCACGCCCTCTTCCATCGTCACGAGATCCGTGTACGGCGGAATGCCGAGCTGGCTGTCGGCGAAGCTGATCTTCACGACGAGCAGGAACGGCACGAAGAACAGCAGCAGGAGCCACAGATACGGACCGCCGATGACGAGCGTGCGTCCGGAAACGCCGATGCGCTTGAGCCAGTTCGTCATCATGCGGTCAGCACCACGCCCGCCGACGCGCTCCAGCGCACGTAGACTTCGTCGTCGAACGTGGGCGAATCGATCTCGCCGATCGCGAGGCTCGACAGGTTCGCGACCACGACCTTGCCGGAATCGAGCGTCACGTGATAGAGCGTGTAGCCGCCCATGTACGCGATGTTCGTCACCTTGCCGCGGCCCCAGTTGTAGGTGCCTTCGGGCGGCTTGCGCGTGAGCGCGATGCGTTCGGGACGCACGGATATCGTCACCGGCATGCCGAGCGGCCCGGTGATGCCGTGGCTCACATAGAGCCGCACCGGAAGGTCCGGCGATTCGACGAAGATGTGATCCGGCTCGTCCTCGACGACATTGCCGTCGAAGAGATTGGTCGAGCCGATGAACTGCGCGGAGAAGCGGCTATTCGGATACTCATAGACTTCGTGCGGCGTGCCGAGCTGCACGATCTGCCCTTCGCTCATCACGGCGATGCGATTGGCCATCGTCATCGCTTCTTCCTGATCGTGCGTCACCATGATGCAGGTGACGCCCACCGTATCGAGAATATTGACGAGCTCGATCTGCGTGCGCTGGCGAATCTGTTTGTCGAGCGCGGACATCGGCTCGTCGAGCAGAAGCAGCTTAGGTCGCTTGACGAGGCTGCGCGCGAGCGCGACGCGCTGCTGCTGACCACCCGACAACTGGTGCGGCTTGCGCTTGGCGAACTTCGCCATCTGCACGAGTTCGAGCGCGTTGTGGACGCGGTCCTTCAGCTCGCCGCCCTTTACGCCTTCCTGCTTCAGCCCGAACGCGACGTTCGATTCCACGCTCATGTGGGGAAAGAGCGCGTAGGACTGGAACATCATGTTGACCGGCCGGTTGTACGGCGGCATCTTGGCGAGGTCTTCCCCGTCGATCAGAATCTGCCCTTCGGTCACCGATTCGAGTCCGGCGAGCATGCGCAAAAGAGTCGACTTGCCGCAGCCCGAGCTGCCCAGCAGCGCGAACAGCTCGCCCTTCTTCACCGACAGGTTGACGCCCCGCACGGCCGTCGTCTCGCCGAACTTCTTCACGACATCGACGATCTGCACGAAGCTGTCGTCCGTGCTCGAGACGGATGGGAAACTGCCCGGCTCGCGCCGGCCGGAATTAGGCGCTGCCTTCAACGCGCTCGACTGCTCACTCATGATTGCCTGTTCGACTCCTTGCTTCCATGCGTCTTTCGTGACTCGCCCCGCCACGCGATGCGATCACGAACAAAGCCCCCGGAGGTCCAGGGGCTTCGTCGTTTCAAAAGAATAACCGGCTTATCGGATTCATCGGCCGGACTTGAATTCCGTCCAGAGCCGCGTCTGCAGGCGCTGGATTTCCGGCGGCAGCGGCTTCAGCAGGAACAGCGTCTTGATGACATCCTGCGGCGGATACACGGCCGGATCGTTCGCGACGTCCTTGTCCACGTACTTGCGCGCTTCGAGATTTGCGCTCGGGTAGTACACGGCGTTGGTGATCGCGGCGTGAACCTGCGGCGTCTCGATGTAGTTGATCCACTCGTGCGCCGCGTCCTTGTTCTTGGCGTCCTTCGGAATCGCCATCACGTCGAACCACACGGGCGCGCCGCCCTTCGGAATGTAGTACTCGATCTTGAACGGCTTCTTCGCATCGACGGCGCGATGCTTCGCGATCACGACGTCGCCCGACCAGCCGTAGGTGAAGCAGATATCGCCGCCGACCATGTCGTTGATGTAGCCCGACGAGTTGAACTGCGTGATGTACGGACGGATTTTCTTCATCATCGCGAGCGCTTCGCGATAATCGGCCGGGTTCGTGCTCATCGGATCCTTGCCGATGTAATGCAGCGCAGCCGCGAACATCTGGTCCGGCGCGTCGAGCACCGAGACGCCGCACGCCTTCAGCTTCGAGATGTTCTCGGGCTTGAAAAGGATGTCCCAGTTGTTCAGTTCGGCGTTCGCGCCGAGGATCTGCTTCGCCTTGTCGACGTTGTAGCCGAGGCCCGTCGTGCCGTACGCCCAGGGCACCGTGTATTTATTGCCCGGATCCGCGCCCTCGACGAGCTTCATCAGGTCGGGATCGAGATATTTGAGGTTCGGCAGCTTCGACTTGTCGAGCGGCGCGAAGATGTTCGCGGCGATCTGCTTGCCGGCGTAATTGCTGGTCGGCACGACGATGTCATAGCCGGAACGGCCGGTCAGGAGCTTGGCCTGCAGGGTGTCGTCGCTGTCGTAGTTGTCGTACTTCACCTTGATGCCGGTCTGCTTGGTGAAGTTGGGAATCGTGTCCTTCGCGATATAGTCCGACCAGTTGTACACGTTCAACTGCGTGTCTTTCGCGAAGGCCGCGAGCGGAGTCAGCATCGCGGCGCATGCCAGGGCGCCCGCCAGCTTGGCCGTGCGGCTCGCCAGTTTCTCGTTCATTTCGATTCTCCCTTGTTCCGACTTGTCACGACGTCGTGCCGCCCGGACCCGGCGCATTTTCGCATCGCCGAGCGACCCGCGACTCCCCTAAAACCCCGAAAACTACCATTAAACGCGGACGCGACAAAAAATAATCCGCCGCTTGTCGCGCAAAATGTACACGCCCTTGCGTCACGCGGCGACGGTCTTGCCGCGCGGGGCTCTGCCCGGCTTAGCGCCGCGCGCCGACAGCCGGAAAGAGCGCGCATTTTAGCCCCTAATCCGCTGCCGCGGCACGTGATAAACCCACACTCGTCAAAGTGACACGCAGGCGTAAGCCCGATGCAATGTCATTATTCGTGGTCGGTCGCCTGCGTCCCCTTGCGCCCGCCGTTTTGCGAGTCGTTTCTTCGTCGTTTCGTTGACTCGCACGAGCGCGGCCGACACGGGCAAGCCTGACGAATAGCCAGCGGAACAGTTGTTGCGAGCCAATTCGACGTGCGCCGCGAAAAGCGGCGTCTTCTGAACCGGCAACGCGCACCGTTGCAACGCTATTCGAGGCCGCCTCCCGCATGAATACCAATCCCTCCGCGCTCGCCCGGCCGTCAGCCGCGAAATCCGACGCGCAGTCGCCCGTGGCGACCCGTGAAGATCGGGAGCGCGCGCCGCGCCCGCGCAGACACTGGTATTCGTTCGCCGGCGCCGGCGCGCTCGTCGCTGTCGGCTACATGGATCCCGGCAACTGGGCGACGGCGCTCGCGAGCGGCGCGCGCTACGGTTACTCGCTGCTTTTCGTCGTCCTGCTCGCGAGCCTGATGGGGATGCTGCTGCAATGGGTCGCGTCGCGCGTGGGCGTCGTGACCGGGCGCGACCTCGCGCAACTGTGCCGCGAACGCTACAGCCGCCGTACGACGCTCGTCCTGTGGATCGCGTGCGAAATCGCGATCATCGCGTGCGACGTCGCGGAAGTCGTCGGCAGCGCGGTTGCGCTGCAAATGCTCTTCGGCCTCTCGCTCACGGCCGGCGTGCTGGTTTCGGCGGTCGGAACCTTCGCGATGCTCGCGCTGCAAAACCGCGGCAAGCGGTCCCTGCAGCGGGCGGTGTCGACGCTCATCTTTCTCGTGAGTTTGTGCTTCGTCATCGAACTCGCGCTGGCGCATCCGGTCTGGGGCGATGCGCTGCGCGGGCTCGCGCCGTCGCGCGAACTCGTCCGCGATGCCGGCATGCTCTGGCTCGCCGCCGGCGTGCTCGGCGCGACCGTGATGCCGCACAACCTTTATCTGCACTCCGCGCTCGTCAAGGAGCACGCGAGCGCGCGCGACGACGCGACCATCGGGCGCGCGCTTCGTGGCGTGAACATCGATACGTTCGGCTCGCTCGGGCTTGCGTTCATCGTCAACGCGTCGTTACTGATCGTCGCGGCCGCCGTCTTCCACGCGAACGGCCACACCGGTGTGAACGATCTCGCCGACGCCCACCGTCTCATTGCGCCGCTCGTCGGCAGTCATTGGGCGGGCGTCGTGTTCGCCGCCGCGCTGCTCGCGTGCGGCCTGAACGCGACGGTCACGGGCACGCTCGCCGGCCAGGCGGTGATGGAAGGCTTCCTGCGCCTCAAGATGGCGCGCTGGGCGCGGGCGCTCCTGACGCGCGGGCTCGCGATCGGTCCGGCGCTCGTCGCGGTCGGAAGTTTCGGCCAGCATGGTTCGAACGCGCTCCTCGTCGCGACGCAAGTCGTCTTGAGCCTGCAATTGCCGCTCGCCGTGATTCCACTCGTGCGCTTCGCCTCCGATGCCGCGCTGATGGGCCGCTGGCGCGTCGCGCGCGTGCCGCTGGCGCTGGCGTGGATGTGCGCGGGCGTGATCGTCGCGCTGAACGGCGCGATGCTCTGGCAGGCGGTGTTTTCGGCCTGACGCACCGGTTTCGATGCCATTTCGTCTGGAATGTCGGGATCGCGGCGCGGCTCGCGCTGTCAGACTGTCCTGATGCCCGCCCCGCCCCAACAGGACACGAACTACATGGCCCACGGCCCACGATCGATTTCGCTGAAAAATTCCCGCCGCTCTGCCGGCCGCGCACGCATGTTCGCGCTTCTTCTTGCCGGCCTTTGCACAAGCGGCGCTACGCACGCGACCGTCGCGGTGCTGCAACCCGCGCGCGAAGCCGCCGCCTCGCAACCGCTCGAACTGACGCTCCTCTATACCGACGATGACGCGAAACCTCTGACCGTCGATGTCCCGAAGCAACTGACCGTGAATCTGACCAATGGCGATTTGCCGCCGGCGCCGCTCACGCTCGAGCGCGATCCGACAGTGCCGGACCGTCTGCGCCTTGCGCCCGGCCAGTATCGCCGCGTGCGTTTTTCGGCGCCGTGGCCCGATTCGGCGCGCGGCGCGGTGAAGATCGATCCGGTCGGCTTCGATGCTTCGCCGATGCTCGTCACGCTCAATCGCAGCGATACGCAGACCGAGGTCGCCGCCGCGGAGAAGGCCGAGTCGCAAGCGACGACGCCCGGCCAACTCGCCGTCGCGACGGCCGCGGCGAATACCGCCGTCCAACCGGCGTCCAGCACGGACACGTTGCTCTCGGGCCGCTTCTCGACGTTCGAGCCGATCTATTTCGCGGATGGCAAAAACGGCGACAATCTCGCGAAATTCCAGTTCAGCTTCAAATATCGCCTGCATCTGCCTGACGATCCCCGCTCGCGCGGCTTCCTTGACAACCTCTATTTCGGCTACACGCAGACGGCCATTTGGAATCTCTCGGCCGAATCGGTGCCGTTTCGCGACATCAGCTTTCAGCCGCAACTGTTCTATTACGTGGAGGACACCGGCTGGAAAAGCGCGCTCTTCACGCGCATGGGCGTCGCGGCGGGCATCGGGCATGAATCGAACGGCAAGAGCGGCGACGAATCGCGCTCGATCAACATCGCGTTCGTGCGCCCGACATGGGATTTCGGCGATCTGAACGGCAATCACCTGACGCTCTCGCCGAAGTTCTATTACTACCTGTCGAAGGCGGGCAACGAGGACATCGCGGATTATCGCGGCTACGTCGATTTCCTCGTGAAATACGGCAGCCCGGACGGCTGGCAACTCGCGACGACATTACGCAAAGGCTCGAAGCACTGGTACGGCAGCGTGGAATCGCAGTTGACCTATCCGCTCGCGAAGCTGATCGGCAGCGCGTGGGGCGGCTATCTGTTCGTGAGCTACTTCAACGGGTACGGCGAGGACATCCTCGATTACAACCAGCGGCATCACTGGATCGCGCGGATAGGCTACAGTATCGCGCGTTGAGTTTTTTTACGATTTTGAATGCCGCGTTGCCGCCCTCTTTTGTTCGGCGCCGATGCGGTCACGAGCTAGCCCAATGTCTTCGAATCTTCACGATCTGCCTGATAGCCCCTGCATCGGCGTGTGCTCCACGCTCTTCGACGACGTCTGCAAAGGCTGCGGCCGCACGGCCGGCGAAGTGTCCAACTGGGTGTTTCTGAACGACGACGAAAAACGCGCGATCTGGGAGCGCATTACGCGCGAAGGAACGGCGATGCGGTTTCGCAACGACAGGCTTTGACCGGCATGTAAAAACGGCCCGCTCTTTCGAGGCGGGCCGCTTGTTTCAGCGCGAGCGCGAAGCCGGTGATTACTGAATCCCCTGGCTCGCCAGAAAATCTTCGTAATTCCCGCCGAAGTCGCGCAGCGTGCCATCCGTCTTCACTTCGATGATGCGATTCGCCAGCCCGCTCACGAACTCGCGGTCGTGCGACACGAAGATCAGCGTGCCTTCGAACTTCTCCAGCGCGATCTGCAGCGACTCGATCGACTCCATGTCCATGTGGTTGGTCGGCTCGTCCATCAGCAGAACGTTGTGGCGGCCGAGCATCAGCTTGCCCCAGATCATGCGGCCCTTTTCGCCGCCCGACAGCACCTTCACGTTCTTCTTGATATCGTCCGCGTTGAAGAGCAGACGGCCGAGCGTGCCGCGCATCATCTGCTCGTCGTCGCCCTCCTTGCGATACTGGTCGATCCACTCGGTCAGCGTCTCGTCCTTCGGAAACTCTTCGTACGTGTCCTGCGGCATATAGCCGACGTTGGCGTTTTCCGCCCACTTCACCGTGCCGTGATCGAGTTCGAGCGCGCCCTTGAGCGACTTGAGCAGCGTCGTCTTGCCCGCGCCGTTCTCGCCGATGATCGCGATACGCTCGCCCGGCTGCACCGAGAGCGAAAAGTTCTGGAAGATCGTGCGGTCGTACTTCTTCGTGATTTCCTCCGCGACCACCGCGATGTTGTGCAGCTTCTTCTCGTACTCGAAGCGGATGAACGGATTCTGACGCGACGACGGCTTGAATTCCTCGATCTTGATCTTGTCGATCATCTTCAGACGGCTGGTCGCCTGACGCGCCTTCGACTTGTTCGCCGAGAAGCGGCGCACGAAGTCCTGCAGGTCGGCCACGCGCTCCTTCGCCTTCTGGTTCGCGGCCTGCTGACGCTCGCGCGCCTGCGTCGACGCCAGCATGTAGTCGTCGTAATTGCCCGGCCAGACCTTCAACGTGCCGTAGTCCATGTCCGCCATGTGCGTGCAGACCTGGTTCAGAAAGTGCCGATCGTGGGAGATGATGATCATCGTCGAGTTGTACTGGTTCAGCACGTCTTCCAGCCAACGGATCGAGTTGATGTCGAGGTTGTTGGTCGGCTCGTCGAGCAGCAGCACGTCGGGCTTCGAGAACAGCGCCTGCGCGAGCAGCACGCGCAGCTTCCAGCCCGGCGCGACGTTGCTCATCGGGCCATTGTGATCGTTGATGTTGATGCCGATGCCGAGCAGCAGTTCGCCCGCGCGCGCTTCGGCCGTGTAGCCGTCGTATTCGGCGAACTTGGCTTCGAGGTCGGCGGCGCGCATGTAGTCGTCGTCGGTGGCGTCGGGGTTGGCGTAGATCGCGTCGCGCTCGGTCATCGCGGCCCACATTTCGGTGTGGCCCATCATGACGACGTCGAGTACGCGCATGTCTTCGTACGCGAACTGGTCCTGGCGCAATTTGCCGAGACGCACGTTCGGCTCCAGCATGACGTTGCCCGAGGACGGCTCGAGATCGCCGCCCAGGATCTTCATGAAGGTCGACTTGCCGCAGCCGTTGGCGCCGATCAAGCCATAGCGGTTGCCTTCGCCGAACTTGACCGAGATGTTCTCGAAGAGGGGCTTGGGCCCGAATTGCATGGTGATATTGGCGGTAGACAGCACGGCGCGTCCTTTTGAATGGGGTACGACGAAAAACCTGAGATTTTAACAGCTTTTGGCGGGCTTTTCCCCGCGAGCGGCGATTCTGCCAAGCTGGCTCCGGCGGCGGATTTCGTGCCGCATCATGAAAAACGGGGCGCGGCCGTGCAGCCGCGCCCCGTTCATCCCGATGACGATCCTGTTACGTGCGCTCGGCGATGAACGCCTTCACGACGCCAGCATCGGCAGGAACGATATCGAACCTTTGTGGCAGTTTTTCAAGTCCGACGAACGCAGCCGGCCGCTCGGGCTCGCGATTGAGCGCCTCGCGGATCGTCTCGCCGAATTTGATCGGCTGCGCGGTTTCGAGGACGATCATCGGCACGCCGGGCTTCAGATTTTCGCGCGCGACCTTCACGCCGTCGGCGGTGTGCGTGTCGATCATCGTGTGATAGCGCTCGAATACGTCGCGGATCGTCTTCACGCGGTCGTCGTGGCCACTCTTGCCCGACACGAATCCGAATTCCTTCACGCGCGCGAAATCGCCGCTCACCGCGAGGTCGAAGCCGCCCTTCTCTTCGACGTCGCGGAACAGTTGCAGCACGCGCGCCGGATCGCGTCCGAGCAGGTCGTACACGAAACGCTCGAAGTTCGACGCCTTCGAGATATCCATGCTCGGGCTCGTCGTGTGATACGTCTCCGCCGCGCCGCGCACGCGATACACGCCGGTCTTGAAGAACTCGTCGAGCACGTCGTTTTCGTTGGTCGCGACGACGAGTTGATCGATCGGCAGGCCCATCATGCGCGCGATGTGCCCCGCGCACACATTGCCGAAATTGCCCGAGGGCACCGTGAACGACACGCGTTCGTCGTTGCTCTTCGTCGCGGCGAAATAGCCTTTGAAGTAGTACACGACCTGCGCGACGACGCGCGCCCAGTTGATCGAATTGACCGTGCCGATCTTGTGCTTCGCCTTGTACGCGTGATCGTTCGACACGGCCTTGACGATGTCCTGGCAATTATCGAAGTTGCCTTCGACCGCCAGATTGAAGATGTTCGGATCCTGCAGCGAGAACATCTGCGCGGTCTGGAACGCGCTCATCTTCTTGTGCGGCGAGAGCATGAACACGCGCACGCCAGTCTTGCCGCGCATCGCGTATTCGGCGGCGCTGCCGGTGTCGCCCGAGGTCGCACCGAGGATGTTCAATTCATCGCCGTGCTTGGCCAGTGCGTACTCGAACAGATTGCCGAGCAGTTGCATCGCCATGTCCTTGAAGGCGAGCGTCGGGCCGTTCGAGAGTTCCAGCAGCGACAGCGTCGTGCCGTTTTCCTCGCCGAGCGTCTTCAAAGGCGTGATCTGAACCGCGCTCTCTTCGTGGCGCACGTTGCTGTACACCTGCGCGGTGTACGTCTTGCGCGTAAGCGAGCGCAGGTCGTCGGCAGGAATGTCGTCGCTGAACTTCGACAGCACTTCGAATGCGAGATCCGCGTACGACAGCGTGCGCCAGCGCACGAGTTCGTCGGCGCTGACTTTCGGATACTCCGTCGGCAGATACAGGCCGCCGTCTTTGGCGAGGCCGCCCAGCAGAATATCGGAGAACGTGTGGCGCTCGTCGGTGCCGGCGCCGCGCGTCGAAATGTAGTTCATCGTGCTTGCCTTTAGTTGAGCGCTTCCATGCGCAGCTTCGTCACCTTCGAGACGACCGTGGACAGCGCCTCGATCTGCGCGATCGCCGCGTTCACGTTCTTTTCGAGCGTCTCGTGCGTGATGAGGATGATGTCGGTCTCGCCCTTGTTCGCGCCGTCGACTTCTTCCGATTCCTTCTGCAGGAGCGCGTCGATGGAGATGCCCTTGTCCGCGAGAATGCGCGTGATGTTCGCGAGCACGCCCGTCACGTCCGCGACGCGCAGGCGCAAGTAGTAGCCGCTCGTCACTTCGTCGATCGGCAGGATTGGCGTGTTCGACAGGCTGTCCGGCTGGAACGCCAGATGCGGCACGCGATGCTCGGGATCGGCCGTATGCAGGCGCGTCACGTCGACGAGATCGGCGACCACGGCGGACGCCGTCGGCTCCGCGCCCGCGCCCTTGCCGTAGTAGAGCGTCGTGCCGACCGCGTCGCCGTGCACGACGACCGCGTTCATCGCGCCTTCCACATTGGCGAGCAGGCGCTTGGCCGGAACGAGCGTCGGATGCGTGCGCAGCTCGATGCCCTTCTCCGAGCGCCGCGCGATGCCGAGCAGCTTGATGCGATAGCCGAGATCTTCCGCGTAGCGAATGTCGATCGCGGCCAGCTTGCTGATGCCTTCCACATACGCGCGATCGAACTGCACCGGCACGCCGAACGCGATTGCGCTCATGATCGTGACCTTGTGCGCGGCATCGACGCCTTCGATGTCGAAAGTCGGATCGGCTTCGGCGTAACCCAGTTCCTGCGCGGCCTTCAATGCGGTCGCGAAGTCGAGCCCGCGGTCACGCATTTCCGAAAGAATGTAGTTCGTCGTGCCGTT
The DNA here is from genome assembly GCF_031451415.1 of Caballeronia sp. LZ028. NCBI lineage: Bacteria > Pseudomonadati > Pseudomonadota > Betaproteobacteria > Burkholderiales > Burkholderiaceae > Caballeronia > Caballeronia sp. LZ028. The sequence goes on along the minus strand of NZ_JARUXN010000001.1, from coordinate 1,671,219 downwards.
GATGATGCCCGCGATGTACTCGATGCGGTTCGCCGTCAGCCCTTCGCGCAGCGCCTTGATGATCGGAATGCCGCCCGCCACCGCGGCCTCGAACGCGACCATCACGCCCTTCGCGCGCGCGGCCTCGAAAATTTCCGTGCCGTGCACCGCGAGCAGCGCCTTGTTGGCCGTCACGACATGCTTGCCGTTCGCGATCGCGCGCAGCACCAGTTCGCGCGCGAAGCCCGTGCCGCCGATCATTTCGCACACGATGGCGATGGAAGGATCGTCGACGACCGCGTTGAAGTCGTCCGTCACCGCGATGCCTTCCTGCTTCGCCGCTTCGGCCTTCGCCGTCGTACGCACGGCAACGCGCGAAATTTCGATGCCGCGTCCCGCGCGTCGTTTGATTTCTTCCTGGTTACGGCGCAGCACCGTGAAGGTGCCGCTGCCGACCGTGCCGAAGCCCAAGAGTCCTACTTTGATCGGTTCCATGCAGCGCGAGTCTTTAAAAGAGAGATTAAGCGGAATGTCGTTTGCGATAGCCGTCGAGGAAGCGCGCGATGCGGTTGATCGAATCCGCGAGATCGTCGACGTTCGGCAGGAAAACCACGCGGAAGTGATCCGGCGTCGGCCAGTTGAAGCCGGTGCCTTGCACGAGCAGCACGCGCTCCTCGAGCAGCAGATCCGTGATGAACTGCTGGTCGTCCTGGATCGGATACATCTTCGGATCGAGCTTCGGGAACATGTAGAGCGCGGCTTGCGGCTTCACGCACGTGACGCCCGGAATCGCCGTGAGCATGTCGTACGCGAGTTCGCGCTGCTTGAAGAGGCGCCCGCTCGGGACGATCAGGTCGTTGATGCTCTGATAGCCGCCGAGCGCCGTCTGGATCGCATACTGGCCGGGCACGTTCGGGCACAGGCGCATCGACGCGAGAATGCCGAGGCCTTCGAGATAATCCTTCGCGCGGCGGCGGTTCTCTTCGATCAGCCCGGAGATCGCCATCCAGCCCGCGCGATACCCGCACGAGCGGTAACTTTTCGAAAGGCTGTTGAACGTGACCGTGACGACGTCTTCGGAGAGCGCGGCCATCGACGTGTGCGTCTTGCCGTCGTAGACGATCTTGTCGTAGACCTCGTCCGCGAAAATGATGAGGCCGTGCTCGCGCGCGATCGCGATCAGTTCACGCAGCAGTTCGTCGGAGTACAGCGCGCCTGTGGGGTTGTTCGGGTTGATGACGACGAGCGCCTTCGTGTTCGGCGTGATTTTCGCGCGGATGTCGTCGAGATCGGGCATCCAGCCGTTGCTCTCGTCGCACATGTAGTGGCGCGGCGTGCCCGACGACAGGCTCACCGCGGCCGTCCATAGCGGATAGTCCGGCGCCGGAAGGAGCACTTCGTCGCCGTCGTTGAGAAGCGCCTGCATCGCCATGACGATCAGTTCCGACGCGCCATTGCCGATGTAGATATCGTCCAGTTCGACGCCCGTCACACCCTTTTGCTGCGTGTAATGCATGATCGCCTTGCGCGCGGCGAACACGCCCTTCGAATCCGAATAGCCCGACGAACCCGGCAGATTGCGGATCATGTCCTGAATGATCTCGTCCGGCGCCTCGAAGCCGAACGGCGCCAGATTGCCGATATTCAGCTTGATGATGCGATGGCCTTCTTCTTCGAGGCGCTTCGCGTGTTCGAGCACGGGCCCGCGAATGTCGTAGCAGACGTTTTGCAGCTTGTTGGATTTGAGAATCGGTTTCACGGCTGGCGCTCTGGGTCTGATGTGAATGCGGACGGGTTCTGGTGATGTCGGTCGCGTGCGGCTCGGAATTCGGGGCAGCCAGCCTCGCGCGCGGCGGACGGGCGTTGCAATAAATACCGAGGTGAAAGCCGATGGCGGCTCGCCCGGACGGCTCGCTTTTCCCGAGCGCCGAACGATGCATTTTAGACGCCGCGCCAGGTAAGGCATGGGCGATGCGGACCGGATTGCGTGTCGAAGGCGGCTTGTGGCGGCACGCGAGCGCAACGGGTGGCGCACGAGCGAGCCCGGCGGCCAAAAAGTTATAATTTACTGATTATGGCCCAGTTCCGCAATGCACCAATCGAATGCGCCGGAACCGGCGCAAACGGCGCTGCGCGCGCCCGCCGGGCCTCTCTCCTTTTCCTTGCCGGATCATTGTTTTGAAACTGCACCAGGATTCCACCAGCGCGCTCAATACCATCACGAGCTACGGAGACGGTTTCGTGGCGATCAATCTCGAAAGGCACGAAGGCAGCGTGATCGTCATGCCGCAGACGCCCGTCGCGGCGTGGCCGGTGTCGTCGTTCGATGCGCTCAAGCCCGAGGATTTCGATGCGCTCGTCGAGGCCGCGCCGGAAGTCGTCATTTTCGGCAGCGGGTCGCGGCTGCGCTTTCCGCATCCGCGCCTCACCGCGCAACTGGCGAAACACCGCATCGGCGTCGAAACGATGGATTTCGGCGCGGCCTGCCGCACCTACAACATACTGATGTCCGAAGGCCGGCGCGTGGCCGCCGCACTGCTGATCGAAGCCTGAGGGGATCGCTAAGGCGGCGCTAAGGAAGCGTTGGCAGACTCCCGCCGCCCGTCCGATATCGGCAGCAGCCGTCGCTTGCCAGTCGTCAATTTTGACGGATGCCGGTCGGCCGTGCGCTACACTCCCGCCCGGCATCGTCGTTACGCCGGGCGTTTCGACGTCGGACAAGTGCGCAGCGCGCGCTCGAACGTGCGAACTCGCATCGACAATGCGTGCCTGAGCATGCACGAGTTGCATCCTCGCGCGGCGCGCATTCATCGCTCAATTCGTTTCATTAGCGCCGCGCATCGCGGCATCGGACAGGTCGACTTCATGAACGATACGCCTACCCGGCTACCGCTCACGCGTCTTTCGCTCATTCTTCTGGTACTCGCACTCGCGATCATCTGGTTCGCGCCGCTCGGGTATCGTCATCTCGTGCCCAGCGACGAAGGCCGTTACGCCGAAATGGCGCGCGAGATGTTCGTGACCGGCGACTGGATCACGCCGCGCTACAACGGCTACAAGTATTTCGAAAAGCCGCCCCTGCAAACGTGGGCGAATGCCCTTACCTTTGCGTGGTTCGGCATCGGCGAATGGCAGGCGCGCCTTTATACGGCGCTCACGGGCTTTCTGGGCGTGCTGCTCGTCGGCTATACCGGCACGCGCGTATTCAACGCGATGACGGGCTTCGCCGCCGCGGTCATCCTCGCGACGTGCCCGTACTGGAACCTGATGGGCCACTTCAACGCGCTCGACATGGGCCTGTCGTTCTGGATGGAGCTGACCCTCTGCGCGCTCCTGCTCGCCCAGCGCCCCGGACTGCCGACCCGCGAAGTGCGTCTCTGGATGTGGCTCTGCTGGGCCGGCATGGGCGCCGCGGTGCTGTCGAAGGGTCTCGTCGGCCTGATCCTGCCGGGCGCCGTGCTCGTTCTGTATTCACTCGTGTCGCGCGACTGGGCGCTCTGGAAGCGGCTCTATATCGGCAGTGGGCTGATCGTGTTCCTGATCGTGACCGGCCCGTGGTTCGCGCTCGTGCAGATGAAGAACCCGGAGTTCTTCGACTTCTTCTTCATCGTCCAGCAGTTCAAGCGCTATCTGACGCCCGAGCAGAACCGCCCCGGCGCGTTCTATTACTTCGTGCCGGTTCTGATCGTGGGTTTTCTGCCGTGGCTGTCGATCGCCTTTCAGAGTGTGCGCCACGGCTTGAAGACGCCACGCCAGCCCAACGGCTTCGCGCCGGTCACGATGCTGCTGATCTGGTCCGCGTTCATTTTCCTGTTCTTCAGCGCGTCGCATTCGAAGCTCATTTCGTACGTGCTGCCGATCGCGCCGGCGCTCGCGCTCGTCATCGGGCTGTATTTGCCCTCGCTGACGAAATCGCAGTACCGCATGCATCTGATCGGCTATGCGGTATTTCTGATCGCCGCGGCCTTCGGAGCGATTTTCCTCGGCCGCGCGGGCAGCGCCAACACGCCTAACGCGCTTTATCGCGAGTTCCAGATCTGGGTGTACGCGGGCCTCGCCGTCGCTTTCGTCGTGACGATATTCGCGCTCTGGCTGAACCGGCGCAGCGTGCTCGCGGGCGCGACGGGACTAGGCGCGGCCTGGCTGCTGCTGGGCACGATCGCGGGCTCCGGTCACGATGTCTTCGGCACGCAGAGTTCCGGCGTGCGGCTCGTGCCGGCCGTGAAGGCCGCGATGGCCAAGCTCCCGCCCGACACGCCGTTTTACTCGATCGCGAAGCTCGACCACACGATGCCCTTCTACCTCGGCCACACGATGATCATGGTCGGCGAAGCCGACGAGCTGACCTTCGGCGTACAGACCGAGCCGCAAAAATGGGTGCCGAGCGTCGACGAATGGGTCAGGCTGTGGGATTCGGAGCGCTACGCGTTCGCGCTGATGCCGCCCGCACGCTACGACGAGCTCATGGCACGCCACGTGCCCATGCAGGTGATCGCCCGCGACGAGCGCCGCGTGATCGTGGAGAAACCGCAGCCGTGAGCGCGCGTTTTCCTCCCGGTCGCGATGCTGCGCTGCACGATCGTTCGGCATTTCGCGATGAACCGAGTATCCTTGTTCCGCATTTGAAAAACGCGCGATGAACCCGATCTCCTTTATTTGCATCGTCATCGGCGTATCGTTGAACGCATGCGCCCAGCTCCTGCTCAAAGCCGGCGTGAACGCGGTGGGCCATTTCGACATGACGCCCGCCAACATTCTGCCGGTCGGCATCAAGATCGCGACGCAGTGGCCGATCATCGGCGGGCTTGCCTGTTATGTGCTGAGCGTCGTCGTGTGGATCGTCGGGCTGTCGCGCGTGGACGTGTCGATCGCCTATCCGATGCTCTCGCTCGGCTATGTCGTCAACGCGTTCGCCGCGTGGTACCTGTTCGGCGAAGTGCTGTCGATGCAGCGGCTCATCGGCATCGGCATCATTCTGGTCGGCGTCGTGGTGCTCGCGCGCGGCTAGTTGCCGGACCGAAGCGTCCGCCGGATCAATTCATTTTTTAAACGCATAGTCCATGACTCAAACAACGCGGCCGTTCCTGCCCTTCGTGAAGCCCGATATCGACGAAGAAACCATTCAGGGCGTCGTCGACGTGCTGCGCTCGGGCTGGATCACGACTGGCCCGCAGAATCAGCAGTTCGAGGCGGAGTTGTCGGCGTACGTGGGCGGCCGCCCGGTGCGCGCCTTCAACTCGGGCACCTGCACGATGGAAATCGGCTTGCGCATCGCGGGCGTCGGCCCCGGCGACGAAGTCATCACCACGCCGATGACCTGGGTGTCGACCGCGAACGTGATCCTCGAAGTCGGCGCGACGCCGGTGTTCGTCGATATCGATCCGGTCACGCGCAACATCGACCTGAATCTGCTCGAACGCGCAATCACGCCGCGCACCAAGGCGCTGATGCCCGTCTATCTGGCCGGCCTGCCCGTCGACATGGACAAGCTCTACGAGATCGCGCGCGCCCACAAGCTGCGCGTGATCGAAGACGCCGCGCAGGCGTTCGGTTCGACGTGGAAAGGCCAGCGCATCGGCGCGATCGGCGACATCGTGTCGTTCAGCTTCCACGCGAACAAGAATGTGACGTCGATCGAAGGCGGCGCGCTAGTAATGAATAACGAGGACGAAGCGGAACTCGCGCGCAAGTACCGTCTGCAAGGCATTACGCGCACGGGCTTCGACGGCATGGATTGCGACGTGCTCGGCGGCAAGTACAACCTGACGGACGTGGCGGCGCGCGTCGGCCTCGGCTCGTTGCGGCGCGTCGAGAGCCTCACGCAGCAGCGCCGCGAACTGGCGCGCCTCTATTTCGATGCCTTCAAAGGCGGCGCGGCGGTCGAGCTCGGCGTGGGTCTGCCGGTCGACAACTTCACGGACCACAACTGGCACATGTTCCAGATCGCGCTGCCGCTCGAGAGGCTCAAGCTCACGCGCGCGGAATTCATGGCGCAACTGAAGGAGCGCAACGTCGGAAGCGGCGTGCATTACCCGGCGCTGCACTTGTTCACGCTGTATCGCGCGCGTGGCTACAAGGAAGGCATGTACCCGCATTCGGAGCATTACGGCGCGTCGAACGTGACGCTGCCGCTCTTCCCGGGCATGACCGCCGACGACGTGACGCATGTCGTCCGGTCCATCGACGAAATCTGCGAGCAGTTCGGACACAACGGGTAACACGGACCATCAAGGACAATCAGCGCAACATGAGTCATTTCGATTTTCCGGCGACGTCCCCCGAGCTTTCGGTGATCATCCCGGTGTACAACGAAGCGGACGGCCTCGCCGCGCTTTTCCAGCGCCTCTATCCGGCGCTCGATGCGCTCGGCACGTCGTACGAGGTGATCTTCATCAACGACGGTAGCCGCGACAAGTCGGCCGCGCTGCTGGCGCAGCAGTTCCACGTGCGGCCCGACACCACGCGCGTCATTCTGCTCAACGGCAATTACGGGCAGCACATGGCGATCCTCGCGGGCTTCGAACAGTCGCGCGGCGAGATCGTCGTCACGCTCGATGCCGACCTGCAGAATCCGCCCGAGGAAATCGGCAAGCTCGTCGCGAAGATGCGCGAGGGCTACGATTACGTCGGCACGATTCGCCAGCAGCGGCAGGACAGCCTGTGGCGCAAGAAGGCGTCGCGCGCGATGAACCGCCTGCGCGAGCGCATCACGAAGATCAAGATGACCGACCAGGGCTGCATGCTGCGCGCGTACAGCCGCCATATCATCGATACGATCAATCGCTGCGGCGAGATCAACACGTTCATTCCGGCGCTCGCGTACACCTTCGCGCAAAACCCGATCGAAGTCGATGTCGCACACGAGGAGCGGTTCGCGGGCGAGTCGAAGTATTCGCTCTATAGCCTCATCCGCCTGAACTTCGATCTCGTTACCGGCTTTTCGGTCGTGCCGCTGCAATGGCTGTCGTTCATCGGCGTGATTCTGTCGGTCGGCTCGGCGGGCCTGTTCCTGCTGCTGTTGGTTCGCCGCTTCATGTTCGGCGCGGAAGTCCAGGGTGTGTTCACCCTCTTCGCCATCACGTTCTTCATGCTCGGCGTCATCATCTTCGCGCTCGGGCTGCTCGGCGAGTACATCGGGCGCATCTATCAGCAGGTGCGCGCGCGGCCGCGCTATCTCGTGCAGACGATTCTCGAACAGCGCGACGGCGTATCGGTCGCCGCCAAGCCGTTGCAGGACGCCGTGCAGCAAGTGGTCGCCGTCACGCGCGAGGAAGACGACCGATGAAGCCGCGCGCAGTCGTCTTCGCGTATCACAACGTCGGCGTGCGCTGTCTGCAGGTGCTGCTCGCGCGCGGCGTCGATGTTGCGCTCGTCGTCACGCACGAAGACAGCGCAAGCGAGAACATCTGGTTCGGCAGCGTCGCGCAGGTCGCGGCGGAACACGGCATCGACACGATCACGCCTGCCGATCCAAAGTCGCCCGAGCTTTTCGGCGCGGTGGAGAAAATCGCGCCGGACTTCGTCTTCTCGTTCTACTACCGGCACATGCTGCCCGTCTCGCTGCTTTCGCTCGCAAAGCGCGGCGCGTACAACATGCACGGCTCGCTTCTGCCCAAGTATCGCGGCCGCGTGCCGACGAACTGGGCCGTCATCAACGGCGAAACCGAGGCCGGCGCGACGCTGCATGAAATGCTCGCGAAACCCGATGCAGGCGCGATCCTCGCGCAAACGCCGGTGCCCATCCTGCCCGACGACACAGCAGCGCAAGTCTTCGACAAGACCGTCGTTGCCGCCGAGCAGACGCTCTGGCGCGTGCTGCCCGCCTTGCTCGCCGGCGAAGCGCCGCATCTGCCGAACGATCTCGCGGCGGGCAGCTATTACGGCGGACGCAAGCCGGAAGACGGCCGCATCGACTGGTCGCAGCCGGCGCAGCGTGTCTACAACCTGATTCGCGCGGTCGCACCGCCGTATCCGGGCGCGTTCACGGATATCGGCGCCGATCGTTTCATCGTCGCGCGGGCGCGGCTCGTGCCCGAAACGGGCGCGCCGGGCGTTTCACCCGAAAGACTCCGTGAGCTGCGGGGTTTGCCCCCGGGCCTGACCGTGGCGGATAATGCGCTGTTTGGCGTCTGCGGCGATGGCCGCGTCATCGCCATCCACGAATTGCGTCACCGGCCCCTGAACGCCGACGCGCAACCGTCGGGCGAAGAACGCACCGTCGATCCTTCCGAATTCGGCCGAATCATTCAATCCTCTCGTCATTCATGAAAAAAGTTCTGATCCTGGGTGTCAATGGCTTCATCGGCCATCACCTGTCCAAGCGCATCCTCGAAACCACCGACTGGGAAGTCTTCGGGATGGACATGCAAACCGATCGCCTGGGCGACCTCGCGAATCACGAGCGGATGCATTTCTTCGAGGGCGACATCACGATCAACAAGGAGTGGGTCGAGTATCACGTGAAGAAGTGCGACGTGATCCTGCCGCTCGTCGCGATCGCCACGCCCGCCACGTACGTGAAGCAGCCGCTGCGCGTGTTCGAGCTCGACTTCGAGGCGAATCTGCCGATCGTGCGTTCGGCCGTGAAGTACGGCAAGCATCTGGTGTTTCCGTCGACGTCCGAGGTGTACGGCATGTGCACCGACGAGCAGTTCGATCCGGAAAACTCCGTGCTTTCCTACGGCCCGATCAACAAGCCGCGCTGGATCTACGCGTGCTCGAAGCAGCTCATGGACCGCGTGATCTGGGGCTATGGCATGGAGGGTCTCAACTTCACCCTCTTCCGTCCGTTCAACTGGATCGGCCCGGGCCTCGACTCGATCTACACGCCGAAGGAAGGTTCGTCGCGCGTCGTGACGCAGTTCCTCGGGCATATCGTGCGCGGCGAGAACATCAGTCTCGTCGACGGCGGCGCGCAAAAACGCGCGTTCACCGACATCGACGACGGCATCGGCGCGCTGATGAAGATCATCGAAAACAAGGGCGGCGTGGCGTCGGGCAAGATCTACAACATCGGCAATCCGACGAACAACTTCTCGGTCCGCGAACTCGCGAACAAGATGCTCGCGCTCGCAAACGAATTCCCCGAGTACTCGGACAGCGCGAAGCAGGTGCAACTGGTCGAGACGTCGTCGGGCGCGTACTACGGCAACGGCTATCAGGACGTGCAGAACCGCGTGCCGAAGATCGACAACACGATGCAGGAACTCGGCTGGGCGCCGCAAGCGTCGATGGACGACGCGCTGCGCAAGATCTTCGAAGCGTACCGCGGCCACGTGGGCGAGGCCCGCAAGCTGGTGGAACAGGCGTAAGGCGCGCGCGTGGCTCGCATCGTTCTGAAAATCGACGTCGATACGCTGCGCGGCACGCGCGAAGGCGTGCCGAACCTCGGGCGGCTCCTCGACAAGTACAGCGCCCGCGCGACGTTCCTCTTCAGTCTCGGCCCGGATCACACCGGCTGGGCGCTGCGGCGGGTCTTCCGGCCCGGCTTTCTGAAGAAGGTGTCGCGCACGTCGGTGGTCGAGCATTACGGCGTGAAGACGCTCATGTACGGCGTGCTGCTGCCGGGGCCGGATATCGGCCGCGAGGCGGTGTCGGAAATGCGTGCGATCCACGAGGCCGGCTTCGAATGCGGCATCCATACGTGGGATCACGTCTACTGGCAGGACAACGTGCGCGGGCGTGATCGCGACTGGACCGTCGCGCAGATGCAGCAGAGCCACGCGCGCTTCATCGAGATTTTCGGCGGACCGCCCGTCACGCACGGCGCCGCCGGCTGGCAGATGAACGGCTACGCGTTCGAGCAGATCGACGCGTGGGGCATGCGCTACGCATCCGACGGGCGCGGCCACACGCCGTATATTCCCGTGCTCGACGGCCGCACGCTGAATCACATCCAGATGCCGACCACGCTGCCGACGCTCGACGAAGTGCTCGGCGTCGACGGCGTCGACGAAAGCAATGTCGCGGCGCACGTGCTGCGTCATACGGCGAACAATCCGCACGATCAGGTGTTCACGCTGCACGCCGAACTCGAAGGCCAGAAGCTCGCGCCGGTGTTCGAGCAACTGCTCGCCGGCTGGCGCGCGCAGGGACACAGCTTTGCCACGATGGGCGATTACCATGCGGCGCTGGACCGCGCGTCGCTGCCCACGTACCCTGTGACGTGGGGCGAGATTCCGGGCCGCGCGGGCGAACTGATCGTCCAGCCGGGCTGAAGCGGCGCGTGGCCGCTTTCTCCCCGCCTCGCTTTTCTCACCGATAAACCAGAACGACCGGAGAAACCTACGTGTCAGTTGCAGTCGACCAGCCCGTTCCCGACTTCACCGCACCCGCGACGGGTGGCGAGTTCACCCTGTCCTCCTTGCGCGGCAGAAAGGTCGTGCTCTTCTTCTATCCGAAGGACAACACGCCCGGCTGCACCACCGAAAGCCTGCAATTTCGCGACCACTACGATCAGTTCAAGGCAGCCGGCGCGGAAGTGATCGGCATCTCGCGCGACAGCGTGAAATCGCACGACAACTTCAAGGCGAAGCTCGAGCTGCCTTACACGCTGGTTTCGGACGCTGACGAAGCGATCTGCACGCTCTTCGATGTCATCAAAATGAAGAAGATGTATGGCAAGGAAGTGCGCGGCGTGGAGCGCTCGACCTTCCTCGTCGACGCAAACGGCGTGCTGCGACGCGAGTTTCGCGGTGTCAAGGTGCCGGGCCACGTAGAGGCGATCGTCGAGGCTGTACAAGCGATTTGAGGCACGTTATATTGGTTCGCAATGAGCGCCTGCCTTCCCCATTTCCTTCGTTCCAGTGCAAGCCGCCGTGTGCCTGTGGGTACGGTGGGCATGGACCCGGGCTATGTGGATCCGGCAAGGGAAAGGCGCTCTGAAGCTGAAGTCAGCCGCTGGTTCCGGTAGTCGGAACGGCGGCTTTTTCATTTGGCGTCGCACGAAAGCCACGCTTCATCGGCTCGGGCGCGGCGTGTTGCACGCAACCTCCAAGGAGCAGATCGAAACTTAGGCGAACCGGCGATTTCGACAACGAAGCGCGCCTCCGGGCGCAAACTGCAGGATTCGTATCGCTTCGAGGGCGTACGAGCAGGATGCGACAGGCGGCGCACGATACACGACCCGATTCCTTTCGAGGGAACATCATGCCTTTGCCTACCGCCCCGGCCAAGCTCGGCCATCTCCTTCCGGCTGAAGAATACAAGGCCAAAGCCCGGCCTTCGAAGCAGTCGAAAAAACAAGCCGCGGCGAGCGATGACGACGCCTATGGCGCGGTCGAGACCGTCGCCGCCGAGCGTCCCGCCACGAATGCCGCGCACACGCTGCGCTCGATCGCGAACGAAGTGCTGACCCAGATTCCGGCCGAGCCGCCCGTCGAAGCCGTCGTGCCGCCGCCCGCACCGGGCACCGTCCCTACGCGCGCCCGAAAATCGAAGCAGACCGCCGCGCTCCTGCAGCCGACGCCCGGCGCCCGCGCCACGCCGGATGCAGTCGAAGCGCGCACGGAGCGCGCCGAAACGCCCGTCGCGACCGAAGCACCTGTCTCGGCCACGACGCGCGATACGCGCGCGCAGAACAAACGTCGCAAGGGCACGGCTGCCGAAGCCGAATTGCGCAAGCTCTTCGTGCTCGACACCAACGTGCTGATGCACGACCCGAGTTCGCTCTTCCGCTTCGAGGAACACGACGTCTATCTGCCGATGATGACGTTGGAAGAACTCGACAACCACAAGAAGGGCATGTCGGAAGTGGCGCGCAACGCGCGTCAGGTGAGCCGGACGCTCGATGCGCTCGTCGCGCACGCGGGCAACGCCAGCAAGATGGCCGAAGGGCTTCCGCTCGCTGCGCAAGGCAATCGCGACGCGCTCGGCCGCCTCTACTTCCAGACGACGCTCACGGACATCGAGCCGGTCGAAGGCCTGCCCGTCGGCAAGGCGGACAACCAGATTCTGGGCGTCGTGCGCGCGCTGCAGAAGGAGCGGCCGGATCGCCAGGTCGTGCTGGTGTCGAAAGACATCAACATGCGCATCAAGGCGCACGCGCTCGGTCTGCCTGCCGAAGACTACTTCAACGATCAGGTTCTCGAAGACAAGGATCTGCTCTACTCCGGCGTGCGCGCACTGCCGCAGGACTTCTGGACCAAGCACGCGAAGGGCATGGAGAGCTGGCAGGACACCAAGACCGGCACCACGTATTACCGCGTGACCGGGCCGCTGTGCCCTTCGATGCTCGTCAACGAGTTCGTCTATCTCGAGCCGCAGAACGGCGAGCCGTCGTTCCATGCGGTCGTGCGCGAGCTCAACGGCAAGACCGCGCTCCTGCAGACGCTGCGCGACTACGGTCATCACAAGAACAACGTGTGGGGCATCACTGCGCGCAACCGCGAGCAGAACTTCGCGCTGAATCTGCTGATGAACCCGGAAGTCGATTTCGTCACGCTGCTGGGTCAGGCCGGCACCGGCAAGACGCTGATGGCGCTCGCCGCGGGCCTTGCGCAAGTGCTCGACGACAAGCGCTACAACGAGATCATCGTGACGCGTGCGACGGTTCCGGTCGGCGAGGACATCGGCTTTCTGCCCGGCACCGAGGAAGAGAAGATGCAGCCGTGGATGGGCGCATTCGACGACAACCTCGAAGTCCTCCAGAAGACCGATGACGCCGCCGGCGAATGGGGCCGCGCCGCGACGCAGGAGCTCATCCGTTCGCGTCTGAAGGTGAAGAGCATGAACTTCATGCGCGGACGCACGTTCGTCGACAAGTACGTGATCATCGACGAGGCGCAGAATCTCACGCCGAAGCAGATGAAAACGCTCGTCACGCGCGCGGGCCCCGGCACGAAGATCGTGTGCCTCGGCAACATCGCGCAGATCGACACGCCGTACCTGACCGAAGGCAGTTCGGGTCTCACGTATGTCGTCGATCGCTTCAAAGGCTGGACGCACAGCGGTCACGTGACCCTCGCGCGCGGCGAGCGTTCGCGCCTCGCCGATTACGCGTCCGACATTCTGTAAGCGCGCGGCTTTCAACGCGATGAAACGGCCCGGCGGAGCGATCCTGCCGGGCCGTTTCCTTTCGTCCTAACGTTCCGCACTTGCAACACTTACGGCACAGACTTCATGTAAATCCTCAAGACATCTTGCCGCACGGCCGTGCGGCGGATTAGTATCGGCACACTGTCCTTCCTGGCGGGTTGCCGCTCGCCTTTTGCAATGCGTCGAATCTGCCTGCCGCTACTTGTTACCGTCATGCTCGCCGCGTGTGGATCCGCGCCGCAGCAGACGGCACGCAAGCCTGCGGCCAGCACGAGCGCCAACCGCACTTATAGTCCGCCGCCCGGTTTTCCGAAGTTCGTCGATCACAGTGTCGGGCGCGAGGAAATCTCCATTCAGGCGATGTCGCTCGTCGGCGTGCCGTATCGCTGGGGCGGCAACACGCCCGATGCGGGCTTCGATTGCAGCGGGCTCGTGCGGTATGTCGTCGACCGCGCGGCGTCCGTGAATCTGCCGCGCACGACCGCCGACATGAGCTCGCGCGGCGAATCGGTCGAACCCGACGAGATCGCGCCGGGCGATCTGATCTTCTTCAACACGACCGGACGGCCGCATTCGCACGTGGGCATCTATGTCGGCAAGCTGCGCTTCGTGAATGCGCCATCGACGGGCGGCACGGTGCGCCTCGACTATCTGACGAACCCGTACTGGGCGAAACGATTCGACGGCATTCGCCGCGTCGCGCCGCCGAAGACCGCGCCTACCCCGTTCGATGCGCCGACTTACATCGCGTCGCCTGCGCCCGTGCAAGCGCCTGCTCCGTCATCCGCCGACGCTTTCGAGCCACCGCCCTCGACGCTCAACGCGGCGCAACGCCAGGCTCGCGCCGCTAGCGCTACGACGCCTGGCGTCGCGACGATCAACGCTTCATCGGATCCGATTCAGGCCGCCGCCGACGCCTTCGAACCGCCGCCGCCGACATCGACCGCCGCGCGTCAGCAGGCGCGCTCCGCACAAGCCGCTGCCGATCCCTACGATTCCGCCGAGCCGCCCGTGCGCGTGATGCGCGCCTCCACCGGCTCGCTCGCCGCACCCCGCCCCGCACAGAACGACGATCCCATCGCCCGCTTCGCCACTGGCACGAACTGACGCGCGCTGCGCGTCTCTGCTATCGTGTTCCGATCATTCGTCGACGGAGCGCAACACCATGGACCTGGGACTCGCGGGCAAGGTTGTCCTGATTACGGGCGGCAGCAAGGGGATCGGATTTGCATGCGCCAGAGCGTTCGCGAGCGAAGGCGCGAAGGTCGCGATTGTTTCGCGCGACGCTGCGAATCTGGCCCGCGCCCGGGAGCAACTCGCGAGCGACGGGTATCACGTGCATCTCGCGCGCGCCGACCTGCACGAGGCACACAGCGCCGAGGATGTCGTCGAGGAAGCGAGCACGGCGCTCGGGCCGATCGACATTCTTATCAACAGCGCCGGCGCCGCGCGCCGCTACGATCCGGACACGCTCGACGCCGCGGCCTACAGAGCGGCGATGGACGCCAAATACTTCTCCTATGTCTATCCGCAGCAGGTCGTTCTCAAGCGCATGGCGGAGCGCCTGCGTAACGATCCGAAAGCCGAGCCTGGCGCGATCGTCAACATCGTGGGAATGGGCGGCAAGATCGCGACGGACATCCACATCGCAGGCGGCGCGGCCAATGCGGCGCTGATGCTCAACACCGTCGGGCTCGCGCATCACTACGCGAAGCTCGGCATCCGCATCAACGCGATCAATCCAGGCGCGACGCTCACGGAACGCGTCGAGGAAGCGCTCGATCTGGAGGCGAAGCGGCAAGGCGTGACGCGCGATCAGGTGCTCGCCGACAGTCAGGCGAAAGTGCCGCTCGGACGCTATGCGAAGCCGGAGGAAATCGCCGACGTTGCGCTCTTTCTGGCGAGCCGCCGCGCGAGTTACGTGTCGGGCGCAATCATTCCGATGGACGGAGTGTCCTCGCCGATCATCTGACGCGCTGCGGGCCCGATGAGAGCCCGCAGGCGGAACGAATCAAAGGAAGCGGTGGCCGATCCACCAGCCGGCCGCCGCGAGCGCGGCGGACGCGGGAATGGTCAGAATCCACGCCCACACGATATTGCCCGCGACGCCCCAACGCACCGCGCTGAATTTCTGCGTCGCCCCGACGCCGACGATCGCGCCGGTGATCGTATGGGTCGTCGAAACGGGAATGCCGAGGAACGACGCGACGAAGAGCGTGATCGCCCCGCCCGTCTCCGCGCAGAATCCGCCGACCGGCTTCAGCTTCGTGATCTTCTGACCCATGGTCCGCACGATGCGCCAGCCGCCGAAGAGCGTGCCGAGACCCATCGACAGGTAGCACAGGCCGATTACCCAGACGGGCGGCGCTTCGGCTGTTGCGGAGGCGTAGCCGGTCGCGATCAGCAACATCCAGATGATGCCGATGGTTTTTTGCGCATCGTTGCCACCATGGCCGAGCGAATACAGGCCAGCCGAGACGAGCTGCATGCGGCGGAAGCGCCGGTCGACCTTCGAAGGCGGCGTGCGGAAATACAGCCACGACACGAGCAGCATGAAGAACGAGCCGAGCACGAAGCCGAGCAGCGGCGAGATGAAGATGAATGCGACGGTCTTGAGCAGCCCGTCCCAGTTGAGCGACCCCCAGCCGGATTTGGCGAGCGCCGCGCCGACGAGGCCGCCGATCAGTGCGTGCGACGAACTCGATGGAATGCCGTAGATCCAGGTGACGATGTTCCAGCCTATCGCGCCGACGAGCGCGCCGAAAATGACGTAATGATCGACGATCTCGGGATCGATCGTGCCCTTTCCGACGGTTGCGGCGACCTTGAGGTGAAAGATGAAATACGCGATGACGTTGAACGCCGCGGCGAAGGCGACCGCCTGCTGCGGCTTCAATACGCCGGTCGAAACGACCGTGGCGATGGAGTTGGCGGCGTCGTGAAAGCCGTTCATGAAGTCGAACGCGAGTGCGACTATGACGAGCAAGGCGACTGCCCAGATGGCGAGTTGAATCGAATGCATCGGTTGGTGTTGTTTTTACCGGCGCTCGAAGACGGCGCGGGATTGTGTCGTCGTTGCCCGCGTTGCGTGATGCGCCGCGGGCTCGGGCGGCATGATCAGGCGTTTTCCAGCACGATGCCTTCGATGATGTTCGCGACGTCTTCGCACTTGTCGGTAATCGTCTCGAGCAGTTCGTAGATCGCCTTCAGTTTGATGAGCGTCTTGACGTCGTCTTCCTCGCGGAAGAGCTTCGACATCGCCGAGCGCAACACGCGGTCCGCGTCCGACTCGAGCCGGTCGATTTCCTCGCAGATCTTCAGGATTTCGCTCGCGCGCTTCATGTCCGCCAGCAATTCGACGGCCTGCTGCACGCGCGTGACCGTGCTCGTGCAGATATGCGCGAGCTGGCTCG
The DNA here is from genome assembly GCF_031451415.1 of Caballeronia sp. LZ028. NCBI lineage: Bacteria > Pseudomonadati > Pseudomonadota > Betaproteobacteria > Burkholderiales > Burkholderiaceae > Caballeronia > Caballeronia sp. LZ028. Next base: position 1,654,792 of record NZ_JARUXN010000001.1, on the reverse strand, counting down.
CCTCCGACGTCACGAAACGCACGTCGTACAGGGAAATAGCGGTGGCCACGTCCTCCATCAGGTCGAGGATGTCGTCCATCGTCGTGATGAGCTTGTGGATTTCGTCGCGGTCGAGCGGCGTGATGAACGTCTTGTGCAACAGGTCGATGGTTTCGTGCGTGAGCTTGTCGGCGCGCTTCTCGTTCGCCTGCACGTTCTGCTTGTGAACCTCGGCTTCGTCGAGGTTGTCGATCAGCAGTTCGAGCTCGCGGCTCGCGTCGACCATGCACTTCGCATGCGCGTTGAAAATCTCGAAAAATTTGCCCTCGGTGGGCATGAAACGACCGAACATGAAAATCCCGATAAATGGGTCAATCTGAGTCAGACATCAAACTGACATATTGTACCTGTGTGCACTACCCGACGCACCGCGCGCATCTGACGCGCGGCCGCTATTGCCCCGGACTTGACAGCGGTTGCGGTAACTGGCCTATTCGCCGCCGTAGAAGTTTTGTGCGCCCGCGAAGTTGTCGAACTTCGTGTATTGGCCGTGGAAGGTCAGGCGAACCGGCCCGATCGGACCGTTACGCTGCTTGCCGATGATGATTTCCGCCGTGCCCTTGTCGGGGCTGTCGGGATTGTAGACTTCGTCGCGATAGATGAAGAGGATCACGTCCGCGTCCTGTTCGATAGCGCCCGATTCGCGCAGGTCCGACATGATCGGCCGCTTGTTCGGACGCTGCTCGAGACCGCGATTCAGCTGCGACAGCGCGATGACCGGCACGTCGAGTTCCTTCGCGAGGCTCTTCAGCGAACGCGATATCTCGGAGATTTCGGTCGCGCGGTTTTCGCCGCCGCCCGAGCCGGACATGAGCTGCAAGTAATCGACGATGATGAGGCCGAGCTTGCCGCACTGCCGCGACAAACGCCGCGCGCGCGAGCGCAGTTCCATCGGATTCAGGCCGCCGGTTTCGTCGATGAAAAGTTGCGCCTCGCTCATTTTCTGGACGGCGTGCGTGAGCTTCGGCCAGTCTTCGTCGGTGAGACGCCCGGTGCGCATGCGATGCTGGTCCAGCCGGCCGACCGAGCCGAGCATACGCATGGTGAGCTGCGTGCCCGGCATTTCCATCGAGAACACGGCGACGGGCAAGCCGTATTCCACGGCCACGTATTCGCCGATATTCATCGAAAAGGCCGTCTTACCCATCGACGGGCGGCCCGCCACGATGATCAGCTCGCCGCCGTGCATGCCCGACGTCATGCGGTCGAGGTCGACGAAGCCTGTCGGCGTGCCGGTCACATCGCTTGGATTGGCTGTGTGATAGAGCGTGTCGATGCGCTCGACGACTTGCGTCAAGAGCGGTCCGATCTCCAGAAAACCCTGCGTGCCGCGCGCGCCCTCTTCGGCGATCGAGAACACGCGCGCTTCGGCTTCGTCGAGAATCTGGCGGACTTCCTTGCCTTGCGGATTGAACGCATCGGCGGAGATTTCATCGGCGACGGAAACCAGACGGCGCAGCACCGCACGATCGCGCACGATCTCCGCGTAACGGCGGATATTCGCCGCGCTCGGCGTGTTCTGCGCGAGCGCGTTCAGATACGCGAGCCCGCCCACTTCCTCGGCCTTGCCGGCCATCGTGAGCGCTTCGTAGACGGTGATGACGTCCGCCGGACGCGTCGAAGCAATCAGCTTGCCGATATGCTCATAAATGATGCGATGGTCGTAGCGATAGAAATCGCCCTGATGCATCACATCGGCGATGCGGTCCCATGCGGCGTTGTCCAGCAGCAGGCCGCCGATCACGGATTGCTCGGCTTCGATCGAGTGCGGCGGGACCTTCAGCGCGTCGAGTTGCGGGTCTTTGGACGGTGCGTTCATGGGGTGGAATTATCGATGAATTCAGCGCGTAGGAACAACGCTCAGACAAATAAAAAAGGCAGGAACCTCGACGGTTCCTGCCTTTCTTTCCTGCGTTGCGAGACGCGAGGCCTCGCCTGAAACTTACGCGTGCTCGCCGAGCACCGACACGTTGACGTCGACGAGGACGTCCGTGTGCAGCGCCACTTGAACCGGATGGTCGCCGACCATCTTGATCGGGCCTTGCGGCAGACGCACTTGCGCCTTTTCCACTTCCGCGAAGCCTTGCTTCTTCAGCGCGTCAGCGATGTCCGCATTCGTGACCGAACCGAACAGACGGCCGTCGACGCCAGCCTTCTGGCCGATCTGAACCGTGAAGCCGTTCAGCTTTTCGCCCTGAGCTTGTGCGGCTGCCAGCTTTTCAGCGGCGACCTTTTCGAGGTCCGCGCGGCGAACTTCGAATTCGGCGATTGCGTCCTTGGTCGCGCGGCGTGCCTTCTTGCCGGGGATCAGGAAGTTACGTGCGTAGCCGTCCTTGACCTTGACGATATCGCCGAGGTTGCCCAGGTTGACGACCTTTTCCAAAAGAATGATTTGCATTTTTGGCTTTCCTTAGTGCGTCGTCTGATTTAGGCCTTGTGCAGGTCGGTGTACGGCAGGAGCGCGAGGAAACGCGCGCGCTTGATTGCCGTGTCGAGCTGGCGCTGATAGTGCGCCTTCGTGCCAGTCAGACGAGCCGGCGTGATCTTGCCGTTTTCGCCGATGAAGTCCTTCAGCGTTTCCGTGTCCTTGTAGTCGATGTACTCGACACCGGCTGCCGTGAAACGGCAGAACTTCTTGCGCTTGAAGAGCGGGTTTTGTTGCTGACGACGCTTGTCGAATTTCTTACCAGTCGGGCGGGGCATGATTAGTCCTTTCCAATGTCCTGCAATTCTGTGATGTGAAACACCAAGGTTCGCGCGTTACGGCTTCTCTTCGCCAGAAAGCCCGTGAAGCGTGTTTCGACGCCCATCGGACAGCTTTCCAGTTTGCCGCTCGCTTCGCCGGCCGCGACCGCCTGCAGAGTCAGTTCGACTTTCCGGGCGATGCCCGCCTCGACGACTTCTGCCGCGTGTTGCAACGTGCAGCTTGCGATCGGGATGCCGGCGGGCGTGTACCGCACCGGTTCGCGTTCCACGACGCTCGCTGTCAGTTGCAGCCGGTTCACTTAAACCTTGGTGGCTGTGGCGAAAGATTCGCCTTAAGCCTGCGCTTCGGACGGCTGGCTGGCCGCCTTCTTGGCTTCTTCGCGCTGCACTTCCTTCATCATCGGCGACGGGCTGGTTTCAGCCTTCTTCATCTTGACGATAAGGTGACGCAGAACGGCGTCGTTGAACTTGAATGCGTGCTCCAGCTCTTCGAGCGTAGCCTGATCGCATTCGATGTTCATGCAGACGTAGTGAGCCTTCGCGAGTTTCTCGATCATGTAGGCCAGTTGGCGACGGCCCCAGTCCTCGATGCGGTGGATCTGACCACCGTGCGACGTGATCGTGCTCTTGTAGCGCTCGATCATCGCGGGCACCTGCTCGCTTTGATCGGGGTGCACGATAAAGACGATTTCGTAATGACGCATATTCACTCCTTGTGCTGACTTTTGGATGAAAGCCACCCGGGCGTCGGACCGGTGCGGCAAGTGAGAAGCCAAAGATTATAGCTTTTCGTGCGCGCTCGCGCAAATGCAAATTCGAACGCCTTTTCAAGCAGTTAGCGGCCGCGCGCGTGCTCGCGCTGCGGTTCGCCGGGAAGCGTCAGCCGACGGCTCCAATATCCGGGTTGCGCGTAGATTTCCTTAAGATAATCAATAAAGTAGCGCACGCGCGCAGGCACGTAGCGCTGCTGCGGATAGACCGCGAGGATGTCGTAATCGGGAAGTTCGAAGTCGTCGAGCACGGTTTCGAGTTCGCCCGATTCCAGTTGCCGCTGGATTTCCCACGTCGAGCGCCAGCCGAGCCCGAGCCCTTCCGAAGCCCAGCGATGCAGCAATTCGCCGTCGTTGCAGTCGAGATTGCCGGTCACGCGCACGGTCACGACCTTGCCATTGCGGCGGAAATACCAGCCGCGGTTCTGCCCGCCCTGCAGATTGAACGCGAGGCAATTGTGATTCGGCAGGTCTTCGAGCGTTTTCGGCCGGCCGTGCTTCTTGAAGTACGCGGGCGTGCCGCAGACGACGCGCCGGTTGCTCGCGAGCTTGACCGCGACGAAATTCGGATCGACCGCGCCGCCGATGCGAATCGACAGGTCATAGCCCTCGCGCACCAGATCGACGACGCGATCGGTCAGATTGAACGACATCTGCAATTCCGGTTTGTCGCGCAGAAACGGCGGCGCGTGCGGCGCGACGTGCATGCGCCCGAAGGCCGCCGGCGCCGACACGATCAGATGCCCGCCCACCGCGCGCCGTCCCGCCGCCAGTTCGTTCTCAGCCTGATCCCAGTCCGCGAGCAGGTTCTTGCAGCGGTCGAGGAACGCCGCGCCCTCTTCGCTCACGACGAGCCGTCGCGTCGAGCGATACATCAGCTTCACGCCGAGGCGCTTTTCGAGCGCGTCGATGCGCCGTCCCAGAATCACGGGCGACACGCCCTCTTCCAGCGCCGCCGCCGCGAGACTGCCCGCCTCGGCCACGCGCACGAACGTTTCTATCTGCTTGAAGCGGTCCATCTGCGTCTCCCGCCGATGCCTCATCACTCGGGCATTCGATACTTTTTGTTTGGAAAAAAGCGACTGACGCTGATCTTATCAAACCTTTTTCACAGACTTAAAGTGCAACGGAACCCTGCTTGAATGCAGACAGCGATTTCGGATAGAGACCCCAGGAAGGAGACAACCATGCCCAAAATGAGAGCCGTCGACGCAGCCGTCCTCGTGCTGGAAAAGGAAGGAATCGATACCGCGTTCGGTGTGCCGGGCGCGGCCATCAACCCGTTTTACTCCGCGATGAAAAAGTCGGGCGGCATCAGCCACGTGCTGGCGCGTCACGTCGAAGGCGCATCGCACATGGCCGAAGGTTATACCCGCGCGGCGCCGGGCAACATCGGCGTGTGCATCGGCACGTCGGGCCCGGCGGGCACGGACATGATCACCGGCCTCTACTCCGCCCAGGCCGATTCGATTCCGATTCTCGCGATCACCGGCCAGGCGCCGCGCGCGCGTTTGTACAAGGAAGATTTCCAGGCCGTCGATATCGAATCGATCGCCAAGCCCGTCACGAAGTGGGCTGTCACCGTGCGCGAGCCGGCGCTCGTGCCGCGCGTGTTCCAGCAGGCTTTCCATCTGATGCGCTCGGGCCGTCCGGGTCCGGTGCTCGTCGATTTGCCGATCGACGTGCAGCTCGCCGAAATCGAATTCGACATCGACACGTACGAGCCGCTGCCGGTCTACAAGCCGAAAGCGACGCGCGCGCAGATCGAAAAAGCGCTGACGATGCTCAACGACGCCGAAAAGCCGTTGATCGTCTCGGGCGGCGGCGTGCTGAACGCGGCGGCGGAAGATCTGCTCGTGCAGTTCGCGGAAACGCTCGGCGTGCCGGTCATTCCGACGCTCATGTCGTGGGGCGCGATTCCCGACGATCATCCGCTGATGGCCGGCATGGTCGGCTTGCAGACGTCGCACCGCTACGGCAACGCGACGATGCTCGCCTCCGATTTCGTGCTCGGCATCGGCAATCGCTGGGCGAACCGCCACACGGGCAGCGTCGAGGTTTACACCAAGGGCCGTAAGTTCGTGCACGTGGATATCGAGCCGACGCAGATCGGCCGCGTGTTCGGACCGGATCTCGGCATCGTCTCGGATGCGAAGGCGGCGCTCGAACTGTTCGTCGAAGTGGCGAAGGAATGGAAGGCCGCGGGCAAGCTGAAGGACCGCGGCGCGTGGGTCGCGGACTGCCAGCAGCGCAAGCGCACGATGCAGCGCAAGACGCACTTCGACAATGTGCCGATGAAGCCGCAGCGCGTCTACGAAGAGATGAACCTCGCGTTCGACCGCGACACCTGCTTCGTCACGACGATCGGTCTGTCGCAGATCGCCGGCGCGCAGTTCCTGCACGTGTTCAAGGCGCGCAACTGGATCAACTGCGGCCAGGCCGGCCCGCTCGGCTGGACGATCCCGGCCGCGCTCGGCGTGCGTGCCGCGGACCCGCAACGCAAGATCGTCGCGCTCTCGGGCGACTACGATTTCCAGTTCATGATCGAAGAGCTCGCCGTCGGCGCGCAATTCAAGCTGCCGTACGTGCACGTCGTCGTGAACAACTCGTATCTCGGCCTGATCCGTCAGGCGCAGCGCGGCTTCGACATGGACTACTGCGTGCAGCTCGCGTTCGACAACATCAACGCACCTGAGCTCGAAGGCTATGGGGTCGATCACGTCGCGGTCGCCGAGGGTCTCGGCTGCAAGGCGCTGCGCGTGTTCAAGCCGGAAGACATCGCGGGCGCGCTGAAGCAGGCGCAAGCGTTGGCGGTGGAGCATCAGGTGCCGGTCGTCGTCGAGATGATTCTCGAACGCGTGACCAACATCGCGATGGGCACCGAGATCGACGCGATCAACGAGTTCGAAGAGCTCGCCGAAACGAAGGCAGATGCACCGACCGCCGTTACGCCGCTCGACTAAAGCATCGCCGCCGCGCGTTCATGCAGGAACGCGCGGCGTGCATCCACTGACCGACCATCAGGAAAGAACAATGCCGAAATTTGCCGCGAATTTGACCATGCTGTTCAACGAAGTCCCGTTTCTCGACCGCTTCGCCGCGGCCGCGAACGCGGGTTTCAAGGCGGTCGAGTTCCTGTTCCCCTATGCCTTCTCGATCAGCGACATCCAGACGCGCCTGAAGGACAACGACCTGCAGATCGTGCTGCACAACCTGCCTGCCGGCAACTGGGAAGCGGGCGAGCGCGGCATCGCGTGTCTGCCGGATCGTGTCGCGGAATTCCGCGACGGCGTGCCGCGCGCGATCGAATACGCGAAGGCGCTGAACGTGCCGCAACTGAACTGTCTCGTCGGGATTCCGACGGCGGGTGTATCGGCGGATCAGGCGCGCGCGACCATCGTCGAAAACTTGCGCTTCGCAGCGGAAGCGCTGAAGAAGGAAGGCATCCGCTTGCTCGTCGAGCCGTGCAACGCGTACGACATTCCCGGCTTCGCGCTGAATCGCTCGAAGGAAGGACTGGACGTGATCCAGGCCGTCGGCTCGGACAATCTGTTCTTGCAGTACGACATTTATCACATGCAGCGGATGGAAGGCGAACTCGCCGCGACGATCAGGAAGAACCTGCCGAAGATCGCGCATATCCAGCTCGCCGATAACCCCGGCCGCAACGAACCCGGCACGGGCGAGATCAACTACCCGTTCCTGTTCGGGCTGCTCGACGAGATCGGCTATCAAGGCTGGATCGGCTGCGAGTACAAGCCGCTCAACGGCACGGAAGCGGGCCTCGGCTGGCTGCAGAACATCGGCGGCGTGAAGCAGCACGCGACCGCTTAAACCAGACACATAGGAGGAGCTAGAAGTATGGCAACGATCGGTTTCATCGGCCTCGGCATCATGGGCGCGCACATGGCGCGCAATCTCATCAAGGGCGGCCACACGCTGGTCGTGAACGGCAAGTTTCCGGTGCCGGACGATATCCGCGCGCAGACGCAGGTCGTCGCGGACTCGACCGAAGTCGCACAGGCGAGCGAAATCGTCATCACGATGGTGCCCGACACGCCCGATGTCGCCGCCGTGCTGTTCGCCGATGACGGCGTCGCGAAGGGTCTCACGAAGGGCAAGCTCGTGATCGACATGAGCTCGATCGCCCCGCTCGAAACGCAGGAGTTCGCGAAGAAGATCAACGCGCTCGGCTGCGACTATCTCGACGCGCCGGTGTCCGGCGGCGAAGTCGGCGCACGCGAAGCGACGCTCACGATCATGGTCGGCGGCCCGGAGAAGTCGTTCAATGTCGCGAAGCCGCTGTTCGAACTGATGGGCAAGAACATTTCGCTCATTGGCGACAACGGCGCGGGTCAGACTTGCAAGGTCGCGAATCAGATCATCGTCGCGCTGAACATCGAGGCGGTCGGCGAGGCGCTGCTCTTCGCGGCACGCTCGGGCGCCGACCCGGAGCGCGTGCGTAAAGCGCTGATGGGCGGCTTCGCGTCGTCGCGCATTCTCGAAGTGCACGGCGAGCGCATGACGAAGCGCACGTTCAATCCGGGCTTCCGTATCGAACTGCATCAGAAGGACCTAAACCTTGCGCTCGACGGCGCGCGCAAGATGGGCCTCGCCCTGCCCCACACCGCGAGTGCGCAGCAGCTTTTCAGCGTATGCGCGGCGAACGGCGGCAAGGCGTGGGATCACTCGGCGCTCGTGCGTGCGCTCGAAATCATGTCGAACTTCCAGGTGGCCGACGAGCCGCAGCAGGCGAAAGCCGCTGCGTGATTCGCGTCACCTGAACCGTGGGGCGTCCCGCGTATGGGCACGCGGGACAAATGCCGCTCTGGGCTGAGGGCGGCAAAGTGGGGTCCGAGAAGCGGCACCCGGCGGTGCGCCGGGTAAGCCTTGGTCGGTCAGACGGTTTGTCGTCGGGTGTCCGCGTCGGATTGTTGCAAACTGCGTCCTAACGCCGATGCATAGGCGGTGCTACAAATCCTTTTGTTGAAACTCAGAACTATCCTGTGGTCATCGCGACTAATCTGCCTAGACTTCGCGGGCCGTAACCACCGTCAACCAAGGAGTGAACAATGGGAATCCTCAGCTTTATCAAGGAAGCAGGCGAGAAACTCTTCGGCGCAGCCACGCCGAGCGCGCAGGCGGCGCCCGCTGCGGCACCCGTGGATGTCGCCGCGCTAAATCAGAAGGCAGGCGAAGCCATCGCGACGTACATTCGTTCGCAGGGTCTCAATGCGGACAATCTCGATGTGAAATACGACGGCGCTTCGCATACGGTGACCGTTTCGGGTCAGGCGCCGGATCAGGCCACGAAGGAAAAGATTCTCGTCGCCGCGGGCAATGTGCAGCATGTCGATAAGGTCGACGATAAGCTGACCGTGCCGAGTAGCGAGCCTGAATCGCAGTATTACACCGTCGTGTCGGGGGACAATCTCTGGAAGATCGCCGAGAAGTATTACGGCAATGGGTCCAAGAACGATGTGATCTTCGAAGCGAATAAGCCGATGTTGAAGAGTCCGGATAAGATCTATCCGGGGCAAGTGTTGCGGATTCCTGCTGTTAACTGATTGTCTCTGCTCTACTCGAGAACGCGGACTTCGGTTCGCGTTTTTGCTTTCTGCTGAGGTGGATCTTGGTTTGCCTGCGCTTCTCGGCAATCCTGTGATCGTGTCGGTCTATTAGCGTTGCCCCTGTGCGGGGCGGCACTCACTTTCTTTGCTGCTGCAAAGAAAGTAAGCAAAGAAAGCAGCTCCTGATACGCCCGCGGTCACACGCAATTTGGGTAGTCCTCTCGTCCATCGTGGGCTGCCTAAAGAGTGCCCTCAAACACCTAATCGGGCTTGGCTCGCGCACGGTCTGCCACATCGCACCGCACACCAAACTGGTTCAGCACCAAATAGCTCCAGCCCGCTTCGCGGCCGACCGGTCAATCGGGAATGCGCGTGCTTCTCTACTAACGTCTCCATCTCACTGCAATCGCCGCCCTTTGGTTTCCCTTGCATACCCGGCGGCAGCGCGTAGCGCTGTGCCGAAGCTGTTTCGTGCTGAACCAGTGTCCTCAGCGTTTTCGGGCGGCGGACCGTGCGCGATCCAAGCTCGGTTGGGCCTATGAGGGCACTCTTTAGGCGAGTGCCACCGTGGACGAGAGGACTACCCAAATTGCGCGTGACCGCGGGCCTGAAAAGCTGCTTTCTTTGCCTACTTTCTTTGCAGCAGCAAAGAAAGTAGGTGCCGCCCCGCACAGGGGCAACGCTAATAGACCGACACGAATACAGGATTCCACGACCGACCGCCCGACCAACCGGCGGCCCGCCCGCCCAACACCCCAAACACCCACCTCAATAAACATCAAAAACGCGCTGCACGTCCTGCACATTCGAAGCCACTGCAAGCATAAGCAGCACCCGCGCCTTATAAGGATTCAGCGTCCCCGCGCTGACCGTCCCGAGCGCATCATCGTTAGCGGCGCCGTTGCGCATCACATGTCCCGAACCCACGCGCGAAGCGCGCACCACGGCAACGCCCTGCTTCACCGCATCAGCGAGCGCCTGCGTGAGCACCGCATGCATCGAGCCGTTGCCCGTGCCCGCGACGACGATACCCCTCACGCCCGCAGCAACAAGCGCATCGACCGTCACACGAGACACATCCGCGTAGCTCGCGACGATCTCGACCATCGGCCATCGATCGGCGACAGCGAACTCGCTCGCGACGGTATGCGCCCGCACGACCGTGCGCTGAAACTCGACGCGTCCGTCCTGCACGAACCCGAGCACACCGGTCTCAGGCGAGCGAAACGCATCGACGGCATAAGTGCTCGTCTTGGTGACATCGCGCGCGCTGTGAATCTGATTGTTGAAAGCGACGAGCACGCCCTTGCCCGCGGCATCCTTCGACGCCGCGACCGTCACCGCATTGAGCAAATTCAACGGGCCATCGGCGGAAAGCGCGGTCGATGGGCGCATCGCCGCCGTCAGCACGACGGGCTTCGCGCTCTTCACCGTGAGATGCAGCAGATACGCGGTTTCTTCGAGCGTATCGGTGCCGTGCGTGACGACGACGCCATCGATATCGTCCTGCGCAAGCAGCTCATCGATACGCCGCGCGAGTTGCGTCCACAGCGCGGCGCTCATGTCCTTGCTGTCGATGCTCGCGATCTGTTCCGCGTGGATTCGCGCAACCGAGCCGAGCGCGGGCACGGCGTCGAGCAGCTTGTCGACGCCGACGACGCCCGCCTTGTAGCCCGCGGTCTTGGAGGAATCGCCGGCCTGACCGGCAATCGTGCCGCCCGTGGCAAGCACGGCGACACGAGGAAGCGAGGAAGTATTCATGCCGGCGATTGTAAAACAGCCGGCACGACTCTAAGCGGCTTCGCGAAGCTGCGCGGCGATCTGCGCTTCATCGAGTTGCGGCGCGAACATTTCGATCAGCCGATACGCATACGCGCGCAAGAACGCGCCCTTTCGCAAGCCGACACGCGTCGTGCTCGCCTCGAACAGATGCTGCGTATCGAGCGCGACGAGCTCGGTGTCGCGCTTCGCGTCATACGCCATCGCCGCGACGATGCCGATGCCCATGCCCAGTTCGACATACGTCTTGATGACGTCGGCATCGATCGCGGTCAGCACGATATCGGGCATCGCGCCCGCGCTCGCGAACGCCTGATCGACGTGCGAACGCCCGGTGAAATCGTTGTCGTACGTGACGATCGGATATTCGGCGATCTGCTCGAGCGTGATGTTCTCGCGCCCGACGAGCGGATGATCCTTCGGCACAACGACCGTGTGATGCCACGAATAGCACGCAAACGTGACGATGTCCGGATAACGGTCGAGCGCTTCGGTCGAGATGCCGATATCCGCTTCGCCGTTGATGATCATCTGCGCGATCTGCTGCGGGCTGCCCTGACGCAGCGCGAGATGCACCTTCGGAAACACCTCGGTGAACTGGCGGATGACCTTCGGCAACGCGTAACGCGCCTGCGTGTGCGTCGTCGCGACGACGAGATGGCCGTTGTCCTGATCCGCGAACTGGCGCGCGACGCGCCGTAGATTCTCGGCATCGAGCAGCATGCGCTCGATCAGCTGATGCACTTCCTTGCCCGGCTCGGTCAGTCCCGTCAGACGCTTGCCGCGGCGGATGAAGATATCGACGCCGAGTTCGTCCTCGAGATCCTTGATCTGCTTCGACACGCCCGACTGCGACGTGTAAAGGACGTTGGCGACCTCCGTCAGATTCATGTTCTGACGCACGGCCTCGCGCACGAAGCGCAACTGCTGGAAGTTCATGTCAGCCTCTTTGATTTTTATGATGTCACTGCGCGGGAAACACTCGCAACGCGCGTGGAACGGCGGTCACGCCATCGCCGATATCGAGCCTGAGCGCGCGCCACGCCTCGCGATCCAGTTCTGCCTCGATCACGCCGCCCGCGTTGCCTTCGAGCTCGACGCGCACCGAGCCGCCCAGCGTCACGACGCGCCGCACGCCCACCACGATGCCGTCGCGATGCGTGCCGTCGGCGGGATACAGCGCGAGATCATGCGGACGCACGTACGCGAGCGCCCGCCCGCTGAAATGCGCCTGAGCCGCGATCGGGCTCGCGGCGCCATCGGCGATGAAGCCGTTCGCGTTCACTTCGCCCTGCAGCCGGTTCGCGGCGCCGAGAAACTCGTAGACGAAGGACGTCTGCGGATGATCGTACACGTCTTGCGGACTGCCCACCTGCTCCACGCGGCCATGATTCATCACGACGATGCGATCCGCCACTTCGAGCGCCTCTTCCTGGTCGTGCGTGACGAAAAGCGTCGAGATATGCAGATCGTCGTGCAGCCGGCGCAGCCAGCTGCGCAGTTCCTTGCGCACTTTGGCGTCGAGCGCGCCGAACGGCTCGTCGAGCAGCAGCACTTTCGGCTCGACGGCAAGCGCCCGCGCCAGCGCAATACGCTGCCGCTGTCCGCCTGACAGTTCCGACGGAAAACGCTCCGCGAGCCAGTCGAGTTGCACGAGCTTCAGCAGCTCATGCACTTTCTCGCGAATTTTCGCTTCGCTCGGACGCTCGCGGCGCGGCTTCACGCGCAAGCCGAACGCGACGTTCTCGAACACGGTCATGTGCCGGAACAGCGCGTAATGCTGGAACACAAAGCCGACCTGACGCTCGCGCGCGCCGACCGCCGCGACGTCTTCGCCGTGCAGCACGACCTGTCCCGCATCGGCGAATTCGAGACCCGCGATCACGCGCAAGAGCGTGGTCTTGCCGCAGCCCGAAGGCCCGAGCAGCGCGACCAGTTCGCCCGCCGGAAAGTCGAGCGACACGTTGTCGAGCGCGGTGAAATCGCCGAAGCGTTTTTGCAGATTGCGAACGATGATGCTCATGATGTTTATCGCCTCTCAATTCTGTGCGGTGGCTTTTGCGGCGGTCAATGCTTGCGTCATGCGGCGCTCCGCGAGAAGTTTCAGCGCGAGCGTCACGAGCGCGAGCAGCGCCAGCAGCGACGCCACCGCGAACGCAGCCGAGAAGTTGTATTCGTTGTAGAGAATTTCGACGTGCAGCGGCATCGTGTCCGTCTGCCCGCGGATGTGCCCGGACACCACCGACACCGCGCCGAACTCGCCCATCGCGCGCGCGTTGCAGAGAATCACGCCGTAGAGCAGGCCCCACTTCACGTTGGGCAGCGTCACGCGCCGGAAGATCTGCCATCCCGAGGCGCCGAGCACGTGCGCCGCTTCCTCTTCGTCGTTGCCTTGCGCCTGCATCAGCGGAATCAGTTCGCGCGCGACGAACGGAAACGTGACGAAGATCGTCGCGAGCACGATGCCGGGCACCGCGAAGATGATCTGCACGTCGTGCGCGGCGAGCCACGGGCCGAACCATCCTTGCGCGCCGAACATCAGCACGTAGACGAGACCCGAGATGACCGGCGACACCGAGAACGGCAAGTCGATGAGCGTCGTCAGGAGCGCCTTGCCGCGAAACTCGAACTTCGCGATCGCCCACGACGCCGCCAGTCCGAAGACGACATTCAGCGGCACGGCGATCGCGGCGGTGATCAGCGTGAGCTTGATCGCGGACCACGCGTCGGGATCCTTCAGCGACTCGAAGTAATAGTCGATGCCCTTGGCGAACGCCTGCACGAACACCGCGACGAGCGGCACGACGAGAAAGAACGCGAGAAACGCGAGTGCGATACCGGTCAGGAGCCATCGCACGGCGCGCGGCTCGGTGACGGGATTGAGGCCGTGCGCGTCGCGCTGTGTCGTCGTCTGCAATGGAAGCACCTTGCTCATGCCGTTTCTCCCGCTGCCAGGGAGACGTTGACCGGCGCCGCGCCCGTCTTGCTCGTGCGGCGCTGCAGCCACCATTGCAGCGTGTTGATCAACAGAAGCATCAGGAACGACACGCACAGCATCACGACGGCGAGCGCGGTCGCGCCGGCATAGTCGTACTGTTCGAGCTTCGTGATGATGAGCAGCGACGTGATCTCCGACTTCATCGGCACGTTGCCCGCGATGAAAATCACCGAGCCGTATTCGCCCAACGCGCGCGCGAACGCGAGTGCGAAGCCCGTCAGCAGCGCCGGAAAGAGCGACGGCAGCACGACGCGCCGGAACGTGAGCCAGCGCGTCGCGCCGAGGCACGCGGCGGCTTCTTCCTGCTCGCGCTCGAAGTCTTCGAGCACGGGCTGCACGGTACGCACGACGAACGGCAGGCCGATGAACGTCAGCGCGACGAGCACGCCGAGCGGCGTGAACGCGACCTTGATGCCGAGCGGCGCGAGATATTGCCCGATCCAGCCATTGCCCGCGTAGACCGCGGCGAGCGAAATGCCGGCGACCGACGTCGGTAGCGCGAACGGCAGATCGACCATCGCATCGACGATGCGCTTGAACGGGAACGTGTAGCGCACGAGCACCCACGCGACGAGAAAACCGAACACCGCGTTGATGAGCGCGCCGCCGAGCGCCGCGGCGAACGTCAGCCGATACGATGCGAGCACGCGCGGCGACGTCACCGCGCGCACGAACTGCGCCCAGTCGAGCGTCGCCGTCTTAGCGAAGGTGGCGGCAAGCGGAATCAGCACCACGAGGCTCAGATAAGCCACCGTGATGCCGAGTGTCAGGCCGAAACCGGGTAGCGCGCTCGGTTTCCTGAATGTGAGAGTCGTCATCCTTGAATCATCCTTTTTGCGCGCGGGGTGGGCGCGCGTTGCTGCTTCGGGCGCGCGGCGTCTTGAACGCGCCGCGTCGCCGGTTGACGCTTATTGCGGCTGATAGATCGAATCGAACACGCCGCCATCCGCGAAATGCGTCTTCTGCGCCTTGGTCCAGCCGCCGAAGGTGTCGTCGATGGTATAGAGCTTCAGCTTCGGAAACTGCTTCGTCAGATCGGCGGGCACCTTGTCCGAACGCGGCCGATAGAAATTGCGCGCGGCGATCTGCTGCCCTTCGTCGCTATACAGATACTTGAGATACGCTTCGGCGAGCTTGCGCGTGCCGTGTTTGTCGACGACCTTGTCGACCACCGCGACCGGCGGCTCCGCCAGAATGCTCACCGACGGCACGACGATCTCGAACTTGTCCGGACCGAATTCCTTCAGGGACAGGAACGCCTCGTTTTCCCACGCGATGAGCACGTCGCCCTGACCGCGCTGCACGAAGCTCGTCGTCGCGCCGCGCGCGCCGGAATCCAGCACGCCGGCGTTCTTGTAGAGCTTCGTCACGAACTCCTTGGCGGTCTGCTCGTTGCCGCCCGGCTTGTGCTGCGCGTACGCCCACGCCGCGAGGTAGTTCCAGCGCGCGCCGCCGGATGTCTTCGGATTCGGCGTGACGATCGACACGCCCGGCTTCGTCAGATCGTCCCAGTCCTTGATGTGCTTCGGATTGCCCTTGCGCACGAGAAACACGATCGTCGACGTGTACGGCGATGCGTTGTCCGGCAGGCGCTTCTGCCAGTCCGCGCCGACGAGTCCCTTGCCCGCGAGCGCGTCGATGTCATAAGCGAGCGCGAGCGTAACGACGTCCGCCTGCAGTCCGTCGATGACCGCGCGCGCCTGGCCGCCCGACCCGCCATGCGACTGCTTGAAGGTTACGGTCTCGCCCGTCTCCGCCTTCCACTTTTTCGCGAAAGCCTGATTGAAGTCCTGATACAGCTCGCGGGTCGGGTCGTAGGAAACGTTCAGAAACGACGTATCCGCCTGCGCCGGCGCCGTCATGATCAAACCCGCCGCGCCGAGCGTCGCCGCAGCAAGAAGCCGTCGCAATCCCGTGTTGATGCTTTGCATTCCCCGTTCTCCGTCTTATCGAATTGACGGAATCAGTCTAACGAGGCCTCTATATGATTGAAAATAATCGTTATTCACTTTTTTATACGTAAAACTGCTAAGAACGATATTCCTGGATGGAAGAAGCGCCGGCGGGCGCGATCCGACGGTGCGGAGGCTTCGTGGCCGCGAACTTAAAGTAAAGCTTGAAAAGCGCCAAATACTGTATAAAAATACAGTCACCTGTCCATTCATACAGTGCATCAGGGGCTCGAGCCAGTGACCAAAACATCAAAACTTACCGCGCGGCAGCAGCAGGTGTTCGAACTCATCCAGCGCGCGATCGACCGCACGGGCTTTCCGCCCACGCGCGCCGAGATCGCGGCGGAGCTCGGCTTCAGTTCGGCCAATTCCGCCGAGGAGCACCTCAGGGCGCTGGCCCGCAAGGGCGTCATCGAGCTGGCGGCGGGTTCGTCGCGCGGCATCCGGCTGCTCGGCGATGCATCTCGCATCGATCGGTCCGAGGAGCTGCCGCATCAGTTCACGCTGCCGCATCAGAGCATCATGCAATTGTCTCTGCCGCTCGTCGGCCGGGTCGCGGCGGGGAGTCCTATCCTCGCGCAAGAGCACATCTCGCAGCACTATGCGTGCGACCCCGCGCTCTTCTCCAGCAAGCCGGACTATCTGTTGAAGGTGCGCGGCCTCTCGATGCGCGACGCAGGCATTCTCGACGGCGATCTTCTCGCCGTGCAAAAGCGCAACGAAGCGAAAGACGGACAGATCGTCGTCGCGCGTCTTGGCGACGACGTCACGGTCAAGCGCTGGAAACGGCGCGCGGACGGCGTCGAACTCATCGCCGAAAACCCCGAGTATGAAAACATCTTCGTGCGCGCCGGCAGCGGCGATTTCGCGCTTGAAGGCATTGCCGTCGGGCTGATCCGCTCCGGCGAATTCTGATGTTGGCCCGCGAACGGGCAAGGCACGAAAGTCGAAGCACATTACTTTCGCACCGAGACACGAAATGTCTCATTGACATCGCAAGATAGCCTCACCAACCGCTTTCGACACCTGATTCAGGCGTCTCACAACACAACAAGCATGACGGCCACCGCGCGCGGTGCGCCGCGGTGCGTCCTATCGTCTGGAGAGTCATCATGGAACGTTTTGCCCGTCTGCTGCCCTTCCGTCAATTCGGCCGCCTGCGCCATCTGCGCACGCTGATCGCCTGCGGCATGCCGCGCGCCGAAGCCACGCCCGATCTCTTCAACGAAATGCCCGCGTTGCCGTCCCGTCAGCCGGCCTTCGCTCGCGTTTCCCTCAACAGCACGGTGCACGCCGAGGCCGAGCAGCGCGCGCCAGTGCGCGTGTATCGCGGGCAATCGCGCGTGATTCTGGTGGGCAAGATCGACGAGGTTTCGCGCATGATCGACCGCTGCATCGCCGAGGAAAATGCCGGGCTGGCCGGCGGAATCCTCGCCTGAATGGAACGCCATCGCACGCACGACGTGAATTCACGGGATTTAACCGGCGCCCGCGCGGTCAATCCGTAATTCACGTTTTGCAAGAGGCTTGGCCCAAGCATGTCCCGCACTACCCGTTCTATTGTCGTTACGCTCGTCGTCCTGGTTATCGTCGCGGCGCTCGGTTTCGTTTACGCATCGCCTTACATCGCACTCGATCGCGTGAAGCGCGCGGCCGATGCCCGCGATGCGCAAACCGTCAACGAATACGTCGATTTTCCGGCGCTGCGCGCGAGCCTCAAGGACCAGATCGCGGCGCTGCTCACGCGTCGCGTGGATATTCAAAAGAGCGGGAATCCGCTCGCGATCATCGGTGCGATGATCGGCGCGGCGCTCGTCGGTCCGCTGGTGGATTCGTATGCCACACCGGACGGCGTCGCGGCGATTCTGAACGGCATCCCGCCGCGCGGCGATCCGGGCGAGCGTCCGCCGCAAGCTGGCGACGGCGCACCAGCGAATGCGGGGAATGCGCCCGCGTCCGGCGTCACGGCCGCACGGCAGCCGCCGAAAGAACCACCGCAGACGACGGCGGGTTATCGAAGCCTGAACACGTTCGTCGTCACGTATCAACACGGCGCCGGCGATGCGCGATACTCCGCGATCTTCCACCGCAACGGGCTCGTGTCGTGGAAGCTCGTCGCGGTCGATCTCAACGGTTGACGCGTCAAGCGTCGCGGTTCACGCTTCGCACCGCATCACGCCCCGGCTTCGGCCTTGACGGGCTTCGCCGCGTACGCCGCTTCGTCTTCCGCTTCGGCCGATTCACCGGCCTGACAGACGGCAACCAGGATGCTGCACTTCACGCGATCCAGCAGCGGCGTGTTGCCCGCGCCCATCCACCAGCGCGCGAGGCCGCTGCGGCAGCGATGCCCGACGACGACGAGATCGACCTGAAGGCTGTCGGCGAGCGCCGCGATTTCGTCGATCGGATGGCCGAACGCGAAATGTCCCTGTGCCTGAAGGCCACGCTCGCGCAGCCATTCGACGCCCTCTTGCAGGATGTCGCGCGCGGCCTCTTCGAAGCGTCCGCAGGCCATGTCGGTTAGCAGTCCGGCGCTCTGCGCGATGCTCGAGCGCATATCCACCACCGCGAGCACATGCGTCTCCGCATTCAGGTCGAGCGCGAGATTGGCGCCCTGACGCAGTGCCTTGCGGCCTTCTCTGGAGCCGTCGTAGCACAGCAGGATTTTTCGGTAGCTCTCCATCTTGACCTCCCTGGCCAACGTGCCGTTGAGCGCGGCTTGCCCGCGGCGTTGATTCATCATCGTGCGTCGTCCCATGGGAGACAACGCTGGAAAACGCTTACCGGCGCGAACACGCTAGCTGGCACCGTGCCAGAACCACAAAAACGTCGACGGACAAGCCTCTGGCACTTTCGGCCGGAACCGGTTCGACGCGCCCCGCACGGGTTTGACACGCCCGCGCAGCATGCGGTTGCACGCCAAGCGCCGCCTTGGTGCAATGGATTACACTAGCCCGCTGGATTTCCCTCATCCGGCTTTCCCTGCGCACAGATGCATGACTGATCAAACTTTGCAACAAAGCATGTCACGCGACGCCGATGGAAACCGCGCACCCGCCATCGAATTCAGCGAAGTAAGGAAGCACTACGGCGAGCGCACGGTCGTCGACGGCCTGTCGTTCGATGTGCGGCCCGGCGAATGCTTCGGACTGCTCGGACCGAACGGCGCGGGCAAGACGACGACGCTCAAGATGCTGCTCGGCATCACTTCGCCCGATAGCGGCGCGATCCGTCTCGTCGGCGAGCCGGTGCCCGCGCGCGCCCGATTCGCCCGCGAGCGTGTGGGCGTCGTACCGCAGTTCGACAATCTCGATCCCGATTTCACTGTCCGCGAAAATCTGACGGTGTTCGGCCGCTACTTCGGCCTGACGGGCGCGCGCATGGATGCGCTCGTACCGTCGCTCCTGGAGTTCGCGCGGCTGGAGAGCAAGGCCGATGCGCGCGTCGGCGAGTTGTCGGGCGGCATGAAGCGGCGTCTCACGCTCGCGCGCGCGCTCGTCAACGATCCCGATGTGCTCGTGATGGACGAACCGACCACCGGGCTCGATCCGCAAGCGCGGCATCTGATCTGGGAGCGTCTGCGCTCGCTGCTTGCGCGCGGCAAGACCATTCTGCTGACGACGCATTTCATGGAAGAAGCCGAGCGTCTCTGCGATCGCCTGTGCGTGATCGAGGAGGGCCGCAAGATCGCCGAAGGACGGCCGCGCGAGCTGATCGAATCGGTGATCGGCTCGGACGTGATCGAAATCTACGGACCCGATCCGCAAGCGCTCGCCGCCGAGCTTGCGCCGCTCGTCGCGCGCATGGAAGTGAGCGGCGAGACGCTCTTTTGCTACGTCGACGATCCGCAGCCCGTGCATGCGCGCGTGAAGGGCCGCGCGGACGTGCGCTATCTGCATCGTCCGGCGAATCTCGAAGATGTTTTCCTGCGTCTCACCGGACGTGAGATGGTGGACTGAGCCAATGGATACGCTCGAACGATCCCGCATCGACAAACAGCGCGAGCCGAAGCGCGCACAAAACCTCACGCCGCTTTCCAGCGCGTTGCCCGCGAACGCCACGCACTGGATGTCCGTGTGGCGGCGCAACTATCTCGTCTGGAAGAAACTCGCGATCGCCTCGATGATCGGCAATCTCGCCGATCCGATGATCTACCTCTTCGGCCTCGGCCTCGGTCTGGGCCTGATGGTCGGGCACGTCGACGGCGTGTCGTATATCGCGTTCCTCGCGGCGGGCACGGCGGCGTCGAGCGTGATGATGTCCGCGAGCTTCGAATCGATGTACTCCGGCTTCTCGCGCATGCACGTTCAGCGCACCTGGGAAGCGATCATGCACACGCCGCTCACGCTCGGCGATATCGTGCTTGGCGAGATCGTCTGGGCCGCGAGCAAGTCGGTGCTGTCGGGCGTGGCGATCATGATCGTCGCGGGCGCGCTCGGCTATGCGAGCTTTCCGTCGATGCTGATCGCGTTGCCGGTCATCGTGCTGACAGGACTCGCGTTCGCCAGCACGGCGATGGTCGTCACCGCGCTCGCGCCGAGCTACGACTTCTTCATGTTCTATCAGACGCTCGCGCTCACGCCGATGCTCCTGCTCTCCGGCGTCTTCTTTCCCATCGCGCAACTGCCCGCGATCGCGCAACACGTCACGCAGGTCTTGCCGCTGTATCACGCGGTGGAGCTGATCCGTCCGGCGATGCTCGGCCGCCCGTTCGACGGCTTCGCGCTGCATGCGCTCGTGCTCTGCGCGTATGCGGTCGTGCCGTTCTTCCTGTGCGCGTGGCTTTTCAGGCGGCGCATGATGAAATGAAAAACGGCGATGGACTTCGAAAGCCGATCGCCGTTTTGACATCGCCGAAAAGGAAAGCGCGCTACTTCACCGGAAACTCGTGATGCCCGCCGAAGCCGAAGCGCATCGCGGACAACATGCGTTCCGGGAACGATTCGGCATCGCGCGAACGGAACCGCGTGTACAGCGCCGCCGACAGCACTTGCGCCGGCACCGCTTCCTCGATTGCCGCTTCGATCGTCCATCGTCCTTCGCCGCTGTCCGCGACTTCGGTGGAATAGCGATCGAGCGAGCCGTCGCCCGCGAGCGCGCCCGCGGTCAGATCGAGCAGCCACGACGACACCACGCTGCCGCGACGCCACACTTCCGCGATATCGGCGAGATCGAGCGAGTAACGCTCGTTCTCCGGCAGTTCCGTCGAGTCCTTGCGCTCGAGCACGTGAAAGCCTTCGGCATAGGCCTGCATCAGTCCGTATTCGATGCCGTTGTGCACCATCTTGACGAAATGCCCCGACCCGACCGGCCCGCAGTGCATGTAGCCGTTCTCGACGCGCGCATCGCGTCCTTCGCGGCCCGGCGTCGCGGGAATGTCGCCGCGTCCCGGCGCGAGCGTCGCGAGAATCGGATCGATGCGGCGCACGACCGGCTCGTCGCCGCCGATCATCATGCAGTAGCCGCGCGTCAGGCCCCACACGCCGCCCGACGTGCCGACATCGACGTAATGGATGCCCTGCTCGCGCAACTGCGCGGCGCGGCGGATATCGTCCTTGTAGAAGCTGTTGCCGCCGTCGATGATCACGTCGTCCGCGCCGAGGATCTTGTGCAGATCGTTGAGCGTGTCTTCGGTGATTTTCCCCGCCGGCAGCATCAGCCAGACGACGCGCGGCGCGGTCAGTTTCGCGACGAGATCGCCGAGATCCTTCGCGCCCGTCGCGCCTTCGCTCGCGAGCGTTTCGGTGGCCTCCGGATTGTGGTCGTACACGACGCACGTATGTCCGCCGCGCATGAGCCGCCGCCCGATGTTGCCGCCCATGCGCCCCAGTCCCACGATGCCGATCTGCATGATGGTCACTCCTTCCCGTTGGATTTCACGCGTTCGATCTGCTTCTTCGCGGCGTCGTAGACCGCTTCGGGCGTGAAGCCGAACTTCGTCTTCAGCGCCTTCAATGGCGCGGATGCGCCGAACGTGTGCATGACGATCTGCGATCCGAGGCGGCCGACGTAGCGGTCCCACCCGAGCGTCGCGGCCTGCTCGACGCACACGCGCGCATGCACGTCCGGCGGCAGCACCGATTCCTTGTACGCGAGATCCTGCTTCTCGAAGATGTCCCACGACGGCATCGACACGACGCGCGCCGCGACGCCTTCGCTTGTCAGCTTCTCGTACGCCTCGACGCAAAGCGACACTTCGCTGCCCGTCGCGAGCAGCAGCACCTCGGGCTTCTTGCCGCCTTCGGTATCGGCGAGCACGTAGGCGCCGCGCTTCACGCCTTCGGCGGACGCGTATTTCTTGCGGTCGAACGTCGGCAGCGGCTGGCGCGTCAGCACGATGCACGACGGCTCCTTCGGATGCGTCAGCGCGACGCGCCACGCTTCTGCGACTTCGTTCGCGTCGGCGGGACGCAGCGTGCACAGGCCCGGCACGCCGCGCAGCGAGGCGAGCTGCTCGATCGGCTGATGCGTCGGACCGTCTTCGCCGACGCCGATCGAATCGTGCGTGAACACGTAGATCACCGGCACTTCCATGATCGCGGACAGGCGGATCGGCGGCTTCATGTAGTCGCTGAAAATCAGGAACGTCGATCCGTACGGACGCAAGCCCGACAGCGCGAGGCCGTTGCAGACCGCGCCCATGCCGTGCTCGCGGATGCCGAAGTGCAGATTGCGTCCGCCGTAGCTGTCGTGCTCGAAGCTGCCCGCGCCTTCGAACTTCAGATTCGTCTTCGTCGATGGTGACAGGTCTGCGGCGCCGCCGATCAGCCAAGGCACGCGCGGCGCAATCGCATTCAGCACCTTGCCGGACGAATCGCGCGTCGCGAGGCCCTTGGCGTCCGCCTCGAAGGTCGGGATGTCCGCGTCCCAGTTGTCGGGAAGCTTGCCTTCGAGCATCTGCCACGCTTCTTTCGCGAGTTCCGGATTGGCCTTCTCGTAGGCGTCGAAGCGCTGCTTCCACTCGGCGTGCAGCTTCTTGCCGCGCGCGCCCATGCCGTCGGCGAAGTGCTGCATGACGCCGTCGGGCACGTAGAACTGCTTGTCCTCCGGCCAGCCGTAGAACTTCTTCGCGAGCTTGACCTCTTCCTCCCCGAGCGCCTCGCCGTGCGCGCTCGCGGTGTTCTGCTTGTTCGGCGCGCCCCAGCCGATGATGCTTTTCACGACGATCAGCGTCGGCTTGTCGGTGTGCGACTTCGCCTTGTTGATGGCCGCTTCGAGCGCGTCCGCGTCGTTGGCGTCGTCGACGTGCAGCGTGTGCCAGTTGTAGCCGTGAAAGCGCGCTTCCACGTCGTCGCTGTAGGCGAGCTCCGTATGGCCTTCGATGGTGATGGTGTTGCTGTCGTAGATCCAGATGAGATTCGACAGCCGCAGATGCCCCGCGAGCGACGCCGCTTCGTGCGACACGCCTTCCATCATGTCGCCGTCGCCGCACAGCGCGTAGACGCGGTAATCGAAGAGCTTGTCGTCGCCCTTGTTGAAGCGGCTCTCCTTCCAGCGCGCGGCCATCGCCATGCCCACGCTGTTGCCGAGGCCCTGGCCGAGCGGTCCGGTCGTCGTCTCGACGCCCGTCGTCATGCGGTATTCCGGATGGCCCGGCGTCTTGCTGTCGAGCTGGCGGAACTGCTTGATATCGTCGATCGAGACGGCGGGCTTGCCGGTCGGCTTGCCGTCGCCGTCGAACTCCTTCACGCCGGCAAGATGCAACAGCGAGTACAGCAGCATCGACGCATGCCCGACCGACAGCACGAAGCGGTCGCGATTCGGCCATAGCGGCGCGTCGGGATCGTAACGAAGATGGTTCTGCCACAGATGGAATGCGACCGGCGCGAGCGCCATCGGCGTGCCGGGGTGGCCGGAATTGGCCTTCTGCACGGCGTCCATCGAGAGCGTGCGGATGGTGTCGATCGTGAGGCGATCGAGATCTTTGGCCTGAGGTGTTGCTTGAGACATGAGCGACGACTCCTTTGCGAAGAGCGCGCTGTGGCGAGGGGCGCCGCAGCGGGCAACCAGGACCATCGAGCAAGTGCAGTGCCTTACGAAAAGCACCGCACCGCGAATGACACGGGAGCGCGCCGCGAATCCTCGGGTGCGGGATTCGGGCGGCGTTACGGCAGAGTACGGGCCAAAAATTAGGCCGGTATTACAGAGCGATAAACGACGGGCACGCGAACATCAATGCTGACACATTCGCGGCAAAGGCATGCAATTCTTCGCCAAATGCTTGAGCCGGCGAAGAAAATCAGGGCGCCGGATTCGGCTGACGCTCGTGCAGCGCTTCGATTTCGGCCAGGATTTCGTCCGACAGTTCGATGTTCACGCTACCGATGTTCTCCTTCAACTGCGGCATCGACGTCGCGCCGATCAGCGTGCTCGTCGTGAACGGGCGCGTGTTGACGAACGCGAGCGCGAGTTGCGTCGGCGTGAGTCCGTGGCGTTTCGCCAGTTCGACGTACGACGTGATCGCCGCGATCGCCTGCGGCTTGCTGTAGCGCTGGAAACGCTCGAACAGCGTGATTCGCGCGCCCGCCGGACGCGCCCCGCCCTCGTACTTGCCCGACAGCCAGCCGAACGCGAGCGGCGAATACGCGAGCAGCCCGACGCCTTCCTTGTGCGTGAACTCCGACAGTCCGAGCTCGTAAGTGCGATTCACGAGGCTGTACGGATTCTGAATGCTGACGATTTTCGGCAGCCCCGCCTTTTCGGCCGCGCGCAGGAATTGCGCGACACCCCACGGCGTTTCGTTCGACACGCCCACATGACGGATCTTGCCCGCCTTCACGAGATCGGCGAGCGCCGCGAGCGTTTCCTCGATCGGCACCGTGTATTCATCGTCGATATAGGGATAGCTGGATCGGCCGAACGTCATCGTGCTGCGATCGGGCCAATGCAGCTGATACAGATCGACGTAATCCGTTTGCAGGCGCTTCAGGCTGCCGTCGATGGCTTCGTTCAGATTCTTGCGATCGAACTGGTTGCCCGCGCCGCGGATATGCCGCGGATTGTGCGGCTGGCGCGCGGGCCCGGCGATTTTCGTCGCGAGGACGATATCGGCGCGCTTCGCCGGATGCTTCGCGAGCCACGTACCGATGTATTCCTCCGTGCGGCCCTGCGTCTCGGGGCGCGGCGGCACCGGATACATCTCGGCGGCGTCGATGAGATTCACGCCTTGGGCGAGCGCGTAATCGATCTGCTCGTGCGCTTCGCTTTCGGTGTTCTGCTCGCCCCAGGTCATGGTGCCGAGCCCGATCAGGCTGACGTCGATACCCGAATCGCCGAGTTTCCGAAACTTCATTGCTCATTCCTCTTGTTGACGAGTTGTTTGCGCGCTGTGGGGAGACCGTAGGCGCTTTGTCGGACAGGCTGCCTGGCTGATTTTCCGGCAATCGCAAAACCTACCATAGGCGCGAAAGCTCTGCTCTCGCGGCTAGAATGGCAAGCTTCCAACCCGTCAGGCAGGAGCACGCAACCGATGCCGTTAGCACGCGATCGCGAGACAAAAGGCTCGTCGCTCATCGTCATGCTCGTCGCGGCGACCTTCTTCATGGAGAACCTCGACGGCACGATCATCGCCACCGCCTTGCCGCAGATGGCGCGCTCGTTCAACGTGCATCCCGCCGACATGAGCCTCGGCATCACGGCGTATCTGTTGACGCTCGCCGTGTTCATCCCGATTTCCGGCTGGGCCGCCGACCGCTTCGGCCTGCGCACCGTGTTCGCGAGCGCGATCGCGGTGTTCACGGCCGCGTCCGTGCTGTGCGCGACGACCTCGACGTTGCCCGCGTTCGCCGCCGCGCGCGTGTTGCAGGGCATCGGCGGCGCGATGATGGTGCCCGTCGGGCGCCTGGCCGTCTTGCGCGCGACGCCCAAGGAGGGCCTGATGCGCGCCATCGCGATCATCACGTGGCCGGGTCTCGTCGCGCCGGTGATCGGCCCGCCGCTCGGCGGCTTCATCACGACGTATTCTTCGTGGCGCTGGATCTTCTATCTCAACGTGCCCCTCGGGCTGATCGGCTTGCTGCTGACGCTGCGCTACATCGGCAACGAACGCGAGGATGCGACGCGGCGCTTCGACTTGCCGGGCTTCGCGCTGTGCGGCATCGCGTGCACGACGCTGCTCTACGCGATGGAACTGATCGGACGCAGCGACGTGGACTGGCGCTTCGTCGGCGCGCTGGTGGCGGTAGGCGTCGTCGCGGGCATCGCGTCGTGGCGGCATTTGCGCCGCGCGGCGCATCCGGTCGTGGATCTGTCGGCGCTGAAGGTGAAGACCTTTGCCGTGGCGATGGGCGGCGGCTCGCTCTTTCGGATCGCGATCAGCGCCGCGCCGTTCCTGCTGCCGCTGATGTTCCAGGTCGGCTTCGGCATGAACGCGTTCGATTCGGGCCTGCTCACGCTCACGGTGTTCGCGGGCAATCTGTCGATGAAGCTCGTCACGACGCCCGTGATGCGTCGGTTCGGCTTCCGGCCGGTGCTGATCGTAAACGGCGTGCTCGCCGCGCTCTCGCTTGCCGCGATGAGCCTGCTGACGCCCTCGACGCCCACGTTCGTGATCGTCGCCGTGCTGTTCGCGAGCGGCCTGTCGCGTTCGCTGCAGTTTACGGCGCTCAACACGCTGTCCTTCGCCGACGTGCCGAAAGCACAGATGAGCGGCGCGTCGGCGCTATCGAGCACGCTCTTCCAGATGACGATGGGCATCGGCGTGGCGGCCGGCGCAATCGCGCTGCGCATCGGCGAATGGATCCACGGCCACGATGCCCATTCCATCGGACCGGAGGATTTCAGCGTCGCGTTTCTGATCGTCGGGTTCGTGGGGCTCGTCGGCGTCGTCGATCTGTTCGGGCTCGCGAAGGACGCCGGCGCGCTCGTTTCCGGGCATCGCAAGCCGAAGGCGTGAAGGTTTTATGACGGAAAGGCTCAAGCCTTCGCCGCGCCTGCCGTAATCCGCGGTATGAACTCGCACACGCTCGACGCCCTCTCCGCCCTGACCGAAATGGTTGCCGTCCTCCGCCACGCGCGCGGCCTGAAGAATCCGCACGATTTCCCCGACGGCACGCCCGAGCGGCAACTCACCGCCGACGCCTTCGCCGAAGATTTTCTTCGCGCCCTCGATGCCGAGCCGAGCATCGGCGCGTGGTGGCGCATCTGATCGAAGCGTCACAACGGCAAGGTCGCGGCATCTATTACCGGCGTCCGCGCGATCTGATTCCCCGAATCGGCAAATTCTGAGTCAAGTCTTCCTATTTGGCGAAACGTTTGCGCGCGGCTATCAAGTCGCGCCCGTGCGCGCCGACAACTCGCATATCGCCATGACCCAATCAGGAGATGCCAGTGAAGTGGGCAGCGTCACTTTTTGCCATCGCCGTCGCGCTCGTCGTGACCGGCTGCGCGCCGATGCCGGCCGCCAATACGGCTCAGATCGAAAAACCGGCGGCTTCCGCCGAGATCATCCGCTTCGAGATTCCCGCTGACGCGCTCGGCGCCCGCGACCCGCAACTCACCGCGATCCTCGCCAAAGCGGGCGCGCTCGCCGCCGCCCAAAAGCAGCCGACGACCATTCTCGTCACCGCGCTCGCGCAGGACTTTCCCTATCTCAATCAGGCGATCTGGAAAGGCATTCCCGCGCGACATGCGGTCAAGCTCAGTCTCGAAAACCTGACCGCCGGCGCGCGCCAGCCGTACAGCGTGTCCATCAAGCCGACGCAGGGAGGCTGACGCGATGCGCCCATTTCTCATCCTCGCGACTGCGCTGTTTTCGATGCACGCCGCCGCCGGTCCGTTCGACGTGAGCGCGCCCGCGTCCGTGCAAACGCTCGCGGCGCTCGGACCTGACGCGCAGTAGGTCTATCCGCCGATTAAGACGCTCGCAATGCTTCCGCCTTCCAGCGGCGAAGAAGACGATGCGCCTGCCAAATCCGCGAGCAAGAAAGCGAAGAAAACGCGCCGCGTCGCCGATTGCAAATGCAACGGACCCGAGCCGCGTCTCGTGGTGTCGGACGAGTCGCGCACGTATATGAAAGACGTCGAGCGTCGCATCGACATCGCGCTCGCGCCGTAATCGAAGGAGCCACGTTCCATGTTCCGTCCGATTTGCGCGGCGCTGGCCGCCTGCGCGCTGCTCGCCGCGTCGCTCGCGCCGCGCGCCGCTCACGCCGACGATTGCTTCGAACAGGCCGGCGCCTATCAGGGCGTCAATCCGCTTGTGCTGCGCGCGGTCGCCTGGCGCGAATCGAAAGGCGACGCCGCCGCGCTCAACCGCAACGCCAACGGCTCGATCGATATCGGCCAATTGCAGATCAATTCGATCCATTTTCCCGATCTCGCGCGTCAGGGCATTCCGCATCGCGCGCTCGCCGATCCGTGCGTCAACGTCTTCGTCGCCGCCTGGCTGCTCAAGCAGAAGATGGTGAAGCACGGCAACACATGGCGCGCGATCGGCGCGTATCACTCCGAATCGCCGAAACATCGCGACGCCTATGCGCGCAGCATCCAGCAGATTCTCGTCAACTGGGGCGAGTTGCAGCCCCAGATGCGTTGAGGGTGCAACTCGGCCATCGGCTCAAAGCTGGCTCATGCCGCCGTCGATGATGATCTCCGTGCCGACGATGAAACCCGATTCCGGCGACGCCAAATGCAGCACCGTCGCCGCCACTTCGCTCGACTTGCCGAAGCGGCCGAGCGGAATCTGGCTTTGAAGCTGCGCGGCGGCTTCATCGATGAGGCCGAGCTTGTCGTGGAGCGGCGTCGAGACCGGACCGGGACTCACGACGTTCACGCGCGCGCCGCGCGGCAGCAATTCCGCCGACAGCGTCTTTGCGAGCGACACGAGCGCCGCCTTGCTCGACGCATAGACCGATGACATCGGCATGCCGATATGCGCGTTGATCGAACCGTTCAGCACGATCGACGCGCCTTCGTTCAGCAAGGGCACGAGCGACTGGATCTGGAAGTACGGTCCTTTCACGTTGATCGCGAAGGTTTCGTCCCACGCTTTTTCGTCGATGTCCGTGAACGGCCCGAAGGTGGCGACGCCCGCGTTCACGAAGATCGCATCGAGCCGGATGTTCGCATCGGTCAATGCTTGCGCCAGTTCGCGCGCAGCGCTTACCGTGCCCGCCACGTTGCGGATCGCGATGGCGTTCGCGCCGAGCGACTCGCGTGCCGTCGCGAGCGCGCTTTCATCGCGGCCGGTGATGACGACGCGCGCGCCTTCCGCAGCAAACGCCTGCGCTGCCGCGAGACCGATGCCGCTGTTGCCGCCAGTGATCAGAACTGTCTTGCCTTCGAAGCGTTTCATGACGTTCTCCTTGTGAACGTTGCAGGGTGTGAAGGCATTATGGTCGGGCGTGCGCCATTTTCCGTACGACGCGGCCGGCGCACTCGTTCGATATCGTCGAACGAGTTTTTGTCTGAGTGAGGCGCCCCACAGATGCGCCTTGAAGCGAACGCGATCGCCTCCTAGAGTTACGCAGTTCCTTCCCGACAGGAGGCGCATCATGCAAGACGCGCAACGCGGCGCACAGCCCAATCCCGAGCGGCTGCTGCAAATGGGGATGGCGTTCTGGGCGTCGAAGACGCTGCTTTCGGCGGTCGAACTCGGCGTGTTCACGCAACTGGCGACCGGCCCGCGAACGGCCGACGATCTCGTGCAGGCGCTGGCACTGCATCCGCGCGGCGCGCTGGATTTCCTCGATACGCTCGTCGCGCTCAACCTGCTCTCGCGCGAGGGCGGCTTCTACGCGAACGCCGACGACGCCGATTTCTTCCTCGATCGCAACAAGCCTTCATATGTCGGCGGATTGCTGGAAATGGCGAACGCGCGCCTCTATCCGTTCTGGGGTTCGCTCACGGAGGCGCTGCGCACCGGCCTGCCGCAGAACGAATCGAAGCACGGCGGCAACGTCTTCGAGACGCTCTATAGCGACCCGGCACGTCTGCGCGGCTTTCTCCAGGCGATGAGCGGCGTCAGCATGGGCGCGGCGCACGCGATCGCGCGACAGTTCCCGTGGAGCGAGTACCGCACGTTCATCGATATCGGCGCGGCGCAGGGCGCGTTGCCGGTGCAGGTGGCGCTTGCGCATCCGCATCTGACGGGCGGCGGCTTCGATCTGCCGGTGGTGGGTCCGGTCTTCGACGCGTACGTCGCCGCGCACGGACTCCAAGACCGGCTGCGCTTTTATCCCGGCGATTTCTTCAAGGAGCCGTGCCCGTCGGCGGATGTGCTCGTGATGGGGCACATCCTGCACGACTGGGATCTGCCGCAGAAGCTCGAACTGCTCGCGAAGTGTCATGCGGCGCTGCCGGCGGGCGGCGCGTTGATCGTGTACGACGCGATCATCGACGATGAGCGCCGTCAGAATGCCTTCGGGCTTCTGATGAGCCTCAACATGCTGATCGAAACGCCCGGCGGCTTCGACTACACCGGCGCGCAATGCTGCGCGTGGATGCGGCAAGCGGGATTCGCGACGGCGCGCGTCGAACCGCTCGTCGGCGCGGAGTCGATGGTGATCGCGACAAAGTGAGCGGGCCGCGCGCCTGAACGCTTCGTCAACGGTCGTTCGACATGCCTTTCAGGCGATCGTTGCCGGCGTCGCGGGCGGCGTCGGCGGTGGAGAAATTCTCTTCGGAAACCAGCGCGCGCTTGACCTCGCGCGCCGCGAAATCGACGAGCGTGATGACCCAGACGAAACCGCCCGCCTGCTCCGCGGTCTGCACGAATGCGCGCAGATCGCCTTCATTCGACGATGCCATACCGACCTCCTCGTTCAAGTTGATGCGCCCTGCCGGCCGCGAAAGACGCGTATCGACCGGCGATGCGATGCGTCGGCTGAACGGGCGCTAACGGGCGGCAGCCGGCCGCCTTCAGGCTTCGAAATCGAGACCGCCGAAGAGCACCGACGGTTCCGCCTGCGAGCGCGTCGCGAGATCGACCTCGCGCGCGCCCTGCCACGCGTCGAGCTTCGCGCCGATGGCGTCGAGATAACGCAGGAATCGAGCCTCGCCGCCCGCGCCCATCAGCCGTTCGATCTCGTCGTCGTCCCAGGTCAGAAATACGTTCAGCGGGTACGGATAAACGCGCCGATGTTCATCGCCCTGTCGCGGTGCACGTTCGGCGCTGACATGCAGACGTGTCGGCACGGCCGGGCTTTCGTAGCCGAGGATGTCGACGCGCACGCCGTGATCGACGACGCGCGTCACACGTTCCACGATGCGCGGCATGAATTCGGTTTCGAACCGGAGCGCCTGTTGCCGGTTCAACGGGCTTCTCCGCGAGCGCTCGACTGCATCAACGGCATCGTCAGACGGCGGGCAAGTCTTCGAGCGATTTCTCGATCTGACCGTCCTGCACGCGCGCTTCGATGCCGATGTGTCCGTTCGTGTAAGGCAGCGCGCTGACTTTCGGGCCGAGGAAGGCGCGGCCGCCGAGCTTGAAGAGCGTGCGGACTTCCTTGCCGCTCTTGATGGCGTCCACGACCTGCTGGACATCCACGATGGTGGTGGGCGCGGCCCAGTCGTTCGTGGCCGGATCGAAACTGCCCCAGCGCACGCTGGTCACGCGGTCGTTGACCCAGCGCACACCGTCGATCGCCAAAGTAGCCATGTCTGCCTCCGATGCCGTCGTTGGGGTGATCTCGAAATCCTAGCATTGTTGGACGAAGGCGGCTGACGTTTGCGCGGGCGAAACGGTCAGCCGGCGCGAACAAACTGCCGCGCTGCGGTAAAATCGCGGATTCCCCTTGAAATTCAAGCGGTTCGCATGAAGGTGCGGCCGCCGTCGCCCATGTCAGCCGTATCGAAGATCAGTCCCCGCCGCGTCTCCGTCGCTCCTATGATGGATTGGACCGACCGCCATTGCCGGTCCCTGCATCGGCTGGTATCGCGTCATACGTGGCTCTACACGGAGATGGTGACGACGGGCGCGCTGCTCTACGGCGATGTCGCGCGGCATCTCGCGTTCACACCCGCCGAAGCGCCCGTTGCGCTGCAGCTCGGCGGCAGCGAGCCGGCCGATCTCGCGAAAAGCGCGAAGCTCGGCGAGCAATGGGGCTACGACGAGATCAACCTGAATTGCGGCTGCCCTTCCGAGCGCGTGCAGCGCGGCGCGTTCGGCGCTTGTCTGATGAAGGAGCCGCAGCTCGTCGCGGATTGCGTGAAAGCGATGCGCGACGCGGTGTCGATTCCGGTAACGGTCAAGCATCGCATCGGCGTCGACACCGTCGAGGAATATGAGTTCGTGCGCGATTTCGTCGGCACGATCGCCGATGCCGGCTGCGAAGTGTTCATCGTGCACGCGCGCAACGCGATCCTCAAAGGCTTGAGCCCGAAGGAGAATCGCGAGATTCCGCCGCTCAAGTACGAATATGCGTATCGGTTGAAGCGCGACTTTCCGCAACTTGAGATTTCGATCAACGGCGGCATCAAGACGCTCGATGAAGTCGAGGAGCATCTCAAGCACGTCGACGGCGTGATGCTCGGGCGCGAGGCTTATCACAATCCGTACGTGCTCGCCGGCGTCGACACGCGCTTTTACGGCGCGGATACGCCGGTTCCGTCGCGCGAAGAAATCGAGGCGGGACTCATCGACTATGCACGCGGCGAACTGACGCGCGGCACGTATCTCGGCGCGGTGACGCGGCATGCGCTCGGGCTGTATCGCGGCGTGGCCGGCGCGCGCGGATGGCGTCGCGTACTGTCCGACAATCGCCGTCTCGCGAAGGGCGATCTGACGATTTTCGATGAAGCGCGGGCTCACCTACGCGAGGCGGTGGAAGCGCTCGATGCATGATGCGTGGCCGTCGGAAAAAGATGCTAAAAGGGACTAGGCAAGCGCAATCATTGTTCGTATAATCTCGCTTCTTGATTGCTGCAGCGGTTTTGAAGCAGTCGAGATCGCGGTAACAGTGGTGGCTGTAGCTCAGTTGGTAGAGTCCAGGATTGTGATTCCTGTCGTCGTGGGTTCGAGTCCCATCAGCCACCCCAAGAAAACTCAAGGAACCAAAGACTTAGCGCCGTTCGTGAATTTTCACAAATTAGAATTCGGAACTAGATAGCTAATTTCGGAATTAAGCCCGCACAATTTGCGGGCTTTTTTGCGTCCTTGCGTTGGCCGCGAGACAAATCACGGATGAAAAAACGACGCAGTCGGAATGGGGAACGACAATGGCTTGGGCGACGCCTGAATTCGAACAGCAAGAGATAAACGCGGCAGGAAAGGACCTGGCACGCATGGCCTTCCCAGTTGTCGACGATGACGCACTGAAGGCGTTGTCGGTCATCAACAATTGGCGCTCGTCGCACGCCTATCCCTTGAATACATTCCAGATCACGCTGCGCAAGCGCGCTCGGAAGTTAGAGAAGGATGTGATCGTCGCGCAGCGAATAAAGCGTCTCGAGTCAATTCACGCCAAGCTTTCGCGGCAGGCCACAATGCGCATGTCTCAGATGCAGGACATAGCGGGATGTCGCGCCGTCTTGAAGAAGATGACCACAGTTAGGCGGCTCGTCTCCATCTATAAATCCAGCAGGTTCGCGCATCGCCTAAAGGGAGAGAAGGACTATATCTCCGCTCCGAAACCTGACGGCTATCGTTGCCATCACCTGGTCTACATCTATCAAGGCACAGAAGCCACGAAGGCCTATACCGGCCTGCAGGTCGAGGTTCAGATACGCACCCAACTTCAACATGCTTGGGCCACAGCCGTGGAGGCAGTTGGCATCTTCACTCGGCAGGCTCTTAAGTCGAACCAGGGAGACCGCGACTGGCTGCGATTTTTTGCCCTGA
This sequence comes from Caballeronia sp. LZ028, assembly GCF_031451415.1. Taxonomy (NCBI): domain Bacteria; kingdom Pseudomonadati; phylum Pseudomonadota; class Betaproteobacteria; order Burkholderiales; family Burkholderiaceae; genus Caballeronia; species Caballeronia sp. LZ028. Next base: position 1,621,199 of record NZ_JARUXN010000001.1, on the reverse strand, counting down.
TGAGTTCGGCGATTGCGGCGATCGAGAAGTGCAGCCCCGTGCCGAACACGCCGACGAATAAGGACGATCTGGTCAATGAGATTCGACGACTGTCTGAAAAATTGCGCGTCCAGCAAACGCTGAACGTGTACAACACGAGCATCGATTATCTGGGAAGCGCAAAAGATGCTAAGTATTTCGTGTTGTCTCTCGATCCTATGACGCAAAAAATCACCGTGTGGCGTTACAAGGCTCTGCAGTCGGAACGCGCCAATGCCCACTACATCGAACTCGAAGGGGCGCTACCAGAAGGTGACTCAACTCAGGTGGTGTTAGTGTCGGTGGAAAACATTAATGCGCTGAAGCGGGCTTATCCCAACTACTTTCTGGATACCAACCGCTTCAGTTCGCTCGTTACAAAGGTGACAAGCGGCGACATCCCTAATCCGCAAGCGCAGAAGGAGCTACTGCTCGACTAACCAGCGGCTTCGGAATTGCGCAGTGTTGCGCGCGTCGATCGCTTCCTCCGTCTTGTCGCTGAGCACGTCCGTCGAACTCACGCATATCCGCTTTTTCTAGTCACCCGCCCCGCCGCCCCCTTCTTCTGCCCGAGAATGGACGTGCCTCTGGACGCGTGCGATCAGTTCCGACGATGGTGAACCGCACCGGCGAAATACACCATTTCGCTACAGAGTTGAAATTCCGCTACTCATCGACTGCAATATCCCGAAAATTCAGCCCTTGCCGGCACCTTGACACTCACGAATCGGTGACGTCGGTTCGGAGGGTCTTTTCGCAACCTGACAAGAGGCGGTGACTGAGACAAGCCTGCCAAAATCACCGGCAGGGCAATTGGTCTGGCTGATGATGGCACCGCGAGAACGAGGCTCAACATAGCCGCTGACGTAGTATGTATTCGTTCCAGGGCCGCCGGTTCGGTCGTGCGTCCAAGAACACGTGATGTCACAGCGCCGACCTTTTCCCGCCCTGTTGTATGTCTTAAGGACTATTGTTTGACGATCCGGCAACTCGCAGGTTACGAGGACATCGAGGCTTCGTTTTCCGCTTATGACGAACGTATCCGATGGACTGCGAAGCCCAGACGGGCCGGCCGCGCTCTTGTTGGGTTTCACTGCGTCATCGGCGAAGGAACTGCCGCAGCACGCCAGCAGCACTGCACTAATGCATAGTGCATGAGCATAGCCAAAAACCGCACATCTGTTCATAGATGCTCCGAAGTTCCTACTTACACGAAAGTAAGCTAGACCATGAGCGCCATGAACGCGGAGAGGGTTTACGCCGAAAGCTTAACCATTGCCGAGTGGCAGGCAGCGCAGGAGCTGATCCGCGGGATTTAGCATGTCAGTCTGCACTTTCTTCAGATCGCCGCGCTGATGGACGGTCAGCATGACGAGTCGTTTAGTTTCTGCCCGGGAAGCCTTGCACAGCATGAGTGTCGCACGACGAGAAAATCCAACTCCTAAAACCTCTAGACGGCCTTTCGTAATATTCCGGGTCTCCGCATGCGCGTCTCAGCATATACTGTTCATCCATACAGTGTCGAGCGCGCAACAATGCGCGTCGGAAAACGAGGACGAGATGACGACGATATGGTGCCCGGTCTGCGCGCGGCGGCTCGCGCGCGATGAGTTTCAGCCGGCGGTCGGCGACGTGCCGAATCGGTGGATGTGCGGCGATTGCGATTGCGTCGTCAACGAGTATGACGACGAGTACGAGCAGCCTGAATGCGATGGGTAAGAACGGAGCCGTTCTGATTGGCGAACTCGCGGCGCGCGCGACGCACCTCGACATCGAGTGCTCTCGTTGCGACCGCAAAGGCAGGTACCGAATCGCCAAGCTGGTCGCGCGACTCGGCGAGGACTTCCCGATGACCGACCTCGGCGCCGAGCTGGCGGATTGCCCTCGGCGAAGCGCCTCCGGTCATCACGAGCGGTGCGACGTGTTCTTTCCGCGTTTGCCGCAGATCAAGTCTCAAGGTACGCCCGGCTCAGGTTGATTCACTCATCACCACAACGCAAACGTTTTTCGCCACCACAACGAACACAGGATCTAGTTCATCCCTTTTTGTTAAGCACAAGATATTGTGGAAAAACGATTCGTCATGAGGTAATGTTTACGTGCAGAAACAAAAAGGCCACTCTCCTTTCGGGAAGAATGGCCTCGGAGCTTTCTGCAATCGTGATCTCGGCAATGCCTGCCAGCGACCCGAGATCAAATCCAAACCGCTGAGCGTGATTATATCGACCCTCCCAACAGGGTCAAGACGCGCTCGGCCATTTGTTAGGTGAACATTTATGGCTTCGAAACCGTTGAAACCTGGTCAATCGGCCCCGCGTTCGGGTGAGTATGGAATCGTCGGCAGCCGCGGCGGGAACACTGGTCAGGAAAGAACCGTCGTCAAGGGCGAGCCGCTGCCCCCGACTCCCAAGCCCGGACAGGGGTATGTTATGAATCGTCCGGCTCATAATGGCGCCGGGAAACCGACCAAGAAGTAAAAGCTGGGAAGCCGCTCGGTAGTCTCGCCCGAGCGGCTTCATTATCGCGTTGGAACTGCTATCGAAGAGCGACGGCGATCTGAATCCGTCGGGTTTCGGTACGGCCGGCCGACGTGATAATCGTACAAGCGATTACATAGACCTCGCCTAGCACACCTCCAGACAACCACGCTGCTACAACCCCGCCGACGATGCTTGAGGAATTGACCGTTATCCCGGCGTCGGGCGTGATGGAAGTGTCGGTGATGGTTTCCCCGTCACCGAGCCACGCGGACCAATCCCAGTTGAAGTCGAGAAAAGCCTGCGGATCCTTGATGAACGAAGGAACGTACGGAAACGCCATTTGATGCTCCGAAATTTTATGCCGGCTTCTCGACTCGCACGGCGATGCCGCGGCTCTCTCGTTCCGTCAACTGTGTGCGCCGCTCGGCGGCAACTATCGCCAGTCTTGGATCACAGTCGATAGCGACGATCCGCGTTTCACGCGAGATAGTGACCACTCTCGGCTCTGCCGCAATCGCATAGCGGACCGGAACCGACACTCCGACTATTGCACCCTGACCGTTACCGCTTCCGACGCCGGGCGCTTGGGTCGCAGCGGCGCTTCCAGAGATCGGATCGAGGATTGCGCCGGTCGCAGAAGCGATGCCGGGCGTCTGAGTGCCGGCGGCGCTGCCGCCCAATGTCACCGCCCCGCTCGAATCCGCGCCTTGAAGCGACTGCGCAGCCGCCGCGACTCCGTCGATACGCACGCCACCGAGCGCGTCGCCGGCATTTCGCGCTTGCGTCGACGCCGCGGCACCGTCGATCGCGGGCGTGCCGATCTGCCCCGAAGCCAACCCGTTAGTCGCCGCCTGCGTCGCAGCCGCGGCACCCGTGACGCTCACCAACCCTGCCGCGCGCGCCGCACCGCTATTCGTCGATGCGGCGGCACCGGAGATAGGCGCGGCACCAACTTGCCCGCTCGCTTGCGCGGTGTTCGCCGCCTGCGTGCTGGCCGCGGTGCCGCTTGTCGATGCTGTGCCGCTCGCCGCCGCGCCCCCCGAACTCGTCGAGGCTGCGGCGCCTGAGATCGACACGCCGCCGGATGCCGCACCGGCGACTGGTCCTTGCGCGGCACTCGCCGTGCCGGTCGTCGAGACGTTGCCGCTCGCCGTGGCCGCGCCAAGTGCCTGAGTCGCCGCCGCGCTGCCGCTCGCGCCCACACTGCCCGAAGCGCTCGCGACGTTCCCTGCCTGCGCTGCGGCTGCCGCGCCCGACGTGCTCACGCCGCCCGATGCCGCGCCGCTCGACGTATTCGCTGTGCTCGTTCCCGTGCCGCTGATCGCGGCGGGCGCGCTGCTCAGATACTTGATCGCGTGAAGCATGACGTTGAACGACGAGCCCTGCGTCGTCGTGATCGTCATCTTCAGCGTGAGCGTCTGCCCCGCCGAGTTCGCCGCCCATGTGATCGTCGTGGCGTAGAACTTCTGGTTGCCGCTGCCAGTCGTTCCCGGCGAGACCGTGTAGGCGGTCGCGCTGCCATCCGGCAGCGTCGCGGTGAGCGTGCAACCGCTCGAATACGCCGCCCAGTAGACCGTAGCCGTGCGCGAGGTCGTGTCGGCGGGCAGCACGATCTGAATGCCCTGCCCGGTCGCTGTCGTGTTGTCGGCGTAGATGCCGCCCGCGAGCGCTGTCGCCGATGCCGTGGGCGTGCCGTCCGTCCACGTCATCTTCGGGCCGTCGGTATAGCCCGTGAACGTGACGCCGGAGCCGATCGTCGTCGGCAAGCCAATCGTCGAGCCGCCGCCCGATTTCCGGTTGACTGCGGTTGCCGACTGCGGAAACTGAATCCAGTCGGTCTGAGCCGGCGACGAGAGGTTGAATGTCTCGGTGCCGGCTAGAAGGGTGTTCGAACCGGTGAGAGTGCCCATTGCGGCCGCCTGTGCGGCCGATTACTGGCCGTTCGTGTAAGTGCTCGACGAGACGCTCACCGTCTGGCCCTGCGCGATTGTCGTGCTCGTGAGATTCAGATCACAGTTGCTCGTGCCGACCGTGCCATCGACGACTGCCACGCCCGCCGACGTGCGCAGGCGGTACCAGGTCGCAGTCTTCCCGGCCCCTGCCGCCGCCGTGCCCGTGCCGTTGCTAATCGCATTCGCGGTGACCACGCCATTCGCTGCGGCCGGCGCGAACGTCGAGCTGCACGGAAGCGTCGCAAGCAAGTTCTGCGTCGTGATGGCGGTGTCCGGTCCGGACGGTTTCGCGCCGTCGTAGATGTCGTACGCGCCACTCGTTCCGACCTTCGCGGTAATTTGGTCCTGCTGAGCGTTCTTTAGCGCGACGCTGTACTTCAGATCCGATGCCATGTGGTCATTCCTTCGCGGTGGTCGTGAGGCTGCATGCGCCCGCGATCACTCCTTGCTGCTGGAGGATGCAGACGTAGTGCTGGAGGTATTCGGCTTTTGCGCGGGCGTCGCTGTCGGCGTCGTCGACGATCCCGAAAAGAGCTGATCCAAACGCTGGTGATAGCTCGGCTGTGCCACCGGCACCATTGCCCACGCTGCCGGCGCTTGCGCCTGAATCTGCGGCGTTGCCACTGCTTGCGGGGGTGTAGGCTGTGACTGCGACGCGCAGCCGGCGAGCGCCATCAGCGATAGCAGCGCGATTCTTCGCATTGTCGGCATCATGAGAGGCTTTCTCCTGAATGAGTTGCGCGTCCAGAGACGCGATCTGGGTCGACGCGTCGTTCTGTTTTGCGATCGCCGCGCGCGCCGCGCTGGCAGCCGCGTCGGACACGGCCTGGAGCTTCTGCGCGTTGATCTCGTTGTCGCGCGCGTGCGAGGTCTGCTCGGTGGCGAGCTTCGTGGCATCGACCGTGTGTACGGCTGCGCCGCCGAGCGCGATACCGAGTGCGCCGGCGATGATCCCAGTGATGAGGTATGGAGACATGTCAGTTTCCTCGGCAGGCCTGCGCCTCGAGCTGACGACGCGTCACGATTCCGCCGCAGCGGTTCGCCGCGATCGCGCAATCCTTGCCAGCAACGAAGCGCCACTTGATGAACTCGCTGCACGCGGCGGGGAAGTCTCGCGCGATGTAGCGCTTGCGCAGCGTTGATCCCTTGTAGTTCGGCACGCCGATGTTGTAGGCGAGATCCACGACGGCAACCTTCTGCCCGTCCGTCAGAGAGTCGAAGCCCGGAGTGATGTCGCGCACGGCCGCCGCGTAGCCCGCAAGGCTGTCGCCGAGCATGGATTTGCACTCGGGTAACGTGTACGCGCGCATCTCGACGTTCGTCTCGCCAAAGCAGACGGTCTGGACGTTGTTCGCGAGACGATCGTTGTACGGCTTCAGCGATACGCCCTCCTGCGACGCGGTCAGCGCGACGAGCGCAGCCGCAGCGGCAGCGCCGAGCGTCGCGGCCAGTGTCTTCTTGCCGGGCCGCTTACTCGGCTGCTGCGCTTGCGTCGCCATCCGCTGCCCCGCTCGTGGTCGTTTTCGGAGCCGTCGTCGTGTAGCGCGCGGCGATGATTGCAAGACAGCCGACCGCGATCGCGATCGCGAGCCGCCAGCTATCCGGGAGGAGTGACTTCACTTCATCGGGCATGCCAGTCCACGCCGCCTCGATGAAAGGCGATGCTGCCGAGACGGCGCCGAGGGTCGCCGCGATGATGGTCGACGAGTACGTGTGCACCTTGGCCGCGTCATCGACGAGGCGAAGCTTGAGGTTCATAGGGCCTCTGAAAAGAAAAACCCGGCGCGCGGCCGGGTTCGGATGTAAAAGCTGCTGCTGGTTATCGGCGACTGCCCGCCCAAGGCTGCGCGGGCAACGAGGGATGCGTGGCGGTTTCGAGCTTCTTGTCGACTGCCTTCGCGGTGTTGGCGGCTTCGTCAGCCTTAGTCGCCGCGACCGCAACCTTTTGCTCGACGGCCTCTGTCTTCTGCGCCGCGACAGTCGCCGCCACAGCGGCCTGCCGCGTCTGCTTGATGAGGGCCGCCTGGCGCGCATCAGTCAGCTTCGCGCGGTCGCCGAGAAAGCGCAGCGTGTATTGCGCGACGTCATGCGTATCCGTGATCAGCGATCGAAGGTCGGACATCGCCTGGATGTTTTGCTGATTCTGCTGCTGCAGCTGCTGCACCTTGCTCTCGTACTCGGCGACGCATGCGTTTCGCGTCTCAGCGCGCACCTCGGGAAAGCGTTTGATGTACGCCGCGCGCTCCTTGGTCCAATTCGCGCGCTCGACCGACATTCCCCACTGTCCAATGAAGAAGCCAACTGCGGCGACGCCACTAAGCCCACCGATGATGCAGAGACCCATTACCCACCACCGCCAGTCACGAACGCGAGACATCTGACTCCCTCCGGTTCTCGATCACCCGCTCAAGGCGTTCGATTCTGGTTTTCAATTCGAGCACCTCGGCCTCAGCGCGCTGCGCGCGCCGGTCGGCCGCATCGGCGCGCTGCTCTGCCGAGCGCATCAGTTCTTCAGCGCGGTCCGCGCGCTGCACGGCAAGCAGCTCACGAGCCTCGGCGCGGCCAGCGCGCTCTTCCGCCAACGTCGCGAGCCGCTCGAACCGAGCAATCGCTTCGACTTGCGCAGCGGAGTCCGCCTTGACGATGTTGGCCTCGCCCTCGCTCTCGGCTTGTCGTCTGCGATCGATCTGCCGCCACATGCGGCCGCCGACCCAGAAGGTGCCAACGCTTCCAAGAGCGGTCACTATCGACTTGACGCCCTCGTTCCAGAACTCCGACATCTGGCATACCCTCGTAATTTCGCCGGTGGTCCGGGCATGAAAAAGCCGCTCAATGGCGGCGGTGTTCGTGCTTGACTGTTAGCCCCAAAGGGGCTAATGTCTTTCTCATTGGGTAGCGCGTCCTGCGCCGCCCGTCATCCCGAAAGGACGAAAATGGACCGCCTTTTTCGCGCGCTCGCACGCGCCTCTAAGAGAGCTTCGAATGAAATACACCCCGCCGTCGACAAGCGACCTGGCTCGCCTGAAAGCGGATCTCCGCATGACTGGCAAACAGATCGCGGAATTGTTCGGTCTGGCTGGCGATCAGCAGTGGCGAAAGTACACCGGCGGGCACGAGCCCCGGCAGATGAGCGCGCAGATGCTGTTTTTTGCGATGGCACGGCTGGAACTCGACGAGCAAACGCTGCAGGCGATCCTCGATCGCATGCGCGCGGCCGGCGCTCAAATCGATCTATCGGCCGAATAGTCGAAGTCGCGGCCGCCTATTCGTTCAATCGCCCTGAGGAATCATCCGATACAATCCGTCCGATCAAAACAGACGCATCTAAAAAGGGACTTGAAACGATGATGATTCGAACCCTCGCGGCATGCCTTTTGGGACCGCTCGTTATGGCGTGCACTGCTTGCGGCGGCGGAGGCGGTAGCGGCGTCGCGGATTCCACCAAGACTCCGGCTCAAACCAATAAGTCGGTACTGATCTACGCAGAGGGCGATTCAACGATGGTTGGATACATCGTGCCGACTGGCCCGATTCCTCCGAACACGCCATCGCGAACGAAGTACATCCCCACAGACGTGATGCAAACGCAACTGCAAGCGGCCTTCGGCCCATCCGTGAGCGTGGAGAACCACGCAGTCGGAGGCACTACGGTCGGAAGCTCTCTCAATGGAACTGGGCGCTATCCCGCGCCGCTGGCGACCCGACTTGCAACGTCGAACGCACAGATTGTTCTTGCCAACTTCGGCATCAACGATCAATTGCTGACGACCGCCGACCAGTACAAGCAGGACTGGCAGAAGTGGATCGATACCGTTAAGTCGTTCGGGAAAATCCCGGTGATGGTCGAGCGCAACCCCATTTGTGCGAAAGGGGCCCCGGATCCGGGACCTTTCATTCAAGCAGAGCGAGACGTTGCTAAAGCGAATGGCGTCGCGCTGATCGCTCAGTACGATGCAATACTTGCAATGCCGGGATGGCAGCAGATGCTCGGCGATTGCTTGCATCCGACCGATGCGCTCTACCAGATCATCAGCCAAAAAGACGCAGATGCTATGAAGCCGCTCGTCAAGACGCTAATGAATTAAACCGGCTGTGCCGGCCACGCCGGCGCAATCTGCGTCAGATCCGTGCGATTGACCGCAACGCGATACTGCTTCCACTTGGTCAGCGAGGCCGATTCAGCGGCCGTCGCTTCCCCGAGATCGACAGCATCCTGCAATGGGCCGATCGCTAGCGCGGCCTGCGCCAGAAGATCGTCGCGGGTCGCCGTGTTGGCGGCTAAGATTTCGGCGGCGTTCGGCACAACAGGGGCCGGACCCATGAAATCAGTCCCATCAAAATTCCAGCCGGGACCGACAGCGGAGCCTTCTGGCAGAGCGATCGCTCGCAGTCCCTCTTCGGGCGACCATTGAGAATCATCCCCATCCCACAAGATGACGCTGACGACCGAGTTCGAAGCATCGACCAACGCGTAAAGATTCTGCATGTCTTTCCCTCTTATTGAGACAGATATTCGGTGACGATGACGACGCCGGGACGGCCAACACCTCCAGTGTTCGTATGCGACCCGCCTCCGCCGCCGCCAAAGCCGCTCCCGGTACTGCCCGCGCCAGTGCCCGCCCCGTTGGCGCCCGAACTGTAAATCGTTGACGCGCCGTCGCCGCCCACGGCAACGCTGGAGCTTCCGAATCCGTACCGGCCGAAAGCGCCGCTAACGGCAATGGATCCAGCAGGGGATGTCGTTACTGATCCGCCGCCGCTGGGCTGACCAATGGTGGGCGTGCTTGCGGTAAGGCTTCCGCCGCTGCCGCCACCGCATACGATAAGCGATCCGAAGGACGACGGACTACCTCCGGATCCGCCATTCCCTGCAGCCGCACCGGCAGCGCCGCCAGCTCCGACCGTAACCGTCTGAGACGCCCCGATGGTCGCCGCCGAAAGAATGGCCTTGCAATACGCGCCGGCCGCGCCGCCGCCGGCCGCATTGCTCGACGACCCGGTCGCGCCGCCTCCGCCCGCTCCGATAACCTCAACTTCCGCGTAAAGGAGCCCGGCAGACGGTGTATAGGTGCCAGAGGCCGTAAACACCGTGCGCTTCACACGCCCAATAAACATCGCCCTTAGTGCCAGCAGAAGCTGGTTATACGTGGTCTTGCTGGGGGTCAAGCCGCCGGCCACGACGACTGCGCGGAGTTCCTCCTGAATCATGTTCAACCAGGACCCCCGCACGTTTGTCGCTGGCACCCCTGCCGTCGGATTTCCTTCCGTGAAATAGCCTTCGGTTCCAGCGGCTTCCGGCGTCGGAAGAGACGTCGCTGCGGTGGCGTCATCGATGCGAAACATTGTTTTGACCTCTTACGCGTAAGCGAAAATCGGGATGGTGTGGGCGGGCATCACGGCGCTGAGTTCGCACTCAAGAACCTTATTGCCCCAAGATACGAGTGGATCCCCCGCCGCCATCGACCCCGCGACTGCACGGACGACCGTATTCAGTGGTGCTGTGACCTTCCAGGCGAAGTTCCAGTCATAGCCGCAGCACGGCTGCCCCGCGCGTAACATGCCGGCGCGAGCTTGTGTGTATTGCGTGATCGTGACGGTGTATCCAAGACTGGCGGCGAAGGCGATCAGATGCGGTATCGACGCGCCACCTAGGGTCGTCAGGCGAGCCACCACCTGCGCCCGCCGCGCGGGAATCGTCGGCGCCTCCCCGGCACACGGATCAGGCAGACCGAGCGTCGACTCCCACTCAGGGAGAAGCTCGTACGTCGTCGAAGGGAACGCATCGAGCAACAGATAATTCGCGCGTGCCGTCTGACGCTCGTACGATGGCGCGAGACCAGACAGAACCTTCGCCTGGACCGTATCCGGATCACGCGGCCATACGCGACCGCGGGGCAACAGCGCCTGCATCGCAGCGAGAAAGTCAGCCGCTTTGAAATTCGGTGCAAGCATGGATGCCTCAAACGTAGTTCACGCCGGCGAGCACCGGAAGCTGCCCGAATCCGCTCGTGATGTTCCCCGGATACGTCGTTGTCGTCGTTCCCACCACGCCCTGAACGAGCGTAATGACGAATCCGCTCGTACCCGACACCGACGCGATCGCCGATTCGATGTCCGAGCGATTGATCGTGCCCGACCGCGGATCGCCGTTTCGGAAAAGGACATCGGAGATCGCTGCGGAGATTGCTGCGCGCGTCGATGTCGACGTGCCCGTCAGCCCAGAGAGCGTGAGCGTCAGATTGTTCGCGACGGGAGCGCACGAATAAACGAGTGCGGTGACCGGCTGCTCATTGACGATCGTGTCGGCGACGATGAGCTGATCACCGGTCGCGACGGTTCCACGCGGCGTGCCGCCCGGTCCCTTGTCGTACTGCGAGCACCCGTTGGTGCCTTGAGGGAATCCGCCGTGCGAAGCCTCGGCGGCATCCCACATCGTGTAGATCACGACCGTACCCGCACCGAAGCCATTCGGCGCGCACCACGCGCGCGTCACACCGGGCACGGCAAGCGCCCAGCCGACGTAGTCATTGAGATCGCCGCCCTGCGGCGTGTTCTGATATGCGGCAAGCATCCGCGTGCGCAGATCGTCGTTATCTTCGATGTCTGCGCCGGATGCGACGGTGCCCGTGATCGTCCCCGACGACTGCAATCCCGCAACCGCGACGCCGAGCGCTACCGTCGTACCTGGATCAGCGTTACCGTCGGCGCCAGCTGACGCCGCAACGATAGTCACAGACAACGAGCCGCCTACGCCGACGGTTGCCGTCGAAGCCGTCGAATACTCAGCGCCATCGCCGCGCGCCACCGGCGTCCCTGCATTCAGCACTGTTCCCACGACTCCTGCGAATGAAGCAGTCAACTGCGCCGGCGTCGCCGCCTTGCGATACACCTTTTTGAGGGCTGCCCACCCTTCAAGGTATTCATCCTCTGCTGTGAACGGCACCGCCTGCTTCGCGATCCAGTCAAGGTAGCCCATCTGCAGGTTCGACATCCCTGCCTGCACCTTTCCGACCACCTTAAGAACGGTACGACGCAGCGTTGCATCGGCACCCTGCAAGGCCGAGTTGATGTCGGCCGCCACCTCGCTGATCAAGGTGGAGAGCGTTTTTCGTTGGAATGGCATATCAGGTGAGCTGTTGCCACGCCCAAGCGTACGTCAGTGAGACGCTCGGGCCGGCCGGTTGATAGAGCGTGATCTGCGCGCCGAGAAACGTGTCGCGCGTCCATTCCGTCTGAACATCCATGGTCGCGACGACGCCATCATCAACGAGCCATTGCAACGCCTCGACGATGTAATCGCGCGCGTTGTTGAGCACCTCTTGAGTCTGCTTCGACCGATCAAGCAGCCACAGCCGCGAACCGATCGGGCTGTCTTCGTCGAGATCGCCCCACCAGCCGCGCGGGTCTCCGGTTCCGTCGGGTATGACGTCGTCGGAATTGGCGACGCGGTCGGTGAATAAGCTTATGAGGACGGCGGTTTGAAGATCGTTGCCTGTGAGCAGATCAGGTCCGAGCTGCTGCCAGTCGCCGCGGCTGTTCGCCGTATCCCAGACAATGCTGATGTCAGGCATCTATTACTCCGGCTGCGTCGGCGGCTGCGTGTTGATTGTGCTTCCGCCAGTCTGTACGTTCACGATCGGGTGCGTATGCAGGTTCGCGACTTGGCGCATTCCCGCGACCGTTCGCGTGTTCGTTTCATAGTTGTCGATGATGTCGCCCTTGCACTTCAACAACGGCGTGTCGGCTTCGATCTCCGGCGTGTTCGTGATCGTCACAGGCTTGCCGCCGCCATCTAGCACCATGCCCGCCTGCGATAGATAGACCTTCTGACCCGTGTTGTCGTGCACCACAACCTCGCCGCTTGCCAGAGCCGTGACGCGATATTTCGCGTTCGATGTGGCGATGACGATGCCGTTCGTGCGCTCACCGTTCCCGAAGACGATCAGCGCCTCGGACCCTAGAGGCGGATTCGATGACAGCCCGTACTCGACGTAGCGCGGAATGTCGCCGACCGTCTCGAGCGCATTGACCCTCGCCTGCAGGTACTGCACCGTTCGCGTGTCATCGACGAACGAGATCACCGCGCGGCTCACGAACAGACGAATCCGCCGTGAAAGCGCGTTCAGTGCGTCGAGCATTCAAAGTCCTCAGGCCGGCGCGATGTCCGGATCGATGCGTTGTAGAACAAGCGGCTCGGGCAGATATGCCTGACGCGGCGCCAGCAGAAGCTCGGTATGCGTTCCGTTCTCGTCGAGGATGAAACTGATCTCGGTGATGAGCAGGAGCGTCTTTTCTGGGATCTTGAGCTGCGGCATCGTGACGGGCACCTGATAGTTCACATACCAGGGCGATCCGCTCGAATCGGTCCAGCTATCCACCAGCACGCGGACCTGCCGAGACATGCCATAGGCACGCGCAATCTGCCAGTCGACGCGCCGCTCGAGATAGGTTCGATCCGACGAAGGCTGCTCGGACACGATAAATTTCGGGCGATACCGCTTCACGCCCGGGTCATACGCTGTGTATTCAGGCAGCAGATTGACGCCGATGTCCGTCGCGTTGTTGTAATTCGTCAGCACACCCGAGACGCTGGAAAAGCGCCCAAGCGAGCTCTTTACCGATACAGCCGACTCTACGTTCTTCCCGATTTCGAGCCCAGTCGATCCAAGCGCGTCGCCGGCCAGCGCAAGGCACAAGGAGCCGTCCTCGAGCTCGAAAGCGAGCACGCCGCTGTACCTGCAGCAGCGCTCGATGATCTCCCACGGCGTCTCCGTGATCGAGATCAACTGAAACGGGATCGTCGGCAATTCGTCGATGACAGCCTGCAGGCTCGCCGAAACAACAACGTCAATTTCGAAGTTCTTCAGCAGGGACCGACAGACAGCATCAATACGGCTGTTCGCCAAAATCCGATCGACCGGCGCACTGCAGTCGATCAGATCTTGGCATTTGCCGCGACCGGTCGCGCGAACCAGATGCTCGTGCGGCGTGATGATGTATTCGACGGTATCGACGTATCCGGTCAGCAACAGATTGTCCGCATCGATAGCGATCTGGATTGGAACGCCGCCGATCAGCGAGGCCTCATCGACTTCTTCCGGAAAGCGCTCGGTCATCTCCAGCACGAACGAACCGGTGCAACTCTCGATCGAACGCGTGACGCGCGCGCCTTTCCAGCCGGTGATCGAGATACTCGATTCCGGCAAGGTAACAACGAGCGAATTCATCAGTACGTCGCCCCAAGCGCGAATTGACTGGTTGAACCGGTGGAACCTCGCTCCACCGTCGATTTCACATTGGGCGTGCCGGAGACTTCAGCGCGAGAACCCTTCGGCATGTTGCCGAGTTCAACCTTCACGCGCAACTCGCCATCCGAACGCGCCGGTGCCGCGTCCCGCTGTGCCGCGGACGGCCCTTGGCTCCCCGAATATAGACCAGCGATGCGGGTCGCCGTCGCCGCGCGCGCAGCAGCTTCGGTGTCAGCTGCCGCCGGCCGCTCGTACAGCCGAGACACAATGCGAGCTGCCTCCTCCGGAGTGCGGGCCATCTCAAGAGCTGCTCCGGCACGCTGCTCGCCACCGTTTCGAAGCTCGTAGTCCACATAACCAAGCTGCTGCTCAAGCGTCGAATTGCCGATCCAGTTCCCGGCCCACCTCTGGAAGCCTTCCTGTCGATCCTTGTGCCACTGCGCCGCACCGTAGGCGCGCCCGTTATCGCCGGTTGCCGTCGGGTCGATTCCGCTCTCGTGCTGCAGATTTGCCGCGATCCCAATCGCTTGCGACCGCGTCCAGCCTCTCGATTCGAAAAACGAGACAGCCGCCGGGACGTTGGCGTTCGGCTCCGCGCCGACTTGCGCATTCGTGCGCGCTCCGTTCCCGCGCAAGAAGTTGCCGAATTTCTCTAGCCCATCAATTGCGCGGTCGCCGAGGTTCGCTGCGGGCGGCGCATCCGGCGACGAAGCGGGCACATTGCTCGTGCCGTTCCAGCGAGTCGGCACGTATTCCTGCCCGTTCACCCGCGCGATAACCCGCTCAACACCCTCCAAGAAGGTCGTCAGCGCTGGAGCAAGGCCGCCGAGAATTGTCTGCTTTGTCTTGTCGAACTGAGCATCCAGCCTTGCCATCGCTTCGGCATAGTCGTTCGCGTGACGAATATCGTCCTCGCTTGGAGCGAGCGCGACGCCGCGCGCGTAGCGATCGCGCACACCGCCGGCGCCCTTATTCAGCAGATCTTCCAGGCCGCCGGCGTCGAGAGCTTCAAACAGGCGATGGCGCGCGAGCGGGCCGTTCCGACTGTTCACGCTCTCGCCGGCCGCGGCGATCTGCTCGAGCAGACGCTCTGAACTGAACTGGCCGCGCTCGTCGAGCCCGTTGATGCCGTACGCCTGGTAGATCATCCGCTTCTGCGGATCTCGACCCTGCGTCGACTCGTAGTACCCACGAGTCACGCCCTCAACGGACGACGTCGCCTGCTCGGCGCTCAAACCGACAGACTTCGCCGCATTCTGAATGCCGAATAGTTCCTTGGCGTCGATGCCAAGAGTCAGCGATTTGTTGCTGACGCTGCGGACCGTGTTCGCCCACGCCGATTCGATCGAAAGAATTTTCGATGTCACGAGCGCAGCCGCGCCGACCACGCCGGCAAGCAAAGCGCCGCTGAGGGCGCTGGCGCGCGTGGCCCCAGTCACGAAGCTCTGCACCGCCGTCATCCGCTGCGACGATCGACTCGTACGGATCATCGCTTGATCGATGGCGCGCAGGTTCCGGTTCGCCGACGCGAATCCCGCCCCGGTCCTGTCGAGCGCGGAGATAACGATCGTCAGGTTGTTCGCCATGGATCAGGTCGCAAGTGCCTTGAAGCGTGTTGGAAAGAACGCGGGATGCACAGGGTCAGCTTGCGCGACCAACTCATCCGCGCGCGATGCGTCGCGATAAATGCGGTTCGCAAGGGCGAGTGCCGGCAGCGGCGTTGCAAACGCGAATGTCCGCATGGCCGGAAGCCCCGCTCCGCGTTGGTTCAAGTCTGATACAACGGCTTGCCGAAGCGATCGGAGCGCGTCGTACGTCTCATCGTCACCTTGATCGCCAGCAATCACTGTTTCAGCGTCGATTAGATCGAGCACCTGAGCGCGCACTCTCGCCGCGTCGTCGCTCGAAGTAGGCTCATAAGTAGACGCCGCCACTGCTATGGAAGCGATGGTTGCGCGCCGAAACAGGTCCGTGCACGCCGATTGTATGGTCGCCATCGCGCTGCCGATCGCCGACGCCGTCGTCACGCCGCTCGGTTCGTAGGCGGCCAACGACGTTAGCAAGCGCATCGAATCAGCCGGGTCCGGCGTCGCCGCCAGCATCGCGCTCGTGAGCCCTTGCGCCGCAGCGGTGAAGTCGTCGATTGTCGACGCGTCGAGATTCCGCGCCGCTGCGTCCAGGGTCGCGGACGCGGTGTCAAGATTCGCGCGCGCGAGGGTTGCAGCTTGTGTGAGGCTTTCGACGGTTGCGCCGCTTGTGTCGACGGACGAGATCGGAAATTTGCTGAATGTCGGCACCGTCGCGCTGCCGGCGAACCGACCAAAGTCCCCAGGCAGAGTCGTCAGAAGTCGGAAGAGGTTCCGCGCGTCTCCGACGAAATTCTTCGCCGCCGTGTACCAGCCGACCGCCGTGCTCACTGCCGATCCAAGCACCGCAGCGCCGTACGCGATTGCTGTCAGCGCCGTGCGAGCGAAATTAAGAGCGGCCGCCACGTTCAGGCCGCTCGCGGCGCTTTCTACAAGACTGCCGCCCGCCACCGAGGTCGCCGGGAAGACACGAGGACCGCCCTCGATGAATTCAAACTCGAATTCGAAATACCGGCCCTTCTCCCACCGCTCGATCCAGCGGCTATCCATCAGGCTGACGTCTCGCCGACCATACGTCGGATGCACGAGTGAGCCAGCGCCTTCCTTCTCGCACGCTGCAATCAGCAGGTCGCGCTGCGCAATGACGTCGTCGCCAACGACGAAGCCGAACACGCGAAAGCGCCGCGTGCCGCGCCCAAGATCCTCAACCCACGGCGTGTCGCGCAGCGGGTATTCATGCAGTTCGTTCCGCCGACCGAAGCCCCCTTCACCGCCTAGCGATACAAACGGCACGCCGCGGAATGACGCGGGCCGCAGTTGATCGAAATACGAACCGGCGGAGCCGCCGAGCCGTGCAGCCAGCGAGCTCGCCAGATTGGAGATGCCCGACGTGGTGCCGAGCACTGCACCTGCGCCGCCCCCAATGTTCATGCCTTCGCTCCAATCTGTTGTTTCATGCGCTTGGCCTGATCAAGCCAGCGCAAAGTCTCGGAAAACGTCATGCCGTCGGCGTCGTTCGGCCCCCACCGCATGAAATGCGTCAACTCGGCGAGAACGTCATCCCAGCCTTCCGGCACGGCCGTGACGGCGGCAATCAGTCGTCCGAGTTCGCTGTCCGCCGAAGCTGAAAACCGTTGAAGTACGCGCACGCGGCCATGAAATCGCGCGCCGTCAACGCGCGCACCGCGTTCTTCGGCACCTTCGACACGATGCTGATAAGCGCGATACTCGAGGCGAACGTGCCGCCGGCGGCCGACGCTTTGCGTTTCTGCTGGTTCGTCGGCTCGCACAGTTCGAGAGAAGCGACGTTCAGCGGGCTCTCGTCGGCCGTGAGTTTGACCGGCGATTGGAGAACAAGCTCGAACTCATCGGCGCTGGCCTTCATGCCGCTGATCGCTTCCTTGCCGAATGAACCGATGAAGTCGGCAGCCTCATCAATCTGGCTCGTGTACATCTGGTCGATGACGTCGACGGGCACGCCGCTAAGCAGCGCGATGAGGGCGATCTGCAGACCGTAGACACCGGCCGCATTTTCCGCCTTCTCATACTCGCCTGCGGTCGGCTCACGGAGCGTGATCGAGTCGACTGTCTTCGCCTGATCGCCCTTGCCATAGCTCAGCGCCTTGCGAAGTTGGATGGTTTTTGTGTCGCTCATCGATTACTGCTCCGTGACCGAGCCCTGCAGGCCTTCCCACTTGACGGTGAATTTCGCTTCGGTCGTATCGACTTCCTGCGCTTCGACAGTCCACATGTTCCGGCCGATGATCGTCTTGCCGTTTGCGAGCTCGAGAACGACCGTGTTGCTGCGCATCGCGTTGATCGCAGCGAGGCTGACACCGCCCGAGTCGCGGATCGATGCAGAGATCGACGGAGCTTTGGGCTTCTCGCTGAAGCCGTGCACCGTATCTTGGCCGGCCAGCGACTCGCGCGTCACGGTGCCGACGTCGTACCGCAACTCACCTTCGAGCTGATAGTTGACGCCGTCGATCGTGATATACGCGGTGCCGGCGATGAAATTCGTGTTGTTCGCCATCGTTGGCTTCTCCACAAAAGAAAAAGCCGCCCGGTCATGGGCGGCTCACAGCGTTGGCGAACTGCTTACGTCTGGCTGGTCGACAGACGGAACTGCGCGAGCAGCGCGAAGATCCGCAACTGGTTGATCAGCGTGCCCGGCCAGAGGACGTCGACACGGTTCGGGTTCTGCGCGTTTTGCTCGACGATGATCGACTGAGCGAACTTATCGCTGCCCTGCACGTAGCCTTCGTACTCCATCGCCTGATATTCGGCGATCTGATCAGCCTTGATGATGTTCGGCGTCACGATGCCGGCACCCGGGCCGAAGCGCGTGCCGTTCGCCGCCAGCTTCACGCGCGCATACTTCGACGTTACCAGCGTGCGCAGGCGACGCAGCACGTACGCGAGCAGGAACATCGTCTCGACTTCGAGATAGCTGTTGTCGGGCTGGCCGAACGCGTTCGTCTGGTAGCTCGTGATCAGGTTCTCGATCGCGACCGTGCCGTCGTCACCAACGGTGAAGGTGGCGATGCCGTCATAGAGCAGCGTGTTGCGCTGGCTCAAGTTGAATCGCGATTGGAGCGGCGGCGCAAGCACGCCGGTCAGCGCGACGGTTTGCATCGGTACGCCCGGATCAGCCCGCACGCTCACCGCCGTCACGGCCGCGATCGCCGCCGCCCATTGCCATGCGGGCGTCGGCGAGTCATTGAAGCCCATGATCGACTCGTGCTGGTTATTGCGCGACGTGCCGAACGTGGTGAGCCCCGCCCATGTGCTGCGATATGCGACAAACACGTGACCGTACACCTGCTGTTGCCAGCTCCAGCGACCGGTCGAATCGTTCAGGAACGCCTTCAGGGCGTCGAGCGACGTCGTATCGGTAAACGCGCAAGCGATGAAGTCAAACGGCATATCCTGAAGATTGCCGAGCGCCGTCGTGAGCGTCGGGTTCGTCGTCCCACCCGCCATCGCCGTGATCGTCGCAGCCAGACCGGTGGGCAGCGCCTCGCCGGCCGTAGTGCCGATGTAATTGAAGCGGACGTCGATGTCGTTGCCGACGAGGCCCTTGTTGTCGGCCGTCAGCGTTACGGTGCTCGTCGATGCGGCTGCAGTGACGGGCATCGACGGGATCAGATTGATCGCCGCAGCGACAGCGGTCGCAATCTGCGCGGTCGTCTGGCCTGCCGTCACCGGCACGGAGACGAGCTGACCAGCAATATACAGCGAGATCGTGCCATTGGCCGTCGGCGCCGAAGTGAACGCAATCGAACCGGTCGCGGCTACCGCGCCGGCAGCGTCCTGCACCGGCAGATACCAAACCTCACCGAACTGGTCATTTTGGCGATAGGCGGCCGTCATCAGAGCGAGCACGCTGTTCGCGCCCGCCTGGACGTTCGCGTCGCCCGTGCCAGACGAAATGAGCGGCACGTTGGGCGTCGCGATGCCGGCCGACGTGATTGGGCCGATCAGCAATGCGCGCTGGTTCGCGACAGCGGAGTTCGCGTGCGAATTGTCGATCTCGGCGAAGAACAACGGCGTGCGGATGTTCTGCGGGATCTGCTTGAACGGAATGGTCATTCTGCGTCACTCCCCGACTGCTTCGGTGCGGGCAGAGCCGCGTTGTCCGCGAGAACGACGTCGCCGTCATTGAGCACGCGGGTCCAGAAGATGTCGCCGTCCGGCACTTCGATGCCTTCATCCGGCAGCAACTGCTTCGTAACCGGATGCCGCACTTTGAGGCCCGGTGCAGGTTTGACGATCATTCGTCGCTCCTATTGAGGAAATTGAACGTTGACCTCGCCTTCCGCGCGCCCGTCTGGACCCTGCGTGCGCGGGGCCGGCGTGACAGCGTCGGGAAATGGCGGGTCCGGATATGTGCCGTTCGGATCGGCGAGGTTCGTGAGGTCAGCCGTCACGTTCATCGCGAGCAACTGCGTGTTGATGTCTGGATAGAACGTCTCGAAGAACTCAATGCCCAGAAGGATTGAGAGCCCGCCTACGTGTGTCGAGCCATCGGCGGTCACTTCCGTTTCCGTGTCGCAGAACGGGAAGTCCTGCGCGATGCGGCGTAACGGAATGCTTTTGAAGACCGCTTCTTCTATCTCCGCACCGAGCGTTTCGAGCGCAAGGAGCGCCGCAGGACCGGAGGCGGCCGACACTTCTGCCTTGATCTCGAATGCCGCGACGGTAGTGAACGCCGTCGGACCATTTCGGCCATTCGACTGCTTCCGCTCTTTCGCCGGCCGCAGCTTGATCGCGGGCAGCTTGGGCGTCGCCACATTCCAGTCACCAGGCGAATACACAGCCACACCCGGAATCGTCTGCAAGATCGAGAGCAGCACGCCGCGTAATTCGGCGCGGCCAGTCGGATCAGACATCGGTTTGCCCTATGACGTTGAGCATGAGCCGGCCGCCGCCGTGGCCATCGAGATGGACCTCGCGCACCTGCCACTGCTCGCCCGTCTTATTGATCATCAGCGTGTCGTACTGCTGCGGCTCAACGGGGAACTGCGAGACTTGGATGCCAACCGTCGGCTGCTGCGTGACGACCGTCGACCCGGTCACCGGATCGACGCCGAAGAACGCCTTGTCGTAAGCGCCAGTGATCTGGAACGAACCACCGTCGATCGGCATATAGGTGATCGCCGTCCCGAACTGCGCCATCAGAGGACCCAGGATCTTGCCGTCGACGATGTCGTCCCAGTCCATCGCTCACTCCGCGTGGTCGATCGACACCTGCCCGCCGGTGATCTGCGCGCCTTCTAGCTTCACTTCCTCGACCTTTTCGGGATTGAGGAAGCCGAGCGCGCGCAGGCGCTTCACTTCCGATTCGGGCAGCTTGACGGTCTCGCCAGCCTTTTTGATGATCGGCTCTTCGCCGGGCTTGAGCTGGTCGTGAATCGTGCGGCCACGCGCGACGACGGCTTCGATGAATTTTTCGTTCGCCATGTCTGCCTCACGCGACGGTTGCGGCCAGCGCGGCATTCACGCGGCTCGGGATGACGATGGGCGCCGACTGCATCATCAGGAATCGTTGCGCCGGGTCTTCCTTGACCCACGTCTTCGGAGCGAACGGCAGCGAAGCATAGTTGAACGCCGGGTCTTCGACGATGCCGAAAGCACGCGTACCCTGCAAATCCGGTCCCGACATGATCAGCGCACCGTCCGGCAGCATCGGCGTTTCGACGTTGGTAACATCGTCCACATACCAGTCGTTGTAGAGCCACAAGTTGTAGTTTCCCCACTTGCCCTTGTGGACGCCGCCGCGCTCGATTTGCGCACCCACATTCACCGCATTGCCGAACGGGGCGAGCGACGGATAGAACTCGGCGCCCTTCAGCACCGGATCGAGCTTGAAACCAGCCCATGACTTCGGCGTAAACACGATGTCGGTAGCGACCGCGCCAGACGCCTTCAGGATCTGTGTCTGCCACGCTTCGATATTGCTGGTCGGCGACGCCGTGCCTGCGGTGATGTTGGCCTGCGTCCATTGCGCACCGCCCGTCAAGGCGATTGTCAGGGAGCCATCACGGCCGAAATCGATGACCGTGGTTGGAAAGCCCTCGCCGGATACCGTGACAGTGCCGGTCAGGAGGGCATTTGCACCCATCCATTCGAGACGGCGCGTGAGCATGTCGATCTGGTCATTCAGTTCGAACTCCAGATTCATCTGCTCGCGCACTTCCGGCGTGAGTTCACCGCCGATGCGCTCACCGATCATGCGGCGGACCGGCTTGCGCAGATCGGGAGCGCGCTTATCTTTGATGTACGGCGGCTTGAACGTGTTGGTCTGGTAGCGGCGGCTTTCGACGAGCTTGCCTTCGACCAGTGGCGAGCAAAACGGCGACATCCGGCGCTTGCCGACGTCGACGTCGATGGACACGAACTCGCTGTCCGGATTGATGAAGCCGGGAAAAAACTTGTCGAGCAAGAAGCTCTGCGCCATCTTCAGGTTCTGCACGACCTGAATCAGCGTGTTGGTGTCGAATACGAGATTACCGGGCATTGCACTCTCCGAGTATGTGAGCCCAAATGAAAAAGCCCCGCACGGTGGCGGGGCCTTCACATCAGTTCTGGTTGAGATTAGCTCGGGTCAGCAGCCGAGACCGAGGATTTGAGGTGAATGCCGAGCGGGCGCAGCGCATCTTGAGCAGCCGTCGACGTGATGCCGGTGCCGAGCGTGACCGCGTTGACGTTGAATTCGCCTTCGAGGTACACGCCCGCGACCACGTCACCAGCGCTGCCGTCGGCATAGTCGGCCAAGATCGCCGTCGGCGTCTGACTGCCGTCGGACGATGCCGACAGGGCGATGGTGAACTTGCCGCTCGCCGTGATCTTGCCGAGCACGGTGCCGCGCACAAACGGGCCGCCGGTGATGGTGACGTTGCGGGTGACCAGCTGCTTCGGACCGGCGATCAGCTGATCGGGAACGAATGTCTGCGCGGATGCCGACGGGACTTGGGGGTTCTCCCCGACCGTGGTAGGAGTCAAAGCCATCTGAATTTCTCCGGGTGTGGGGAGGGATTAAAGCTCGCCGCGACGGAGCTTGCCCGCCGCGATGATGCGTTCTGCCATCGTCGGCTCTGCCGCTGCGGGTGCCGAATCGCCGGGGTTGCGCGGACGCGCGTGCGCCATACGCTCGTCGAGCGACTTGCGCTGGGACGCGACCGGGGCTGCCGGAGCAGCGGTGTGCGCTCCGGAGCCGAGAATCGCAATGGCGTCAGCCGACGACATTTTCGTGTTGAAAGCGAATTTTGCAGCTTGCTCGACATTGCCGGTCGCAACACCGTGCGCCATGATTCGCGCACAGCGCGCGCGCTCAGTTGCGCGAGCAGCCTTCTTGGAGTCGTCGGTTTCGTCGTCGCCGTCTTCGGCCTCGGTGTCGTCACCGTCGACGTCGTTCGCCTTTGCGTTCTTGGCTTCTTCTTCCTTGCGCTTTTCCTCTTCGGCCTTTTCCTTGTCGTCGAGCTCCTCCATGCGCTTCGCGTAATCCTCGTCGGACTCGTCGTCACGCTGCTTGCGCTCGTCGTCTTCTTGTTCGGCGCGCGCGGCGCCGGCACGGCTCAGCAGGTGGGCAAACGGCGCCACGCCCGCAAGGGTCTTTTTCAAACTCATTGCATACCTCGTGAGAGTGTTGTTTAGGCCAGCTCGGCCAGCAAGGCCAGGAGCGCCGCGTCTGGCGCCATCACTGCGTCTGCAAGCCCTCGGCTGACGCCGTTTTCGCCCATGAAGCAGGCGGCCTGCGTCTCACGCACCGCTTCGGGTGCGAGATTCCTGTTGCGGGCGACCGTGTTGACAAACAGTTCGCCCATAGCGTCGATGTCGGCCTGAGCCGCAGCGAGCGCCTCTTTAGATAGCGGAATTTCCGGATGGAAATCGGCCTTGCGATCGCCGTAGGTGATGAATGTCACCGCCATGCCGGCACTCGTTATCGCCTTAGACCAGTCGATGTGCATCGTGATCACGCCAATCGAGCCGACGCCACCGGTTCGAGGAACGATGATCTTGTCCGTAGCGCTCGCGATCGCGTAAGCGGCCGAATAAGCCGACTCAGAAAGAATCGACCACATCGGCTTGTCGCCGCGAAGACCGTAGATCGTGTCGACCAGATCGAAGCATCCCGCGACCTCGCCGCCGGGCGAATCCACGTCAAGCATGATCGCCCGCACACCTGGATCCGCATGCGCCGACAGGATGCTTTGTCGCAGGCCGTTGTAGCCCGTCATCCCGGAATATGGGCGCAGCGAGCCGAGCTTCTGCACGAGCGTGCCGCGCACCGAGATCATCGCGATGCCTGTATCGCCGACCATGTCGTAGCCGGGATCGACTACGCGGCCTGCGCGAGTGTCGTCTTCATATTCTTCGTCCCACGCGCCGAAGGCCATTGGGCGGATCGTTGATCCGTCAAGCCGCCCGATGTGGGAGATGCCGAGCCGCTCGGCGAGCGACGCCATGACGACTTCGGCCTTCTCCCGCTTGATCGCCAGCGGTGTGTTGAACATCCGCTGGCTCAGAAACGCGAATTGGCCATCCATAACTTCTCCGTTGTCATTGCGCCTTTGGCTCCTGCGTAACGTCGTCCGCCGTCGCATCGTCCTTCAGCGTTGACGGAAGGGGAATGCCGCGATCCTTGATGTACTGAATCTCGACAGCCCGCTGGTCGATGTTGTCGCGCCAATCGTTGCCCGATAGCTGCGCCGATTCGTCTTCAAGCGTGGACAGACCGGACTCGATGCCGAGCGCCGCACCTTGACGCTCCTTCATCGGATCGACGTAGCCGCGGCCCGGGCCGATCCACCACGCACGGGTATATGCCGCGCGCGCCATCGCAAAGTCGGGTGCTCCCGACGGAAGGGGCAGTTCGCCGATGTCCATCATTTCCTCGACCATGGCGCACAGAATCGGCTGGCCGAACCCGCGACCGAAGTCGCTGCGGCGGCGATCGAACGTCTTCCACGCCTCGAGCGCCGCCGCGCGGTACGAGGAATAGTTGACGTCTGCCCAGTTCTGCGTGATCTGCTGCGCGGACATGCCGGTGCCCGCCGCGACGTTGCGCAGCATGGCGTTCTCAAACTCGGCGAAGTTGCCCGCCGGCCGGGTGGCCGATACGGTGTTGATCTGTTCGCCGGGAAACAGGATCGGCAACCGCGCGCCGCCGAGACGTAGATCCGTCTTGTCGTGAAAATCCGCGCGCGCGTCCTGGTACCCGTTGTATGCCTCGACGTCCTCACCGTCGCCAAGCGCCTCGGTCACGAGCTGCTTGTCGAACGGGCTCGTGACGTAGGCGCCGAAGATCGCATTGATAATCGCTGCGTCGAGCTCGGTGCCGTCGTACTTGATCAGCATCTTCAGCCGCTGCAGCACAGGCGTCAGAATGCCCGCGCCGCCGCGATGCTGCGACGCGCGGTCGAAGTCGTAGTCGTGGACGACAATCGGCCGGCCCCAATCGGTTTCAGCGGCGATCCGCTCCCACGTCACCTGCTTTCCGCCGCTGAACCAGTCGCCTTGATGCGCCTTCCGGATGTGGTACGCCACCGGCGCGCCGTATTCGTCTACCTCGACGCCGCCGCGCATCGTCTGTCGATCGAAATTCTGTTGAGGGTTCGACAGTCGGTCGGGATCAATGAGCTGCAGAACGGTCGCATAGCGCGCGCCACGCGCCAGGCGTTCGGGCATCCACTGAAGGATCGCGAGCGCATCGCCGTCGATGATCTTGTGACGGAAGGCCAGGCGCATCATCTGCGGGATCGTCAGCTTGCGCTGCGCGTCGCAGAAGTGCGCAGGATCTTCCGACCACGTGCGCCAACCCGCCTCCAGCGCACGCCCAAACTCATCTGCCCAGACGTGATCAAATTTCTTGTTGCCGGTCATCGCGGCGAGCGCGCGGTAATCCGGCTTCGAGATCGGCCGGAAGTCGGCACCGATGACGTTGTCGAGCGTGCGCGTGACCGCCGCCGACGCCCAACCGTCGTTGCGCACCAGATCGCGCACGCGCGAAACGATGCGATCGCGGTACGGGTTGAGTTCGCCATCCGGCGACCAAAGCACCGGGTTCCAGTCCCGCATGTGCTGACTGGACATGTCCGCCGCATCGAATGCGCTGGTGCTGCCGTATCCGCTATAGCTGCCGTTCAGCGCGAGCGCACGGCTCTTGCGCTCCGGCAGCGGCTTCCCGTCCGGACCAAGTAGCTGTACGTTCGATTCCATGCGTTATCGCCGTGTGAGGGTAATTCGGTTCGCTCTGCGGGGCGACGAGACGATGCCGAGCTGCGCCTGCATCAACTGAATTGCCGCAGCCAATTCCGCGAGATTAGCGCGCGTGTACGTGACCGAGCGCGTACCGTCGCCCTGCGTGTACGAGTAAGACTCGCCCTGCGCGCCCGTCGACAACTGGATGTAGATCTGCTGCGCGTTGGCGAGTGACTGCCGCAGCGCTGTCTGATCCATGCCGGCGAGCAGGCTGCGGCTCGGGTCGAAGCATCGCAAAGTGGTTCTCCTATGCTTCAGCCGGCGAGCCGCCGGATCCGAGAGCGTTTCTCAGGCTGCGCCTGTTTGATGATCGGGCCGTCTGGGCGCACTGGCCGCGCCGCGCTCACGACATCCAGCTCGACCTCCTGCCGCGCCTCCGGAGCAGGCGGCAGAAGATCTGTCGAATCCGCCTGCACCGCTTCGACACGCCGGTTCAACTTCAGGCCCATGTGCATGAGGCCGCACAGCGCTGCGTAGCCGTACACCCGAATGTCGAGCGCTTCGTTCGCGCGGCCAGGCGGCAATTCCCACACTCGAAACTTCTGCCCGTTGGCGAACTTCGTCACCGAGCGCTCCGAGATGAGCTGCGCGAAGTAGTTGATGTCGCGGTCCGTCGGGAAGTGCATGTACCCAGCCGGGTACGTCAGCACGCCGTCGTTATCTTCGGGATCGCGTCGCAGCCGCTCGCGAATCACGTCCTTCGCCGCATTCACGCCGATGATGACCGGCCGGAAAGTCGATTTCGTTCGCGACGAAGGCCGCTTCGTCGGCCAGACAGGTGACCGCGCGCCGCCGCGCGCCGACTCGCCCTTGATCGCCCAGATGCGGCGCCCGAGTCGCGCCTTCGCGAACTCGTACACCTTCTGTGTGTGGTGACCGCCGGAGTCGATACAGGCGGCGGATACTGCGAAACCGCGGCCGTCTGCGCGCCGCCAGACCCTCTTCAGGTACTCGTCGACGCGTTTCCAAAGCTCCGCGCTCTCGGGGTCGCCCTCGATGACCGCGTGATCTATCGACCAGCTTTCCTCGTTGTGCCCCCAGCCGATCGTTTCGAGCTCGACGCGATCGTCTTGGACGTCGCCGCCGACTGTGATCAGACCGACGCCGTCGGGCACTTCCGCATCCCAGACTTCCGTGCGAGCCGCCAGCCGCGTCTCGCTCAGCGCGCGATCGCCGCGATCCTCGTAAGGCTCGCCGAGCACGAGGTTGATGAACGTCTGCCGTGCCAGCGGGTCGTCCTTCACGCGGAGCCATTCGGCAACGAGGTTCGACCAGCACGCGTTCGGAAAGAGGCTGTATCCGGCCCAGATATGGAAACCGGCATGCCCCTTGAATGGCTTCGTCGCGCGCCATTCACCGTTCGTCACCATGTCAGCCTTGTCGGCCTCGTGGATGATGCAGCCGTTGTGCCGGCAGACGTAGTAGACGCTTTCCGGAATGCCGTTGCCGTGCTCGTCCTTGTCCCACTTCATGCCGTACGGCGTTTCGGGACTGCCCCACTCGAGCACCTGGCGCTCACCGCAGTGCGGGCAGGCCACGAAGAAGTAGCGCTGATCGCTTTCGTTGAAGCTCTTCTCGATCCGGCTGTAGCCCTTCACCGTCGGCGTCGAGCCGAGGACGATTTTGCGATTCCAGAATGTCTCAGACCGCTTCGTGCCGAGCGCGATCTGATCGCCTTCGTTGCCAGCACCGTCGACCGGATAGGCGTCGACCTCGTCAAACATGACGACGCGTGACGTGATCCGCCGGAAGCCTGCCGGACTGTTCGCGCCGACGAGCGTCAGGCTCGAACCGTTGCGAAACGTCTTCGCGAGGATCGTCTGATCGCTGTTTTTCGCCTTCTGATCGCCCGCGATCGCCGCGAGCACCGGCGTGTCGCGCAGCATTGGCGCGATTTCCGTCTTCGAATAGCTCTCCGCATCCTCGACACGAGGCTGCACGACGAGAATCGGAGAAGGATCCTGGTGGATGAAGAAGCCGACAGCGTGATCCATCAGCTTCGTGTAGCCGACGCGAGCCGACTTCATGACGCTGATCTTCTCGACGCTGGGGTCGGTTACTGCATCCAGCATGCCCCTCTGATAACCGAACGCCCGAAAGCGGCCGGTCTGCGCACTCGTCTCACGCGAAAGCACGGCATAGCGCTCGGCCCATTCGCTCAACGTCAGCTTCGGCGGTGGCGTCAGGTTCTGGCGAAGCGCCGCCGCGAGGCCCGCGCGCAACGCTGCATAGCCGCGCGCGTATCGCCGTGTGCTATTTAGGGTTGCCTGCTCCATCGCGAGTGAGTTCTTCGAGTGCTTCTGTGATGACCTCCTGCAACATGTCCTGCAACTCGGCAGGCGTCTTGCATCGATGGAGACGCGGAGCCTGTTCCGCGGGAATTGACAGCAGGCGGGTTCGGACCTTGGCGTATTCGGTGCCGACCGCCTTCGCCACTTCGGCCACGTCGATCACCAGACCGGAATCCCGGTCGTATTCGAGCTGCGCCTTCAACCCGAGATAGTTCTCTTTGAAGCAGCGCGCCGCGTCGAAGTCAAGCAGCTCGACGTTGCCCGCGAGAATCCGATCCGCGACGTCAGCCGCATCCTCGCGCGCGCCGAGTGTTACCTCGCTCGCCGCCTGGGTAACAGTTTTGCGTTTGTTACCCTGAGCCTCTTGGGTAACAGCGTGGGTAACAGTCGGGACACCGTCGCGACGGTACTTTTTCAGCAGCGCGTTCGACGCTTCGACGTCGACCTCATCGCCCGCAAACACAAGCCAGCCGCGCTCCTTCCACTTCGTGACCGTCTTTCGACTGACACCGTGGAGAACCGCGAACTCGCTCTGTTTCATCGCTCGAATCTGTTACCTGTTACCCAAATTTGAAAAGTTTGTGGCTAGAGAAAGATCGCGCGCGCGCAGTGCCCGCGAAGTAGAAGGGCGGCGGAGGACCCGCTTGTAAACCATACCTGCCACCCCTCCCAGAGCACCCCACACCGCCCTCTTGATGCGCACTTTTTACAACCATCCCGCGCGCGGCGCGCGTCAGTACTCGCCGTTCCTGAGCATCACGATGCCGGGCACAGCAGAGTTGATCGCGTCGTCTTCACTGATCTGTGCATCACCGGGCAACCCGACAGCTTGCAATGCCACGTTGAGCAGATGCTCGGCAGCAGACGCGCATTCAGCGACGACCACCGCAGCGACTCCCACCGGATAGAAGCCGGTGAAGTTCGTGCACTTGTAGATCCTCATCGTCGATCACCGTGCCGTCGCGAGCGCCTTTGCAAACGCCGCAGCAAACTCGGCGCGATATGTAGATGCGACCACCTCACGGCCGCGCTTGCCAAAGTCGAGGTGCTGCTTGACCGGCTGCGCATCGCCGAAGCGGATCAGCAGTCTTAGATGACTCGTCTTGTTCGCGCCACGCAGCGCGACGCCGCGCTTGCCGCTGCGCTTGATCGCCTTGACGTCGGTCGGCCGCTGCCACACTCCACCGATCGACTCGCCGCTCGCTGTCTTGATCGAGCCGACGAATATGTCAGGCCGGCCCTCCAAACGCTTCAGCGCCGTGCGGCTGAAGTTGCCGTACTGGTTCAGCAGCGCCATATCCTTCGGATTCAGCCACGTCTTGCCCGAGCCGATGAGCTTGTGCGTGCCGCCGAACTCGTACGGCGCGAGATACGCGGCGGCGATGTCCTTCACGAACACCAGCGCCTCTTGCGTGTTCTTGCGCGCGGCTTTCATGCCGATCGAATTGACCGTGAATGGCGTCGGGCGATCGAACACTTGAGGGAGGGCCGCTTTCTCGGCGGCCTGAACGCGTTTCGCGACCGCCGTCAGCGCCTGTGCACACGCGAACGGAAGTTGCTTGCGTTCGAAATCGTTGAGCCTCCGCGTCAGCGCGTCGAGATCCGACTGAACGCTGATGCGGATGGGGCTCTGCATTACTCGCCGTCCTTGATGGTCGGGTGATTCTTGAGATCGGCAAGACGTTGGATCAGGCGCTGATACTCGTGCACAGCGGCGTTGCCGACCATGCGCACCAACGCTTCGATCTCGCCGATGATGGTCAGCGGATGCTCATCCGAGCCAGAGCCAATCTGGGAAGCAGAAAGCGCCGCATCGGACTCCCCCGCTTCAGCACCGCCAGCCTCCGCATCAGCGGCGCCACCAACGTCCAAAGGGACGGCGTCCGACGAGACGCTTGCCGGCACTTGCGCATCAAGGTTCGGTGCGGCCGGCGTCGGATTGAGGTCGGCCGCGCCCGCGCCGCCCGGGTCGGCCTGCGCGTCAGAAATCACCGCGGGCGAAACGTCGACTGATTGCGAGTCGGAGGTCGCGGCCGTATCTGCCGCCTTTCCCTCGTCAGCCGCCGCCGTGGATTCGCTGCTGGATGCTGCGGGCGAGATCGAGGACGTGTCGACGGGCTTTCCCACGTCAGCGTCCGTATCCGAGCCGGTCGCAGACACAGCCGGGTCCTGAGCAGCCTGGGCATCGCCATCCGTCTGGGCTGGCGACGAGGTTTGCTCCCCCACGTTGGCGCTCGGGTCAACGCCCGCTCCGTTTGCGATCAGGTCGGGAATATCGTCGCGCGTGATTTCACGGATCGGTGCGACAGCCGCCTCTTCGTTATCGAAGATGACGTTGGTGTCGGGATTGAACTTCAGCATAGCAACCTCCGAAAAGAAAACGCCCCGGCATAAGCCGAGGCGTCAAATCAGGGCAGTTGCCCCGCCGAGGAGACACGCACAAACGTGTTCGAGCGATGCGCAATGCAAAAAGCCCGCTGTCTTTTGACAAGCGGGCTTTCAGGGCGCATCTTTCCGGCGATGATTATCTGACAATCTTTTAAGCTTTACAACTTTTTTCTGAGGCCCGTCAGAGAGGCCAACCAGCACGGGACCGTGCTTCGACCTTTCCAGCATCTACTTTCAATCCACTGCCGACGGGATTTGCGGATCGTGCCCGCTTGCTTTCGTCCGGGCGATACGGTCCTCGCTCCTGTCAAAGCTCCGCGTGGAGCGCAATGCCGCGAATTGCGACGCTTCCCTTAACGTACCTCTTTGTATGCTCGTCGAAAACCTTAAATCGCACTCTAACCGTGGCGAGTCGCGTGTCACCCGGACGGAGGTCGACAACCTCCGCCCGGAATCTTTCGTCTTCGAAGGAGACTTCGAGACGCGGGGCTATCCGCATCGGAACGCTTGACAGAACCGTCCAAATGCCTTCCTTGTTGGGA
Organism: Caballeronia sp. LZ028; assembly: GCF_031451415.1. Lineage (NCBI taxonomy): Bacteria > Pseudomonadati > Pseudomonadota > Betaproteobacteria > Burkholderiales > Burkholderiaceae > Caballeronia > Caballeronia sp. LZ028. The sequence continues at coordinate 1,590,431 of NZ_JARUXN010000001.1, read as the reverse complement.
GGGTATAGCCCAGGACCAGCCTGAATCATTGCCTCGACCTGTTCTGCTGTGATTGCATCGCTGTTTGGCAAATTTGCCACTGCGGTGGCGATGTCGTTCGCATACATCGCTCGTCGAAATCGCAGATACACCTCTTCCTCGCGAGCTGCTTGCGCCGGCAAGCTGTCGCCGGGTCGTAACGTTGTGAATACCGCATCGGGAAGGGTGTTCTTAGTTACTCCGGCAGGATCAGGCTCAGCGCACCAAGCCAATGCAAAGAGTCCCTCGACACCGAATCGCCCCAATTCTCCAGGTACTGGTGGCTGCACCGCAGGAAGCACCGAGAAGGAGAAGACTATCCGATGCTCAAGTTCAGACGGGAAGTCACAGACCCAATCATCCTCGCCGGACTGTCCGACAGCGTCCAAGAGGTCAACGCTGGGAATCGAGTAAGCGACGATCGGTACAATCTGCTCCAGATCCAACAGGCAGGGAACGCAGCGGCTCGAACCACCGCCAAAGTGATAGTTGATTCGCCCACTCGTGTGGATGGTGATTGACTTTGTTTTTGGCTCCGGCGCGTCCTGCGTAGAAACCGGACCCGGGCCTGCCCCGTCAAAGGACCACTGATAACCGCCCTCGCTAATCCCCTCCCGCACAAGGTTGAGTTTTATCGAGCCGTCGTTCGTGACTTTAACGGACGCTAAGTGCCTCAGAACTCCCTTGCTGCGCAACAAAAGTCTTGCCACTCCCGTCCTCCCACATTTTTGGAATCGTTGAAGACTATCGCTGCCGAAGCTAAATTTCAATGCTGCTCGTCACGGAACCAACGGATCCGCTTCAGACTGACACCTCGACGCGAATGAGATGTCGTGCGACAAACATCGGGAAAAGCCTTTCCTTCGCCGCCTGATACGTCGCGTGCTGGTCGCCCGCGCGGCCGTTGCTCCACACCTGATAGCCTGCCTCCTTGTTGCGCATACTGGCGCTGATCGCCGCGCGCTGCTCCGCCGGCAGCGCATCGACGCAGAGCTGCACCTGCTCGGATTGTTGGTCATCCGCCCACTGATACGCGTCTTCGGCGTCCTCTTCGGCATTCGCCGGCGTCTCATAGCCGCGGCAGGTGCGATCCTCCGGGCGATAGAAATGCGCAAGCGTCTCGCGGTGCGACTGGCGGATCTGCCAGCGATACCACTCCAGCAGCATTTCTTCGATCTGTTCGCTCTGTTCGCGCGTCATGAAAACTCCCTCGTTGTATTTTCTGCAGCGACGCATCTCATAGATGCTCAGTGCTGCCTTCTGAAATGCCTTGTTGCAGATGAACTTTGTCGTTCCGCCCCAGCGCGAGCGGATCAACTCAGCGCATCCGAGGCACGTGCCCGACTGACGCTCTTCGAGCACGATGGCCGGATCGCGGAAGTCGCCGCGCCTCACATTGCCACCATGAAGCTGATGCCCCAGTTCATGAGCCATGCAACGAAGCTGTCTCGCAGCGCTGCGTTGCGCGGGAACGGGAACTCGACTTCGAGCGAATCGCCATCGCTCTCGATCTGGCCGGCGAACGGGCAACCGTCGAAGGCGATGATCTTGGCACCCGTCACTCCGTCGATGTGCTGCCTGCTCGTATCGATCAAGCTCTGCGGGACGTCTGCGTATTGAATGTAGGCATGCGCGCTCACTGATGCACCTCCGTGCGCGAATACGCGGCGACAGCGAGAACCGACAGAGCGATCCACACGAACACGAAAACGATGCCGGCGACGTCAGCGTTCGGCGTTGCGAGAGCGGCGGCGGAGATCATCGCGTCACCTTCTGCGGCTGGATCGGAGCAGTCCAGATCTTGCGCTTGATGCCGAGCGCCACCCAGAGTGCATCGAAGTTGTCCGGAATCGTCGTGTTCATGGTCAATCTCCCACTTCCATCTCGTCTAATCCGCTCTCGAGGAACGGGGCCAAAGTCTTTTTGTTGTCGTCGATGAATGCTCTGGTGCGATACACACCCGCCCTCACCCACGCGTCGTCGAGGACCGGAATTCCGCTCCGGCGATCCTCGGGAATCCATGCATCAACCCAAACAAACGGCCGGATCGTGTTCTGCACCGTCGGGCGCGCCAGCCTGTACACCCGCGTCTCCAACGCCGCCGTGAGTTGAAACGGCTCCACGGCATAGCGCTTCCCGTTGCGGCCGCGCGGCGTGCGCCATCGCGTATCCGTTGGTATTCGAATCAAGCACCGCACCCTCTTCCTCCTTCAAACCCATCTTTTCCGCGCGCACGGGCACCCAGCGCTCGTACCCGCGATCCCACGTCGAGAACTTCTCCTCGCGCGCTGCCTTGCCTTGGTCGATCCATGCATGGCACGCCCAGCAGCCGGGCACCGTGAACTCGTGCTTCGCCTTGATGCCCTTGCCCTTGCCGTGGCGCAACTGGTTCGAGTGGCACGGCACGACAGACTCGCGACCGACGCACACACCGAAGACGCGAAGGAAGCAAGGCTCGCCGCGGCACGCCGCCAGATACTTCGAGCCCTCGGCGACAGTCGGCTTCTTCACACGTGACTTCATCGCAGAGCGGCGCAGCGAGGTCGCGCGGTCCGCCGTCTTGAACGCCGAGCGCTTCATCGGCGTCTTGCTCACGAGCGGCTTCGAGCGCTTCACTGGGCCTCCGCAATCTGTTCGCTCGCACCGCTTTCGATCTCATCGAGGATCTCGACAATGGCTTCCTGTGCGATCACAGGGATTTCGCCTGCCAGTCCGACGATGTGACGCGCCTGCATGACCCGCAGGCCCAGCCCGCGCGCGAGCGTGTGTTCCACCGTCGCGCCGCTCGATTGCTCCCAGCCAGGCAGCAGTGCGATGCCGTCGCAGTCGACCAGTTGCTTGATGTCTGCGCGCATGCAGGCGAGCCATCCGGCCGTCGGATCAACGTTGATCTCGGCCGGATTAACGATCTCGAAGCCCAGCGCGCGGAGACGCCCTGCCTCGGCATGAAAAGCGGGGAAATTCAGTTCGGGATAGCCCGTCATCGGACCAGCGATATAAAGCTTCATGCTGCGACCCTCCCGACGCGGCACATGGCCTGAATCCCCGCCACGAGAGCGGCGACGGCGACCGAGAGAACGCGATCCTCTTCTTCGGCTTTCGCGATGATTTCGCTCGACGGCGGGAAGCTCTTGCCAGTCCACCGGTAAATGGATGGCACGCGACCGTGGCAAATAGCCTCCGATTTGCGGGTCTGCTCGATGTAGCCTTGGCGGACGAGAGAGGCGAATACGTGCTTCGTCGCGTCGCGCGATTTCTGAAGCTCATCGGCGATCACGGCGATCGCCGCGTGCCGACGACGTCGCAGCGCTTCGAGCAAAAGACGCTGATTCAGCGGCATCACCTTGTGCGTCTTCTTCATCGGCGCGCGCACGCTCAGGTCCTGCCGCGCGTAGTTCTCGTTGCATCGCATCACTTCACCTCCACGATCGTCAGCCCGCGCGCCGCCATCAGATGGCGCTTGATGCGGTATCCTTCGGTTACGCGGCCTTTCACGTCTTCAATGACCGTCTCGCCGCCCTTCTCGTACACAAAATCCGCCACGTACCGCAGCGCTGGCCGCTTGCGCCCACCGATCACCACCGGCTCAGCCAGGACGAACGGCACCTGCAGCTCCAACTCGCTGATCTCGCCGCGAACCTGCATCTGCACCAGCTCGTGCCAGCGCTTCATCTCGCGTTTGCTGTCGAACTTGATGCCGCCGCTCTCGCATTTCTCGTTGCGGTACTTCGCTGGCTTCTTCTTCGCGGTCGGAACCTTCGGCGCGGTCGCGAACGGGTCATAGCCGGAAGCAATGTCGTCGAACTCGCTCGTCGGCTGCCGGCCAGTGCGTCGCATCAGCTCGCGCCGTGCGAAGTCCGGCCCGACTGTGCGGTCCTCGCGCACGCGCGCCGTGCCGACATGCGTCGTTCCTTCCGGGTAATGGAGGGCTGCGGAGCGCTTCACTGTTCCTCCTGCTTCGCAATTGCGGCACGCACGCGCACGGCGATCGCAGGCACCGGCTCTTCGTCGTCGAATGCGATTCCCATTTCCTTCGCCTTGGCCTTGATGCCGCTTGCCGACTTGTCCCATTCGCCGGCGTGCACGCGCGTTCCGTCCGGATTGCGCTTGATCGCCATGCGGCCGCGCACGTCGCCGTAGCCTTTCGGGCTGATGAGGTAGTCGAAGCCTGCATGCGGCGGCAGTTCGACCTTGTCGCGCACGGCCGGGAAGTAGCGCTTCCACGCCTCCGGATCCGCAGCGAGCTTTCCGAGGAACGCGCGGATTGCGCCGGCGCGCGCCTCGACGAATGCAGCCTCGTCCACGGTGCCGACTCGCTCCCCGAGCGCCTCATTGAAGGCTCGGATCACGGCAAGTTCGGCGTCGCTGTATGCGCTCTGGATCTCGTCCATCCATCCGCCAGCGTTCAGCCACGAAGCGGCGTACGGGATGAACTGCGGGTTTGCCCACTGCTCCGAAGTCATGGCCTGCGTCAGACCGGCCATCAGGGCCGTCATCAGCTGCTCGTCCGGGTTGAGCTTGGCGAAGGCTTTCTCTGCCTTGGCCTTCGATTTCTTACGCGGGTATGCCGCCCAGAAAATTTCAAAGCGTTCGCGAAGCGAGCGCGAAAGGGTTTCTTTTGGAGTTGTCTTTTGGTCTTTTCTTTTGGAGTTGTCTATTGTGTTTATCGTTTCGATAACAGCAGAGTTATCGTTTTGATAACCCTCGATGATCGTTTCGATAACAGTGCTGTTATCGTTTCGATAACCCCAAAGCTTCGCAACGTCCACTTTCGCCTTGCCGGTCCACTGGCCATACGACTTATTCACAGCGAGGCAGAAGGCGTGCTTGCCCGGCGTGCGGACGATGACGCGCATGTCGACCAGTTCATCGATCGCCGTCGAAACGTTCGGCGGCAGCACGCCAGTCTTGTCGCGGAACTGCGTCAGGCTGATCTCGTCGGCCTTCTTGTTGTAGCCGTACGTCTGGCGCAAAAGGACCATGAGCACCTTGTAGTGGCGCTTGCCGAGGTCCGCGAGCGCGAGCGCTTCGAGGATGCCGTGAGCGATGCGCGTGAATCCGTCCTCGACCTGGACGGCGCGCTGTTCGGGCATGTGGATGACGTCTGCGAGTGCCATTTCACGCAGCCTCGGCGCCGTATTTGCGCTGCAGAAACACCTGCCCGCGGCCCGTCACGAGCGTCTTGAACGTCGGGTGCGGCTCCTTGGCCTCATCGATCCACACGCTTTCGATGACGCGGAAATAGCCGCGATCCTTGTAGATCTGATACGGCAGGTTGTCTGCCATCAGGATGTGGTCTGCGCGGAGACGCGCGAAGAAGCGATTCCGTCCGATGCCGAGGACCGCCGACATATGGGCGATCGAGATCGCGTCGCTTGTGTCGCGGATGGCATGCGCGAATTCGACGGCCGGTGCCTGTTCCGCCACCTTCTGCTCGAGCGCGATGACGCGCTCCGTGTACTGAAGCAGCGCGCCGCGCAGGAATGCCGGGTCGTCGAGATTGACGGCCGGTTGCGCCGCGCGCGCTTCGAGTTCCTGCCAACGGTCGATGATTCGTGCACGCATGACGACGCTGTACCCAGAAACGAGGATGAGCGTCTCGCGCTTCGGCAAGCGAAAAATCGGGTAACGCTGATCGTTCTGCTGGTTGATCTGGGTATCCTCAAATTTGAGGACACCATCGACGCCGTGAAGGTCGATCAACATGAGGCGAATGTCGCGCATGACGTTGTCGTGGCGCTTGCCGCAAAGTTCAGCGATCTCCCGACTCGACATCGTCAGCGAATTGAGGAGCGACATTTCGTTCATGGATGACCTCACAGGTCGTTGTCGTGGCCACACGGCAAGCTGCCGTCAGCCAATTGGCGAGCACCGCAGCCGATGCAAATCTTCGGCGCGGCATTCAGCCGGATCGATTGATCGGTCGTCATCGGGCCGATGAAGAAGCGGCCGGTATGAAGCAGATCCGCGCCGCCGAGCGACGGCTGAAGATCGCGCGCGCTCATGCCTTCACCTTCGAAGCCTTGGCCGCCCGCGAGCAGTCGGCATTGAAGGTTGCGAATTCGCGCGAAAGGCCGACGCGAACAGCAGCGAGTTCGCCGGGAAAGCGCTCGCCGCGCGCCGCAACCGCACACATGGCGTCGCGGATCTGTTTCTGCTGGGCAGCCGGCAGTTCCGGCGGCAGCTCCGGCGCAAAGAGAACCGGATTCGAGTTGTTTTGCATGGGATCTCCCGCCGGCATGCCGGTCAGTAGTACTAAATCGGAACAGAAGAAGCCTGGCGCCCAAGCTGCTTGTGTATCGACTCATCCATGCAGGTGTCGGCCTCGTAGCCGACGAACTCCGTCAGTTGTCTGACGTTTTATTCCCCGCGCCGCCCAACGTGGGCCACTTCAAACGCGGCTACTTCCGGGTGCAGCGGTCCGTATGCAGAGCGCAGGACGTGATACCCGAGGTATTTCTGAGTTGAAACGCCCAGACTCGCCGCCAAAGCAGCCAACTCCCCAGCTTCAGGAATCGGAAGTTCAACGAGAAGGCCGGTTTTTCCTTCATTCATGCGCTTACTGCGCTCCCAACTTGGGGCGACGCGACACTGACGCCCAACAGATTCGCCGGCAAAGTACCAACCGTGCCAAACAGAAAAAGCTTGGCGATGCGGGCAAGTGCAGCGGAATCGCTGTCAATGCCGTAGAGAGCCTTGAATGCTTGCATTCCGTCGTAGACGGGGTCTTCGAGGCGGGTCTTTACTTCGTTGCGAAATTCAGCGCGACGAGACATTGCTTCCTCCATAAAAGAAAAACGGTTGATGAACACAAAAGACAACGAACGCGCGAGAGACCTACTTTGCGAGTCGCTGACGGGGCCTACCAAGAAAGATGTCGGGGAATTCGAGCTTGACGGCAGCCGGGATCCCTCTCTCCTTCCAGTTGTGGACGCGTTGAACTCCACCGCGCTGGTCGAAACCCAGCCGACGGGCAAGCCTGGAAGCCCCACCGAGTTCCTCGATGAGGAGTCGGTCAGCAGTGATGTCGTTTTTCCGGTCCATGCGTTATTAAACACCACGTTTAATCAAAAAGCAAACACTATGTTGAACAACAAAGTGTTTAATTTTGAGAACATCCGGGGTATGCATGAAACCACCGCCCGCCTCTACGAGGCAGCCCGGCTGTTGCGCGGGCTCACCACGCCTACCGAAATCGCACGCCTTCTGAATGTCGCGCCCCAGAACGTAAACAACTGGGAGCGTCGCGGCATGTCGAAAGCGGCGATGCTCGACGCCCAAGAAAAACTTGGGTGCAGCGCTGTTTGGCTCATGACCGGCGAAGGCACGATGCTCGGCTCCGCACCGGTTCCTTCGTCGAATGATTCGTCGAAAAGAGACCGATCACGCCCCGAGATCGGAAAATCTGATCGAAGCGAGTCTGATATTGTTATTTCTTCAGACGACTTGGCGTCAGCGAGGTCGCCACGTAGACTGAGAGCAGCGCTTTTCGATAAGGGCTTAACTACCGCTGAAATTGCATCTGTTGCGGGGGTTAGCGAATCCGTCGCCGGCCAATGGCTGGACGGGGAAGGCCCAGACATCACACTGGCGCAAGGTGCCGCGCTGCAAACAGCCTACGGCGTGAACGTTGTTTGGCTTACGAAAGGGAAAGGCGAGCCGGGCGTCGCTGTTCGATATGTCGACGAGTATGAGCCTATCCCCATTACGAACTGGAGAGCTGTCCCCGTGGTAGGTCATGCGCAACTTGGGGATAACGGGTACTGGGCCGACCTCGAATATCCCGTCGGAGCCGGTGACGGCTACGTCGACTTCCCTTCCAGGGATCCGAACGCATACGCCTTGAAGTGCGTCGGCGACTCAATGCGTCCCAGAATCAAAGACGGCGAATTCGTCGTTATCGAGCCCAACCAAGCTATCGAGGCCGGTGACGAGGTGCTCGTCAAGTCGAAGGCTGGGCAGGTCATGGTGAAAGAGTTTCTCTATCGTCGCGCCGGTCGGGTTCACTTGCGCTCGGCGAACGATGCTCATAAACCCATCAGCTTCTCGAGCGATGAGATCGAGAAGATGCACTTTGTTCGAGCAATCTGCCGCCCGTCAAGCTGGCGCCCCGATTGAAGGACCGCCACATGGCTTATAACAACACTAAAAACCTGCTGATGTGCACCTGGCTCGCCGCAGCATTGTCCGGCTGCCAACAGAGTACGGACGACATCGCGAAGAATGTGTCCTCGCAGTTGGAGACTCGACTCTCTCGCGAGACACCGGCGGGAGCTCCAGCGCCGCGGATCGGGGCAATCAAGGTTGTGCAGGACTCTGGGACGAAGTACCAGGGCGTAGTAACCGTCCTCGCATACGGCTCATCGGCAGAGATTCCACTGGACATCGTGGCCGACCGCAAAAACGTTATTTATAGAGTCCAAGATTCCGAGTGGCAGCGAGCTATTGCCTCCTTGAACCGCGCGCGATTTGCTAACGTCGAAGGGCAATACAGCAACATCGCAAGCGACGATGCTGCAGTATGGGATTCGTTTCCAGCTGAGCTAAAGCAACAGAAAACGGAGTTCTCCCAGCGCCTGCAAACCGTCACACCGGTCAAGCGCGCCGGCTCCGTTCTGTTCGGCTCGGGTTGCAAATCTCACGAGTGCGGTTCGAACGTTGCGGCTTGGGCAGTCGACACAAACACCGCGCGCGGCTATGCAATAACTATGGTTGAAGGGTCGACCTTCCACATCTATGGCGGCAATCCTGAAAACCTGCCAAGACCCCTCCTTGACTGGGCCGTCGAGAGCGGAATGAACACGGGCAACCTTGTCGTCATGAGGTAGAGCGCGACCACTACGGATACAGCCTTCGCAGCCGCCTCAACTCGTCGTCTCCTACATTCCAGATCAGCAGCCCGCCCCAACCCGGCGGGCTGTTTCCTTTTCTCAAACGGATAAGAAATCGTTAAACAAAATGTTTGACACGGGTTTAAACATGATGTTTAATGCATCCATGCGCTGAACGAAGCGCTCCGGGGATAAACCGGGAGCCCTGATCTCAGGGCACTGGCAGTGATCAGTGTCTTGTACTCAGGGCTTCCTGTCCGGCAAGTGGACGGGAGATAGCAAATGAGCTGGCTGGCAAGCGATCTATTCGAGCTGAAGCGTCTTGCACAAGGTGGCGCCGGCGCGCTCATCGAACATCTCCTGCGTGAATACGCACTCAATATCATCGCACCCGGCGTCGCTGACGCTCGGGCCGGCGGATAAGGACGGGAAGATGGAACGCGTTCTAGAAGACAACGCCCTGCTCCGCGACATCACGCGGCTGCAGGACGTCGAAAGGATCTACAAGGCGATCGGCGTTGCCGGTCTTTACGGTGTCGCGATCGGCGCAGTGTGGTTCCTGTGCGTCGCATTCCGCGCTGGGGTGTTGGCGTGAAGCTCTGGCAGATCTGGGGAATTACGTTTCTGGTCGCGGCGGCTTATCTGGCGATCTGTGCTGAGATCGACTACCGCGCCGCTCGTTTCGAACGCTGCACAGTCGTCCACTGCGCGTAAAACGATCCCGTAAAGGCTCACCATGAACACGTATCAGATAGTAGTCCTTCTGCTTTTCGTGACGATGGTTGCGGCGATCGCGCTGGTGCGCGGTGCCGATGCCAGCGCGAAACGCCGCCTCGAAGAGCTGGAGCAGCAGAAGAAGCGTATCAACTGGCCGTCCACGAACTGAATTCCCATCAACCGCGTGCCGGCGCGTAATCCGGCTGCCGGCTTATTGGCGGGGCGGAACGACATAGTGATCTTCACCGAGAGCGACCATCGGCATCGGCGCCTAGCGAGGCGAAGCGCCGAAAGTCGGCGCACCGAATTCTAATTGGCGATTTCGTGCCGACCATTATTTTGCGTGCCGCGATTGTAACGATCAATTGAATGTTGCCTTGCAAAGCTCGGATGTCGGCTTCTAACGAGCCGTCAGAACCGAAAATATCAGCGAGGCATTCGCTTGTTACTTGGATTCGATATGTCTTGTTGGCAAGTCGTTGAGTGAAGAAGAGATCCCCCTCCAAGCGCAACACGGGGAGCTGAGGTTTTTCGTTCATGAAAGGAACGTCCTAGGTTAGTTATGCAGACTGTGCAAGAAACTTACGCAAAACGTTCGATCAGTCATCACGCCCTGCTATGCGGAGAGATCGGCAGATTCGAGAGGGCAGAACCGAGAATCGCCTTATGCCCGTTACCGTCTGAACAATCTAGCGCGCCGACGAGCGTAGACGGAACCCCGTTCATAGGCATCCTGCTCGGTGGGAAATCTGGTCTCACTGTCATGACGAGCCTCGGTGACTTTAGGACCGGTCAGGTCGATGTCAACGACTGTAAATGCGAAGCCGCCCGCCAGCAGCGGATGTACCACGACGTGGTACTCATGATTTCCCATCTTGATCAAGCGTGTCATGGCGATTCCAGCAGTAGGTATGCACAACGGAAAACTGATTGTGCGCTTCTTAAGAGGCCTAAGCCGAGAGATTGACGAGCCGAGTGGAATTTAGGAGTCGAAAACCGAGAATGAGGCAAGCGTGAGCAAAAAAAACTTGTGGATGCTCCACATCCAAGGCCCGGACGACGTCGTCGCCGCGCCGTCGAGAGAGGAAGCCGAAAAAGTCGCGGCGGCGTTCAACGCGTACTGGGGCGCGTACCTCGCAAAGCAGCGCGCGCAGTCGGTCGCCGAGGGCAAGAACCCGGATCACTGGCCGACCGTCACCGCCGCCGTCGTCGAATGGGACAGCACGCCGAAGCAGCACGCGTCGAATATGAAGCGCTACTGGCAGGACTATGCGGAGTACCTCAAATTCTCGGCGGAAACGGGAGAGACGGAATGAGCGGCCCTCTATTTCAGCACTCGTCGCCCTTGCTTCCGAGCATAGGCCGTGCCGCCAGCGTACGCAGCATCTTCACTTTCGTATCGAAGGGAGCTCTCGAAATGGATCCGATCAACCTTCGGCCTCGTTCGATCAATCTCAACGCAAGCGTATGTGAATCCGCCGCCCACCAGCGGCTCAACCAGCACGTGGAACTCCAGAGTTCCGATTCTCAACAGTCGCGACATGCTCAATTCCGGAAAGATGATTCAGGCTGGTGCTGCATCAGCAGTTCCATCGTTGACGCAACCGTCGATGAACCTCTTCGCTTGCCGTTCGGCATATTTGAATCCCGCTTCGGGCGTAAGGAAATTAAGTTGCTCCGGCAGGCTTATGACAGGCGTTGCGAGAGGGTTAGAGGAAAGGATGGACCAGGAGACAGCGTATCGAACCTGTTGGCCATCAAGCGATGGCGATTTGCTTGTGACAACGCGAACGTCGATGGTGTACCCGCGATATGGCATACACGATAGGTTTTCCATGCTTGCTCCCTACACACCAGGAGCGGCATGCCAGACCACTATACGCGCTATATGAGATTCCCGTCGTTAAATCGCTTGGACGCCCTAATGACCCGCCTGCTCCCCACCTTCCGGGCGCTGCTCGACGCACTCGAAAGCATAGGGCTCGCTCGGAAGCCGACGACACAGCAGATACAGCGCGTATGTGAGCGATTCGTGGAGATGGTCGCGGGAATCACCGGCGAACGATGCGCGATCGCCATTGGACAGACTGTTATTGCGAGAGAACATGAAAGCACTTTCAATCAGGCAGCCGTGGGCGTGGCTTATCGTCAACGGCCATAAAGACATTGAGAACCGCACATGGCCGACACGCTTCCGTGGGCGAGTGCTGGTTCACGCGAGCAAGGGTATGACGCGCGCTGAGTACGAGGACGTCAGCGCTTTCGCGGAAGGCCTCCAGCTTCCTGCGCGTGACGATCTGGAGCGCGGCGGCATCGTCGGTGTCGCGACGATCGCCGATTGCATACCGTCCGAACGCCGCACGTCGATTTGGCATATGGAAGGCCAGTTCGGATTTCAAATTGCTAATGCGCGCGCCTTGCCGTTCGTCGAGTGCAAAGGCGCCCTCGGATTCTTCAATGTGCCCGATGACGTAGCAGCGCTCCTGCGTTCAATGCACGCCCCGGCCGCCGCCTGACCGCCGACACCATTTTTGAGAACCGACATGACTGAAAAACTGAAGCCCTGCCCGTTCTGTGGCGCTGACGCTGTTTTGACTGAGCACGAGCCGCACGATCACTCGCCCGGCCTCGTCGCGCTCACGGGCATCCCCGCGAAGCATCCGGGAAGCTGGACGGTCGAATGCGTCGCCTGCTCGTGCGGAATGATCCACGGCACGCGCGAAGAAGTCGAGGCCGCATGGAACCGCCGCGCTCTCTCCGCGAGCATCGCCGACACAGCGGGGGCGAAGCCGGTGGCGTGGCTGATCGATTGGCCGGACGAACCGGAGCTTGGCCATTACTTCGCGGAAAATCCTGTAGACCAGATGTATGGGCGCAGTAGACCACTCACGTTCGCCGCCCCTCCCGCGCCTTCGGTAGCCGATGCGGCGGGGGCGAGTGAGTCTCTGCCCGATAACATCGACTGGACGCGCGTCATGGCGCTGGCCGAGAAGCACGGCGACGGATGGAGCGAGGCGAAAGGTTGGTCGTTTCACTGCGACGATGATCTTTTCAACTTCGCGGGCGAATTGGCAAAGGAGTCCGGCAATGACTGAGGAACTGAAATGCACCTGCAAAGGCGTGCTTGGTCACAGCCGCCAATGCGCCATGTTCGACGAATCGATGATGGAACCGAAGGCGCACGCAGCAGGCGCGAGTGAGGGGCAGGCGGTTCGATACGTCATCGACGAGCAAAGCGCGCTCGGTCAGTCGCTAAAGCACATCGAGCGGCAAGACGCCGAGATCGCCGCGCTGCGCGAGCGGATCGCGGGGATGGAGAAGGATGCGGAGCGACTCGACTGGCTGCGCGAAGAGTCCTGCGATCTACGTTGCATCGACGTTCCGACCGGCGGCGACGACTCTGACGTGCGCTGGATCGTCGTTCAGCACCACATGAGCGCGCCGCATGAGCGCGAGCTCGCCCGATCGACCACAGACGAGCCGCGCGACGCCGTCGACGCCGCTATGGCTCCGGAGAAGCGATGAAGAGATTAGATCTGGGCCATGTCCCGAAGATCGCGGGCGACCACGCGATCTTCGATCTTGTCGAGATCAACACTCGTCGAACCGTCTTCATGCGCAACGACGACAAATCGCGGGCCAAAGACGAAATGGCCTTCGACCATGAAGGACGACGTCACCTCAGAGCCGCTGTCGAGCGCAGCAACCACGTCGCTCACTTCGGCGACCGTGGGCTGCGAAACCCATTCAGGCTTGCCGCTATGGACTTCTCCCCAGCGGACGTGCGTGACACGACCAGTATTCTCGTCGAGCCGCACGCCATTCACCACGTATGCGGGCATAGCCCCTCCATTTGAGTTTCGACCAATCCTAGCATGACGCAACACATCAACGAATTCATGCGCGTCAGCCGCGCGTATCTGGAGAACCCGGATGAGTGAGTACCTTTCAGCTTCAGAGCTCGCCGATCTAGTCGGTTGCAAGCCGAATCAGCGCGCCGCCATGGCGCACTGGCTCGAAAACAACCATTGGCGTTTCGTGATCGACAAAAACGGCCTGCCGAAGGTCGCGCGCGCCTACCGCGACAAGAAGATGGGCCTCTCCACCGAAACCGTAAAAGCAAAGTACGATGCCGCGCCGAACCTCGAAGCCTTCGCCTGAAGCACACCAGATCAACGAGTCGACGGGCATCGATCGGCTCTACAAGCGCCGTGGCGTCCGCAAGATCTCGTTCTGGTACAAATACCCGGACGGCCGCACCGAGACGCTGACCACCGCGCCGCGCACCGATCGGCACGCGATCGCGACGGCAGAGCGCAGCGCGAAGCGCAAGGCGCTCGACATTCAGGCCGGGCAGATCCTCGCCGGCTCTGTCGCCGACATGATCGACCGCTTCAGGACGGACGTCGCGCCGACGCACTTCCGCGACCAGTCCGCAGAGGGGCTGTCCGTTCGCACCGGCGCATACGAGCGCCTGACGAAGTTCTTCGGGCGCATGTCGCCGAGCGCCCTCGAAACGTTCCACGGCTACCAGTATCTCGACACCCGCGCGAAGGCCGGCGCGCCGATCGGCGCAAACAAGGACATGGCGCTCATGCAGACGATCTGCAATTACGCCGTCCGTTGGGGCGTCATCAAGGCGAATCCATTCGTCGGGATGATGCTGAACAAGGCAGAAAAGGACGTTCGGACGGTCGAGCGCGCCCAGGTGGTCAGGTTCTACCTGTGGGCGCTGCGGCAGGAGCAGGCGTACCGGACGATGGGCCTCGCGGCGATGTTCTGCTACCTCACCGGCTTCCGCGCCGCCGAAGTGCGCCCTTTCCATCTTTCCGGAATCACCGATGACGGCGTGAAGGTCGTCGGCGCCAAGCGCAAAAAAGGCGAAGCCGAGACGGTCAAGCTGCGCAGCTGGTCGACGCGCCTTCGCGTGGTCGTTGAGCGCGCGAAACGCGATCGGAAGGTGGACAGCCTGTTTTTATTTCCGAATCGCCGCGGGCAGCCCTATTCGAAGAGCGGCTGGGGCTCGGTCTGGCAGGACGCCATGTACGCCTACATCGGCGCGCGCGACCCGGCGATCGCGAAGGAATTCGAGGTCAAGAAGATGCGTGAGGCTGCGCAGCGGATCGGCCGGCGCGTGAACAACCCGGTGCGCGGCGGAATTGAACTCCACCTGACCGACCACGCGGAGTACTTCTCGATGCTCGACATCCGCCCCGCCGCGATTACCGCGAAATTGGAGAGCCGCGACGCCGACGCCTACGACTTTGCGGCGCACGCGAACCCGGGCACGACCCACCGCCATTACGACAGACGAAAGGTAAAAAAGGCCAGCGCGACAGAGTAAAATTTCGGAACGGGTGCCCGGAGAGCCGCATAAAACCGTGGGTCGAAACCGTCATTTCGTTCCGATTTCCTGAAGCTATCGGACTGATTCGATTGATTTAAATGACGATTGACGACGCGATTGTGATTCCTGTCGTCGTGGGTTCGAGTCCCATCAGCCACCCCACCGAGAATTCATGCAAAAAGCCCAGTCGAATGACTGGGCTTTTTGCTTTGCGGCTTCTGATTCGGACGCCCCTCGGGCACGCGCCGTGCACATCGAAAGTCTCCCCTTGGCGGAGACTCATCATGTCCCGACATCACCTCGCAACAGCCGCCCTTCTCCTCGCCACGACCTTCGCGACCCAAGCCCAGACCGCGCGCCCCGACGAGAGTGCCTCAATGGTCAAGCCGCCGGGCGCACCCGGCGCGCCGTCCGCGAGCGCCACCCGCCCCGACAATCCCGACAACATGCCGGTGAAGCGCCCGAATCCACCGCAGAACAGCGATCGCATGCTGCATCACAGCCCCGCGAGCGACGCGATCGCGAAATAACCCGCAACGGCCCCGAACCCGCGCTGGAAGCACGCGCGACGCCACTATAATGGCGCTCGTCACGATAATCGGAGCCTACCGCGTGCTCATGCTCCAAGCGGTCTAGCCAATGCAAAAAGTCATTCTGCCGTTCGTTTCCGGTTTTCTCGCCGCACTCTTTTTTCGCGAATCGACCCTGGCGCTGTTGCACGCAGCGGGTCTCGTCGATCCGGCCGGCTTTTCCACCGCACCGTTTGTTCCGCTCGGCATCCCGGAATTCATCGCGAATGCGCTGTGGAGTTCGATCTTCGGCGTGCTGATGGCGTGGCTGCTGCGCGTCGCGCCCGAGCGCAGCGCGCCCTGGATCGGCGCACTCGTGTTCGGCGGCATCGTGCTGACGGCCGTCGGCGTATTCGTCATCGATCCGGCCCGCGGCATCTGGCCGAGCGGCAACATGCTGCCGCGTCTCGCGCCGAACTTCATCGCCAATGCGATCTGGGGCTGGGGCGCGCTCGTCTTCATGCGCGCGTTCATGGCGGGTCACGAGCCGCACTGACCCGCCGCCGGAAACGAAAGCGGCCCGCGCGGGCTAATGCCGTTCAGTTAGCGCTGAACGGCATTTTTGTTTGTGGAGCGAGAAGTGGTTGTAAACGGAGCGCCGGGCTGTTAACTTCTCGATGCGATGCTTGCCAACCACCTCACGTACCTGATCGAAGCACAGGAGCCGGCCGATCTGCGACGGTTGGCCGAGCATCTGCCCTTCGAGTGGATCGAACG
>NZ_JARUXN010000001.1:1568444-1574132 GCF_031451415.1 Caballeronia sp. LZ028 | reverse complement strand
GAAAAACGACCCGGACGCACATGCGACCGGGTCGTCAAATCCCGCCCTAAACGGTACACCGTTCGCTATCTAAGAAAAGACCTTAACTGAACGGCATTAGCCCGCGCGGGCCGCTTTTCACAGCGTCAGTCCTTTAACAGCCGCAGCGGATGCGCCGCGGGCGTCCACGCGCTTTCGAACATGCGATCGACATCGGCGGCGTTCACATCCTCGGCGCGCGCGATCTTCCAGCGCGGCTCGTTGTCCTTGTCCACGATGCGCGCGCGGATGCCTTCCCGCACATCGCCGCGCTCGAACATCGTGCGCGTCAGATCAAGATCGCGGCGCAGCGTCTCGGCCATCGTCGAGAATTTCGCGCGATCGACCTGCTGCAACGCTACATCGACGGACAGCGGCGAGCGCTCGCGCAGCTCGGCGGCCGTGCGTTTCGCCCAGTCGTTGCCGATGTCCGCCTCGCGTTCGAGCGACGCGAGGATCGACGCGCCGTTGCCCGCCGCGAAGTGCTTGTCGATCATCGTGCGCGCGGCGGCCAGCTCGCCGTTTTCGGGAATCGGCGCGACCTTGTACTTCGTCGTTTCGTTCTGCACGAAGCGCACGATCTCGACGCCATCGAGAAAACGCTGATGCCTGAGCGATTCGATGAGGCCCGGCAGCGCGCCGTCGTCGAGATAAGCGTCCGCCATGCGGGCGTACAGCGCGTCCGCGGCGGAAAGGCTCGCGCCCGTCGCCGCGAGATAACGGCCGATCGCCCCGGGCGTGCGCGCGAGGAACCAGCTCACGCCGACATCGGGAAAGAGACCGATGCGCGTCTCGGGCATCGCCATCTTCGTCGATTGCGTGACGACGCGCAGGCCGCCCGTGTGATGCGCGCCCTGCGAGATGCCCATGCCGCCGCCCATCACGACGCCGTTCACGACCGCGACATACGGCTTCGGGAACGTGAAGATCGCGTGATTGAGCTTGTATTCGTCGGTGAAGAACGCGTCGATCGCCGCCCGGTCGCCCGCCTGCGCGGACTCGTACAGAAAGCGGATATCGCCGCCCGCGCAAAACGCGCGCACGTGCGGGCTATAGACGATGACGGCGCGGATCGCCTGATCGTGGCGCCACGCGCGCAAAGCCTCGCTGATCGCGCGCAGCATCGGCGGGGTCAACGCGTTGAGTGCCTTCGGACGATCGAGCGCAATGAAGCCGATGCCGTTGGCGGTGTCGATACGGATGTCTTCGGTGGTCATCGTGTTGAAGTGTCGGGTCGATTCGCTGAGATGAATCGAGGTTCGGTTCGGTTGGCCGGCGCGAACCACGCGTCGAGCGACAACTCGACGAGCGTCGTGGCCGGCGTCTCGGGCAGCGCCGCGCCGGTCAGCTTCAGCGCGACGATGCCATGCAGATTCGCCCACAGGCCTTCCGCGCACGCGAGCGGCGCGGCGTGCGCGGGCAGCCGGTCGGCGGCACGCAATTCGGCGAACGCGTCCGCGATCAGCGAAAGCGTCGCCGCGCCTTGCTCCGTCGCGTGATCGTCGCCTTTACGCTGGGCCTCGGCGACTGCCTGCGCGGAATCCGTGTGCTCCATGAACATCAGCCGATACGTCTCGGGCTCGGCCAGCCCGAATTCGACATACGCGCGGCCCATCGCGTTCAGGCGCGCGGCCGGATCTGCAATCGATGTATGGGCGAGGAACGCGTCGCGCAGACTCGCGTGCCCTTCCACGCGCAACGCCCGCGCGATATCGCCACGGCTCTTGAAGTGAAGATAGAGCGCGGCGGGCGAATAATCGATCGCCTCGGCCAGCTTTCTCATCGATAGCGATGCAAAGCCTTCGCGCTTCACGATCTCGCGCGAGACCTCGAGTATGCGCTCGCGCAGCGCCTCGCGCTGCTCGCGTCTTTGCTCCGTGCGGCGCTCTTGCGAACCCATGCGAGGCATTGTCGGCACCGCCTCTTTCGAAGTCAAATTGCGACGCGCGGGCGCGCGCTCAGACGGTCATCTTGCCGTCGTCGTCCCGTCGCGAAGCCGCGCGATAAAGCGGCTCGTCCGAGTCGCGCAGCACGACCGACGCGAACACGATGCACAGCGCAAGAATCAGCACACCAACGGCTGCCCAGATGAGCCATAGCGCATTGGACTCGACAAGTGAGTGAAGAAAGGATTGAAGCATGACGACCCCGCGCGATTTTTATATTTGACCGCCCAAGCGCATGGCGTTGAGCAAGTAATGTGCCGAGCGAATCGCATCGCGTGCGGCGAATAGATGGATGGTACTCCGTTGCGCGATCACGCGGAAGGAGGCGCGGCGTGTCCCGCGCGAATAAAGAGGCGGCGCGATGCAGGTCTTACATCGCGCCGTGTAAGAGATGAACGAAGGTGCGTCAGACGGTGACGCGCCCCGGCGGAAAGTGTCCGCTTTTCAGGAGCACGGGCATGCCGTTGGTCACGCGCAGATGCTCCCGCGCGACCGCTTCGATGCGCGTGCGGCCCGCATCGAATGCGTCGATCCAGCCGGCGCTGTCATAGGTCTGCGCGCCGAAGTGATCTTCGAGCGCTTCGACCGAAATGGCGCACGGCACGCGCCGGCCATCTACGATCGCGGCGAACTCGACGGTCAGGTTGGAATCGCGGTAATCGGGCGCGTCCGGAAGGAATCGGATATTCATGATTGTCTCGTTGCTGAAGACGTTCAAGCGCTGAAATCACTTCTATCGCTGCGTTCGATGCGGGTCCGCTCGCGGCGCCGCGAACGATCGCACGAATCGATTCGGCGACTATGGTACTCGCGCTCGCGCCGGGCGGTCCAGCGCCGCGCCGCTCATGCCGCGAGCACGGATTCGTCGACATCGACGACGAGCAGCGAGCTTGCAAGCGGATCGGCATAGTTGAAGTCGAGCAGCCGGCTCATTTCGCGCACGCGGTCGCACACGCGTTGACGCGCATCCAGCGACAGATGCGGATAGTCGCGCAACACTTGCGCGTCGAATCGGTAATGCACGCCCCACGCGACATTGCCCGGATGATTCGCGACGCCGCCCGTGCGCCAGCTCACGAAAAGCGCCGGCGTCGGCTCCGCGCCGATTTCCGCGACGTCCGCGCCGCTCGGAAACAGATCGATCAGGCTGTTCGCGACGTCGTACAGCACGGTATGTCGAAGATGAACGGGGCGCATTACGTCGATTGCAGCAAGCGGTCGATGTATTCGCGCGCGGCCTGCTCGACGTGTGCGAGCGCCTCGTCTTCGGTTGCGAAGCGCCGCTCGGGACCGAGATCGACGAGCGCTTCGAAACGATGGACATCGTCCGGGCCGCCGCGCGCGAGGCTCACCGAGCCGACATAGATCGGCGCTTCACCGTCGTTTTCGCCGTGCGACTGCACGAGCCGCGCCGAAGCGCTGATGTAATACCCACGATATGGCCCCGTGACTCGTTCTGCCATGGTTTTGCCTCCGTTCAATTGGCCGCGCATGCGCCGGTTTTCGCCGATATCCGCGGCAATTTCAACCGAAACGCCAGATGAATAAGGCGCGCGATCCGGAAAATAGTTCATCGGGCGGCTTGACGCGCATACGGGCGCTCTCACGGTTTGATCGCAAGCATCGCGCCCGCGCGGGTTGCGCTAACAACCGCTTACGTGTCGCGTAAGGCGCGTATGGGACAATGCGTCTCTCAAAAAAAGCGCCCTCGCCGCGAAGCTCGAGGCACTGCGGCGCGCATCGAAATCCGCTCTCACGAGGTAAAGATGAAGGAATCCGGTCGGCGCTTGCGCCGTATCTCCGCACGCGTCGCGACGCTCGGCGCTGTCGTCGCGATCTCGGGTCTCGGCGCCTGCGCGTCGTCGAACGAAGCATCGCTCATCAATCTGCCCGATGGACAGACCGGCTACGCGGTCAACTGCAGCGGCGCCGACGCCGGATCGAGCTGGGCGAGCTGCTACGTGCTCGCCGGCAAGAAATGCGGCGCGACCGGTTACGACATCGTGTCGAAGGACAACGAGGAAGGCGGCCCGACCGGCGGCGGCATCAGCAACGTGGTCTCCGCGAACGTCAAGAACCGTTCGATGATCGTGCGTTGCAAGTAGAGCGCATCAATGCGCGCTCATCTTCGAGAAGGCGTTGAGCACGACCACGCCGGCGACGATGAGACCCATGCCGAGCATCGCGGGCAGATCGGGCGTCTGTTTGAAGAGCAGCGCCGCGACGAGCGTGATGAGCACGATGCCCGCGCCCGACCACACCGCATACACGATGCCGACGGGCAACGCGCGCAGCGTCAGCGACAGCAGATAGAACGACAACCCGTATCCGGCCACGACGATCGCGGCGGGCAGCGCGCGCGTGAAGCCATCGGAGGCGCGCAGCGCGGAAGTCGCGATGACTTCGGCGACGATCGCGATGGCGAGAAGCACATAAGCGGTTGAGCGCATCGGCGTCGGGGCTCTCTTTTAGTCGCGTCCGAGAGACAGGTCGCCGAAGTTCTGGCCGAGCACGGCGCATAGTGCTTCGACCACAAGCTGATGGTCATCGCGCTGCGGAAGTCCCGACACCGCGACGGAACCGATCACGCCCGCGCCCTGCACGCGCAGCGGGAATGCGCCGCCGTGCGTCGCGAACGCTTTGGGATCGAGCGTGTACTTGTCCGCGAGCGTCGTGCCGGCCTGTTGCAGCGTGAGGCCGATCGCATACGAACTGCGGCGGAAATGCTCGACGGTGCGCGACTTGCGCTCGACCCAGCGCGCGTTGTCGGGTGTGGTGTTGTCGAGCGCTGCGTAGAAAAGCTGGCGCCCGAAGGTACGCACATCGATGACGATGGCCGCATCGCGCGCCAGCGCCATCTCGCGCAATTGCGAACCGATTTGCCACGCGTGTTCCGAGTGAAATTGCGGGAACACGAGCGTGTGCTCCTGATGCGCGATGGCTTGCAGAACGTGGGGAATGTCCATGGACGGGTCCTTTGGCGTGCTTGAAGCGAAGATGGTGGGTGTGGAGGAGATTTTCGCACGCGTGGGGGAAGGCGCGATGTCTGCGTTGGTCGTGAAGGAGTGGAAATGCGACTTGGGGTTTGGAAGTCGAGGACGACGTTGATGCGAAAAGCCTGACTGACCAGGCTGATTGCGGCCCCAGAAACCGAACGCGACGGACGCTGCCTGCGCGACAGCGAATGTGTCGTCTGCGAGCATTGCGGACACAGCGGGTTTCTCAGCCACCTACGACCGACGCCTTGTTTGTCTCGCGCAGCATCGTGACCATCAGTTCTTCCGTGAATCGGCTGTTCTTCATGACTTCCATATCTCGGTTGGAAGCCATTTCTCAGTTTCGGTTGGCCCAAACTCACCAGGCAAGGCAACGAAATCAGGTTATACGGTAATGCGATCAGGCTCACGTTTCGACAGCGGCTCGACATCGCTCAAAATCAGCGCCGGCATCGCTCACTTCATGAAGTTGCAATGCTCGCGCGTAGCGGGCTACAGCGGGCCAGCCGAATTCGTCTGCCTGAGCATGCAGTTGACGAGTTAAGGATCACTCTTCCGAGGGGCGCTCCGAAAATTGTCATTCGGAAAGCAACCCGCCGGCGCTCGTCGAGAGCGAACTTGCGCTCGCTTTGGCGCTTGTGAGCGCGTCGGTCGCCGTGTTGACGCTCTGCGCCGCCGCTTTGCTCGCGGCGGCGGCTCCCGAGACACTCGATGTCGCCGACGCGGCA
>NZ_JARUXN010000001.1:1227193-1568344 GCF_031451415.1 Caballeronia sp. LZ028 | reverse complement strand
ACCGCACCACCGTCGAAAGCGGCTGGCCGGTCGCGTTCTCGTTCAACGCGGCGCGACCGTTCAGTTCGACGTTCATCGACTTGACTTGCGTGGTGAAGACCGTTGCAGTTGGAGAAGTTCGAGACCAACGATGCCGGCGAAGAACTCGTGCGGCGAATCCGAGAGCGGCTGCGAGACCCCAGGCCGGTGCTTGCGCTGCTCGCGATCTTCGGCGCGGTGCTGGATCTCGGTTTCACGGGGAGACTCGCCCTCGAAGGCGACGACGCGAAAATTCGCCTCCGACGGGCCATCGATGCTCAGCTTCGTGTCGAGCAGAGGCAGCAGAAGGATGATGGCTCCGTCATCGTCAAAGCGCCAATTATGCGTGCGTGGACGCAGCGAATCTCTCCGCTCGCCGGCATCGCAGTCGCTTGCGTAGTGGTCGGGCTGATCTGGTTTGGAATCAATGCGTGGCTGGATGCGTCCGTTGCCCGCATGACGCAATGAAAGGAGCGCAGGCATGAAACACGAGGTCAAACGATGATGCGCGCGGGACCCGGCCTCTTCGAGCGGATCACCGGACACTTCGCGGACGGAACGGCGATCATCGATCACTCGCCCGAAGAGCAGACTTTCTATTCGGTGCGGGACAACATCCAGCGGATTCTCAACAGCCGTCGCAAGGCGCTCGCGCATTTGCCCGGGTATGGGCTCGACGATCTGTCCGAGATATACCGGCACTTGCCGGCTTCTGCGCATAAGTTGAAAACCGAGATCGAGTCGACGTTGCTCGAGTACGAGCCACGCCTGAGGGCGATCGACATCGAGATCAACAAGCCCGAGCCGGGCATGCTCTTGAGCTTCACGATGGCGTGTCACCTTCGACGCGAGGGGCTTGTGCGCTTCGGCACGGACTTCATGCCGGATGGCAGGACGCGGTTGAGGATGCTTCAGCAGGCGCGCGATGAGTGAGCGTTCGACTGAGGTTCCCCTCGAATCGATGTCGTGGCTTCCGCAAGGAGCGATTCATTTCTGATCGCGCGTCCGAGCGCTGCACGCATCAGGCCTTTAGTTGGCGAACCGGTGGTAGAAGCCGCAGCCTTTCGCCGACCCTTGATGCGGCTCGGGCGCGCACGAGCGCGGTTCTGGCCGCGCGATTGACAAGGCGTATTTGCATTGAAAAGACAGACAACAAAAAACCCGCTCAAAGGCGGGTTTGATGGTGTGACGGCTTGCCAATATTGGTTGCGGGGGTAGGATTTGAACCTACGACCTTCGGGTTATGAGCCCGACGAGCTGCCAGACTGCTCCACCCCGCGTCCGTCGAAGAAAAGATTATATGTCATCGCTTACTTTGCCGCAACACCCTATTTTCTAAAACAATCAATCGATGCGTCCCATCCCTCGCGAAGCGCCTACAAACCCGCATGGCATAATCGCTCGTTCATCATCGTCCATGTATCGGCATGCATCACTTGCGTCGGGGCATCATCGGGAAGATCGGCGGGTTCGCTGCGATATGCGCGATCCTGCTGCTCTCGCTCGCGCCCGTCGCATCGCAAACGCTCGAACATGCGCGCATCGAATCGTTGCTCGCGTCCGTGTGCGCAACCGATGCCCAGGCATCGCGCGACACGCATCCGCAAAAGCATGACACCGTCGATCATCTGCAGGCCTGCGCTTATTGCGATCTCATCGCGCACGCGCCCACGCCGACCGTATCGCCGCATCGCGCGGCCGCCCTTCTCCCGCCGCGCGAAACCTTCGTCGCAAATCATCGCACCGACGCGCCTCGCCGAGCATCGCTCACCGCCGCACAACCGCGCGCCCCGCCCGCCTTCGCCTGATTCGCATCGGCAAACACAGACTTCGTTCATCGCCTGAACCCCCATCGGTTTCGGGCACGCAAGGACACATCATGCTTTCATCATCGTTGATGCGCAGCGCACTCGCGCTCGCGTTCATCGGCTCCGCGCAACTCGCATTCGCGCATGCATTGCCGAAGCTGCAACAACCCGGCCCCGGCGCGGCCGTCAGCGCCCCGCACGAAGTTGCGATCGACTTCGGCGAAGCACTCGAACCGACCTTCAGCAAGCTCATCGTCACCAATGCGCAGGGCACGCAAGTCAACACCGAGAAATCCACAGTCGATGCACGCGACAAAAAGCACATGAGCGTCGCGCTCCCCGATCTCGCGCCGGGCGTCTACAAGGTCCAATGGAGCGCGTTCGCGGCCGACGGGCATCGCACGCAAGGCCACTACAACTTCACCGTCAAGTGAGGACACAATGAAAAAAATCGCTGTACTCGCGAGCGCGCTCGTCTGCGCATCGTTCGCTCAGGCCGCGACGCTCGAGGCCCGCGATTGCTGGGTTCGTGCGATGCCGCCGAACCTGCCGTCATCGGGCTACTTCACCGTCGCCAACAACGGCGACAAACCCGCGACCCTCACGGCCGCGGAAACGCCCGCGTTCGGCATGACGATGATGCACAAGTCGGAGAGCAAGAACGGCACGGCGACGATGTCGGCGGTCGATTCCGTCGATGTCCCCGCGCACGGCACCTTGAACTTCGCGCCGAAGGGCTATCACCTGATGCTCGAAGAGCCCGGCAAGCCGCTCAAGGTCGGCTCGACGATTCCGCTCACGCTATCGTTCGCGGACAAGTCGACGCTCAAGGTGAACTGTGACGTGAAGTCGGCAGCGACGGTCGGCCACTGAGTTTCGCGCCCCCCAAAGAAAAGCGCGCCGGATTGTGAAGTCCGGCGCGTTTTTTTATCGCTAGTGCTTGCTGAACAGATCCATGATCTGCTTGCGCTCGTCGGTCGTAACCTGCGGCGCGGGCGGCGCCTGCATGCCCGCCGGACCCACGCCGCCCATCGTGGTGGCATCGCCCGCCATCGGATTGGCGTTATCCAGCCCGATGCTCGCGACGAATCCCGCGCCCGGCGTCCGGTCGGCGTAGAAGAGTTCGCCATCGACCGTGGTGATGCCGTCCGGCCGCTCCATCTGCTCCTGCGGAATGCCACGCAGCGCGCGTCCCATGTACTCGACCCAGATCGGCAACGCGAGCTGCGCGCCGAACTCGCGGCTGCCGAGCGTCTTCGGCTGGTCGTAGCCCATCCACGCGACCGCGACGAGCTGCTTCTGATAGCCCGCGAACCAGCCATCCTTTGCGTCGTTGGTCGTGCCGGTCTTGCCTTGCAGATCGTTGCGCTTCAACACGTTGGTGCCCGAGCCCGTGCCCTGCGTCGCGACGGTATGCAGCAGGCTGTTCATGATGTACGCGTTGCGCGGCTCGAGCGTCTGCGGCGCACTGCTCCCCGCGATCAGCGGATTGGCGCGCGAGATCACGGTGCCGCGCGCATCGGCGACCTCGGCGATCAGATACGGATTAATGCGATAGCCGCCGTTCGCGAACACCGAGTACGCACCGCTCAACTGCAACGGCGTGACGAGACCCGCGCCGAGCGCGAGCGGCAGATAAGGCGGCGTCTTGTCCTTGTCGAAGCCGAACTTCTGCGTGACGAAGTCCTGCGCGTAGCCCGTGCCGATATACGAGAGGATGCGGATCGACACGAGGTTCTTCGACTTCTGCAGGCCGACGCGCATCGACATCGGGCCGTCGGGCTGGTCATCGTCCTTCGGCTCCCACGCATCGCCGCCGCCCGCCGCGGGGAAATACAGCGGCGCGTCGTTGATGATGGTCGCCGGTCCGAGACCCTTGTCGAGCGCCGCCGAATAGATGAACGGCTTGAAGCTTGAACCCGGCTGACGCCATGCCTGCGTAACGTGATTGAACTTGTTCTTGTTGAAGTCGAAGCCGCCGACGAGCGCGCGGATCGCGCCGTCCTGCGGCGTCATCGAAACCAGTGCGCCTTCGACCTGCGGCAACTGCGTGATCTGCCAGTTGCCCTTGCCGTCCTTCGTGAGACGCACGATCGAGCCCGGCTTGATCGCGAGCGCCTTCGATGCGTTGTTGCGCAGCGCGGCCGCCACGAAGCGCAGGCCGTCGCCCGCGATCGTCGCAGTATCGCCGCCGACGAACTGTGCGCTCACCTGCTTCGGGCTCGCGGCCGTGACCACCGCCGCGACGAGCTCGCCGTTGTCCGGATGATCGACGAGCGCGTCTTCGATCGCCTCGGCGCGGTCATCCGCGTTCGACGGCAGATTGACATTGCCCTCCGGCCCGCGATAGCCATGCCGGCGCTCATAGTCCATCACGCCCTTGCGCACGGCTTTATACGCGGCGTCCTGATCGGCGGAATCGATGGTCGTCGTCACCGTGAGGCCGCGCGTGTAGGTCTCTTCCTTGTATTGGGCGTACATCATCTGCCGGACCATTTCCGCGACGTATTCCGCATGCACGCCGTATTCGGTGCCCGAGGACTTCGTGTGAATTTCCTCGGCGCTCGCCTGAGCGAACTGTTCGCGCGTGATGAAGTTCAAATCGAGCATGCGCTTCAGGATGTACTGCTGACGCACCTTCGCGCGCTTCGGATTGACGACCGGGTTATACGCCGACGGCGCTTTCGGCAGGCCCGCGAGCATCGCCGCTTCGGCAAGCGTGATGTCCTTCAGGTCCTTGCCGAAATACACGCGCGCAGCAGCCGAAAAACCGTACGCGCGCTCGCCCAGATAGATCTGGTTCATGTACAGCTCGAGAATCTGATCCTTCGTGAGCGCGCTCTCGATCTTGTACGCGAGCAGCATCTCGTAGATCTTGCGCGTATAGGTTTTCTCGCTCGACAGGAAGAAGTTGCGCGCGACCTGCATCGTGATCGTGCTCGCGCCTTGCGATGCGCCGCCGTGCATCAGATCGGTCACGCCCGCGCGCAGGATGCCGACGAAGTCGACGCCGCCGTGATCGTAGAAGCGGTAATCCTCGATTGCGAGCACCGCCTTCTTCATCTGATCGGGAATGTCCTGAAAGCGCACGAGGCTGCGGCGCTCCTCGCCGAACTCGCCGATCAGCACGTGATCGGCCGTATAGACGCGCAGCGGCACCTTCGGACGATAGTCGATGAGCGCATTGAGCGACGGCAGATTCGGCCCCATGACGACGAGCGCATAACCGACGATGAGCGCGCCGATCACCGCGCCGATGGCCGCGAGTCCCGCGAACCAGAGCGCGATGCGTGCGAGCGGAGAGCGGCCCCGGCCGCCGCGGTCATTGCGATCGTTGCGGTCATTGCGGCCGCCACCGCCGTTGCGCCCGCCGCCGTCGCGGCCGCCCGAGTCATTGCGTGAGTCGTTGCGAGAGTCGTTCCAGCGGGGTTCGCGATCGTAGCGCGAGGAATTCGATGAGTCGGGTCGTTTGATGATAGGCATGACTGGGTTCGTTCGGCGCGCCATGAAGCGCGCCCGCTGCCGCGCTGCGATGCGCCGAAAAACGACGCGACTGCCAAGACGGGACGAGCGAATGTGCAGGCCGGATCCGGCCGGAGGTAACAGCGCATTTTAAAGAATTCGCGCGGGCCACCACAAAATGCGCAGGATTTTTTTGTAAGTAAATTGCCGCGAGCCCGCCAGATGCGCGCCAATGTTGTGTTACCCACAGAAAGTGTTGAGAGCCTTGTGGACAACCGTATGAGAAAATGCACAAGTCGTTGATCGCGCGCCGTTTTTGCGCAACGCTCATCGCGTGTGATGCGAGGCCATTCACACGCACGGCCGCGCGCAAACCGATATGATGGATGAATGGATCGCGGGTTCCCGAAACGGCTCTCGCGAGCCTGCAATAACGATGTCGTGCAGTTTGATGAACCGAAGCCGCGGTCGTCCCCGTAGTCCGGTTACGATCGCCTTACTGTTTGTGAGCCGCCCATGACGACCAAACCCAGCGAACGCATCGTTGTTTTCGTGACTCCCGCGCAGAAGCTGGCCATCAGCAATACAGCGGACTCCCTCGGCATCAGCGTGAGCGAGCTCATGCGGCGCGCCGTGCTGAACTTCAACGCGACGAGCGAGCAGATCAAGGTCGCGGGCATCGTCGATCGGCTGCGCGCGCCCAAAGCGCCCGATGCGCTCAACGCCGCGCTGAAGAGCGTCGCTGCGAAAGCCGCCGCACGCGAAGCCCGCGATGCCGCCGCAAGCGCGACCAAACGCGCAGCGCAGGCGCGCACGCTTGCGCAGGCGCATCCCGAGCCCCCCGCATCCGAAGACGCACTCGAGCATGACGCCGATGAGGGCGACGACGCCTCGCTGACCGACGACACGCACACCGAGCGCTAGCCACCGGCGCCCTGCCTGCCTTTTCCGGCAAGGCGCGCCGTTACACTCCTTAACCTTCCGTTAAGTCCCGGTTAAGCCGCGGCATGATCTAATGAGCGGGTAAACCCGGCGTGCACGCGAAGCTCGCGTGCGCTTGCAATCCCGCGCATTGCGCCTCACATTCGAGCCGCGCGGCGCGTGGATCGAGTGAACGCCGCCGTCTTCCTCCAGGAGAAATACATGTCGCTTTTCGATTCCATCACGCGCACGGTCAAAGGCCTCTTGAACGACGCCGCCGACACCATGCAGGACCCTTCGCGCGACGCTCGCCAGATCGTGCGCGAACTCGACGACAGCATCGCGAAGGCGGAAAACTCGCTCATCGAGATCGAAGCGCAGGTCGCGACGCAGCAAAGCAAGCGCGACGCCGCCGCCGACAAGGCGAAGAAGTACGAAGACGGCGCGAAGCGCGCGCTGCAGTCCGGCGATGAAAGCCTCGCGCGCGAAGCCCTCGCGGCGCAGGCGAACGCCGAAACCGAACGCGACGCGCTCGCCGCGGAACTGCAGACGCTGGTGCCTTCGGTCGATCATCTGAAGCAGCAGATCACGGACATGCGTCAGCGCCGCAACGATCTGAACGCGCGCTCGAACATCCTTCAGGCGAAGCAGCAGATCGCGCAGGCGAAGGACACCGCGGCGACGGCGCTGGGCGGCATTGGCGGAAAGAATCTTTCGGAGGACTTTCAGAAGCTCGAAGACAAGGTTCAGCTCGCCAACGCCCGCTCGGATGCGCGCCTGAATTCGGCGGACCAGAAGTCCGGCAAGGCGCTCGATGACAAGCTCGCCGCGCTCAATCGCGGGCCTTCCGTCGAAGACCGTCTCGAAGCGCTGAAGAAGCAGTTGAATCCGCCGGCGCAATAAGTGCTGGCGAGTGCATGCGTGGCGAGCCGCCGGGCAAGCCACGCGTCGCACGAATATGCGTTACCTTGAGCAGTACACGATTGCATCGACAGGAGACGGACGTTCATCGCGTCCGGCCCGCATCATGAAAAAGTTCTTGACGGCTCTGGCGTTGTCGCTGTCGCTCGCATCCCCGCTCGCGTTCGCGTTGCCGACCGCGCAGCAGGTCGAGCAGTCGATGACGCAGGGCAACTGGCAAAAGGCCGACTCGCAACTGAGCGAAGTGCTTGAGGCGCATCCGAAGAACGCGCACGCGCATTATCTCTACGCGCAGGTTCTCGACCGCGAAGGCCGTTACAGCGACGCCCTTTCGCATCTGCAACAAGCGAAATCGCTCGATCCCGCATTGAGCTTCACCGATCCTTCGCGCTTCGCGGCCACGCAGGCCCGCATTCAGGCCGATGCGACGCGCGCGAGCATCTCGCCGCGATCGGACAACGGCGCGACTACGTCTAGCGCACAGAATCCCTTCAATCAGCAACAAGCCGCGCCCGCGCCGCAGACGCACGGCATCGGCATGGGCGCGTGGATCGGTTTGGCGATCCTGATCGCGGCGATCGCGCTCGTGCTGCGCTGGGGATTGCGCCGTGCGCGCTCACGCGACGACGGTCAGGCCGAGAACGATCGCCGTTCGCAGATCAAGCGCGCAACCGAACTGCTCAACGAAGTGCGCACGCTCAAACTAGACGTGCGGCTCTCCACCGCGCCGGGCCATGAAGCGCTGCTGAAGGACGTCGAAGGCGCGGAAACGCAGTTGCGCGAGATGGTCGAATCGCTGTCGAACTCGAAGAATCCGGTACCGCCGTATGCGATCGAAGATCTGGAGAATCAGGTTGCAAGCCTGAAGGCGCGCGCCGAAGGCCGGCCCGATCCGAACGCGAACAACTATGCGCAAGCCGGCGCACCGAACGGCTCGCCATATGCGCAGGAAGCCGAGCGTTTCGGACGCGGCCAGCCGCAGTATCCGCAGCAAGGGCCGTATCCGCCGCAGCAAGGGCAGCAGCCGCCCGTCATCATCCAGCAAGGCGGCGGCGGGTTCGGCGGTGGCATGGGCGGATTGCTTACCGGCGTGCTGCTGGGCGAGGCGCTCTCGCATGGGCGCGATCGCGTGATCGAGCGCGAAGTCCCCGTCGATCGTCCGCCGCAGAACGATAACGGCGGTCTCGACTTCGGCAACGACAACGGCGGCGGCCTCGATTTCGGCAACGGCTCGAACGACTGGAACGATGGCGGCGGGGGCGGAAACCTCGACCTCGGCAGCAACGACGACAGTTGGCGCGATTCCTGATCTGCTCGCGTACGAAAAACAAGGGCTCCGTTTCGCGGAGCCCTTTTCGTTTCGTCGTGAAGATCAGCGCATCAACCGCCGCCGAGAAAGCGCAGCAGGCCCCAGAGAAACTTGAAGAAGCCGACGATGAATTCCCAGATCCGCTCGAGCTGATCCCAGCTCGCGACGCGCAGGATGGCATGCAGGATCATGCCGTCGGCGCCACGCGGCCTTGAAGAGGCGCGCGTTCATGCGTGAAAGATACGGCCATCGTGGAAAAAAGAAGGCGGCTCCCGCCGCCTACTGTCGCTATCGCAAAAACCAGATGATAACCGCTCGCGCGCCGGACCCCGCCGACGCGAGCCTCAACTCGCCTCGCCTTCAGGCGGGACTTCGTCCGTCAGCGCTTCTTCAAGCCGCTTGAAAATGCGCTTGGTCGCGCCGCGCGGCTGAAGCGCAAACAGGAGCAGCGAGCGGCCCGTCACCTGATACACATCGTCCGCGCCGAACTCCGGCAATTCCTCGCGAATCGGCGCGTTGGTGTCGATGAGACAAATCCACTCGTCGGGGCCCGGAATGTCGGGCAGCGTGAAATCGACCACGTCGTGATACGCGTTGACGATGAGCAGCAGCGTCGCATCCGATGCCGGCTTGCGGATGCCCGTCGCCTGCGCGCGCCCGTCCATCACCACGCCGAAGCAGCGCATGTTCGGATCGTCCCATTGCTCCTGCGTGAGTTCGTCGCCGGTCGTGCCGAGCCACCGGACGTCGGCGACCTGCAGGTCCTCGTTGTATTCGCCGGTCAGGAAGCGCTGGCGCCTGAGCACCGGCAGCGTGTGACGCAGCGTCGTCAGCTTGCGCACGAATTCCGTGAGCGCGCGGCCATCGTCGTCGATGTCCCAGTTCACCCAACTGATGTCGTTGTCCTGGCAATACGCGTTGTTGTTGCCCTTCTGCGTGCGGCCGAATTCGTCGCCGGCGAGCAGCATCGGCGTGCCTTGCGAAAACAGCAGCGTCGCGAGCATGTTGCGCTTCTGGCGCTCGCGCAGCGCGCGGATCTCGGGGTCGTCGGTCGGACCTTCGACGCCGCAGTTCCACGATTTGTTGTCCGAATGGCCGTCCTTGTTGTCCTCGCCGTTCGCCTCGTTGTGCTTCTCGTTGTACGAGACGAGATCGTTCAGCGTGAAGCCGTCGTGCGCGGTGATGAAGTTCACGCTCGCCCACGGACGGCGCCCGCGCTTGTTGAACTTGTCGCCCGATGCGGTGATGCGCTTGCCGAGCTCAGGCGACACGCCTTCGTCGCCCTTCCAGAATTCGCGCACAGTGTCCCGGTAACGATCGTTCCATTCCGCCCAGCCCGGCGGAAAGCCGCCCACCTGATAGCCGCCCGGACCGCAATCCCACGGTTCCGCGATGAGCTTCACGCTCGAGAGAATCGGGTCTTGCCGGCAACTGTCGAGGAAGCCGCCGCCCTCGTCGAAGCCGTAGGGCTCGCGGCCGAGAATCGTCGCGAGATCGAAGCGAAAGCCATCGACGTTCATCTCCGTCACCCAGTAGCGCAGGCTGTCGGTGACCATCTGCAGGACGCGCGGATGCGACAGGTTGAGCGTATTGCCGGTGCCGGTATCGTTGATGTAATAGCGCGATTCTTCGGGCATCAGCCGGTAGTACGACGCATTGTCGATGCCGCGAAACGACAGCGTCGGCCCGCGTTCGTTGCCTTCGGCGGTGTGGTTGTACACGACGTCGAGGATGACTTCGAGGCCGGCCTCGTGCAGCCGGTCGACCATTTCCTTGAACTCGGCGACGACGCCCGGCCCGCGCGCGAAGTAGCGCGGATCGGCGGCGAAAAAGCCGATCGTGTTGTAACCCCAGTAATTCGTGAGGCCCTTGTCGAGCAGATAACTGTCATTGACGAACGCGTGGATCGGCAAAAGCTCGACCGACGTCACGCCCAGGCTCTTGATGTAATCGACCACTTCCTTCTGTCCGAGCCCCTCGAAAGTGCCGCGCATGTGCTCCGGAATCGCCGGATGCAGCTTCGTGTAGCCGCGCACGTGCGTCTCGTAGAAGATCGTGTGCTCCCACGGCACGCGCACGCGCGTCGCATGCGTCCACGAGAAGTCCTGATCGACGACCTGGCACTTCTGCATGAAGGGCGCGCTGTCGCGTTCGTCGAAGGTGAGATCGTCGCCTTCGGCGTTGAGCGTATAGCCGAACACGGCCGGGTCCCACTTCAGTTCGCCCACGTGCGCCTTCGCGTACGGATCGAGCAGCAGCTTGTTGGGATTGAAGCGATGTCCGGCTTCGGGCTCGTACGGTCCATGCACGCGATAGCCATAGACCGCGCCGGGTTGCAGGCCGTGAACGTAGACGTGCCAGACTTCATCGGTGTATTCGGGCAGTTCGATGCGCTGCGTTTCCTTTTCGCCCTTCTCATCGAAGAGACACAGCTCGACTTTGGTCGCGTTCGCGGAAAACAGCGCGAAATTCACGCCCTGTCCGTCCCAGGTTGCGCCGAGCGGAAACGGGGAGCCTTCGGCAATGCGGATTTCGTTGGGCATGAGATGATGTGTTCGAAAGATTGACGCGAAGTGCGTCGGGATCGTGCGTTGGCATTGCGCGGCTTCAAGCCGATCGTAAAGAGCATATCCCGTGCCCGTGGCCCGGCCCGGCGTGCAGCTTGCTTCATGCGGTTCGCGCCACCGAGACGCACCCGCGTCATGCGCTGCGCGTGTAAAACCTTCCCGCCGGGAGCGCCGAATGCTCTGCGTTCGACGAACGCTCGACACGCCCTTTTATCGCCGAAGGAGAACGCGCCTTGTCCACCCGCCCTGGTTCCGCTTCGACGAATACACCCATCAACGGCGCGGCCGAGCAAAGCCGCGCCATGGGCCGTTCACTCCGCGACGCGGTACCGTTCGACGCGCACGGCGCCTGGTCGCCCGAGCCGGACCGGCCCGATCCCGTGGAACGCGTGCTCGCGGGCAACGCGGGCCGGCAGGAGCGGCTCATTCCGCTGCGGATGCAGCGCATGGCCGAGTCGCCGTTCGCGTTCCTGCGCGGCTCCGCGACGGTGATGGCGTGGGATCTGGCGAAGTCGCCTTCGATCGGCCACAACGTCATCATCGACGGCGACGCGCACGTCAATAATTTCGGCCTTTTTCGCACGCCGCGCCAGGACGTCGTGTTCGATCTGAACGATTTCGACGAAACGCTCGTCGGCCCGTGGGAATGGGACTTGAAGCGTCTGACCGCGAGCATCAACGTCGCGGCGCGCGAAAATGGCGTCGATGCCGCCGGGCGCGAAAGCGCCGTGCGTTCGGCATGCGCCGCGTATCGCACGACGATGGCCGGACTCTGGCAAGTAAGCCCCTACGATCTCTGGCAGATGCGCTCCTACGCGAGCGCGCTGCACATGGACGCGCCCACGAAGCTCGATTCCGACGAGAAGGCGACCATAGAGAAAACCGTTGAACGCGCGATGAAGCGCTCGCACGCGACGATGCTCGCGAAAGTCGCGGAGCCCGTCGGCAAAAGCTATCGCTTCAAGGCCGATCCGCCGATCCTGACCGCGCTCGACGCCGCCGAGAAAAATCATGTGATCGATGGCCTGAAGGCTTATCTGGAAACGCTGGCCGGCGAATGGCGCATGATGCTCGAACGCTACGACGTCGTGGATGTCGCGCATCGCGTCGTCGGCGTGGGCAGCGTCGGCACGCGCGCGTATCTCGTGCTGATGCTCGGCCGCGCGCTCGGCGATCCGCTCTTCATTCAGGTGAAGGAAGGCATCGTGCCGGCCGCCGCGCCGTTCGTGCCGCCGCTCCCGGAGCCGTATCGCCATCAGGGACGGCGGGTCGTGCATGGTCAGCGTCTGATGCAGAGTTCATCGGATGCGCTGCTCGGCTGGACGACCATTTCCGGCCGCGACTTCTACGTGCGCCAGATGAAGCAGATCCGCGGCTCGATTCCCGTCGACTGGCTGCACGGCGCGACCTTCGACTTTTACGCGTGGTGCCTCGGCCTCCTGCTCGCCCGCGCCCACGCGCGCACCGGCGATGCCGCGCTCATCGCCGGGTATTGCGGCAACTCCGACCGGCTCGACGCCGCCTACGCGATGTGGGCCGAGCGCTATGGCGCGCAGACGGTCGCGGATCACGCGGCTTTTTGCGCGGCGATCAGCGTGGGGCGCGTGCCGTCGGCCTGAACGAATTCCGGCGCCCCGCGCGAGCCGCAATCGAATTGACTATCATTGTCGGTGCCCGCAACGAAACGCGCCGCGCCCGGCGTTTCGCGCGGGTTCCAACGGCATAGCCCTTGCTGCCGCCTTGGCCCGCACAACCGTCTAACGCACACTGGAGGAAGCCGCGCATGAGCATGATCGAAGAATTCAAGAACTTCGCCCTGAAGGGCAACGTCATGGACCTCGCGGTCGGCGTCATCATCGGCGGCGCATTCTCGACGATCGTCAATTCCGTCGTCAAAGATCTGATCATGCCGGTGGTCGGCCTCGCCACCGGCGGCCTGGACTTTTCGAACCTGTTCGTCCGGCTCGGGCCGATACCGCCAACGTTCAAAGGCAATCCCGATTCGTACAAGGACTTGCAGACCGCGGGCGTCGCCGTATTCGGCTATGGCTCGTTCATCACCACGCTGATCAACTTCATCATTCTCGCGTTCATCATCTTTCTGATGGTCAAGTTCATCAACAATCTGCGCAAGCCGGCCGAAGCCGCGCCGCCGCCCGCGACGCCCGAAGACGTGCTGCTGCTGCGCGAGATTCGCGACGAACTCAAGAACGCACCGCGCGTCTAGCCGGGCAAACCCGCTCGCATCGCAGCGGAACCCGCGCGGCGCGGGCGGGTCTGCCTGATTGGCCACCCTATCCCCTTGGTGCGTCCACCCGCTTTTTTCTTCATGAAAGCTGTTCGCGTGGGGTGCAGCAGGACTATTATTGAGATAGATGCTCTGAGGGAAGCCAAGCGGGCCGCCAAACGGTCGTCGGCACGAATCGTGCGCCAGGAAGGAGCAGCGGCTCTTGCCGTTGCTAAAAACGAATGGCCCGATTCACCGTGACCTAATCACATCGATGCGCTATAAAAGATCGACGTGCGGCGCGCAAGACGGGAGTGGCCGCATGAGGACGCTGCGTTTCTTGCAATTCTTTTTCAGGCGAGTTTTTATGTCCTTCCCGAAAAAGCGTAAGCGCGTGAAGGCTGATGGCGACGAGTCTTTTCTCGCCGTGCTTCGGCATTTCAAGCCATTTGGTCAGCTAGACACCAAGATCGCCAGGGCTCGCGCCCAGGATGAACCGGTGCTGTACGCACATGTGTTGCCGGGACTCGATGTCCTTCTGTGCAGCGTGCGAGGCGCCCAGCCGCCCTACCCGGCGATCGACGAGCTGCACAGGCGTTGTGTCGAATCCATCACCAACGCGCTCGAACAGCCGCTCGACGGACTCGAGAACGGCGGTTACTGGTACGAGGGGAACGGTTTCGGTTTCCTTGTATTCGCGAGCCGCGCCCGCGCCCAGATCCTGAGCGAATTCGGCGCGACGGTTTCGGCGCGCAGGCGTCGCGGCACGCGCCGTCAGGACGCAGGCGACGCCGCTTCGCGACCGCTGCGCTGATCCTGCGCGGACCTCCCTGGTTCCTGCCGATGCACGCGGGCCTCGCTGACGAGGCTCGTGCGCCGAGCGCGCTTCGCGCAAACCCCGACTACTCCCGCACGCGTTCCTGTCCTTTAATGGAAGCCACGCGCGAAAGCGTGATGGCGCGTGCCTTGCTGCATCGGTATTCGAAGCATCTTGCGACGCCACGCGTCGCATCGCTCTGACCGATCCACCACACTACAAGGAGAACACCATGTCGGAACACGTCTACAAGCAGATCGAACTGACCGGCTCGTCGCCGCAATCGAGCGATGACGCCGTGCGCGTCGCGCTCGAGAAGGCGTCGAAAACGCTGCGCAACATGCACTGGTTCGAAGTGGTGGAAACGCGCGGGCACATCGAGGACGGCAAGATCCTGCACTGGCAGGTGACGATCAAGGTGGGACTGCGTATCGATTGATGCGCGTGGCTCATCGCATGAAAAAACCGCGCTTCGTTTTGCAACGAAGCGCGGTTTTACATTGCGGCGAGCGAACGATGCGCGCTTACTTCGGCAGCGAGCCGTCCACGCCTTCGACGTACCAGTTGATGCGCTGCAGTTCCGGGTCGGTCAGCGTCTTGCCGGCCGGCACCTTCTCCGCGCCCGACTGATCCTTGATCGGACCGCTGAACACATCCCACTTGCCTGCGTGCAACTCGTCACGCTTCGCGGAG
This sequence comes from Caballeronia sp. LZ028, assembly GCF_031451415.1. Taxonomy (NCBI): domain Bacteria; kingdom Pseudomonadati; phylum Pseudomonadota; class Betaproteobacteria; order Burkholderiales; family Burkholderiaceae; genus Caballeronia; species Caballeronia sp. LZ028. The sequence continues at coordinate 1,553,601 of NZ_JARUXN010000001.1, read as the reverse complement.
ATCGCCTGCACTGCCTTCGCGGGAATCGCGCCGGTATTCAGGTCTTCGAGATCCACGGCCTTCTGCGGAATGCCGAGCCATACCGGATCGTTCTTCCACTTGCCGTCGATCACCTTCTGGATCACGTCGTTGTAATACACGCCCCAATGCGCGACGACCGAGCCCAAATGCGCGCTCGGGCCGAACTTCTTCATGTTCGAATCCCAGCCGAACGCGAAGACCTTCTTCTCGGCGGCGGTGTTGAGCGTCGCGTTCGAATCGGTGTTCTGCAGCAGGACGTCGGCACCCTGGCCGATCAGCGTTTCGGCTGCCTGCTTTTCCTTGCCCGGATCGAACCAGCTATTGATCCAGATGACCTTCGTGTGGACCTTCGGGTTCACGGAGCGCGCGCCCATTGTGTACGCGTTGATGTTGCGCACCACTTCCGGGATCGGCACCGACGCGACGAAGCCGAGCGTGTTCGTCTTCGTCACGTAGCCCGCGGCGACGCCCGCGAGATACGCGCCCTGATACATGCGCACGTCATACGTGCCGAAGTTCTTCGCCTTCTTGAAGCCGGTGGCCGTCAGGAAAATGGTGTCCGGAAAATCCTTCGCGACCTTCAGCGCGAAATCCTGATAGCCGAAGCTCGTCGCGAAGATGACCTTGTTGCCCTTGTTCGCGAGATCGCGGAACACGCGTTCCGAGTCCGCCGATTCCGGCACGTTCTCGACGCGCGTGATCTTGATCTTGCTGCCGTACTTCGCTTCGGCCTCCTTGCTGCCGGCGTCGTGCGCGAAGGTCCAGCCTGCATCGCCCGGATTGCCGAGATAGACGAACGCGACGCCCGGCGCATCCGCCGCCCGCGCGCTCAAGGCCGCGACGGTGGCGGACAGTGCGACCGTAGCGGTGATCGCCTTCAGCCATGGTTTATTCATTGTGATTCTCCTGGTCGATGTTGTGTGTCAAACGAATTGCTTTGGCCCGCATCAGTGTGGTCGGTCAAAAATGAGAACGGAACCGCGATGCTGCGCGCGAACAACAGCGGCATCAACTCGCCGCGAAGAACGGCTTGCCGAGCGATGCGGGCGCGTTGAGCCTGATCGTGTTCGGGTTACGCGAGATGAGCACGAGCACGACGATCGTCGCGATATACGGCAGCATCGCGAGAAATTGCGTCGGCACCGGGACGCCGATCGCCTGCGCGTAGAACTGCAGCGCCATCACCGCGCCGAACAGCAACGCGCCGATGAGCAGCCGGCCCGGGCGCCACGTCGCGAACACGACGAGCGCGAGCGCGATCCAGCCGCGCCCCGACGTCAGTTGCTCCTGCCAGACGTGCAGATAGACGATCGAGTAATAGCCGCCCGCGATGCCGGCCATCGCGCCGCCGAAGAGCGTCGCGCCGTAGCGCACGCCGACGACCGGAAAGCCGACCGAATGCGCGACCGCCGGCGATTCGCCGACCGAGCGCAGCACGAGCCCCGCCCGCGTCTTGTAGAGGAACCAGCCGATCACCGCGAACATGATGAACGCGAGATAGCCGAGCGGCGTGAGCGAGAAGATCGCCGGGCCGAGCACCGGAATGCTCGACAGCCCGGGAATCGGCATCACGTCGATGGTCGAGCGCACCGCCGCCGACGTATAGGGCTTGCCGACATACGCCGAAAAGCCGATGCCGAAGATGGTCAGCGAGAGGCCCGTCGCGACCTGATTCGCGAGCATCGTGATGGTGAGAAAGCCGAAGAGCAGCGCCATCGCGAGCCCGGCGAACACCGACGCGACGATGCCGAGCCACGGGCTGCCCGTGATCGCGGTGACGGCGTAGCCGGTGACGGCGCCCATCAGCATCATGCCTTCGACGCCGAGATTCAGTACGCCGGATTTTTCCGCGACGAGTTCGCCCGCGCCCGCGTACATCAGCGGGATGGCGGCGATCACGGCGCTCGAAGCGAGATTGCTGGCTTGATTGATGTCCATGTTTTTCTCGACCTCGTTAAGCGGCGTGATGTGCAGGCGTCCTGCGCTTGATGCGGAAATTCACGAACAGATCGCAACCGAGCAGGCAGAACAGCAGCAAGCCCTGAAACACGCCCGCGAGCGCTTGCGGCAATTGCAGCGACGTCTGCACCGCTTCGCCGCCGAGATAAAGCAGCGCCATCAGCAGACTGGCGAGCACGATGCCGACCGGATGCAGACGCCCCACGAACACGACGATGATCGCCGTGAAGCCGTAGCCCGGCGACCAGCCCGCCTGAAGCTGGCCGATCGGACCGGCCACTTCGCCCATGCCCGCGAGACCCGCGAGGCCGCCGGAAAGCAGGAGCGAGGTCCAGATCGTCTTCTTGTCGGAGAACCCGGCGTAGCGCGCGGCGAGCGGCGCGAGACCGCCTACGTTCATCCGGAAGCCCGCGAAGCTCTTGCGCATGAAGAGCCACACGCAGGGAATCGCGATCGCCGTCAGAAACACCGACGCGTTGATGCGCGTGCCCTTCAGCCATGTCCAGTGCCAGTCGCCGTAGAGACGCGGGAAGAGCGCGTCGTCGCCGAACATCGCCGAGATCGGGAAGTTCATGCCTTCCGGATCGCGCCACGGACCGCTCACGAGATAGATGAGCAACTGCGTCGCGACGTAGGTGAGCATCAGGCTCGTCAGGATTTCGTTCGTGTTGAAGCGGCTCTTGAGCAGCGCGGGAATGCCCGCCCACACCATTCCGCCGACGATGCCGCCCACCATCATCAGCGGCAGCGTCCACCAGCCGGAAGCATCGCCGACATGGACCGCGATGCCGCCCGCGACGATGCCGCCGAGCAGCATCTGCCCTTCCGCGCCGATGTTCCACACGTTCGCGCGATAGCCGACCGCGAGCCCGAGCCCGATCAGGCACAGCGGCGACGCCTTGAGCACGAGCTCCGACCAGCCGTTGATGCTGGAGAGCGGCTCGATGAAGAACGCATGCATCGCGCGCAGCGGATCCTGTCCGACGAGGCTGAAAATCAGAAAGCCGATGACGAGCGTCGCGACGGCGGCGACCACCGGCACCGCGAGCTGCATGACGCGCGAGGGCGCCGGACGCGCTTCGAGTCGATAAGGGAAGATCATCGTTCTTTTAGTGCTTCTGAAGAGAGTCGGATTCGACGGCGGGCGCGGGCTTGCCTTCGAAGAGGCCGGCCATGAAGAGGCCGATCTCCTCCGCATTGGTTTCGCTCGTCTTGCGCACCGGCGAGAGCTTGCCGCGCGCGATGACGGCGAGCCGGTCGCAGATATCGAAGAGTTCTTCCAGTTCTTCCGAAATCACGAGAATCGCGACGCCGCGCGCGGACAGATCGAGCAGTTGCTGGCGGATGAAACCCGCCGCGCCGACATCGACGCCCCAAGTCGGCTGCGCGACCACGAGCACTTTCGGCTCCTGCAGAATCTCGCGTCCGACGATGAATTTCTGCAAGTTGCCGCCGGAGAGACTTTGCGCGAGCGCATCGCTGCCGCCGCAACGCACGTCGAACGACTTGATGCAGCGTTCCGCGAATGCCTTGACCGTGCCCGCCTTGATCCAGCCGCCGCGCACCATGTTTTCGCGATGCGCGGTCAGCAGGCCGTTATCGGCGAGCGACATCGCCGGGACCGCGCCGCGGCCGAGCCGCTCCTCCGGCACGAACGCGAAGCCGAGCCGCCGGCGGCCGCCCGCGGTGAGACGCGCGGCGGGCTTGCCGCAGATCGACACGGCATCGGCGGCGACGTGTTTATCGCGGATTTCGCCCGACAGCGCCGCGAGCAACTCCGCCTGTCCGTTCCCCGACACGCCCGCGATCCCGAAAATCTCGCCCGCGTGCACCCCGAACGAGACGTTGTCGAGCGACGTGCCGAACGGGTCCGGACTCGCGACCGACAGATTTTTCACCGCAAGGCGCACGTCGCCGGGATGGTGTTCGCGGCGCGTGTAGTCGGGCAGCGAATGGCCCACCATCAGTTGCGCGAGCGACGCATGCGTCTCCTTGCGCGGATCGACGTTGCCGGTCACGCGACCGCCGCGCATCACGGTGGCGTTTTCGCACAGCGACTGTATTTCGTCGAGCTTGTGACTGATATAGAGAATGCTGCAGCCCTCGGACGCGAGGCGGCGCAGCACCTTGAAAAGCTTCTGCACGGCTTGCGGCGTAAGGACGGACGTCGGCTCGTCCATGATGAGCAGCCGCGGATTCTGCAGGAGGCATCGCACGATCTCGACGCGCTGCCGTTCGCCGACGGTCAGGCTGTGGACGTGGCGCTGCGGATCGACATCGAGGCCATAGTCCTTCGACACATCGCGGATGCGCTTGCCGAGCGCCTTCATGTCGAACTTTTCGTCGAGCGCGAGCGCGATGTTTTCGGCGACGGTCAGCGTCTCGAACAGCGAAAAGTGCTGAAAGACCATGCCGATGCCGAGCTTGCGCGCGGCGGCCGGGCTGCCGATCTCGACCGCCTCGCCCTGCCAGCGGATCTCGCCTTCATCCGGGCGCACCGCGCCGTAGATGATTTTCATCAGCGTGGATTTGCCCGCGCCGTTCTCGCCGAGCACGGCGTGGATTTCGCCCGGCATGACGACGAGATTCACGCCGTCGTTCGCCTTGACCGACGGATACTGCTTGCTGATACCGGACAACGCCAGGCGCGGTGGCGTCGTCGACGTGGAGATGGCGTCGCCCATTGAGATCCAGAGATGCGCCCGGCCACCGAGCAGGCCGGGCTGGAAAAAGTTACCGCTCGAGAGCGCAAGACAGCGTGATGTCGCACGAACTCATATCGCGGGCAGAATTTACAGAAATCGAGACGCTAAGTCGATAACTCAAAATTATGTGTTGCGCCCCGCAAACCCAGGCATCGCGGGTAACTCACATCTTGACGAATTTTTTGCAACATATTAAAAACGATATGTCGCACCCCTGCGTCGATCAGCCAGAACATATAGTGGAGATAACATGAGTCAGCAACGCGAGGCGATCGATACTTACTTATTGCGCGTCTTGCATACCCTCCTGATGGAACGCAGCGTGACGCGTGCGGCCGTCAAGCTCAATCAGTCGCAACCCGCCATCAGCGCTGCCTTGCGGCGCTTGCGCGACATCACCGGCGACCCGCTTCTCGTGCGCGGCAAGTCCGGCATGGTGCCGACCGAATATGGCCTGCGCCTGCTCGAACCGACGCAGAACGCGCTGCGTGAAATCGAGCGCATCAAGGTTCAGCAGCATAATTTCGACCCGTCCACTTCGGTGCGGTGCTATCGGATCGGCTGTCCGGATTATCTGAACGTGCTGTTCGTGCCGACTGTCGTCGAGCGCTTCAGGCAGGCCGCGCCCAACGCCACGCTCGAATTTCATTCGCTCGGTCCGGCGTTCGATTACGAACTCGCGCTGGAGGACGGCAAACTCGATATCGTCGTCGGCAACTGGCCGGAGCCGCCCGAGCAGTTGCATCTTTCGAATCTGTTCGTCGACAAGATCGTGTGTCTCGTCAGCAATACGCATCCTTTCGCGAAGCGCGGCGGGCTTACGCTCGATCAGTACCTGAACGCGCCGCATCTCGCGCCGACGCCCTATTCCGTCGGGCAGCGCGGCGCGATCGACGTGCATCTCGCGCGGGAACGGTTGAAGCGTCATGTCGTCGTTACGTTGCCGTACTTCAATCTCGCGCCTTACGTGTTGATCAAGTCGGATCTCGTGTTCACGACGACGCGGCTGTTCGCGGACCATTACGCGCGGTTCTTGCCGCTGGCAGTCGTGCCCGCGCCGCTCGATTTTCCGCCGATGCAGTATTACCAGTTGTGGCATGAGCGGTGTCATTATTCGGATGAAGTGCGATGGTTGCGGGGGCTCGTCGCCGAGGCGACGCGGTCGTTGATCGATCAGCCTTAACGCTTTCCTTGCTCGTTCGTGAAACCTGTGTTCGCGTCGGTCTATTAGCGTTGCCCCGGTGCGAAAAGACCGACGCGAACACAGGTTTCACGCAACGCCCCCAAGAAAGATCAAGAGCCCGAAGAAGCAGCCTGAACCAAGTCCCGCGCCAGACGATTGTGGCGCTCCACGACCGCGCCTAGATCCACCGTCGCAAGCACCCCATCCTTCACCACGATCTTCCCGTCGATAACACTGGTCGACACCTGCGACGGAGCACAGAACACCAACGCAGCGACAGGATCAGAAAGCCCCCCGGCAAACGCGACCTGCGAGAGGTCGAAGGAGACAAAATCCGCCGCCATGCCCGGCGCAAGCGCCCCGATATCATCGCGATTGAGCACCCTCGCGCCCCCGAGCGTCGCAATTTCCAGCGCCTCACGCGCAGTCATCGCATCCGGCCCGAACCCAACGCGTTGCAGGAGCAAAGCCTGCCGCACTTCCGCGACCATCTGCGCGCCATCGTTCGACGCCGACCCATCCACGCCGATACCCACCGGCACGCCCGCATCGCGCATCGCGCGAATCGGCGCGATCCCGGACGCGAGCCGCATGTTCGAGCACGGGCAATGCGCGACACCCGTCCCTGTGCGCGCAAAAAGCTCGATGCCCGCCTTGTCGAGCTGCACGCAGTGCGCGTGCCACACGTCATGCCCGACCCAGCCGAGATCCTCCGCATATTCCGCCGGCGTCATGCCGAATTTCTCGCGGCTATACGCGACATCGTTCACGTTCTCGGCCAGATGCGTGTGCAGCGACACGCCGTATTCGCGAGCGAGCAGCGCCGCATCGCGCATCAATTCGCGGCTCACCGAAAACGGCGAACAAGGCGCGACCACCACGCGCAGCATCGCGTAACGGCCTTCGTCGTGATACGTCTCGATCAGGCGTTGCGAATCCTTCAGAATCGCATCCTCCTTTTCGACGACCGAATCGGGCGGCAAGCCGCCATCCTTTTGTCCGACGCTCATGCTCCCGCGCGCCGCGTGAAACCGCATGCCGATCTCGCGCGCCGCCGCGATGCTGTCGTCGAGCCGGCTGCCGTTCGGATAGATATACAAGTGATCGCTCGACGTCGTGCAACCGGACAGCAGCAGTTCGGCCATCGCGGTCTGGGTCGAGACATGGATCATTTCGGGCGTCAGATGCGCCCAGATCCTGTAGAGATTCGTGAGCCAGCCGAAAAGCTCGGCGTTCTGCGCGGCGGGAATCGCGCGCGTGAGGCTCTGATACATGTGATGGTGCGTGTTGACGAGGCCCGGAATCACGAGATGACCGCGCATGTCGAGTACGTCGTCGGCGGATTGCGGAAGTTCGCTCGTCGGCCCGACCTGCACGATGCGATTGCCCTCGATATACATGCCGCCATCGGCGATTTCGCGGCGCGCTTCGTCCATCGTGACGAGCATGTGGGCGTTCTTGACCAGAAGACTGCGTGGCATAAGCTAACTCTCTCCAGAGACAGTTGGGAAACCAGTGAAAAGCCCCGGTTACCCAGCGTCTGCCGCCGTCTTCGGGACGCGGCAAATATCCATGGATATTGCGCGCACCGCTACTGTCCGCAGCCAAAAAATCGGACGCAATCAAGCGGCAGTCATAGTCATCTTCACGGCGGCAATATATTCCCGATTATTGGCGCGGGTAGCATCGGCAAAAAGCGATTCCGAGCGCGTGCGTCTTGCTTACGCGACGCTGTCATGCGTCAGGCATTATCTTTCCTATCGCGGCCGCACAGCGCGTCTCGAATTCCTACAATGCTGTACACGGCGCGCATCTGAAACGCCGACGGGTATGTAGCCACTGACGTGGAGCCTCGATCCGCCGCAGACGCACCTCGAGTAATCAGGTGCCGAATTTCGGATCGATGCGCAAAGCCGGATCTCGCACAACTCAAGGAAACTGCGAATGGGCAAGCTCACTACCCACGTCCTCGACACCGCGCACGGCCGCCCGGGCGCGAACCTCAAAGTCGAGCTGTTCGCGCTCAACGGCGACGCCCGCCGCGCGATCAGGACCATCCACACGAACGACGACGGCCGCGCCGATGCGCCGCTGCTCGAAGGCGCCGACTTCGAAACCGGCGAATACGAACTCGTGTTCCACGCAGGCGACTACTTCGCCGCGCTCGGCGTGAAAGTGCCCGAGCCGCGCTTCGTCGATCGCGTCGTGCTGCGCTTCGGCATCGCGGATGCTTCGTCGCACTATCACGTTCCGCTGCTCGTGTCGCCGTGGGCGTACAGCACCTATCGCGGAAGCTGAGCGGCAGCCAAAACATCGCTTGAACCCCACAAGCACATAACGAATCGGTAGTGGAGGAGTACATGGAAGGCTTTGTCACCGACTGGCTCAATCTCGTATTGCGCTGTCTGCACGTCATCGTCGCGATCGCGTGGATCGGCGAATCGTTCTATTTCGTCGCGCTGGACAACAGTTTGAAACCGCCAACCGACCCGAACGCGCGCCGACGCGGCGTGTTCGGCGATTTCTGGCACGTTCACGGCGGCGGTTTCTATCACATGCAGAAGTATTCCGTCGCGCCGCAGGACATGCCGGAAAACCTGCACTGGTCGTTCTGGCCGTCGTACACGACGTGGATGTCGGGCTTCGGCCTCTTCTTCGTGCTGTATCTGATGGCGCCGAGCACGTATCTCATCGACAAGAGCGTGCTCGACATGGGTCCGGTGGTCGCCGTATCGGCCGCGCTCGGCTTTTTGATGGCCGGCTGGATCGTGTACGACACGCTGTGCCGCGTGCTCGGCACCAACGACAAGCTGCTCGGCATCTGCGTCGGCATCTATGTGCTGATCGCTGCGTTCATCGCGTGCCATGTGTTCGCGGGCCGCGCGGCGTATCTGATCACCGGCGCGATGATCGCGACGATCATGTCGGCGAACGTGTTCTTCGTCATCATTCCGGGCCAGCGCAAGATGGTCGCCGCGATGCTCAAGGGCGAAACGCCGAACGCGATCTACGGCAAGCGCGGCAAGCAGCGCTCCGTGCACAACACGTACTTCACGTTGCCGGTGGTGTTCGCGATGCTGTCGAACCACTACGCGATGACCTACACGCACAAGTACAACTGGCTGATCCTCGTGCTCATCATGCTGGCGGGCGCGCTGATTCGCCAGTTCTTCGTGATGCGCCATCGCGGCCAGGTGCTGTGGTACATGCCGGTCGCGGGTCTCGTGCTGGTGCTCGGCGCGTTCGCATGGACGATGCCCGCACCTTCGGTGCCCGTCGCCCAGGCCGCAGGCGCGCCGACGATCAAGGTCTCCGACATTCAGCCGATCATCCAGCAGCGTTGCGCGACGTGCCACTCCGCGCATCCGACGATGATGGGCAGCGCACCCGCCGGCGTCCTGCTCGATACGCCCGCGGAAATCAAGCAGAATGCGCAGCGCGTGCATCAGCAGGCCGTGACGCTGAAGGCGATGCCGCTCGGCAACGTCACGCAAATGACGGATGCGGAGCGTCAGAAGGTGGCGGCGTGGTTTGCAGGCGGCGCTGTCGAATAAGCTTGCCGCTGCGCGCAATGAAATGCCCCGCTTCGTTCGGAAGCGGGGCATTTTTCATTCGACCTTCAACGTGCGAAGTAATCCTTCACCGCGCGAACGACCGTGTCGATATCGGCGCGCGACACATCGCGATGCGTGACGAAGCGCGACGCATAGAGCATCTGCGTGAGGATGCCGCGCTCCTTCAGAAAGGCTTCGAGCCGCGCGCAATGCGCCTCGGGAATCTGCGCGAAAACCATGTTCGTCGCGTGCGACTGAATCTTGATGCCATCGATCTGTGCGAGGCCGGCGGCGAGATGCGCGGCGTTGTCGTGGTCTTGCACGAGGCCATCGACGTGATGATCGAGCGCATACAGACACGCCGCCGCCAGCACGCCCGACTGGCGCATGCCGCCGCCGAGCACCTTGCGCCAGCGGCTCGCGACATCGATCAATGCCTTCGATCCGACCAGCACCGAACCGACCGGCGCGCCCAGCCCCTTCGAGAAGCAGACGGAAACCGAGTCGAACGGCGCGCACAGTTCGCCGACTGGTTTGTCCGATGCCACCGCCGCATTGAATACGCGCGCGCCGTCGAGATGCGTCGACAGACCGCGACTGCGCGCGAGTTGCGTCGCCTCCGCGACATAAGACGCCGGCAGCACCTTCCCGCCGATGGTGTTTTCGAGCGCGAGCAGACGCGTGCGCGCGAAGTGATTGTCGATCGGCTTGATCGCCGCCGCGATCTTGTCGAGCGGCAAGGCGCCGTCGGGCGCGTTTTCGATCGGCTGCGGCTGGATGCTGCCGAGCACCGCCGCGCCGCCGCCTTCGTACTTGTACGTGTGCGCCTGCTGGCCGACGATGTATTCGTCGCCGCGCGCGCAATGCGCCATCAACGCCGCGAGGTTGCTCTGCGTGCCGCTCGGAAAGAACAGGCCCGCTTCCTTGCCCGTGCGCTCCGCGAGCCTGCCTTGCAATTCGATGACGGTCGGATCGTCGCCCCAGACATCGTCGCCGACTTTGGCCGCGGTCATCGCGGCGAGCATCGGCTGACTGGGACGGGTGACGGTGTCGCTGCGAAGATCGATCATGCGTGGTTCCTTGTTTCAGGCTCGTCTGGGCCGACTATCTTAGCCGTTCGATAAAGAGCGCGCCCCGAAACGCGAAAGGCCGGCGCGCCCGCACCGGCCTTTCGATACGCGATAACGACGCGCCGCTTACGGTTCCACGACGTTGAAGTCGTTGTCGACCTGTTCGAGCGCGCCGAGCAGCGACTTGAACGCGTCGAGATCGCCCGTGACGCGGATCTGACCTTCGCGCAGTGCGCCCGCGAAGCCGGTTTCGCCGCAGAGGATCAGATTCAGCGTCTCGCGCGTCATGTCGATCTGCGCGTGCGGCGGCAACGCACACGGCAGCGCGGACCACGTCAGCGCGCCGTGCTGCAGATTCACGGAGAAGCGCTTGTCGACATCGCTGAAACGCCAGTCGAAGCGCGCAGTCAGATTCTGTGCCTTCAGCCCGTCGATACGCACCGCCAGATAGTCGAAGAACATGTCTTCGGTGATCGCGCACACCATGTCGCGGCTGCGGCTCGCGAACTGCGTCGCCGCGCGATGCCCTTCCCGCAACTCGCGCGCACCCAGAAGGAACGCATTGCGCCACGTCGCCGATTCGGCCTGATAGCCCATCTGCTCCAGCGCCGCCGCGCCCAGTGCGCGCGCTTCGAGCAACTGCGGCTGCGCGAACACGAGATGATTCATCACCTGAGCGACCCAGCGATATTCGCCCTTGCCGAAGTCCCGGCGCGCGCGTTCGAGCACGGCATCCGCGCCGCCCATGTACTCGACGTAGCGCGGCGCCGCCAGTTCCGGCGGCAGCGCGTGCAGATTCGACGGATTGCCGTCGTACCAGCTCAGATACTGCTGATAGATGGCCTTCACGTTGTGCGACACCGTGCCGTAATAGCCGCGCGCGTGCCACAGCGCGTGAAGCGAATCGGGAAGGCGCATGACCTCCGCGATCTCGGCCGCGTTCATGCCGCGATTCATCATGCGTACGGTCTGATCGTGCAGATACTTGTAAAGATCGCGCTGTGCTTCGAGATATCCGGCGATACGCTCGCGGCCCCAAGTCGGCCAGTTGTGCTGCGCGAACACGACATCCGCGTGGCGTCCGAAGCGCTCCAGCGACTCGCCCAGATAGCGCGCCCAGCGTTGCGCATTGCGCACGTTCGCGCCGCGCAGCGGACACAGATTGTGCAGCGAGCGCGTGCCGTTCTCCGCGAGATTGAGCGCGCGCTCCTGCGGGAAGTAAAAATGCATTTCGGCGGGCGCTTCGCTTTCCGGCGTCAGCTGGAAAACGATCTCGACGCCGTCGATGACATGCGTCTCCAGCGGCTCGCGAATGAGCTGCGTCGGCGGAATCAGCGTGATCGTGCCGCGCGGCATGGTCTTGCCCATGCCGGCATCGATCTGGCAGCACGCGTTGCGCGCGAGCGTGTGGCCGAACTGGAACTGCGCGCGGCGCGCCATCGCCGGGCCGGCCATCACGTTTTCCGACACCGCCTCTTCCATGAACCCGGCCGGCGCGATGATCGCCGTGCGCCCGGCCTGCACATCCGCGTCATTCGTGACGCCGCGCACGCCGCCGAAATGATCCGCGTGGCTATGGCTGTAGATGACGGCCACGACCGGACGCTTCGGCCGATGCGCGCAATAGAGCGCGAGCGCGGCCTCGGCGGTTTCCTTGCATGTCAGCGGATCGATGACGATGAGCCCGCTGTCGCCCTCGATGAACGTGACGTTCGAGACGTCGAAACCCCGCACCTGATAGATGCGCTCCGTCACCTTGAAAAGGCCGTGCAGCGAATTGATGCGGGCGTGACGCCACAGCGACGGATGCGCGGTGTCGGGCGCCTCGGGCTCGTTCAGAAACGCGTAGTCCGCGAGGCTCCAGACGAGCTGGCCATATGCGCCGCGCACCTCGGCGTCCGGCACCGTGCCGATGAATCCGCGCCGCGCGTCCGCTTCCTCCTCGGGATCGTCGGGAGGCAGTTCGTGCAGCGCGCGCTCGTGCGCCGCGCGCGTCGCCGCGGTCGCCGGCAGCGACGGCGGATAAGGTTTCGGCAGCGCCTGTGTGTCACCGTTTTGCATGCGATGTTCCCCGCTGAATTAGATTGCCTCGACGCGCGTCTCGGTGGAGACGGCGGCACGAATGAGATCCGCGGCCTTCTCCGCGATCATGATGGTCGGCGCGTTCGTGTTGCCGCCGATGATCGTCGGCATGACCGAGGCGTCGGCCACGCGCAGACCATCGATGCCGCGCACGCGCAGGTCGGGGTCGACGACCGCGAGTTCATCGACGCCCATCTTGCATGTCCCGACCGGATGAAAGAGCGTGTCCGCATGCTGGCGGATGTAAGCGCGAATGGCGCGCTCATCGCCCTCGCCGGGGCCGAAATCGTCGGTCATGAGCTCGCGCCCGCCCGCTTGCGCAAGCGCGGGCTGCGAGAAAATCCGGCGAATGAGCCGCACGCCGGTCACGAGGTTGTCCATGTCGGATTCCACGCTCAGATAGCGCGGATCGATGAGCGGCGCATCGCGCATGTCGCGCGACTTGAGGCGAAGCACGCCACGGCTTTTCGGGCGCAGGTTGGTCGCGTGACAGCTGTATCCCGGCGGCGCTTTCCTGCCCGCGCCGTCGCCACGGCTGCCCACGAGCGCGAGAATGAACGCGAACTGCAGATCGGGTTCCGCGAGCCCTTCGCGGCTGCGCGTGAAGCCGCCCGCCTCGATGATGTTCGATGCGAACATGCCTGTGCGGTCGCGCCTGTAGCGCATCAGCTCCGGAATCATGCGCGCGATGTTGCGCCACGAGTAGCCGTAGAGATCGGCGGTCGGCACGGCCTTCTTGATCGTGATGTCGATGTGATCCTGCAGGTTCTCGCCGACGCCCGGCAGATCGTGCACGACATCGATACCCATCTCGCGCACATGCGCGGCCGGGCCGATTCCCGATGCCAGAAGCAGTTGCGGCGAATTGAACGCGCCCGCGCACACGATGACCTCGCGACGCGCACGCAGGCTGCGCTCGACGCCATCGCGCACGACGCGCACGCCGGTCGCCCGCTTGCCGTCGAACTCGATGCGCAGCGCGATCGTGCCGGTCATCACCGAGAGCGAGTCGCGGCCGCCGCAGAGCGATGCATCGGCTGCGTCGCCGCGATGCAGATACGCGCGCGCGGTGTTCCAGCGCTCGCCGTTGTACTGCGTGACCTGATATAGCCCGACGCCTTCCTGATGCTGTCCGTTGAAATCGTGATTGAGCCGCATGCCCGCCTGCAACGCGGCGTCGATGAAGCGCTGGCTGAACGGATTGAGCGTGCGCTGATCGCAGACGTGCAGCGGGCCTTGCGCGCCGTGGAAGGCGTCGTCGAGACCATTGCGGATCCGGCCGTTCGACTCGGCCTTGCGGAAGTACGGAAGGACTTCTTCGTAGCTCCAGCCGCGGCATCCGAGTTGCGCCCATTGATCGTAATCGTTGCGATGACCGCGGACATACAGCATGCCGTTGATCGACGAGCTGCCGCCGAGTCCGCGGCCGCGCGGCTGAAACGACACCCGGTTGTTCAGCGACGGTTGCGGCAGCGTGTGATAACCGTAGTTGCGCACATTTTCCTTCACCGCCAGCTTCGCCACGCCGACGGGCGCCCACACCGTGTAGTGATGATCGTCCGGGCCGGTCTCCAGCAATGCGACCGTGACCCCTTGCTGGTCGGCAAGGCGGCTCGCGACCGCGCATCCCGCCGATCCTGCCCCGACCACTATGTAGTCATACTGATCGTTACCGCTTACGCTCGCGCGCCTCCTGGCCGAATCGCTCATGCTGTCTCCGTATTTATTAGTGCGGCACCGGACGGTCCCGAGGCGGACGCTGGCCGGATGCAAGCCGTCCGTCAAGGGTAAGGGGCGGGTCTGTCCCGTTCAACGGAGATTTCGGGTGGGAAGGCGGCGATATCGGGTGGTGTGGGCGGCGCTGTGACGAAAAAAAAGACCGGAGGTGCGTTCCGGTCTTTCGTCACTGCGCGGGTGCTGCTTTCGATGCGCCTATCGCAGCGCGTCTTCGGTCAGCCAGAGCGATTCCTTCAGATCCTGCTCGTTGAGGTTGTGCCCTTCGCCGCCGCCGCGATCGACGACGATGTAATCGCTCACCTTCCCCAGCGCGAGCAGCGGGTGATGCCACACGCCTTTCGCATAGTTCACACCCTGCCAGCCGCGCGTGACGAAGGCGCGGATCTTCGATTCGTCGAGATCGCCCGCGGGCGCGACGACGACGAGATACGGCCGGTCATCGAGCGGAATGAACGCCTGGCTGCCGAGCGGATGACGCTCCATCATCTTGCATTCGAACGGCAGCGTGCGCGGCTGGCCGCGAAACAGATTGACGATCGCGTGCCCGCCGCCGTCGGTCACGTCGACGTTGCACAGATCGTGGAAGCGGATCGTGGTGCCGAGGTTGATTGGAATCTGCTTGGCGCCATCGAGTTCGATGACATCGCCATAAGGCTTGAACGCTGCGCGCGTCAACGGTTCGATAGCGAGTTTCTTCATCATGCAAGGGTTCCGAGGAGACGAAGACGCGACACGCCGCCGTCAGGAAAAATATTGAAGCGCACGTGCGTCACGGGGCCGAGCGCGGCGAGTTCGGACTCGAAAAAATGCTGCTTGTCCATCTGCAGTTTCTGTTCGCCGAGCAGCACCGGCCAGAACATCGCCTGCGTGACGAGCGAGCTGTCCGTGCCGCCCTTCACGTATGCCGCCTGAAGCGAGCAGCGGTCGGGGAAATTGCCCTTGAAGTGCGCGGTATCCACTTCGACCTTCTTGATGACGCCCGGCTGCGCCAGCGCGACGATACACCAGTCGTTGCCCGGCTCGCGACGCCGGCGCGTTTCCCAGCCGTCGCCCATGTTCACGCCGCGGCCCGGCATCAGCAAGGTCGATGCGAGACCGAAGTGCTGATTGTTCGTGCCGACCATGTACGCGCCGTTTTCCATCGCGGCGAGATCGACGAGCGCATGCTTGTCCGCGTTGCTCCAGTCGAGTTGCGGCTGGCCATAGACCCGCAGACGCGCGATGCCGCCATCCGGATAGATGTTCACGCGCAGATGCGTGAACGGCTGCTGGACCTCGACTTCGAGATAGTGATGGCTGTTGCCCTGCAGCGTCGTCGACGGGACGATTTCCGTCCATTGCGTCGACTGATTCGGTGCGCCGTCGGCGACATGCGCCCCTTCGATCGACGCCGCCGGCGGGAAGTTGCCGGTGAAGTGGCTCGTGTCGACATCGATGCCCTTGATGACGCCCGGACGCGCGAGCTTGACGATGCACCAGTCATAGCCCGTCGTGCGCTTGCGGCGCGTTTCCCAGCCGTCCATCCACTTGCCGTGATCGTCGTACTTGCCGGGAATGAACACCGCCGGCTCGGGATTCAGCATGCGTTCCTTCGGCGCGAAGAAATCGTCGCTCGCCTCGAGTGCCTGCGCGCCCAGACGCGGGTCCGCCAGGTTCACATAGCGGCGCGTGAAGTCGGGCGCATTGGGATCGAGTGTCGGGATTGCCATTTGTTTCTGTCCTTCTTTTCGTTCGTTTACGGTTGTTTGCGGATTACGCCGCTTGAATCAGGTCGTTCAACCTGAAGCCCGCGATCCGGTAAATCTGGTCGAGACTCGTGCGCAATTCTTCGGCGCGGTCGTGATTCACGCGCGCTTCGAAGTTCGCGATGATGCCGTGACGGTCATAGCCGCGCACCGCGAGAATGAACGGAAACCCGAATTTCTCGCGATACTGCGCGTTCAGCGACTGAAGCCTGTCGAACTCTTCCTGCGTGCACAGATTCAGGCCCGCGCCGCTTTGTTCGCGCGTCGATTCGGCGGTCAGCTCGCCGCGCACCGCCGCTTTGCCCGCGAGCTCCGGGTGCGCGTTGATGAGCGCGAGCTGCCTGTCTTCGCCGGCCTCTTCGACGATCTGCGACATCGCGCGATGCAGCGCGTCGATGTCCTTGAACGGGCGCTGTTGCGCCGCTCTTTCCGGCACCCACGGCGAGTGCTCGAAAATGCCCGCGAGCACCGTCACGAACGTGTCGGCGGGCATGGTGTTGAGTTGGTCGAGTGTGTAGTGCATCGCCTTCATGCCGCCGTCCCGTTGTTAGCTTTTTCGAAAGGATGTTGCTCGCGCCAGTGACGCGCGATGTCGACACGCCGCGTAACCCACACGCGATCATGCTTCTCGATGTGATCGAGGAATTTCTGCAGGCCACGAAAGCGCCCCGGCCGGCCGAGCAAGCGGCAGTGCATGCCGATGGACAGCATCTTCGGCGCTTCGTCGCCTTCTTCGTAGAGCACGTCGAACGCGTCTTTCAGGTACGTGAAGAAGTGATCGCCCGTGTTGAAGCCTTGCGGCGTCGCGAAGCGCATGTCGTTGGTGTCGAGCGTGTACGGCACGATCAGATGCGGCTTCTTCTCGCCGCCCGTCACTTCGACTTCGGTCCAGAACGGCAGGTCGTCGCCGTAATAGTCCGAGTCGTAGAGGAAACCGCCGTATTCCGCGACCAGCCGATGCGTATTCGGGCTATCGCGCCCGGTATACCAGCCGAGCGGCCGCACGCCCGTCACGCGCTCGATCGCTTCCATGCCGAGGCGCATGTGTTCGGCTTCCTTCTCCGGCGACATGTCCTGATAGTGAATCCACCGATAGCCGTGACACGCGATTTCATGCCCCAGTTCGACGAACGCCTTCGCCACTTCGGGATGCCGCTCGATCGCCATGCCGACGCCGAAGATCGTCAGCGGCATGCCGCGCTTCTCGAACTCGCGCAGGATGCGCCACACGCCCGCGCGCGAACCGTACTCGTAGATCGACTCCATGCTCATGTGACGCGACGGATACGCCGCCGCGCCCACGATCTCCGACAGGAACTGCTCGGAGCCCGGATCGCCGTGCAGCACGCAATTCTCGCCGCCTTCTTCGTAATTGAGCACGAATTGCACGGCGACGCGCGCCCGTCCCGGCCAGTTCGCCTGCACCGGGTGGCGGCCGTAGCCGATCAAATCGCGTGGGTAGTTCGGATCGAGTGACATGGCTGGCGTTCTGCTCAAGCGTTGAAAAAACGGGATTGTCGACGATTCAGTGTAGCTAAAAGACCCGGACGCGCCCATACATCAGGGCGCATAATCCGGGTCACGTCATCGGTATGTGTCCGGCGAAAAGGCTATCGGCGCGGGCTGAAATCCGACAGCACGCCGTCGTACCGTTTCGCGAGCGGGCGCGCGTAGTCGCCGCGTTTCGCCGTGTGCAGCTTCAGCGCGATGAGCGCCTCCGCCCATTTCACCGCGGCCGTCACGCCCTCAACCACCGGCGCGCCGATCGCGTCCTCCACTTCGCGGCAGAACTCCGCCATGCCCGCGCAGCCGAGCACGATGGCGTCCGAGCCGTCTTCGTCGAGCGCGCGCCTGCATTCGTCGATGATCGTCCGACGCGCCGGCGACCCCGGCACATCCAGTTCGAGCACGGGGACGTCTGTCGCGCGGACGTTTTTGCAGAAGCGCTCCATGCCGTAGCGCTCCGCCAGATGCCAAGCCATGCCGACGGTACGCTGCAACGTCGTGACGACGGAAAATCCCGGCGCGATGACGCTCGCGGCATGCATCGCCGCCTCCGCGATGCCGATCACCGGGCCGCGCGCCAGTTCGCGTGCGGCGTAAAGGGCCGGATCGCCGAAGCACGCGATCACATAGCCGTCGAAGCCCTGCTTTTCGCCCGCTTCCACTTCGGCGAGCAGACCGAGCGACGCGACCGCCTCGTCGTAATAGTCTTCGATGGACGGCGGGCCCATCGTCGGGCTGACGGCGACGATCTCCGTGCCGGGCGCGGCGACCTCGCGGGCGCAGCGGCCCATCGAGTCGGTCATGCGCTGCGTCGTGTTGGGGTTGATCAGTTTGATGCGCATTGCTGTCTCCACACTGCCTTCGGAAATTCTCTCAGGTTCCAGCTATCGTTTTAGACTCCGCGCTTGCGATCCGCGAGGAAGTAATAGAACACCGCGCCGAGTCCCGCACCGATGAACCACGAGAAGTTCGCAGCGGCTTCGAGCGCCGGCACCATCACGCAGAGCGTCGCGAGCACGGCGGCCGGCACGAGCGCCATCACCGCGCGGCGGTTCACGCCCTTCGTGTACCAGTACTTGCCCTGTTCCGACACCGTGTAGAGATCGTCGACCACCAGCTTGCCGCGTTTCACGAGATAGAAGTCGAGGATCAGCACGCCATACAGCGGTCCGATGAAGCTGCCGAGAATATCCAGCGTGTAGTGGATCACGGCCGGGTTGTTGAACAGGTTCCACGGCGTGATGAAGATCGACGCGACCGCCGCCATCATGCCGCCCATGCGCCAGCTGATGAGCTTCGGCGCGACGTTCGAGAAGTCGAAGGCCGGCGACACGAAGTTCGCGACGATGTTGATGCCGATGGTCGCGATCGTGAAGGTCAGCGCGCCGAGAATCACAGCAGACGGATGGTCGATGCGGCCGACGGTTTCCACCGGATCCGTGATGAGCTGGCCGAAGACCGGCAGCGTCGCCGCAGTCGTGATGACGGTCACGACCGAGAACGCCAGGAAGTTGACCGGCAGGCCCCAGAAATTGCCGCGCTTCACGCTGCGAAAGCTCTTGCCGTAGCGCGAGAAGTCGCCGAAGTTGAGCATCGGGCCGGAGAAGTACGAAACGACGAGCGCGATCGCGGTGATCATCACGGGAATCACTTCCGTGCCGTGATACTTCACCCCGCCGAGGTTCAGGCCGATATTGTCGATGCCCGCGCGCCACACCATATAGCCGGCGAGAATGAACATCACGACGTAGACGGCGGGACCGGCGAAGTCGATGAACTTCTTGATCATCTCCATGCCGCGCCAGAACACGACGGCCTGCAGCACCCAAAGCAGCATGAAGCCCGCCCAGCCGAGCGCCGAAAGCCCGACGAAGCCGTACTTGTGGACGTCGGCATAAGGCATCAGCGACGGCACGAACTTCAGCACGACGATGACGAGCGCGCTCGACGCCAGATATGTCTGAATGCCGTACCACGCCACCGCAATGAGCCCGCGGATCACGGCCGGAATGTTCGCGCCGAGCACGCCGAACGTGGCGCGGCACGCGACGGGATACGGCACGCCCGCCACCTGGCTCGGTTTAGCGATCAGATTGCACAGCACGTTCACGAGCCCAATGCCGATCAGCAGCGACACCAGCACCTGCCAGCTCGTCAGGCCGAGCGCGAAGAGACTTCCGGCGAACACATAACCGCCGACGCTGTGCACGTCCGACATCCAGAACGCGAAGATGTTGTACGCGCCCCAGGTCTGATTCTTGAGCGGGGCGAGGTCCTCGTTGTAAAGCCGGTCGCTGTAACCGGCGGGCAGATGTTGCTCTTCATACTCGTTGTCGAGCGGCGGCAGGGTTGAGCTGCCGGATGCACTGAACTGGGCCATGACGTCTCCTTCATTGGCTGCTTGCGTGATGAGAAAACTGCAAATGCTCGGGGTTCAAGCTTCGATCGGATGCCTTCGCTGACGTGTCGGATGTCTCCATCCCGCGCGGCATTCTTCGGATTTGCGTTTTCGCCTTCGGGCATGAGGCCGAGAGCGCGCGAGGCATCGGCCCGGCACGCCCGCCCTGCGGCGGCTTTCATTTCACGCTCACACGAGCGTCCTGTTCGGTGCGATACACGCTACGGATTTTCAAAGCGTGCGACTCTCCACGCGCCTTCGCGCGAAGCGCGAGGCACGGTCTCCAGTTATTTAGTCCTGCTTGATTCAGCCGATGGCAGATAGTCCGATCTGCCGTCTGTCTGCCTTACATATCGAGCGCTCGTTCGCGCTCGGCGGGCTTCATGAACACTTCCTTCAGATCGACCGCGCCGCGTGCCGGCCGCTCCAGCATCTTCAGTTCGACGTCGCGCAGATGTTGCGCCATCAACACGCCGGCTTTCGCTGCATCGCCTGCATCGAGCGCGGCGAGAATCGCTTCGTGATCTTCGAACGAGCACGAACTCTTGCCGAGCGATTCATACAGCGCCGAGATCAGCGTCGAACGCGCGACGAGTCCCGACAGGCATTCGCACAGCACCGTGTTGCCGGTAAGCGCCGCGAGTTCGGTGTGAAACTCGCCGGAGAGCCGGATCCACGACGAAAAATCGTGGCTTTCGAAAGCGCGGCGCTCTTTTCCGATCGTCGCGCTGATCGACTTCAGCCGACGCACGCCGTGCCCTTGCGCAATTCGGTCCACCACGGCCAATTCGATGATGCGGCGCATTTCGAACACTTCATGCACTTCCTGCAACGACGGACTCGCGACGAACGCCCCGCGATTCGGCTCCAGATCGACGAGCCGTTCGTTCGACAGTTGCGCGAGCGCCTGGCGGACGGTGCCGCGCTTCACGGCGAACACCTCGCATAACTGCGCTTCGGTCAGCTTCGCGCCCGGCGCCAGCCGATGCTCGAGGATCGCGGCGCGGATGTTCTCGGCGATCGACTCGGCGTTCGCCCCGTTGGGAGCGGAATCTGCAGCGTTCGGTGCAGCACTACGCTTGCTGTCGGACATGATGTGCTCGCTTGCATGTTAAGCATCTTAGAATCGACATAAAGATTGTCAACAATTCATTTTTAAAATTATCGGTTACCGCGCGTTTTTCGAGTACCGCGTTTTGCTGAGGCTCAATATCGGCGGGCTTCGCAGCAGATTCCACAAGTTTTTGTCAGCATTGCCGCCTCTTTTTTGTCGACAATTCTAGCGCCGACGTGGTGCACGCAGTTGTCGCGGACGGTGCATGAACCGACAGTTAGTTGCAGGGCCGAGCTAAAAATAAGGCGCTCGCTTGAGCGCCTTGCCACGCGGACTCAAGCCAGATGCGGGTAATCGGAAAGTTTCAGCGTGAAGCCCCGCTCGCTCGCGATAAGGTGCGCCGCCGCACCGAAGGGCAGCGTCAGCAGATTTTCGACGTGTCCGAACTGCAATCCTGTCACCACCGGAATGCCCGTCACCGACCTCACCTGCTCGATCATCGCGTCGAGCGAATAGCCGTTGTCGTAGTCCGACAGACGGCCGCCGGAGAACTCCCCCATCACGATCGCCTGCTGCCGACCGAGCACGCCCGCCTGATACAGCTGATAAATCATCCGCTCGATGCGAAACGGATGCTCGTTGACATCCTCGATGTACAGGATTCCGCCCTCGACCGGCGGCAGATACGGCGTGCCGACGAGCGACGCCAGAATCGCGAGATTGCCGCCCCACAGCATGCCGGTCGCGTCGACGGTCTGTTGCTGCGGCGTATGGCTCGTGATGGTGAAACTCGGTCGCGAGATCGCGTTCCAGAAGTGCTGCATCGTGAACGAACTGACCTGCTCGGCGCCGAAATCGCCCGCGAACATCGGTCCGCCGAAGCTTTTCACACCGGCGTGCGCGAACAGCGCGCATTGAATCGCGGTGAAATCGCTGTGGCCGACGATCGCCACCGGCTGATCCGCGAGCCTGCGCAGCCCGGTGTAGTCGAGGCCGTGCAGGATGCGCGACGCGCCGTATCCGCCCCGCACCGCAAGTACGATGTCAGGTAACGGACGCGATGCATCCGCAAGACGATTGAGATCGGCGGCGCGTTCCGCATCGGTGCCGCCGAAGCGCTGGAAGCGTCGGCGCGTCGCGTCGACGTTTTCGAGCCGATGCCCTTCCCTGCGCAACCGTCCGATGCCGCGCTCGACGGCCGCCGGATCGTGTGGATAGCCAGAGGGCGCAACGAGGTCGATGGTGCGTGATTTCACGATGTTGTTATTCGATCAGATGAATCGGCGGCGGGTTGCCCGGCTTCGCGCGCGCGGCGCGCATCGCGTTCGTCGCGCGCGAGGCGGCGGCGCTCGGCGAAGAAATTCTTGAGCGCATGCCCGCATTCATCCGCGAGCACGCCGCCCGTCACGGTGGTGTGGTGATTGAGCTGCGCATTCGCGAACATGTCGACGACACTGCCGCACGCACCCGTTTTCGGGTCCGTGGCGCCGTAGACGACGCGCGAGATGCGCGCGTGCATGATCGCGCCCGCGCACATCAGGCAAGGTTCGAGCGTCACGTAGAGCTCGCAGCCCGGCAAGCGGTAGTTCTGGAGCGATTGGGCGGCGGCGCGCAGCGCGGCCATCTCGGCATGCGCGGACGGATCGTGTCCGCGAATCGGATGATTGAAGCCGGTGGCGATGACTTCGTCGCCGAGCACGATGACCGCGCCGACGGGCACTTCGCCCGCGCGACGGGCTTCGTCGGCGGCGCGTTGCGCGAGCGCCATGAAGCGGCGATCGCGTTCGCTGGCAGGATCGGCGATTTGAGCGCTGGGCGCGGGATCGGCCGCATCCGGCAGGCCGGTCACTTGACGTCCACCGCCACGCGCGACTGCGCGCGCTCGGACAAACGCTCCGCGATGCGCCGGCGATATTCGTGCGGCACGCAGCCGCCGCCGCGCAGCGACTCGAGCGCCATGTCGAGCGCGAGCATCTTGGCTTGCAACTGGCAACGGGCCGCGGGGTCCGTCACCTTGTCGAACTCTTCCTGAAGCCCGCGCAGCGCGCGAAGCTGTTCGACTGCCGGCGGGACGAAGCCCGCATTCTTGAGGATTCGATTGGCGACGCGCACTTCCTCGGGCACGAGGGTGTCGTCGTCGAAGTGAAGCGGTGCGCCCGCGCCCGGCAGGTTGTTGAACTCGCCACGCGCAGCGGCTTCGTTGATCCGCTGTTCGACCAAAGCATCTAGCAATTTCATCGGGGATTACGACCGGTTTTCACCCGCGAACGGGCGCGGTCTGTCACGATTTCCGTTGGTTAGCTCGAAGTCGGAAGGCAGCCGGAAAACCACGCTCGCGCGTTGTTCGGCACGTCTCGACAATCCAGCGCACATTCTATCAGCGGCGGCGGCACCGGTTTCGTCGAAGACAAGCCGGCCCGCCGCGCGTCGTCGTATACCGGGCTTATCGCCGTGCTTATGCGTCGTTCGCGCAACATCCATTGACCGCGTCATGACGATTGTGCTTGTACGACGACTACGCGTTCTGTCGTGTGTAGCCTTCAGTCGCGAGCAGAAGCCGGCGCGTGTACTCGTGCGTAACGTCGCGCGAACGCACGGCATCGACGCCCAGTTGCTCGACGATTTCGCCGTTGCGCATGACCGCGACGCGCTGGCAAAGAAAGCCGATCACGGCGAGATTGTGGCTCACGAGGATCATCGTCAGCTTGCGTTCGCGATGCAGGCGGCGCAGCAGGTTCAGGATTTCCGCCTGGACGGAGACATCGAGCGCGGAGGTCGGCTCGTCGAGCAGCAGCACGCGCGGCTCGACGATCAACGCGCGCGCGATCGACACGCGCTGGCGCTGCCCGCCCGACAACTGATGCGGATAGCGGAATCGATACGCCGGACCGAGCCCGACTTCGGCGAGCGCGGCGAGAATGCGCGTGTCTTCGTCGCCGATGCCGTTGATCGCGAGCGGCTCGCGCAAGGTCTTGTCGACGGTGAAGCGCGGATGCAGCGCGCCGTAGGGGTCCTGGAACACCATCTGCACGTCGCGGCTTCCAGGGCGCGATCCGATGCTTATCCTGCCGCCCGACAGCGGCGTCAGCCCGGCGAGCGCGCGCAACAACGTCGACTTGCCGCTGCCCGATTCGCCGACGAGTCCGAAAACCTCGCCCTCTTCCACGCGCAGCGAAACGTCGCGCACGGCGTCGACGTGACCGCTCTTCGTCTTGAAGCGGATGAGCGCGCGCTCGATTTCGATCATCGCGCGATGCCTTCATCGAGCCACGCGGGGTCGCGGCGCAGCGTCGGCAACTCGTCGGGCGGATTCACGAGCGGCGGATTCGCTTCGAGCAGCCCGCGCGTGTACGGATGCGTCGCGTGAACGAGATCGCGCGCCGCGCACGTCTCGACGACGCGACCGCCGTACATCACCGCGACGCGGTCGCAGAACGACATCACGAGCGGCAAATCGTGACTGATGAACACGAGGCCGGTATCGTGGCGCGCGATCATCTCGTCGAGCACGGCAAGCACCTGCATCGATACGAGGACATCGAGCGCGCTCGTGGGTTCGTCGGCGATCAGAAGGCGCGGGCCGGCCGAGACCATCATCGCGATCATCACGCGCTGGCCCATGCCGCCGGACAGTTCGTGCGGATACGCATCCGCGACACGCTGCGGATCGCGGATATGCACCGCTTCCAGCGCCGCGACGATGCGCTCGCGCAACGCGCGCCGGCCTTCTTTCACGCCCTGCCGCACAAATGTTTCGCGCATCTGCTGCGCGACGGTCATCACCGGGTTCAGCGAGAACTTCGGATCCTGCAGGATCATGCTCATGCGCGTGCCGCACAGGCGGCGGCGCGCTTTCGGGCGCATCGCGAGCAGGTCCTGCCCTTCGAAACGCAGCGCCTTAGCCGACCATTTCGCCTCGGGCGGCAGCAGTCCGAGCAGCGCGCGCCCCGTCAGCGATTTTCCCGATCCCGATTCGCCGACGATGCCGAGCCGCTCGCCGCGCCGCACCGTCAGCGATACGCCGCGCACGGCGGGCATGAGCACGCCGTCATGGCTCGCGAAGGCCACGTCCAGTCCGTCGATTTCAGCCAGTGCATCGGGCATGTCAGCCTCCGTGACGCGGATCGAAGACGTCGCGCAGACCGTCGCCGAGCAGGTTGAAGGCGAGGCTCACCGCGAGGATCGCGAGGCCGGGAATCGTCGCGACCCACCACGCGTCGAGCAGCACGTTGCGGCCCGCCGCGACCATGTAACCCCATTCCGGGCTCGGCGGCTGCGCGCCCAGTCCGAGAAAGCCGAGACCGGCGACGGCGAGAATGATGCCGGCCATGTCGAGCGTCGCGCGCACGATCACCGACGACGAGCACAGCGGCACGATATACCGCAGCAGAATGCGCAGATGCGAAGCGCCTTGCAGACGCGCCACATGGATGTAATCGGCCTGCGCGAGCCGCAGCGACTCCGCGCGCGCGAGACGCGCATACGGCGGCCACGCGGTGATCGACAGCGCGATCACCGCATTGAGCACGCCCGGCCCGAGCGCGGCGGCGAACGCGAGCGCGAGCACGATCTTCGGAAATGCGAGCGCGACGTCGGTCAAGCGCGTCAGCACCGTATCGACGATGCCGCCGCAATAACCCGCCACCGTGCCCATCAAAAGCCCGACCGGCACCACGAGCACGACGACGAGCATCGCGATCGCGAGCGTCAGGCGCGAGCCGTGCACGAGCCGCGAAAGGATGTCGCGGCCGAGTTGATCGGTGCCGAACCAGTGCGCCGCGCCGGGCGGCGTCAGACGTTCGGCGAGCACCTGCTGCAACGGATCCTGCGTGACGAGCATCGGCCCGAACGCCGCGACTACGATCAGCAGCAGCAGGATCGCGAGTCCGAGCATGCTCAACGGATTCGACGAGAACCGCCGCCAGCGCCGATACGCGCGCCCGAGCGCGGCTTGACGCGGCGACGCGGGCGTATCGGTCAGGAGCCACGCGCGCGAGCCCGTTCGCGGCTGTTTCATCTGCGCAAGATCCTCCATGTCAGCGCGCACGCGGATCGAACACGCGATACAGCGCGTCGGTCAACAGATTGAGCGCGATGAACGTCGCGCCGATCACGAGCGTGCTGCCGAGCACGGCGTTCATGTCGGCGTTCAACAGCGCGCCCGTCAGATACGAGCCGATGCCCGGCCACGCGAACACGATCTCCGTCAGCACCGAGCCTTCGAGCAGATAGCTGTATGCGAGCGCGATCACCGTCAGCAGCGGCACCGCGATATTGCCGAACGCGTGCCGCCAGATCACGCGGCGCTCGGGCAGCCCTTTCGCGCGCGCGGTCGTCACGTATTCCTGGCTCAGTTGTTCGAGCATGAACGAGCGCGTCATCCGCGACAGATACGCGATCGAATAGAACGCGAGCACGCTCGCCGGCAGCGCGATATGCGAGAACGCGTTCTCGAAGACATCCCATTCGCCGGCGATGAGCGAATCGATGAGCAAACTGCCCGTGCGGGTATCGACCATGCCGTCGTAAAGCGGATCGATGCGTCCCGGCCCGGACACCCAATGCAGCCGCGCGTAAAAGAGCAGCAGGCCCATCAGCGCGAGCCAGAACACCGGCACGGAGCTTCCGGCGAGCCCGATCACGCGCGCGATGTGATCGACGATGCGATTGTGCTTCACCGCCGCCGCGACGCCGAGCGGCACGCCGATCGCGATGCCGATGAAGGTCGAGAGCGTCGCGAGTTCGAGCGTCGCGGGAAAGACGCGCTTGATGTCGTCGATGACCGGATTTGCCGTCAACAGCGAAATGCCGAGATTGCCGTGCAGCACGTCGCGCGCGTAGATCAGGAATTGTTCGATGAGCGGCTTGTCGAGACCGAGCCGCAGACGCGCGGCGGCATAAGCCGTCGCGGACGCGCGATCGCCGAGAATCGCGAGCACCGGATCGATCGGAATCTTGCGGCCGATGAAAAACGTGATCGCGAGCAAGCCCGTGAACGTGATGGCGAGCATCGCGATCCAGCGCGCGAGCGCCAACGCGATGCGCGCGCCGCCGCGCCGCGAGCCGATGAGCGTGACCGTGTTCACTGCTTCTTGATGTTGCGATACGACACGAGATCGTTGATCGGCCCGACTTCGAGACCGGTCACGCCGGGCCGCGCCGCCACCTGCGACACCTTTTGGAACATGATGACGAACGGCGATTTCGCGAGCACTTCACGCTGCATCTTCTCGTACAGCTGCGCGCGCTTTTTCGTATCGCTTTCGGCGAGCGCCGCGTTGGTTTCCTTCGTCAGTTGTGGAATGTCCCACGCGTTGCGCCACGCGAGCATCTTGTAGCTCGATGCATCCGAGTTGTCCGGATTCCACACGAAGCCCTGCGCGTTACTGTGCGGATCGATGTAATCCGCCGACCACTCGCCGATG
This sequence comes from Caballeronia sp. LZ028, assembly GCF_031451415.1. Lineage (NCBI taxonomy): Bacteria > Pseudomonadati > Pseudomonadota > Betaproteobacteria > Burkholderiales > Burkholderiaceae > Caballeronia > Caballeronia sp. LZ028. The sequence continues at coordinate 1,526,162 of NZ_JARUXN010000001.1, read as the reverse complement.
TAGATATCGTGGGCCCGCGCGCGATATCGTCCGAGCGTCTGCTTGTTGTCGCTCGGCACGAGTTGCACCTTGATGTTGGCGAGCGCGAGATTCGCCTGCACGGCTTGCGCGATCTCGCTGTACGGATAATCGTTGCGCACGTCCATCTTCACCGTGAAGCCGTTGGACAAGCCCGCTTTCGCGAGCAGCGCCTTCGCCTTCGCGACATCCTGGTGATACGGGTTTTCGTTCAGCGCGCCGAGAAAGCCTTCGGGGAGAAACGCTTCGTGAACCTTGTAGGTCGTGCGGATCACGTTCTTCTGAATGCCCTGATAGTCGATGAGCCACTTCATCGCTTCCCAGACTTCCGGCTTCGCGAGATTCGGATTCTTGTTGTTGAGGCCGAGATACATGAGTGTCGCTTGCGGCACGGCCGTCGCCTTGATGACGCCGTTCTTCGAGAGCGTGTCGAGATCGTCGGGCGAGAGGTCGCGCGCGACGTCGATGTCGCCGTTCTGGATCATCAGACGCTGGCTCGCCGCTTCCGTGACGTGACGCAGCACGATGCGCTTCATCGCGAGCGGAATGCGATAGCCGTCGAAGCGTTGCAGCACGATGCTGTCGTTCGCGGTCCATTTCACGAGCTTGTACGCGCCCGAACCCGCTTCGTTGGTCTTCAGCCACTCGTTGCCGTAGTCGTTGCCCTTCGCGTGCGATTCGACGAGCTTGCGATCCACCACCGACGCCGGCCACGAACCGAGCACGTTGAGCACGAAGGTCGGCGCATAGCGCTGATCCGTCGTGATCGAGACGGTCGTATCGTCGATCTTCTTCACGTTCTGCAACGCGTTCGCCTTCGTCAGCCCGATGCCCGCAAGCACCGCCGCCGCGCCCTTGTCGAGCAGCGCGGTGCGCTGGATCGACCACGCGACGTCATCGGCGGTGAGCGTATTGCCGGAATGGAACTTGAGTCCTGGCCGGATCTTGAACGTGAACGTGAGGCCGTCCTGACTCACCGTCCACGATTCGGCGACATCGCCATTGAATTTCGACGGATCCTTCAGATCGACGCGCACCAGACGGTCATACGTGTTCGCGACGTATTCCTCCGGCACCAGTTCGTAGATTTCGCCGGGATCGAGCGACGTGAATTCATCGAGCAACGTGGCCATGACGAACATGTCTTTCGGCGTCGCGGCGCTTGCCGGCGGCGCGCTCATCAACGTGAGCATCAGCGCCGTGATCAGTGCAGTCAGTTTCATGTCGAATCCCCGATTACATGAGCCGCAGCGGGCCGCATTCTTCGTTGTCGATCAGAGCAAGTTCGCGCGAGCCGGGCAATTCGTAATGCCACCACTCGCTTTTGATGTGCGTGAAGCCCGCGCCGTGCATGACGCCCAGCAGCAGCGTGCGATTGCGCTGCACATGCTCCGGCAAGCCAAAGTGAAAGTGCTCGGATTCGGCGACCATCGCATCGAAACCGGTGCCCATGTCGAGCTCGTTGCCGTCGCGATCGACGAGCGTCAGGTCCACCGCCGTGCCGCGGCTATGGTTCGAGCCGCGTCCGAGTTCGGCGATGAAGGTCGGATCGGGCAGGAAATCCCACAGCACTTTCTGCGCTTGCGGCGGACGATAGGCGTCGAAGATCCTGAGCGTCATGCCGATGCTCTTCGCGATATCGACGGCTTTACGCAATGCCGCTTCGGCGGGCTCGAGCAGCAGGCAGTGCTGCGCCTTGTAGATGGGCTTGCCGGTGAAATTGCGATCGGTCGCGTAGACGAGATCGATCTGGACGTGGTGGGTGTCGGGCGTGATGTGCAGCAGGCGGGATCGGGTCATGTAAGCGCTTCGTCTCGATTCATTCCGATACACGCACCTTAACGCGTTAGAAAAATCCGCGAAACCTTTTATTGCGCGTGGTTCCGCCGATTCACGGCACGAGCGGCCAGCGCGCGAGGACTTCGTGTTGCGATTTGCCGAGCCGGCTGCGCACGAGCGCGAACTCACGCACGGTCCATGCGATGGGTTCGATGCGCTCACGCGCGACGCGGTGTTCGTCGTAGAGCAAGGTCACATGAGGCGTGAAACGGGGATGCCGCTTCAGTGCGATGCCTGCCGCTTCCAGCGCCGTGCCGAGCGTTCGTTCGAGCGCGTCGAGCGGCTCGGTGACATCGCCGGAAACGACGAGCGGGCGTCTCGCGCGACGGCCGGAAAAGCTTTCGATACGGTCGAGCGTCACATCGACGGGCGGCAACGCGATTCGGGATGCTGCGGCGCAAGCGTGCGCGGCCACATCGGCGGGAACGCCTGCGAAGGCGCCGAGATAATGCAGGGTGACGTGAAGGCGATCGGCGGGAATCGCCCTCGCCTTCAGCGTGCGCTCGATACGCAGCCGCGCCGCCAGTTCGGCGATGCGCGCGGCGGCGACTGCGTCCGGATAGATCGCGAAGAAGAGCGAGTCGGTGGGGCGATCGGACGCGGAATCAGTCATGCCCCCTCGCAATCAGACGCGGCTCACTCCCACTCAATTGTCGCGGGCGGCTTGCCAGAGATGTCATACACCACCCGATTGATCCCGCGCACTTCGTTGATGATGCGATTGGAAACATGCCCGAGCAGATCATGCGGCAGATGCGCCCAATGCGCGGTCATGAAGTCGAGCGTCTGCACGGCGCGCAGCGCGACGACGTATTCATAGGTGCGCCCGTCGCCCATCACGCCGACGCTCTTGACCGGCAGGAACACCGCGAACGCCTGGCTCGTCAGGTCGTACCACGACTTGCCCGTTTCCTTGTCGATGGTGTTGCGCAGCGTCTCGATAAAAATCGCATCGGCGCGGCGCAGCAGGTCCGCGAATTCGCGCTTCACTTCGCCGAGAATCCGCACGCCGAGACCCGGACCGGGGAACGGATGGCGATACACCATCGCGGGCGGCAGACCGAGCTTCACGCCGAGTTCGCGCACTTCGTCCTTGAAAAGCTCGCGCAGCGGTTCGAGCAGCTTCAAATTCAGCGTCTCCGGCAAACCGCCGACGTTGTGATGGCTCTTGATCGTATGCGCGCCCTTCTTGCCCTTGCCCGCCGATTCGATCACGTCCGGATAAATCGTGCCCTGCGCGAGCCACTTGGCATCGGTGAGCTTGTCCGATTCGTTGTGGAACACTTCGACGAACTCCGCGCCGATGATCTTGCGCTTCGCCTCCGGATCGGTCACGCCCGCAAGCTTCTGCAGAAATTCCTCGCTGGCATCGACGTGAATCACCTTCACGCCCAGGTGATCCGCGAACGTCGACATGACCTGCTCCGCCTCGTTCTGACGCAGCAAGCCGTGATCGACGAACACGCACGTCAGCTGGTCGCCGATCGCGCGATGCAAAAGCGCCGCCGCCACCGACGAATCCACGCCGCCCGACAAGCCGAGAATCACGTGCTCATTGCCGACCTGCGCGCGGATGTTCTCGACCGCCTCGTCGATGTAATGGCCCATCTCCCAATCGGCCTTCGCGCCGCACAGCTCCAGCACGAAACGGTCGAGCATCGCGCGGCCCTGCACCGTATGCGTGACTTCCGGATGCCATTGCAGGCCGTAGAAGCGCCGGTCGTCGTCGGCCATCGCGGCGATCGGGCACGACGGCGTCGAGGCCATCAGCTTGAAACCCGCCGGCAGATCGACGACCTTGTCGCCGTGGCTCATCCAAACCTTGAGCATCGACTCGCCCTTGTCGCTGGCGAAATCCTGAATGCCTTCCAGAAAGCCCGTGTGATTCAGCGCCTGCACTTCCGCATAGCCGAATTCGCGCACGTTGCCGAGTTCGACCTTGCCGCCGAGCTGATCGGCCATCGTCTGCATGCCGTAGCAGATGCCGAGCACCGGCACGCCGAGATCGAAGACGATCTGCGGGGCGCGCGGCGACTTCGCCTCGGTGACGGAGTTCGGGCCGCCGGACAGGATGATGCCCCTCGGCGCGAATTCGCGGATGAATGTCTCGTCGACGTCGTACGGATGGATTTCCGAGTAGACGTGCGACTCGCGGATGCGCCGCGCGATCAGCTGGGTGACTTGGGAGCCGAAATCGAGAATCAGGATTTTGTCGTGCATGGCTGCGGCCAAAGGCTAAGTGAACGAATGATGTCGGTGCTGCCGGAGCGCGGCCTCGCGCCCCGGTCTGCAAATAAATCGACGGCCGGCGCAAAGGCCGACCGTGCTTGTCCTGCGTGTTTCCGTTGCTGCGCGTGCGTGGCTCGTAGCATGCGCTTCACGCCTTCAGCGAGGCGCGCGGCCCGCGTCGGGCGCGAGCGGATCGGCTCTTCGACCCGTCGCCGGATCGATCTCGCCGCTGATGACGGGCTCGATGCGCTTGCCGGTGACCGGATCGACCGCGCGGCCCGTCAGCGGATCGAGCGTGCCGCCGGTAACGGGATCGACCGCGCCGTCCGGGTGCGCGCGAACCGCGCCGGCCGGCGAGACGGGATCGAGCGTGCGGCCCGATACCGGATCGATGGCCGTCGCGCCCGGTGCGCGCGCTGCGGGACGCGCCGCGAGATCGACCGATTCGGCGCGCGCCGACGATGCCGCGTTGCTCGCGGAAAACTCGTCACGCTTTTGCGCCGCCTTCTTTTCCGCGCGCTGCGCCGATACCGCGCCGGCCGCCGCCGCGCGCTCGCGCCGACGCACCGCCGACGACAGTCTCACGCTGCCCAGACCGAGCACCAGCAGCACGGCGCCCACGACGGCCGCGCTGATCTGCCCGAAGCCATCGATCTGAGGCGTATGCAGTCCGAGCAGCCAGACCAGCACCACCACCCCCGACAGCCACTGCACGTGTCCCGACACGCGCGCGGCGCGAGCCGTCAACGCGCCATCGACGGCTGCGTGAAACGCAAGCCACGACAGCCCGATGAGCGCGATACCGAGCAACTGCCCGGCGAACGCCGGCTGAACGCGGATCGAATCCAGTTGCAGCGCGCCGTACAGGCCCGCCCACGGCGTCAGCAGAAACAACAGGCCGAACGCCAGAAAAATCAGGGCATTGATGACGAGCACGACCCGCAGCAACGGTTTCATGATCAGTCCGCTCGATTAGTCGACGTGATAGTTGGGCGCTTCCTTCGTGATCTGCACGTCATGCACATGCGATTCGCGCATGCCGGCCGCCGTGATCTGAACGAATTCCGCCTTCTCGTGCAGCTCGGAAATCGTGCGGCAACCGCAGTAGCCCATGCTCGCGCGCACGCCGCCGACGATCTGGAACAGGATCGCGTTGACCGAGCCCTTGTAGGCCACACGGCCTTCGATACCTTCCGGCACGAGCTTGTCGATGTTCGCCGAGTTGTCCTGGAAGTAGCGGTCCGCCGCGCCGTCCTTCATCGCGCCGACCGAACCCATGCCGCGGTACGACTTGTACTGGCGGCCCTGATACAGGAACACGTCGCCCGGCGATTCTTCGGTGCCCGCGAGCATGCTGCCCATCATGACGACGTTCGCGCCCGCCGCGAGCGCCTTCGACACGTCGCCCGAGAAGCGCACGCCGCCGTCCGCGATGACCGGCACGCCGGTGCCGCGCAGTGCTTCGGAAACATTCGCGATCGCCGTGATCTGCGGCACGCCGACGCCCGCCACGATCCGCGTCGTGCAGATCGAGCCCGGGCCGATACCGACCTTCACCGCGTCCGCGCCGTACTCGACGAGCGACTTGGCTGCCGCCGCCGTCGCGATATTGCCGCCGATGACCTGCACGTGCGGATAATTCTGCTTGACCCAGCGCACGCGCTCCAGCACGCCCTGGCTATGGCCGTGCGCGGTATCGACGACGATCACGTCGACGCCCGCCTGCGCGAGCAGCTCGACGCGCTCTTCATTGTCCGGACCGACGCCCACGGCCGCGCCCACACGCAGCTTGCCGTCTTCGTCCTTGCAGGCGTCCGGGTTTTCGGTCTGCTTGGTGATGTCCTTCACCGTCATCAGGCCGCGCAGCTCGAACGCGTCGTTCACCACGAGCACGCGCTCCAGGCGATGGCTGTGCATCAGCGCCTTCGCCTCGGCGAGCGACGTGCCTTCCTTGACCGTCACGAGGCGTTCGCGCGGCGTCATGATGTTGCGCACCGGCTCATCGAGCCGTTCTTCGAAGCGCAGGTCGCGATTGGTGACGATGCCGATCAGTTGCGCGCCTTCGACCACCGGGAAACCCGAAATGCCGTGCTGCTGCGTCAGCGCGATGACGTCGCGCACGCGCATTTGCGGCGGAATCGTGATCGGATCGCGCACGACGCCCGATTCGAAGCGCTTCACTTTCGCGACTTCGCGGGCCTGTTCCTTGGCGGTGAGATTCTTGTGGACGATGCCGATGCCGCCCATCTGCGCCATCGCGATGGCGAGCCGGCCTTCGGTGACCGTGTCCATGGCGGCGGACACGAGAGGCATGTTCAGGGAAATATTGCGAGTCAGCTGGGATTTCAGGCTGGTGTCGCGCGGGAGAACGCTGGAGAAGGCGGGCACGAGGAGCACGTCATCGAACGTGAGTGCTTTCTGGATCAGACGCATGGCAAATCCTATGGGCGCAAAAGCAGATTATACCGATAGTTCCCTGCATTTTCACTGCCCGAACAGCAGCTTAGCCCATTCGGACGCAAATTCCGGACCGCTTTCGCCCGTCTGCCGGGCGTCCGCGTTGTTGCAGTTTTAGACAAGACGGCCGCCCGGGGCCACATGCTACGCTTCGCGCCGTCAGTTGAAATTTCGGCAGGAGTCGGACGATGCAGCGCGGTGTGATGTACGGAATGGCGGCGGGAGCGATCTGGGGTTTCATCTTTCTCGCGCCACGGCTCTTGCCGGATTTTTCGCCGCTGACGCTCTCCGTCGGGCGCTATCTGATGTACGGCGCGGTTTCGCTCGCCGTGGCGCTGCCGTTCGCCCGGCGCCTCGCGGCCAAGCTCACGCGCGCCGATTTCATCGCGCTCGCGAAGCTCGCGCTGGTCGGCAACCTGCTGTACTACATGCTGCTCGCGAGCGCGGTGCAGCTCGTGGGCGTCGCGCCTTCGTCGCTGATCGTCGGCATTCTCCCCGTGACCGTCACGCTCGCCGGACGGCGGGATCGCGGCGCGGTCGACCTGAAAAGGCTCATCGGGCCGCTCCTGCTCGTGCTGGCGGGCATCGCGTGCATCAATCTCGATGTATTCAGCGACGCCGATCACGCGACGAGCGTGCTCACGCGCCTCGCCGGACTCGGATGCGCGCTCGGGGCGCTCGCTTCTTGGACGTGGTACGCGGTCGTCAACGCGCGGTATCTGCAATCGAATCGCCATTTCGACGGCAACGAGTGGTCCATCCTGTGGGGCATCGTGACGGGTCTGCTCGGCGTCGCGCTCGGCGCGATCGTCTGGATGCTGCCCGCGGGCACGGTGCAGGCGAGCGTCCCCGCGTCGCGCTGGCATCTGTTCTGGATCGTTTCTTTTGCGCTGGCCACCGGCGGCTCGTGGCTCGGCAACATGCTGTGGAACGCGGCAGCGAAGCGCCTGCCGCTCACGCTGTCAGGGCAGATGATCGTGTTCGAGACGCTCTTCGCCCTGCTCTACGCCTTCGTCTACGACGGCCGCTGGCCGCGCTCGCCCGAAGTGCTCGCGATCGTGCTGCTGCTCGCCGGCGTAATCTGGTCGGTCAGGCAGCACACGCTGGAGCCGGCGCCCGCCGCGGCGAAAGAAGCGCCCGCGCATTGAATTCGCTCAGCGCGAATCCTTCGACTGCCACTTGCGCCCTTCGATCGAACCCGCCTTGCGCGCCTTGTCCACGCGGCGCTGGCGCGCGGCCTTCGGATCCACCTTCAGCGGCCGATAAATCTCGACGCGGTCGAAGTCGGCGAGCGCCGCGTCGAGCGGCTTCGGCTTGCCGAACACGCCGACCTTCTGCGTCGTCAGATCGATGTCGCGATGCGCGAGCAGCACGCCGCTTGCGTCGATCGCATCGCGCACCGTCGCGCCCTCGGGCAGGTCGACGCGCTTCAGGAACGCGCCATCGGGCAGGCCGTAGCAGACATCGATATGCATCATGGCTTGCCGTAGCGCTGGTCCGCGCGCTTCACGAAGGAATCGACGAACGTGTTGGCGATATGGCTGAACACCGGCCCGATGATCTTCTCCAGAATCACGTTCGAGAATTCGTAATGCAGCGCGAATTCGATCTTGCAGGCGTCCGCGCGCAGCGGCGTAAAGTGCCAATATCCGGTGAATTTCTTGAAAGGGCCGCTCAGGAACTCCATATCGATATTGGTCGGACGCTTTTGCACATTGCGCGTCGCGAAATGCTGCTTGATGCCCTTGAAGCTGATGTCGATCTTCGCTTCCATGCCGTTCTCGTCGTGGCGGCCGATTTCGACGCCGCCGCACCAAGGCAGGAAATTGGGGTAGTCGGCGACATCGGTGACGAGGTCGAACATTTCTTCCGCTGAATGGCGGATCAATACGGTTTTCTGGACGTCTGCCATATAGGGCGCAGCGGTGGCTGAATTGGGCGGCAACGCGCAAGAGAACGAGGCATCGGATCGAACGCATGCCGGCGCGCTGCTAAAATCAGGATTTTAAACGAGTTGGGCACTTTCCATTCATGAGCATCATCGACAACAGAAAAGCCTTCTTCGATTACTTCGTCGAAGAGCGCTACGAGGCCGGTCTCGTGCTCGAGGGCTGGGAAGTCAAGGCGCTTCGCGCCGGGCGCGCGCAGATCAAGGAAGGCTACGTCGTGATCAAGAACGGCGAGCTCTTTCTGATCGGCACGCATATCAGCCCGCTGCCCGAAGCATCGAAATTCGCTAACCTCGATCCGGTGCGCACGCGCAAGCTGCTCCTCCACCGCGAACAGATCGACAAGCTCATCGGCAAGGTCGAGCAGCGCGGGCACACGCTCGTGCCGCTCAACTTCCACTACAAGGATGGCCGCGTGAAATGTGAAATCGGCCTCGCGAAGGGCAAGAAGTTGCACGACAAACGCGAGACCGAAAAGAAGCGCGACTGGGAACGCGAACGCGGGCGTCTGATGCGAACCGCCTCGCGTTAAACCGTGAAACGAATCGGGGGCGCTTTTTAGCGGCCCCGATTGCTTCAGCTCTTCCTGATTATGCCGCTGCCCTCGCCTTTCACGATCGACAACGCGGACGCGATCATCGTGCTCATGTCGGACATGTTGCCCGGCACGATCAGCGTGTTGCCCTGCTTCGCGAGATTGCCGAACGCGCCGACATACTGCTCCGCAACCTTCAGATTCACCGCTTCCATGCCGCCCGCTGTCTGAATTGCAGTGCCGATCTTCTCGATGGCTTGCGCGTTCGCTTCCGCCACCGCGAGAATCGCGGCGGCTTCGCCCTGCGCCTGATTGATCGCCGCCTGCCGTTCGCCTTCCGACTTCTGGATCGCGGCCTCGCGCGCGCCCGATGCCAGATTGATCTGCTCCTGCTTGCGCCCTTCGGACGCGGCGATCAGCGCGCGCTTCTCGCGCTCGGCGGTGATCTGCGCCTGCATCGCGTGAAGGATTTCCTTCGGCGGCGTGAGATCCTTGATTTCATAGCGCAGCACTTTCACACCCCAGTTCGACGCGGCTTCGTCGAGCGCATTCACGATGCTCTGGTTGATAAAGTCGCGCTCCTCGAACGTCTTGTCGAGCTCCAGCTTGCCGATGACCGAACGCAACGTCGTCTGCGACAGTTGCGTGATCGCGAACACGAAGTTGCTCGATCCGTACGAAGCCTTCATCGCATCCGTGACCTGGAAGTACAGCACGCCATCGACTTGAAGCTGCGTGTTGTCGCGCGTGATACAGACTTGGCTCGGCACTTCGAGCGGAATCTCCTTCAGCATGTGCTTGTAGGCGATGCGATCGATGAACGGCAGCACGATGTTGAGGCCCGGCGTGAGCGTTGCATGATAGCGGCCGAGGCGTTCCATGATCCATGCGTGTTGCTGAGGGACGATCTTGACCGTTTTCGACACGATGACGATCGCGATGACGAGCACGATGAGCGCAAAGTACATTGACATTATTTTTCTCCTTATAGGACTACCGTTTGGCCGCGACGATCAGGCGATTGCCGTCGAGCGCCGTGATGCGATAAAGCCGCGCGCCCTCCGTTTCGCCCGGTGCGAGCTCGACATCCCACTGCGCGCCGCGATACATTGCGCGCGCGTGGCCGTGATGCCATTGATCGACTTCCAGGGTCGCGCCGATATCGAGATTCACGGCCGCATCGCGCGAGGCGTCGTCACGCCGCTTCCAGCTGACGAAGCGCGAGCGCCGCAGCACCGCCACCGCGATCAGCGCGATGACCGCGGCCGCGCCCATCTGTACGTGCGGCAACGCGCCGAGCACATGAGCGACGCCGCCCGCGATCATCCCGAGCGCGATCATGAGCAGATAGAACGTTCCGGTAAACAATTCCGCGACGATCAGCGCGCCCGCAGCGACCCACCAGATCAACCCGCCCGTTTCCATCATCAGTCTCCAAACGAAAACACCCCGGAAAAGTCCGGGGTGTTTTTATATCACGCTGCACCAATCCGAAAGCAAGTGGAAAGGTGTGACATCGACTTATTTTGACAAGGTCTTCGCGAGCTGCTGCCACGTATCGATGATCGTGTCCGGATTAAGCGACATCGACTCGATGCCCTGCTTCGCGAGCCACTCGGCGAGATCAGGGTGGTCCGACGGGCCCTGACCGCAAATGCCGACGTACTTGTTCAGCTTCAGGCACGTCTCGATCGCGCGCTTCAGCATGAACTGCACCGCTTCGTCGCGCTCGTCGAAGTCCGCCGCGAGCAACTCCATGCCCGAGTCGCGATCGAGGCCCAGCGTCAACTGCGTCAGGTCGTTCGAACCGATCGAGAAGCCGTCGAAGCGCTCCAGGAACTGCTCGGCGAGAATCGCGTTGGACGGCACTTCGCACATCATCACGAGCTTCAGGTCGTTCTTGCCGCGTTCGAGACCGAACTTCTTCAGCAGCTCGACCACGCGATCCGCCTGCTTCAGCGTACGCACGAACGGCACCATGATCTGCACGTTGTCCAGGCCCATTTCCTCGCGGACCTTCTTCAGCGCGATGCATTCCATGTGGAACGCCTCGGCGAAGTCTTCCGCGATATAGCGCGACGCGCCACGGAAACCGAGCATCGGATTTTCTTCATCCGGCTCGTAGCGCGAACCGCCGATCAGCTTCTTGTACTCGTTCGACTTGAAGTCCGACAGACGCACGATGACGGGCTTCGGATAGAACGCCGCTGCAATCGTGGCGATGCCTTCGGTCAGCTTGTCGACGTAGAACGCTTTCGGCGATGCATGGCCGCGCGCGACGCTTTCAACCGCCTTCTTCAGATCGGCATCGACGTTCGGGTACTCCAGAATCGCCTTCGGATGCACGCCGATGTTGTTGTTGATGATGAACTCGAGTCGCGCGAGGCCGACGCCCGCGTTGGGCAACTGCGCGAAGTCGAACGCGAGTTGCGGATTGCCGACGTTCATCATGATCTTGACCGGAATGTTCGGCAGTTCGCCGCGCTGCACTTCGGTCACTTCGGTTTCGAGCAGGCCGTCGTAGATCTTGCCTTCGTCGCCTTCCGCGCACGACACCGTGACGAGCGCGCCGTCCTTCAGGATGTCCGTTGCGTCGCCGCAGCCGACAACCGCCGGCACGCCCAGCTCACGCGCGATGATCGCCGCGTGGCACGTACGGCCGCCGCGATTGGTCACGATGGCCGATGCGCGCTTCATCACCGGTTCCCAGTTAGGGTCCGTCATGTCGGCGACGAGCACGTCGCCCGGCTGCACGCGTTCCATTTCCGACGGATCGTGAATCACGCGCACTGGGCCCGCGCCGATCTTCTGGCCGATCGCGCGGCCGGTCGCCAGCACGTTCGACTGCCCCTTCAGCTTGAAGCGCATTTCGGCCTTGCCCGACGCCTGGCTCTTCACCGTCTCCGGGCGCGCCTGGAGGATGAACAGCTTGCCGTCGCGGCCGTCCTTGCCCCACTCGATGTCCATCGGACGCTGATAGTGCTTCTCGATGATGACCGCGTACTTCGCGAGCTCGATCACGTCTTCGTCGGTGATCGAGAAGCGGTTGCGCTGTTCGTGCGGCACGTCGACGGTCTTCACGCGGCCCGGCTCGCCCGGCTTCGTGAATTCCATCTTGATGAGCTTCGAGCCGATCGAGCGGCGGATGATCGGGTATTTGCCCTGTTCGAGCGTCGTTTTGAAGACGTGGAACTCGTCCGGATTCACCGCGCCTTGCACGACGGTTTCGCCCAGGCCGTAGCTCGACGTGATGAAGACGGTTTCCTTGAAGCCCGATTCGGTGTCGATGGTGAACATCACGCCGGCCGCGCCGACGTCGGAGCGCACCATGCGCTGCACGCCCGCCGACAACGCGACTTCCGCATGCGTGAAGCCCTTGTGGACGCGATAGGAAATGGCGCGGTCGTTATAAAGCGACGCAAACACGTGCTTCATGCGATCGAGCACGTCCTCGATGCCGACCACGTTCAGATAGCTTTCCTGCTGGCCCGCGAAGGATGCGTCCGGCAAGTCCTCGGCCGTCGCCGACGAGCGCACGGCAAACGAAAGCTCTTCGGGCGAGCTGGCTTGAAGGACTTCGAAACCGCGGCGGATTTCGTCTTCGAGGCGCGGCTGCATCGGCGCGTCGACGATCCACTGACGGATTTCCTTGCCGGCTTCGGCGAGCGCCTTGACGTCGTCGACATCGAGCGTCTCGAGACGATTGGCGATGCGGTCCGTCAGATTGTTGTGATGGAGGAAGTCGCGGAATGCGAGCGCAGTCGTGGCGAAGCCCGTCGGCACGCGAACGCCGGCTTCGGAAAGCTGGCTGATCATTTCGCCGAGCGACGCATTCTTGCCGCCGACGATTTCCACGTCGGTCATTCGCAACTGCTCGAATGGAACTACATACGCCTGATCCTTTGCGACATCTTTCGCAACATTGACTGCGTTAGTCATACAAGCCCCTAAGGTGGATGGAATGCACGATCGCACGAGTGGGCTCATATGCGAGCGCGCTCATTGGAAGCGCGCACGCATCTCGTACAACCTGTTTGATAAACCTTCGGGGACACGCGCCCGCGAGAACCGGGGCACGTCAAAAAGAAGCGGGGTACGTCTGAAATCTGCTCGAAAACGTGGACTGACGTAACGAAATGCCACGAAACGACCGCGATTTGACGAAAATCCGATTCAATTTCTCCGCAATTGCTTATCGAACAGGTTGCCGCTATTCTACCTTGCCGTATTTCAAAATTGTTTCGGCCGGGCAGTCGTTCCACGGCAAAATCGAGGTCTTTAACGCCTGATCGTGGGCTCACCCACACCCCGGCGCTCACGCCCGGTTCACTGCCTGCCAGCGGTCAGCTACCTTAACACAGGTTTTTACGGCGTCCGTGCTTTCGCGCTAGCCACGGTTCAGCGTTTGAGCATCGTCGCCCCAACTCGTTCCCTCTTTCGCCGATGCCGCCTTCCGTATTCATCGTTTCCGACGGGACCGGGATCACTGCCGAAACCTTCGCGCATTCGATCCTCGCCCAGTTCGATCAAAAATTCCGGCTCGTGCGCGTGCCGTTCGTCGACTCGATCGACAAGGCCTACGCGACCGTCGAGAAGATCAACGAAGTCGTCGCGCTCGATGGCCGCCGGCCGATCGTGTTCACGACGCTCGTCGACAGCGCATCGAATGAAGTGGTCAAGGGCTGCAACGCGCTCGTGCTCGACATGTTCCAGACCTTCATCGAGCCGCTCGAGCACGAACTGGAAATGAAATCGACGCACGCGATGGGCCGCGTGCACCAGAACGCCGACACGGAGGAATACAAGAATCGCATCGAGGCGATCAATTTCTCGCTCGCCCACGACGACGGCCAGTCGAACCGCAATCTCGCCGACGCGGACGTCATTCTCGTCGGCGTATCGCGCAGCGGCAAAACGCCGACGAGCCTTTATCTCGCGATGCAGTACGGCGTGAAGGCGGCGAACTATCCGCTGATTCCCGAAGATTTCGAGCGCGGCAAGCTGCCGACGCCGCTGCTCGAGCATCGGACGAAGATGTTCGGTTTGTCGATCGATCCGCAGCGGCTGGCCGAGATCCGTAACGAACGCCGTCCGGGCAGCAAGTACGCCGCACTCGAAAACTGCCGCTACGAGATCAACGAGGCGGAAATGATGATGAAGCGCGAAGGCATCAAGTGGCTTTCGTCGACGCACAAGTCGATCGAGGAAATCGCCACGACGATCCTGCAGGAGGTCAAGCCGGAGCGGCCTTCCTACTATTGACGGCTGTCAGCGCTGCTGGCGGCACTGCTCGAAGAGACAGATCGCCGCCGCGGCCGCCACGTTAAGCGATTCCATGCCGCCCGGCTGCGGAATCGTCACGCGATGCGTCACCGCATCGCGCCAGATTTGCGACACGCCCGCGCCTTCGTTGCCGAACACCCAGGCGAGCGCGCCCGACAGGTCGCAATCATAGAGCGCGACGGCACCGTGCGAATCGGTGATCGTCAAGGGTGCGTCGAGTCGCGCGATGAGATCGGCCGGTTCGACGTCCTCGAAAATATCCAGCAGAAAATGCGCGCCCATGCCCGAGCGCAGCACTTTCGATGACCACGCGTATGCCGTGCCCGGCGCGCAGAATACGCGCGTGATGCCCGCCGCCGCCGCGCTGCGCAGAATCGAGCCGACATTGCCGGCGTCCTGAACGCCATCGAGAATCACGCAGGTTTGTGCGACGCGCGCGGGCAATTCTGCATCGATCTTTTCGACGAGCAACAGCATGCCCACGCCGTGAACGACGCTCGACAACTGCCCGAAAAGCGCATCCGGCAACACGACGACGCGCTTCTCTTCGATGCGCGCGACGATCTCGCGCGCTTCCTCGTGCGTGAGCGCGCCTTCAGTGACGACGCACGTTTCCGGCTGGCCCGCCGCGTCGAGATACGCTGACGCCAGATGCAGGCCTTCGAGCAGCGCGTGGCCGCTTCTGCGCTGCTGCGCCGTCGACCCGGCGAGCGCCTTCATGCGCTTGTAGAGCGGGTTGTCCCGCGAAGTGATGGATTTCACGTTGATTCGGTTGACGCTCAGAAGGCGAGCGCGTCGGGATCGTCTTCGATCGTCGATGCGACCTGAAGCACTTCGGGAGCGATCTCGGGCAACACCGAACCGAACACGAGCGCGTGCGCCTCGCGCACCGGCGCGAACGACCGCCGATGATGCTCGCACGGCCCATGTTCGCGCAGCGCCTTCAGATGCTGCGGCGTGCCGTAGCCGGAATGCGTGGCGAAGCCGTACATCGGAAAAAGTTCGTGCAGATCGACCAGCATGCGATCACGCGTGACCTTTGCGAGAATCGACGCCGCCGAGATCTGCTTGACGAGCGCATCGCCGCCGATCACGGCTTCGCTGCGGATGGACAAGGTCGGGCAGCGATTGCCATCGACTTTCACGAGCGTCGGCGCGACCGAGAGGCCTTCCACCGCGCGCTTCATCGCCAGCATGCTCGCGTGCAGGATGTTGATGGTGTCGATTTCCTCGACGCTCGCCGACGCGATGCAGTACGCGAGCGCCCGATCGACGATCTTCTCGTACAGCTCTTCGCGCCTTTTGGCAGAGAGCGCCTTCGAATCGTCGAGGCCGTTGATGCGAGGCTTCGCCGGATCGAAGATGACCGCCGCCGCCACGACCGGACCGGCCAGCGGACCGCGCCCGGCCTCGTCGACGCCACAAACGACGTCGAACGGTGAGCTGAAATCGAGTCCGGCTTGCGCCGATCGTCTAGCGGCCATTACCGCGGCCTCCGCGTGTCGAGCACCCGCGCGACGGCCTCGGCCGCTTTCTGCGACGTATTCTGGCGCAGCGCGATGTGCATGTCGGTGAATATTTCCGTCAGGGTACGGCGGTTGGCGTCGTCGTTCAACTGTTTCAGCGTGGCGTCGGCGAGCGCTTCGGGCGTCGCGAAGTGCTGCAGGATTTCCGGCACGACGAAGCGGCCCGCCAGAATGTTCGGCAAGCCGACATACGGCAGATAACCCTGACGCTTCATGATCTGACCCGTCAGCCAAGGCACCTTGTACGAGATGACCATCGGCTTCTTGAGCAGCGCCGCTTCGAGCGTCACCGTGCCGCTTTTCACGAGGATCGCATCGGCGGCGGTCATCGCGCGCTGGGCGTTGCCGTCCGTGATCGTCAGCGACAGATGCGGATGCGCGTCCACGAGCGGCCGCAGCAGTTCGCGCAACGCCGGATTCGCCGCAGGCATCAGGAAGCGCACGTTGGGCTCGCGAAGCTGCATCAGTTCCATCGCGTCGAAGAAGGTCGGGCCGATCAGCGAAATCTCCGAGCGACGGCTGCCCGGCAGGACCGCGATCACCGGACCGCCTTCCGCGATGCCGAGTTCGCGGCGCGCGCCCGCGACGTCCGGCTCGAGCGGAATGTCATCGGCGAGCGGATGGCCGACGTAGCTCGCGGCGACGCCCGCCTTTTCCATCAGCGCCGTTTCGAACGGAAACACGCACAGCATGTGATCGACCGCTTTCACGATCTTCTTGATGCGGCCGCCGCGCCACGCCCAGATCGACGGACAGACGAAATGCACGGTCGGAATGCCCGCTTCGCGCAGCGGCTGCTCGAGGCCGAAGTTGAAATCGGGCGCGTCCACACCGATGAAAACGGACGGCGGCTCGGCAAGCAACTGACGCTTGATCTCGTTGCGGATGCCGAGAATCTCGGGAATGTGCTTCAGCGCTTCGACATAGCCGCGCACGGTCAGCTTGTCCATCGGCCAATGCGCTTCGAAGCCCTCGGCCGTCATGCGCGGACCGCCGATGCCGCTATAGCGCGTGCCTTCGGGCAGCGTGCGCCGCAGGCCTTTGAGCAGCGATGCCGCGAGGAGGTCGCCGGACGGCTCGCCCGCGACCATCGCGATGCGTGGCGGGTTGGTGATCAGGGTCATCGGACAGCGTGTCAGCGGATGATGCCGCGCTGCGACGCCGCGATGAAATCGGAGAATGCCTTGACGGGCGCATCGCCCTCGCCGCCTGCCGTGCTCAGCTCCTTCAGCTGCGCTTTCGCCTCTTCGAGCGACAGGCCGCTCTTGTAGACGATGCGATACGCGGAGCGCAGCGCCGAAATGGCGTCGGGCGTGAAGCCGCGGCGGCGGAGACCCTCGACGTTGATGCCGTGCGGCTCCGCCTTGTTGCCTGCCGCGATGACGAACGGCGGCACGTCCTGCACGAGCGCCGATGCGCCGCCCAGCATGGAATGCGCGCCGATGCGCACGAACTGATGCACGCCCGACATGCCGCCGACGATCGCGTGGTCTCCGACGATGACATGTCCCGCCAGTTGCGCGTTGCTCGACATGATGACGTTGTCGCCGAGCCGGCAGTCGTGACCGACGTGCACGTACGCCATGATCCAGCAGTCGCTGCCGATCGACGTGAGGCCCTGATCCTGCGCCGTGCCCGTGTGCAGCGTCGTGAATTCGCGGATGGTGTTGCGGTCGCCGATTTCGAGGCGCGTCGGCTCGCCCTTGTACTTCATGTCCTGCGGACGGCCGCCGATCGACGCGTAATGGCCGATGCGGTTATCGCGGCCGATCGTGGTGTGGCCCTCGATCACGCTGTGCGAGCCAATGGTCGTGCCCGCGCCGATCACGACGTGCGAACCGACGATCGCGTACGGCCCGACTTCGACGGACTCGTCGAGCTGAGCGCCCGGCTCGATGATCGCGGTTGGGTGAATCTTGCTCATGCGCTTTTCGCCTATGCTGTTCGTGCTGCTTGTTACGTTGAACGCGGTGTGAACGCGAAGGCGCTCAGGCGTCCGTGCTCTTGACGGTACACATGAGCTCGGCTTCGGCGGCGGTCACGCCGTCCACTTCGGCGCGCGCCTTGAACTTCCAGATGCCCCGCATGTACCGCTCGAACGTGACGTTGAGAACGAGCTGATCGCCCGGCTCCACCACGCGCTTGAAGCGCGCGCCGTCGATGCCGACGAAGTAATAGAGCGTGTTGGACGGATCGTGCGGCTCTTCCGCGAACGTCAGAAGCGCGGCCGTCTGCGCGAGCGCTTCGAGAATCAGCACGCCGGGCATCACCGGGCGCGTCGGGAAGTGGCCCTGGAAATACGGCTCGTTGATCGTCACGTTCTTGATCGCTTTGATGCTCTTGTGCGGCTCGAGTTCGAGCACGCGGTCCACGAGCAGGATCGGATAGCGATGCGGCAGCAGCGTGAGAATCTTGTGGATGTCGAGATTGATTTTTTCTGTGCTCATGGTCGTTCTGCTCACGCGCGCGTCGGGCGCGGAAATTTGGATGGCGGGCCGTATCGGACGCCCGCCCGGGATTGCCAGCTCGCTTCGGCGGCTTGAACCGGCCCGCTCTTGCTTGTGGTTCGTTCTTCGTTCGAACGAGCCCGGCGCTTATGCGCCGCCGCTCGTCTCGTCGCGCTTGCGTGAATCGGCGAGCGCGGTCTCGAGCGCCTTGATGCGCTCGCGCATCTTGTCCAGATTGCGCATGATCGCCGCGCTCTTGTTCCAGTCTGCATGCGGCACGGCCGGAAACGCGCTCGTGTACATGCCGGGCTTCAGGAGCGACTTCGACACGCCGGATTGCGCGGTGACGATCACGTAGTCCGCGAGCGTCACGTGCCCCGCGATGCCCACCGCGCCGCCGATCATGCAATGCTTGCCGATGCTCGTGCTGCCCGCGATGCCCGCGCAGCCGGCGATGACCGTGTACGCGCCGATGCGGCAGTTGTGGCCGATCTGCACGAGATTATCGATCTTCACGCATTCCTCGATGACGGTGTCCGCCATTGCGCCGCGATCGATCGTCGTGTTGGCGCCGATTTCCACGTCGTCGGCGATATCCACCGCGCCAACCTGCGGAATCTTCACCCAGCTTCCGGTGCGCGCATCGCCCTCGCCGACGAAATCCGGAGCGAAGCCGAAACCGTCCGCACCGATCACCGCGCCCGCGTGCACGATCACGCGCGCGCCGAGCTTGCAGCCGTGATAAACGGTGACGTTCGGATACAGATGAACGTCGTCGCCTAGCGTAACGCCGCGCCCGACGACTACGCCCGCATCCAGCTTCACGCGCTCGCCGACGACCGCGCCCGCCTCAACCGTCACGTGAGGGCCGATCACGGCGCTCGCCGCAACCTTCGCGTCCGGATCGATGTAGGCGCTCGGATGCACGCCAGGCTTGGCCTTGGGCGTCGCCAAGTCGATGAACGCCTGAGCCACGCGAGCGAAATAAGCGTAAGGATTCGGCGTGACGATGAAATTACTGCCCGCGCGATTCGTCACCTTGTCGAGGTCGGCCGGGGAAATCAGCACGGCGCCGGCGCGCGTCGTCTCGACTTGGGGCAGATACTTCTGATTCGCGAGAAACGCGAGCTGCGCGGGGCCCGCCTTGTCGAGCGGCGCGAGACTGCCGACCGCGTGCGCGCCGTCGCCGACCACCTCGCCGCCGAAGCGTTTCACCAGCTCGCCGAGGGTGATCGTCATGCCTGATGCCATCTCGTCTCAGTCCTCGTCAGTTCGGGTTCGTGAGCGAACCCGTGCCGGTCGCGCCCGCCGCCAGCGCCTTCAGCACCTGATCCGTAATGTCGATGCGCGGGCTCACGTACACCGCTTCCTGCACGATCAGGTCGTAGTGCTGCTGCTCGGCGATCTGCTTGATCACCTTGTTCGCGCGGTCCAGCACCGCCGCGAGTTCCTCGTTACGGCGCTGGTTCAGGTCCTCGCGGAACTCGCGCTGCTTGCGCTGGAAGTCCGCGTCGAGCTGCGCCAGATCGCGCTGACGGGCCGCGCGGTCGGTCGGCGACATCGAGGCACCGTTCTTGTCGATGTTGTCCGACATCGCCTTCAGGCGCTGCGCCATGTCCTGCAGCGCCTTGTCGCGCTTGGAGAATTCCTGCTCGAGCTTCGACTGGGCGGCCTTCGCCGCGGACGATTCGCGCAAGATGCGGTCCGAATTGACCGCCGCGATGCGCGCTTCCTGAGCACTGGCGGACATCGCCGTGCCCAGGCCGAGAACCATCGACAACGCAAGCGCCAGCGCCCTATGTTTCGAATGCTTACCGGTTCCCAAAGTGTTCCTCACGTTACGTCGAAAAAAATGAAGTTCGCGTTCATCGGCGGGCTGCTTAGAACGCCGTACCGATCTGGAACTGGAACTTCTGATACTGGTCGCCCTCATGCTTCTGCAGCGGGAAGCCGAGGCTCAGCTTGAGCGGGCCGATCGGCGAGATCCACGCGAGACCCAGACCGTAACCGTAGCGCAAGCCGTTTGCACCGCCGCTCGTACCGCCTTGACCCGGATCGCCCCAGACGTTACCGGCATCGAGGAAGGTGAACACGCGCAGCGTACGATCGTAGCCCGTTCCCGGCAGCGGGAACGTCAGCTCGATATTGCCGACCGCCATGCGCGAGCCGCCGATCGGGTCGTTGGTCTTCGCGTCGCGCGGACCCAGCGAGCTCGGCGAGTAACCGCGCACCGAACCGATACCACCCGCGTAGTAGTTCTTGAAGATCGGGTACGTCTGCCCTTGCAGGCCCTTGCCGTAGCCGCCCTGCAGATTGAAGCCGAGCACGAAACCGCGCGCGAACGAGTAGTAATACTGGAACTGCGCGTCGAACTTCGCGTACGTCGTGTTGCCGAGCGGCGTGCCGTATTCTGCGTTCGACTGGATGTAGTAGCCGCGGCTCGGGACGAGCGCGCTGTCGCGATTGTCTCGCGACCAGCCCGCGGTCAGCGGGTAGTTGTTCACGACACGGCCGAACTCGTTCACGTAGTTCTTGTAGGACTGCGGCGTGTTGCTGTCCACGTCCATCGTGTTCTGTTCGGCTCCGACGCCGAAGAACACCGTGTCCTGCTCCGAGAACGGGATGCCGAACTTCGTGTCCGCGCCCATCGTGATGATCTTGAAGCTCGAATCCGTCGAGTAATACAGCGGCTGATACGTGCGGTAGTAAGCGTCGGTGATGCGCTTGATGCCGTCGATCGTGAAGTACGGATCGACCTGCGTCACGGTCAGCGTGCGATAGGTTTTCGCGGTGTTCACGTTGACCGCGAGACTCGTGCCCGAGCCGAACACGTTGTCCTGCGACACGCCCGCCGAGAGCACCACCTTGTCCGTCGACGAGAAGCCCGCGCCCAGCGTGATCGCGCCGGTCGGCTTTTCGGCCACCTTCACGTCGACGTCGACCTGGTCGTTCGTGCCTTCCACGGGCGTCGTAGTGACGTCCACGTCGGTGAAGTAGCCGAGACGGTTGATACGGTCCTTCGACAGCGCCAGGCGGCTCGAATCGAACCACGAGCTTTCGAGCTGGCGCATTTCGCGGCGCACCACTTCGTCGCGCGTGCGCGTATTGCCGACGATGTTCACGCGCCGCACATACACGCGACGGCTCGGATCGACTTGCAGCGTGAGCGCCACGGTGTGGTTCGCCTGATCGATCTGCGGCTGCGCGTTGACCTGCGCGAACGCGTAGCCGTATTCGCCGAGCTTGTCGACGATCGCCTTGGTGGTCGACTGCAGCTTTTCGGCCGAGAAGCGCTCGCCCGGTTTGATCTTGATGAGCTTGTTGAGCTCGGCCTGACGGTCGAGCAGATTGCCCGAAAGCGTGATGCTGCTGATCTTGTACGGCTCGCCTTCGTGCACGGCGATCGTCAGATACATGTCCTTCTTGTCCGGCGAGATCGACACCTGCGTGGAGTCGATCGCGAACTCGAGGTAGCCGCGGTTCAGATAGTACGAGCGCACGTTCTCGAGGTCGCCCGTGAGCTTTTCCTTCGCGTAGAGATCGCTCTTCGTGTACCACGAGAACCAGTTCGGCGTCGAAAGCTGCATTTCGCCGAGCAGCGTACTGGAACTGAACGCCTTGTTGCCGACGAAGTTGATCTGGCGAATCTTCGCGCTCGGACCTTCGGCGACGGAGAACAGAATCTGCACGCGATTGCGGTCGACCGGCGTCACGGTGGTCGTGACTTCCGCGGCGTAGTAGCCGCGCGTCAGGTATTGGCGCTTGAGCTCCTGCTCCGCCTTGTCGACGAGCGCCTTGTCGTACGAGCGGCCTTGCGACAGGCCGACGGAACGCAGCGCCTTCGTGAGGTTGTCCTTGTCGAACTCGTGCAGGCCCGCGAAATCGATGGCCGAAATCGCCGGGCGTTCCTGCACCTGAACGATCACCACGTTGCCTTCGGTGGCAATCTGAACGTCGTTGAAGAAACCCGTTGCGTAGAGTGCGCGAATCGCTTCGGAGGCCTTGTCGTCGGTGAAGGTGTCGCCTTGCTTGATCGGCAGATAAGCGAACACGGAGCCAGGCTCGATGCGTTGGAGACCGTCGATCCGAATATCCTGCACGACGAACGGCGTGGTGGCGTGCGCCGCCATGCCCGTTGCGGCGAGCGCCGCGGCCACAGCCGTCTTAGGAACAAAGCGATGAGGTTTGAACAACGTGCTTCCCCAGTATTTAAAGCTGCATTCGTTCCGGCGGTCGCTCGAAAGACGCCGCCAGAAATTGTCAAAGTGGATCAAAAACGAATCAGACGCGCGAGGTCATTGAACAGCGCGATCATCGACAGAGCGACGATGCAGACCAGGCCCGCCCTTTGCAGAACAAGCTGCCAGCGATCGGATACTGCCTTGCCGGTAACAGCCTCAACCAAATAATATAACAGATGCCCACCGTCCAATACCGGAATCGGTAACAAGTTCAACACTCCGAGGCTGATGCTCACGAGTGCCAGAAACGAAATGAAGGCCGTCGCGCCGAGCCTTGCGCTCTTGCCCGCGTAGTCGGCAATCGTGACCGGCCCTGACAGATTCTTGAGCGACGCCTCGCCGGTGATCATCCGCCCGAACATGCGCAGCGAGTACACGCTGATGTCCCACGTGCGGTTCACGCCGAGGCGCAGACTTTCGAGCGGCCCGTAGCGCACATCCACCGTCGGCAGTTGATTCGCGAGCGCGGCGCCGATACGCCCGATGTCCTGGCCCGTCGACGCATCGCGCTTCACGTCCGGCACGATCTGCACGGAATCGCGCTGGCCGTTGCGCTCGACCACGAGCGTCACCGGCTTGCCGCCGTGCGCCTTCACGTAGTCGATGAAGCTCGTCGCGTTGTCGACGCTGCGGCCGTCGATCGCGCGCAGCATGTCGCCCGCCTTCAGCCCGCTCTTCTGCGCCGCGCTGCCCGCCTCGACGCCCGCGACCGTCAGCGTGCCGCCGCCCGGCGTGAAGCCGAGCTTGTCCATGAAATCCTGATCGGCTTCGGAATCGGCGATGCCCGTGACCGTCACCGGAAAGTCGAAGGTGCCGTCGTGCGTCTTCGCCGTCAGCACGACGCGCCGATGATCGAACGATGCGTCGAGCATCTTCCAGCGCAGGTCGGACCATGAGCGGATCGGATGCGTCTCGCCGCCTTCCGCGTCACGCATCGAGAGAATCGTTTCGCCGCCTTCGAAGCCCGCTTGCGCCGCCGCCGTATTGGAAGCGGGCTGCGAAACGATCGCCGCCGGCTCGGTCACGCCGCCCGCGAACACGGCGGAAAACAGCACGATTGCGAGCAGGAAATTGGCGATCGGCCCCGCCGCGACGATCGCGATGCGCTTGCCCACGTTCTGACGGTTGAACGCGCGCGGCAGGTCTTCAGCGGGAATGGTCGTGCCGCTCTCGGGATCGACCTCGCGTTCGTCGAGCATCTTCACGTAGCCGCCGAGCGGCAGCGCGGCGATCGTCCATTCGACGCCCGTCTTCTTGCTGACCCATCGCACGAGCGGCTTGCCGAAGCCGACCGAGAACCGCAGCACTTTCACGCCGCACAGTCGCGCGACGCTGTAGTGACCGAATTCGTGGACGACGACGAGTACGCCGATCGCGACAACGAAGGCGACGATTTCGGTCAGAAAGTTCATGACGGCCTCAATGGGCGATGGGTTCGGCGCCCGGCGCGCTCGCGGTGAGCTCTGCGACGAAACGGGACGCCAGACGGCGCGCGTCGGCATCCGCGGCGAGAACGTCGGCCAAGGTCGCGGCGCTCGTATTCGGCAGCGCGTTCAGCACGCGATCCACCACGTCGCCGATCGCCATGAAGCCGATGCGGCGATCGAGGAACGCCTCGACGGCGATTTCATTGGCCGCGTTCAACGCCGCGCTCGCGATGCCGCCTGCTTCCAGCGCGGCAATCGCCAGCGCGAGACACGGGAAGCGCGCGAAGTCGGGTTTTTCGAATGTGAGCGTCGCGATCTGCGCGAGATCGAGCGGCGCGACGCCCGAATCGACACGCTCAGGATACGCCAGTGCATGCGCGATCGGCGTACGCATGTCCGGATTGCCGAGTTGCGCGAGCACCGAGCCGTCGGCATAGGACACCATCGAATGAATCACGCTCTGCGGATGGATCAGCACCTCGATGCGCGAGCCGGGCAGATCGAAGAGCCAGTGCGCCTCGATGACTTCGAGGCCCTTGTTCATCATCGTCGCGGAATCGACCGAGATCTTGCGGCCCATCGCCCAGTTCGGATGCTTCACGGCCTCTTCTGGCGTGACGTTCACGAGCGTCGCGGGCTCGCGCGTGCGGAAAGGACCGCCGGACGCCGTCAGGATGATCTTCGAGACGCCGCCGTGCAGCTTCGCTTCCTTGTCTGCGCAAGGCGGCAGGCACTGGAACACCGCGTTGTGCTCGCTGTCGACCGGCAGCAGGATCGCGCCGTTGTCGCGCACCGCATCCATGAAAATCTGGCCGGACATCACGAGCGCTTCCTTGTTCGCGAGAAGGATGCGCTTGCCGGCGCGTGCGGCGGCGAGCGTGGGCGCCAGGCCCGCCGCGCCGACGATGGCCGCGACGACCGTATCGCACTGCGCCGCGCGCGCGACTTCGACGAGCGCCTCCGGCCCGTGCGTCACTTCGGTCTTGCAACCCTGCGCGCGCAACGCAGCCGCGACGCGTACGGCGGTTTCGGCGTCGCCGACGACCGCCACTTCGGGCTGAAACTTCAGACATTGCGCGACGAGTTTGTCGCCGTTGCGGTGAGCGGTGAGCGCGTAGACCGAGAAACGGTCCGCATGCCGCGCCACGACGTCGAGCGTGCTATCGCCGATCGAGCCCGTGGAGCCGAGCAGTGTGAGACGTGTTTGCATAAATTCTTCTCTAGCCGATCAGCCAAGCATGAGCAATGCGATCGGCAATACAGGCAACAATGCGTCGATGCGGTCGAGGACGCCGCCGTGACCCGGCAGAAGGCCGCTCGAGTCCTTGACACCCGCCTGGCGCTTGAGCAGCGACTCGAACAGATCGCCGACCACGCTGAACGCGACCAGCACGGAAAGCGCGACGAACGCGCGATCCCAGCCGAGCTGTCCGACGAAGGCGGTGAATACGGTGGGCGCGTAAAAGCCGGTGGCGGCGGCGAGCGCGCCGATGACGATAACGGCGAGCCACCCGCCGATGGCGCCCTCCCAGGTCTTGCCCGGGCTGATCGACGGGGCGAGCTTATGGCGGCCGAGCGCTTTTCCGGCGAAGTATGCGCCTATATCAGCCAGCCAGACTACTAGCAGAAGCGATAGCACGAAGGATACGCCTCGCGTGCGCGCGTCGACGACCGCGTGCCAGCAGGCCAGAAACACGACGATTCCGGCGAAAAGCAGGAACGCGCGCCAGGCGTGCGCGGCCAGCGCGGGCTTGCGAAGCAATGCGTAAGGCCCCGCCAGCACCCAGAAAATACCGGCCATCTGGTAGAGCGGCGTGGCTTTGATCCCGAGGAACGTGCTCAGAACGAGCGCGATGCCCGCGACGAGCGCGTAGGCGACCGGCCCCGCCCCGTTCAGCTTGAGGAGCCGTCCCCATTCCCAGGCCGCGAACACGACGACGAACCCGATCAACGCTCCGAATGCGCCGATCGGCGCAAACAGCGTGATCGGCACGAGTACGGCGAGCAGGACGATTGCCGTGATGACACGGGTTCTTAGCATGAAAGGGTGTCGGCCTTCTGCGATTGGGAAGCGAGTTGCGCGCTGGTGCGCCCGAAGCGGCGTTCGCGGTCGCCGTAGGACGCGATCGCGCGGTCCAGGGCGTCGGCGTCGAAGTCGGGCCAGTAGGTGTCGGTGAAGTAGAACTCGGTGTAAGCGAGCTGCCACAGCAGGAAGTTGCTGATGCGCTGCTCGCCGCCCGTGCGGATGAACAGATCCGGCTCCGGCGCGTAGGCCATCGCGAGATGTTCGGCGAACGATTCGTCGTCCACGCGCGCGGGCACGCCCGACTCGAGAGACTCCGCGATGAGCTTCTTCGTCGCCTGCATGATGTCCCAGCGCCCGCCGTAATTGGCAGCGATGGTCAGCGTGAGTCGCGTATTGCGGGCTGTCTTGGTTTCGGCGCGTTGGATGAGCGCGCGGATGCGGTCGTCGAACATGGAAATGTCGCCGACGACGCGCAGACGAATGCCGTTCGCATGCAGCTTGCCGATCTCGCGTTCGAGCGCGGTCACGAACAGGCGCATCAGGAAGGACACTTCGTCGGTCGGACGGCGCCAGTTCTCGGAACTGAACGCGAAGAGCGTGACGAATTCGACGCCGCGCCGCGCGCAGCTTTCGACGGTCGCGCGGACCGCATCGACGCCGCGCGTATGACCGGCGACGCGCGGCAGACGCCGCTCGGTCGCCCATCGGCCATTGCCGTCCATGATGATCGCGACGTGACGCGGGACAGCCGCGACATCGGGCACGGCAACGGTGGAGCTGGTATAGGTCATGGCCGCTGAATCTGGGAATCTGAAGAAGTGAGAGCCAGCCCGGAGCTTGCACGTCCGGGCTTGGCAGGACCGTCTCTACGGCCTCACACCGTCATGATTTCGGATTCTTTGGTCTGAACGAGCTTGTCGATTTCGGCGACGAACTTGTCGGTGAACTTCTGCACTTCGTCGCTCGCACGGCGCTCGTCGTCTTCCGAAATCTCCTTGTCCTTCACGAGTTTCTTCAGTTGATCGTTCGCATCGCGGCGCAGATTGCGCACGGCGACCTTGGCGGTCTCGCCTTCGCTCTTCACGACCTTCGTGAGTTCGCGACGGCGCTCTTCGGTCAGCGCGGGCATCGGCACGCGGATCAGGTCGCCCTGCGTGGCAGGGTTCAGGCCGAGATCCGATTCGCGGATCGCCTTCTCGATCACCGCGACCATCTTCTTTTCCCACGGCTGCACGCCGATCGTACGGGCATCGACAAGCGTCATGTTCGCGACTTGCGAGATGGGCACGTTCGAACCGTAGTAGTCGACCTGGATGTGGTCGAGCAGCCCGGTGTGGGCGCGGCCCGTACGGATCTTGGCGAGATCGGCCTTGAACGCTTCGATCGACCGCTGCATCTTCTGGTCGACGCTCTTCTTGATGTCAGCCACACTCATTTTGAACCTCCAAACCTAAGTTTTACCGGCGATAGCGGCGCTCTGTCGCGCGAGGCTTGCCGCCCCGCTGCGCGGCGCCTGATACCGCGAGAGTTTACACGTGGACGAGCGTCCCTTCGTCGTCGCCCTGCACGATGCGCTTCAATGCGCCCGGCTTCGTGATCGAGAACACGCGAATCGGCAGTTTCTGGTCGCGGCACAGTGCGAACGCGGTGGCGTCCATCACCTGAAGATTCTTGCCGATCGCCTCGTCGAAGCTGATCGTGCTGTAACGCGTCGCATGCGGGTCCTTCTTCGGGTCGGCGGAGTATACGCCATCGACCTTCGTCGCCTTCAACACCACTTCGGCGCCGATTTCCGAGCCGCGCAGCGCGGCGGCCGTATCCGTCGTGAAGAACGGGTTGCCCGTGCCGGCCGCGAAGATCACGACCTTGCCCTCTTCCAGTTGACGGATCGCGCGGGGGCGGATGTACGGCTCGACCACCTGATCCATGCGCAACGCGGATTGCACGCGCGCTTCGATGCCCGCGTGGCGCATCGCGTCTTGCAGCGCGAGCGCGTTCATCATCGTGGCGAGCATCCCCATGTAGTCGGCCGTCGCCCGGTCCATGCCGGCCGCGCCGCCCGCGACACCGCGGAAGATGTTGCCGCCGCCGATCACGACGGCCAGTTGCGTCCCGATCCGCACCACCTCCGCGACATCCGCCACCATCCTTTCGATTGTTGCGCGATTGATGCCGAAAGCATCGTCGCCCATCAGGGCTTCGCCGGAGAGCTTGAGGAGTACGCGTTTGTAGGCTGTGGGCATATGAGGTTCCGATCGCGCCGAGGAGGGTTGCAACAACGTAGAACTGTAGGGGTGAAACATTACTTACCGCAAGCGGGCCGGATCGGGCGGCGGGGGGGGGGGGGGGGGGGGGGGGGGGGGGGGGTGGGGGCGCGCCCCCCCCGGGCGCCCGCCGCGGGCGCGGGGCCCGGGGTGGGGGCGGGGGGGTGTGCGCGGCGAGCCTTCGGGCCCCCCGCCCCCCCCCCCCCCCGCTCTTCGTGCGAACCGGATCGCTGAATTCTTGCGGCGGGACGATCCGCCGCGGTACTGCGGGCCCGACGCGCGGCCGCGCCATGACAGCACACGCGTCTTAAACGAGCCTTAGCGTGCCTTAGGACTGCTTGGCCGCCGCGACTTGCGCCGCCACTTCGGCCGCGAAGTCGTCCTGACGCTTCTCGATGCCCTCGCCAACCACGAACAGCGCGAACTTCTGCACCGATGCGCCGGCCGCCTTCAGGTACTGCTCGATCGTCTGCTTATCGTTCTTCACGAACGGCTGGTTCAGCAGCGACACTTCCTTCAGGTACTTCTGAATCGAGCCGTCGACCATCTTCGCGACGATCTCGGCCGGCTTGCCCGACTCGGCAGCCTTCTGCTCGGCGATGCTGCGCTCCTTGGCGATCAGATCGGCCGGCACTTCGTCCGACGACAGCGAAACCGGCTTCATCGCGGCGACGTGCATCGCGACGTCCTTGCCGACTTGCTCGTCAGCGCCCGTGAATTCGACCAGAACGCCGATGCGCGTGCCGTGCAGGTACGACGCAACCTTGTTCGCGGAGTCGAAGCGCACGAAGCGGCGGATCGACAAGTTTTCGCCGATCTTGCCGACGAGCGCCAGACGCACTGCGTCGACCGTCGAGCTTTCGAGCGGCAGCGCCGACAGCGCGGCCACGTCGGCCGGGTTGTTCTTCGCGACCAGTTCAGCAATCGTCTTGCCGAAAGCCAGGAAGTCGTCGTTCTTCGCGACAAAGTCGGTTTCGCAGTTCAGCTCGACGAGCGCGCCCACGCCGCCTTCGACGTGCGCCGTCACGATGCCTTCAGCCGTCACGCGCGATGCCGCCTTGCTCGCCTTGTTGCCGAGCTTCACGCGCAGCAACTCTTCCGCGCGCGCCATGTCGCCGTCGGCTTCCGTCAGCGCCTTCTTGCATTCCATCATCGGCGCATCGGTCTTCGCGCGCAGTTCTGCCACCATGCTTGCGGTAATTGCCGCCATCATTCGCTCCTTGAGTCTGTTTGATACGTGCCGCCGGCTTTACAGCCCGCCCACGGCAGGAAAATTGGCATGTCTATCGCGCCGACTAAAAAAAAGGGGCCTTTCGCAAAGCCCCCTTTTTTGTCGGCCACAGGGCTCGATTACGCCTCTGCGTTGACCTCGACGAACTCGTCGCCTTCGCCGTTACGGACAGCTTGCACAACGTCGTTCACCGCGTTCGCGCGGCCTTCGAGGATCGCGTCAGCGACGCCCTGAGCGTACAGCGCGACGGCCTTGGATGCGTCGTCGTTACCCGGGATCACGTAGTCGATGCCTTCCGGCGAGTGGTTCGTGTCGACCACGGCGATGACCGGAATGCCGAGCTTCTTCGCTTCGGTGACAGCAATCTTGTGGTAGCCGACGTCGATGACGAACATCGCGTCCGGAATGCCGCCCATGTCCTTGACGCCGCCGATCGACTTCTGCAGCTTGACCATTTCGCGCTCGAACAGAAGCGCTTCCTTCTTGCTCATCCGCTCGGTTTCACCCGATTCCAGCGCTGCTTCCATGTCCTTCAGGCGCTTGATCGAAACCTTCAGCGTCTTGAAGTTGGTCATCATGCCGCCGAGCCAGCGGGCGTTGACGAAAGGCATGCCGGCGCGCGCTGCTTCCTGCGCGATCGTGTCGCGCGACTGACGCTTCGTGCCGACGAAAAGGATCGTGCCGCGATTGGCTGCCAACTGGCGCACGTACTTCAGCGCGTCGTTGTAGAGCGGCAGGGTCTTTTCGAGGTTGATGATGTGAATCTTGTTGCGATGACCGAAGATGTACGGGGCCATCTTCGGATTCCAGAAGCGGGTTTGGTGACCGAAGTGGACACCGGCTTCCAGCATTTGACGCATCGTGACTGCCATGAAAATTCTCCGCGAGGGTTGGGTCTTAAGCCGGCTGCCGCATCCCGCGCCCGGTTATCTTTGCTTTCCGGACGCCGGACACCCTGGGTGCGCCGGCTTGCGTATCGACTTGAACAGACTGGAACAACTAACACTAAGTCGCGTTTCACACCTGCAGGCACGATTGTCTTATGAAATCGTGACGACAATATGGATTACGACTTAGCCTGCGAGTATAGCATGTGAGGATTGGTCGGCTCAAGCAGCACGGCCGATCCGAATTGCGCGCGCGTTTCGTGTTTCGCGGCCGCCCGCCTCGAACTATCCGGGTGCGGCGCATTTCCTAAGGTGCGATAATGCCGCTTTCGCGGCTCACTGCCGCATTGACGCATTCCGGGCCAAGTCATGTCCATTACGCTGAAAAACGAACACGATATCGCACAGATGCGCGTCGCCTGCCGGCTCGCCAGCGAAGTGCTCGATTTCATCACGCCGCATATCGTTCCCGGCGTGACCACCGAAGAACTCGATCGCCTTTGCCACGAATATATGGTGAAGGAACAAGGCACCGTTCCCGCACCGCTCAATTATCAGCCGCCCGGCTATCCGCCGTACCCGAAGGCCACGTGCATTTCCGTGAACGACGTGATCTGTCACGGCATCCCCGGCGAGAAAGTGCTGAAGAACGGCGACGCGCTCAATATCGACATCACCGTCATCAAGAACGGATATTTCGGCGACACGAGCCGCATGTTCATCGTCGGCGAGGGCTCGATTCTGGCGAAGCGTCTCGTGCAGACCACGTTCGACTGCATGTGGCTCGGCATCGATCAGGTGCGCCCCGGCGCGCATCTCGGCGATATCGGCGCGGCGATCCAGAAGCACGCGGAGTCGCAAGGCTACAGCGTCGTGCGCGAATATTGCGGCCACGGCATCGGCCAGGTGTTCCACGAGGAGCCGCAGGTGCTGCATTACGGCCGCGCGGGCACGGGCATCGAACTGGAGGCGGGCATGATCTTCACCGTCGAACCGATGATCAACGCCGGCCGCCGCGAAATCCGCACCATGCCGGATCAGTGGACCGTCAAGACGCGCGACCGCAGCCTCTCGGCGCAATGGGAGCACACGGTGCTCGTCACGCCGACGGGCTACGAAGTGCTGACCGTCTCGGCGGGCACGCAGGCGCCGTCGCAACTGATCGCGGCAACCGCCTGATTCTCCGTCTCCGCGCGCGCCCGCTTTCCCGCCGGCGCGCCCCCACCTCCTTTTTGGTCGATCCATGAGCGTCACCGCCGCTGTCGCCACGCCCTGTGAATCGTTGCGCGCCGCCTACAAGGCGGCGAAGGCGGCGCTCATCGAACGCTTTCAGTCCGGCTCGAACGTCGAACCGCTGATGCGCGCGCTCGCCCGCGCCACCGACGACGCCCTCAAAGGCGCGTGGTCCGCCTGCGACATGCCGGACAGCGCGGCGCTCGTTGCGGTCGGCGGCTACGGACGCGGCGAGCTCGCGCCCTACTCCGACGTCGACATTCTCGTCCTGCTGCCCGACGCATCGCCGCACGGCAGCGACGCGGAGCTCAACGGCCGCGTCGAGCGCTTCATCGGCATGGCGTGGGATCTCGGGCTCGATATCGGCAGCAGCGTGCGCTCGGTGGAGCAATGCATCGCCGAGGCGGGCAACGACATCACCGTGCAGACGTCGCTGCTCGAAGCGCGGCGCATCTGCGGCGATACGCAACTTTTTCAGCGCTTCTCGGCGCGCTACCACGAGACGCTCGATCCGCGCGCGTTCTTCCAGGCGAAGGTGCTGGAAATGCGCCAGCGGCACGCGAAGTTTCAGGACACGCCCTACAGCCTCGAGCCGAACATCAAGGAAAGTCCCGGCGGCCTGCGCGATCTGCAACTGATTCTCTGGATTGCGCGCGGAGCGGGTTTCGGCAGCAGCTGGCGCGAACTCGACACGCGCGGGCTCATCACCGAACGCGAAGCGCGCGAACTACGCCGCAACGAAGGCTTCCTGAAGGCGCTGCGCGCGCGGTTGCACGTCATCGCGAAGCGCCGTCAGGACATTCTCGTCTTCGACCTGCAGACGCCGCTCGCGGAAAGCTTCGGCTTCAAGGCGACCGCCGCCAAGCGCGCGAGCGAGCAGTTGATGCGCCGTTATTACTGGGCGGCGAAAGCCGTCACGCAGCTCGCGACCATCCTGATCCAGAACGTCGAAGCGCAGCTTTTTCCGTCGACGAGCGGCATCACGCGCGTCGTCAACGGGCGTTTCGTCGAGAAGCAAGGCATGCTGGAAATCGCCCGCGACGATGTCTTCGAGCGCGAGCCGCACGCCATTCTCGAAGCGTTTCTGCTGTACGAACAAACGCGCGGCATCAAGGGATTTTCGGCGCGCACGCTGCGGGCGATCTACAACGCGCGCGATCTGATGAACCGCGACTGGCGGCGCGACCCGGAAAACCGCCGGCTGTTCATGGAGATTCTCAAGCAGCCCGAAGGCATCACGCACGCGTTTCGCCTGATGAACCAGACGAGCGTGCTCGGGCGCTATCTGCTGAACTTCCGGCGCATCGTCGGACAGATGCAGCACGATCTCTATCACGTCTACACGGTCGATCAGCACATCCTGATGGTGCTGCGCAATCTGCGGCGCTTCGCGATCGCCGAGCACGCGCACGAATATCCGTTCTGCAGCCAACTGATGGGCAATTTCGAGCGCCCGTGGGTGCTGTACGTCGCGGCGCTCTTTCACGATATCGCGAAAGGCCGCGGCGGCGATCATTCGACGCTCGGCATGGCCGATGCCCGGCGCTTCTGCCGCGAACACGACATCGGCGACGAAGACACCGAGCTCGTCGTGTGGCTCGTGCAGCAGCATCTGACGATGAGCCAGGTCGCGCAGAAGCAGGACACGAGCGATCCGGACGTCATCAAGCAGTTCGCCTCCGTCGTGAAGACGGAACGCCGGCTCACGGCGCTGTATCTGCTGACCGTCGCCGATATCCGCGGCACGAGTCCGAAAGTCTGGAACAACTGGAAGGGCAAGCTGCTGGAAGATCTCTTCCGCGCGACGCAAGCCGTGCTCGGCGGCGCGCAGACCGACGCGCATTCGGAACTCAAATCGCGGCAGGAAGCGGCGCTCGCGCTGCTGCGGCTCGAAACGGTTCCCGAAGGCGCGCAGAAGCGGCTTTGGGATCAGCTCGACGTCGGCTATTTCCTGCGTCACGATCCGGCCGACATCGCGTGGCAGACGCGCGTGCTCTATCGGCACGTCGCGAGCGAGGAGCCGATCGTGCGGGCGCGGCCCTCGCCCATCGGCGCCGCGCTGCAGGTGCTCGTCTATCTGAAGGATCGGCCGGATCTTTTCGCCGGCATCTGCGCGTATTTCGACAAGAACGGGCTTTCCGTGCTCGATGCGCGCGTGACGACGACCCGCCACGGCTATGCGCTCGACAACTTCCTCGTGGCCCATCCGGACCACGACGGGAGTTATCGCGACATCGCCAATCTCGTCGAGCAGCAACTGGCCGCGCTGCTCACGGACGAGCGTATTCTCCCGGAACCGTCGAAGGGCCGCGTGTCGCGGCTCGTGCGTACGTTTCCGATCACGCCGCGCGTGGACCTGCGTCCCGACGATCGCGGCCAGTACTACATCCTATCCGTGTCGGCGAACGACCGGCAGGGCCTTCTTTATTCGATCGCGCGCGTTCTGGCGCAACACCGGATCGGCGTGCAGGCGGCACGGATCAACACGCTCGGCGAACGCGTCGAAGACGTGTTTCTGCTCGACGGCAAGAGCCTGTCGAACAACCGCACCCAGATCCAGGTGGAAACCGAACTGCTGCGCGCGATCGCAGCCTGAGACTTTATGCGCGTCAAACTGACAGCCAAACATCCGCGTCCGACCTCGGCAACGCGTTCGCCGGTTCGAGCCGGCACGACCACCGGGCGCAAGCCCGTTCGCGCACCGTCGCCGGACGAGGCGCATCCGAAGCGATCGGGCCAGCCGGCCGACAAGCGCAGCGACGCGCCGCGTGAGCCGCGTGCTTTCAAGCCGCGTGGTGACGATTCGCGTCCGGCGTTCGGTGAACGCGGTCCGCGCAAGTCGTTCGAAGGTCGTCCGCCTGCGCGTGGCGAGCGTTCATCGGGTGGCGATGAACGTCGTCCGTTCAAACCGCGTGGCGATGATTCGCGTCCCGCGTTCGGTGAACGTGGTCCGCGCAAGTCGTTCGAGGGTCGTCCGCCTGCGCGTGGCGAGCGTCCGTCGGGTGGCGATGAACGTCGTCCGTTCAAACCGCGTGGTGACGATTCGCGTCCCGCCTTCGGTGAACGTGGTCCGCGCAAGTCGTTCGACGACAGGCCGCCGCGTGGCGAACGCACATCGGGTAGCGATGAACGTCGTCCGTTCAAACCGCGCGGCGATGATTCGCGTCCGGCGTTTGGCGAGCGTGGTCCGCGCAAGTCGTTCGACGACAGGCCGCCGCGTGGCGAACGCACATCGGGTAGCGATGAACGTCGCCCGTTCAAACCGCGTGGTGACGATTCGCGTCCGGCGTTTGGCGAGCGTGGTCCGCGCAGGTCGTTCGACGACAGGCCGCCGCGTGGCGAACGCGCGTCGGGCGCCGATGAACGTCGTCCCTTCAAACCGCGCGGCGACGATTCGCGTCCCGCTTTCGGTGAACGTGGTCCGCGCAAGTCGTTCGACGACAGGCCGCCGCGTGGCGAACGCGCATCGGGCGCCGATGAACGTCGTCCCTTCAAACCGCGCGGCGACGATTCGCGTCCCGCTTTCAACGAACGCGATCCGCGCAAGTCACGCGACGATCGCGCGCCCGGAGCGCGTCCCGCACGCCGCGATGAGAACGACCGTCCGTACGCCAGACGCGACGATCGCGGCGATACGCGCAAGCCAGCGGCGAAACCTGCGACGAAGCCCGCCGCGCCCGTCCCCGAGTCCGCGCCGAAGCATCGCGATCACCACGACGGCCTCGTGCGCCTGTCGAAAGTGATGTCGGAGCTCGGCCTCTGCTCGCGCCGTGAAGCCGACGAATGGATCGAGAAAGGCTGGGTGCTCGTCGACGGCGAGGTCATCGACACGCTCGGCACGCGCATCCGTCCGACGCAGAACATCGAAATCCTGCCCGCGGCGCATTCCGCGCAAGCGCGCCTCGTCACGATCCTGCTGCACAAGCCGGTCGGCTACGTCTCGGGTCAGGCGGAAGACGGCTACGAGCCCGCGGTCACGCTCATCAACCCGGCCAATCACTGGAACGAGGACCACTCGGGTGTGCGCTTCGCGCCGAGCCATCTGCGCACGCTCGCGCCGGCGGGCCGCCTGGACATCGACTCGACGGGACTTCTCGTGCTCACGCAGGACGGCCGCATCGCGAAACAACTGATCGGCGGCCACTCGGAAGTCGACAAGGAATACCTCGTGCGCGTGCGCTTCGGCGAGCATACGGTCGACGTCGATCAGCATTTCCCCGCCGAAAAACTCGCGCTCCTGCGTCACGGCCTCGAACTCGACGGCGTGCCGCTCAAGACCGCGCAGGTGAGCTGGCAAAACGGCGAACAACTGCGCTTCGTGCTCCGCGAAGGCAAGAAGCGGCAGATCCGCCGCATGTGCGAGCTCGTCGGACTGGAAGTGGTCGGTCTGAAGCGCATTCGCATGGGCCACGTGACGCTCGGCGCGCTGCCCCCCGGCCAGTGGCGCTATCTCGGCCCGAACGAGACTTTCTGAGCAAACCGAGCAGTTCGCGCGCACGTCGATCGAACGTTCGCGCGGCGCCGTATTGCGTCGCAAAAATGCGACGTTCCAGCAGAAAAAACGGCACGACGCAATTCCGGTCGTGCCGTTTCATTTTTGGCGGCTTTTTGGCTAAAGAAAATAAGTCATCGATCCGATAAACCAGACAGCAGGATCAGCAGCATTGAACGGCATTGATGGAGAATCGCCATGTCAGTTGAAATCATCGTTCGTGAGACGGGAACCGGTCTGGAGATCGTGAGTGGCCGGCGACGGCTCGAAGCCCTCCTCGCCCTGCGCGACGAAGTCGTCGTGACGAGCCCCGGCGTGGGTGAAATGGTGATCGCCCGTCTGCCCGACGGACGCCTGCAGGCATCCGCGAATCCGGAGCATGTCGCGCTGTTTCGTCAACCCGACGTCAGCGGCAATCCGAAAACGTTGGCGTAAAGAAAAAGCCGCTTCTCGCGAAAGCGGCTCTCCGTATTCAGGCTGATTCGTTGCGATTCCAACCGCGCGGCGTCAGTCGTCGCGCGCGGGATCGAGACCCGGAAACAGCACTTCGGTGAAGCCGAACTTCGAAAAGTCGGTGATACGCATCGGATAGAGCTTGCCGATCAAATGGTCGCACTCGTGCTGCACGACGCGCGCGTGAAAGCCCTCCGCGAGCCGTTCGATGGCTTTGCCGTACTGATCGAAACCCTGATAGCGGATCATCGAGAAACGCTGCACCGCGCCGCGCAAACCCGGCACGGACAGACAGCCTTCCCAACCCTCCTCCATGTCGTGTCCGTTCGGCGTGATGATCGGATTGATGAGCACCGTCTCCGGCACCGACGGCGCGTCCGGATAACGCTCGTTCTGCCCGAAGCCGAAGATCACCACCTGCAGATCGACGCCGATCTGCGGCGCGGCCAGCCCCGCGCCGTTGGCGTCGCGCATCGTATCGAACATATCCTGCACGAGCGCGTGCAGTTCGGGCGTGTCGAAATGCTCGACCGGCTGCGCGATACGCAAAAGCCGCGGATCGCCCATCTTCAGGATTTCGCGAATCATGGAGTGACTCCTTCCAAAAGCTTACGCATGGCCTCTTCGTCGAGAACAGGAACCCCGAGTTCCTCCGCCTTGGCGAGCTTGCTGCCCGCTTCCGCGCCCGCCACGACGTAGTCGGTCTTTTTCGATACGGAACCGGCAACCTTCGCACCCGCCGACTCCAGCATTTCCTTCGCTTCCTCGCGCGATAGCGTGGGCAGCGTGCCCGTCAGCACGACGGTCTTGCCGGCCAGCACGCCCTGCGGCGCTTTCGGCGCGGGCGGCCCTTCCGGCCACGACACCTTGACGCGCAACTGCTCGATCACATGCTTGTTGTGTTCTTCGCTGAAGAAATTGTGGATGGCCTCGGCGACGATCGGCCCGACATCGTTGACTTCGAGCAGCTCTTCGACCGAAGCAGCCATGATCGGATCGAGCGAGCCGAAATGCTTCGCGAGATCCTTCGCCGTCGATTCGCCCACGTGCCGGATGCCGAGCGCATAGATGAAGCGCGCGAGCGTCGTCTTCCTCGCTTTTTCGAGCGAATCGATCAGGTTCTGCGCGGATTTGTCGGCGAAACGGTCGAGCGCCGCGAGCGTCGAAAAGCCGAGATTAAACAGATCCGCGGGCGTACGCACGAGATTCTGCTCGACGAGTTGATCGATGATCTTCTCACCTAGCCCGTCGATATCGAGCGCGCGGCGCTGCGCGAAGTGCCACAGTGCCTGCTTGCGCTGAGCGGGACAGAACAACCCGCCCGTGCAGCGCGCGATCGCCTCGTCCGGCAGGCGCTCGATCTTCGAGCCGCAGACGGGGCACTCCGTCGGCATGACGAATTCGCGCGCGTCGGCGGGACGGCGCTCAAGAATGGCGCCGACGACTTCGGGGATCACGTCGCCCGCGCGGCGCACCGTGACCGTATCGCCGATGCGGATGTCCTTGCGCCGCACTTCGTCCTCGTTGTGCAACGTCGCGTTCGTGACCGTCGCACCGCCGACGAACACCGGCGCGAGACGCGCGACCGGCGTGATCGCGCCCGTTCGACCGACCTGCACGTCGATGGCGAGCAGTTGCGTCAGCGCTTCCTGCGCCGGGAATTTGTGCGCGAGCGCGAAACGCGGCGCGCGCGACACGAAGCCGAGCTTATCCTGCTCGTCGCGGCGGTCGACCTTGTAGACGACGCCGTCGATGTCGTACGGCAGCTTCTCGCGCTTCTCGCCGATCCGGTGGAAGAAGGCGAGCAAACCGTCGGCGCCTTCGACCACGGCGCGCTCCGCATTCACCGGCAAGCCCATTTCCTTGTACCAGTCGAGCAACGCGGCGTGCGTCGCGGGCATCTCCGCGCCTTCGAGCACGCCAATGCCATAAGCGAAGAACGACAGCGAACGCTGCGCGGTCATCTTCGGATCGAGCTGACGCAAGCCGCCCGCCGCCGCGTTGCGCGGATTCGCGAACTCGCGCTGGCCCGCTTCGCGCTGACGCGCATTCAGGCGCTCGAAATCGCGCTTGAACATCAGCACTTCGCCGCGCACGTCGAGCCGTTTCGGCACGTTCTTGCCCTTCAGCGTGAGCGGAACCGAGCGGATGGTGCGTACGTTCGCCGTCACGTCCTCGCCCGTCGCGCCGTCGCCGCGCGTCGCGGCCTGCACGAAATGGCCGTCCTCGTAACGCAGGGAAATGGCGAGACCATCGAACTTGAGCTCGCACGCATATTCGACGCTCGCGTGGCCCAGCGCGTCGGACACGCGCTTGTCGAATGCGGCGATGTCCTCGTCCGCGAAGCCGTTGTTGAGCGAAAGCATCGGCACGTCATGGACGACCGGCGTGAATCCTTCGGCGACTTCGCCGCCCACGCGCTGCGTCGGCGAATCCGGCGTGATCAGATCCGGATGCTCGGTCTCGATGCCCTGAAGTTCCTTGAAGAGCGTGTCGTACTCGGCGTCGGGCAGATCCGGCTGATCCAGTACGTAATACGCGTAGTTCGCGCGTTCCAGTTCCGAACGCAGCCACGCCGCGCGCTCGGCCGGACGAGCGGCGCTGGGCACGGCGGCGCCCGACTTCGCGGTCGCGGCGGATTCGGCTTTTGATTTTGCGGACATGCGGCTTCGAGAAAGTAGGTAAGTCAGTCAACCGACCGTTCGATTGTCTCAGAAGATCGGTAAATCGTGGCCTCGGCCAAACGGCCTAAGTGCGGGCGTCGGTGCGGCGGCGCGCACGCAAAGAAAAGCGCCCCGGCTGGGGCGCGATTCTCCTGGCAAGCAAGCGCCTTGCCGACTGCGCGCAGCAAAAAGTTACTGGCTGAAAAGACGCCGCGTCGCGGGCGAGCCGGCCGGAATGCCCGCCTGCTCCAGCTTCGCGTAGAGCGTCATCAACTGCTTCTCGATGGCGAGCAGCGCGGACTCCGGCAAGGGCCGGCGCTGGTCGTCGACGACACGCGCGCCGATACGCTCCGACAGCGACTTCGCGTAATCGCACATCAGGCGGAACGGCAGGATGTCTTCGTCGGCGACGGGCACGTCGAGCACCAGCGTGATCATCTGGCCGCCCTTGTAGGTGAGGTCGTCGCGCAGGAAGTTCGTGTCGCCGAACTGGAGCATGAAGACCGGATTCTGCTTCGCGTCGAGTTTGACGAAGCGTGTGCCGTCGCGCGAGAGCAAAAGGCCGTCTTGCGACGCCACCGCCTGCACGTAGTTCGCGGACCACGGCGCGCCGTCGGAGAGGATGTTGATCGAGAGCTGCGCGTCGCATTGCGCGGCAAACGCGTCCAGCTCGCGCGCCATGCCGACGGTTTCCATCATGTCGGGGAATTCGGGCGCGCCGTCGATGGCGTCGGCAAGCCGCTGCACGCCGGTCACGAACTCCGAGAATTCGAGTTCGTTGAGCGGGCCGCTGCGGTTCGCGAGCTGGGCGGCCGCGCGCAACTCCTCGTAGCGCACGCCGTTTCGCGGCAACTCCCACGCGCTGTCGCCTTCGGCCTTGCCTTCGATCGTCACGGGCTTCGTGCCCGCGCGGCGCAGGCGCTGCGCAAGCGGAATCACGCGATCGCCCGCAACCGGCGCGGCGAGGCGAATCGGCACGACACAATCGATGCGGCGATCGACGACCGCCGGCGGCGCCTGCGAAATCGTCGTCGCGGCGGGCATCACCGGTTCGGTGCGCTCGTCTTCGGTGGCACTTGGCGCTTCCTCGGACGCGCCATTGGCGGACGTCGCCTCGGCCTGGAGATCGACGGCGGTATCGGCAGGCGCGACGGGAGCCGCCGCCGTCGACTCGTTCGCCGTGCCGAAGCTCGGCTCGACACGCGTATCGCGCGGTTCGGCATCGGCGCCATCGGCGCCGCCCGCTACGGGCTCGCGCCGCGACTGACGCACGGGCTCGATGAACGGCTGCTCGTCGTCCGCTTCCTGGCGCGCAAGCGCATCCGCCGCTTCGTCCGGCATCGGACGCGGCATCTTGCGACGCACCTTCGCGCTCTGCCACGCGTTGTACACCACCACGCCGCCCACCACCACGGCTCCGGCTCCAATCAAACCGAGTGTCAACTCGTCCATGCAGGCTCCATCATTCTTTTAAGTTACGAAGCGCCGCGCGATCTGTCGCGCGCATCGCCGCGTTCCGGCTTCTCGCCGCCGCCTGGCCGATGCGCGCCACTCCGCGCCTTGACGCACGCTGCCGGAAACCTCGTCCGGCCCTTTCACTCAATCAAACTCTCGCGAGCGCGATGCTTCAGCCGTTCTGCGCGAAGCCCGCCGCCGCTTCCATGTCCACCGCGACGATGCGCGACACGCCCTGCTCCTGCATCGTCACGCCGATCAGTTGCTGCGCCATTTCCATCGCGATCTTGTTGTGCGAGATGAACAGGAACTGCGTCTTGGCCGACATCGCGCGCACGAGGTTCGCGAAGCGCTCGGTGTTGGCGTCGTCGAGCGGCGCGTCGACTTCGTCGAGCAGACAGAACGGCGCAGGGTTCAACTGGAACATCGCGAACACGAGCGCGGTCGCGGTCAGCGCCTTTTCGCCGCCCGAAAGCAGGTGAATCGTCGAATTCTTCTTGCCGGGCGGCTGCGCCATGACCTGCACGCCGGCGTCGAGGATTTCATCGCCGGTCATGATGAGCTTCGCCTG
Source organism: Caballeronia sp. LZ028 (assembly GCF_031451415.1). Taxonomy (NCBI): domain Bacteria; kingdom Pseudomonadati; phylum Pseudomonadota; class Betaproteobacteria; order Burkholderiales; family Burkholderiaceae; genus Caballeronia; species Caballeronia sp. LZ028. Next base: position 1,484,936 of record NZ_JARUXN010000001.1, on the reverse strand, counting down.
ACCGCCGCCGAAAAGGCGCGGGAACAGTTCGCCGAAGTGACGGTTCACTTCATCGAAGGTGCCTTGCAGCAGCGCGCGCGTTTCCTGATCGATCTTCTGGATCGCGTCTTCCAGCGTGCCGATGGCGTCGTTCAGATCCGCGGACTGCGCGTCGAGGAAATGCTTGCGCTCGGTCGCTGCGGCGAGTTCCTCGAGCGCGGCCATGTTGACCGGGCCGAGCGCGTTGATCGCGTTGTTCAGCCGCGTGACTTCGCCCTGCAGATACGACGGCTTCATGTCCGGCGTGAGCTTTTCTGCGAGCTCGGCTTCATCGACCCCGGCTGCCTGCAACTGCTCGACGAACTGCTCGCCGCTGATGCGCGCCGCCTGCTCCTTCAGTTGCAACTCGTTGATCTTGTCGCGCAGCGGCTGCAGCGAACGTTCGGCCATGAGGCGCTGCTCGTCGGCCTGACGCAGACGCGCGGTCAGATCGTCCAGTTCGACGCGCGCCGCATGCAGCGCTTCCTCGCGCGCCGCGCGCACTTCGAGCGCGTCCTGCAGGCCGGTCTGCGCGGTCTGTTCGTTGATGGTTTCGAGTTCGGCGCGCGCGTCTTCCAGCGTGCCCGCGATGCGCTCGCTCTGATCGTGCGCCGTCTCGATATTGCGCTTGTATTCGTCGATCTTCGCGGCGAGGCCGCGCACGGCGAAGCTGGCATCGCTCGCGGCGCGTTCCAGTTCGCGCAGTTCGTGGCGCGCGTTCGTGAGTTCCTCGTCGAGCGACTCGAACGCAAGCTGGTTGTCTTCGAAACGCGCCTGCAATTGCGCGATTTCGCCATCGTGACGTTCGAACGCGGCTTCCGATTCGGCGCGCAAGGCACGCTGCTCGTCGACCTGCGCGGCGATCTCTTCGAGCTCCTCGCCGATCTGCGTGTTGCGCTGCGTATAGCGTTCGTGCGCCTGCGTGAGCTTGAGCACGTCCATCTGCAACGCGTGCACGCGCTGCGTCGCGCGTTCAGCGGCGGCGCGCGCTTCCGCGAGCGTCTGCGAGCCTTGCGTGTGGGCGGCATCGGCACGCACGGCGTTGGCCTTGGCTTCATCGGACAGCAAAGCCTGCGCGCGCACCTGCTTCGTCAGATTCTCGATTTCCTGCGCACGCGCGAGCATGCCCGACTGCTCGGAATCCGACGCGTAAAGCTGCACGCCCACGCGCGTCACGATATGCCCCGCCTTCACGACGAACGCGGCGCCATCCGGCAACTGATTGCGCGAAGCGAGCGCCTGCGCGAGATCGTCGGCGACGAAAGTCGTGGCGAGCCATTCGTTGAGCACGGCGCGCAGGCCCGGATCGTCGATGCGCACGAGCGACAGCAGCGAGCGCAAGCCTTGCGGCGCGTCGACCGGCTTGCCCGCGACGGGCGGCGAGTAGAACGCGAGCTTGGCGGGCGGCGCATCCGTGGCGAACGCCTTGACCCAATCCAGATTCGATACTTCCAGCGCGGCGAGACGCTCGCGCAGCACGGATTCGAGCGCCGCTTCCCAGCCGGTCTCGACGTGCAGCTTCTTCCACAGACGCGGCAGCGCGCCGAGCTCGTGCTTGTCGAGCCACGGCTGGATCTTGCCTTCCGTCTGCACGCTTTCCTGAAGCTGCTTCAACGCGGCGAGGCGCGCTTCGAGCTGATGGATCTGCGCGCTTTCCTTCTGCACGCGTTCCTGCGCGGCGCGGCGCTCGGCGTCCAGACGCGGCACGGTTTCCTGCGCATCGGCGAGACGCGCTTGTGCTTCGGCGAGAATCTCTTCGTTTTCCGCGAGCTGCATGCGCAACTCTTCGAGATGCGCTTCGTCGGGCGCGTCCAGACCGCTCGCCTCGCTCTTCAGACGCTCCTGACGCTGCTGCAATTGCTGAAGCTGCTGATCCGCGTTGCGCTGATGCGCCGCTTCGAGCTTGAGCGCCTGTTCCGCGCGCGCGATGCCCGCGCGTTCTTCGTTCAATTGCGCTTGCGCGTCGCGCCAGCGCGCTTCGAGCGCGGGGAGCGCGTCGTGTTTCGCGGCGGCATTTTCCTGCGCGATCGCGGCCTTTTCTTCGCCTTCGGCGAGCGCTTCGGTCGCGGTATCGATTTCGTCGCGCGCCTTTTGCGCCTGCACCTGCCATTGCTCGCGCTGCGCGGTGAGCGCGGCGATCTGCGCCTGCACGCGATTGCGCGACTCGACGATAAAGCGGATCTCCGCTTCGAGCCTGCTCACTTCGGCATTGGCTTCGTAGAGCGAGCCTTGCGCGCCTTGCATCGCGTCGCTCGCGCTGTAGTGCGCGACGCGCAGCGTTTCCAGTTGCGCTTCGACTTCACGCAGACGCGCCGTCTGCGCTTCGAGCTCGACCTGGGCCTCGCGAATGGCGCGCTGCTGACGCTCGGCTTCGTTGCCCGCTTCCTTCTTGCGCAAGAGCCACAGAAGGCGTTGCTTCTCTTCGCCTTCGGCCTGCAGTTCCTTGTACTTCGTCGCGACGACCGCCTGCGCTTCGAGCTTTTCGAGGTTCGTCGACAGCTCGCGGATGATGTCTTCGACGCGCGTCAGGTTCTCGCGCGTGTCATGCAGACGGTTCTCCGTCTCGCGGCGGCGCTCCTTGTACTTCGACACGCCCGCGGCTTCTTCGAGGAACACCCGCAGCTCTTCGGGCTTCGCCTCGATGATGCGCGCGATCATGCCCTGCCCGATGATCGCGTAGGCGCGCGGGCCGAGACCCGTGCCGAGGAAGATGTCCTGGATGTCGCGACGGCGCGCGGGCAGGTTGTTGATGTAGTAGCTGGAAGTGCCGTCGCGCGTGAGCACGCGCTTCACGGCGATTTCGCCGTAGGCGCTCCATTGACCGGCGGCGCGGCCGTCGCCGTTATCGAAAATGAGTTCGACGCTAGCCCGGCTGCCGGGTTTGCGCGCCGTCGATCCGTTGAAGATCACGTCCTGCATCGATTCGCCGCGCAACTCGGAGGCGCGCGATTCGCCGAGCACCCAGCGCACGGCATCGATGATATTGGACTTGCCACAGCCGTTCGGCCCGACGACGCCGACCAGTTGGCCGGGGACCTGGAAATGCGTGGGATCGACGAAGGACTTGAAGCCAGCGAGTTTTATCGAGGTCAGACGCACGGCGATATCGCTGTTTTGAATGAGTGACGGAGGATATATGGCAGACAGGCCGCAGCGCGGCCCGTCGTTTCCCGGCCGCGCGGCAGTGAAGCACCATCAACTGGCCCGGCGAAAGCGGACTCCATCATACCATCGCGCGAGTCGATTTCTTTTTGCTTTCCGGCACTTCTATCGCGATGTCGGACGCGGCGGACGAAGGCGAGCGCGCTGCCCGCGGCCGATGCACCCACGCCGACAGCACGCATGCAACGACGATGCACGCGCCGCCCGCCCATTCTCGCGCGCCGGGGACTTCGCCTGCGAAGAGCCACGCCGACAGCGCCGTGACGACGAGTTCGAACAGCATGATGATCGACGCACGATTGGCCGGCACGCGCGCGAGGCCGAGTTGCACGATCATGTTGTTGCCGGCGAGCACGACGCCCAGCCCGATCACGATCAGGCTCACGGTCGGCAAGAGAGCGGCTGCGGGCGGCGCGGGCATCGGCTCGAACAGCGTGACGATGGACGCGATGAGCGCCGCGCCGCCGAAGATCACCGCCGTGCGCATCTCGGGCTTCATCGCGGGCAGCGTACGGGTGACTTTCACGACGAGCACGTTGCTCATCGCGAAGCCCATGCCGCCCGTCAGACCCGACCATTCGGCGAGATCGGCCGGCAGCGGCATGCCGAGTTCGGGCGACCAGAGCATGGTGACCGCGCCCGCGAGCGAGAGGAGCGAGAGCGCGGCGTCGGCGCGCGTGAGACGCTCTTTCAGGATGAAGTGCGCGAAGATCGCGGTCCACGCGGGCGTCAGATAGAAGAGCAGCAGCACGCGCATCACCTGACCGTGGATCGCGCCCCACACGAAACCGATATTGGTCACGCCCGCGGCCACGCCGAGCCCGACGAGCAGCCAGTGCCACGACAGCGTACTGATCGAGCGGCGTTTCGCGACGAGCACGAAGACGCACGCGGCGGCGCTCGTCGTCGCGCTCGCGGCCGTGCCGGAGAGGCCCATGGCGGCAAGCATCCGCATTGGATACCAGACAAGGCCCCACACCGACGCGCCGAGCATGATTGCGAGCGTCGGCCATGCGTTGCGCACGCTGCTCGTCATCGAGATGGTCCTTGCATTGCGTCCGGCATCACTCGTGTTTTCGTCCTTCGTGGCGCGCGCCGCCCGCCGTTTCCGGCGCGACGCCACGCGCTATAATCGTGAGTTCGTTTCACGTCCGTTCGATTCTTCCGATTGCCGCGCTCGCAGGCGCTTCTCGCCTCGCGCGCATCGCTCACTGCTTACCGGTCACGCCGTGAATCCACTTCTCGAGAAACTTCAGTCTTATCCATTCGAAAAGCTTCGTCTGCTCTTCAAGGGCATCGAGCCGCGCGCGGGATTCACGCCGATCAGCTTCGGCATCGGCGAGCCGAAGCATCCGACGCCCGCGCTGATCCGCGATGCGGTGATCGATTCGCTCGACGGCCTCGCGAGCTACCCGGCGACGCTCGGCAGCGAGCCGTTGCGCCGCGCGATCGCGGCATGGGTGATGCAGCGTTACGGCCTCGAATCGATCGATCCGGCAACCGAAGTGCTGCCTGTCTCCGGCTCGCGCGAGGCGCTTTTCGCGCTCGCGCAGACCGTGATCGACAGCCGCACGAACAAGGCCGCAGAACCGCCCATCGTACTCTGTCCGAACCCGTTCTATCAAATCTACGAAGGCGCGGCCCTGCTCGCGGGCGCCGAGCCGTACTTCGTCAACAGCGATCCGGCGCGCAACTTCGCGTGCGATTACTCGGCGGTGCCCGAAGAGATCTGGGCGCGCACGCAACTGCTCTACGTCTGCTCGCCGGGCAACCCGACGGGCGCCGTGCTCACGCTCGAAAACTGGCGCGAACTCTTCGCGCTGTCGGACAGGCACGGCTTCGTGATCGCATCGGACGAGTGTTATTCGGAGATCTATTTCGACGAAAGCAATCCGCCGCTCGGCGGCCTCGAAGCCGCGCGGCTGCTCAATCGCAACTTCGACCGTCTCGTGATGCTGTCGAGCCTGTCCAAGCGCTCGAACGTGCCGGGCATGCGTTCGGGCTTCGTCGCGGGCGATGCGTCGATCCTGAAGGACTTCCTGCTCTATCGCACGTATCACGGCGCGGCGCTGTCGACGGTGTTTCAGCGCGCGAGCATCGTCGCGTGGCAGGATGAAACGCACGTGCGCGACAACCGCGCGCAGTATCTGAAAAAATTCCAGACGGTCACGCCGATGCTCGCGGACGTCCTCGACGTGCGTTTGCCCGACGCCGCGTTCTACCTCTGGGCGAACGTTTCGGGCACCGGGCTCACCGATACCCAGTTCGCTGCACGCCTTTACGCCGACTATAATGTGACGGTTCTGCCGGGCTCCTTTCTCGCTCGCACGGCGCACGGCACGAATCCCGGCGAAGGTTTCGTGCGCATCGCGCTCGTCGCTGAAACCGGGGAATGTGTCGAAGGCGCTCGCCGCATCGTCGAATTCTGCCGCACGCTCAGTTCCTGACAAACGGTTCTGAAACGTAGCCGGCCCAACTACCCATCCTTGATACCAACTATGTCGCAACAACTTCAGAGCATCATCGATACCGCCTGGGAAAACCGCGCCGAGCTGTCGCCCAAGGCCGCGCCCGCCGAAGTCCGCGAAGCCGTCGCGCATGCGATCGAGCAGCTCGACAAAGGCCAGATGCGCGTCGCCGAAAAGCGCGATGGCGACTGGGTCGTGAATCAGTGGCTCAAGAAGGCCGTGCTGCTGTCGTTCCGACTGGAAGACAACGCGCCGATGCCTGCCGGTGGCGGGTCTTACAACTACACGCAGTTCTACGACAAGGTGCCCTCGAAGTTCGCGAACTACACGGCCGAAGACTTCGCGGCGGGCGGTTTCCGCGTCGTGCCGCCGGCCATCGCGCGCCGCGGCTCGTTCATCGCGAAGAACGTCGTGCTGATGCCGTCTTACACCAACATCGGCGCATATGTCGACGAAGGCACGATGGTCGATACGTGGGCGACCGTCGGCTCGTGCGCGCAGATCGGCAAGAACGTGCACCTGTCGGGCGGCGTGGGCATCGGCGGCGTGCTGGAGCCGCTGCAGGCGAACCCGGTCATCATCGAGGACAACTGCTTCATCGGCGCGCGTTCGGAGGTCGTGGAAGGCGTGATCGTCGAAGAGAATTCCGTCATCTCGATGGGCGTGTATCTCGGCCAGTCGACGAAGATCTACGATCGCGAAACCGGCGAAGTCACGTACGGCCGCATTCCGGCGGGCTCGGTCGTCGTCGCGGGCAACCTGCCGTCGAAGGACGGCTCGCACAGCCTGTACTGCGCGGTCATCGTGAAGAAGGTCGACGCCAAGACGCGCGCGAAAGTCGGCCTGAACGAACTGCTGCGAGGCGACTGATTTTGGCACGCGGATCCACCCCGACGACTGTCGTCTACGGCATTCCGAACTGCGACACGGTGAAGAAGGCGCGCGTGTGGCTGGAAGAGCACGGCGTGCCGTTCGAGTTTCACGACTTCAAGAAAGCCGGCGTGAACGAGAAGCTGGTTCAGGACTGGCTGAAGGACGTATCGCTCGATCAGCTCATCAACAAGCGCGGCACGACGTGGCGCGGCCTGTCGGACGTGCACAAGGCCGAAGCCGACACGACCAACGGCGCGATCGCGCTGATGATCCACAAGCCGTCGATCATCAAGCGGCCGGTCGTGGTGGTGAACGGGCGCGTGAAGACGCTCGGATTTTCCGCCGAGCAGTACGAAACGCTCTTTGCCTGAGCCGACGCGATGACTGTGAATCCGACGGTCATCGCGAGCTTGCTACGAGTGCCGGCCCGCGCGCCGGCATTTTTTATCGCTGTGGAAAAAGAACCATGTCCGGCACCCTTTCCCTTACCGAAGCGCTGATCGAACGCGCATCCGTCACGCCCGACGACAAGGCTTGCCAGGCGCTCATGATCGAGCGGCTCGCGGCGATCGGCTTCGAATGCGAAACGATCGAATCGGGCGGCGTCACGAACCTGTGGGCCGTCAGGCGCGGCACGGACGCAAGCGGCAAGCTGCTCGCCTTCGCCGGCCATACCGACGTCGTGCCGACCGGCCCGCTCGAACAGTGGAGCTCGCCGCCCTTCACCCCGACGCATCGCGACGGCAAACTCTACGGTCGCGGCGCGGCGGACATGAAGGCGTCGCTCGCGGCGTTCGTCGTGTCGAGCGAGGAATTCGTCGCGCAGCATCCGGAACATCGCGGTACGCTCGCGTTTCTCATCACGAGCGATGAAGAAGGCCCCGCGACCGACGGCACGATCAAGGTCGTTGAAGCGCTGAAGGCGCGCGGCACGCGGCTCGATTACTGCATCGTCGGCGAGCCGACTTCGAACGCCACGCTCGGCGACATGGTCAAGAACGGCCGGCGCGGCTCGATGACGGGCAAGCTCGTCGTCAAGGGCGTGCAGGGGCATATCGCGTATCCGCATCTCGCGAAGAATCCGGTGCATCTGCTCGCGCCCGCGCTCGCCGAGCTCGTCGCCGAAAAATGGGACGACGGCAACGAATATTTCCCGCCGACAACCTGGCAAGTGTCGAACCTGCATTCGGGCACCGGCGCGACCAACATCATTCCCGGTCATGCCGACCTGATGTTCAACTTCCGCTTCTCGACCGCGAGCACGGTCGAGAGCCTGCAAAGCCGCGTCCACGCGATCCTTGACAAGCACGGCCTCGAATACGACCTGCAGTGGATCGTGAGCGGCCTGCCGTTTCTCACCCCGCGCGGTGCGCTGTCCGACGCGCTCGAAAAAGCCATCGCCGATGAAACCGGCGTGCGCACCGAGCTGTCTACCACGGGCGGCACGTCCGACGGACGCTTCATCGCGCAAATCTGCGATCAGGTCGTCGAATTCGGCCCGCCGAACGGCACGATCCACAAGATCGACGAGCATGTCGAAGTGCGCTTCATCGAACCGTTGAAGAACGTGTACCGCCGCGTGCTCGAAGCACTGATCGCCTAATTCAAATCCGACAATAAAAAGGAGCCTTCGATGGCGCTGCCCTTCACCACCGTGCGCGACCTGCTGCGCTTCGGCGTCTCGCGTTTCACCGAAGCGGGCTTGTCCTTCGGCCACGGCTCGTCCAATGCCTACGACGAAGCCGCGTATCTGATCCTGCATACGCTGCATCTGCCGCTCGACACGCTCGACCCGTTCCTCGACGCGCGCCTGCTCGACCACGAGATCGACGCGGTCATGAAAGTCATCGAGCGCCGCGCGAAGGAACGCATTCCCGCCGCGTACATCACGCAGGAAGCGTGGATGCACGGCCGCCGCTTTTACGTCGATGAACGCGTGATCGTGCCGCGCTCGTTCATCGGCGAGTTGCTGCAGGACGGCTTGCAGCCGTATGTGGCCGATCCGGATCAGGTCACGCGCGTGCTCGAACTGTGCACCGGCTCGGGCTGCCTCGCGATTCTCGCGGCGCAGGCCTTCGAAAACGCCGATGTCGACGCCGTCGACATTTCCGCCGATGCGCTCGCGGTCGCGCGCCGCAATGTGGACGATTACGGTCTGGAAGAGCGCGTGAGCCTCTACGAAGGCGACCTGTACGCGCCGCTTCCCGAGGCGCGCTACGAGGTCATCATCACGAATCCGCCGTACGTCAACGCGGACGCGATGCAGGCGCTGCCGGCAGAGTACCGCCACGAACCCGAGCTCGCGCTCGCGGGCGGCGCGGACGGCATGGACGTGGTACGGCGCATCGTGCGCGAGGCGGGCAAGTGGCTGACCGAGGACGGCGTGCTCGTCGTCGAGATCGGCAATGAGCGCCCGAATGTGGAAGCCGCGCTCGGCGGCCTCGATCTCGTCTGGCTCTCGACGAGCGCCGGCGATGACAACGTGTTCCTCATCCAGGCCGCCGACCTTCCGGCCTGAGCGTCCGCTTCTCCGTGAGCGGTCGTTGCGGCGGCGCAAGCGCTGCAACGATCGCTGACACTTCGCGTGGAAGGGTTGGGTAATATGGCAAATCGCCATTAGCCAAGCCCTTAGCTCCTTCCCGCGTCTATGCAAGCATCCGACTGGCTTCACCTCGGCACGCTCGTGATGGCCGCGCATGTGCTCGGCGTGATCGCCGCGATCCATGCCGTCATCAACACACGCACGTCGCAAGGCGCGGTCGCGTGGGCCGTGTCGCTCGTCGCGATGCCCTACTTCACGCTGATCCCGTATCTCTTCCTCGGCCGCAGCAAGTTCGCCGGCTATATCGACGAACGGCGGCTGGAAATCGAGATCCTGCGCAGCCGTTCGAAGCCTGCCGAATGGGATTCCGGCGCCCGCAGCGATGCGCCCGAAGCCGCTCCGCTCGTCGATTCCACCGGCGCGCGCGGCGAAATCGCGCCGGGGCCTGCCGCTTATCTCGGCAATCCGACGATCCGCACGCTGCAGCGCCTGTCCGGCATGCCGTTCTTGCGCGGCAACTCGGCCCGCGTGCTCATCAACGGCGACGCGACGTTCGCCGCGATTCTCGAAGCGATCGCCGGCGCCGAACGCTATGTGGTCGTGCAATTCTTCATCGTGCGCGCCGATGCGCTCGGCGAAATGCTCAAGGACGCGCTCATCAAGAAAGCTCAGGCCGGCGTGCGCGTGTACTTCCTCTATGACAGTATCGGCAGCTTCGACCTGCCGCATCGCTACGTCAATGCGCTGCGGGCGGGCGGCGTCGAGGCGCATCCGTTCGCGGCCACCCGCAAGTTCGTGCACCGTTTCCAGATCAACTTCCGCAATCATCGGAAGATCGTCGTGGTGGACGGCAAATGCGCGTTCGTCGGCGGGCACAACGTGGGCGTCGAATATCTCGGCGGCAATCCGCGGCTTTCGCCGTGGCGCGACACGCATATCGAAGTGCGCGGCCCGGCGGTCGCGAGCATTCAGTTCGTGTTCACCGAAGACTGGTACTGGGCGACGCAACGCCTGCCGGAACTCGGCCCCGCGCCGCATTCCGGCGAGAACATGCACTGCATGGTGCTGTCGAGCGGCCCGGCGGACAAACAGGAAACCTGTTCGCTTTTCTTTGTCGAGGCGATCAACGCGGCGCGCGAGCGCATCTGGATCACATCGCCCTATCTGATTCCCGACGAAGCCGTGTTCTCGGCGCTGCGGCTCGCCGTGATGCGTGGCGTCGACGTACGCATCCTGATTCCGAGCCGGCGCGATCATCGCGTGGTGTTCGCGGCGTCACGGCTTTATGCGTACGACCTCGTGCAGGCGGGCGTTCGCATCTTCCGCTACAAGCCGGGATTTCTGCATCAGAAGGTCGTGCTCGTCGACGGCATCGCCGCGTCGATCGGCAGCGCGAATCTCGACAATCGCTCGTTTCGCCTGAACTTCGAGATCACGGTGCTGACCGTCGATCGCGCGTTCGCTAGCGAAGTGGAAACCATGCTGCTCGCCGACTTCGCGCATTCGTTCGAGATCGACGCCAATGACTATCGCGGCAAGGCCTTCTGGCGGCGCATGGCGATGCACGTCGCGCGGCTTTTCTCGCCGATTCTCTGAGCGGCGTCAGAGCAGCTTTTCGATGTCGTCGGTGATCGATTCCGGCTTGGTCTGCGGCGCATAGCGCTTGATGACCTTGCCACTGCGATCGACGAGAAACTTCGTGAAATTCCACTTGATCGCTTCGATGCCGAGCAGGCCCGGTTCCTTGTCCTTCAGATACTTGTAGAGCGGATGCGCGTTGGAGCCGTTCACCTCGATCTTCGCGAACATCGGAAACGTGACGCCGTAGTTTTGCTCGCAGAAAGCGCCGATTTGCCCGGCATCGCCCGGTTCCTGCTTGCCGAACTGGTTGCACGGAAAGCCGAGCACCTCGAAACCGCGCGCCGCGTACTGTCGATAAACCTCCTGCAAACCCTTGTACTGCGGTGTGAATCCGCATTCGCTCGCCGTATTCACGATGAGCAGAACCTTGCCGCGGTACTTGTCGAGGCTGACGGTCGCGCCGTCGAGTGTTTCGGCCGAGAAGCCGTAGATGCCTTCGCTGGCTGTGCTCATGGCGTGCTCCGGAAAAATTCGATGAAAGTCACGCGATGCTAACCCGTCGCGCGTTCGCCCGCCATTAGCCGAACGGCCGCCCCCTGCCGCGCAATCGGTCCGGTCTAAAATAGCGCTTTCCCTCAAAGCCGCGCCCTTTTCGCCGCCATTCCGACGTGATCCGCTTCAACCAGTTCAGCCTGTCCCGCGGCACCAAGCCGCTTTTCGAAGACACGAGCTTCACGCTCAATCCGGGCGAGAAGGCCGGTCTCGTCGGCGCAAACGGCGCGGGCAAGTCGACGCTCTTTTCCGTGCTGCGCGGCGAATTGCACGCGGACGGCGGCGATTTCTCGATGCCGCCGTCGTGGCGCATCGCGCACGTCGCGCAGGAAACGCCCGCCGTGGATCGCAGCGCACTCGACTACACGCTCGACGGCGACACGCATCTGCGTGCGATCGAGGCGCGCATCGTGGCCGCGTCCGCCGCGCATGACGGCGCGGCCGAAGCGGAAGCCCACGCCGCCTTCGCCGATGCCGACGGCTACACGGCGCCCGCGCGCGCCGAAACGCTGCTGCTCGGTCTCGGCTTCACGCTCGAGCAGACGCGCGAGCCGGTGTCGAGCTTCTCGGGCGGCTGGCGCATGCGCCTGAATCTCGCGCAGGCGCTGATGTGTCCGTCCGATCTGCTGCTGCTCGACGAACCGACCAACCACCTGGACCTCGACGCCATCGTCTGGCTGGAAGACTGGCTCGGGCGCTATGCGGGCACGCTCGTCGTGATCTCGCACGACCGTGAGTTCCTCGATTCGGTCTGCAACGTCACGCTGCATCTGGAAAATCGTCAGGTGAAGCGCTACGGCGGCAACTACAGCCAGTTCGAAGTGCTGCGCGCGCAGCAGATCGCGCTGCAACAAAGCGCGTACGAGAAGCAGCAAAGGACAGTCGCGCATCTGCAGAGTTTCATCGACCGATTCAAGGCCAAGGCGACCAAAGCCAAGCAGGCGCAAAGCCGCGTGAAGGCGCTGGAGAAGATGGAGCTGATCGCGCCCGCGCACGCAACCTCGCCCTTCACGTTCGAATTCCGCGAGCCCGACGCCGCGCCGAATCCGATGATGGTCATGGAGAGCGTGCGTTGCGGCTATCACAACGACGCGGGCGGCGAGATTCCAATCGTCGAAGGCGTGACGCTGTCGATCCAGAACGGCCAGCGCATCGGCTTGCTCGGCGCGAACGGTCAGGGGAAATCGACGCTCATCAAGACGCTCGCGCAGACGCTCGAACCGCTTTCCGGCGACGTCCGGCAGGGCAAAGGCTTGCAGATCGGCTATTTCGCGCAGCATCAACTGGAAACGCTGCGCCCGGACGATTCCCCGCTCCAGCATCTCGCGCGCCTCGCACCGGACACGCGCGAGCAGGAACTGCGCGACTTTCTCGGCAGCTTCAACTTCTCCGGCGACATGGCGACCGCGAAGATCGCGCCCTTTTCCGGCGGCGAGAAGGCGCGGCTCGCGCTGGCGCTCATCATCTGGCAAAAGCCGAATCTGCTGCTGCTCGACGAGCCGACCAACCACCTCGACCTCGAAACGCGCCACGCGCTGACCATGGCGCTCGCGCAGTTCGAAGGCACGCTCATACTCGTGTCGCACGACCGGCACTTGCTGCGCGCGACGACCGACACGTTCATGCTCGTCGCGAAGCATCGCCTGAGTCCGTTCGACGGCGATCTCGACGACTACCGCGACTGGCTTCTGCAGCACGCCGCCGAAACGCGCGCGGCGGCGAAGGAAGCGAGCGCCGCGGCCTCGGGCGAGGCGTCCGACAGCGCGCTCAATCGCAAGGAACAGCGCCGGCAGGAAGCTCAGGAACGGCAAAAGCTTGCGCATCTGACGAAGCCGCTCAAGTCGCGCATCGCCAAGATCGAGAAAGAGATGGAAAAGCTCAACGCGGAAAAATCGGCACTCGATGCGTTCGTCGCCGATCCGGCGAGCTACGAAGCGCCGATGAAAGCGAAACTCACTGAGACGATCCGACGCCAGGGCGAAGTGAATGCGCGCCTCGAAACGCTCGAAATGGAGTGGCTCGAAGCGCACGAGGAACTGGAGCAGATCGGCTCATAACCGGAGATCGACAACTTGACGACGCCTTCCCTCACCGGCCTGCGCGTGCTGGATCTGACGCGGCTTCTACCTGGCCCCATCGCCACGCTACGGCTCGCGGAACTCGGCGCCGATGTGCTCAAGATCGAGCCGCCGGGCGAAGGCGACTACACCCGCACGATGCTGCAAAGCGAAGCCGATCGGCAAAGCGGCACGCCGAGCGCGTTTTATCGCATCGTCAATCGCGGAAAGCGGCAGCTCACGCTCGATCTCAAAACGGACGAAGGCCGCGCGAAATTGATCGAACTTGCGCGCGATGCAGACGTGCTCGTCGAGAGCTTTCGACCTTCGGTGATGGCGCGGCTGGGCGTCGGCTACGACGTGCTGCGCGAGGCAAATCCGAAGCTCGTCTATTGCGCGATCACCGGTTTCGGCAGCGAGGGACCGTTCGCGCAGAAGGCCGGACACGATCTGAACTACATCGCGTATGCGGGCGTGCTGGATCAGCTCGCGGCGCGCGACGGCACCCCCATCGCGCCGAATTTCCAACTGGCGGATCTGCTCGGCGGCGCGCTTTCGGCGGTCATGGAAATACTGGCGGCGGCGTGGCACGTCGCGCGCGGCGGCGAAGGACGTTGCCTGAATGTGTCGATGACGCACGCGGCGCACGCGCACAACGTGATGGCGCATATCGCGCTCGCCAATGCCGACGAAGCCACGACGCGCGCGGGCGCTGGCCTGCTGAACGGCGGCGCGCCCTGCTATGACGTGTATCGCACGCGCGATGACCGTTTCGTCGCGGTCGGCGCGCTGGAGCTGAAGTTCTGGCAGACCTTGTGCGAAGCGCTCGGCCGTCCCGATTGGGCGACGCGGCACTGGAGCCTCGGACAGGCGATCGGCGGTGCGGACGCGGCAGACTTGTCCGCGCAGCTTGCCGCGATTTTCCGCGAACGCACGCGCGACGAATGGATGACGTTGCTGGAGCCGCTCGATTGCTGCGTCGCGCCCGTGCTGACGCCTGCCGAAGCGGCGGCACACCCGCTTTTCAGAAGCGCCTAACGCCGCGGCAAGACCTGACGCGGCTGACGTTCGTCGTCGACGAGCACATGCTTGCGGCCCGTCACATGCTCGCGAATGGTCGCGACGACTTGATCCTCGGTGACATCGGCCGCGACGACGCGACGCGAGATCTGGCCTTGCTCGTCGATCCATTCGACGATCCGGCAGCCGCTGCCCCAAGGCTGCTGAAGCGGCGCGGAGACGCGGCATCCGCGCAGGTGGAAAGCGGGCTTCGGCCGGGCTGAATTAGCGTGTTTCAATGCGTGGTCCTCTCGATCCTTCCGGTCACTTCGCGTGTTGAAATGCCCTTGGCGAAGTTGGCCGGGTCCGTAGCCCTGTAAGGATAGGAAAACCGCGCGTCCGTTGGGTTACATTGCGCAACGGGATTTTTACACGCCGTTACGAAGGGTCCGATCGCGAAATCATTCGAGGTCGCGAACGCGGTCGATCGCTTCCTCGATGCGGTCCACGGCGATCACCTTCAGACCGTCGATGGCCTGCTTGGGCGCGTTCGCCTTCGGAATGAGCGCGACGGAAAAGCCTAGCTTCGCCGCTTCCTTCAGGCGATCCTGCCCGCGCGGAGACGGCCGGATCTCACCCGCCAAGCCCACCTCGCCGAACGTAATGAGACCCTTCGGCAGCGGCTTGTTGCGCATCGACGAGTGGATCGCGAGCAGCACGGCGAGATCGGCGGCGGGCTCGGTGATCTTCACGCCGCCGACCGCGTTCAGGAACACGTCCTGATCGAAACACGCAATTCCCGCGTGCCGATGCAGCACCGCCAGCAACAGCGCCAGCCGGTTTTGTTCCAGCCCGACCGCGAGCCGGCGCGGATTGGGCACGTGCGCGGTATCGACGAGCGCCTGCACTTCGACGAGCAGCGGCCGCGAACCTTCCTGCGTCACGAGCACGCACGAACCCGCGACGCTCTGCTCGTGCTGCGACAAAAATAGCGCCGACGGATTGGCGACGCCGCGCAAGCCCTTTTCCGTCATGGCGAAGACGCCGAGCTCGTTGACGGCGCCGAAGCGATTCTTGAACGCGCGCACGAGCCTGAACGACGAGTGCGTGTCGCCTTCGAAATACAGCACGGTATCGACGATGTGCTCCAGCACGCGCGGTCCCGCGAGGCTGCCCTCTTTCGTCACGTGGCCGACCATGATGATCGACGTGCCCGTCTGCTTCGCGATGCGCGTGAGTTGCGCCGCGCACTCGCGCACTTGCGCGACGGAGCCGGGCGCGGACGTCAGCGCTTCCGAGTAGATCGTCTGAATCGAGTCGATGACGGCGACTTCAGGCCGTTGCTCATCGATGGTCGCCTGGATCTTTTCGAGCTGAATTTCCGCGAGCAGCGCGAGATCGCCCGCGGCGCTCGCGCCGCCGATCAGTCCGAGCCGCTGCGCGCGCAGCGCGATCTGCGCGCCGGATTCCTCACCGCTCACGTAGAGCGCCGGCCGCTCGCGCGCGATTTCGGCGAGCGATTGCAGTAGCAATGTCGATTTGCCGATGCCCGGATCGCCGCCGATCAGCACGACGCCGCCCGGCACGAGCCCGCCGCCCAGCACGCGATCGAATTCGCCGACGCCCGTCGTGAAGCGCGGCACGTCCGACGCCTCGATTTCCGCGAGCTTGCGCACCGGCGAACTCTTCGCGAGCGCCTGGAAGCGATGGTTCGACGCCGTCTGCGCCACCGATTCGGTCAGCGTGTTCCACGCGTTGCATGCGGCGCACTGGCCGGTCCACTTCGGCGATTCCCCGCCGCATTCGCTGCACACATACAGCGTTTTTGCCTTCGCTACTTTTGCCACTCGAAGCCTTGCCTGATTTCTTGTTGTTGATTTCGTGTTGTTATTCCGCGCGCACCGGCACGCGTTGCGCGATCGCGCACATGAGTTCGTAGCCGATCGTGCCGGCCGAGCTCGCGACATCGTCGATCGGCAGATTCGCGCCCCACAGTTCCACGCGCGAACCGATGCCGGCGTTCGGGCACGGCGTCAGATCGACGGTCAGCATGTCCATCGACACGCGGCCGACGAGCCGCGTTCTCGCGCCGTCGACGATCACGGGCGTGCCTTCGGGCGCCACGCGCGGATAGCCGTCCGCGTAGCCGCACGCGACCACGCCGATGCGCATCGGCGTTCCCGCTGTATACGTCGAGCCATAACCGATGCTGCTCCCCGCGTCGACCGTCTGCACGGCGATCAGCTCGGACTGGAGCGTCATCGCGGGCTTGAGGCCGGTATCGGCGATATCCGCGGTCACGCCCGACGGCGATGCGCCGTACAGCATGATGCCGGGCCGCACCCAGTCGAAGTGCGCGCCCGGGTGCCACAAGAGCGCCGCCGAGTTCGCGAGACTGCGCGCGCCCGCGATGCCTTCCGCGCCGCGTTCGAACGCTTCCAGTTGATGCGCGACGCCGCGCGGGCCATCGGCATCGGAAAAATGGGTCATGAGCGTGATCTGGCCGACGCCCTGCACGGCGCGCGCGCGCTCCCACGCGGCGCGGAACTTCTCGGGCGTATAGCCGAGCCGGTTCATGCCGCTGTTCATCTTCAACTGAATGTTGACCGGTTTCGACAGCCGCGCCATTTCCAGCATCCGCAACTGCTCGTCGCAGTGCACGGCCGTGGTGAGGCTATAGCGGTCGATCACGTCGATGTCGGTCGGCCGGAAAAAGCCCTCGAGCAAAAGAATTGGCCCGGCCCACCCCAATTCACGCAACTTCGCGGCTTCTTCGAGGTCGAGAAGGCCAAAGCCGTCCGTTGCGCGCAAACCGGGGAACGCCCGGGCGAGACCGTGGCCATATGCATTGGCCTTGACGACGGCCCAGATCTTGGATTTCGGGGCGTACTTGCGTGCAACGGCCAGGTTGTTGGCGAGCGCGGCGGTGTGAATTGTTGCTGAAAGGGGGCGCGGCATGAGCGTTTGGTGGAATTGCAACGAGTGCGGTCTAAAAGGCCAGCATACGCGAGCGGGACGCGTCCTGCTGCGCCGACCGGGACGCCTTGCGAATCAGTATGTTATGAGGAATCACGAACACAGGCGCGTCATTTCTGGCGCGATCGAGATTACTGCTAGTCAGAATGCGCCTATTTTCGTGTTATAAAGCCGTGCACACAACCCATTTCGAAAGGCATAAGCCCGAGTGCACGACCGGTGCCCGGGGCGGATCACCCGCAGTGAGGAAAGCTTCGGATCAGATGAAAAAAGGTTTTTACACCATCATGGCCGCGCAGTTTTTCTCATCGCTGGCCGATAACGCTCTACTGATCGCTGCCATTGCACTGCTGAAAGACCTTCACGCCCCGAACTGGATGACGCCGCTGCTCAAGCTGTTCTTCGTCCTGTCGTATGTGATTCTCGCGGCTTTCGTCGGCGCTTTCGCGGATTCCCGGCCCAAGGGCCACGTCATGTTCGTGACCAATTCGATCAAGGTCGTGGGCTGCGTGACGATGCTCTTCGGCGCGCATCCGTTGCTCGCGTATGGCATCGTCGGGTTCGGCGCGGCGGCCTATTCGCCCGCGAAATACGGCATTCTGACCGAGCTCCTGCCAGCCGATCGGCTCGTCGCCGCGAACGGCTGGATCGAAGGCACGACGGTCGGCTCGATCATCCTCGGCACGGTCATGGGCGGCGCGCTCATCAGTCCGCATATCGCCAGTCATCTGCTGTCGCTGCACATTCCGCGCATCAACACGCCCGCCGAAGCCGCAATGCTCGTCATCATGCTGATGTACGTGATCGCCGCGATCTTCAATCTGCGCATTCCCGACACCGGCGCGCGCTATCCGAAGCAGGAGACGCGGCCGCTCAAGCTCATCACCGATTTCGCCGACTGCTTTCTCGTGCTCTGGCGCGACAAGCTCGGCCAGATCTCGCTCGCCGTCACGACGCTCTTCTGGGGCGCAGGCGCGACGCTGCAGTTCATCGTGCTGAAATGGGCCGAAGTGTCGCTCGGCATGACGCTCTCGCAGGCAGCGATCCTGCAGGCGGTGATCGCGGTCGGCGTCGCGGCGGGCGCGGTGCTCGCGGCCGCGCGCGTGCCGCTCAAGCGCTCGCTCAGCGTGCTGCCGGTAGGCATCGTCATGGGACTCGCCGTCATGCTGATGGCCTTCTACACGCGCCATCTCTTTCCCGCGCACTGGGGCATCTACTTCGGCAAGATGCACTTCCCCGGCTATCTGCTGATCGCATATGTGTTCCTGATGATCGTCGGCGGACTGTCGGGCTTCTTCGTCGTGCCGATGAACGCGCTGCTCCAGCATCGCGGGCACGTTCTGCTTTCCGCCGGGCATTCCATCGCCGTGCAGAACTTCAACGAGAACCTGTCGGTGCTCGTCATGCTGTGCCTCTACGCCGTGCTCGTGTGGCTCGACGTGCCGATCCAGTTCGTCATCGTGCTGTTCGGCTCGTTCGTGTGTCTCATGATGTACTTCGTGATGCGACGGCATCAGGCCAATCAGCGCGCGTTCGATTCGGTCGCGCTGATCGGCGAAGCGCGGCACTGACCCTCTTCGCATCATGCTTGCCGCCGATCTCTTTTCCTTCGTCACCCGCGTGCGCGAACGCGCGCCGCTCGTGCATTGCCTCACGAATCTCGTCGTCACCAACTTCACCGCGAACGTGCTGCTCGCGATCGGCGCCGCGCCCGCGATGGTCGTCGCGCGCGAGGAAGTCGGCGAATTCGCGGCCGTCGCCAATGCGCTGTCGGTCAATCTCGGCACGCTCGACGTGCCGCAGAGCCGCGCGATCCGCGCCGCCGTCGAGGCCGCCAACAGCGCGGGCACGCCGTGGGTGCTCGATCCGGTCGCGGTCGGGCCGCTCGCGTTTCGCACCGAATTTGCGTTCGATCTGCTCGATGCGAAGCCCGCGGTGATCCGCGGCAACGCGTCGGAGATCATCAGCTTGTCGGGGGGCGCAGCGAGCGGACGCGGCGTCGACAGCACCGCCGCCACCGATGCCGCGCTCGACGCCGCGCAGGTGCTCGCGCTGAAGACGCAGGCCGTCGTCGCGGTCACGGGCGAGACCGATTACGTGACCGATGGCCGCCGCGTCATCGCGATGTCGAACGGCTCGCCCTTGATGACGCGCGTGACGGGCGTCGGCTGCGCGTTGTCCGCGACGGTGGCCGCGTTCGTCGGCGCGGCGCCGGATCGCGACGCGTTCTGGTCCGCGACCGTCGCCGCCATCGCCTATTCGACCATCGCGGGGGAACTCGCCGCGCGCGACGCCGCGCTGCCCGGCAGCTTCGCCGTCGCGTATCTGGACCGGCTCGCATCGCTCGATGAAGCCGCGTTCGGCAAGACGCTCGTGCAGCGCGACATCGTTGCCGGCTGACATGCGCGCTTCGTTCGATCTCTCGCTCTATCTCGTGCTCGATCCCGTGCAGTGCGGCGGTCATGACGCGGCGGTTCGTGTCGCGCGCGCCGCGCTCGAAGGCGGCGCGACCATCGTGCAACTGCGCGCGCCCGAGTGGCACAAGCGCGCGTGGTTCGATCTCGCGCGCGATCTGCTGCCGATCACGCGCGCGCACGGCGTGCCGTTCGTCGTCAACGATCATGTCGATGTCGCGCTGGCTGTCGGCGCGGATGGCGTGCATATCGGCCAGCGCGATCTGCCCGCCGATGTCGCGCGCCGACTGCTCGGGCCGGACGCGCTGATCGGCCTGTCGGTATCGAATCTCGATGAAACCGCCGACGCGGCGAAACGCGCGGGCGTCGTCGATTATCTCGGCGCGGGTCCGGTGTACGCGACGCCGACCAAGACCGACGCCTCCACGCCCTGCGGCATCGAGGGTCTCGCTGAAATCTGCGCGGCCGCGCATGTGCCGACCGTCGCGATCGGCGGCATTCAGGCACATAACGCCGCAGACGTCATGCGCGCGAAGCCCGCCGGTCTCGCGGTGGTGTCGGCGATCTGCAAGGCGACCGATCCGCGCACGGCGGCCTCGGCGCTTGCCGCGACCATCGCACAGTCACGCATCTAAGCTCATGGCAATCACGAAAACCATTCCGAACGTCCTCACGATCGCCGGCTCCGACTCGGGCGGCGGCGCGGGCATTCAGGCCGATCTGAAGGCGTTCTCCGCGCTCGGCGCGTACGGCGCGAGCGTCATCACGGCGCTCACCGCGCAAAACACGCGCGGCGTGACAGCCGTTCACGCGCCGGAGCCCGCGTTCATCGCGGCGCAGCTCGACGCCGTGTTCGACGACATCCGCATCGATGCCGTGAAGATCGGCATGCTGGCGAACGCGGGCATCGTGCGCGCGGTCGCCGAGGCGCTCAAGCGCCATCGGCCGAAACATGTTGTGCTCGACACCGTGATGATCTCGAAGAGCAATCACGCGCTGCTGGCGCCGGAAGCCGTTGTCGCGTTGCGCGACGAATTGCTGCCGCTCGCGACGCTCGTCACGCCGAATCTGCCGGAAGCGGCGGCGCTGTTAGGCGAAGAAAGCGCCGCCGACGAAGACGCGATGGTCCGTCAGGGCGAAGCCTTGCGCGCGCTCGGCGCGCGGGCCGTGCTGATGAAAGGCGGCCACCTTGCATCGAACGACAGTCCCGACTGGCTGATCGAGGCGGCGGGCGCACTGAGGCTCGGCGGCGCGCGCGTGCCGCTCAAGAACACGCACGGCACGGGCTGCACGCTGTCGTCGGCGATCGCGGCGCTGATTGCGCAAACCGACGATCTTGCGAGCGCGACCGCCGAGGCGAAGCGCTATCTGACCGGCGCGATCGAAGCGAGCGTGCGGCTCGACGTCGGTCATGGCGTCGGTCCGGTGCATCATTTTTTCCGCTGGTGGTGATCAGCCGGTGATCAGTCCGCCGACGCGGCGAACGCCCGCGCGCGCTCCGGCCAGTCGTCCGGCACGATGAAGCCTCGCGATTCCTCCACGAAATTTCCCGCTTCGTCGCGCGCGTAGGCGGCAACCATCGTCGGCGCGATCGTGCCTTCGAGACGCGCGCGAATCGCCTCCGATTCCGCGATCAGCGTTTCGGCGGAATCCGCATCGAGCCGCCGCGACGCGAGCCACGCCATGCGCGGCTGCACGACCCACGCGCGCTCATCGTCCGACGCATTCGAGCGCGCGTCGCGCCATTCCGACGCCGTCAGCCACCATCCGCGCAGATGGTGCTCCCCTATTTCGCGCGCGGGCACGACCTCGTCGCCGCCGAGCCCGTGATAGAAAAGCCGGCCTTTGATGAACAACTGCGCCTGCCACGGACCGTCGAAGCCGAGCAACGCGAACTCGGCGCGCCGCGTCAGCGCTAGTTGATGCGTGAGAAGCCGCTCGTGCTTGATATCGAAGCGATCCTGCAGATTCGGCCCGACGTAGTTCGACAGACGCGCCGCGCGCGCCGCATCGCCGTCGCTATCGTCGATATGCAGGTAGAACTTCACCGCCAGCTCCCAGTGCAGCCGCGCGCCATCCGCCGATTCGAGCAGGAAATCGCATTCGCCGATGGTGCGCCGCTGTTGCCGCAACGGCACGTTCGCCGCGATGAGGCGCGCCGCCGGACCGTGCGCGAGAAAAAAGCGGATGAGGCTCTCGGCGTAGATGCCGAGGCGCGTGAACTTCGGATCGCGCGCGTGATCGTGCAGCGGCTGCGGCGCGGCATCGAGCGCCTTCAGCCACACGAGCGTCGCGTCGCGCTCCGCTGTCGACGCGAACGGATGCGCGAGCGCGGCGTCGCCTTCGCGCAGCAGATCGGGAGCGAACAGAAGCCAGGCGAGATCGCGAACCGTGACGTCGCCGAAACGATCGACGAGACGCGTGAGATCGCTCGCCCGGGCCGTCATCAGACGCCGCCCTTCTCTGCTCCTTGCTCGACGCCGAGCGCGGCGAGCGCCTCGCGATACGTATTGCGCGCGAGGCAGAGATCGGCCCACGCCTTCGACTTGTCCTGCAGGCTGCGCAGCAGATAAGCCGGGTGATACGTGACGACCACCGGCACGCCACGATACTCGTGCACGCGTCCGCGCATCGATGCGATGCTCGCCTCGTTCTTCAGCAGACTCTGCGCGGCGAAGCGTCCCATCGCGACGATGACCTTCGGCTTCACGAGTTCGACCTGCCGTTGCAGATACGGCTCGCAGCGCGCGACTTCGTCGAGCTCGGGATTGCGGTTGCCGGGCGGCCGGCACTTGATGACATTCGCGATATAGACGTTCGTCTGCCGCGACAGCGTGAGCGCGCGCAGCATGTTGTCGAGCAGCTTGCCCGCCTGGCCGACGAACGGCTCGCCTTGCTTGTCCTCGTTCTCGCCCGGCGCTTCGCCGATCAGCATCCAGTCGGCTTCGCGATCGCCGACGCCGAAGACCGTGTTCGTGCGGCGCTCGCACAAACGGCAGCGCTCGCAGTTCGCGACGCGTTCGGCGAGCGCATCCCAGCCGAGCGTGTGGATGTCGCTCGGGGCTTCCGCGGTGGCGGGCTCGACATGGAGCGGCGTTTCGTCGGTCCAGGGGAGATCGTCGTAGGCGTCGAGCGGCGGCGCGTCGGATTCGGGCTGTGCGGACTGGAGCGGCTTCGGCTCCGGCCGCATGTCGACGACGACGGGCGCGGGTGCTTCCGCCATCGTGGCGATCGCTTCAGGCGTGCGCTCTTCCTCGACCTTCGGCGCGGGCGCAAGCCCACGCCGTACCCAGACCGGCCCGATTCCCAACTCTTCGATCAGCATTTCATCGAGCGCCATGCGCAGTCTCCTCCGTAAACGACAGACGCATGACGATTGCGTCCTCGCGCGAGCGATGCCGCGCGGGGTAATAGTTCTTGCGGCGTCCGATGGCCGCGAAGCCAAAACGCTCGTAGAGCTGGATCGCGCGCGGATTGGACGGCCGCACTTCGAGCAGCACGCCTTCGAGCTTCTCCGCGCGCGTGATGCGGACCGCTTCGCGCAGAAGCGTCAGACCCGCCCCCGCCCGCTGCGCAGACGGTGCGACGCACAGATTGAGCAGATGCATCTCGTCGACGACGGGCATCAGCACGCAATAGCCGATCAGCGTGCCGGTCACATGGCGCAGACACACGCCGAAATAGCCATTGCGCAGCGAATCCTGAAAATTGCCGCGGCTCCACGGAAACTCGTAGGCGAGCTTTTCGACCGCGGCGACTTCGTCGAGGTCCGCTTCCGTCATCGGTGTGAGATACCGATCGGCCAGCAGCACGCCGCTCACCGAAGCGCCTCCTCGCGAGTCTGCATGCGTTCGGCCGTCGTCTGGGCGACCTTGTCGCGCACATATTCGGGCGCGGCGTGTTCGGGTGCGACCGCGCGCCCAGCCCGCCAGTCCCGCAAGCCGATGAGCGCGACCGGCAGCGCGTGCGGCAGCGCCTCGCGATCGACACGCGCGGCGGCGGCGAGCGCCGGCAGACGATCGCCGAATGCGGACGCGGCGTTGCCCGCGAGCGCGAACGGCACGTCGGGCAGAGGCAGCGCGCCGGGCGCATCGAGCGCGGCCGGATGCAGCGTGCGCCAGTCGCCGGCGGCGGCATCGAATTCGAAATCGGCCCAGTACGCTTCATCCATGCGGGCGTCCAGCGCCGCTAGCACGCGCGCCGGGATCGACGGATCGTTCAGGCGCGCGTGCTCCGCGCAGGCGAGCAGCGTGCTCACCGGCACGACCGGCACGTTCAAACCGAACGCCAGGCCTTGCGCCACGCCTGTCGCCGTGCGCAAGCCGGTGAAGGAGCCTGGGCCCGCGCCGAATGCGATCGCCGCGCAGTCGGCGAGCGCGAGCCCGGCGTCGGCGAAAAGCTCGCGCACGGCCGGCAAAAGGCGCGTGCTCGACACGGCGCCGGTCGCCTCGTGGCGAAACCACACGCGCGTGTCGCCGTTCACGTATTGAGGCGCGGCGGAGTTCGGAGTGGCGGCGAAAGCGCTGTCGGCGAGCAGGAGCGCGACGGAGCAAAATTCCGTCGAGGTGTCGAGGGCGAGCAAAACGGTGCGTGTCATAGCCGGTATTGTAATGCGGGACATGCGCCGGATTCGCGTGATCGGCGATACGCGGTCGATCCAATTCGCGTCCGCAAGGCGTCTGGAAGGCGTCCTCGGTTGGAGGAAAGCCTCGACCGGGCTCGCGCGTCTCGCTTGCTAAGATCGTCCGGTCCATCTCGATAACAACGGAGAACGCATGACCGACATCGATCAGCAATTCGCCCAAGCCCAGTCCGACGTGACTCAACTGCCCGAGCGTCCCGGCAATCTCACGCTGTTGCGGCTTTATGCGCTTTTCAAGCAGGCGAGCATCGGCGACGTGCAAGGCGAAAAGCCGGGCTTCACGAATATCGCCGGCAAATACAAATACGAAGCGTGGGCCGCGCTGCAAGGCACGCCCGCCGACGACGCCAAGGCACGCTACGTCGAACTCGTCGAATCGCTCAAGCGGGGCGAGGCGGCCTGAAGTTCCGGCCGGCGTCGGCCAGTTCCAGCGGACCGGCCGCGCCGTCCGATGCCCGAAGATGGCGCGGCGATGCGTCAAAATGTGGCGCAGTGCAGCAAATTCCGATATACTAGCGGTCAGCGCTCGATTGCGGGTGGCGAGCCTTCCGGCAAGTCCCACGCAGCAAGGCGCTTCGTAGCGTTTCGCTCCAATCCAGTTTAGAAACTGTCCCCTTCCTGCCAGGCCTTTGCGTCGCATTTGCGCGCAGCACGTTTCTCGGCCCGTCATGCATCAGGCTGACGTCAGCGCCCGTCGTTCTCTTCGGAACGATCGAGCCTGCCGTATCCGATACAGCTTCTAACAAAGATACTCGCCGCACGTTCGCGCGAGTAGCCTACGTTTTTCGATTTGCTCGCTGTTTCTTCGCTCGCTGAATCCAACGACCTGGGTATGCCGATTGGCGCCGACGCCTTATTCCTCGTTTCAAGGATCGACATGACTTCGAGCTTCACCGCTAGCCCGTTGGACAATCTCGCAGCAAACATTGGCATCACCCCCTCGGCCGATACCCCGGCCACCGACGCACCCGCCGACAAGCCCGCCGGCCCCACTTTCGAATCGCTCGGCCTTTCCGCCGATATCGTGTCCGCGCTGACCGCTGCGGGCTACGAATCCCCGACGCCCGTGCAGCAGCGCGCGATTCCCGCCGCGCTCGCCGGCCGCGATCTGCTCGTCTCCAGCCCGACCGGTTCGGGCAAGACGGCCGCGTTCATGCTGCCCGCCATCGAAAAATTCGCGCAACTGCAAAAGCTGGAAGCGCAACAGCCGCGCGCGCCGCGCGACCCGAACGCAGCGCGTGGCCGCCGTCCGCAGCCGATCGCGCGCCCGAAGCTGCTCGTGCTCACGCCGACGCGCGAACTCGCGATGCAGGTTTCCACCGCCGCGACCACGTACGGCAAGCATCTGCGCCGCCTGCGCACCGTCAGCATTCTGGGCGGTGTCGCGTATGGCCAGCAGCTCATGCTCCTCGCGAAGAACCCTGAGATTCTCGTCGCGACGCCGGGCCGCCTGATCGACCATCTGGAACGCGGCCGCATCGACCTGTCGGAACTCAACATGCTCGTGCTCGACGAAGCCGATCGCATGCTCGACATGGGCTTCATCGAAGACATCGAGACGATCGTCGACGCGACGCCCGCCTCGCGTCAGACGCTGCTCTTCTCGGCGACCATCGATAGCAAGATCACGTCGCTGACCGGCCGGCTGCTGAAGGATCCGGAGCGCATCGAGATCGTCCAGAAGCTCGAAGCGAAGAGCAACATCGCGCAGACCGTGCATTACGTCGATGACCGCGATCACAAGGACCGCTTGCTCGATCATCTGCTGCGCGGCGAAGGCCTGGATCAGGCGATCGTATTCACGGCGACGAAGAGCGACGCGGATCTGATCGCCAACCGTCTCGCCGACGCGGGCTTCGAGTCCGCCGCGCTGCACGGCGATCTGCCGCAAGGCGCGCGCAACCGGACGATCCGCGCGCTGCGCGAGCGCCGCGTGCGCGTGCTGGTCGCGACCGACGTCGCCGCGCGCGGCATCGACATTCCGGGTATCACGCACGTCTTCAACTATGACCTGCCGAAGTTCGCGGAAGACTACGTGCACCGTATCGGCCGTACCGGCCGTGCTGGCCGCAGCGGCACGGCGGTGAGCCTCGTGCACTACGCCGAAATGGGCGCGTTGAAGCGCATCGAGCGTTTCGTGCGCGCGCCGCTGCCGGTGAACGTCGTCGCAGGCTTCGAACCGCGCAAGGCGCCGCCGAAGGGTGGTTTCGGCGGCGGCCGTGGCCGTCCGGGCGGTAACGGCGGTGGCCGTCGCTTCGGTGGCAATGGCGGCGGCAGCAGCAGTGGCCGTGGTTACGGTCCGGGCAACGCCGGCGGTTATGGCAACAAGTCGAATGCAGGTTCTCGCGAAGGCGGTTATCGCGATGGCGGCGGTTATCGCGGCGGCAACAGCGATGGCGGCTACCGTGGCGGCAACAGCGACGGCGGCTATCGCGGTGGCAATCGCGAAGGCGGCTACGGCTCGCGCGACGGCTACAGCGCACGCCGTAACGACGGCCCGCGCGCCCCGCGCCGCGGCAGCTAAGCTGCTTGCGGGAAGCGGTTCCTGATACCGCTTCCCCGTTGCGAAAAGAAAAACCGATGCCTCGTGCATCGGTTTTTTTTCGCCCCGTCGCCATATTTCACCATGCGCAATGCTCTTTTGCGTCGCAAAAGCGGTGCTGCGCGGCACAAAACCGGCGGTTGCAAGATAGAAAACGCCGTTCCGCAATACGATATTCCGATCGTATCTCGTTGATTTTTAACAAGGAAAATAAACTCGAAATCTCTGTCAGAGAGGTGTTTCGGAAAATCGCATTAGCCTAGACTCTTATATAAGAGTTGAGCAAACGCAGAACGCCGATTCGGCGCCGCTCATGCGATTCAGGAACATCAGTCCAGTCTCAGGGAGATTCGCCATGACCTCACGTCAACAACAAGCCCAGCAACTCCAGCAGCAATGGGAAACCGATCCGCGCTGGAAGGGCATCAAGCGCGGCTACTCGGCGGATGACGTCGTGCGTCTGCGCGGCTCGGTGCAGCCGGAGCACACGCTCGCGCGACGCGGCGCCGAACGGCTGTGGGCATCGATCAACGACGAGCCGTTCGTCAACGCGCTCGGCGCGCTGACCGGCAATCAGGCGATGCAGCAGGTCAAGGCCGGCCTCAAGGCGATCTATCTGTCGGGCTGGCAAGTGGCGGGAGATGCCAACGTCGCGGGTGAAATGTATCCCGACCAGTCGCTGTATCCGGCGAATTCGGTGCCGCTCGTCGTGAAGCGCATCAACAACACGCTCACCCGCGCCGATCAGATTCAATGGTCGGAAGGGCAGAATCCAGGCGATGAAGGCTATATCGATTACTTCGCGCCGATCGTCGCCGATGCCGAAGCGGGTTTCGGCGGCGTGCTGAACGCGTTCGAACTCATGAAGGCGATGATCGAAGCCGGCGCCGCGGGCGTGCACTTCGAGGACCAACTGGCGTCGGTCAAGAAATGCGGTCACATGGGCGGCAAGGTGCTCGTGCCGACGCGCGAGAATGTGGCGAAGCTGTCGGCCGCGCGGCTGGCCGCGGACGTGTGCGGCGTGCCGACGTTGCTCATCGCCCGCACGGACGCCGAAGCCGCCGATCTCGTCACGTCCGACATCGACGACAACGACAAGCCGTTCCTCACCGGCGAGCGCACGGTGGAAGGCTTCTTCCGCACGAAGCCGGGTCTCGCGCAGGCAGTTTCGCGCGGCCTCGCCTACGCGCCCTACGCCGATCTCGTCTGGTGCGAAACGGGCAAGCCGGATCTCGAATACGCGAAGAAGTTCGCCGAGGCGATCCACAAGGCATTCCCCGGCAAGATGCTGTCGTACAACTGCTCGCCGTCGTTCAACTGGAAGAAGAATCTGGACGACGCGACCATCGCCAAGTTTCAGCGTGAACTCGGCGCGATGGGCTACAAGTTCCAGTTCATCACGCTGGCGGGCTTCCACGCGCTGAACTATTCGATGTTCAACCTCGCGCACGGCTACGCCCGTTCGCAGATGAGCGCGTTCGTCGAATTGCAGCAGGCCGAATTCGCCGCCGCCGACAAGGGCTTCACGGCCGTCAAGCACCAGCGCGAAGTGGGCACCGGCTACTTCGACGCGGTCACGCAGACGGTCGAGAAGGAAGCATCGACGACCGCCCTGCACGGCTCGACCGAAGGCGAGCAGTTCTTCGACAAGAAGGTCGCGTAATACGGCTTCAGCAGGCGAATCAGGGAGAGTGGTGAAAAGAAGCGGCGGTCCCGGCGCGCGCAGCCGCGCGCCGGGGAACGCCGCTCGCTAGCGATACACGATCACCGGAATCTTCGTATGCGTCAGGACGCGCTGCGTTTCGCTGCCGATCAGCAGACTGCCGAGACCGCGCCGTCCGTGCGACGCCATCAGGATCACGTCGCAACCGTTGTGCTCCGCCGCCTCGATGATGCCGATATACGGCGCGGCATCGATGCTCGTCACGCTCGTGCAGGGCACGCCGGCGCTTTCCGCGGCGCGCTCGACCGCGCGCAGATGTTCGCGGGCTTCGTTCTCGGCGCGGGCGTGAAAATCGTCGGGCGGCTCGACGGCGACATCGGCGAATGGCGAATACGGATACTGAGGCAGGCACGCGTAAGCCGTGATGCGCGCACCGACGGATTGCGCAAGATCGATCGCGCCGTCGATGGCCTTTTGCGATAGCTCCGAGCCGTCGGTCGGCACGAGGATGTGTTTGAACATGGCGTCCTCCCCCGTCAGTTGATGGTGCGTGATTCCATTGTAGTAACGGGCGCCGGCGCAGAGCAATTTCGATGTACCCGCGCGGCGATGCGACGCCGCGCATAGGATTCCGAAGCTTTCACCGGCTCGCCGTCACCCCCAATATCCCGTCGCGTTATAGGTATGTTTGAGCAAATCGAGAAGCAATCGCACGCGCAACGGCAGATGCCGCCTCTGCGGAAACACCGCGTGAATGCCGATCGGCGGCGCGGCGTACGCATCGAGCACGCTGACGAGGCGGCCAGCGTCGATGTCATCGCCGACTTCCCACCACGAGCGCCACGCGAGACCGCGGCCTTCGAGACACCATTCGTGCAGCACGGCGCCGTCCGAGCATTCCATCGTGCCGGAAACCTTGATCGTGACAACCTTGCCGTCCTGCTCGAACACCCAGCCACGCTGCTGATTCGCCGACGCGCCGAGTGCCAGGCAATTGTGATGCGCGAGGGCGGCGAGATCGGCGGGCTCGCCACGTTTTTCCAGATACTCCGGCGACGCGACGCACACGCGCCGGTTCTCTCCGAGCTTCAACGAGACGAGCGACGAATCCGGCAACTCGCCGAGACGCACGGCGCAGTCGAAGCCTTCGTTGACGAGATCGACCATGCGGTCGGTCAGATCGAGACTCACGGAAACGTCCGGATGCAAGGCCGTGAACTTCGGCACGAGCGGCGCGACGTGACGCCGTCCGAAGCCCGCCGGCGCCGAGACGCGCAAATGCCCGCTCGCCTTCACGCCGCCCGCCGACACGCTCGCCTCCGCGTTCTGCATGTCGTTGATGACGCGCTGGCAGTCCTCGAGAAACGCGGAGCCTTCGAAGGTCAGCGTGATTCGGCGCGTCGTACGCACGAGCAGCTTCACGCCGAGCCGCTCTTCGAGCGCATCCAGCCTGCGTCCGATGACGGCCGGCGCGATGCCCTCCGCCTGTGCCGCCGCCGACAGGCTGCCCTTCGCCGCGACCGAAGCGAAGGTTTCTATCTGCTTGAATCGATCCATGCGCGTTCGTCGTCAATATCGGTGTTGAACCACAGATTAGGTAAGTAAAAGTAAAAGATCAAGTGATGCTGCGGAGCTTTTTCCATCACTTAGATCACGAATACAATCGATTCCGACCTCTAAACGGAGCGCAAGGCTATGTCGGCCATAACGACACACGCATCGTCCAGCGAATTTTCCCGCGAGTTGTCCAAGCTCCCCCGCGCAGTCATCTTCGACGCTTACGGCACGCTTTTCGACGTCCACTCGGTCGTCGCGGCGGCCGAGCAGCTCTTTCCCGGCCACGGCGACGCACTCTCGAAGCTCTGGCGCCGCAAGCAGATCGAGTACACGCAACTGCGCACGCTCGCCGATCCGTCGGGCGCGCACTACGAGCCGTTCTGGACAGTCACGATCGATGCGCTGCGCCACGCGGCTGCACGCCTGAACCTCGCCGATGCGCTCACGAGCGCCGCCGAGAAGCGCCTGATGGACGAATACGCGTGCCTTTCCGCGTTCCCCGACACGCTGCCCGCGCTCAGATCGTTGCGCGACGGCCTCGCCATTCCGCTCGCGATTTTGTCGAACGGCAATCCGCCGATGCTCGACATCGCCGTGAAAAGCGCCGGCATGAGCGGCCTCTTCGATTACGTTCTGTCGGTCGATGCAGCGCGCGCCTACCAGCCCGCGCCCGCCGCCTACGCGCTCGGCACCCGAGCCTTCGATGCCAGCGCGCGCGACATCGTATTCGCGTCGAGCAACGGCTGGAATGTCGCCGGCGCAACATGGTTCGGCTACACGACTTTCTGGATCAACCGCGCCGCGCTGCCGCCCGAGGAACTGGGCGTCGCGCCGCACGGCAGCGGCCGCGGCATGGCCGATCTCATCGCTTTCATCGAAGGCGGCGCGACGCGCGCCGTCGCCAACTCTCGCCGGATCACGCAGCCGAAAAGCAGGCAGCGCAACGCTTCACGCACAACCACCAGCAAAACCGTCTGACCGACCAAGGAGAAAACCATGACGCATCCATCGAATCCGCTTTCGCTTCCGAAAGGCATGGCCATCTCAGCCGATATCAAGCCCGGCTACGAGACCATCCTGACGCCCGAAGCGCTCGCGTTCGTCGCGTCGCTGCATCGCCAGTTCGAGCCGCGCCGCAAGCAATTGCTCGCGGCGCGCGTCGAGCGCACGAAGCGTCTCGATGCGGGCGAGCGCCCGAGCTTCCTCGAAGAAACGAAATCGATCCGCGAAGGCGACTGGAAGGTCGCGCCGCTGCCGGCAGATCTTCAATGCCGTCGCGTCGAGATCACCGGTCCGGTCGAGCGCAAGATGATCATCAACGCGCTCAACTCCGGCGCGGATTCCTACATGACCGACTTCGAGGATTCGAATGCGCCGAACTGGGACAACCAGATCGTCGGCCAGGTCAATCTGAAGGAAGCCGTGCGCCGTACGATTTCGCTCGAACAGAACGGCAAGTCGTACAAGCTCAACGACAAGATCGCGACGCTGATCGTGCGTCCGCGCGGCTGGCATCTCGACGAAAAGCACGTCACCGTCGATGGCGAGCGCGTGTCGGGCGGCATCTTCGATTTCGCGCTCTTCCTGTTTCACAACGCGAAGGAGTTGATCGCGCGCGGCAGCGGTCCGTACTTCTATCTGCCGAAGATGGAAAGCCATCTCGAAGCGCGTCTGTGGAACGACATTTTCGTCGCGGCGCAGGAGGCCATCGGCATCCCGCGCGGCACGATTCGCGCGACGGTGCTCGTCGAAACGATTCTCGCCGCGTTCGAGATGGACGAAATCCTGTACGAGCTGCGCGAGCATAGCTCGGGGCTCAACGCGGGCCGCTGGGATTACATCTTCTCGGCGATCAAGAAGTTCAAGAACGACACGGACTTCTGCCTCGCCGACCGCGCGAAGATCACGATGACGTCGCCCTTCATGCGCGCCTATGCACTCGAACTTTTGAAGACATGCCACAAACGCAATGCGCCGGCGATCGGCGGCATGTCGGCGCTGATTCCGATCAAGAACGATCCGGCCGCGAACGACAAAGCGATGGGCGGCGTGCGCTCCGACAAGGCGCGCGACGCCTCTGACGGCTACGACGGTGGCTGGGTCGCGCATCCGGGCCTCGTGCCGGTCGCGATGGAAGAGTTCGTGAAGGTGCTCGGCGACAAGCCCAACCAGATCGATAAGCAGCGCACCGACGTGCAGGTGACGGCGCACGATCTGCTCGACTTCCGTCCGGAAGAGCCGATCACCGAAGCGGGCTTGCGCAACAACGTGAACGTCGGCGTCCACTATCTCGGTTCGTGGCTCGCGGGCAATGGCTGCGTGCCGATCCACAATCTGATGGAAGACGCCGCGACCGCCGAAATCTCGCGCTCGCAGGTGTGGCAATGGATCCGCTCGCCGAAGGGCAAGCTCGACGACGGCCGCAAGGTCACGGCATCGATGGTGCGCGAGATCACCATCGACGAACTGGAGAAGGTGAAGCAGGCGGTCAGCGCGTCGGGCGCGGACACGAAGCCCTACGAACGCGCGGCGAAAATCTTCGAGGAAATGTCGACTTCGGCGCACTTCACCGAGTTTCTGACGCTGCCGCTGTACGAGGAAATTTGAGCGTTTCGCGTCGTCTCGCGCACGAACGGAAAACGGCCTTCGGGCCGTTTTTTCGTCTGGCACGCCGCATGGATCGCGCACGGCGTGTGCTACATTGCGCATCGTCTTTTCAACGATTCAACCGTGGAGCGCACTCATCGTGCGAACGACAGCATGAGCAATATCCAGCTCGATATCGAATGGACCGAAGCGGCATCGCGCAAGATCGAAAAACTGATGCCGCGCAACGCGAACAAGGACTCGTATCTGGCGCTGCCGCCCGTCGAATGCCTGCCGATGGAAGGCGACGTGCTGTTCCTCGGACCGTCCGGCAAGCAGCAGCCGTTCATCGTCGCGGAGCGCCAGTATCATCACGACGGCGACGCCGACTGGACCATCATCCTGATCCTCGACGTCCCGCAAGAAACGCATTAAAAGCGCTGTCCGGTCCGTCAGAGAATCTTGCTCGCGACACGGACTTCGCCGTGCTCGCACAAGTCCGGCGATTTGGCGCGGAACGTCTGGATGTGCGCCGTTTCGCCGTGCTTCGCGAGCGCGGCCTCGCTCTCCCAGCGCTCGACGAAGATAAAGCGCCGCGGCTCCTTCAGGTCGCGGTGCAAGTCGTATTGCAGCGCACCCGCCTCCTTGCGCGTCGGCTCGACGTTCGCTTCCAGCACTTCCCTCAGTTCCTCTTCCTTGCCCGGTTTGGCAACAAAGATCGCGACGACGGCAACTTCCGACATGAGCTTCTCCTTTCTTACTTGAACGATGGAAGCACGAGCATAACCGCGCATCGCGCATGTCGCCGAAAACGCCCGATCTGCAAGCCAAAGAAAAAGCCCGCGTTCCAAGAGAAACGCGGGCAAAAACCGTCGCCCTACGAGGATAGGCGACGGGGCCATCGGGGTTCGCGCAGCGCGAACCAATCGTCTGTTTGTCAGGTACAACGTGCGTGATACGCGCGCTTCGTGGAACTTCCGGCGGGTGATTTACGCCACTGATGCAATGTACTGTCCGGGCGTTCATTTCTATAAGCTTTTGCGCACATTTCCCGATAGAAAGAATTGTCTGCGCAATATTTACGCGTCGCTCGCATTTCCGTGCGCGCTGAAAAAATCGTTTGCGCGCCCGGCGGCGGCATCGACGGCGCAAAAAAACCGCCTCGCGAAGGAGGCGGTTTCTGCGGATCGGCGCGGAAAACGATCAGCTGATCTGGTCGGCGAGCAGCGCCATGATCTGGCGAGCTTGCGGCGACGAATCGACTTCGCCCTTGTCGTCGACGATCGCCACGCGCGTTTGCTGCTCGGTGACGGCGCGCACGTTGACCTGATACTGCTTCGCCTTCATTTCCTTGCGGCCGTGGAACACCTGGCTCCAGAAGCCTTGTTCCGCCGACGACTTGTCCGTCGGATCGACGTAGCGCACGTAATAGACGCCCTTGCTGCGGTCGCGGTCGTCCACCGTGAAGTTGGCGCGATCGAGCGCGATGCCCACGCGCAACCACGCGCGGTCGTACGCTTCCGGCAAGGTCAGTTGCGACGATGCGGCCTCGGGCACGACTTCGTTGCGGATCGGCGAATTGCCCGCGTACGCGGCGTTCTGCGCCGCGACCGACGCCGCCTTCGCATCGCCGCCCTTCGCGGCTTGCGCGCCCGCAGCACCGGCGGCCGGGGCGTCGAGCGGCGTTGCGCCGCCGGAAGCCGCCCGCTGGTCGGCCAGCGAGAGCGAGGACATCAGGCGCTTGAGGTATTCGTTCTCGAGCGCGGGATCGTTCGGGCGGGCCTGCCACTGGCTCGTGTCATTGTTCACGCCGGTCAGCGCCTCGCGCATGCCCTTCTGGCTGATGAACACATACGTGCCGCCGTTCGGCGCCGCTTCGAGACGCGTGCGGTACTTGTTGCGCTCGGCCGTGACATACGAGTTGCCGGTTGCCTTGGCGAGCGTGTCGCGGATCAGGCCGTCGGAAATCTGCGGATGGGTTTCGTTCCAGTCCGTTTCCATCACGCCCTTGTCGCGCTGATCGACGACGAGCAGAAAGCCCTGCTCCTGCCAGAAACGGCGGACCTGCGGCCACACCTGATCGGGCGTCTTGCCATCGACGACGAGCCAGCGCTCGGTGCCGTCGCGCTGAACGCGCATGCCCGACACCGGCGGAACCACCGTGGGCGCGTTCGGTGCGACTTTCTGAATCTGCTGCAGATCGGACAGCGATGCCTGCCCGCCCTGCGGCGGCAATGAACGCTGATCGGCCGCTTCGTCGAGCAGGTTCGGCGGCACGGCGAGAGACACCTGTTTCGAACGCTGATCGCTCTTGTAGTTGAACGCGTTGGGATTGGACGAGCCACATCCCGCCACGATTCCGGCCACCGCGAAAAGCGCAGCCATCCGCTTCGTTACACGAAAATCTGTCATTTGGAGAAGTCCTTCCGCTACGCCACGGGCGTTCTTCCGTGGATCAACCCGTTATTTTACCGGTCCGCCGTGCGCCGTGACAAAAAAGAGGTCACGACGGCTTCCGGCAAGGCTGCGCAGCGCGCCCATTAAACGTTGCCTTTCAATGACGAAAGCAGACTACGCGCAGCCAAAAGGCGCGCCTCAAACTTCCATTTAAGCCGCTCCGCATCGAATTGACAATTTATGACAATCGCGAAAAGCGGCAATTCGGCTTTTCGATCTGCGTAACCTTTTGATTCATAGAAACTTCTTTTTCTCCGACGCGCATCCGCCCGTTTCGCGCGGAAACATCGACGTGTATCAGTTTTTTCTGACTTCCTCCTAAAATCGCATCTCGAAAATAAGAAGAGTCCTAATTAACGGAGAGAACGTCATGAGAAAAATCAGAATTCCTCACTACGCGACGGCATGCCTGACCATTCTGGCGATCGGCGCGTCGGCTAATGCGCACGCGCAGCTCGGTGCCGCCGGGCGCGCGTCGAGCGCATCGCAGGGCGATGTCGTGCATCAGGCGCAGAGCGGCCTCGTGAAATTCCACGAAACGACCGATGCCGACGGCATCGTCGTGCGTGAGTATGTCGATTCGAGCGGCACGGTGTACGCGGTGTCCTGGCGCGGCCCGGCGATGCCGGACGTCCGCACGCTGCTCGGCAGCCATTTCGAGACGTTCAGGCAAGGCGCGAGCGCGTCGGTCGGCGATGCGGGCCTGCATGCGGCGCACGTCGCCGCGGGCGATCTCGTCGTCGAAAATCGCATGCGGCTGCGCGAATTCATCGGCCGCGCATGGCTTGCGAGCGCCCTGCCGCCGGGCGTGAGCGCAACGGACATTCAGTAAGAGGCCCGCCATGAACCCACGCGCCCTTCTCTCGATCGCCGCACTCGGCACTTGCGTTCTGCTTCACGCCTGCGGCGGCGGCGGAGGTTCGGACGGCGGCTCGAACGGCAGCGCCGCCGCGTCGCCTCACCAGGCCAGCGCGCCCCAGACGGCCAGCGCCGCGACGCCCGCGAGCGCGGCGTCGTCCCCATCCACCGGCACGACCGTCGCGCAATCGACGACGCCCAACGTCCAGATCATCCATGTTTCCAGCACGCCGACCAACACGCGCAACATGCTGCAAACCAGCGTGACGATCTGCGTGCCGGGCACGGACACATGCCAGACCATCGACGACATTCAGGTCGATACCGGCTCGCACGGCTTGAGAGTGCTGGCGTCCGCACTCAGTCCGTCGATCGCGTTGCCGCTCGTCGCGGGCGGCAGCCAGAGCGCGATCATCGCGGAATGCGCCGTGTTCGGCTCAGGCTATACGTGGGGCGCGGTCCGCACGGCCGATATCCGGCTCGCGAGCCAGGTCGCGCGCTCGACTTCCGTGCAACTGATCGCCGACTCCGCCGCAGGCAACGCGGCGCAGGACTGCAGCCAGTCCGGCCTGCCGATGCTCTCCGCGTCGAGCCTGCGCGGCAACGGCATACTCGGCGTCGGACCGTTCACCGCCGACTGCGGCGCGGGATGCGCGACCTCGGCGATGCCGCGCTGGTACTACAGCTGCATCTCGGGCAACTGCACCGCGAGCAAGCTGGCGGTCGCGCAGCAGGTGACCAATCCGGTCGCGAACTTCGCGTCGGACAACAACGGTGTGCTGATCGAGCTGCCCGACCTGCCGGATAGCGGCGCATCGGCGGTCACGGGGACGATGACCTTCGGCATCGGCTCGCAGTCGAACAACTTGCTCGGCTCGGCCACGGTGCTCAAGGCGAGTTCGCTGTCCGGCTACGTCACGACGGATTTCGGCGGCAGCCAGTACGGTTCGAGCTTCATCGATAGCGGATCGAACGGCGTCTTCTTCCCGTCGGCGACGCTCGCGAAGTGCGGCGCGTGGTATTGCCCGTCGACGCCGACGACGATCGCCGCGACGATCCGTTCGTCGAGCGGCGCGCAGAGCGCGGTGAGCTTCACCATCGCGCAATCGACGGCCTTGTTCGGCACCGGCCACTTCGCCTTCGACAATCTCGCCGGCTCCGCGAGCGGCTTCTTCGACTGGGGCTTGCCTTTCTTCTACGGACGGCGCGTGTTCACGGCGCTCGCAGGACGCCCGACGCCCGCAGGACCGGGACCGTTCTACGCGTTCTGAGTCCGCAAACGAAAAAACCGTCTCCGGTTTCCCGGAGACGGTTTTTATCGGTTCCGCGTCGCGACTACGCCTTGCTCTCTTCGTCGAAGATTTTCTGCGCGAGGTGGAACGCCGAATTCGCCGCCGGCACGCCGCAGTAGACCGCCGTTTGCAACAGCACTTCCTTGATCTCGTCTTGCGTGACGCCGTTGTTCTTCGCGGCGCGCAAGTGCAGTGCGAGTTCTTCGCTGCGGTTGAGCGCGACCATCATCGCGATCGTGATGAGGCTGCGCGTGTGACGCGGCAGGCCGTCGCGCGTCCAGATTTCGCCCCACGCATAGCGCGTGATGAAGTTCTGGAATTCGGTCGTCAGCTCGGTGCGGTTTGCAAGCGAGCGGTCGACGTGCGCGTCGGACAGCACCGCGCGGCGCACTTTCATCCCGGCTTCGTAACGTTCGTCGTCGGTCATCTTTATTCTCCGAGGAAGTCGAGGACGGCGCGCGTGTAGTCGTCGCGCTTTTCGATGTTCGACAGATGCGCCGCGTCCAGTTCGACGTAGCGCGAGCCGCCGATATAACCCGCGAGCT
The DNA here is from genome assembly GCF_031451415.1 of Caballeronia sp. LZ028. Taxonomy (NCBI): domain Bacteria; kingdom Pseudomonadati; phylum Pseudomonadota; class Betaproteobacteria; order Burkholderiales; family Burkholderiaceae; genus Caballeronia; species Caballeronia sp. LZ028. The sequence continues at coordinate 1,447,152 of NZ_JARUXN010000001.1, read as the reverse complement.
CGCGGCCCTGCTCGGCCGTCGTCGACAGATCGTGCGTGCCCGCAATCACAAGCACGGGCAATGCGATGGTCTTCGCTTCGTCGCGCAGGTCGGCGTCGCGGATCGCCTCGCAGTTCGACGCGTAGCCTTCGCCGTTGGTGTGGCGAAACACGTCGCGGATATTCGCGAGTTCGAGCTGCTCACGCTCGATGAAGGGCGCGGTAAACCAGCGCGCGATCACGGCGTCGGTCAGCGCGGGCATGCCGCCCGGCTCGCGCGCTTTCGCGGCGCGCGGCGTCCACACGGCGTCCGAGCCGATCAGCGCGGCGGTGTTCGACAACACCACGCGCGAGAAGCGCTCCGGATGACGCGCCGCCAGCCCGATGCCGGTCAGCCCGCCCATCGACAGGCCGCAGTAGTTCGCGCGCTCGATTTTCAGATGATCCATCAGGCCGATCACGTCGCCGATCAGCTGATCGATCGTGTACGGGCCCGGCGGCACGTCCGAATGACCGTGGCCGCGCGTGTCGTAGCGCACGACGCGATAGCGCGCGGCGAACGCCTCGATGTTCGGCGTCCACATCGAGACATCGGCGCCGAGCGAATTCGACAGCACGAGCCACGGCGCGTTGTCGCCCGCCGTCGCGTCGATGCGATAGTGAATCCGTGTTCCGTTGACTTCGGCAAGAGGCATGTTTTTACCGCTCCTGTGTGTTCCTGCTTATTTCGAGTGAGCGTTCGCGATGGCGGCATCGACGAACGCCTGCGCCTGTCCGACGTAATTCGCCGGATCGAGCAGCGATTTCAGTTGATCCTGCGAAACATGACGCGTGACGGTTTCGTTCGAGCAGAGTTCGTCGAAGAGCGACGTGCCGTTCGCCACCGACGCCTTCGACGCGCCTTCGACGAGCTTGTGCGCGTCGAGCCTGCCGATTGCGTCGCCGAGCGCGAGCATCACCGCTTCGCCGAGAATCAGTCCGTTGGTCACGTCGAGATTGCGTGCGAGCCGTTCGACATTGACTTCCATCGACGGAACGATGCCCACGATGTTCGACAACGCGCCCGCCGTCAGACGCGCGAGATCGGGCAGCGCTTCCCATTCGGCCTGCCAGCCGCCGAGCGCGCGCTCGTGCTCCTGGACCATGCCCGCGAAGATCGTCGCGACGAGATTCGGCGCGCGCGTCGCGGCGGTCAGAACGGCCGCGCAGCCGACTGGATTGCGCTTGTGCGGCATCGTCGATGATCCGCCCTTGCCTGCGGCCGCCGGTTCGGCGACTTCTCCGAGCTCGGTCTGCATCATCAGCGAGACATCGCGCGCGATCTTGCCCAGCGTGCCCGTCAGCATGCCGAGAAACGACGCGGTTTCCGCGATGCGATCGCGCTGCGTGTGCCACGGCAACGCGGGAAGCGCCAGCTTCAGGTCCTGCGCAAGCGATGCCGCGACCGGCAAGGCCTTGTCGCGCAGACTCGCGAGCGTGCCCGCCGCGCCGCCGAATTGCAGCACGAGCGCGCGCGACCTCAGTTCGCCGAGGCGCTCGCGATGACGCGTCACTGCATCGAGCCATTGCGCGAACTTCAGGCCGAGCGTGATCGGCAGGGCCTGCTGAAGCCAGGTGCGGCCGATCATCGGCGTGTTTTTGTGGGCTTGCGCCTGCGTGGCGAGCGCATCGGAGAGCGAGCGCAGATCCGCATCGATCAGATCGAGAAACGCGCGCAATTGCAGCACGACGCCCGTATCGATGATGTCCTGACTCGTCGCGCCCCAATGCACGTACTTGGCTGCTTCGGCGTCGCGCGCCTTCACGACGGCCGTCAGTTGCTTGACGAGCGGAATCGCGAGATTGCCGCCCGCCGCGGCGCCGGTCATCAGCGCATCGGCGTCGATGTTATCGGCATCGCAGGCGGCGACGATCGCATCCACCGCGCCCGACGGAATCACGCCATGCCGCGCGGATGCGCGCGCGAGCGCGGCTTCGACATCGAGCATGGCCTGCACGGTCGCGCGCGGCGACCAGATCTCGTTCGCGGCGGCGTTGCCGCAAATGAGATCGGTCAAACGTCCGGTCGATGAAAACATGTGATCAGACGCGCTCGATGATCATCGCGATGCCTTGGCCGACGCCAATGCACATCGTGCAAAGCGCGTAACGTCCGCCCGTGCGATGCAACTGGTAGCTCGCGGTCGTGACGAGCCGCGCGCCGGACGCGCCCAGCGGATGGCCGAGCGCGATCGCACCGCCGTTCGGATTGACGCGGGGATCGTCATCGGCGACGCCGAGCATGCGCAGCGTCGCCAAACCTTGGGACGCGAACGCTTCGTTCAGCTCGATCACGTCCATCTGGTCGATGGTCATGCCGAGACGCGCAAGCAGCTTCTGCGAGGCCGGACCTGGACCGATGCCCATCACGCGCGGCGGCACGCCGGCCGTGGCCAAGCCCAGAATGCGCGCGCGCGGCGTGAGGCCGTTGCGCTTCGCGCTTTCCTCGTCGGCTATCAGCATCGCGACCGCGCCGTCGTTCACGCCCGACGCGTTGCCCGCTGTCACCGAGCCGTCCGGACGCACGACGCCCTTCAGTTTCGCGAGCGCTTCGAGGCTCGTTTCGCGCGGATGCTCGTCCTTGTCGACGACGAGCGCATCGCCCTTTTTCTGCGGAATCGTCACCGCGACGATTTCCTGCGCCAGCGTGCCGTCCTTTTGCGCGCGCGCCGCCTTCTGCTGCGAGCGCAGCGCGAACGCGTCCTGATCGGCGCGGCTGATCTTGTAGTCGTCCGCGACGTTTTCGGCGGTTTCCGGCATCGAATCGACGCCGTACTGCTTCTTCATCAGCGGATTGATGAAGCGCCAGCCGATGGTCGTATCGTGGATTTCTGCGGAACGCGAGAACGCGCTCGTCGCCTTGCCCATCACGAACGGCGCGCGGCTCATGCTTTCGACGCCGCCCGCGATCATCAGGCTCGTCTCGCCCGCCTTGATCGCGCGGGCCGCGACGCCGATCGCGTCCATGCCCGAGCCGCACAGGCGATTGACCGTCGATCCCGGCGTGCCGACCGGCAAACCGGCCAGCAGCGCCGACATGCGCGCGACGTTGCGGTTGTCTTCGCCCGCCTGATTCGCGCAGCCGTAGATCACTTCGTCGATGGCTTCCCAGTCCACTTCCTTGTTGCGCTCGACCAGCGCGCGCAGCGGCACGGCGCCGAGATCGTCGGCGCGCACGGAGGACAGCGAACCGCCGTAACGACCGATCGGCGTGCGGATGGCATCACATACGAAAGCTTCTTTCATCTTCAATGTCTCCAGAATTCTCTCAGGCTGCTTCGGTCAGCGGCGCGTATTGCAGCGGCACCTGGGCCAGCTTCTGCAACTCTTCGAACGCCAGTCCGTCGACGATTTCGCGCACGACGAAGCCTTCCGGCGTCACGTCGAACACGGCGAGATCCGTGTACACGCGATTCACGCATGCCACGCCCGTCACCGGATACGTGCAGGCGTCGACCAGCTTGCTCTCGCCCTGCTTGGTGAGCAGTTCCATCATCACGTAGACCTGCTTCGCGCCGATCGCGAGATCCATCGCGCCGCCGACAGCCGGAATCGCGTCGGGCGCGCCGGTGTGCCAGTTCGCGAGATCGCCCGTCGCGGAAACCTGGAAGGCGCCGAGCACGCAGAAGTCGAGATGGCCGCCGCGCATCATCGCGAACGAATCGGCGTGATGGAAAAACGCGCCGCCGGTCAGCAACGTGACGTGCTGCTTGCCTGCGTTGATGAGTTCGTCGTCTTCCTCGCCTTTGGCGGGCGCCGGGCCCATGCCGAGCAGGCCGTTTTCGCTGTGCAGGAAGATCTCGCGGTCCGCCGCGAGATGATTGGCGACGAGCGTCGGCACGCCGATGCCCAGGTTCACGTACGCGCCTTCGGGAATGTCCGCGGCCACGCGCTTGGCCATTTCGTCACGAGTGAGTTTCTTCATGGCTTTTCGTCCTTCCTTAAGCGGCGAGTTCGGCTTGATGCACGGCTTGCGGTACTTCGACGACGCGCTGCACGAAAATGCCCGGCGTCACGATGTTTTCGGGGTCCAGCTCGCCGAGCGCGACGACCTTCGAGACCTGCACGATGGCCGTTTTCGCGGCGCTCGCCATGATCGGACCGAAGTTGCGCGCAGTTTTACGATAGACCAGATTGCCCCAGCGATCGCCCTTATATGCCTTCACGAGCGCGAAATCCGCGTGCAGCGGCGCTTCGAGCACGTAGTGCCGGCCGTCGATCACGCGCGTTTCCTTGCCTTCGGCGAGCTTCGTGCCGTAGCCCGTCGGCGTGAAAAATCCGCCGATGCCCGCGCCCGCCGCGCGGATGCGTTCCGCCAGATTGCCCTGCGGCACGAGTTCCAGCTCGATTTCGCCCGCGCGATAGAGCGCGTCGAACACATGCGAGTCCGTCTGACGCGGGAACGAGCAGATGATCTTGCGCACGCGCTTCGCCTTCAGCAGCGCGGCCAGTCCCGTGTCGCCGTTGCCGGCGTTGTTGTTGACGATCGTGAGCCCGCGCGCGCCCTGCTCGATGAGCGCGTCGATCAGCTCGGACGGCATGCCCGCCGTGCCGAAACCGCCGATCATGATGGTCGCGCCGTCGTGGACGTCGGCGACGGCCGAGGCGAGCGAATCGAAAATCTTGTTGATCATTGCCGTTCCTGTCTGTCTCGAACTGGGGTTTACCTGCTCGTCAGCACACTTGCGCTGAAATGTTCGTCATGCGAACATGGATTCGTTTAGCGAACATCGGCATGTTAGTCCCGCATTCGTTGTCGTGTCAACGAAGCATGCGCGAAGTGGGGGTTTTCACCGAGCTCGAACTTCGCCTCGACCGCCCGTTCGCGCTTTCATCACAGGCCTTATGAAGAATTCAGCCACGCTCAATCCGGATGCCGAGCCGCAAGACGCGCAGGCGCGCCCCGGCGATGCTTACGTGCAGTCGTTCGCGCGCGGGCTCGCTGTCATCCGCTCGTTCGATGCGAACCGCCCCGCGCAGACGCTGACGGATGTCGCGGCGGCCACCGGCCTTACGCGCGCCGGCGCGCGCCGCATCCTTCTGACGCTGCAGGCGCTCGGGTATGTCGAGGCCGACGGGCGTCTCTTTCAGTTGACGCCGAAGATTCTCGACCTCGGCTTCGCCTATCTGACGTCGATGCCCTTCTGGAATCTGGCCGAACCGGTAATGGAAGATCTCGTCGAGCAAGTGCACGAAAGCTGCTCGGCGGCCGTGCTGAACGGCGCGGAAATCGTCTATGTGCTGCGCGTGCCGACGCACAAGATCATCACGCAGAATCTGTCGATCGGCAGCCGTCTGCCTGCGTTCTGCACGTCGATGGGCCGCGTCCTGCTCGCCGCGCTCGACGAAGTGCGCCTCGACGAAGCGCTCGATGCGAGTTCGCTCGTCGCGCGCACGCCGCGCACGATCGTCGACAAGGGCGCGCTCAAGGAAGCCATCGCCGCGGTGCGCCGCCAGGGCTGGGCAATCGTCGATCAGGAACTGGAGGAAGGACTGATTTCGATGTCCGCGCCGATCCGCGACCGGCAAGGCCGCGTGATCGCGGCGCTGAACATCAGCGGCAACGCGCAGCGCAAGAACGCAAAGCAGATGGTGAAGGCGTTTCTCGAACCGCTGCAGGAAGCGGCGCAGCGCGTGTCGGACATGGTCGCGCGGCGCGGATGACGCCGTATCGACGCGAGGAGACGGCGGTTCCGAAATGAACGATCTCGATCTCAACCTGATTCCGTACCTCGTCGCCATCGAGGAGACGCGCAACGTGAGCCGCGCCGCCGAGCGGCTCGGGGTGAGTCAGCCGCGCGTGTCGACCGCGCTCGCACGTCTACGCGAGTACTTCAACGATCCGCTCTTCGTGCGCACCTCGCGCGGCATGGAGCCGACGCCGCGCACCATCGCGCTCGTGCCCGCGGCGCGCGAGGCGCTGGCGCGCATCGAACGCGGCCTGCTCGACCGGCAGCACTTCGATCCTTCGACGAGCACGGAGACGTTTTCGATCGCGCTTTCCGATGTCGGCGAGATCGTCTTTCTGCCGCGCCTCTTGCAGGCCTTCGCGAAGGAAGCGCCGAACGCGAATCTGCGCTCGGTGTCGGCGTCGCATGGCGATGTGGAGCGCGGGCTTGAAGCCGGCGATATCGATCTGGCGGTCGGCTACTTTCCGGACTTGCGCGGCAACAACTTCTTTCAGCAGCGGCTTTTCTCGCACCGGTTCATCTGTCTGATGCGGCGCGATCATCCGTTCGCGAACCAGCCGCTCACGCTCGAACGCTTCATGGAATGCGGCCACGCGGTCGTGCGCGCGGAAGGCCGCAGCCAGGAAGTGCTGGAGAATTATCTCGACAAGGAACGCGTGCGCCGGCGCGCGGTGCTCGAAACGCCGCACTTCATGAGCCTGCCGTTCATCCTGTCGCGCACCGATCTGATCGCGACGGTGCCGCATGCGATCGGCTTCGCGTATGTCGCCGAGCATGCGTCGATCACGCTCGCCGAGCCGCCGCTCGCGTTGCCCCGCTTCGATCTGAAGCAGCACTGGCATCGCAAGTTTCACAACGATGCGCGCACGATGTGGCTGCGCGGCATCGTCGCTTCGCTCTTCAACGACGAGCTAGACGAGTGGCCGAAGTAATGCTCAACGTCGCCCGTCGATGCTCCACGCGCCCGGCCCCGCCGCCGCGATGAACAAATAGATGAACGACAGCAGCACGGCCGGCTCGCCCTGATTCAATAGCGGCAGCAGGAAGTTTCCTTTCGGCGCGTGCCCGATGAAGTACGCGAACGCCAGTTCGCCCGACAACACGAACGCCGCCGCCCGCGTGAACAGGCCGATCAGCACGAGCACGCCGCCGATCAATTCGATGACGCCCGCCACGCCGAGCAGCGAGACGAGCGGCAGACCGTCGAACATCGCGATGTGCGGAACATGGAACAGCTTCGCGCTCGCATGCGTGAGCAGCAGATACGAAGCGACGATGCGCAGCAGCGCGTGAGCGTAGACGGCGAGCGCCGACGCGTTGGCCGCGGATGGTCGAGTGTGTGTCGCAGACATCGCAAAACTCCAGTGAAGGTAGGTTGCCTGCAGTTTAGGCAGACATCGTCGGTCGATAAATCCGGCTAACATTAGCGTTTTGTTTCCCGGCAGGAAATGATCGATGGATGCTCTCACCAGCTTGCGCGTGTTCCGCGAAGTCGTCGAGGCCGGCAGCTTCGTGAAGGCTGCAGAACGGCTCGACATTTCGACCGCGATGACGAGCAAGCACGTCGCCAATCTGGAGCGCCAGCTCGGCGTGCGTCTCCTGAACCGCACGACGCGTCACCTGAGTCTCACGGAAGCCGGCAACGTCTACTACGAGCAATGCAGCGAGGCGCTCGACATCCTGCAGGCCGCGCAAGCCGCCGTCGGCGTGCAGACGGCGGAGCCGCAAGGCGTGCTCAAGGTCACCGCGCCAGGCTGGTTCGCCAATCGTACCTTCGCGGATCTGCTTGTCGCGTATCAGGCGCGCTATCCGGGCGTGCTCGTCGATCTGCGGCTGGAGAATCGCTTCGTCGATCTCGTCGAGGAAGGCTACGACATGGCGATTCGCGCCACGTCGGAGCCTTCGCCCTCGCTGATCGTCAGGCCGCTGTGCAAGATGCCGTTCGTGCTCGCGGGTTCGCGCGCGTATCTCGAACAGCACGGCAAGCTGCGTCATCCGGATGATGTCGCGCGTCATCGCTTCGTGTTGCCGACCTACACGAATATCGATTCCGTCACGTTGACCGGTCCGGACGGCGCGTTTACCGTGAAGAACCAGGCGGTGCTCAAGACCAACGATACGTCGATGGCGCTACAGCTCGTGCGCGCCGGACTCGGGCTCGCATACTTTCCGGCGTGGATCGTCGAGCCGGAATTGGCGTCGGGCTCGCTCGTGCGCGTGCTGCCGAGCTATTCGGCGTTCGCGCCGTCCGTGTATGCGGTGTACACGAGCCGCAAATACATGACGACGAAGGTGCGGACGTTCATCGATTTCCTGTCGGAGTCGCTGGCCGATCGGCCAATCTGATTAGGATTACTCTTATTTTTGCGTCGAGACTTGCGTGTAATCATCGCGCTCGCTTCCGGAAGCGGGCGCTCCAGACGCAACATAAATCCATCTTGCGCGCCGCCGGGATCGTCCCTTCTACCCATACGCGAGGCGCGCGACATGCATTTTCCGTGGCTTCCCTTGATTTTTATCCTGAGTTTGCTGGGCGTGACGCTCTTCGTCTGCCGCACGTTGAATGCGAGCGAACGCGCTCTGAAGTGGAACGGCGCGTTGATCTTTCTGTGTCTGTGCGGCGCGGCCATGGTGCTGGACTTCACGTTGACGATGATCTTTGCGTCCGCCGGCTTCGATGAGCGCACGCCGTACGACAGTTTCGGATCGCGCATCGCGTGGACGGAGCGCATCGCCACCTATCTGATTCCATGCGCGATTTCGTTGCTTCTGGCTTTGAGGTTCCGCAGGCGTCAGCGCTTCGCGCTGGAAGTCTCGCCTGAGCGGGCGTCGGCCGAGCGCGAGGATTCGGTGAAGATCCAGACGTCGCCGTACACGCAGTCGGAACTGACGCTCTGACGCATTGCGAGTGAATTTTGTGAGTGCAACAGCGAAATTGTTGGAAGCAGTTCTACTATTCGTTTCTCTCTGATATACTTTCGCTCTTTCGGGGCGTAGCGCAGCCTGGTAGCGTACCTGCATGGGGTGCAGGTGGTCGGAGGTTCAAATCCTCTCGCCCCGACCAGAAATTGAAGGCTCTCCGGCTTCTGCCGGAGAGCCTTTTTTCTTTGGCCCGTCGCGGGTCATCGATCGAATTCCAGACGACGCATCGCCCGCGTTTCTCCAAGGGCGTGCGCAGCTCGACTACCACCTCGCCGATGCAATGCTTAAAGTCGGCGCCGATGAAGAAGCGCTGACCAAAACGGCCGCGACGATGGGCATGACCGTCCGAAGCCGTTCGTCATGGACGACACGCGCGTAAAAACGCGGCGCCGTCCGCGAATATTCAGACATAAAAGCCTAAAAAACACTTGTGTGTCAGTAATTTAAGCCCTAATCTTAAGGTGACACATAAGGAACGGCGCCCCATGCCTTTGTCTGTCCCAGCGTCCGCCAGAGCGCGGCGCAGCCGATGCGGCCAAACCTGCTCCGCCCTGCGCGCGGAAGTCGCGAGATGGTTCGGTCCGGGAAGCGGCGCGCGCGTCACGCGCTTCGGGCGCATCTATCCCGGCGGCAGCCGCTATGTCTCCGTTCGCGCGTCGAGACCAGGCCGATGCTTCGCGCTTTACTTCTTCCACCATGGCGTCGATGACTGGCGCATCTATCCGCCATGGGGCGTCGGACCGAGCATCGTCTATTGGTCGGTCAAGACCAAGTTGCCGGCCTCGCAAGCAGCCGGTCCGAAAAAGCGCTTCCGCGTAGGCGTCAAGTCTTAACCGCGGGCGGGGCCTGTCCGGTCATCGACTCCTCGACGGCGGCTGGTACACCTTCGCTACATCGGCGGCCACGATGCCTTGCGACGCATCCGGCAATCACAGCGTGGGACGGACAAAAAAAATGCCGCGAGAACTCGCGGCATCGGGACTTTGAATCGGACGGCGTTCATCCGCCGAGAAGATCGATCACCTGAAGAATATCCTTGCGCAACTGCTCGACATCGACGCCCGGTTGCGCTTGCGCCGACACTTGCGTCTCGGCCATGTCCGCATCGTCGTCGATTGCACGTCCCTGCGAATCGAGCCGGTTACGCGCCCCGTTGATCGTGAAGCCCTGCTCGTACAGCAACTCGCGGATGCGCCGGATCAACAAGACTTCGTGATGCTGATAGTAGCGGCGATTGCCACGCCGCTTGACCGGCCTCAACTGCGTGAACTCCTGCTCCCAATAGCGCAGCACGTGAGGCTTGACGCCGCACAACTCGCTGACTTCGCCAATCGTGAAGTATCGCTTGGCGGGGATCGGAGGCAAGACGACTTTTTCCATCGTCGATCAACCATCGTTATAAGTGATGTCGATTGAAGCGCGGTGGCCAAGCAACGCGACGCGCGAGTCATTCGCGCGCCACCGGGAAATCAGCGAGTGAGATCGGTCTCCGCTCCCGTTTCGACCAGCGCCTTCAGCTTCTGACTTGCATGAAACGTGACGACCCGCCGCGCGGCGATAGGAATGGCCTCGCCCGTCTTCGGATTGCGGCCGGGACGCTGAGGCTTGTCGCGCAACTGGAAATTGCCGAAGCCGGAAAGCTTGACGCTCTCGCCGCTCTCCAGCGCATCGCGGATGACTTCGAAGAAGGCTTCGACCATGTCCTTGGCTTCGCGCTTGTTCAGACCGACATGGTCGAACAGCATCTCCGCCAACTCGGCTTTGGTGAGCGTCGGCGTATCGCCGGGCGCGCTCGAGGTCGGAATATCTCGGGTCATGGCGCTACGCTGCGCCGAAAGAAGGGCTTCGAAATCACTCGAGTTCATTTGGTTCATATCGGTAAAACGGCGCTTGCCATATTTAAGACTTGGCGATTAAGACGGAAAGGGCCAACTGAAGGCTATCCGCGCAACCGCGCGCCGTGTACTCGAGCCAGGCGATCCACCAGCGTTTTGATAGCCGTATCGACCGTTTCGTCCTGAAGCGTGCCGCCAGTATCTTGCAACGTTACACGGAAGGCAAGACTTTTCTCATGCGCTCCCAAGCCACCGGAAGTATTTGATTTTGGACGAAATTCATCGAAAAGGGCAACCTTCGTGACGTACCTGCACGCCGCTTCCGCGCGCGCGCTTTCGAGCTCGTCGAGCAGCGCCTGAACCGCCACGTTTTGATCCACGACAATCGCGATATCGCGACGCACCGGCGGAAATTTCGACACTTCGGACGGCGCCGGCAATGCGCGATCCATCAACGCGTCGGCGTCGATTTCGAAGAGGATCGGCGCGTTCGGCAAGTCGTACTTTTGCAGCCAGCGCGGATGCAGTTCGCCGATCCAGCCGACCGCGCGCCCCGCCACCTCGATGCGCGCGCTGCGTCCCGGATGCAACGCCGGATGCTCCGCCTTAACGAAGCGCGGCACGACGGGCGCGAAGAGCGCTTCGACATCGCCCTTCACGTCGAAGAAGTCGACGTTGCGCGTGGCCACGCCCCACTGTTCCTCGACCACCGGACCATACGCGAGCCCGCCGATCATCTTCGGTTGCGCGAAGCCTTCGACCGTCAGTTCGCCCGCTTTAACCGTTGCGTCGCGATGGAACACGCGCCCCGCTTCGAACACGCGCACGCGGTCTGCGCGGCGATTCAGGTTATGACGCAGCACTTCGATGAGGCTGCCGAACATGGTCGAACGCATGACCGAGAGCTGGCTCGCGATCGGGTTCAGCAGCTTGATCGGATTATCGTTGCCGGCGAAGTCCTTCTCCCACTCGGCATCGACAAAGCTGAAGTTCACCGTCTCCGAGTAGTCGCGCGCGGCGACTTCGTGGCGCAGCGTATGGATCGAGCGCTTCGTTTCGTTCGTGATGCGCATCTCGCTGCGCGCGACCGGCGGGCGCGCCGGAATCTTCTCGAAACCGTAGATGCGCGCGACTTCCTCGATCAGGTCTTCCTCGATCTCGATATCGAAGCGATACGGCGGCGGCGTGACCTTGAAGGTGTCGCCGTCGCGCTCGAACGCGAGGTTCAGACGCGTGAAGATCTGCGCGATCTCTTCCGCGCCGATCTCGACGCCGATGATCCGATGCGCGCGCGACACGCGCATCGACACCGGATTGCGATCCGGCACGTTGACGATCTGATCGTCGACCGGACCCGCTTCGCCGCCGCAGATGTCGAGGATCAGGCGCGAGATGCGTTCGATATGCTCGACGGTCGTCGAATAATCGACGCCGCGCTCGAAGCGATGCGCCGCATCGGTCGAGAAGTTGTACTTGCGCGCGCGGCCGCGGATCGCGTCCGGCCACCAGAACGCGGCTTCGAGATAGATGTTGGTGGTGTCGAGCGAGACGGCCGTGCTGTCGCCGCCCATGATGCCCGCGAGACTTTCGACGTGACGATCGTCGGCGATCACGCCGACGGTTTCATCGAGCTCGACGGTGTTGCCGTTCAGGAGCTTCAGCGACTCGCCCTTCTTGCCCCAGCGCACTTCGATCGCGCCGTGAATCTTGTCGAGATCGAACACGTGCGTCGGACGGCCGAGTTCGAGCATCACGTAATTGGAGATGTCGACGAGCGCGGAGATGCTGCGCTGGCCCGCACGTTCCAGACGCTCGACCATCCATTGGGGCGTCTTCGCGCGGGCGTTCACGCCGCGAATCACGCGGCCCGAGAAGCGCCCGCACAGATCGGGCGCGAGCACCTTGACCGGCAGCTTTTCGTCGAGCTTCGTTTCGACGGCCGGCATGTCCGGTTGCTTGAGCGGCGCGCCGGTGATCGCTGCCGTCTCGCGCGCAACGCCGAACACCGACAGGCAGTCTGCCTTGTTCGGCGTGAGCTTGATTTCGAAGACGGTGTCGTCGAGATTGAGCGCCTCGCGAATGTCCTGGCCGACCTTCGCATCGGTCGGCAGGATCAAGAGACCGCTGTGATCTTCCGACAGCTTGAGCTCACGTGCGGAGCACAGCATGCCTTGACTGTCGACGCCGCGCAGCTTCGTCGGCTTGATCGCGAAAGGCTCGCCGCCCGCTTCGGCCGGCGGCAGCACGGCGCCGATCAGCGCGACCGGCACCTTGATGCCCGGCGACACGTTCGGCGCGCCGCACACGATATTGAGCGTCTCGCCCGTGCCCGCATCGACCTGACAGACGTTGAGCTTGTCGGCGTTCGGATGCTTGGCGACTTCGAGCACTTGGCCCACGACGATCTTCGTGGTCGGCGGCGCGACCGGGCGCAGGTCTTCGACTTCGAGGCCGGCCATCGTCAGCGCGTGCGCGAGTTCGTCGGCGGAGAGCTTGGGATCGACGAAACTGCGGAGCCAGGATTCTGGGAATTGCATGTGTGTCTACGTTCGAAATGTTTGGAGTCTCACGATCGCCGCTTATCGAGAAGCGATCGCCGCGGGCGCTAAGTGCTTTACGCGAACTGGCGCAGGAAACGCAGATCGTTCTCGAAGAACAGACGCAGATCCTGCACGCCGTAGCGCAGCATCGTCAGGCGCTCGAGGCCGCTGCCGAACGCGAAGCCGATATAGCGCTCCGGATCGAGGCCCATGTTGCGGATGACGGTCGGATGCACCTGCCCCGAGCCTGAGATTTCCAGCCATTTGCCCGCGTTCTTGCCGTGTTCGAACATCATGTCGATCTCGGCGGACGGCTCCGTGAACGGAAAATACGACGGACGGAAGCGCACGAGAATGTCGTCGCGCTCGAAGAACTTCTTCAGAAAATCGGTGTAGACGCCCTTCAGATCCGCAAAGCTGATGTTCTCTTCGATCCACAGGCCTTCGACCTGGTTGAACATCGGCGAATGAGTGGCGTCGCTGTCCACGCGATACGTGCGGCCCGGCACGATCACCTTGATCGGCGGCTTGTTCATGCGCGCGTAGCGCACCTGCATCGGGCTCGTATGCGTGCGAAGCAAAAGCGGACGGCCATCCGCGTCCTTGCCGTCGACGTAGAACGTGTCCTGCATCGAGCGCGCCGGATGGTTCTCCGGGCTGTTCAGCGCCGTGAAGTTGTACCAGTCGGTCTCGATTTCCGGACCGTCGGCGACATCGAAACCGATCGTGCGGAAGATTTGTTCGACGCGCTCCCACGTACGCATCACCGGATGCAGCGTGCCCGCACCCGCGCCGCGTCCCGGTAGCGTGACGTCGATGGCTTCCGACGCGAGACGCTGATTCAGCAGCGCGTCGGCCAGCGCCTGACGGCGCGCGTTCAGCGCGGCTTCAACCTGCTGCTTTGCCTGATTGATGCGCGCGCCTTCTGTCTTCTTCGCTTCCGGATCGAGTTTGCCCAATCCCTTCAGCAATTCGGTCAGCGCGCCGGACTTGCCGAGGAACCGTGCCTTCTCGTTTTCGAGCGTGGTGGTATCGGCGGCGTGTTCAAAGGCGCTTTTCGCGTCGGCGACAATCTGGTCCAGATCCATTGATCCCATCTTTTAGCGTCGAAATTCAATCTGAGGTTCGGTTTTGCTCATCCACGCTCCACGATGGGCATGAGATGCGCAAAACCGTCCGACCAACAAAAACGGGGCTCGGTGAGAGCCCCGTTTTCTGCCTTCGCGCCGCCGTCAACGTATTTCTACGATGCGGCGACGAGGAGGCGAACCACGCAGTACTAATTTCGCAATTAGGCTGCAACGGCGGCTTTCACCTGCTTCACGATCGCAGCAAAAGCAGCCTTGTCGAACACAGCCATGTCAGCCAGAACCTTGCGGTCGAGTTCGATCGAAGCCTTCTTCAGGCCGTTGATGAACACGCTGTAGGTCATGTCGTGCTGACGCACCGCCGCGTTGATACGCGTGATCCACAGTGCGCGGAACACACGCTTCTTGTTGCGGCGATCGCGGTAGGCGTATTGGCCTGCGCGCATGACCGCCTGCTTGGCGATGCGATAGACGTTATTGCGACGGCCGCGGTAACCCTTGGCCAGACGGATGATCTTCTTGTGACGGGCCCGTGCGGTAACCCCACGTTTTACTCGAGGCATGTTGCTCTCCTTAAGTTAGATGAGGTTAGGCGAACGGCAGCATTGCGCGGACGGAGTTCAGATCGGAATCATGAACGGCCGTGGCGCCACGCAGATGGCGTTTGTTCTTGGTGGTTTTCTTGGTAAGAATGTGGCGCTTGAAGGCCTGACCGCGCTTGACGGTACCGCCCGGACGCACCACGAAGCGCTTTGCAGCACTCTTCTTGGTCTTCATCTTCGGCATGAAACAACTCCAGTTTATTAGATGGTCATGGGTGTGCGGATGATCCGCCGATACTGCCCGCGAACCCCTTCCCGCCCTTCGAAACCCACGCTCCACTTGTGTGCAAACGGTTCGGTGAAGAACCGCCGCTTTTCATGACCGGCGTCACCGAAATGACGCCGGCCTGAAACCGCCGGCAATGCCGCGCCGACCGCCTTTCGACGGCGCGCGATCCATCGCCCTACTGCTGTTCGGTTACTTGCCCTTCTTCTTCGGGGCAAGCACCATGATCATCTGACGCCCTTCCATCTTCGGCATCTGCTCGACCTGGCCATATTCGTCCAGATCGGACTTCAGGCGCTCGAGCATACGCATGCCGATTTCCTGGTGCGCCATTTCGCGACCGCGGAAACGCAACGTGATTTTCGTCTTGTCGCCGTCTTCGAGGAAGCGCGTGAGGTTGCGCAGCTTGACGTTGTAGTCACCGTCATCCGTGCCGGGGCGGAATTTGACTTCCTTCACCTGCACGATCTTCTGCTTCAACTTCGCTTCGTGCTGCTTCTTCGCTTCCGAATACTTGAACTTGCCGTAATCCATCAAACGGCAGACAGGCGGCGAAGCCTGCGGCGCGATTTCGACGAGATCCACGTCGAGTTGCTCCGATTGACGGAACGCCTCGGCCAGTTTCACGATTCCGAGCGGCTCGTTGTCCACTCCGACCAAACGCACTTCCGGCGCGGTAATCTCACCGTTGATGCGATGTGACGACTTATCAGTAGCGATGTTACGTTTCCTCTAAAAATGAAAAAACAAGCCGCGCTGCGAGTGACTTACTTGAACGCCCGCACTTCCTGCTGCAGACGTTCGAGGAATGCGTCGACCGGCATCACGCCCAGATCGACACCGCCACGAGCACGCACGGCTACGGTTTGTGCATCACGCTCCTTGTCGCCGACGACCAGCAAATACGGCACCTTTTGCAGCGTGTGCTCGCGTATTTTATAGCTAATCTTCTCATTGCGCAAATCGGACTCTACTCTAAGCCCTTGTTTTTGCAACGATTGAGCCAGATTTCCGGCATATTCGGCCTGACTTTCAGCAATATTCAGCACAACGGCCTGGATCGGCGCGAGCCACGGCGGCATTGCGCCGGCATGATGCTCGATCAGAATGCCGAGGAAACGCTCCATTGATCCGACGATTGCGCGATGAAGCATCACCGGACGGCGGCGGCTGTTGTCTTCCGCCACGTACTCCGCGCCGAGACGCTCCGGCAGCACCATGTCGAGCTGCAGCGTGCCGCATTGCCACGAGCGGCCGAGCGCATCCTTGATGTGATACTCGATCTTCGGACCGTAAAACGCGCCCTCGCCCGCGAGCTCTTCCCACTGCAGGCCGCACGCGGTCAGCGCTTCGCGCAGGCCCTGCTCCGCGCGATCCCAGGTTTCATCGGTGCCGGCGCGCTGTTCCGGACGCAGCGACAGCTTGATGTCGATGTGATCGAAGCCGAAATCCTTATACACGCTCATCGCGAGCGTGTTGAACGCGATCGATTCCGCGATGAACTGATCTTCGGTACAGAAGATATGTGCATCGTCCTGAACGAAGCCCCGCACGCGCATCAGACCGTGCAGCGCGCCCGACGGCTCGTTGCGATGGCACGAACCGAACTCCGCGTAACGCAGCGGCAAGTCGCGGTACGAGCGCAAGCCGTGATTGAACACCTGGACGTGGCCCGGGCAGTTCATCGGCTTGATCGCGTAGTCGCGCTTTTCCGACTCGGTCGTGAACATGTTTTCACGATAGTTCTGCCAGTGCCCCGATGCTTCCCACAGCGAACGGTCCATCACCATGGGAGTCTTGATTTCGAGATAGCCGGCTTCGTTCACGCGGCGACGCATGTACTGCTCGACCTGCTGCCATAGCGACCAGCCCTTCGGATGCCAGAACACCATGCCCGGCGCTTCGTCCTGCAGATGGAACAGGTCGAGCTGCTTGCCGAGCTTTCGGTGATCGCGCTTCTCGGCTTCTTCCAGCATGTGGAGATACTGCTCCTGGTCTTCCTTCTTGGTCCACGCGGTGCCGTAGATGCGCTGCAGTTGCTCGTTCTTCGAATCGCCGCGCCAGTATGCGCCCGCGACTTTCATCAGCTTGAAAACCTTGAGCTTGCCGGTGGACGGCACGTGCGGGCCTCGGCACAGGTCGATGAAATTGCCGTGCGCGTAAAGCCGGATCTCGTCGCTTTCCGGAATCGATTCGATGATCTCGGCCTTGTACGCCTCGCCGATGCTCTTGAAGTACTCGACGGCCTCGTTGCGCGAGACGACGCGGCGCGACACCGGCTCGTCCTTCTTCGCGAGCTCCTGCATGCGCTTCTCGATCTTTTCGAGATCTTCGGGCGTGAACGGACGGCTGTACGAGAAATCGTAGTAGAAGCCGTTGTCGATGACCGGCCCGATGGTTACTTGCGCCTCGGGGAACAGATCCTTCACGGCATAGGCCAGCAAGTGCGCGGTCGAGTGACGCACGACATCGACGCCTTCCGGGTCTTTGTCGGTGACGATCGCGAGCGACGAATCCTTGTCGATCAGAAACGAGGTGTCGACGAGTTCGCCGTTGAGCTTGCCGGCGAGCGCCGCCTTGGCGAGGCCCGCGCCGATCGATGCCGCAACTTCCGCGACGGTCACCGGGTGGTCGTATTGTCGGACCGACCCATCAGGCAAACGTACCGAAACCATATCGTTCTCCAAGACGCCGGCACATGCCGGGCGATTCGATTAAGCATTGCCGCGCGATTTCGTTTTGAAAATCGCAAGACAAAAAAAAATGCGGCCCCGCTATCGAGGGGCCGCATTCACTTTTCACACATACCGCGAAACAATTTGGCAGAAGGCGAATATGGTCCTCGACTAGCGTCGCTCCGAAGTTGTTTCGGTCAACGTTCGACGTGCCATGTTTTTTCGCCTTTTGCGCTGCGCGCTTCTTGCGGTTTGAAACCCCGCGAACCGAAGTCCGCTGAATTTTGTTTTCGTTGGTAGGCTCGATTGGACTCGAACCAACGACCCCCACCATGTCAAGGTGGTGCTCTAACCAGCTGAGCTACGAGCCTGAAAGAAGTGAGATTATATGGAGTGTTTCAGATGTTGGCAAGTGCTTATCTTCAGAAAAATCGAAAATATTCGCCAATCCGTTCAATCCCTTCTAAATGCTACGCGCGACGCGAAGCGCGAATCACGCCCTGCACTTCGCCGAGCAGCGTGCATGCGCGTTGAATCTGCGCTGCACTCGACACTTCCACGGTGAACTGCATATACGCGACATTCCTGCGGCTCTGGCTCTTCACGCCGATCACGTTGATCTTCTCGCGCGCGAACACTTCGGAGATGTCGCGCAGCAAGCCCTGGCGATCCGCCGATTCAACCGAAAGGTCCACCGGATAAACGGACGAGCCACGCCCGTTCATCACCTCGGCGGACCAAGTCGTGTGCAGCACGCGTTCGGGCGAGCGCTCGGCCATGCGCTTGAACGTCTCGCAATCGGTGCGGTGGACCGACATGCCTTTGCCGCGCGTGACGAATCCCGCGATCGGATCGGGTGGCGCCGGGCGGCAGCAACGCGCGAGTTGCGTGAGCAGCGCATCGACACCGACGACGAGCACGCCCGTCGACGCTCCGTGCGCCACGCTTTGCCCGCTGCTGCGCTTCTCGAACTGCTCGGGCGCTTCGGGTTCGGGCTCGGGCGGCGGCGCATCGGAGAGCGCCTGCTCGATGTTGCGCAGACTGAACTCGTCCTTCGCGACGAGTGCGTAAAGCTCCTCGGGCGCCTTGAAGCCGAGTTTGGCCGCGAGTTGTTCGAGACTGACCGACGTCTTTCCCTCGCGCTGCAAGGTCTTCTCGACGATGCTCCGTCCGGCCGCGATGTTCTCCGCCGCATCCGCCGCGAGGAACCACGAGCGCACTTTCTGCCGCGCGCGGGCGCTATGCAGATAGCCGAGCTGCGGATTGAGCCAGTCGCGCGACGGACCGCCCTCCTTCACCGCGACGATCTCGACCGTCTGTCCGTTTTGCAGCGGCGTGTTGAGCGGCACCATCGCGCCATCGACGCGAGCGCCCCGACAACGATGTCCGAGCTCGCTGTGCAGGTGATATGCGAAATCGACGGCTGTCGCGCCTTGCGGCAACGCGATCACGCGCGCCTGCGGCGTCAGCACGTAGATATGGTCGTCGTCGAGCGTCGCGTCGCGCAGATGCTGCCAGCCGGGATGCTCGCCTTCGACGTCGTCCTTCCACGCGAGAAGCTGACGCAACCATGCGATCTTCTCGTCGTATTTCTCGCTCGCGGTCACCTGCCCCGCATAGCCACGCGCGCCCGCTTCCTTGTACCGCCAGTGCGCGGCCACGCCGTACTCGGCGAACTGATGCATCTCGTACGTGCGAATCTGGACTTCGAATGCGCGCCCGTCGTCGCCGATCACGACCGTATGCAGCGACTTGTAGCCGTTGGGCTTGGGACGCGAGATGTAATCGTCGAACTCACGCGGCACCGGCTGCCACAGGTTGTGCACGATGCCGAGCACGGTGTAGCAATCCTTGATGTCGCCGACGATCACGCGAAATGCGCGCACGTCGTTCAGTTCGGCGAAATCCAGCTGCTTGCCGCGCATCTTCTTCCAAATGCTGTAGATGTGCTTCGGCCGTCCGCTGACGTCCGCCTTGATGTGCGCGGTTTCCAGTTCCTTCTGCAGACGAGCGATGGCCTCGGTCACATAGGTCTCGCGCTCGACGCGCTTCTCGTCGAGCAGCTTCGCGATGCGTTTGTACGTGACCGGATCTTCGAAGCGAAACGACAGGTCTTCGAGTTCCCACTTCAGTTGCCAGATGCCGAGCCGGTTGGCGAGCGGCGCGTAAATCTCCAGCGTCTCGCGCGGCACGTCGGGCGACGGTTCGATCTTGTGCGCGGCGTAGTAGCGCAGCGTCTGCACGCGCGAGGCGAGCCGGATCAGCACCACGCGAATGTCCTGCGCGAACGCAAGCAACATCTTGCGCAACGCTTCGACCTGCGCACGGCGCGCGGCCTGCGCGTCGCGCGTGTTTTCAGGCAGTTCCGCGAGCGTCGCGCGCGAGCTGACCGAACCAAGCCGCAACAGCTTGCGCACATCGCCGACGAGCCGCTGCACTTCCGGGCCGAAGCGCTCCGCGATCACCTTCTCCGGATCGTCGAGATGCGGCGCCAGCACGAAGAGCGCCGCGGCGGCGACCGCGTGCGAATCGACGTTGAGCGTCTGCATGATGCGCGCGGTGCCGGCAGCGTGGTCCGCGAGCAGTTCGCCCGTCGAGACGCGCGCGTCCTTCGCGTGCTCGCGCACGAACGCGAGCGCGTCGTCGATGGACGGCTCGGGCAACGTTTCGGTGGGGACGGCGGTCTCGGTCATTCGGGCGATGCCAATACTTCAGACGACTCGATTCAGTTGCGCTGTGCGGCGATCACGACGATTTCCACGAGGCACGCCGGATTGGCGAGCTTCGCCTCGACGGTGGCGCGGGGCGGCGTGTTGCCTTCCGCGACCCACGAGTCCCACACGGCGTTCATGCCGGGGAAATGGATCATGTCCGAGATATAGATCTGCACCGACAGCAAGTGCGACTTGTCGCTGTTCGCCTCTTCGAGCAGGCGGTCGATGTGACCGAGCACTTCGCGCGTCTGACCGGTGATGTCCTGGTCCGTGTCCTCGGCGATCTGGCCGGCGAGATACACCGTGCCGTTGTGGATCGCGGTTTCGGAAAGGCGCGGCCCGACGTGATGACGAATGACTGCCATTGTTTGTTCCTGATCGGTGATGGTGAGAAAAGAAGCGCAAGCGGCGCGCAAGCACCTTATGTTCAGCCCAATATTATGCCCCGCTCGCGTCATCGCCGAGAAAGAACCCCCTGGCGATGGCGATTTGATCTTCGACAAGAAAGGCCGGCGCGTGACCCGCGCCCGGGATCTCGGCGCTCGTCACGGCCTGACCTTTCTCGACCATTTGCGCGACCGTCTCGCGCGACAGCAAATCCGAGCTCTCGCCGCGCACGACGAGCACCGGCGTCCTGATCGACGCGAGCGAGCGCCAAAGAAACGCCTCGCCGGCCGCATTCTGCTCATCGGTGGCCGACGTGAACGGCGTCGCGATGCCCGGGTCGTAGCGAAAGCCCCACGCACCGTCGCGCTCGTGCAGGAGCGGCGTGTTGATGCTCGCCCACTCCTCGTCGGTCAGCGGCCCGAACGACGACGCGAGCGCCGCCGCGTGCCGCACGCCTTCGTCGAGCGATGCGAAACGCGCCGGCTTGCCGAGATACTCGCCGATACGCTGCAGCGCGACCGGTTCGATATGCGGCCCGACATCGTTGAGCAGCATCTTTCGGATCGGCGTGTTCGGCAAGCCGCCGAGCGCCATGCCGATGAGACCGCCCATCGACGTGCCGAACCAGTCCACCGTCTCGACGTTCAACCGCGCGATCAGCGTTACCATGTCCGCGACATACTGCGGCACGCCGTAGTAACGCGGATCCGCGAGCCAGTCGGACAGTCCTCGCCCGACCACGTCCGGACACACCACGCGATAGTCCCGCGCGAACGCTTGCGCGAGCTTGTCGAAGTCGCGTCCCGAGCGCGTCAGGCCGTGCACGCACAGCAGCACGCGCGGATTGGCCGGATCGCCCCACTCCGTATAGGCGATGCGATGCAGACCCGCCGGGCTCGCGCATTGCACGAAGCGCTGGCGCGGCTCGCTCAGATCGGAATGCACGGCTTCGGCGACGATGGATGCGGTCATGGAGAGGTCCTCGTGGAAGTGTCGAAACGATTGTAAAGCGCATCTCACCGGATCGAGCGGGCCTATGCCGAACGGACGACCCCTTCCCGCGTGCACAGATGCGGGCGAAACCCGCAAAAGCAAAGCGGGCGAAGCTCCGAAAGCTTCGCCCGCCCGTGTTCGCGCTCACGCCGAGAGAACCGGCGTTCGTGTCACGCCGCTATCACTTCACGCTCGTGACATCGAGCGGCGCGCCCGTCTTCTTCTGAATTTCCTCGACCGTCACGCCGTCGGCCAGCTCGACGAGCTTGAGGCCATTGTCGGTGACGTCGATCACGCCGAGATCGGTGATGATGCGATCCACGACGCCCACGCCCGTCAGCGGCAGCGAGCACTCTTCGAGGATCTTGTGCAGGTCGCCCTTCGCGACGTGTTCCATCAGCACGACGACTTTCTTCACGCCGGCGACGAGGTCCATCGCGCCGCCCATGCCCTTGATCATCTTGCCGGGGATCATCCAGTTGGCCAGATCGCCCTTCTTGCTGATCTGCATTGCGCCGAGGATCGCCAGGTTGATGTGGCCGCCGCGGATCATCGCGAACGAATCCGCCGATGAAAAGATCGACGAGCCCGGCAGCGTCGTCACGGTCTGCTTGCCGGCGTTGATGAGATCGGCGTCGACTTCGTCTTCATACGGCGACGGCCCGATGCCGAGCAGACCGTTTTCCGACTGCAGCCACACTTCCATGCCGTCCGGAACGTGATTGGCGACGAGCGTCGGCAAGCCGATGCCCAGGTTCACGTAGAAGCCGTCCTGCAGTTCCTGCGCCGCGCGCGCGGCCATCTGGTCACGAGTCCAAGCCATGATTACTCTCCTTTCGCGCGGACGATGCGCTGTTCGATGCGCTTTTCCGGCTGCGCATTCAGCACGAGGCGCTGCACGTAGATGCCGGGCAGATGGATCGCGTCCGGATCGAGTTCGCCCGTCTCGACGATTTCTTCCACTTCGGCCACGGTGATCTTGCCGGCCATCGCGCACATCGGGTTGAAGTTGCGCGCGGTGCGCCGGAAGATCAGGTTGCCGGATTTATCGGCCTTCCATGCCTTGACGAGACCGACGTCGGCCGTGAGCGAATGCTCGAGCACGTAATGGTTCTCGCCGAACTGGCGCGTTTCCTTGCCTTCCGCGATCACCGTGCCGAAACCGGTGTTCGTGAAGAACGCCGGAATGCCCGCGCCGCCCGCGCGCAGCTTCTCGGCGAGCGTGCCCTGCGGCGTGAATTCGAGCTCGAGTTCGCCGGCGAGGTATTGGCGCTCGAACTCCTTGTTTTCGCCGACGTACGACGAAATCATCTTCTTGATCTGGCGCGTCTCGAGCAAGAGACCGAGGCCAAAGCCGTCGACGCCCGCGTTATTGCTGATGCAGGTGATGCCCTTGACGCCCGTATCGCGCAGCGCGGCGATGAGCGCTTCGGGAATGCCGCACAGCCCGAAACCGCCGACGGCGAACGTCTGCCCGTCCTTGACGATGTCCTCGAGCGCGGCTTTCGCGCTGGGATAGACCTTGTTCATCTGTGTGTCCCTTCCATGTTGAAACCAACTGAAAATCGGTTTTTTGATGCCGCCGATGCACTGTTCGAGCGCATCGCGCGGCCTTTTGACGTGGCACAAGCGTACTTTGTGCCGATGATCCGGCACAATACGCAAAAATACATAAGTCTTTGCCCGCGCGCGTTGGTTCCCGGCGCTTTTCGCCGCGAAACGCAAGGCGCCGCGCGCCCGATCTCACATGCGTGCACTGGATTATCTAACCGCGTTTCAACTTGCGCCCGTCGGGCTCGTGCTTTCGCGCGAGCGCACCATCGAAGACTGCAACGAGCAGCTTTGCGCGATCTTCGGTTCCACGCGCGAGGCGCTCATCGGCAAGTCGTTCGAGGTGCTGTATCCCTCGCCGGACGAGTTCGCGCGCATCGGCGAGCGCATCGCCGCGCATATCAGCAAGGAAGGCACGTACAGCGACGACCGCATCATGAAGCGCAAGAACGGCGAACTGTTCTGGTGTCACGTCACCGGCCGCGCGCTCGACCGGACCGCGCCTCACGCGGCGGGCGTCTGGACATTCGAGGACTTGAGCGCGACGCGGCGGGTCGCGATCGAATTGACGCCGCGCGAGCGCGAGATCGCCGCGCAGCTCGTGACGGGCAAGACGAGCAAGCAGATCGGCCGCGTGCTCGATATCAGCCCGCGGACGGTTGATATCTACCGCGCGCGGCTCATGAGAAAGTACGACACGGGCAATGCGACCGAACTGCTGCAACGGCTGCTCGGCACCTGACCTGCGCGCTTTACGGCGCGACGGGCGCGGCGGTCTCGATGATCTGCCGCAACATGTCCGGCAGCGGCACGGACTTGCCCGCCGCGTAGTCGATCCAGACGATTTTCGCTGCGCCGCGCGCATACAGTGCGGCGGGTTCATCGGCGCGATACAGCTCGAAGCGCGTATCGAGACTGCTGCGCCCCGGCTTGCCGACGGACATGCGCCCGATCACGTCGCCGGGATACTGAAGCTGCTTCAGAAACTCCATCGACGCGTTTACGATCACCGGCCCTTGCCCGTCGCCATTGCCGCCGACGAGACCGATCTCTTCGAACCACGAGATACGCACCTGCTCCATGTAGCGGAAATAGACGGTGTTATTGACATGCCCGAAGGCGTCCATGTCGCCCCAGCGGATCGGCATGGAAAGTTCGAAGACGGTGTGGAAATCGTTATGCGTGGTCATTGCGTGCGCTAAAAAGTTCAAAGCGAAAAACCGTCGTCCGCCGAGATGACCGAGCCGTTCATGAACTGCGATTCGTCGGCGGCGAGCAGCAGCAAGAGACCGTCGAGATCGTTTGGCGAGCCCACGCGGCGGCGCGGCAGCAACGAAATGAGCTTTTGCCCCTGCTCGGTCTTCCAGTGGTGGTGGTTGATCTCGGTATCGATATAACCCGGGCAGATCGCGTTGACGTTGATGCCGTGTCGGCCCCACTCGAGCGCCATCGCCTTTGTCATCTGCACGACGGCGGCCTTGCTCATCGAGTAGAGGCCGATCTGCGGAAACACCCGCAAGCCTGCCACCGACGCCACGTTGATGATGCGATAGGCCGGCTTGGCCGCGCTGTTGCTGTTGCCGCGCATGATCATGCGCTTGGCGACCTCTTGCGCGACGAAAAACGCGCCGCGCACGTTCGTGCCGAACACGAATTCGTAGTCCGCGGGCGTGACCTCCGTCAGCTTTTGCGTGGTCGACACGCCCGAGTTATTCACGAGGATGTCGATGGTACCCGCTTCGGTCTCCGCATGCGCGATCGCCGCTTTGATGCTCTGGTAATCGGTGACGTCGAGCGAAACGACGTGCGCGGCGCCGCCCGACGCCTCGATTTCGGCGCGCAGCTCCTTCAGGCGCTCCGTGCGCCGGCTGGCGAGCACCACTTTGGCGCCCGCCTGCGACAGCACTTGCGCGAAACGCTTGCCCAAACCGCTGGACGCGCCGGTAATCAGCGCGACCTTGCCTTCCAGGTTGATCGAACGGCCCATTGTGCTTCCCTTTTTATGGTTGGCTCAGCCCGGGCAGGCACGCGGCGCGCCGATGCGGGCAATAAGCGTCAACACCGATAGCGCGGGTGTCGTGAATAATAGTACGATCGTGCTAAATTAGCGAGCTTTGGTTGCGGCCCGCTTCACCTTCCCTGAAAATACGCGATCCCGAAAGGGCATTCTAACGGCACATAGGAGCATTGATGACCCCGGCGAGCCTCATCGAGCAATACGGTCCCCGCGAATCGATGGAATACGACGTCGTGATCGTCGGCGGCGGACCAGCCGGTTTGTCGGCGGCCATCCGGTTGAAGCAACTGGCGGAAGAAAAAGGCGTCGAAATCGGCGTGTGCGTCCTGGAGAAAGGCTCCGAAATCGGCGCGCACATCCTGTCCGGCGCGGTCATGGATCCGCGCGGCCTGTCCGAGCTCATTCCCGACTGGAAGGAAAAAGGCGCGCCGCTCGACGTCGAAGTGACCGAAGACCGGTTCCTGTTCCTGTCGCAAAACGACGCGAAGCAGGTGCCGAACTGGCTTCTCCCCGACAATTTCAAGAATCACGGCAATTACGTCATATCGCTCGCCAACGTCACGCGCTGGCTCGGCCAGCAGGCCGAGGCCGTGGGCGTCGAGATCTTCCCGGGCTTTCCGGCCGCCGAAGTCTTGTATGCGGACGACGGTTCGGTGCGCGGCGTCGTCACCGGCAACATGGGTGTCGGCAAGGACGGCGAGCCGACGGAGAATTTTCAGCTCGGCATGGAACTGCACGCGAAATACACGCTTTTCTGCGAAGGCGCGCGCGGGCATCTGGGCCGTCAGCTCATCGAGAAATTCAAGCTCAACAAGAATGCCGATCCGCAGGTGTACGGCATCGGCATCAAGGAATTGTGGGAAATCGACCCCGTCAAGCACAAGCCCGGTCTCGTGATCCACACGGCCGGCTGGCCGCTGGAACCCGACACCTACGGCGGTTCGTTCCTCTACCACATGGACAACAATCAGGTGGTGGTCGGCTTCGTCGTCGGGCTCGGGTATTCGAATCCGTATCTGTCGCCATTCGAGGAATTCCAGCGCTACAAGACGCATCCGTCGATCCGCGCGTTCCTCGAAGGCGGCAAGCGCATTTCCTACGGCGCGCGCGCGATCACCGCCGGCGGCCTGATGTCGCTGCCGAAGCTCGCGTTCCCGGGCGGCGCGCTTGCCGGCGACGACGCGGGTTTCCTCAACGTATCGCGCATCAAGGGCAGCCACGCGGCGATCAAGTCCGGCAAGATGGCCGCCGAAGCCGCGTTCGAAGCCGTTCAGGCGGGCCGCCAGAACGACGAACTCACGGCCTATCCCGAAGCGTTCGACAGTTCGTGGCTCAAGACCGAACTCTACCGCGCGCGCAACTTCAAGCAGTGGATGAGCAAGGGTCTGTACCTCGGCACGTTCATGGTCGGTCTGGAGCAAAAGGTGATGGGCGGCAACGTGCCGTGGACGCTGCATCATCAGCACTGGGATCACGAGATGCTGAAGCCGGCGTCGCAATGCAAGCCGATCGTCTATCCGAAGCCGGACGGCAAGCTCACGTTCGACCGTCTCTCGTCGGTGTTCATCTCGAACACGAACCACGAAGAGAATCAGCCCCCGCATCTGACGCTCAAGGATCCGAGCGTGCCGGTCAACGTGAACCTGCGCACGTATGCCGGTCCTGAAAGCCGCTACTGCCCCGCCGCCGTGTACGAGTTCGTCAAGTCGGACGACGGCAACGAGCGCCTGCAGATCAACGCGCAGAACTGCGTGCATTGCAAGACCTGCGACATCAAGGACCCGACGCAGAACATCGTCTGGGTTACGCCGGAAGGCGGCGGCGGGCCGAATTATCCGAACATGTAAGGTCTGAAACGACAAAGGGCGCCAAATCGGCGCCCTTTTCTTTTATTTCGACGGCGCTTGAGCCGCGATCTTCGGCGTTCCGACGACCACATCGCCGCATTGCGCACGATGCCGCAGCGCGTGATCCATCAGCACCAGCGCGAGCAGCGCTTCGGCGATCGGCGTCGCGCGGATGCCGACGCACGGATCGTGACGGCCGAAGGTCTCGACCGTCGCACTGGCGCCGTCCTTGTCGATCGACTGACGCGGCGTGCGGATGCTCGACGTCGGCTTGATGGCGATCGACACCGTGATGTCCTGCCCGCTCGAAATGCCGCCGAGGATGCCGCCCGCATTGTTCGTCGCGAAGCCTTCGGGCGTCATTTCGTCGCCGTGCTGCGAGCCGCGTTGCGCGACGCTCGCGAAGCCCGCGCCGATCTCGACGGCCTTCACGGCGTTCAGGCCCATCATCGCGTGGGCGATATCGGCGTCCAGGCGATCGTAAAGCGGCTCGCCGAGACCGACCGGCACGCCCGCCGCGACGACTTCGATGCGCGCACCGACCGAATCGCCGTCGCGACGCAGGTTGTCCATGTATTCCTCGAGCTGCGGCACGATTGCTTCGTTCGCCGAGAAAAACGGATTCTCGGGCACGTGGCGCCAGTCGACGAACGGAATGTCGATTTCCCCGAGCGCGCTCATGCGGCCGTGCGTTTCGAGACCGAACTTCTCACGCAACCACTTCTTCGCAACCGCGCCGGCGGCGACGGTCGGCGCGGTCAGACGCGCCGATGACCGGCCACCGCCGCGATAGTCGCGCACGCCGTACTTCTGCCAATAGGTGTAGTCCGCGTGACCGGGACGGAAGGTCTGCGCGATGTTGCCGTAGTCCTTGCTGCGCTGATCGGTATTGCGGATCAGGAGCGCGATCGGCGTGCCGGTCGTCACGCCCTCGAACACGCCGGAAAGAATCTCGACCTGATCCGCTTCCTGCCGCTGCGTGACGTGACGTGACGTGCCGGGGCGGCGCCGGTCGAGTTCGATCTGAATATCGGCTTCGCTGAGCGCCATGCCCGGCGGGCAACCATCGATCACGCAGCCGATCGCCGGACCGTGCGACTCGCCGAAATTCGTGACGGTGAAGAGCGTGCCAAGGGTATTGCCGGACATGAGCGTCGACCTGAAAAAAAGTGTCGGGGAAACCGCTATTATGCCAGCGCCGTCTACCGCCGCGCGCCGCGCAAGACCGACACGGCTTCCTGCAGATGCGCGGGCGTCGCGTCCTCTGGCGCGATCGGTTCGCCGACCGCGAGCGTCAGCCGCGTCATCGCCCCACGCTGGATCGGACGCGGCCATTGCGCATCTTCGTGGCGCGAGAACACGCTGCCCCACAGACCGCGCAGCGCCATCGGCACGACGGGCGCCGGATGGCGCCGCAGAATCTCCGAGATGCCGTGCCGGAACGGATTGATATCCCCCGTGCGCGTCAGCTTGCCTTCGGGAAAGATGCAGACGAGATCGCCGTCATCCAAAGCCCGCGTGCAGGCGGCGTACGCGCGTTCGAGCATGTCGGCGTCTTCGTGTGCGGGCGCGATCGGAATCGCCTTCACATGCCGGAACATCCAGCCGACGAACGGCGTGCGAAAGATGCGGTGATCCATCACGAAGCGAATCGGCCGCGGACTTTCGGCCATGATGACGACCGCATCGACGAAGCTCACGTGATTGCACACGAGCACGGCCGCGCCATGCGCCGGGATGCGCTCGGCGTCGACGAGACGGATCCGATAGAACGTGTGCACCAGAATCCACGCGATGAAGCGCAGCAAAAACTCCGGCACCAGCGAATAGATATAGACCGCGACGACGACATTGAGCAGCGCGGTCGTCAGAAAGAGTCCCGGAATGCCGACGCCCAACGACGTAAGCGCGAGCGCCATCAGCGCCGACACGATCATGAAAAACGAATTGAGGATGTTGTTCGCCGCGATGATGCGCGCGCGATGAGTCGGCTGACTGCGCGCCTGGATCAGCGCGTAGAGCGGCACGCTGTAGAAGCCGCCGAACATGGCGAGCAGAAAGAGGTCCGCGAGAATGCGCCAGTGCGGCAGCGTCATCAGGAATTCGCCGACGTTGAGCAGATGCCCGGCCGGCGCGATGCGATGGCTCGCGAAGAACAAATCGATCGCGAACACGCTGATGCCGATCGAGCCGAGCGGCACGAGCCCGATCTCGACGCGCCGCTTCGAAAGCCGCTCGCAGAGTAGCGATCCCGTGCCGATGCCGATGGAAAACGTCGCGAGAAGGATGGTCACGACGTCGGGATCGGCGGAAAGCACGTCCTTCGCGAAATTGAAGAACGATGTGAGAAAGGTTGCGCCGACGAACCACAGCCACGAAATGCCGAGCAGGCTCAGAAACACCGTGCGGTCCTGCTTCGCGAGCTTCAAATTGCGCCATGTCTCCGAGACCGGATTCCAGTTGATGCGCAAGTCCGGCTGCGATGCGTCCGACTTCGGCACGAACGCCGACGCCACGCGCCCGACGATCGCGAACGCGATGCACGCGATCGCGAGGAGCATCGCGCCGTGTTCCGACGCGCCCGCCGCCGCCCCGCCGATGATCGTGCCGATCAGGATCGCGACGAAGGTGCCCATCTCGACGAGTCCGTTGCCGCCGACGAGTTCATGCGAATCGAGATGCTGCGGCAGATACGCGTATTTGACGGGGCCGAAGACGGTCGAATGCACGCCCATCAAAAACGTGCACGCGTAAAGCAGCGGCGCGCTGTGCAGCAGAAAACCCGCGCCGCCGATCAGCATCACGACGATCTCGAAGCTCTTCACGAGCCGCGCGAGCACGGCCTTGTCGTACTTGTCGGCGATCTGGCCGGACGTCGCGGAGAACAGCAAGAACGGCACGATGAAAATCGCGGAAATGAGAAACGCGGCGGTCTTCGGATCGACGCCGGAGAAGCGCGCGGCCTGAAACGTCACGAGCGACGTGAAGCCGACCTTGAAGACGTTGTCGTTCATTGCGCCGAGGAACTGCGTCCAGAAGAACGGCGCGAAACGGCGCTCGCGCAACAGGCGAAACTGCCCGTCGCCTTCGGCTTGGGAACGTCGGGAAGCGCGCGGCGAGGCGCGCAGCGGTTTGTCACTCATGTCTTGCGCAATAGTTGAGTTCGGCGTTGATCGCGCAATGTCCGCGGTCGAATCCGAATGGAAGGGAAACCGGGCGAAATGCTAACCCTCCCACTTGGGCCAGACGTAAAAAAGCGCGCCATGAGGGCGCGCTTCGGTGGATCCGATGCACGCGAAGCGCGACGCCTCGCGACATCGACATGCTCAGCGTGCTTCTTCCTGCTGCTCCGGCCAGTCGCGGATATACGCCTTCAGCATGCGATTTTCGAAACCCTGCTCTTCGACGACCGCCTTGGCGACGTCATAAAACGAGATGACGCCCATCAACTGACGCTTTTCCATGACCGGCAGATAGCGCACGTGATGTTCGAGCATCATGCGGCGCACTTCGTTTACGTCCGTTTCGGGCGTGCAGGTGAGCGGATGGTCGTCCATGACCTTGCGGATGGTCGTCGCGCCGACCGAGCCGCCATTGTTGTGCAACGTCAGGATGATTTCGCGGAAAGTCAGCATGCCGACCAGATCGCCGTACTCCATGACGACGAGCGAGCCGATATCGTGCGCGGCCATCGTGTCGATTGCGTCGGAGAGCGGCGTGTCCGGTGTCACGGTGAACAGCGTGTTGCCCTTAACTTTCAGAATGTCGCTGACTCGCATGACTGTCTCCTAGCGAAATGCCTGTTCGATTGGCCGAACGATGATGAAACCATAGGCCGATGCTATCGGAAAGGCCCGCAAAAGGAAAGCGAACGGGACGACGGTTCGCCCGCATTGGCCGAACGGACAAGGCTTTGCGCGATCGAAGGCCGCGCGTTCGCCCTAGGTTTGGGCGCGCGCATCCGATGTTAGGATGATTGACCCTCATTTTCGCCGCACGCCGGCCGTCTCGCGCGCCGGCCGCCTATGATGCCAGCCAACCGTTTCGACACGCTCGCGCTGCACGCGGGCGCCGCGCCCGATCCCGTCACCGGCGCGCGCGCGACGCCGATTTATCAGACGACGTCGTTCACCTTTCGCGACAGCGATCACGCCGCCGCGCTCTTCAATATGGAGCGCTCGGGGCACGTGTACTCGCGCATCTCGAATCCGACCGTCGCGGTGTTCGAGGAGCGCGTCGCGGCGCTCGAAGGCGGCGTCGGCGCCATCGGCACGGCAAGCGGCCAGGCCGCGCTGCATCTCGCGATCGCGACGCTGATGGGCGCGGGCTCGCACATCGTCGCGTCCAGCGCGCTCTACGGCGGCTCGCACAATCTGCTGCATTACACGCTGCGGCGCTTCGGCATCGAGACGACATTCGTGAAGCCGCACGATCTCGATGCATGGCGCGCGGCGGCACGGCCGAACACGCGGCTTTTCTTCGGCGAAACGCTCGGCAATCCGGGGCTCGACGTGCTCGACATTGCGGGCGTCGCGGAAATCGCGCACGAGCACGCCGTGCCGCTGCTCGTCGATTCCACGTTCACGACGCCGTATCTGCTGCGTCCGTTCGAGCACGGCGCGGATCTCGTCTATCACTCCGCGACCAAGTTTCTCGGCGGACATGGGACGACGATCGGCGGCGTGCTCGTCGACGGCGGCACGTTCGATTTCACCGCGAGCGGACGCTTCCCCGAGTTCACCGAGCCTTACGACGGCTTTCACGGCATGGTGTTCGCCGAAGAGAGCACCGTCGCGCCGTTCCTGTTGCGCGCGCGGCGCGAAGGCTTGCGCGATTTCGGCGCGTGTCTGCATCCGCAGGCGGCGTGGCAACTGCTGCAAGGCATCGAAACCTTGCCGCTACGCATGGATCGGCATGTCGCGAATACGCGCAAGGTGATCGAGTTCCTGCTGAGTTCGCCGGCAGTGGAAGGCGTGGCCTATCCCGAACTGCCGACGCATCGCGATCACGCGCTCGCCGGACGTCTCTTGCCGCGCGGCGCCGGCGCGGTCTTCAGCTTCGATCTGAAGGGCGGCGTGCCGGCGGCGCGCAAGTTCATCGAAACGCTCACGCTGTTTTCGCATCTCGCGAACGTCGGCGATGCGCGCTCGCTCGTGATTCATCCCGCATCGACGACGCACTTCCGCATGGATGCCGCCGCGCTCGAAGCTGCGGGCATCGGGCCGGGGCGCATCCGTCTGTCGATCGGACTGGAAGATCCCGACGATCTCATCGACGATCTCAAGCGCGCGCTGAAAGCCGCGCAGAAAGCGGCAGAAAGCGCTCCGGACGCGAGCGCCGCCGCGCCGCTCGGGAGCCGCGCATGATCCTCGACGTCCACGGCCGCGCGGCCTATGCCTACACCGGCGGCAAGCCTTTCGACGCGACGCGCCCCGCCGTCGTGTTCATTCACGGCGCGGAACACGATCACAGCGTCTGGGCCTTGCAGACGCGCTATTTCGCGCATCACGGTTTCGGCGTGCTGGCGCTCGATCTGCCGAGTCACGAAAGAAGCGCCGGTCCCGCGCTTTCGACCATCGGCGAGTTCGCCGACTGGGTCATCGCCGTGCTCGACGCGGCCGGCGTGCAGCAAGCGCTCTTCGTCGGCCACAGCATGGGCTCGCTGATCGCACTCGATGCCGCTGGCCGCTATCCCGACCGCGCGGCGGGTCTCGCCCTGCTCGCGACGGCCGCGCCGATGGCCGTCTCCGATACGCTGCTCGACGCCGCACGCGAGCACGAGCCCGAAGCCATCGCGATGGTCAACCAATGGTCGCATTCGACGATCGCCGCGAAGCCGTCGAGTCCCGCGCCGGGCTTCTGGCTGCAAGGCGTGAATCAGCGGCTCATGGAACGCGTGAGCCTGCGCGGCGAAGCGCTGCTTTTTCACACCGATTTCAGCGCCTGCAACACCTACGCCGACGCGCTCGAACGCGCGGCCGCCGTGCGTTGCCCGGTGTGCATCGTGAGCGGCAAGCGCGACCTGATGACGCCGCCGCGCGCTGCCCGTCCGCTCGTCGATGCCTTCAGGAAAGCCGGCGCGTCCTTGAAGACCGTGGAACTCGATGCGGGCCACGCGATCATGACCGAGCAGCCCGACGCGACGCTCGATGCGCTGTTCGCTTTCGCGCTCGCGTGCGCCAGCGCGAAAGCGCCGTCGGCCTGAAAACGCGCGTGCGGCGGGCCGCGCAAGCCCGCCGTGGCTGCTTGCATGGCGCGACTGGCAGTCGCAGAATGATTCTTGCTGGCTAATCTTCAGACACCGGCACGCATCATCAGGGAGGCCGTCATGGCGCACACCGCACATGGTGAACATTTCGCGAATTTCGCCGAGTTTTATCCCTATTACCTCGAAGAGCATCGCAACCTGGTGTCGCGCAGGCTGCACTTCATCGGATCGCTGGGCGTGATCGGCTGTCTCGCGATGGCGATCGCAACCGGCGACTGGCTCTGGCTGCCCGCGGCCGTCGTCTGCGGTTACGGCTTCGCGTGGATCGGCCATTTCTTTTTCGAGAAGAACCGCCCCGCGACGTTTCGCCACCCGATCTACAGCCTGATGGGCGACTGGGTGATGTTCAAGGACATCTGCGTCGGCAGAATCTCGCTTTGATATGCGTCGAACGAAGGCTCAGGCCGGCTGCTCCGGCATGGACGAGCGCGGCACCTCGCGCAGACGCGCGCTCGTCAGCGCAGACGCGCGTGCCGCGATCAGCGAGCCGAGCGTGATTTCCAGCTTCTCGTTATCCAGCGCGTTCATCAGCGCGCCGCAGTCGACCTGCGCCGCATCCAGCTTCAGTTGATATTCGAGTTCCGCGCGATCGATCACGAACTGCTCGAAGAGCATCGTCACCGTGATCTGATTCGGATTGGCGATCAGCACATAACGCGGCATGCGCGAATCCTCCAGCCTGCCGATCCAGCCGAGCGCGTCGAGCCGCGCGATCAGCCTCGTCGACGTATCGAGATCGCAGCGCGCCAGGGTCGAAAGCTGCAAGGACGTGTAGCCGGGCTTGCCCTCGTCCCGCGCCTCGACGAGCCGCGCGAGGATCTCGAGTGCATCGAGCAGATCGCTACCCGGAAAATCGCGCCGATGATATTGCCCCGTGCGAATCGCAGGCAGCGCGGATGTGACCATCGCGCCGATGAGCGCGAACATCCAGCACAGATACACCCACAGCAGAAAGACCGGCAGCGCCGCGAACGCGCCGTAGACGGCGGTGTAGGTCGGAATGCGCCGTACGTAATAGCCGAAGCCGCGCTTGCCGAGTTCGAACGCGACGGCCGCGATCAGCCCGCCGACGATCGCATCGCGCCATTCGACCTTGCAGTTCGGCATATAGACGTAGATGAACGTGAAGGCGAGCGCCGTCAGCGGCAGCGAGACGCCTGTGAGCGCCCATTCGACGATCGGCGGCATCAGGTTGTGCGAGCCCGCGAACGCGACCGAATGCGCGAACACGTACGAGGAGATCGACAGGCTGCAGCCGAAGAGAATCGGCCCGAGCGTGATGATCGACCAGTAGACGAGCACGCGCTGCGCGATCGGGCGCGCCTTCTTCACGCGCCAGATCACGTTGAACGCGGACTCGACCGTCATCATCGTCATGACGGAGGTCACGAACAGAATGATCATGCCGACGGTCGTCAGCCCCTTCGCCTTCGACGCGAACTGGTTCAGATACTTGAAGATCTGATCGTTGATCTGCGGCGGCATCAGGTGCACCGCGAGGAAGTCCTGAAGCGACGCCTGGAAGGAGCCGAAGATCGGGAACGCGGTGAAGAGCGCGAACGCGACCGTGGCGAGCGGCACGAGCGACAACACGCTCGTGAACGTGAGGCTGCCCGCCACTTGCGCGACGCGGTCTTCGCCGATGCGCCGCGCGACAAAACTGGCGAGACGCCTGACCGCCGCGAGATCGATAAAAACGTGCTGCAAACGCGTTCTCCCGTCATGGCGTCCCGCGTGCAAAGCCGCTTCTCGCCACGAAAATCACCCAATACCTATAATAGCCGTTCACTAAAAAAGCCTTATGAACGACATCCTCGTGCTTTACTACAGCCGCCACGGCGCGACGCGCGAGCTCGCACTCGCAATCGCGCAGGGCGTCGATAGCGTGGCCGGCATGCAGGCGCGTGTGCGAACCGTGCCGCCGGTTTCCACGGTCTGCGAAGCGACCCAGCCCGACATTCCCGCCGACGGACCGCCCTACGCCGAATTGCGCGATCTCGAAGAATGCGCCGGCCTCGCGCTCGGCTCGCCTACGCGCTTCGGCAACATGGCCGCGCCGCTCAAGTACTTCCTCGACGGCACCACGCCGCAATGGCTGTCCGGCGCGCTTTCGGGCAAGCCTGCCAGCGTGTTCACGTCCACCGGCAGCCTGCACGGCGGCCAGGAAAGCACGCTTCTTTCGATGATGCTGCCGCTGCTGCACCACGGCATGATGATCGTCGGCATCCCGTACACCGAATCGCGGCTCACCACGACGCAAAGCGGCGGCACGCCCTACGGCGCGTCTCATCACGCCCGCGCGGGCGGCGACGAAAATCAGCGGCACGGCATTTCCGCCGACGAGAAGGCGCTCGCAATCGCGCTCGGCGCACGGCTCTCACGCACCGCGCTCAATCTCGTGCGCGGCGCCCGTTCCGCATGACCACGCCGATCTCCACAGCACGTCCCAACGGCGCGCTCGCATCGGGCGCGCTTGCGAGCCTCGTGGCGCTCGTCGTGCTCGCGCTCGTCTGGGAGCTCTGGCTCGCGCCGCTGCGTCCGGGCGCATGGGCGCTTGCGCTGAAGGCGCTACCGCTCGCGTGCGCGCTGCCGGGCGTCGCGCGCAAAAATCTCTACACGCTGCAATGGGCGTCGATGCTCGTGCTGCTGTATTTCGCCGAAGGCATCGTGCGCGGCATGACCGATGCGCGCCTCCCCGCGTCGCTCGCCTGGCTGGAAGCAGCGCTCGCCCTCGCGTTCTTCGTCTGCGCGCTCGCGTACGTCGCGCCCTTCAAACGCGCGGCCCGGTTGAACGCTCGTGCGGAAAAAATCTGAAACGTTCGCTTTTTTCGCCCGCGTTCTGCCCGGA
Source organism: Caballeronia sp. LZ028 (assembly GCF_031451415.1). Classification (NCBI taxonomy): domain Bacteria; kingdom Pseudomonadati; phylum Pseudomonadota; class Betaproteobacteria; order Burkholderiales; family Burkholderiaceae; genus Caballeronia; species Caballeronia sp. LZ028. The sequence goes on along the minus strand of NZ_JARUXN010000001.1, from coordinate 1,410,932 downwards.
CGTGATGCTTTGTAGCATGAAACCTCACCGTGCGCGCGTGCCTATGCCATTCGGACGAGGGTCGCGCGCCGCTCGCCTGCGCGATACTGTGCACTACGCTCTACCGGATCCTTTGCCCATCTGCCCATGACCGCCACTCAAGCTTTCATCGCCGCGTGCGCCGACATTCTCGGTGCATCGCATGTCCTGACCGACGCCTACGATACCGAGCCGTACCTCATCGACTGGCGCAAGCGCTATCGCGGCACTGCGTGCGCCGTGCTGCTGCCCGCCGATACCGCGCAGGTCGCGGCCGTGGTCCGGATCGCTCGCGAGCATCGCGTCGCGATCGTGCCGCAGGGCGGCAACACCGGTCTCGCAGGCGGCGCAACGCCAGATTCGAGCGGGGCGCAAGCCGTCATCAGCCTGAAGCGGCTCAATCGCGTGCGCGGCGTCGATCCGCATAACAACACGATCACCGTCGAAGCGGGCGTCGTGCTCGCCGAAATCCAGGCGCGCGCCGAAGAAGCGCAACGGCTGTTCCCGTTGAGTCTCGCCGCCGAAGGCAGCTGCACCATCGGCGGCAATCTCTCGACGAACGCGGGCGGCACTGGTGTGCTGCGCTATGGCAACACTCGCGAGCTGTGTCTCGGCCTCGAAGTCGTGACGCCGCAGGGCGAAATCTGGGACGGCCTGCGCGGGCTGCGCAAGGACAACACCGGCTACGATCTGCGCGATCTCTTCATCGGGGCGGAAGGCACGCTAGGCATCATCACGGCGGCGGTCATGAAGCTGCATCCCGCGCCGGTCGCGAAGGTCACGGCGCTGGCCGGGCTCGCTTCGCCGCATGCCGCGCTCGACTTTCTCTCGCTGGCGCAGCATCACGCGGGCGCGCTTCTGACCGGCTTCGAGCTGATGTCCGATTTCTCGATGCGCCTCGTCGGCAAGCATTTCCCGCAACTGCGCTATCCGTTCGGCGAACCGCACGCGCAAACCGTGCTGCTCGAACTTTCCGACAGCGAAAGCGACGAGCACGCCCGCGCCCTCTTCGAGCGGCTGATGGAAGAAGCGCTCGAGAAGGGCATCGTGGAAGATGCCGTCGTCGCGGAAAACCTCGCGCAGTCGCAGGCTTTCTGGGATCTGCGCGAGCATATTCCGCTCGCGCAGGCCGAGGAAGGTCTGAACATCAAACATGACATCGCCGTGCCCATTTCGAGCATCGGGCGGTTCATCGAGGAAACCGATGCGATCATCGCGAAGACAGTGCCCGGCGTGCGCATGGTGACGTTCGGCCATCTCGGCGACGGCAACCTGCACTACAACGTGCAGGCGCCCGAAGGCGTCGACCCAAAGCGCTTCCTCGGCGAATTCCAGACGCCGATCAACGCGCTCGTGTATGACCAGGTGCACCGGCACCGCGGCAGCATCAGCGCGGAGCACGGCATCGGCCAGTTGAAGGTGGATGAAGCGATGCACTACAAGTCGCCGGTCGAAGTCCGTCTCATGCAGACGATCAAGGCCGCGCTCGATCCGGACAACCTGATGAATCCCGGCAAGGTCGTGCGCTGGAACGCGACGCTCGCGAAGGAGAACATCGCATGAAGATTCGCGTGCTGTCGGACCTGCATCTCGAATGCGACGAGCCGCTGGCGATTCCGTATGCAGAGGCCGATCTCGTCGTGCTGGCTGGCGACATTCACAACCACGCCGAAGGTTTGCGCTGGGCCGCGGAAAATTTCGATTCCGACGTGCCCGTCGTCTACGTGCCCGGCAATCACGAATACTACGACGCCGAGTTCGGCGCGATGGAAGCGGCAATGCAGGACGCCGCGCGCAGCGTCGACAACGTGCACTATCTGAACAACGCGTCGCTGGTGGATCGGCGCGGCGCGTGGCGCGTGCTTGGCACGACGCTGTGGACCGACTTCGCGCTGTTCGGCTCCGGCGATGCGCAAATCGAAAACGCCAAGGCCGCGTGCACGAAAGTGATGCTCGACTATAAGGGCCTCATTCAACTCGCGTGGCCCGAGCCGGACGGCGAACCGCGCGAATTCGCACCGGACGATTCCCTCGCGCTGCACGAACAGTCGCGCGCATGGCTCGAGAGCGAACTCGCGAAGCCGTTCGCAGGGCAAACGATCGTCGTCACGCACCACGCGCCGATGCGCCAGAGCCTCGCGCCGCGTTACGCGGAAGATCTCGTGTCCGCGGGCTTCGTGAATCATCTGCCGTCGCTCGCGCGCGCGCCCGCGTCGTTGTGGATTCACGGCCACACGCATACGTCGTTCGATTACGAAGTGGACGGCACGCGCGTCGTGTGCAATCCGCGCGGCTACTTCAGCCGCCGCGAGCAACGGTGGGAGAATCCGGATTTCGCGTGGGACAAGGTCGTCGAAATTTGAAACGTCGCGGACTTTGTGGAGGAACGCCATGTGCGGCCGAATCAGCCAGTACCGACTGCCGATGCATTACGCGCAGCGTCTGCATCTGAGAAATCCGTTCGTGCTGGTCGATGCCGCCGACAGGCGTCCCGGCTATAACCTGTCGCCCGGCACGCATCCGCTCGCCGTCTATCCCGACGAAACCATCCGCGCGGTGCATTGGGGCTATTGCCCGCCGTGGGCGATTCAGAAGAAGCTGCCGCAGACCATCAACGCGCGCGTCGAGACGGCGGCGACGAGCGCGTATTTCAAGCATTTATGGAAGAAGGCGCGCATTCTCGTGCCGGCCGATGGCTGGTTCGAATGGCGTATCGAGCCACGCCCGGGAGACCCCGCCGCGAAGCCTTTCAAGCAGCCCTACTTCATTCAGCGCGCGGACGGCGAGCCGATGTACCTCGCCGCGCTGACGAGCATCATGCGCGACGACGACGCTGCCGCGCCCGGCGCGGGCTTCGTCATCGTGACGGCGGCGGCGGACGAAGGACTCGTCGACGTGCATGACCGGCGTCCGCTCGTGTTCGCGCCGGCAAACGCGCGCCGCTGGCTCGATCCGGACGCGTCGCCCGACGATCTCGCGGCGCTCGTCGAGTCGGACGGCGTGCCGGCGTCGCACTTCGTCTGGCACCGCGTATCGGCCGATGTGAATCGCGCGACCAATGATGAGCCGCGACTCATCGAGCCGCTCGAAGCCTCGCTGTGAAGGCTGTGTGAAGTTCGTTTAGCGCCGCGGCCGATCGTCGTCGATACGGATCGGCACCAGGCGCCGCTTCGCCTCGCGCTCCGACTGCGCGCGCATGGCGTTGAACAGATCGCGCGACGCCGGAACGGCGATCAGGACGAGAAGCGCGGCGAGTGCGAGCAAAAGAGGCGTACTCATGTGACTTATCCCGGTCAAAGATGCGTGAGAACCAGTGCAGAAAATATCAAGCTGCGGACAAATCGTGAGTAAGCAAGTGTTGCGCCGCGGCTTTTTTCGTAACTGAACGCAGCTTCATCCGGTGTTCAGGCGACGACGAATTCCTTGAGCGATTCCGCGTCGGCCGCGAGCGTGTCGGGCAGCGCCTCGCGCAGGAACTCGACCCACGTGCGGATCTTGGCATCGAGATACTGCCGCGACGGATAGAGCGCGTACACGTTCAACTCCTGCATCGTGTATTGCGGCAGCACGCGCACGAGCGTGCCCGCGCGCAAGCCCGGCAGCGCGGACGACGTCGGCAGCACGCCAATGCCCATGCTTTCGCGGATCGCGGCGACCATCGCCTCGGCGACGTTGACCGTGAACGTGGACGGCCCGAGACTCACCGTCTCCTGACCGTTCGGGCCGTCGAAAACCCAGCGGTCGGCCGGAAACACCGGCGTCATCAGATGCAGGCAGGTATGGCGCACGAGATCGGAGAGCACGTGCGGCGCGCCGTTCTTCTCGATGTACGCCGGCGACGCGCACGCGATGCTGTACACCGAGCCGAGACGCGCCGACACGAGACCCGAATCCGGCAGATCGGAAGCGAGCACGATCGACACGTCGTAGCCTTCGTCGAGCAGATCGGGCACGCGCTGCGCGAGCGTCAGATCGACCTGCACCGAAGGATGCCGCTGCTGATAGCGCGAAATCATCGGCACGACGTAGTGCTGGCCGAAGCTCGTCATCGAATGGACCTTGAGCTTGCCGGACGGACGCGCGTGCGCATCGCCGGCCTCGGCTTCCGCCTGATCGACATAGGCGAGGATTTGCTCGCAGCGTTGCAGATAGCGCTCGCCCGCTTCGGTGAGCGCGATGCGCCGCGTCGTCCGGTTCAGCAAGCGCGCGCGCAAGTGCGCCTCGAGGTCGGATACGGCGCGCGATGCGTAAGCCGTCGTCGTATTCAGATGCTGCGCGGCCGCGGTGAAGCTGCCCGCTTCCACGACCCGCACGAATACGCGCATGTTCTGGAGCGTGTCCATGCCGCTAATTCCGTCTTAAAAATCGTTCGTGACTCGGATTGTTACACGCGTAACAACAACGATTATCACATCCCTCGTAAAAATGCTTTGCATCCTTACGGGTTATTCGACAATCTTCGCAAAAATATAATCACTTCTTGGCATCTAATTCATTTTAGGAGTGAATCGTGCGGGGACGACTGTCCAGAAGCGCTGCAGGCGCGGCCGTTCTTGCAGCACTATTAACAATCGGTGGATGCGCAAGCACGGGCAAAATCGCGCCGCAGGATTCCCTCACGGACGCGGCGACGCTCGATGCCGGCAGCGCCATTCGCGCCGCCAACGCAGACGCCCAATGGCCCGCCGAGCAATGGTGGCGCGCCTATCGCGACCCGCAACTCGACGCGTGGATCGCACGCGCGACCGCCGGCAGCCCCACGCTCGCGATGGCCGCGGCGCGCGTGCGCGAAGCGCAGCAACAGGCGGGCGTCGCGCACTCCGAGTTGCTGCCGCACGTCGACGGCTCGATGAGCATCGCTCGCAAGAACTGGCCCAACAACGATTTCTACGGCCCGGGCACGTACGCCGACACGACCACCTGGGACAACACCGCGGGCCTGTCGCTGTCGTACAACCTCGATCTCTGGCATCGCGACGACAACAACGCCGAGCGCGCGCTGGACGTCGCACACGTTCGCGCCGCCGATGCCCGCGCCGCGCAACTCGAACTCGAAACGAACGTCGTGCGCGCGTACATCGGCTTTTCGCAGTCGTTCGCGCTGCTCGATATCGCGGAGCAGACGCTCGCGCAGCAGGAGCGCATCGCGGATCTCGCGCGGCGACGTTTGAAAGGCGGTCTCGGCACGCAGCTCGAAGTCAGCCAGGCCGAAGCGCCCTTGCCCGAGTACGAACGTCAGGTCGATGTCTACAAGGAAGAGATCCAACTGGCGCGCAACCAGTTGGCGGCGCTCGCTGGCGACGGCCCCGGCGCGGGCGAAGCGCTCACGCGTCCCGACCTGTCGCTCGCCACGCCGCTCCCCCTGCCCTCCGCGCTGCCGGCGGAACTCGTCGGACATCGGCCGGATATCGTCGCGGCGCGCTGGATGGTGGCCGCGCAAGCGCGTGGCATCGATGTCGCGAAGGCCGGGTTCTATCCGAACATCAATCTCGCTGCGTCGCTGACGCAGGCGTTCGCGGGCGGCGCGCTGCTCTCGTTCCTGACGCGCGACGCATCGGGCTACAGCTTCGGCCCCGCGATCTCGCTGCCGATCTTCGAAGGCGGACGCCTGCGCGCGCAGCTCGGCGCGGCATCGGCGCAATACGATCAGGCCGTCGATCATTACAACGCGACGCTCGTCGCCGCGCTCAAGGACATCGCCGATCAGGTCGTGCGCGTGCATTCGCTCGATACGCAGCTCGAAGCGTCGGGCCGCTCCGTCGCCGCCGCGCGCAAGAACTACGATCTCGCGAACGAAGGCTACAAGCGCGGCCTCACCGATTATCTGAACGTGCTGATCGCGCAGACGCAATTGCTCAAGGCGCAGGACGGCGAGGCGCGCGTGCGCGCGCAACGCCTCGCGTCCTACGCGACGTTGACGTCGGCGCTCGGCGGCGGCATCGACGATCCGTCGAACGGGCCGCAGCAGACCGCGCTCGCGCCGTCGAAGCATATCGGGCCGTTCAGCAAGGCACGGGATTGAGCATGTCGACGCCCGCTTCTCTCATCGGACGACAGCCGCTCAAGGAGGTCGTGCTCGACTGGGCGCGCACCGACGGCCTCGCGTGGATCTACATCTTCAAGGCGGTGCTCGCGGCGCTGCTGTCGCTGTGGATCGCGATGCGCCTCGACATGGCGCAGCCGCGCACCGCGATGACCACCGTGTTCGTCGTGATGCAGCCGCAAAGCGGCATGGTGCTCGCAAAGAGCTTCTATCGTTTCTGCGGAACGATGGTCGGTCTCGTCGTGATGATGATCTTCATCAGCCTGTTCTCTCAGCAGCCGGTGCTGTTCCTCTCGGCGACGGCGCTGTGGGTCGGCGTCTGCACGGCGGGCGCGGCGCGCAATCGCAACTTCCGCTCGTACGGCTTCGTGCTCGCCGGTTACACGGCCGCGCTGATCGGCATTCCGGCGGCGCAGCATCCGGAGGCCGCGTATCTGTCGGCGCTCACGCGCGTCGGCGAAGTGACGCTCGGCATCGTGTGTTCCGGCGCGGTGAGCGCGCTCGTCTTTCCGCAGCACGCGGGCGAGCAGGTTCGCACGACGGTGCGCCGCCGCTTCGCGCAGTTCGTCGATTACGTGTGCCGCGCGCTGTCGGGCAACATGGAACGCGCGCAGATCGAGCGAACCAATCTCGCGTTCGTGTCGGATATCGTCGGCTTCGAGGCCGCGCGCAGCGTCGCCGTGTTCGAGAATCCCGAATCGCGGATGCGCGGCGGGCGGCTCGCACGTCTCAACAGCGAGTTCATGAGCGCGTCAACGCGCTTTCACGCGCTGCATCAGTTGATGAACCGGCTGCGCGAGAACGCATCGGCGACGACGATCGCCGCGCTGGAGCCATTCTTTCGCGAAGTGCCGCCGCTCTTCTCGGTATCGGGCGAACCGGTGAAGAATGCCGCCGATGCCGCGCACGCCGCCGCGCAACTGCGCGACTACAAGGCCGCATTGCCCCGGCGCGTGCGCGCGACGCGTGCCGCGCTCGAAGCGGATCCGGACTTCGCGCAACTGGAGTTCGATACCGCGACGGAACTGCTGTATCGCTTCGTCGACGACATGCTCGCCTATGCCGAAACGTATGCGTCGCTGAGCTCGCCGTCGCACGAACGCGAGCGCTGGATCGCGCGCTACGTGCCGAAGACGAACCTGCTCGCCGCGGCGATTTCGGGCCTGCGCGGCGCGATCGTGATGTTCGTCCTGTCCGCGTTCTGGATCGCGACGGCGTGGCCGAGCGGCGGCACGATGGTGCTCAACGCGGCGGCCGTGTGCGCGCTCGCGTCGTCGTCGCCGCGTCCGACGCTCATGTCCGCGCAAATGGCGCTCGGCACGATGCTCGCGGCCGTCGCCGGGATGATCGTCGTGTTCGGCGTGTTTCCGCATATCGAGGGCTTCGCGATGATGTGCGCCGCGCTCGCGCCCGCGCTTTTGCTCGGCGCGTATCTGAGCACGCGGCGCGCGCTCGCCGGCGTGGGCATCGGCTATTGCATCTTCTTCTGCTTTCTCGCGGGGCCGGACAATCTCGTGCACTACGATCCGACCGGCTATATGAACGATGCCCTCGCGCTCGTGCTGTCGATGATCGTCGCGGCGGTCGCCTTCGCCGTCCTGCTGCCGACCGATGCGCCGTGGCTGCGGCGTCTCCTGCTCGGCGATCTGCGGCGCGAAGTCGTGAGCGCGCGCCATGGGCGTCTCACGCGTCTCACGACGCACTTCGAAAGCCGCACGCGCGATCTGCTCGCGCAAATCAACGCGCTCGCGACCGGACGTCCCGACTTGCAGCGCGATGCGTTGCAATGGCTCTTCGCCGTGCTCGAATTCGGCAACGCGGTGATCGATCTGCGACGCGAGATCGCAGGGCTGTCGAACGCGCCGCAGTACGCGGCGTCGATGCCGTGGCGCCGCTCGATCGACGCGACGCTCGACGCCATCGCGCGCCTTTTCGATCGCCCGAATGCGCAGCGCTTCGACGCCACGCTCGCCGCGACCGAACGCGCGATCGACGATACGCGGGATGTGCTCGCGCGGTTCGATCTGCCGCGCGAGGAAAAGCATCGGCTGCAGCGCATCGCCAGTCATCTTCATTTTGTCCGGACCGCGCTGCTCGATCACGAATCGCCGTTCGCGCCCTTCGTGCACGGTGCGCCGGTTCGGAAACACACGCCAGAAGGAGCGGACCATGTTCCCGCGTAACGTCGCGATCCTCGAAGCCTATGTGCCGACGATCCTGCTGCTCTTCATCGCCGGCGCGATGATCACATGGGTCGTCGACCGCGCGCTCGCGCTGACGGGCCTTTATCGCGTGGTCTGGCATCCGGCGCTGTTTCGCGCGAGTCTGCTCGTCTGCATTTGCGGGACGCTCGGGCTCATCGCGTATCGCTGAATCGACATCACCTTCATACAAGCTGAAAAAGAGTTCGCATCATGATTCTCAGGAAAATCATCGGGCTGGTTTTGACGATCGCCATTTTCGCGGTCGCGCTCGTCATCGGGCGCGTGCTGTGGGTGCATTACATGGACGAGCCGTGGACGCGCGATGGCCGCGTGCGCGCGGATGTCGTCAACGTGGCGCCGGACGTGTCGGGCGCGGTCGTGCAGTTGCCGGTTCGTGACAATCAGTTCGTGAAGAAGGGCGATCTGCTGATGGAGATCGATCCGTCGCATTACCGGATCGCGGTCGAGCAGGCGCAGGCGAACGTCACCGCGCGCGCGGCCGAATTGCGCATGCGCCGTGCGGACGCCGCGCGCCGCGCCGACATGGACAGCCTCGTCGTATCGAAGGAAGCGCGCGAAAACGCGATGCAGACCGCATCGACCGCCGAAGCGCAGTTGCAGCAGGCGCAGGCCGCGCTCGATGCCGCGAAGCTCAATCTCGAACGCACCAAAGTGTTCTCGCCGGTCGACGGCTACGTCACCAACCTGAACGTGTTTCGCGGCGACTACGCGACGGCGGGCGCCGCCAAGCTCGCGATCGTCGACAGTCATTCATTCTGGGTCTATGGATACTTCGAGGAAACGAAGCTGCCGCATGTGCGTATCGGCGACAAGGCATCGATTCGCCTGATGAGCGGCGGCGAGCTGAAGGGGCACGTCGAGAGCATTTCGCGCGGCATCTATGATCGCGACAATCCGCAAAGCCGCGAGCTGCTCGCCGACGTGAACCCGACGTTCAACTGGGTGCGGCTCGCGCAGCGCGTGCCGGTGCGCGTGCATATCGATGAAGTGCCGGATGGGGTGCTGCTGAGTGCGGGGACGACGGCGACGGTGATCGTCACGCCGTCGATGTGACGTAAAAAAAGCCCGCTCCGGGACCACTCCCGAAGCGGGCTTCTCACATCCGGCAAACCGAAGCCTTACTTCAACACCACCTTCACATCGAAATACTTCTGCGCGAAGCGATCGATCGTCCCGTCGTCCTTCAGCTCCTTCAGCGCGCGATTGAGCGCATCTTTGAGCGCCTTGTCGTTCTTGCGCACGCCGAAGCCGACGCCCGAACCCAGCAGCTTGTCATCCGCCACGGCCGGGCCAGCGAACGCGAAGCCCGCGCCCTGCGGCTGCTTCAGAAAGCCCTTCGACGCCGCTTCGGCATCCTGGAACGCCGCATCGAGTCGGCCCGACGCCAGATCGGCATAAATCTGGTCCTGCGCCTGATACGACTCGACATCGATGCCCGCCGTCGCCCACTTCGCCTTCGCGTAGGTTTCCTGGATCGAGCCCTGGAGCACGCCGACGCGTTTGCCCTTCAAACCCTCGACCGTGGGCTGAATCGCGCTGCCCTTCTTCGCGATCAGCTGATTCGGGATCGTGTAGATCGGATCGGTGAAGTCGATGGCGAGCTTGCGCTTGTCGGTGATCGTCATGTCCGAGTTGATGCCGTCGAACTTGCGCGCCTGCAACGCGGGAATGAGACCGTCGAACGAATTCTCGACCCACACGCACTTCATCTTCAGCTTCGCGCACACCGCGTTGCCGATGTCGATATCGAAGCCCTGCAGCTCGCCGCTCGGCGACTTCGATTCGAACGGGGCGTAAGACGCTTCGACGCCGAAGCGCAGTTGCTTCATGTCATCGGCCGCTTGCGCGTTCGACGTGACGACGGCGGCGCCCAGCACCGCCAGCGCGGCGAGCTTGCGACCGATCAGATGCGATTTCTTCAACTTCCATCTCCTTCCATTGCGGTTCGATACAGGTGTGATGATCCGACACCGGGGCGCGATTGTAGCGCGCACCCGCGGTGCGTCGGATAAACATCGGGAAGTGAATCGATGAACCGTTGCCGGTCAATCGAGAGAGGCGAGCGTCGAATCGGTCGTATCGACGACCATCAAGCCGGCGCGCAGGCCCGGCTTGACCTTCGGATTCGGAAACACGATGCGCTCTTCGTCGTGCGACACGCGATAACGATAATCGCCGTCGCGCGCGAGCTCGGTGCCGGCGGCGAACGCGGTGAAGTTGGGCACGTCGCTCGCCACGTTCAGCACGAATTGCTCGCTCTGCTTGTCGATTTGCGCGACGACCGTGAACACGCGCAGCGGCGCGCTTTCCTTCGCCGCCTCGCCCGCAATCAGGCGACGCAACGCCGCATCCGATGCGGCAAAACGCGCGAGATCGTTCTGACCGAACGGGCGCACCTTGCCGAGTTCGAGCGTGCAGGCGAGCGCGCCCGCGTGCTGCGCCGTGAAGTGCGTGAACGTGTTGCCCTTCTCGCGATGCAGGAGCACCGCCTGCAGACGCGCATCGCGCAGCCAGTCGAACATCGCGCGGGCGAGCGGCGCGCCGGTGTGCGGCAGTAACGCGAACTGCTCGAACACCGACGCGCGAATCGCCGTATGCATGTCGATGTGCCATTTCCGATGCGTGACGCCATCGAAGAACTTCAACGCGGCGTCTTCCAGTTCAGCGGCGCGCGGTGCTTCGCGGCTGTCGCGCAAATCCGCATGACGGCCGCTGAACAGGCGATTCAGGTCGTCGTCGAGATAGCGGTCGGCGGCACGCATCGCGTCGATGTTGCCGAGGATCACGAGCATGCGCGCGACGAGCGGCGCGCGGCCGTTCGCGATATCCGCGACAAGCGAGCACAGCATTTCGATCGGCGCGGTTTCGTCGCCGTGAATGCCCGCCGACGCGAGCACGCTATGCGTCGGTTCTGTCGCGGGTTCCAGCAGCAACACGCCCTCGCCCTGCCAGGTCCAGCGCACGCCCGAAGGCGCGACGCCCTGTGCGACGGAAGGGCGCCCGCCGTTGAGCGTGAAGGCGAGGAAGTCTTCGAGCAAGGACGAATCAGCGCTGAAAGTCATAGACGGCACCGAGTCCGAGGATGGTCGTCAGTTCGTCGAGCGCGCCGCGCGATTCGGCGAGCAGTTTCGGATCGGCGAGATCGGCGGGCGCGAGGCAATCGCGGTAATGCCTGTCGATCCACGCGTCGAGTTGCGTGAAAAGCCCGTCGTTCATCCACACGCGCGGGTTCACCGCGGCGCGCTCGGCGTCGTTCAGCACGACGCGCAGACGCAAACAAGCCGGCCCGCCGCCGTTCTTCATGCTTTCGCGCAGATCGAAGACGAGCACTTCGTCGATCGGCGTCTTGCGGCCGCCGAGGGAATCGAGATACGCCGCCACGCGCGCGTTCTCGCGGCATTCCTGCGGCACGACGAGCACTTGCCTGCCGTCCTCGCGCGACAACAACTGGCTATTGAAGAGATACGACGAAACCGCATCCTCCACGCTGACTTCGCTGTCCGGCACTTCGAGCGCGTGAAACGGCGTGCCTTGCGCGCCGAGCTTCTCGCGTAGCTCGTCGTAGACCTTGTGCTGATCGACGAACGCGCGCTCATGGCAAAAGAGCGTCGTGCGATTGCCGACCGCGATGACGTCGTTGTGGAACACGCCCGCATCGATCACATCGGGCGATTGCTGCGCGAACACGGTCGCATCGGCGGATAAACCGTGCAGGCGCGCGACCGCGCGGCTCGCTTCGAGCGTCTGACGCGCGGGATAGCGCTGCGGCTGCGAACCCTGGCCGTACTCGCTGCGCCCGTACACGAAGAACTCGACGCCCTTCTCGCCGTACTCGCGCGCAAAACGCGTATGGTTCGCCGCGCCTTCGTCGCCGAGCGCGGGCGTGCCGGGCAGCGCGTGATGAATGCGAAAGCGCGCTTCGTCGGCGAAGATCGCGCCAAGCGAGCGGCGCGTTTCGCCATGCTCGATCGCGCGATGCAGCTTGGCCGCGAGATTCGCCGGCGTGAAGTGGACGCGCCCGTCTTCCGTATCCGCGGACGGACTCACGGTCGCCGCATTCGCGGTCCACATCGCCGATGCGGAGCTCGCCGCCGCCAGCAGTTCCGGCGCTTCACGCGCGGCGCGGGCGATCACGCTGGCGTCGTCGCCGGAAAAGCCGACGGCGCGCAACAGCCTGATCGACGGGCGTTCGAGCGGCGGCAACACGCCCTGCCGAAAGCCGAGATCGGCGAGCCGCTTCATCTTGCGCAAGCCCTGCTTCGCGGCGGCCTTCGGATTGGCCACCGACTTCTCGTTGTTGCGCGACGCGACGTTGCCGAACGAGAGTCCCGCGTAGTTGTGCGTCGGGCCGACGAGCCCGTCGAAGTTCGCTTCGGTTGCAAGCATGTTCATTTCCGCCGCTTAGAACGTAAGTCCCGGCGATACGCTCGCCGGCATTTGCAATTGCGCGCTTTCCACCGACGCCATCGGATACGAGCAATAGTCCGCCGCGTAGTACGCGCTCGGCCGCTGATTGCCCGAACGTCCGATGCCGCCGAACGGCGCCGCCGACGATGCGCCGTTGGTCGGCCGGTTCCAGTTGACGATGCCCGCGCGGATCGTGCGCTGGAAATGCTTCCACGCGGATTCGTCGTCGGCGAGCAGGCCCGCGGACAAGCCGTAAGCGGTGTCGTTCGCGCGCTCGATGGCTTCGTCGAACGTCTTGTAGCGCGTGACCTGCACCATCGGGCCGAAGTGCTCTTCGTCGGGGACGTCGCGCGCGTTCGTCACGTCCAGGATCGCGGGCGAGACAAAGCCGAGATGCGCCGCGCGCTGCTTCATTTCGAGCGCGGGCTTCGCGCCGGCTTCGATCAGACGCGTCTGCGCATCGACGAGACGCGCCGCCGCGCGCGCCGAGATCACGGCGCCCATGTACGGCTGCGGCTCATCGTCGTATTTCCCGACGCGAATGTTCGCGCTCACTTCGATGAAGCGCTGCATGAAGCGCTCGCCGACGGCATCGTCGGGGACGAAGAGACGGCGTGCGCAGGTGCAGCGCTGGCCCGCCGACAGAAACGCCGATTGAATCGCGTGATGCACGGCGGCATCGACATCCTCGACGTTCGCGACGACGAGCGGATTGTTGCCGCCCATCTCCAGTGCGAGCACGATTTCGGGACGTCCGCCGAACTGCTTGTGCAAGAGCGTGCCGGTATCCGAGCTGCCGGTGAAGAAAAGCCCGTCGATCTGCCGATGATTCGCAAGCGCGACGCCCGTGTCCTTTTCGCCTTGCACGAGATTGAGCGCGCCTTCGGGCAAGCCAGCCTGAATCCACAGCGCGACGGTTGCGGCCGCGACGCCGGGCGCGAGTTCGGACGGCTTGAACACGACCGTATTGCCCGCGATGAGCGCCGGCACGATATGTCCGTTCGGCAGATGCCCCGGAAAGTTGTACGGCCCGAACACGGCGACGACGCCATGCGGACGATGCCGCAGCACCGCGACGCCATCGGCCATCGGCGCGCGCTTTTCGCCGGTGCGCTCGTGATACGCCTGCACGGAGATATCGACCTTCGCGGCCATCGACGCCACTTCCGTGCGCGCTTCCCACAGCGGCTTGCCGGTTTCGCGGCCGATCGCGTTTGCGAGCGCTTCCTTGTTCTCGTTGAGCAAGGCGGCGAAGCGTTTGGCGACCGCGACGCGCTCGTCGAACGACAGCGCCGACCACGACGCGAACGCGCGCCGCGCCGACGACACCGCGCGATCCACGTCTTGCGCGGATGCGCTCTTGCCCTGCCACACGGTTTCATCGGTGCCGGGATTGCGCGATGCAAACGCCGCGCCCTTGCCGTCCTGCCACTCACCGCCGATATACAACTGGTTCGAAATATCCATGTCGTGTCTCATTTACTTGGCGCGCGGATGAGAAGTCAGCACGCGCACCTGATCGCCTTCCTTCACGCGCAACGCCGCGGCTTCTTCCGCCGTCAGCAGGAACGCGCCGTCCTCGATCGCGCCCGTCGTCGCGCCGCAGCGGAAATCTTCGAGCAAGGTGTTCGATACGAGGCTTCTGGCATCGCTGCCCGTGTCGCTTCGATCGCCGATACGCACGCTCGCGATCACGCTCTCGCGCACCGTGCGCAAGTCCGCGATGTGGCATTCGAGCACCGGACCGGCATCGAAGATATCGACGTGATTCTCGTAACGCAGCCCTTCCGCCTCGAGCATCTTGCGTGCGGGCGCGGTGTCCCTGTGCGTGACGCCGACCGCCTGTTGCGCGGTCTCCGGCAGCAAGTCCAGATACACCGGATAGCGCGGCATCAGTTCGGCGACGAACGACTTCTTGCCGTGCGAGCTCAGATAATCCGCTTCGTTGAAATCGATCTGATAGAAATGCGAGCCGACCGCGTTCCAGAACGGCGACTCGCCGTTTTCGTCGAAGTGGCCGCGCAATTCCGCGCACAAACGCTGCGGAAAGCGATCCGCGAACTGCGCGATGAACATGAAGCGCGAGCGCGACAACAGGCCGCCCACGCCCGCCGTGCGATAGCGCGGGCTGAGAAAGAGCGAACAGACTTCCGCATAACCCGTCAGATCGTGCGAGATATTGAGCAGCGACATGCGTGTCCACACACGCATGTCCTGGCTCGCGTGCACGACCGTCGATACGCGATAGTTGTAGAACGGCTGCTCCAGCCCGACTTCCGTTTCGATGCCGCACACGCCCGCGACATCGCCGGTCGCGGTGTCTTCCATCACGAAGAAATAGCCTGCTTCGAAGGCTTGCGCTTCACCGGTCAGCGTGCGGCGCGCGCGTTCGACGCGTGCCGCGAGCGCGCCGCGATCCGGCTTGAACGTGGTGAGGCCCGGGCCCGTTTCCTGGGCGAGCGCGACGAGCGCGTCGACATCGCCTGGCTGCGTGCATCGCACGACGATCATTGCAATTCTCCCGATGCCTGATGCAACGGCACGCAACGCACCGTGTCCTTGTCTTCGACGCCGAGCGCATCGCGCGCCTGTGCGGTCAATTCGGCGCCGTCCGCGCGCGTGCCCGCGAGTCCCGCGACGATGCAACGGAACGCATGCGCGCCGCCCGCCGCGACGAGATACGGCGCGCCGCTTTCGACGGCGGCATCGCGCACGACGCGCAATTCGCCCGAACTCGCCGACGCGCTTTTGTCGACGGCGATCGTCAGCACCGGACCGGCATCGAAAATATCGACGTAACGATCCGGCTCGAAGCCTTCCTCGAGATGAATGTCGTAGGCGAGCAGCGTGCTTTCGTTCGGCTCGCCGAGCACGCGCTGCGCATCGCCGGGCAGCAGCGGCACATAGAGCGGATAGCTCGGCATCACTTCCGCGATGAACGTGCGGCTGCGTCCGCCCGATTCCGATTCGACCTGTTCGAAGTCGCGGCCGAAGAACTTGCGTCCGACCGCGTCCCAGAACGGCGACGCGCCTGATTCGTCGCTGACGCCCAGCATCAGCGAGAAGACTTCGCTGGAGAAGCGCTTGCGGTTCGTCGCGATGTAGATCATGCGTGCGCGCGACAAGAGATGCGCGGCCGCTTCGTTCGCTTCGTCGCGCAACGACGGATCGATATAAAAGCCCGTCAGACGGCTCTTGCCCGTCAGTTCGTGCGACATCGTGAGCGCGTGGATTTTTCGGTTCACCTTGAGTTCGCGCGAGGCGTGAATCAGCGCATCGTTGCGAAACGCGTAGAACGGCTCGGAATACCCCGCCGACGCGACGATGCTCGACGTGCCGAGCAACTTGCCTGTCTGCGAGTCTTCGAGCACGAAGAGATAGAACTCCTCGCCGGGAAATTCCACTTCGGCGCGAAACGAGTCTTCCGAGAGCGCGACGCGCGTTTCGAGCGCGCGCCGGTCGCGCGGCAACGAGTGCAGCACGGGCAGCGCGGCGCGCGCCATGCGTTCGAGCTCGTCGAGATCGGAGAGTCTTGCGGGGCGGACGA
The DNA here is from genome assembly GCF_031451415.1 of Caballeronia sp. LZ028. Classification (NCBI taxonomy): domain Bacteria; kingdom Pseudomonadati; phylum Pseudomonadota; class Betaproteobacteria; order Burkholderiales; family Burkholderiaceae; genus Caballeronia; species Caballeronia sp. LZ028. The sequence goes on along the minus strand of NZ_JARUXN010000001.1, from coordinate 1,394,692 downwards.
AGAGCATCATCGGATTCCGTTGGTCACTTGACCGCAACCGTGCCGACGACCTGCTCGATCGCCTTTTCGATGCGCGCGAAGCCTTCGTCGAGATCGGCCATCGGCATGATGAGCGACGGCGCGAAGCGCAGCACGTTCGGCCCCGCGATCAGCATGATGACACCGTTCGCGGCCGCCGCGTTGAGCACGTCCTTCGCGCGGTCTTTGTAGCTGTCGTTCAGTTCCGCGCCGATCAGCAGGCCGCGTCCGCGTATCTCGCTGAACATGCCGAAGCGCTCGTTGATGCGCGCCAGATGCGCCTTGATCGCTTTGCTGCGTTCGGCGACACCTTCGAGCAGCTTCGGATCGCTGATGAGTTCGACGACTTTCTCCGCGATCGACGCGCCGAGCGGATTGCCGCCGTAAGTCGTGCCGTGCACGCCGACCTTGAAGTGCGCGGCGATGTCGTTCGTGGTCAGCATCACGCCGATCGGAAAGCCGTTGCCCAGCGCCTTCGCGCTCGTCAGGATGTCCGGCGTCACGCCGTACTGCATGTACGCGTAAAACGTGCCGGTGCGGCCGACGCCGGTCTGCACTTCATCGAAAATCAGCAGCGCGCCGTGCTTGTCGCAGGCTTCGCGCAAGCCCTTCAAAAACGCGGGATCGGCGGGCAGCACGCCGCCTTCGCCTTGCACCGGCTCGACGATGACCGCGCACGTCTTCGGCCCGATGGCTTCCAGCGCCTTCGGCAAATCGTTGTACGGCAGATGACGGATGCCCGCCGGCTGCGGACCGAAGCCTTCCGCATACTTCGGCTGTCCGCCGACGCTCACCGTGAAGAACGTGCGCCCGTGGAACGACTGGGTGAACGAGATGATTTCGATCTTGTCGTCGCCGTGATTGTCGATTGCGTAACGGCGCGCGAGCTTCAGCGCCGCTTCGTTGGCTTCCGCGCCCGAATTCGCGAAGAAAGCGCGGTCGGCGAAGGTGAGATCGGTCAGGCGTTTCGCGAGGCGCAACACCGGCGCGTTCGTGTAACCGTTGCCGATGTGCCAGAGCTTCTCGCCCTGCTCGTGCAGCACTTTCAGCAGTTCCGGATGACCGTGGCCCAGCGCCGTCACCGCGATACCGCCGGCGAAATCGACATAATCGCGGCCTTCGGTGTCCCAGACGCGCGAGCCGCGGCCCCGGTCGGGCACGAAATTGGCCGGCGCGAACACCGGAACCATTACTTCGTCGAACGTACCGCGATTGACATTGATGTCGGTCATGAGCCACTCCTCGGTTTGAGCATTACGTCGATATTAGGCAATCGCCCGCGTTCCGTCTTGCGCGTTCGCGACATGCTTCGATGAGCTTTTCCGCAGATACCGTGCAGCTTCTATGCCGCGCCGGGCGGCTCGATCAGCGCGCCGCCGCGCGGTTCGTCGATCGCGCCGCCGCGCTGCTTTTCGATCCAGTTACGGCGCTCCTCGCGCGGCGTCACGCCGAAACGGTCGCGATACGCATTGGAAAAATGCGCCGCCGATGAAAACCCGCACGCGAGACTGATCTGCACCACCGATTTGCTCGTGCGCTGCAGTTGCGTGCGCGCCTTCGTGAGACGCAGATTGAGGTAATACTTCGACGGCATCGCGCCGAGATACTGACGAAAGAGCCGCTCCAGCTGCCGGCGCGAAATGCCGACGAGATTCGCGATTTCATCGGTGGCGAGCGGGTCTTCGATATTCGCTTCCATCAGTTGAAGCGCGTCGTTCAGGCGCGGATGCCGCTCGCCCGGCGCCGTGACGAACGGAATGCGCTGACGCTCCGTGCCCGCGCGCAAGGTGCCGATGCCGAGCGAATCCGCGATGCGCTCCGCGAGGTCCGGGCCGTGATCGCGCGCGATCATCGCGAGCATGAAATCGATGGCCGCTTGCCCGCCGGAACAAGTAGCGCGATCGCGGTCGATTTCGAAAATCTGCTGGCTGACGATCGCGCGCTCGAACTGCTCGGTGAACTGCTGATACGTTTCCCAGTTCACCGCGACGCGATATTGCGAAAGCTGCCCGGCCATCGCGAGCCACCATACGCCGTGATGAATGCCGGAAACGAGCGGCGTGCGCGGCGCGACGCGCGCGAGGCTCGCGAGAAAGAGCCGGTAATCGGCGAACTGCTGATAGCGCTCCGACACGACGATGAGCCAGTCGCAACGCACGGCGTCGTTGAACGCGCAATCGGCCGGAAGCTGTGCGCCGCCCGAAAGCGGCACCGGACGGCCGTCCCACGAACAGATGCGCCATTCGTAGAGACGATGCCCGTCGATTTCATTGGCGAGCGAAAGACTGTCGATGATCGGCCCAATGCCGCTCATCGACACCGGCGGCAGCGCGACGATCGCAACTTGCAGCGTCACGTTACTTGAGGCTGCCCGACAGGAACTGGCGCAGACGCTCGCTCTTCGGCGCGCTCAGCACTTCGGACGGCGCGCCCTCTTCTTCCGTGCGTCCCTGATGCAGGAACATGACGTGATTCGACACGTTGCGCGCGAAGCCCATTTCATGCGTAACGACGATCATCGTGCGGCCTTCTTCGGCGAGACGCTGCATCACCTTCAGCACTTCGCCGACGAGCTCGGGATCGAGCGCGGACGTGGGTTCGTCGAAGAGCATGACATCCGGATGCATCGCGAGCGCGCGCGCAATCGCGACGCGCTGCTGCTGACCGCCCGACAGATGCGACGGATACTGCTTCTCGACGCGCGGCGGCAGGCCCACTTTCTCGAGATATTCGCGCGCACGATCCTCGGCTTCCTTCTTCGATATGCCGAGCACATGCAGCGGCGCTTCCATCACGTTCTCGATGGCCGTCATGTGCGACCACAGGTTGAAGTGCTGGAAGACCATCGCGAGCTTCGTGCGTACGCGCTGCAACTGCTTGTGATCCGCGACTTCGAGATTGCCGGATTTATCGATCTTGGTGCGAACGGCTTCGCCATCGACGATGATCTGCCCCGCGTTCGGCCGCTCCAGAAAGTTGATGCAGCGCAGAAACGTGCTCTTGCCCGAGCCGCTCGCGCCGATGATGCTGATCACATCGCCCGCTTTGGCCGCGAGCGAGACGCCCTTCAGCACTTCGTTGTCGCCGTAGCGCTTGTGAATGTCCTCGGCGACGAGCTTGGTCGCGACGTCTTTGGCGGTTGGCTGCAACGCTTTCTCCTCGGGTGATGACAGGGTATGACGCATGGCTTCGAATTTTACCGCTCGTTAATGACGCACAGCGCGCACCGCGCCCGCCGGCCGCAGATACGCGAGCCAGCGCCGCTCGGCGCGCCGGAATGCCGCGACCAGCGCGAACGAGATCGCGACATACAGCAGCGCCGCGATGCCGAACGATTCGAACGACTGATAGGTCGCCGAATTCGCATCGCGCGCGACCTTCAGGATGTCCGGCACGGTCGCGGTGAAGGCGACGGTCGTCGCGTGCAGCATCAGGATCACTTCGTTGCTGTACAAAGGCAAGGCGCGCCGCAGCGCGGACGGCAGGATGATGCGGCGATACATCGTGAAGGTGCTCATGCCGTAAGCGCGCGCCGCTTCCACTTCGCCGTGCGCGATGCCGCGAATCGCGCCGGCGAAGATTTCGGTGGTATAGGCGCAGGTGTTGAGCGCGAACGCGAGGATCGCGCAATTGAAGCCGCTTTTGAAAAACGCTTCGAGCAGGGACTGCGTACGCACGAATTCCAGGCTGTACATGCCGGTGTAGAGCAGCAGCAGTTGCACGTAAAGCGGCGTGCCGCGAAACACGTACGTGTAGAGGCGCACGGGCGTCGAAAGCCAGCGGTTGCGCGATACGCGCGCGCAGGCGAGCGGCACCGCCGCGCAGAAGCCGAGTGCGATCGACGCCGCGAGCAGCCACAACGTGACGACGAGGCCCGACGCGCGCATGCCGTCGGAATACAGGAACGGACGCCACCATTCGGCGAAGATCTGGATCATGGCTTTTTGCTCGCTGGCAGGAGTCAGAGTTCGGCGTGCCGCACGCCGATCGAATAGCGGCGCTCGAGCGCCATCAACACGAGGTTCGATGCGCTCGTGATCGCGAGATAGATCAGCGCCGCGATGAGCATGAAGAAGAACATGTTGAACGTGCTCTTGCCCGCGTCCTGCGCCGCCTTGACGACATCCGCGAGACCGATGATCGACACGAGCGCCGTCGCCTTCACGAGCACCTGCCAGTTGTTGCCGATGCCCGGCAGCGCGAAACGCATCATCTGCGGAAAGAGAATGCGGCCGAACACGCGCATGCCGCTCATGCCGTACGCACTGCCCGCTTCGAGTTGCCCGCGCGGCACCGCCAGAAACGCGCCGCGAAACGTCTCGGTGAAATACGCGCCGTAGATGAAGCCGAGCGTGAGCACGCCGGCCGTGAACGGATCGATGTCGAACTGACTCCAGCCGAAGGCATCGGTGACATTGTTGATCGCGATCTGAATGCTGTAGAAGAGCAGCAGCATCAACACGAGGTCGGGAACCGAGCGGATGAGCGTCGTGGATGCGGTCGCGACGGCGCGCAAAGGCGCGTGACGCGAAAGTTTCGCGGATGCGCCGGCCAAGCCGAGCAGCACCGATACCGCGAGAGACAGCACCGCGAGCGCGAGCGTCTCTTTGGCGCCCGCCCAGAGGAGCGGGCCGAAGCCGTACAGGATCAAGAGTCGCCTCCATCGTCTTCGTTGAAAGAAGCGGAGCGCGACTACGAGCGCTCCGGCGATTGGCGGCGATACTCGCAAGCGAAAATTAATCGCTCAATTGTGATGAAACGTCTTTGCTGCGATGCAGCACGACGACGCGGTGAGCCGTCACGCGGCCACGGGCCCGCCGCGCAACGCTGTTCGCACGCGACAGACAGGAAAACCCCGATGCGCGCGGAATCCGGAAATTGCGGTTTTCAGGTCGCATTTTCGATAGACCGCGCGCCCGTCGATCACGCCATTTACGCGCGCGCGACGTCCCGCACGCGTTGCGCGACCTGCCCGTTCGCCACGGCGATCTCCGGGCTGTCCTGCAGCAAAGGCAGGAATTGCTCGGCGAATGCCGGGTCGCGCGTGCCGGCGCTGAACATGTCGACGACGGCTTGCGCGTGCGCGATGCGCGCGTCGGCGGTGGCTTCCTCGTCGTCGAGGACGTCGTCGATGGCGGCGATGAGCGTCGAGAACGGCGTAAGCCAGCGATACGCCGATCCGTTGATCACGATCTGCAGGAATTCGCCCGGCGACGTCGGCCCGAACTCGGCCTCGTGGCGCGCGCGCAAATGCGCAAGCACGCTGCGATGAAGCACGAGCAGCGGATGCCGCACGTCGCGCAGGAAAGCGGTGGCGGTCGGGTCGTTCATCGGAGTGGTCATGATCGGGCCTCGTCAGGAAACATCGTAGATAAGGACGAATCGAGGCCGATCAAGCGGCGCGCGTCTTGCCCGCGTAGCGGATGAATTCCGCGGCCGTGAGCGGCGCCGAAAACAGCCAGCCCTGCCCGAACCGCGCGCCGCGCGCGAGCAGATACGCAGCCTGTTCCTCACGCTCGATGCCTTCGGCGATCACCTGCACGTCGAGCGTCGCGGCCATGTCGATGATGTGCGACGCGACGCTGCTCGACGCCGCGTCCTGCCCGACGGTATCGACGAACGACTTGTCGATCTTCAGGCCGTCGATGCGAAAGTTTTGCAAGTGCGAGAGGCTCGAATAACCGGTGCCGAAATCGTCGAGATAGACGGCATGGCCCGCTTCGCGAAACGCGCCGATGACTTCCTTGGCGGCATCGGCGTCGAGAAAGCTGCGCTCGGTGGCCTCGATGTGAATCTGCTCCGGCCGCACGCCCTGCTGCGCGATCGCGGGGCCGAGCACGTCGAGAAAGCGATGCGTGGTGAGATCCGGCGCGGACAGATTCACCGACACGTAGTACTCCGGGTAGCGCTTAAGAAAGTCGCCGAGTTCGAGCAGGATCGTGTCGAGCACCTGATCGGTGATCGCCTGGATCAGCCCCTGATGCTCCGCGAGCGGGATGAAATGATCGGGCCGCACGATGCGATCGTGATACTTCCAGCGCACGAGCGCCTCCGCGCCGACGCAGCGCCGCGTGGCGAGATCGACGATCGGCTGATACGCGACGATGAACTGATGCCGCCGCACCGCATCGCTCAACTGGCCGCGCGGCGAGAGCCGTCGCACGAAGAAGAACGCCGCCCAGCTCGCGAGCGCGAGCCCGACCACGACGCCGCCGAGCAGCCAGCCCCACGGCAGCGTGCGCAGGCGCTGGCGCAGCGTCTGATGCGGCGCGCTCACGACCACCGCGAGCGGCATCGACACGGAACGGCGCACGACGTACGGCGAGTCGTCGCGCACGGGCGGCTCGGTGCGATAGACGGCGAGGATCGCGTTGGCGTCGGTGGCGGGCGTGGTCGCGATCACGCGGCTCACTTCCGTGTTGATGACGGCGACGCCGCTCGCGACCTCGTCGTTCGCGTCGAGCGTGTCGACGTAAAGCGATGGATCGGCGGCGACGTAGAAGCCGTTGCGCCCCATCACGAGCGAAGACTTGCCGCCCGGCAGACGCGACAGCCCGTACCACGCCATCACACCGTCGCGGGAGCGCCAGTCGGGCGGCGGCAGCGTGAGGCCGTCGAGCACGCCCGCCGACACCGCGCCCAGGAGCGACGAACATTGCCAGCGGCCGTCGCGATCGTAAGCGCCGGCGTCGCGCACCTGCTCGTGCGTGAGCGCGATGCGTCGCAACTCCTGCAGATACGGCGTCGAACACGGCACGGCCGCCACTTTGCCGATTTCCCCGAGCGCGCCCGACAGCCGCCGCGTGACATCTTCGGCGCGAAAGAGCGCGGCGGCCGCGACCGTGTTCAGGCGCGCGGTCTCGTCATGCCGCTGACTGCGCTGCGCGAACAAAAAGCCGATCCCCGCCGGCGCCAGCGCCGCGATTCCCACGATGACGATCAGAAGCGCCGCCAGCGCCCCACGTTGAATTTTGTTCATTGCGTCTTATGGACCGCGGCGCAAAGACTGTCGCGCGCGCGTTGTGTATTTCCTGCCCGACGTGGCCGGCGTGCGTTGCGCCGCGCCCGAGTCTCGGACAAACGACTTAGTGTAGGGGTCGCGCATCGCTCGATTCAACGTTTTCTTTGCCCGAAAACGCTGCCTTTTGGTGGTCTTCCGCACGGCCCGCGCAAGCTTTTTTTGCCGCCGATGCACCGTGCGAAAATGGCCAGACCAGAAACCGCGTTTTCCTTGCATCGAACGACAGACATGGCCTCCGACGTTTCCTCCCGACCGCTCGTGCGCGACGCCGCGCAAGGCGACTTCGACGCCATCGCGCACATTTACTCGCACTACGTCGAAAACGCGCTCGCGACTTTCGAAGAGATCGCGCCGTCGGTCGACGACATGCGCGCGCGTCACGCGGCCATCGCGGCGGCGGGCTTGCCGTATCTCGTCGCGGAGCTGGACGGACGGCTGGCGGGCTATGCGTATGCGTCGGCATACCGGCCGCGCTCGGCTTACCGGCATACGATCGAAGATTCGGTCTACGTCGCCGATGGTTTCGGTCGCCGCGGCGTCGGCCTCGCGCTGCTCACGGCGCTCATCGAACGATGCGAGCGCGGACCGTGGCGGCAGATGATCGCGGTGATCGGCAACAGCGGCAACGCCGGCTCGATCGCGCTGCATGCGCGGCTCGGGTTCGAACATGTCGGCGTGCTGCGCGACGTCGGCTTCAAGCACGGACGATGGGTCGATACAGTGCTCATGCAGCGCGCGCTGAAAGACGGCTCGGACGTGGCGGCATGACCGGCCGCGTCGAGCGGCTATGATTCGATATTTGCCTCCCGCGCGTTTTCCGCTTTGCCAACGTACACTCTCGCCGCTTCCGTCAGCGCTGAAATCGACATCCGCAAGAGCCGCTTCATCGCGCTCGCGATACCCGTCGCGGATCGCGACGAAGCCATGCGCGAGCTCGAGCGCCTGCGCGCCGAGCATCCGGGCGCGACGCATGTCTGCTGGGCGCTGCTAGCGGGCGGCCAGTCGGGCATGTCCGACGACGGCGAGCCTTCCGGCACCGCCGGACGGCCGATTCTCGAAGTGCTGCGGCATCACGAAGTCGATGGCGTGCTGGCCGCGGTCGTGCGCTATTACGGCGGCATCAAGCTCGGCGCGGGCGGCCTCGTGCGCGCCTACACAGATGCGATCGCAAGCGCGATGCAGTTGGCCGAGCGCGTCGAGCGCATCGAGCGCGGGCTGATCGGCATCGACATCGACTATGCCGACGAAGCGCGCGTGCGCCGATGGATCGAGCAGCACGACGCCGAACTCGTGCAAAGCGAATATGGGATGACCGTGCGCCTCGTCGTGCGGATGGCCGCGATCGCGCGCGAGCCGGCCGTCGCCGAATTGCGCGATCTCACCAACGGCCGCGCGAACGTCGAGGTACAGGCGTGAATGACGACGAGCCGCGCGCCTTCGCGATGGTCATCGAGCCTGCCGGACACTTCGTCGCAGTGAAAGGCGGCGAGACGCTGCTCGAAGCCGCGCTGCGGGCGAATCTGTCGCTGCCGCGATCGTGCCGCAACGGCACCTGCCGTGCGTGCATCTGCCGGATCGTCGAAGGCGAGATCGCGTATCGCGTGGAATGGCCGGGACTCACCGCGGAGGAAAAAGCCGAACGCTGGATTCTGCCGTGCGTCGCGCTCGCCCTGTCCGACGTGACGATCGAGCAGCCGGACGCGCGCCGAGCCGAGCCCGATCGAAGGCCTCCTCGCTCGCGCGGATTCTGAGCGCGGGTATTCCGGGATTGTCGTCTCGATTCAACGACCTACGATGTGATTCCCGAGTCCGCATATGCATGCTTTCGTACAAAGTGCGTGCAGGGTCACGCTCAAAAAGTGTACAATTGCGTTTTGCCCTAAATTCTGGCAGGGCCAGATCAACCGAGATTTCAATGACTAAAGTACTGTTGAAAGAGAACGAGCCTTTCGACGTCGCCATGCGTCGTTTTCGCCGTACCGTCGAACGCACGGGCCTGATTCAAGAGCTCAAGTCGCGCATGGCTTATGAAAAGCCCACCACCGAGCGCAAGCGCAAGAAAGCTGCTGCTGTCGCTCGTCTGCGCAAGCAGATCCGTCGCGCGCAACTGCCGAAGAAGTTCTATTGATCGACGCAGGGCATCGCGCCCTCGTCTGCTTAGGCAAGATCGGCATCGCAACCTGAGATCGATCGGGTCGCGGTTTCACGCGCAGGTCGCGTGAAAGCTCGCGGATTCGCGCACTATCGTAGCGCCCCAATCGATTAAAGCTGGCAAGATCGCACAAAGCCTGCATGAGCACAAAGCTCATGCAGGCTTTTCGTGCTTGGGAAGGAAATTTTCGGTCGGATGAGCGGTCGCGCTTTTTCGCTGCCGGACCTGCGCCATTGAGAACGAAGAAGAAACGAACGCACAAAAGCGAAGAGCCCGGCTGAACCGGGCTCTTCGCTTTTTGAAACTGGTTGCGGGGGTAGGATTTGAACCTACGACCTTCGGGTTATGAGCCCGACGAGCTGCCAGACTGCTCCACCCCGCGTCTGAAGAATTAAATTATAGACCGAAGCATTCCCCGAAGTCAAACGTTGTTTGTACTCAACGTTGCTGCCGGCGTCGCGCGTTCGTTCGCGGCGGCGTTGACGGCCTGCTCCACCGCCTGCTGATGCGCCCGCGACAGTCTGCCGAGCACCGGCAGGAGCGCCATGGCGACCGCCGCGCCGCCCGCGGCCAGCCAGCCGAGCCCGAAAAAGAGATGCGTATAAAGCGGCAGCGATTGCACCGGTTCGAGGTTGCCGGACGGCATGCGCGCAAAATTGGCGACGACGCTGCCGAGATACTGCGACACGCCCGTCGCGACGAAATACGCGCCCATCATGAAGCCGCTCATGCGCGCCGGGACGTAGCGCGCGATCATCGCGAGGCCGAGGCCCGACACCAGCAGTTCGCCGAGCGAATAGAGACCGTAACCCGCCACCATGAACCACGACGACACACGCCCATCCACCGCGTAACGCCCGCTCAGACCGAACACGAAGAATCCGATCGCCACGACGACGAAGCCGAGAGCGTACTTCAAGGCCACCGACATGCCGCGGCCGCGCTGTGCCTGTCGCGTGTAAAGGAACGCGAGAATCGGGCTCAGGAGCATGATCCAGATCGGGTTGAGCGCCTGAAACTGCGCCGCGCTCCACGTGAACAGCTCTGCGTTGCCGATCGAGAACGACGGATCGACGTTGCGCAGCGCGAACAGCGTGAGCGATGTCGACATCTGCTGGTAAAACACGAAGAAGAGAATGACCTGCAACGTGAGGATCAGCGCGGCGACGAGGCCCGCGCGCTCGCTGCGGTCGCACTTGATCAACATGTAGCCGAAGATCGCCAGAATGGCCACGCCCGCCGCGTAGACACACGCGACCGCCACGGTCTTGTGCTGCAGGATGAATACGGTCGATGCCGCCAGCGCGATGCTCCCCGCCGCCACCGCGAACGCGTGCTTCCAGCGAATCGGCTGGTCGTCCGGAGCGGAACCGATGTGCGCGAGCGTGCGGCGCATCACCGCGAAATTCAGCAGGCCGAGCACCATGCCGCCGCAGCACACGGCGAACGCCGCGTGCCAGCCCCAATGATCCTTGATCCACGGCGTCGCGAGCATCGAAAACGTCGAGCCGATGTTGACCGCCATGTAATAGATCGTGAACGCGCTGTCGATGCGCGCGTCATCGCCCTCGTAGATGCGGCGCACGAGATTCGCCGCGTTGGACTTGAAGAGCCCGTTGCCGACGACGATCACGCCGAGGGACGCATACATGAAGCCGAGCGTGTCGACCGGAAGCGCGAGCATCAGATAGCCGAGCGCCAGCACGAAAGCGCCCGCGGTCATGGTGCGGCGCGCGCCGAGTATCTTGTCGCCGATCCAGCCGCCGATCGACGGCGCCGAAAACACGAGCGCGGTGAACGCGCCCCAAGTGAGATTGGCCTGCTCATCGGCGAAACCGATCTTGTCGACCATGAACAGCACGAGCAGCGCAGCCATGCCGTAATAGCCGAAGCGCTCCCACATTTCGATCAGAAAGACGGTCGTGAACGAGCGCGTCTGCGAGGCGCGGGACGAGTGAGTTAGCATCGGAAAAAATCCTTCAAACGGCGTGAGCGAATCGGCGCATTTCGAGATACCGATTGCACGTAATGACGAAACGAGCGAATAGTCCGCGAAATGGTCAGATGAATAGCTGGGCGATTATCCGCGGCAAACACGCGATTATCGCAAATCGGAGACATTCGATTGCTATCGAATCCTGAATCAGCGGCGCACGCGCGGCGTTCGCTTTCCTCGACGCGCGAGGCAAGGAAGTATCGGGTAATCGGCAAAATCCGGGCGCGCGACGTTTCGTCGCCGCTTTCTCGCATGGCGGGTAAATCAAGCGAAACGCAAAGTTCTCGGATTCTGCGATTGGCGTAATTTGTCGCGAGAATTAATGCGCAGTTATCGACTATGACTCAATGTAATAATTCGCGCGATTAATTCGATCCCGAAAGTCGCTGAATCAGGTCGCGGGCCGCCGCACGAACGCGAGCATCACGCCGAAGCCGATCATCAGCGCCCCGCTCACGCGATTGAACCATGTGAAACCGCGCGCGCCGCGCGAAAGCGAGCCAAGGCGCGCGCCCAGCGCGGCGTAAATAAAGATCGCCACCAGTTCGAGCAGCAGGAACGTCGCGCCGAGAATGGCGAAGCTCGTCGCGTACGCGCTGCGATCGACGAATTGCGGGAAGAAGGCCGTGAATACGAGGATCGCCTTCGGATTGCCCGCCGCGACCCAGAATTCCTGTTTGGTAAGCCGCGCGAGATTCATCGGACCGCGCGCCGCGCCCTCTTCCTTGACGACGAGCGACGGTCCGGAGCGGATCAGCTTCACGCCGATCCACACGAGGTACGCCGCGCCGGCGAACTTGATCGCCGTGAAGAGCGTCTGCGATGCGAGCAAAAGCGCGCCGAGCCCGAGCCCGGCGATGGCGATCATGATCGCGAAAGCGACGATCCGCCCGGACGACGCCAGCACCGACGCGCGAACGCCATCGCGCGCGCCGTTCGACAGCGACAGCACGTTGTTCGGCCCGAAGGCCATGTTGATGGCGAAGCACGCGGGCAGGAACAGCGAGAAAGTCTGGAGCGACATGGGACACCTGCGGATCGGCGCAAACTAAACCGCAAAATTAGCACGCGCGCGACGCCCGCAGAATGGTCAGAAACGATGACGGATGCCCGTGCTCAACATCAGCTGATTGCGGCCGCTCGACGGATCGTTGGTGTTGATCACCGCCGGCGCGCCCGACGAAGCGCGCTGATAGATCGACTCCAGATACACGTCCGTGCGCTTGGAGAGCAGATAGTCCACCTGCAGCGCGCCCTCGTGCCAGTGCGCGCCGCCGCCGTTGGTGTACACGTACATTCCGGAGATCTGAATCGCCGGCGTCAGCTTGTAGATGCCGTTGATCTCGTAATTGTTGAGCGCGAGCGATGGCATCAGCTCGCCGGTGTCGGCATCGGTGACGCCGGAATTGATCGCGCGGGAAAATGCGCCGCCCAACGTGAATTCGCCGATCTCGTAGCTCATGCCGACGCCGAACGTGTTCTGCCGCTGCACGTTGGCGTTGAATATCGTGTTGCCCGGGCCGGGCAGCGCGAGCGAATCGTATGCGCCGCTCGTCGTGTTGCCGCGCCCGTTGTTGTGCAGATAGGCGGCGCCCGCGTTGAAGGAGCCCGCCGAATAGTTGGCCCCGACGCTGTACGCGCGATTGTCCGAAAATCCGCCCGCTTGATTCGAGAACGCGTAGAGACCGCCGAAACTCAGGCCGCCATAGTTTCCACTGGTGTATTTGACGGAGTTCGCCGCGAGGAACGAGTTGTTCGCGTTGTCGTTGTCGAGCAGATGCGCGAACGCCGTGCCGCCCGTGTTGCCGGTCAGCGTGAAGGTCTGGAAGTAATCGTGGATCGAGTCGTATTGATGGCCGAAGGTGAGCGTGCCGAGCGTATCGGTGCCGATGCCGACATACATCGGATGATCGTTCAGCCCCTCGCCCGTCGCGACGGACAAGCCGCGCTCGAGCCGGAAGATCGCGCGCGCGCCGCCACCGAGATCCTCGGTGCCTTGCAGTCCCCAGTAACTGCCGTCGATGGTGCCGCTCGTCAGGCGATATTGCGAGTGGCCGCCGACGTTGTTCGTATAAGCGATGCCCGCGTCGAGTTCACCGTAGAGCTGCACCGAGCTCTGAGCCCACGACGCCGCAGGCAAGCCGATGAAGGTCGCGCAAGCCGCGATGCAGCAAGTCAGCGAGCGATTGTTGCGCGCGGCAAGGCGATCGGACTCGGAGATCGACGACGCAGCTCGGGATGCTTTGCGGCGATTCGGCATGGCAGGCTCCGATGATTCTTGTTTGAGATCGATTGTCAATTTTGTGAAGAAGCTTGTCAGTCAAAAGAAGATGCCCGATCGCATCTGTGTCCAGGAACCAACGAACGACCGTATTCCCCGCTCGCTCCTGTTGCGGGGATGACGCGTTTTGGCGTAGCCGGCGCCCCGCCGCGCTTGTCGATAGAATCGGACGACTTCAGCCAACCCGACCACGCTCATGTCCGAACCGATTCGCGTCATCCTCACCGGCCACACCCGCGGACTCGGCGCCGCGCTCGCTTCGCTGCTGCTCGAGCAAGGCGCGCAAGTGCTCGCGATTTCCCGAAAGCGCAACGACGAACTCGCCGTGCGCCATCCCGGTCAGTTGCACGAAGTCGAGCTCGATCTCGCCGATCTCCCGAAGCTCACCGAATGGCTGTCGGGCGACGCCCTGTCCCGCTTCGTGTCCGGCGCGCAACGCGTGGTGCTCGTCAACAACGCGGGCCTGCTCGCGCCGGTCGGCAGTCTCGCGGATCAGAAGCCGGCCGACGTCGCGCGCGCGGTCAGTGTGAACGTCGCCGCACCGCTGATGCTTGCGTCGGCGGTGGCGCAGGCGGCCGGGCCATCGATCGACACGCGCATCGTGCATATTTCGAGCGGCGCGGCGCGCAACGCTTACCCCGGCTGGAGCATCTACTGCGCGACCAAGGCGGCGCTCGATCATCACGCGCGCGCGGTCGCGCTCGACGGCAATCGCGCGCTGCGCATCTGCAGCGTCGCGCCGGGCGTCGTCGACACCGACATGCAGGCCGAAATCCGCGGCACCGCGCTCGAACGCTTCCCGATGCGCGAGCGCTTCGACGCGCTCAAGCGCGACGGCCATCTCGCAACGCCCGAGGCGTCGGCGCGCAAGGTCGTCGATTATCTCCTGAGCGACGCATTCGGCGACACCCCGACGGCGGACGTCCGCGATTTGTAATGATTCCGCAAGTCAGGCCGCTTCGACCGACGCGCGCGCCGCGTCGCGCGCCTGACGCGACAGCGCATCGGCGCGGGCGTTGCGCGCACGCGGAATCCACTGCAGACGCACATCGCCGATCTGCGCGATGAGCGAGCGCACGCGCGCGGCGTGATGCGCGAGCGAGCGGATGCCGGCGTTCTCCGATGCGCTGACGTCGTCGATGACGACGCGGCTGTCGCCGTAGATCACCACTTCCGCTGCACCTTCGCGCAGCGCCGCTTCGAGAAGCGCGATCAGCGCGAGATATTCCGCCGCGCTGCTGTCGCCGATGCCCGCGGCGATGCTGATCTCGACCGTCTCCCCGAGCGGACCGACGAGCACCCCTCCCATTCCCAGCCGCCCGGGATTCGGCAGCGCGGAGCCGTCGAACCAGCCGCGCCATCCTGTCGCTTCGGGCTCGGTCCTACGCGGCCTGCTCCGTTCGGCGCGCCGGGCGTCGCGTGAGCGCAGCGCATCGGCGTTTCGGATTTGCTCGGCGCGGCGCGCATCGACGAAATCTCGCAAGGATTGCTCGCCCGCCGCCTTCTGCAACGTCCTGACGAGCGCCGCGTGCTCGGTGAGCGCCGCGCCTTTGGCGAGACGGCGGCTCTGCATGCGCTCCTTCTTGTAGGCGACGGCCAGCAATTCCTCGAAAGCGATCATGGGCAGCGGACGGAATGAACGAATTCCGAGCTTAGCAGAGCGCGATGACACGCCATGGGTACGGCCGTTGCTCACCATAACGTGTCTCACGATGGTCAAAGGAGCGGATCATGAGTCAATCGATGGAACCGGCTTCCGCGGGCGCGAAGATCGTCGGCAAGGGCGCGGCGACGGCCGCCGGCCCCGGACCCGATGTCATGGCGGCGAGCACGCTCGACGGCAATTCGGTCAGAAGCAGCGACGGCCAGGATGTCGGATCGCTGAAGGAAATCATGCTCGACGTGACGAGCGGACGGATCGCTTATGCGGTGCTGTCGAGCGGCGGCTTTCTGGGCATCGGCGACAAACTGCTCGCTGTGCCGTGGAGCGCACTCACGCTCGATACGGACAACCACTGCTTCCGGATCGACGCGACGGCCGAGCAGGTGCGCAACTCGCCGGGCTTCGACAAGGATTCCTGGCCTTCGATGGCGGATCGCGTCTGGGCGAGCACCGTGCATCAGCACTACGGACGCGAGCCGTACTGGTCGAGCGACCGGACGAGCGACGTCGGCCCGGGCGGCGCGATCCCGCCCGGCGGCGTGGATGCGCCCGAAGCGGGCGGCGTGAAGCTATAGCAAAGGGGAAATCGCCGCCGATGGGCGGCATTGAAGACGCGCGGCGCGCGGTCAGTCGAGCGGCCGCTCTCCGACCTGAATGTTGACGCCTTCGGTTTCGCCCATCAGCGCGCGCAGGACATCGCCTGCGAAATCCTCGATGGCGAAGTGCCATTCGAGCGAGCCGACCGGGAAGTCGTTGGGGCTGCACTTGCCTTGTGCACGGCGAATCGCACCGACCGAGAGGCTCAGCGCGCGAGCGTGCTGAAAGTGCGGATCGTCCGAGTCGAGGAACGGGAATTGGTCTTTATCCATGACATCCTTAACGGTCCCCGCCGACGAAACTTTAGGCCTGCTACGAGCGCGCAATCGTTTGCGTACGTTCGAGTTTGAAGACACCATGCAGCCTTATCGAAATATTGCCGGCAATTCGGGCGTCGAAGCATTCGACATCCTGCACGACGGCATCAAAGTGCGCTTCGTCAACGGCGGGACATACCTGTATGACTATCGCGTGCCCGGTCGCGCGCGCGTCGAGGAAATGAAGCAACTGGCCCGCGCCGGACGCGGGCTCAGCACATACATTGCGAAGTTCGGTGGGGAGTATGCCGAAAGAATCGACTAGCTGCCCGAAGGGGCGATTCTACGCGAGATCGGGAAGTTTTCTTCGGACGATTGAATGTGGCGTCATCGAACGACAGGCAGATTCGGCACGTTCTCGTTGACCGCCGTGTTGAGTTGGTGAAGCTGGCGCTGCAGCTTGTTGAGTTGCGCCTGGGCCGCGGCGCGCCGTCCTTCGAGTTGCGCCAGCTCCTTGCGGATTTCCTGCTGCTTGAGCGCAACCTCCTGATCGTGCCGCCCGCCTCGCTGCAAATCGACGCGCACGCGCTCGATCTGGGCGTCCGATTCCGCGGTGAGACGTTCGATCTGCTCGTTCTGCGCTTCGAGATGCGCGCGCCGCATTTCGGCGTCGGCAAGCCGCATCGCCTGTTCGACGAAATGACGGAACGCCGATTCCGCCGCGCCGAGGTCGCCGGCCTTGAGCACGCGCCAGACCGCATCCTCATGATGGAGCACGGCGTAATAGATCAGATCGCGCGGATAAAACAGCAGGGTCGCGGAATAGGCGAAGCTCTGAAACGTGCGAAACGTCGAGAGCGCGCCTTGCTGAACGAGCCATTCGACTTCCGCGAGATGCGCGGCCTGCACGGCTTCCTTGCCGGATTGCTGGGTGGCGGGAACGACCCCGGGCCGCAGCGGCGTGACGCGCGTCGAAAGCTGAACCGGGACGGACTCCCCCTCGGACAGGTCTTCGGCGTGGATCTCCGGCGCGGTGAAGCCGCGTGGAATGTTGGCTTTTTGACGCACGAGAAACGATGGTGCGTTGTCGAGCAAGCTCCCTCTTCTGCTCAGCAGGCTTTTCACGATGGCTCCCTGGCCAGTCTTTTCCAGCACTGGCCGTCATGCATTGAGGTTGGTTTAAATTCGGTACCGCGACACGCGTTATTCGATTCGAATGAATACCGGCGCAACCATTCTGCATGACGAACGGAATCTGCTTTCTTTCGCTCGAATAAGCTATCGGATCAAGTATAGGCGAGACGTCCGGCGATTCAAACGATGCAGAAAATGCCGCCGACGCAGTGCGCGGATTCCGTGAGAAAGAGGATAAAAATGTAACGCGATGAAAAAATCGGAATGCGCCGAATGCAACGATCGAAAATCAAGAGTGGCGATAAAACGCTTGCGTCCCGTTCATCCTCATCCTGGCGATTTGAGCGGAGCGCGCTTTCGACATCAAGGCGACCATACGCATGATCCTGATGCCCTGAAGACCGCACGCAATGCCCGGCGTCTCAGCGACGCGCGACTCGAGCGAACCCATGACGCCATGCAGATTGACGACAGGCGTCGGCAAGTCGGGCATGCCGATCTGCGTCGCGGGCCTGTGCAGCGGCGCGTGCGTCAGTGCGGCTTCGCGCCGATCGTCCGCGAAGAAATCTGACAGAACCTCTGGCGTTTCGACATGAGGCGCGCCTTCGTTTCGATTCTGAAAAAATTCGTCAATCGATTCCAAATAACGAACCGGCGTTTCTTCGACACGCCGTGCAATCGCCGCGCAGCGTTGCAGTTTCCAGTTTTCGCGCTGACTGACTGCCGCGATCGAATCCGCGATACGCGCGCGCATTTCCGCTTCGCGACGCGCAATCAATGCGTTCAGCATGTGCGCTTCCTCGCCCGACTCCTCGGGCAATTGATCGCGCCATTTCAATAATTCGCTCAGTGCGATGATCGACATGAAGTACTCCGTGGCGTGCAGACTTTCGAACGGGAAACAGGCAATTCGATATTGTTTGGATCGCGAATTGTAATAGCCCCGCGCCCTGGATCGCCTGTCAAATATCCTATCCGTTTATCGGCCATTTAGCGTCGCTTAAGACATAAATAAGGACAGTCCTAATCGCGGCGCACGCGGCACGTTCGATGCTGACGGTTCTGTAAGCGGCGCGCCTGGCGCCGGCTCAAGGAGACAGATATGAAAACCACTACCGCGATCGCTGGCGCGCTCCTCGCGCTGGCCAGCACCAGCGCGCTTTCGGAGGAAATGTCGCGCGATCAGTTGATGCAGCGTCAGCAGCAGATGCAGCCGGGCAAGAATGAACCGATGCCCGCCCCGCGCACGGGCGACTCGTCGCAAGGCGGCGTGCAGTCCGGCACCTCCGGCGGCGGCACGCTGATGCAGCAGCGCGAGCAAGGGATGTCGCCGGCTCAGCCGGGTGACTCCAAATCGACCGGGACGATCAAGCAGTAGCCGCGCACTTTCGTCCACGACGCCGGCCTTGCGCCGGCGTTGTCGTTTCGGGATCGCGCGCTCGCATCGGTCGGATAAGGCTCAAAGTAAAGGATCGCTTCCTTAGTCATACGAACGTCACTTGCCGCTCGTAATAATGCGCGGGCAATTCCATAGAAAGGAGACGTTCATGGTTCTAGCGCGTGCATGTGCCTTGTCGTTCGGTTTTTTAGCGTTGACCATCGCGGGTTCGTCCGCGTGGGCGAGCGTCGATCTCATCGCGATCGGTCAGTTGAGCGGCAACGCCGTCGATCGCTCGAAGGCGACGGCCGCGCCGCTCGAAAACGGCGCGCCGGGCAATCTGCTCGGCGGGCTCGGCTCCGGACTCGCGTATGCCGGCTGCGACACGTTTCTCGCCGTGCCCGATCGCGGCCCGAACGCGATCTCGTACAACAAGGCCATCGACGACACCGCGTCGTACATCAACCGTTTCCAGACGCTGATCCTGCGCCTCCAAGCCGGCGGGAAAGGCGGCACGTTGCCCTACACGCTCGATCCGACACTCGTCGACACGACGCTCCTCCATACGCGCGAGCCGCTCGTGTACGGCGACGGCGCCGCGGCGAACGTCGGCAACGGCGCGCCCGCGTTCAACGCGAAGAAGCACACGCACTACTTCACCGGCCGCTCCGACAACTTCGCGCCGACGCGGCCGTCGACGTATCCGCGCGACGCGCGCTTCGATCCGGAAAGCATCCGCGTGGCGCGCGACGGCGCGAGCGTCTTCATCTCCGACGAATACGGCCCGTACATCTATCGCTTCGACCGGCAGAGCGGCGAGCGCATCGCGGCGTACGCGGTGCCGGCGTCGTTCGCCGTGACGGCGCTCTCGCCCGTCGGCAGCGACGAGATCGGCGCGAACGCGTCGGGCCGCGTCGCGAACAAAGGCATGGAAGGCCTCGCGATCTCGCCGGACGGCGACGCGCTCTTCGGCGCGATGCAAAGTCCGCTGCTGCAGGACGGCGGCACCAATGGCGCGTACACGCGCATCCTGCGCATCGATCTGCGCACCGGCAAGTCGACGCAGTTCGCCTATCCGCTCACCAACATGGGCACGGCCGACAAACCGAACTATCCGACGATCAGCGATATCGTCGCCGTGAACGACCACGAGCTTCTGCTCGACGAGCGCGACGGCAAGGGCCTCGGCGACGATTCGAGCGCGGCCGTCAAGCGCGTGTATCACGTCGATATTTCGGGCGCGCAGGACGTGAGCCAGACGAGCGGCGCGAGCGGCCTCGCGCCTTTCGCGCTGCAGAAGACGCTGTTCCTCGATGTCGTCAAGGCGCTGAACGCGCACGGCATCGCGTCGACCGACATTCCGGCGAAGCTCGAAAGCCTCGCGTTCGGGCCGGACGTGCGCGTCGGCGGCGCGCTCAAGCACACGTTGTTCATCGCGAACGACAACGACTTCGTCGGCACCGTGACGGACACGAACCATCCGGACGGCATCGATAATCCGAACCAGTTCTTCGTCTTCGCGATCGACGATGCCGATCTGCCGGGCTATGTCGCGCAACGTCTCGACGACAAGGCTTGCCGCTCCCGCCACGACGACGATCACGGCCATCGCCGTCATGACGATTGACGCGGCCCCTTCGCGCGCTTATCCACAGTTTCGGTGGACAAGCGTGTAGATAAGTCGAGGGCCGCGCGTCTATCCCGTTGATGCGACACGCGTTTCGCGGATGCGTCCGGCGAACGCGCGCCTCCTTAAACCGTATATACTGTTTTCTCCACATACGACGGGAGAGAACGGGATGAGCACACCGCAAGTCAAGGCGCCGACGAAGAAGGCGTTTCATTTCCCCAAGGGCGCAACGGAAGCCGCGCCCGCGCCCGCTCCCGCGAAGCGCGGGGCCAAGGCCAGCAAGAAGACGGCTAAACCAGCAGAGCAGACCAAGGCCGCGGCCACGACGCCGAAGACCGCGAAGAAGCCGGCCGCGAAAGCGCCCGTCGCAAAGAAAGCCGGGAAGACGCCGACAGTCGAAGCCGCTGCCGCGAAGAAAACGGAAAAGACCGTCGCGAGCCAGCCGAACGCCGACGCGAAAGCCCGCCGCGTGAAGAAGGAAAAAGTCGTGCGCGACAGCTTCACGATGCCCAAGTCCGACTACGCGAAGATCGCCGCGCTCAAGGAGAAGTGCCAGAAGAACGGCGTGCGCGTGAAGAAGAGCGAACTGCTGCGGGCCGCGCTCGCGATGCTCGACGCCGCGCCCGAGAAACGCCTCGTCGAAGCGATCAAGGCGCTCGAAACGGTCAAGACCGGCCGCCCGGCGAACGCCTGAACGTCACGCACTCAGAAGAGATTTCTGAACGCCCAGTAGAGACCGGCGGCGAGCGCGATCGACGCCGGCAACGTCAGCACCCACGCGAGCACGAGGCTGCGCACGGTGTTCCATTGCAGCCCCGAGCCGTTGGCGGCCATCGTTCCGGCGACGCCCGAAGACAGCACGTGCGTCGTCGAGACCGGCAGGCCGTAGGCATCCGCCGCACCGATGGTCAGCATCGCGATCAGCTCCGCCGACGCGCCCTGCCCGTACGTCAGATGCTGCTTGCCGATCTTCTCGCCCACGGTCACGACGATGCGCTTCCAGCCGACCATCGTGCCGAGCCCGAGCGCGATCGCCACCGCGACCTTCACCCACGTCGGGATAAACTTCGTCGCGTGATCGAGCTGCTTCTTGTAGTTGTCGATCACGGCGCGGTCCGCGGGCGCGAACGCGGGCGCGTTCGCCTTCTCCATCAGGCGGATCGCTTCGGACGCGAGATACATGTTGTTGCGCACGTTATCGACAAGGTTCCGTGGCACCGCCGCGAGCGATCCGGACGCGCCGACCTGGTTCGCGATGATGTCGGTCAGTTGCTTCAGCGCGGGCAGCGTCGCGGGCGAAAGCTGGCGCGTACGCACGTAGGATTGAACGTCTTCGCGTGCATCGGCGGATGGTGGCGCATCGTTCAGATATTTCGCGAAGCTCGCCGATGCCTCGTGCGCCACGGCTACGAAGTTCTGCGTTTCGGCGGGGCTCACCGCCTTGTTGAGCGCGTAGGCAGTCGGCACCGTGCCGATCAGAATCAGCATGATGAGACCCATGCCTTTCTGCCCGTCGTTTGAGCCGTGCGCGAAAGATACGCCGGTGCACGTCAGAATCAGCAGTGCGCGAATCCAGAATGGCGGCGGATGATTTTTCTTCGGTTCCTTATAGAGCGCCGGCACGCGCACGAGCGCCTTCAGCAAAAGCAAGAGGAGTCCCGCGCAGATGAAGCCGACGATCGGCGAAAACAGCAGCGACTTGCCGACGCCCGCCGCCTGCGACCAGTCGACGCCGCTCGTGCCGTTCGGCCCGCGCAATAGCTGATTCATGAGACCGACGCCGATGATCGAGCCGATCAGCGTATGCGAGCTCGACGACGGCAGGCCGAAATACCATGTCGCGAGGTTCCAGATGATCGCGGCGATGAGCAACGCGAAGACCATCGCGAAGCCTGCGCTGCTGCCGACCTGAAGTATCAGCTCGACGGGCAGCAGTTGCAGGATGCCGAACGCGACCGCGCCGCTCGAAACCAGCACGCCGATGAAATTCCACGTCCCGGACCAGACCACCGCGAGGTTCGGCGTCAGCGAGTGCGTGTAGATGACGGTCGCGACCGCGTTGGCGGTGTCGTGGAAGCCGTTGACGAACTCGAATCCGAGTGCGATCAGCAGCGCGACGGCGAGCAGGAAATAAGGCAGTGCGGAACTCAGCCGGACGGATTCGAGATCGTTAGCCAGATGCAATCCGACATAACCGATACCGCCGAGAAGTATGAGACCGAAAACGATGAGACCGGTCCGGCGTGTGCGTTCGCTCACGCCGCCCTGCTGAGGAAATGCGATGTCCGGCATGGTTGCCTCGCGTTCACCGTAGCGGAGCAAAGGATACGGTCCGTAGACCTTTCCGACTGTGAATCTTTTGTGTCAACAGTTCATGTAAAACTTTCGCTGCGCGCATGCTGACGCGCGTGCCCCTCCTTTCGCCCATGTCCGCATGCAAAGCGCGCTCCCCGCGTCATGCGGGTTTTGCGCTCGCGGAAGCATCGGCATCCTGAACGCATCGGAGTCGCTCACGTGACGCCGTTCGCCATCGATATCCGCAAAGGGGGCTGCCATGTACTTCGGGACACTCGTCGCTCGGTCGCGCGACGATCAGGAAAATGCGACCTGGCAGCGCGACATGGATGCATCGCGCGTCGTCACGGCCGGCCGTTGCCGCGCGTTCTGGCGCTGGCTCGCACGATGCTTCGCGTGAGCGGAAACATCCGAAAGTAAAGGATCGTCGCGCACCCGAGGTAATAGGATTCGTCCGAGCGTTTCCAAGCGCCGGAGCGGCTTAAATGCAGGCCTTCCGTTATTACAAGAGGCTTTTCAAGATGAATGACCTGCATATTTCCGTCGATCCGAACGGCCACGCGACGCTCTCGCAGTCGGTGCAGATCAGCGAACATTGCAACAATCGCGCGCGACTGCTTACGTCGCTCGTGAACATCGTCGCTGCGCCGGGTGGCTTCGAGCACTTCTGCGCTTATCCCGAAGCGATGCGGCGCGACATCCTGAATTTGCTGCGCTCGGTGGCAGAGGAGCAATTGCCGCTTATCGCCGCACTCGAGGAGCACGCGACGAAGGCCGGTTATGAGCGAGGTGCTCAGGCGGCGCGCGAAGTGCTCATTCAGGAACAGCAGGCGGCGAACTCGGCGCTGCACTACGACGCCGAGAATCACGCCGCTCAGATGATTCTCACGCACTGAGCTTGCAATGCGATGCCCCGTGTCTTACTCGGGGCGTTTCTTTCTCGGCGGATCGGCCGCCGCGCGCAACCGTCCAAAGTCCGTTGCACCGCCGCAAAGCAAGAAGGCGACGCGCGAAGCGGCGGCACAATCCGCAGTCACCACGACGGAAACGGATCGAATTGCAGCGTTTGCCGGCAAGCCGGCGCATCGTTGAACGATTGCCGCTTACATAACGCGATTAATCCGATTTCTTTCCTGGCCGCATCGTCTATCCTTCTGAATGTCGTAAGAGATGGGCTGCATGGGCCGCTGCGCCCTGCCATGTGCGAGAGTTCATCGAGCATTATTAGAGGCGCAACCGTACCAGCGCTCATGACTCTTACGACAACTCTTCTCGCTCCCCTCCACTTGTTGTCCGCATGCTCGACGCTCGATCGATTGCGCGCGGCCATGTTCAATCAGTTATCCGAATCTATGATGTCGAAGCGCGAGGAAAAGGACGAAGCTTCCTCATTTTCGGTTTGAACCACTTGAGATTCGAAACAACGACGGGCCGCGTTTCGGATTTTTTCGGCATACGGGCCTTTTACAGCGCCCGCGTCAATTCTGAGAACAAAAAAGAAAAGCCCTTGAAGATCAAGGGCTTGAGGTTCTGGCGGAGAGAGGGGGATTCGAACCCCCGATAGGTTTTACCCTATACACGCTTTCCAGGCGTGCGACTTAAACCACTCATCCATCTCTCCGGAAGACCGCGATTATACCAAGTTCCCGCGCCTGCGCCAGCCCCTACGGATGGCGAATGTAATCGACGAGCGCGCGCGTGTACGCATCCGGCTTCCGATCGAACAGACTCACAACGATCGCCACCGCGAATCCGGCCGGCACCCCGAACACGCCCGAGCTGATCGGCTCGATGCCGAACCAGCGCGGCCCGGCGAAACCCGTCAACTGCACGAAGAACGGATACGTCGACACGATGTAATACACGCACACGACGAGCCCCGCGATCATGCCCGCGACGACACCCCGCTGCGTCGTGCGCTTCCAGAACACGCCGAGTACGAGCGCCGGAAAGAGACTCGACGCTGCAAGCGAAAACGCCGCGCCGACCAGAAACAGAATGTTGCCCGCATTCAGCGACGCCACATACGACGCGAGCAGCGCCACGCCGAGCAACAGAATCTTCGAGATCGTCACGCGCCGCTGGCTCGTCGCGCGGCGATCGACCATGCAGTAATACACGTCGTGCGAGAGCGCATTCGCGATCGTCAGCAGGAGCCCGTCCGCCGTCGACAAAGCCGCCGCGAGCGCGCCGGCGGCAATCAGCCCGGAAATCACATACGGCAATCCCGCGATTTCAGGCGCCGCCAGCACGACCATGTCGGGCTGCATCTGAATGCCGGCCCAGCGCACGATGCCGTCGCCGTTCACATCGCCGATGCGGATCAGATACGGCTCCACGCGCCGCCATTGCGTGACCCACTGCGGCAGATCGGCAAAGCGATGCCCGACGAGCCCCGTCAATATTTCATGCTTGATGAGCACCGCGAGCACCGGCACCGTCAAATAGAACAACGCGACGAAGAACAGCGTCCAGCCGACCGAGCGCCGCGCCGACGACACCGACGTCGTCGTGTTGTAGCGCGTGAGGATGTGCGGCAGGCTCGCCGTGCCGATCGACAGGCACAGGAGCAGCGACAGAAAGTTGATCTGATGCACGCGCGGGCTCTCGTCCCCGGCCGAGCCGGGAGCGAACGCTTCGGCCATCGGCACGGGCGCGGCGACGCGCTCGATCAACGCATCGCGTTCGCGCGACCATTTGGCGTGCGCATCGGCGGCATCGCGTGGAAAAGCCGCGAGTTCGCGCTCGCGCTCGTTGATCTCGCGCAGCGGCCCGTTGTGCCGGCGCAGTTCCGCGATCTCCGCGGCGAGGCGCGCGTGCTCGGCATGGAACGACTGCGGCAGCGCGTCGATGCGTTGCTGAATCAGCGCGGCCTGCCGCTGATAATCGGCGCGCACGCGCGCTTCGTCGGGCGACACGGCGACCGCGCGTTCGAGCGATTCGACGCGCTCCATCACGCGCCCGTAGTTGAATTGCGGGAACCACCCGAGCCCTTCGCGATGCGCGATCATCGACACGGGAATCAGCATCGCGCTGATGAGGATGATGTATTGCGCGACCTGCGTCCACGTCACCGCGCGCATGCCGCCGAGAAACGAGCACACGAGAATGCCCGCGAGACCGCAGAAGATGCCGATCGAAAACTCGATGCCGATGAACCTCGACGCGATCAGCCCGATGCCCTGGATCTGCGCGACGAGATAGACGAACGAACAGAGGATCGCCGCGAACGCCGCGAGCCCGCGCACGAGGTTGCTGGAGAAGCGCGTGCCGAGAAAATCCGGAATCGTGTAGCGCGCGAGTTTGCGCACGTACGGCGCGAGCAGGAACGCGACGAGGCAATAGCCGCCGGTCCAACCCATCACGTACGCGAGGCCGTCGTAACCACTTGCGTAGATCGACCCGGCAAGCCCGATGAACGATGCCGCCGAAAGCCAGTCGGCGGCCGTCGCCATGCCGTTGAACGCGGACGGCACGCGCCGTCCTGCCACGTAGTATTCGACGAGATCCGACGTGCGCGACAAAAGACCGATCACCGCGTACACCGCGATGGGCACGAACAGGAACACATAGCCGATCCACGTTCCCGGCCCCGTCGTGCGCTCGATGCGCTCCATCAGAAAGATGAACAGCAGGAAGCCGGCCGTATAGAGCGCGTAGGAGAGGATCAGCCGGTTCGTGAGCTTCATGCGGCGTCGCCCTGTTCGGCGCGGGCGGCGCGGGCAAGACGCGCATCGGCCATCTGCATCAGCACGATATAGATGAGGATCAGCGCGATGTAGACGAGAATCGCGCCCTGCGCGCCGAAGTAGAACGGCAGCGGAAAGCCGGCGACGCGGGCATGTTGGAAGCGTTGCGCGAAGAGCGGCAGGCCGAAGGAGACGACGAAGCCGATGGTCATCAGCACGCCGATCAGCGCGATATTGAAGCGCCAGTAGCGCCGATGCGCGCGCGCCATCGCCGCCGATACGGGCGGCGGCGAGGCAGGCGTCGGGTTGGAAGAATCGGACATGCGGTTTTTTAACAAAACCGCATGTCATCGGCAATAAGGATCGACCGCTGCCGCGCGAGGCAGCGGTCGCGGACGATCAGCGCGCTTCGCCGAGCTGATCCAGAATCGCGGGATTTTCCAGCGTGGAGACGTCCTGCGTGATCTCCTCGCCCTTCGCGAGCGAGCGCAAGAGCCGCCGCATGATCTTGCCGGAGCGCGTCTTCGGCAGGTTCTCGCCGAAACGGATGTCCTTCGGCTTCGCGATCGGACCGATTTCCTTGCCGACCCAGTTGCGCAGTTCGGTGGCGATCTGCTTCGCTTCGTCGCCTTCCGGGCGCGCGCGCTTCAGCACGACGAACGCGACCACGGCTTCACCCGTCGTATCGTCCGGACGGCCGACGACCGCGGCTTCCGCGACGATCGGATTCGCGACCAGCGCCGACTCGATTTCCATCGTGCCGAGGCGGTGGCCGGAGACATTCAGCACGTCGTCGATGCGGCCCATGATCGTGAAGTAGCCGGTTTCCTTGTCGCGCACCGCGCCGTCGCCGGCGAGATACAGCTTGCCGCCGAGTTCTTCCGGGAAATAGCTCGTCTGATAGCGCTTGGGGTCGCCCCAGACGTTGCGCAGCATCGACGGCCACGGGCGCTTCACGACCAGAATGCCGCCTTGCCCGTTCGGCACGTCCTGGCCGGTTTCATCGACGATCGCGGCCATGATGCCCGGCAGCGGCAGCGTGCAGGAACCCGGCACGAGCGGCGTCGCGCCCGGCAGCGGCGTGATCATGTGGCCGCCGGTTTCGGTCTGCCACCACGTATCGACGATCGGACATTGCCCACGGCCGACGTTCTCGTGATACCACATCCACGCTTCCGGATTGATCGGTTCGCCGACCGTGCCGAGGATGCGCAGCGTCGACAGATCGAAACTCTTCGGATGAACCTTCGCGTCCGCTTCCGATGCCTTGATGAGCGAGCGGATCGCCGTGGGCGCCGTGTAGAAGATCGTGACCTTGTGGCGCGCGATCATCTCCCAGAAGCGGCCCGCGTGCGGATACGTCGGCACGCCTTCGAACATGACCTGCGTCGCGCCGATGGCGAGCGGCCCGTACGCGATATAGCTATGCCCCGTGATCCAGCCGATATCCGCCGTGCACCAGAAGATGTCGCCCGGCTTCATGTCGAAGGTCCACTTCATGGTCTGCGCGGCCCACAGCAGCGTGCCGGCCGTGCTGTGCTGCACGCCCTTCGGCTTGCCCGTCGAGCCGGACGTGTAAAGGATGAAAAGCGGATGCTCCGCGCTCACCCATTCCGGCTCGCACTTCGCCGATTCGTTCTCGACGATTTCATGCAGCCACGCGTCGCGGCCTTCGGTCCATGCGACCTTGCCGCCCGTGCGCCGATACACGATGACGTTCTTCACCTTCTCGCAGCCGCCCGCGGCGAGCGCTTCATCGGCGATGCTTTTCAGCGGCAGCGCCTTGCCGCCGCGCATCTGTTCGTCGGCGGTGATGAGCGCGACCGCGCCGACATCGACGAGACGTTCGTTGAGCGACTTCGACGAGAAGCCGCCGAACACGACCGAATGCGTCGCGCCGATACGCACGCACGCCTGCATCGCGACGACGCCTTCCACCGACATCGGCAGATAGATCACGACGCGGTCGCCCTTTTTCACGCCGCGCTTCTTGAGCGCATTGGCGAGACGCGAGACGCGGTCCAGCAGATCCTGATAGGTGACGTTGGTGACGGTGCCGTCGTCGGCTTCGAAGATGATCGCGTTGTCGTTGCCGCGGCCCGCTTCCACATGACGGTCGAGACAGTTGTACGACGCGTTGAGCTCGCCGTCCTCGAACCACTTGTAGAAAGGCGCCTTCGATTCGTCCAGCACCTGCGTGAAGGGCTTGTGCCACGTGAGCGTCTCGCGCGCAATGCGCGCCCAGAAGCCTTCGTAGTCACGTTCCGCTTCCGCTACAAGCGCCTTGTAGGCGTCCATGCCGGAGATTGCCGCACCCGCGCTTGCCTTGGCTGACGGCGGGAACACACGTTTTTCCTGAAGAACCGATTCGATCGCAGACATCGACAACCTCTCCTGATGGTGTTTCCGAAATCCGGCGGCGCGCGCATCGCTGAATGGGTTGCGCGCGCCGCATGTTTATGAGGTTCGAAAGCGGAGAACGCGCGGCGTTCCCGGCTTCGACCTTGTCTCCTTTCTACCGTACCGGAGCGGCACGGAACAATGTCACGGCACATTCGCATGCCGGCGACATCCTGCATTGAATTCAAGATAAGCCGCTCAACTTACCCGCTTCTTACGTGGCCGGGCCAACAGGCACGGGGTATACACGGAGTCCGCGCGGCTTCTACAATGCGTCCCCACAATCGTAACTGAACTCCCAGCGCGGTATCCAGCTTGAATCGCTACGCCCTTCTTTTGATTGCAGCGATGCTGCTCGTCGGAAGCAACGTCGGCATCGGCAAATCGATCGTCGCATTCGTTCCCGTTCCGCTCTTCGCGCTGCTGCGCTTCGTGATCGCGCTCGCGGTGCTCTGGCCGCTCTTGCGCTGGTCGAAGATGAAGCGCGTCGCGCGCGGTGAATGGCTCAACCTTTTCCTGCAGGCATTCTTCGGCACGTTCGGCTTCACCTTGCTGATGTTGAACGGCGTCGCGCGCACGAGCGCCGTCGCGGCGGGCGTCATCACGAGCACCATTCCGGCCGTGGTCGCGCTCTTCGCGTGGATCTTGCTCAAGGAGAAGCCGGGTCCGCGCGCGCTCGCGTCGATCGGACTGGCGATCGCGGGCGTGCTCGTCATCAACGTCGCGCAGGCCGGGGATGCGGGCGCGAGCTCCCTGCCCGGCAATCTGATGGTGCTCGGCGCCGTGTGCTGCGAATCGCTCTATGTGATCCTCTCGCGCCGTCTCACGCAGACGCTGCCCGCCATCGACATCTGCGCGTACACGCACGCGATCGGCCTGTTGCTCATGCTCCCGCTCGGCGCAACATCGCTCGCGCACTTCGACTGGACGAGCGTCGCCTGGAACACGTGGGCGCTCGTCCTGTGGTACGGGCTTTCGGCGAGCATCTTCTCGTTCTGGCTGTGGATGAAGGGCATCCGTCACGTCGACGGCAGTCTCGCCGGCGTCTTCTGCGCCGTGCTGCCGGTCGCGGCGGCGCTCTACGGCATCGCCTTTCTCGACGAACGTCCGACGCTCGCGCACGGCATCGCGCTCGCGTGCGTCGTGACGGGCATCGCGCTCGCAAGCTTGAAGGCGCGCGCCCGGGCTTCCGTTTCGGGCGAAACCGGCGCCTAGGACGGGTTCAGCGGATTCTGAAAGCATTTGGGAAGTCCGCGCGACGACACGCTACAATAGCGGGCTTCCCGACACCGCGAATGCGCCAATACCCGCCGCTCGCCGGCGGATTGCAAACGCTCCGCACGCACTTTGAACGTTCCGGTTCGTCATATTCGCCAGTCATCATTCCGGTTCGACCCGCCCCGACTGAAAAGCCGCCCATGTCCGCTCCCAAGCATTCTCCCGCCTCGCCCAAGCAGCCCGGCTCGATGAAACTGCTGCCGAAAGTCATCTTCATGAGCCGCTGGCTCCAGGTGCCGCTCTATCTGGGCCTGATCGTCGCGCAAGCCGTGTACGTCGTCCTGTTTCTGAAGGAAGTCTGGCATCTCGTCACGCACGCGATGACGCTCGACGAAACCAATATCATGCTCGTCGTACTCGGCCTGATCGACGTGGTGATGATCTCGAATCTGCTCATCATGGTGATCGTCGGCGGATACGAGACGTTCGTGTCGAAGCTCGGCGTGGAAGGCCATCCCGACGAGCCCGAGTGGCTCGATCACGTCAACGCGGGCGTGCTGAAGGTGAAGCTGTCGATGGCGCTCATCAGCATCTCGTCGATCCATCTGCTGAAAACCTTCATCAACCCCGACCAGCACACGTTTCACACCGTGTTGTGGCAGGTGATCATCCACGTCGCGTTCCTCGTTTCCGCGCTCATCATGGCGTATGTCGACCGGCTGACCACGCATACGCATCCGCGCCATTTCCACGACGAGTCCTTTGCGCCGCCGAAAAACGCAGTCGAGTGAAGCGTCCTTCAGAACGCCCGCAGGAAAAAATTCAGTCCCCCAGAGCCCAAAGCCATGACAGTCATCAAGCAGGAAGACCTGATTCAGAGCATCGCTGATTCGCTGCAGTACATCAGCTACTACCATCCGCTCGACTATATCCAGGCGCTCGGCCGCGCCTACGAGCTGGAAGAAAGCCCGGCCGCGAAGGACGCGATCGCGCAGATCCTGACCAACAGCCGCATGTGCGCGGAAGGCAAGCGTCCGATCTGCCAGGACACGGGCATCGTCACGGTGTTCGTGAAGGTCGGCATGGACGTGCGCTGGGACGGCGCGACGATGTCGGTCACCGACATGATCAACGAAGGCGTGCGCCGCGGTTATCTGAACCCGGACAACGTATTGCGCGCATCGATCGTGAGCCCGCCCGAAGGCGGCCGCAAGAACACGAAGGACAACACGCCGGCCGTGATCCACTACGAGATCGTGCCGGGCGACAAGGTCGACGTTCAGGTCGCGGCCAAGGGCGGCGGCTCGGAAAACAAGTCGAAGTTCGCGATGCTGAACCCGTCCGATTCGATCGTCGACTGGATTCTCAAGACCGTCCCGACGATGGGCGCGGGCTGGTGTCCGCCGGGCATGCTCGGCATCGGCATCGGGGGCACGGCCGAAAAGGCGATGGTCATGGCGAAGGAATCGCTGATGGACCCGATCGACATTCAGGATGTCATCGCGCGCGGCCCGCAGGACTGGATCGAAGAACTGCGCGTGGAACTGCACGAGAAGGTGAACGCGCTCGGCATCGGCGCGCAAGGTCTCGGCGGTCTTTCGACCGTGCTCGACGTGAAAATCATGGCCGCGCCGACGCACGCGGCATCGAAGCCGGTCGCGATCATCCCGAATTGCGCGGCGACGCGCCACGCGCACTTCACGCTCGACGGCTCGGGCGCGGCGAAGCTCGAAGCCCCGCCGCTCGACGCATGGCCGAAGGTCACATGGCAGCCGAACACGGAGACGAGCAAGCGCGTCGACCTGAACACGTTGACGCCGGAAGAAGTCGCATCGTGGAAGCCGGGCCAGACGCTGCTCTTGTCGGGCAAGATGCTGACGGGCCGCGACGCCGCGCACAAGCGCATTGCCGACATGCTGGCGAAGGGCGAGAAGCTGCCGGTCGATTTCACCAATCGCGTGATCTATTACGTCGGCCCGGTCGATCCGGTTCGCGACGAAGCGGTCGGTCCGGCTGGCCCGACCACGGCCACGCGCATGGACAAGTTCACCGAGATGATGCTCGCGCAAACCGGCCTCATCTCGATGATCGGCAAGGCCGAGCGCGGCCCGGTCGCGATCGAGGCGATCAAGAACCACAAGGCGGCGTATCTGATGGCGGTCGGCGGCGCGGCGTATCTCGTGTCGAAGGCGATCCGCGAGGCGAAGGTGCTCGCGTTCGAAGACCTCGGCATGGAAGCGATCTACGAGTTCGATGTGCAGGACATGCCCGTGACGGTGGCAGTCGATTCGAGCGGCACGTCGGTTCACAAGACGGGCCCGGCCGAATGGCAGGCGAAAATCGGCAAGATTCCGGTCGCGACGGCTTGATCGCCGCTTAATGGCGGTTTATCACCGTGACTGAACGACGAGAGCCGGGCGATGCGCCCGGCTCTTTTCTTTGAACCGCCGCCAGTCGAGAAGCGTTTTCATTCTCAGTTTCGTCTGAAACAAAAAATTTCTACCTAACCTTGGCATCGGCACACTCAAGGTTTATCTTTCCAACAGCCCCACGTTACGAACAGGAAACAAAATCATGCAAGGCGACGCGAAAGTCATCGAATATCTGAACGCGCAGTTGAAAAACGAACTGACCGCGATCAACCAATACTTCCTGCACGCGCGGATGTACCAGCACTGGGGCCTCGAAAAGCTCAACAAGCACGAATACGACGAATCCATCGGTGAGATGAAGCACGCCGACTGGCTCATTCAGCGCGTGTTCATGCTCGACGGCCTGCCGAACCTGCAAGACCTGCACAAGCTGCTGATCGGCGAAGAGACCAAGGAAATCCTCGAATGTGACCTGAAGCTCGAGCAGATTTCCCAGTCGACCTGCAAGGAAGCCATCGCGTATTGCGAGTCGGTGCGTGATTTCGTCTCGCGCGAAATCTTCGAAAAGATCCTGCACGACACCGAAGAGCACATCGACTGGCTGGAAACGCAGCTGGATCTGATCGACAAGGTCGGCATCCAGAATTACCAGCAGACCATGATGGGCGATCACGAATAATCGGATGTCCCGCGTAGCGCCCTTCCCGATGCCGAACGAGCGTGCCGCGTCTGACGCGAGCGCGCCGGTCGGCATTTTCGATTCCGGCCTCGGCGGATTGTCGGTGCTGCGCGCCGTGCGCGCGATTCTGCCGCACGAGCGTCTGATCTACGTCGCCGATTCACTGCATGCGCCCTACGGCGAACGCGACGACGATTTCATCGTCGACCGCACGATGGCAATCGGCGAGTGGCTCGTCGGTCAGGGCGCGAAGGCGCTCGTCGTCGCGTGCAACACGGCCACCGCGCAGTCGATCGCGCTCGTGCGCGAGCGTCTGCCGATTCCGCTCGTCGGCGTGGAACCGGGCGTGAAGCCGGCGGCGGCGGTCTCGAAGTCGCGCGTGGTCGGGGTGCTGGCGACCGCCGTCACGCTGCGCTCCGCGCGCTTTCAGTCGCTGCTCGACCGCTACGCCGGCGACTGCCGCTTCATTTGTCAGGCGGGACATGGGCTGGTGCAGGCTGTCGAGCGCTGCGACACCTCGTCGCCCACGCTGATGGCGCTGCTCGAAAGCTATATCGCACCGATGCTCGATGCCGGCGCCGACACGCTCGTGCTCGGCTGCACGCACTACCCTTTTCTCGATCGCGCGATCCGCGACATCGCGGGCGAGCGGCTGCAGATCGTCGACACGAGCGTCGCCATCGCGCGGCAGCTCGATCGTCTGCTCGACGCGCACGCGCTCAAAAATCTCGGCGCGCCGTCCGACGATATGCCGCGCTTCTGCTCCACCGCCGACGGCGAATCGCAGCGTCAACTCGCCGCCGCGCTCCTTCAGCTCGATGCCAAAGTCGAGCACGTCGACATCCCCTCGCGCCGAACGCGCCTCGCCGAACCCGACATCGTCTGAGGGTTTCTCACGCGCGTTGGCAGTTCCATCGCGCGCTTTGCCCCGTCAGACAAGGCTCCTAGCAATAAACCCGCTAACTTTCGCCCGCTGTTACAAAAAACACGGTCCTGCGCTTGCAAAGGCGCCAATACCGAATGATAATAATTCGCATTAACGCTAACTATTGCGAACGATCATGATTGTCTGCGTCTGCAAATCAGTGTCCGACCGAAAGATTCGAAGCGCCATCGCCGAAGGGGTGGACTCCTTTGATGAACTGCAGTTCGAACTCGGCGTCGCGCTGTGCTGCGGCAAGTGTGAAGAAAGCGTTCGCGACGTAATGGCACAAAGCGGCGTCTGCGCGTCGCGATGCGGCGTTCAGCAGCGCGAGCACGTTGCGCCGCTGACGTTCTACGAGCGCCAGGCTGCCTGAAGCAATTCGCGCGGCGTCGCCGCGCTCAACCGGCGACGCCGATGCTCCGGATGCGCCGCCCAGTCGTTTTATCGCCTCCAGCAAGCCAGGTTACCTTCGTATTTCCGGTCACTTTCAGCCAGCCGCGCAACCCTTACCCCTGGAGGGAAAGATGGAATTGCTGATTGGTTTCGTGACTACCTTGTTCATCTCCCTGCTGATTTTCCGAAAATGACGTCGTCTGGTTTCTTCCGCACCGTGCCTGTGCGCTCGTTGGACAGCGAACTCGAAGGCAGCGTTATCAGCAAGCATTCACGCAGCATCACAAGCAGCCAATAACGATGCAGTCCCCGACCACTTCTCCCGCCGCATTCCAGACCGCGCCGACAGCAAATGCGAATCCGCGCGTGATCGCGGCGTGCGTCGCCGTCGTCGCCATTCACGCTGCGTTGCTGGGCGTCGCGCTGACGATGAAGAACGAGCCGCCGCCCCGCCCGATCGAAGCCAAATCCATCACCGCGCAACTGATCAGCGAGACACCGCAGCCCGCGCCGCAGCCGGTCGCCGTCGAAACGCCGCCGCCGCCCAAGCCCGTGCCGCAGCCCGTTCCGAAGCCGCAGCCCAAGCCGAAGGTGAAACCGAAAGTCGAGCCGAAGCCGACGCCGATGCCGGTCACGGAAGCGCCTTCGCAGATCGCCGCGCCCGCGCCGGAACCCACGCCGCCCGCTCCGGCTCAGCCTGCGCCGCCGCCGGCCGCGCCCGCGATCGGCAAGCCGAGCATGGATCTCGCCGCGCCGAAGAACGTCGCGCACCTGAGTTGCAACATCGCGCAGCCCGACTATCCGGCGATGTCCAAGCGCCGCGGCGAAACGGGCACGGCCGTCATCCGTCTGACGGTAGGCCTGTCGGGCAAGATCGAAAACGTCACGCTGCAAAAGAGCAGCGGCTCGTCGCGCCTCGATGACGCGGCGCTCGACGCGGTGCGCGGCAGCGCGTGCAGCCCTTACAAGGAAAATGGCGAAGCGATTCGTGCTAGCGCCACGGTGCCATTCGTTTTCAGTCTGAACGACTGATCGTTTATTTAGATACAAGGAAGGAAACAGAAATGGAAAACTACGGGATTGCGCACGTCTGGGCGCAAGGCGACTTCGTGACGCGGGGCATCGCGCTCGCGCTCGTCATCATGTCGGTGCTTTCGTGGACGGTGATCGTCGTAAAGGCGTGGAACGTCGTGCGCCTGAAGCGCCTCACCAAGAACGCCGAACAGGCGTTCTGGCACTCCGACGACTTCAACGACGGCATCAAGAAGCTCGGCAGCCAGTCGTCGAGCCCGGCGGACAACCCGTTTCTCGCGCTCGCGCTCGCCGGCCAGGAAGCCGCCGACCATCATCATCAGACGCAGCCGCATCTGCACGACCGCATGGACGTGTCCGACTGGATCACGCGCTGCCTGAAAGACGTCATGGACGAAGGCGTCGGCCGCATGCAGGCGGGCCTCGCGATCCTCGCGTCGATCGGTTCCACGTCGCCGTTCGTCGGCCTCTTCGGTACGGTCTGGGGCATCTATCACGCGCTCTTGACCATCGGCGCGACGGGACAGACGTCGATCGATCAGGTCGCCGGTCCGGTCGGCGAATCGCTCATCATGACCGCGTTCGGCCTGTTCGTCGCGATTCCCGCCGTGCTCGGCTATAACGCGCTCACCCGCGCGAACAAGGGCATCGTCACGAAGCTGAACCGCTTCGCGCACGGCCTGCACGCGTTCTTCGTCACGGGCTCGAAGCTTTCGTCGACCAAGCGCGCGACGAACGCCGCGTCGGACAACCTGCGTCTCGCGACGCGCGCGTCGTAAGCCGGGGAGGTCCGCATCATGGCCATGAGCCCTTTCGCCGGAGACGAAGACGACGGCATGATGAGCGAGATCAACATGACGCCGCTCGTCGACGTCATGCTGGTTCTGCTGATCATCTTCCTCGTCACGATTCCGGCCATGCATCACGCGGTCAAGATCGACCTGCCGCACGCGAGCAGCCAGCCGCAGGACGAAAAGCCCGCGCACGTGAACATCGCGATCAAGGCTGACGGCACCACGCTGTGGGACGATCAGCCGATCGACGAAGCGGCGCTCAACGCGCGCATCGCGCAGGCGGCGCAGCAGAACCCGCAGCCGGAGATTCATCTGCGCGCCGATCGTCAGGTGGCGTACGAAAAGGTCGCCGATCTGATGTCGGCGGCGCAGGCAGGCGGATTGACGAAGATCGGTTTCGTCACCGAGCCGAAGAGCGGCAAGTAACAGCTCGACGCGCCCTCTTCCGGGCGCACAAAGTAAAAGGCCTTCATCGTCGGATGAAGGCCTTTTTTCGTGCGCGCTCGGCGCATTCGGGTGAGGCGGTCACTTTGGGTTCGAATAGCCAGAACCGGAAGTTCCGTCGCATGCAGCAGCCGTGGTCGACACGGACAGTGCAATCAACCCTATCAGGCTAACTATCAGAGCAGCCGTCAGTTTTCGCATAAGGAGCTCCTTAGCGAAGGAGGCTTCAATATACCGCCACAAATTGTGACGATCAATTGAATCTGTCCATCGCAAGCGCGCGCTTCAATGCCATAAACCAATGACAAACGCCGATGCGGTCAAACTGTTTCCCGTTCCGGCTGTTCGTGAACAGGACATTCTCCCGGAAAGCGCTGGCCGCTACCGATCGACTCGACGAGAAAATCGACGAATGCGCGGACGGCCGGGACCATGCCCTGACGCGACAAAAACACCGCGTAGAGTTGCGGCGACGGAAACGTCCAGCCGGGCATCACCGGCGATAGCTGCCCGGAGCGCAGCGGCGCGCCGTACATCATCTCGGGCAGCGCCGCGATGCCGACGCCGCGCATGACGGCCTCGCGGATCATCGACAGATCGGCTGTGACGAGGCGCGGCTCGTGCTCGAACTCATGGCGCGTGCCGTCCGGCGCGATCAGGCGGTAGACGTGGCGGCCGTCCGCCGACGGCGTGTCGATCGTGTCGTACTGGGCGAGTTCGGCGGGTGTCATCGGCGGCGCATTCGACTTCAGCAGCGATGGCGCCGCGACCAGCATCTGCTCCGTGCGCCACAGCGGCCGCGCGACGACGTTCGAGCTCGCGGGCGGCTCCGAGCGCACGCGCAGCGCGACATCGACGGCATCTTCGAACAGATCGACGACACGGTTCGTCACGCGCATGACGACGCGCACTTCCGGATAGCGGTGCATGAAATCCGGCATCACGGCGGACAGGAACGTCTGCGCGATCGTGACCGGAACGCTCACGCGCACCGTGCCGCGCGGCGAATCGCGCAGGCTTTGCACGACGTTGACGGCCGCCTGTGCCTCGGCGAGCATCGCCTGACAATGCTGATAGAAAAGCTGCCCGGCCTCGGTCAGCGCGAGCTTGCGCGTCGAGCGCTGCAACAGACGCACGCCGAGCGACGCTTCCAGCTCCGACACGCGCCGCGACAGCCGCGACTTCGAGATGCCGAGCACGCGCTCGGCGGCGGAAAACCCGCCGTGCTCGACGACGTGCGAGAAGTACATCAGATCGTTCAGGTCATGCGAGTCGGCTTTCATGAGTCGCCCGGTGGGACTGGAAGAGATGAACATCGACGCGGTTCGTTATCCCCAGCGGGACAATCCATTGCGCCGCGACGGCTTTTACCGCGAAATGCGGCCCATATAATAGCTCTGTGTTTCAAATTTATCGCTATTCCCCTCTTTTCCGTATTCCCGACGCGAGGCAATAATGTCCACCAGCCGCAGCATCGAACGCATCATTCCGGCGACCCGCACTGTCGAAGGCGGCGGATTCGTCGTGCATCGCCCTTTCCCGACCCGTCTTCTGATGGATTTCGATCCGTTCCTCCTTCTCGACGAGATGGGCCCAGCCGACTACGCACCCGGCGAGGCTAAAGGCGCGCCGGACCATCCGCATCGCGGCTTCGAAACCGTCACGTACATGCTCGAAGGCGAGTTCGGTCACAAGGATTCGGCCGGGCATTCCGGCACGCTGCGTCCCGGCGACGTGCAATGGATGACCGCGGGCGCGGGCGTCGTGCATAGCGAGATGCCCGCCGAGGAATTCACGCAACGCGGCGGCCGCGTGCACGGCCTGCAGCTTTGGGTCAACCTGCCGCAGCGCGACAAGATGATCGCGCCGCACTATCAGGAGATTCCGTCCGTGCAGATTCCGGTCGCGACGAGCGAGGACGGCAAGGTCAGCGTGAAGGTCATCGCGGGCGAGGCGCTCGGCGTGAAGGCCGCGATCGAGACGCGCACGCCGATTCTGTATCAGCACTTTTCGCTCAAGCCGGGCGCGAAGATCGAACTCGCCGTGCCGCGCGATTACCGCGTGTTCGCCTATCCGCTGTCGGGCACCGCGCTGTACGGTCCGCAAAGCCAGCCGGTGCGCGCGCAGCAGATGGTGATTTTCCGCGACGACAGCGATACGATCGCGCTCGCCGCCGGCGATGAGCCCGTCGAGCTGCTGCTGATCGGCGGCGTGCCGCTGAAGGAGCCGGTCGTGCGCTACGGCCCGTTCGTGATGAACACCGAGGACGAGATCCGCCAGGCCGTGATCGACTATCAGGCGGGCCGGATGGGCGCCATCGCGCATTGATCTGGTCACAGCGAAAACCGCGAAACGGTGCGGCACGAACGGACACATTGCGTCACAATGACCGTTCTTGCCGCGCCGTTTCGGCTTTGTCGTCAATCTTGCAGTCTCAACTTCAACCAGGAGCACGCATGGCCGGACCTTCCGTGACCGCCAGCATCGGCAACATCGACTATCAGGTCCGTCTCGGCGACGGGACGCATTCGTGGGTCGCGGACGAGCCGGCGGGCATCGGCGGCGGCGATACCGGACCGGAACCCGCGTCGCTGCTGCTCGCGAGCCTCGGCGCATGCACGTCGATCACGTTGAAGATGTACGCGAAGCGCAAGGAGTGGCCGCTCGAAGGCGTACACGTCGAGTTGTCGATGACAAGCACCGCCGACGGCACGAACATCGACCGGCGCATCGCGCTCACGGGCGCGCTGTCCGATGAGCAGCGGGAACGGCTCTTGCAAATTGCCAATGCGTGCCCGATGCACAAGGTCCTGTCCGGCGCGATTCGCATCGAATCCGGACTCGCGCCGCAGTGACGCATCGCGGGCACCACGAACGTCCAAGGGAAACGTCGTCTTGAATTTCGAACACCTGATCCAGATCAACGATCCGCTCAATCCGCTTCTCGAATCGCTGACGCGCGAGCAGCTCTGGGAAGGCCTCGTCCTGCGCGCCGAGCAGCCGCAACTATTCGTGATCGGCCTGGATAGCTGCGACATCCTCGCGCGCGATGGCGACACGATGGAACGCGAACTCCACTACGGCCAGGCGACCGTGCGCGACCGCGTGACGCTCACGCCCGGCACCAGCGTGCGCTACGACATTCTGCCGACCGCCGATTACGTCGGCGGCTCGCTCACGATGGCGATCGAGCAGCCCGATGCGGTCCAGCTCTTCCTGCGCTTCACTTACGCCACGACGCTGCCCGAGAACGAAAACGCCACGCCCGATGAGCGTCAGACGCAGGAAATCGTGAAGTCGGCGTATCGCGAGTCGGACATCGACACCGTGCGGCTCATTCGCCAGTTCGCGCACGGCCGCAGGGACGAGAGTCCGCTGCATTGAGCCTCTGACGGATGCGGTGGCGAATGTTTCGCGGCCGCATCGAGACTGGCTATCGAAAGAGGCGCTTCAATCGGAAAGTCTAGTTGCAAATAGGAATAGTTATCATTTACTATAGACCCATCGAATCAACGAACGCACATTTTCCGACATGACCGATACGCCGCGATCCTCCACGCTCAGGCTGCGCCGCCCGGCTGTCCGCGACGCCGCGATCACCCGCCCGAAGGCGACGACCGTGACCACGGTTCACGTCGCGCACGCGGGGGACAGCACCGGCGAGCGATCGCTGAAAAGCGACGCGCTGCTGCAGGGACGCAGTCACGTGAGCATCGTGCATAACGGAGAGACGTACCAGTTGCGTGCGACGCGTTTGGGCAAACTGATCCTGACGAAATGACGCGCAGGCAAGAACAGCCGTAGTACCGGGTATTGTGGGGACCACCTCGCCAAGAGGTGTTTGGCCTTAGCCAGCGAGGACGACTTGCACGCGAGAAATTAGACCCCTTCGTGCAAACACCAGCCAGTCGTCGATAGCAAGCGAAGCCGCTTTTTTTTGGTTCCTGCTTGGGTCACGATGCGCGCCGACGAGCGCTGCATCCGAAAACAGAATGGCACGTCTTCGTTACGAGGACGTGCCATTTTTATTGCGCGAATGCTTCAGACGTTCTCGATGCCGAGCGCCGCGATGCCCGCCTTCGCGATCTGCGCATCCTGATCCGATTTCACGCCCGACACGCCGACGGCACCGACGATGTCCGTGCCCACGAAGATCGGCACGCCGCCTTCGAGCATTGCGGTCATCGGCGCGGAGAGGAACGCCGTGCGGCCCTGCTTGATGGTGTCTTCGTAGACCTTGGTTTCGCGACGGCCGAGCACGGCGGTGCGCGCCTTGCCCGTCGCCATTTCGGCGGTGCTCGCGCCTGCGCCGTCGAGACGATGCAGATGCAGCAGATGTCCGCCATCGTCGACGATCGCAATCGTCACGTTCCAGTTGTGTTCTCTCGCATGCGTCTCGGCGGCCGCGGCCATCGCCTTGACGTCTTCGTCGGTCAGTACGGGTTTGGTTCTCACTTCTCGCTCTCGTTGCCGCGCTTGACGGCGTGGACGGTTTATCGGCTGAAGCCCCAGAACATCAGGTACCACGCGCTGTCCGCAACGGCCAGCGCAGCGACAAACCATACCATCGCAAGAAGGCGCGGAACAAGTGACGATGCATGGCGCCCCGTCACGCGCCACGCAAGCCACGCGCTCCAGAGATTCGCGGCCGCGAGCAAGCCGAGCCGCAGACCCGGCACCCACCACAACGGCAGATGCTCGGCGCGCAGCAGCGATACCGTCGTCGCGGACAGGCCCAGGAACACGCCGACGCCCGCAATCGGGATCAGGGCGAGCGTCAGGTGATGCAGGCGCGTCGCGTTCATCTTGCCGAGCATGCGCGTGCCGATGGCGAGCAGCCCGAGCAGCGCCGTGCCGTACACGAGCCCAGTCGCGACGATATAGCCGATGACCATGGTGCCGTCGAGCCACGAGAAGACGTCGTTCTGTTCCGGGTAATGCGTGAACAGGAACCACGGCGCGTTGGTGTCGAGCGGCCAGAGGATGTCGTGATCGATCAGCCAGGCGGCGAGAAATTGCTTCAGATCGACGAACCAGGTGCTCACGGTCCAGTGGAACGCGCCGATCGCGATGCCGAGCAGGCCGTAGAGAATGAGCGCGGTGTCCCACGGATTCGCGGCCTTGTCGCCGAGCTTCACGACTTCCTCGGACGGCGAGCGCCACGTGAGCGCGATGGCGTCGCGATGGCCGCTGCATCGGCCACACATGTGGCAGTCCTGTGCGCCCTTCATGTTGCGCAGCGGGACGAGCGGCGCGCAGTTGATCGGAATCACGCGATGGCCGTGCTCGCCCTTCGTGTACGAACGGCGCCACGCTTCTTCGTCGACCTTGTAGTGAAACGGCGCGAGGCGCGCGAGCAGCGAGAACACGCCGTTGACCGGGCACAGATACTTGCACCACACGCGCTTCTCGCGGCCATACAGCACGCCGATGATCATCGCGCCGACGGTCGAGCCGCCGAGCACGAGCAGCACCGCCTTCGGATACTGATAGACGCTGACCATCTGCCCGTAGATCGTCGTGAGCCCGAATGCGACGAAGGGCCAGCCGCCCCAGCGCATCCAGCGCGGAATCGCCCAGCCGCGGCCGAACTTGCTCGCGAACTCCGACAGCGCGCCTTCGGGACACAACACGCCGCACCAGACGCGCCCGAGCATGACCATCGACAGCAGCACGAATGGCCACCAGATGCCCCAGAACACGAACTGCGCGGCGAGCGTGAGATTGCTCCACAGATGCGCGGCGCCGTCCGGCAGCGGCATCACGGCGGGAACGATGATCAGAAATGCATACACGGCAACGACGACCCACTGAATCATGCGGATCGTGCTGCCGTGACGTTGCATCCAGTGGCCGGCTTGTTGAAGCCGGCCCGGTCTACGCATTACGGAACTCATGCTGGACGGCTTGCCGCCTTTTGTTTTTGCGCCATCTGGGTGTTCGAACGGCGCAGCAGAAGATAGATGACGACCCAGTACACCGCATACGCGACGAGATTCATGCCCGCGGGATGCGCGCGATAACCGGTGAGCGTAGCAACGAGCGATCCGAACGTACTCGAATCATCGAGCAGCCACGACGTGTTCCACACCTGATTGACGATGACCGGCAGCACTTCCATGTCGATCAGCTTGTCGACGCCCGTTTCGAAGAGGCCGGCCGCCAGGAACAGCAGCATGATTTCGGTGACG
The DNA here is from genome assembly GCF_031451415.1 of Caballeronia sp. LZ028. Lineage (NCBI taxonomy): Bacteria > Pseudomonadati > Pseudomonadota > Betaproteobacteria > Burkholderiales > Burkholderiaceae > Caballeronia > Caballeronia sp. LZ028. Next base: position 1,352,133 of record NZ_JARUXN010000001.1, on the reverse strand, counting down.
CGAAAGAACGAGCGCCACGAGAAGATCTTGCCGCCGAGCTGCAGGATATAGAACGTCAGCAGCGCGAGACCGAAGCCGAGAATGATCGCGATGTACTGCGACGCGTCGACGTGCCCCGACTGACCGAAGCCGACGCCGTAGAGAAACACGGCCGTCTCGCTGCCTTCGCGCGCGATCGCCAGCGCGACGAGCACCGCGATGCCCCACCAGTGTCCGTCCTGCGTGCTCTTTTGCAGCGATGTTTCCATGTCGCGCTTGAGCGTGCGTCCGTGGCGCTTCATCCACAGGACCATCTGCACGATCAGCACGCAGGCGATCAGCACCATCGCGGTCTGGAAGTAATCCTGTGCATCGCCCGACAGCACTTCCGTGAAGCCGATGAGCGCGGCGCCCAGCGCCACCGCCGCAAGCAGGCCGATGACGACGCCGGCCCACAGATAAGGCAGGCCCCGGCGCGCCTGATGATCGCCGTTCTTCAGCCACGCGTAGAGAATGCCGACGACGAGCAACGCCTCGACGCTCTCTCGCCACACGATGAAAAGTACCTGCCCCATACCCGACCTCCAGCAATTCCACTTCAAGCGGCCGCGCGCGGTGCGAACATTGCGCGGCACATTCCGTTACTTCGCGACGATCACGCCTTGCGCGGACTGATGAAAATCGTCGAAGAACTTGTATTCACCCGGATCCAGCGGTGCGATCACCACGAACGAATCCGCCCCCGGCGCGAGCACTTTTTCCTTGCGCAACTGCACGCTTTCGAACTCGGCGGCGCCCTTGCCGACGTTATGCACTTCGATCTTGATGCGCTGCCCCGCCGGCACTTCGATGCGCGCCGGATTGAGCTTGCCGTCGTTCATTTCGAGCTTGAACGTCGGCAGGTCGGCGGCGTGCGCCATGTTCATCCCGGCAAAGGCAAACGCGGACATCGCGAGCGCGGCCACCTGATTTTTCAGCTTCATGCGTACTTCCTGAGAGTGAATGCGCCCGGTCCGGGATGCCGGGCGCCACGGACGATCAGTAACCGCCCTTCTTTCCGATGCCCGCGAACGGGAAGTCGTACTCGATCGTGAACGGCTTGAACCACGGACCGACGCCCGTTTCCTTGTCGGTGTGACGGCCGAACGCCATGTGGCCTTCCTGCGACGGCGGCGAAATATGCAGCTTCAGGTGATACTTGCCCGGCCCGAAGAGCTTGACGTTGTCGCCGTAGTGCGGGCCGTCGCTCGCGACCATCGGCATCAGGTCGCCCTTGATGGTCTGCGTCGTGCCGACCTTCGTGAGTTCATACGTGACTTGCAGATACGGCATCCAGTCGCCTTCGGCGAAACCGGTCGGGTTGTTCTTGACCGCGTGGATATCCGCCTCCAGGTGGATATCCGAATCCGACGCCTTGCGCATCATGCCTTCCGGCGACATCGTGATCGGCTGCAGATACACGGCGCCCGTTTCCATGCCCGCCTCGATGTGCTGCTTGCCGATCGGATATTCGGCTGCCGACGCTGCCATCACCGCCGTGAGACCTGCGGCGGCGACAAGGCCGCGCATCAACGTTGAACCCATCAGAAAACTCCTTGTTGTTATCGATTGGCACGCGTGCCACGCGAGCCTTGCCACTGAGATACCGGAGCGCCGCTCGGTCGGCGGCGTTAGCACAACTCTGTGAACGTTAATACGAACCATTCTCAATGTTCGTCAGTTTAGCATCGTTCGATTCCCGCAACAATTTGAGCGAGCTTACAGACCTAGGCGCAGTAAGGCTTTTCGCCGACTCGCACGATCGCGGCGGGCATAAAAAAGGCGCGGCGAACCGTCCGATTCGCCGCGCCTTTCGAATTAAGCCTTGAAAATCACTTACATATTGCTTACTTACCGCCGATTCCGCTCACGTGATCGCCCACGTTCGCCCCGAACACGCGCTGCCGCAGGAGCGCCAATTGGTCGCGGGTCTGCGCCGCTTTTTCGAATTCGAGATTCTTGGCGTGATCCATCATCTGCTTCTCGAGGCGCTTGATTTCCTTCGCGATCTGCTTCTCGGACATGTCTTCGAACTTCGCGCGCGCCTGCGCTTCCTTCAGCTCGGCGCGGGCGTCGTCGGCGTTGTAGACGCCATCGATGATGTCCTTGATGCGCTTCTCCACCCCGCGCGGCGTGATGCCCATCTTCTCGTTGTGCGCCATCTGCTTGGCGCGGCGCCGCTCGGTTTCGCCGATGGCGCGCTTCATCGAGTCGGTCATGTTGTCGGCGTAGAGAATCGCCTTGCCGTTCACATTACGCGCCGCGCGCCCGATGGTCTGGATCAGCGAGCGCTCGGCGCGCAGGAAGCCTTCCTTGTCGGCGTCGAGAATCGCGACGAGCGAGACTTCGGGAATATCGAGACCCTCGCGCAGCAAGTTGATGCCGACGAGCACGTCGAACGTGCCGAGCCGCAGATCGCGGATGATTTCCACGCGCTCGACCGTGTCGATATCGCTGTGCAGATAGCGCACCTTCACGCCGTGATCGGCGAGAAACTCGGTCAGCTGCTCGGCCATGCGCTTGGTCAGCGTCGTGACAAGCACGCGCTCCTGCACCGCCACGCGCGCGTTGATTTCCGAGAGCACGTCGTCGACCTGCGAGCGCGCCGGACGCACTTCGATTTCCGGATCGACGAGACCCGTCGGCCGCACGAGCTGCTCGGCCACCTGCCCTGCCTTCTGCTGCTCGTAGTCGGCGGGCGTCGCGGAAACGAAGATCGCCTGGCGCATCTTGCGCTCGAACTCGTTGAACTTGAGCGGCCGGTTATCGAGCGCGGACGGCATCCGGAAACCGTAGTCGACGAGATTTTCCTTGCGCGCGCGGTCGCCGTTGTACATGCCGTTCAACTGGCCGATCAATACGTGCGACTCGTCGAGCAACATCAGCGCATCGGGCGGCAGATAGTCGACGAGCGTCGGCGGCGGCTCGCCAGGCGCCGCGCCCGAGAAGTGCCGCGAGTAGTTCTCGATGCCCTTGCAGAAACCGAGCTCCTGCAGCATTTCCAGATCGAAGCGCGTGCGCTGCTCCAGCCGCTGTGCTTCGACGAGCTTGCCCTCGCTGTGGAAGAATTCGAGCCGCTCGCGCAATTCGAGCTTGATGGTTTCGATCGCGCGCATGACGGTGTCGCGCGGCGTCACGTAATGCGACGACGGATACACGGTGAAGCGCGGAATCTTGTTGCGCACGCGTCCGGTGAGCGGATCGAAGAGCATCATCGATTCGATTTCGTCGTCGAAGAGCTCGACGCGCACCGCCATTTCCGCGTGCTCGGCCGGAAAGATATCGATGGTGTCGCCGCGCACGCGAAACGAACCGCGCTGAAAATCGGCTTCGTTGCGCGTGTACTGCATCGCGATCAGGCGCGCGATGACGTCGCGCTGGCCGAGCTTGTCACCCGTGCGCAGCGTGAGAATCATCTTGTGATATTCGGACGGATTGCCGATACCGTAAATCGCGGACACCGTCGCGACGATCACCACGTCGCGCCGTTCGAGCAGGCTTTTCGTGGCCGAAAGCCGCATCTGCTCGATGTGCTCGTTGATCGACGAGTCCTTCTCGATGAAGAGATCGCGCTGCGGCACGTACGCTTCCGGCTGGTAATAGTCGTAGTACGAGACGAAATACTCGACGGCGTTGCGCGGAAAGAACTCGCGGAATTCCGCGTAGAGCTGCGCGGCGAGCGTCTTGTTCGGCGCGAAGACGATCGCCGGACGGCCGAGCCGCGCGATGACGTTCGCCATCGTGAAGGTCTTGCCCGAGCCGGTCACGCCGAGCAGCGTCTGAAACGAGAGACCGTCCTCGACGCCTTCGACGAGCTTCGCGATGGCATCGGGCTGATCGCCCGCGGGCGGATACGGCTGATACAACTGAAACGGCGAGCCTTCGAACGTGACGAACTTCGATTCGTCCAGTTCTTCCGGGGATGCGATGAGAGTGTCGGACATGAGAAATCGAGAAAGTCAGCGCCTGAGGCAAACAATCATTCTAGCGTCGTACGCGATGCGCGCGCTCGCCTGGACGTGACCGGGATGTGGAAGCGTAGTCTCCATCAGATTGGGCATGGTTCGCCGATCTCAAGCGCACCGGCTCACGCCCTTTTTTATCGCGCGCTTTTGGCGTGTTCGCGGAATTAAGGGCCAAAAAGCACGCGCATTCGCGCCATATTCGGCCGAAAAGCCGCGCCGGATTCGCTACAATGTGCGACTGGGCTCGACGGCATGATGCCGTCGTCGCCACGCTTCCCCGCCGCACGTCTTTCCTCCACTGCCGATAGATCATGTCTCTTTTCTCTGCCGTCGAACTCGCTCCCCGCGACCCGATCCTGGGCCTCAACGAAGCCTTCAACGCCGATACGCGCACGACCAAAGTCAATCTGGGCGTCGGTGTGTACACGAACGAAGAAGGCAAGATTCCGCTCCTGCGCGCCGTGCGCGAAGCCGAGAAAGCGCGCGTCGATGCCGCGCTGCCGCGCGGTTATCTGCCGATCGACGGCATCGCCGCCTACGACGCCGCCGTGCAGAAGCTGCTCCTCGGCAACGATTCGCCGCTGATCGCCGCGGGCCGCGTCGTGACGGCGCAGGCGCTTGGCGGCACGGGCGCGCTCAAGATCGGCGCGGACTTTTTGAAGCGCCTGAACCCGAACGCAGTCGTCGCGATCAGCGATCCGAGCTGGGAAAACCATCGCGCGCTCTTCGAAGGCGCCGGTTTCGAAGTGGTCCACTACCCGTACTACGAAGCCTCCACGCACGGCGTGAACTTCGACGGCATGCTCGCCGCGCTGAACAGCTACGCGGCGGGCACCGTCGTCGTGCTGCACGCGTGCTGCCATAACCCGACGGGCGTCGATCTGTCGGACGAGCAGTGGAAGCAGATCGTCGAGGTCGTGAAGGCGAAGAACCTCGTGCCGTTCCTCGATATGGCGTATCAAGGCTTCGCGGAGAACATCGACGCGGACTCCGCCGCCGTGCGTCTCTTCGCGGCATCGGAACTGAACGTGTTCGTGTCGTCGTCGTTCTCGAAGTCGTTCTCGCTGTACGGCGAGCGCGTCGGTGCACTGTCGATCATCACGACGAGCAAGGAAGAATCGGCACGCGTGCTCTCGCAACTGAAGCGCGTGATCCGCACGAACTATTCGAACCCGCCGACGCACGGCGGCTCGATCGTCGCGGCCGTGCTGGCGTCGCCGGAACTGCGCGCGACCTGGGAGCAGGAGCTGGGCGAAATGCGCGATCGTATCCGCGCAATGCGCAACGGTCTCGTCGAGCGACTGAAGGCGAGCGGCGTCGATCGGGACTTCTCGTTCGTCAACAAGCAGCGCGGCATGTTCTCGTACTCGGGTCTGACGGCTGCGCAAGTCGATCGTCTGCGTGAAGAATTCGGCATCTACGCCGTGAGCACGGGCCGCATCTGCGTGGCCGCGCTGAACATGCGCAACCTCGACGCCGTCGCGAACGCGGTCGCCGCCGTGCTCAAGTAAGCAGTTCGGCCGCGTCCAAATGAAAATGGCGCCCTTTGCGGGCGCCATTTTTTGTGTGCGTCGAAAACCGGCGAATCAGAGCGTCTTTTCCGCCGAGACGGCAGCGGGTTGTGCGTCTTCGTCGTCGACGAAGCCGAGCGAAATCGCGCGCGCCAGTTCTGCGCTCACGCCCGCGACGCTGGTTTCTTCATGGCGCATTGCCGCGTCGCTGCCCTCGCCGGCGTGCATGCAGAACGCGAGCGCGATCGGAAGCAGGATGGCGACGGGCCAGTAGGTCGATATTGTCTTTCTCATGGGACTGCCTTTGGTCGATGTGTCGCAGTGGGCATCGGATCAAGGGAACCCACTGATGGACATTTCGAATTTTACGGACTTGTCCCGACCTTAAAAAGCCGTTGAAAAGCAAAGGATTGTTGCGCCCGGGACAACAAGCCGTTTTGATGAACGGTCGCGACCGCTCGCGCCTTTATGACAGCTTGCCGTCATAAAGGCTTACAAAGTTGTTCGCGACATCCACGCGCCGATGATGTCTTATTCAGTAATGGTTCTACAGAATTTCCCACGATCATGAAATCCGCAGTCGCTGGTGTCTTGCTTGCTTCGTCTGCCGCACTTCTCGGTGGTTGCGCGGCGTATCCCGATGCGTCGGCCTATGGCGGCGGCTACCCTGCTGTCTACGACGACCCGGGCTACGGATACTACGGTGGCCCGCCGCCGGGCGTCGTCGTAGGCGGCGGTTACTACTCCGGGCCGGGCCCGATTTACTACGGTCCGCCTAACCGATATTGGGACGATGGTCCCGGCTGGCGTCGTCCGCCGCCGGGCGGATGGCGCGGCGGGCATCCGCCGCGCGACCGGGGTCCGGGCGGCCCGCCTCCGCAGGCGGGCGGCGGACATCCGAACGGTCCGCCACCGCAAGCAGGCGGCGGCCGTCCTCCGGCAGCGCAGCCCCCGCAAGCAGGCAACTCGCCGGCGCCTCAGTCCGTGGGCGGTCGGCCGCCGGGACCGAATCGCGCCCCGCCACCATCCGCGAATGGCGGTCGGGGCAATTCGCAGGGCGGCAATTCGCGCGGCTTCCTGGGACGGTACGGCGGATAAAAGCGCTTCGACGACAAAGGCCGCGCCCGATCGAAAGATCCGGCGCGGCCTTGTTTTATCCGAGATGCGAATGCTGCGCCTTGTACAGCTCCCGGAATGTGCGCCCGACTGGCGCGGGCATGTCACGCGTGTCGGTCCATCCGGCGCCGAACGGCAGTCGTGAAATCGTCTTCTTGTTGCCGCCGATGCGTTCGAGCACGCGCACCGCGAGCTTCGTGAAAAGGGCATAGGCGAGCGGCCGCTTCGCGAGATAGCCCCACGCCGCGAGCGCGGCGCGCTCGTTCCACGGACGCAGCCGACGCTCCATCTGCTTCTCGCGCAGCTTGCGCAGCAGATCCGACAACGGAATGCCGACCGGACAAACACTGTTGCACTCGCCGCAAAGCGTTGCGGCTTGCGGCAGATCGAGCGCCTTGTCGATGCCGACATAAGCCGGCGTCAGCACCGAGCCCATCGGTCCCGGATACACCCATCCATACGCATGTCCGCCGATCTTCTGATAGACCGGGCAATGATTCATGCACGCGCCGCAGCGGATACAGCGCAGCATCTCCTGAAACTCGCCGCCGATAAGCCCGGTGCGGCCGCCATCGACGAGCACGAAGTACATATGATCGGGCCCGTCCGTCTCGTCGGCCGAGCGCGGTCCGGTCAAGAGCGAAAAGTAATTCGAGATCGTCTGGCCGGTCGCCGAGCGCGGCAGGAGGCGCATCGCGGTCGCGAGATCTTCGAGCGTCGGCAGCACTTTTTCGATGCCCGTCACCGCGACATGCACGCGGGGCATCACGGTGCACATGCCTTCGTTGCCCTCGTTCGTGACGACCGCCACCGACCCCGTCTCCGCGATCAGGAAATTGCCGCCCGTCACGCCCATGTCCGCCGACATGAAATGCGGCCGCAACACTTCCCGCGCCTCGCGCGTCATCTCCGGGATGTCGGTGAGGCGTGGCTTGTTGTGCGTCTTCGCGAAGAGATCCGCGATCTGCTCCTTATCCTTATGCACGACCGGCGCGATGATATGGCTCGGCGGCTCGTTGTCGTTGATCTGCAGAATGTATTCGCCGAGATCGGTCTCGATCGACTGCACGCCCATCTCGCCGAGCACGCGATTCAGCTGCATCTCTTCCGAGACCATCGACTTGGTCTTGATGACCTTCTTGACATCGTGTTTGCGCGCGATGTCCGCGACGAGCTTCGCCGCGGCCTGCGTCGTTTCGGCGTAAAGCACGGTCGCGCCGCGACGCGTCGCCTCGCGCTCGAAGGTTTCGAGCCACACGTCGAGATTCTCGAGCGCGCGATTGCGGCGCTCCTTCAACGCGGCGCGCGTTGCCTCGAAGTCGATGTCGCGCACCGCGCTCGCACGCGCGCTGACGAACTTGGTCGAGAGCTTGGTGAGATTCTGCTGCAGGCGCTCGTCGGCGAGCTTGCTTCCCGCGCGCGCCTTAAAGTGCATCGTCTGGACTTGCATCCGTTTGTCTCCTTCAGGCGCGACGCGCCGCGTCGCCCGCGAGCACTTGCGCGATATGCAGCACGCGCGTCGACGTATCGCCGGTGCGGCGCAGGCGCCCTTCGATGTTCAGCATGCAGCCGAGGTCGCCGAGCACGACGGTATCCGCGCCGCTCGCCTTGATGTTCGCGCATTTCTCATCGACGATCGCCGTCGAAATGTCGCCGTACTTCACCGCGAAGGTGCCGCCGAAGCCGCAGCAATGCTCGCATCCGGCCATCTCGGTCACGGGCACGCCTGCCTGGGCGAGCAGCTCGCGCGGCTGCGATTTCACGCCGAGTTCGCGCAGACCCGAGCAGGAATCGTGATACGTCACCATGCCGTCGAACACGCCCGGCTCCATGCGCGCCTTCGCGACGTTCACGAGAAAATCGGTCAGTTCGAACACGCGCGGCTGAAGGCGCGCGAAGCGGCTCATCAATTGCGGATCGTCGCGAAAGAGATCGCCGTAGTGCGCGCGGATCATGCCGCCGCACGAACCGGACGGCACCACGACATAGTCGAACTGCTCGAATTCGCGCAGCGTTTTTTCGGCGAGATCGCGGGCGAGCGGCCGATCGCCCGAGTTGTAGGCAGGCTGGCCGCAACAGGTCTGCGACGGCGGCACGACGACTTCGAAACCAGCCTGCTCGATCAGCTTGATGACCGAGAAGCCGATTTCCGGGCGCATCATGTCGATGAGACATGTCACGAATAATCCGACTCGCATTGGGGCGTTTCCTGTTCGTGGAGTGATGTGAACGCAGCGCCGATTATCCTTGATAAGTCCCGCGCGACGGGCTTCTCGCTGGCCATCGATGTCATCGACGAGCGCATTGTTTTGGCGAAGCGTTCGCTTTTTTCACATTATGAGATACAATCCCCATTCCGCTGTTTGACGCATCAACCGATTTTTCACGATGAGCGATACGAACCCGGAATCCAAAACCTCCATTCAGGTGATCGAGCGCATGATGCGTCTTCTCGACGCCCTCGCCGATCACACTGACCCCGTCAGCCTGAAAGAACTCGCCCAGAGCACCGATCTGCACCCATCCACGGCGCATCGCATTCTGAACGACATGGTGCTATGCCGGCTCGTGGACCGGTCGGACCCCGGCACGTATCGCCTCGGCATGCGCTTGCTGGAGCTCGGCAATCTCGTCAAGGCGCGTCTTTCGGTGCGTGAAGCCGCGATGCCGCCGATGCGCGAGTTGCATCGGCAGACCGGGCAGACCGTCAATCTTTCCGTGCGGCAAGGCGACGAGATCGTCTATATCGAGCGCGCGTACTCGGAGCGCTCGGGCATGCAGGTCGTGCGTGCGATCGGCGGCCGCGCGCCGTTGCATCTGACTTCGGTCGGAAAGCTGTTTCTCGCCGCCGACGAAGCCGCGCGCGTACGCGCGTATGCGATGCGAACCGGTCTCTCCGGCCACACGCAGAACAGCATCACCGATCTCTCGAAACTCGAGCGCGAACTGTCGCTGGTGCGCCAGCAGGCGTGCGCGCGCGACAACGAGGAACTCGAACTCGGCGTGCGCTGTATCGCGGCGGGCATTTACGACGATACGGGACGCCTCGTCGCCGGCTTGTCGCTGTCCGCGCCCGCCGATCGTCTGCAGGACGCCTGGCTGAAACAATTGAGCCACACGGCGCTCGAGATCTCGCAATCGCTGGGATATCACCCGGAAGAGGCAGCTTCCGACGCGCAACAACACGCGCATCGCTGATTTCTTCGCCGCATGTCAAAACGGGATTCGTCTTTCGACGAATCCCGTTTGCTTTTGCATCAGCGAAGATCAGGCGCTCAAGGATTTGCGCCGCTGCCCATGTCCGCGCTCATGATATGCGGCTCGCCGAGCGTATCGAGATACGAACGCAGACGGCCCGCGTCGGCGAAGCGCGAATACTTGCCGTACGAATCGAGCAGCACGATGACGACCGGACGGCCGTTGACGGTTGCCTGCATCACGAGGCACTCGCCCGCTTCGTTGATGAAACCCGTCTTCTGCAAGCCGATGTCCCACGAAGCATTGCGGATCAGCGCGTTCGTGCTGTTGTAGGCGAGATTGCGCTTGCCGGTGAAGACGTCGTAGCTGCGGTCGGTCGAGAACTTGCGGATCAGCGGATATTGATACGCCGCGTTGACCATCTTCACGAGGTCGCGCGCGCTCGACACGTTCTGGCTCGTGAGTCCCGTGGAATTCTCGAAGTGCGTGTCGACCATGCCGAGCGACTTGGCCTTCGCGTTCATCGCGGCGATGAACGCCGGACGGCCGCCCGGGTAATAGCGCGAGAGTGCCGCCGCCGCGCGATTTTCCGACGCCATCAGCGCGATGTGCAGCATGTCTTCGCGATTCAGTTGAGATCCGACCGCGAGGCGCGAGCCCGTGAACTTCTCGTAGTCGCGGTCTTCGTCGGTGACGGTGATTTCATCGGTCAGCGGCATGTGCGAATCGAGCACGACCATCGCGGTCATCAGCTTCGTGATCGATGCGATCGGCACGACGGCGCGCGAGTTCTTGTCGAAGAGCGTCTCGGACGTGTTCTGGTCGACGACGTAAGCCACGCTCGAACGCAGCGCGAGGCTGTCGGGGGTATCGTGCAGCCCGAACGCCTGACCAACCGACGTCGCGCGCGGCTGGAACGCAACCGCGTGCACCGCGGCGCGTCGCGAATGCGCTTCCATGCGATACGACGCGCGACGCTTGCGCGATGCGCGCGGCGCGTCATCGTCGTCATCGGCCGCGGCGACTTTCGCCGCTTTCGCGGGCTTCGGCGCTTTCAGCGTGGTCTTGGCGACGCGCGCGGGCTTTTCAGCCTTGGCGGTGGATTTCTTTGCGGTTTTGGTTTGGGTGGCGGTCTTCGCGAGGGCTTCAGCCGGAGCCGCTGCGAAGGACGTCGCTACTGCGATGGAGACGGCGATGGACAATGCCGAGCGCACTGCCACGCCATGCACCACCTTCAACGACGAAAACATTTCGGTTTTCATTAGTGTTCTGTTGGGCGGCTGGAGGGTACCGCCAAGTGTAGTGAAGCTACGAAATTTAAGCAATATTAAGCACTTATCGGCACTCGTTAAACCGAGTTGTAAGCCGTGATTGCGTATTGCTGAACAAAAAACCGCCTCGATCGGAAAAAACGATCGGCCCGGCGAAATAGTGCTGCCCAAAACGCGCTTTGCTACACCGCGACAAACGCACTATCGGCAAAACTTTCCACGACTTTAGTGAAACGTGAGGATCGGATCAGACAAAACGCAGAGATACGGACGGGAGTCAGCACCAACGGAGCGCACAGACGATCACGAGACAACTCGGACAGCCGAAATGTTAACGTTTCTTCAACAATTTGGTGTACGGCGACATCTTAAAAATGAGACGACCTTCAGAAATATCTCGCTTCCGCATCGCCGCAGAACCCGCGCTGTCCGCGCGCCGGAACATCAAAGTTTCATCGAGCCGTGCTTTGATCGTGGTTGAACATGCGGCCCGATGCGTGTCGGAAGCCATGCCCAGCTTGAGTGCATAGGGTTTCCACGGACGCTTATTTCGACCACGCAATCGGCATGTAAGTTGTTGTTTAACATACGGTTTCTGCCTATTGTGCGGCGCACAAAAAGTGCTTGACATCCATCGGAATATCTCTAAAATGGGTCTCATGTTGCGACGCACCAATCGCAGTTGCACCTAGCCGGCAGGTATATCGCGCCGGATCTACCCAAACCACGACCCGCGTTGATGGGTCTGCCATCAGGAGCCTGAGATGACGCTGTTGACCCCCGAGCAAATCGCCGCTGCACAGAAAGCCAACTTCGACACGCTGTTCGGCCTCACGAACAAGGCGTTCGAAGGCGTTGAGAAGCTCGTCGAACTGAACCTGCAAGTTGTGAAGTCCACGCTGGCCGAAAGCCAGGAAAACGCACAGCGCGCGCTGTCGGTGAAGGACGCGCAGGAACTGCTCGCCCTGCAAGCCAGCCTGACCCAGCCGGTCGCGGAAAAGGTGCTGTCGTACGGCCGTCACCTGTATGAAATCGCGTCGGCCACGCAAGCCGAATTCGCCCGCGTCGCGGAAGCGCAGTACGAAGAGCAGAACCGCAAGGTCCAAACGCTCGTCGACAACGTCGCGAAGAACGCACCGGCCGGTTCGGAAACCGCCGTCGCCGTCATGAAGTCGGCCATCACCGCCGCCAACACGACGTACGAAACGGTTCACAAGGCAACGAAGCAAGCTGTCGAAATTGCTGAAAGCAACTTCAACGCTGCCGCTACGGCTGCGACGAAGGCCGCTACGCAAGCGACCGAGCAAGCTGCCCGCGCCACCAAGAAGTCGGTTGCGTAAGTTTGCCGCCGGGCCCCTGCCCGGCCGATGCAGCAAGAATCACGAAGAACCCGGCCATCGCGCCGGGTTTTTTGTCGTCTATTGCTCGTGAATCCCACAAACAAAAAGGCGCGCTCCGGTCAAGGAGCGCGCCTTTCTTCTGTAACCGCGGACGCTTACTTCTTGCGCTGCGGCGGCAAGTCCGTGCACACGCCTTCGTACAACTCGGCGGCCATGCCGACCGATTCGCCGAGCGTCGGGTGCGGGTGGATCGTCTTGCCGATGTCGGTCGCATCCGCGCCCATCTCGATCGCGAGACACACTTCGCTGATGAGATCGCCCGCATTCAGACCGACGATGCCGCCGCCGATCACCCGATGCGTCTCTTCATCGAAGATGAGCTTGGTGAAACCTTCGTCGCGGCCGTTGGCGATCGCGCGGCCCGACGCGGCCCACGGGAACACCGCCTTGCCGAACTTGATGCCTTCGGCCTTGCACTGCTCTTCCGTCTTGCCGGCCCACGCCACTTCCGGATCCGTATAAGCGACGGACGGAATCTGCAGCGCGTCGAAATACGCCTTCTCGCCGTGCGCCGCTTCCGCCGCGACGTGGCCTTCGTGCACGGCCTTGTGCGCGAGCATCGGCTGGCCGACGAGATCGCCGATCGCGAAGATGTGCGGCACGTTGGTACGCATCTGCTTGTCGACGTTGATGAAGCCGCGATCCGTCACCGCGACGCCCGCCTTGTCCGCGCCGATCTTGCCGCCGTTCGGGCTGCGGCCGACCGCGAGCAGCACGAGGTCGTAGCGCTGCGGCTCGGCCGGCGCCTTCTCGCCTTCGAACGTCACATAGATGCCGTCTTCCTTGGCTTCCGCCTTGGTCGTCTTGGTCTTGAGCATCACGTTCGTGAAGCGCTTGGAATTGAACTTCTCCCAGACTTTCACGAGATCGCGGTCCGCGCCGAGCATCAGGCCGTCGAGCATTTCGACGACGTCGATGTCCGCGCCGAGCGTCGAATACACCGTCGCCATTTCCAGCCCGATGATGCCGCCGCCCACCACCAGCATGCGCTTCGGAAGCTGGCGCAGTTCGAGCGCGCCGGTCGAATCGACGACACGCGGATCGTCCGGGAAGAACGGCAGCTTCACCGCCTGCGAACCCGCCGCGATGATCGCCTGCTTGAACTTGACGACCTTCTTGCCGTCCGCGCCGTTCACTTCCATGTGATTCGGATCGACGAACGCGCCGACGCCCGTCACGACCTGGACCTTGCGCGCCTTCGCCATGCCCGCGAGACCGCCGGTCAGCTTCTTGACGACGCCTTCCTTGAAGCCGCGAAGTTTGTCGAGATCGACCTTCGGCTCGCCGAAGCTGATGCCGTGCGCCGCGAGCTCGGCCGCTTCGTCGATGACGAGCGCCGTGTGCAGCAACGCCTTCGACGGAATGCAGCCGACGTTCAGACACACGCCGCCGAGCGTCGAATAACGCTCGACGAGCACGGTCTTCATGCCGAGATCGGCGGAACGGAATGCCGCCGAATAACCGCCGGGACCGGCGCCGAGCACGAGCATGTCGCATTCGACATCGGCCGCGCCGGCGTAGCTGCCTGCTTGCGGCGCGGGCGTCGGCGCGGCTGCCGGCGCCGCTTTCTGGGGCGCGGGAGCAGGCGCCGCAGCGGACGCGCCGCCTTCGAGCGTCAGAACCAGCGTGCCTTCCGACACGTTGTCGCCGACCTTCACCTTCACTTCCTTGACCGTGCCGGCGGCAGGCGACGGCACGTCCATCGTCGCCTTGTCGGATTCGAGCGTGATGAGCGACTGCTCCTTCTCGACCGTATCGCCCGGCTTCACATGCACTTCGATGACGGGAATGTCCTTGAAGTCGCCGATATCCGGCACCTTCACGTCCTGCACGCCGCCGCCCGAAGCCGCAGCCGGTGCGGGCGCAGCGGCGGGAGCCGGAGCCGGCGATGGCGCGGCCGCAGCGCCGGCGGTTTCGATCATCGCGATGACCGAGCCCTGGCTCACCTTGTCGCCCTGCTTGACCTTCACTTCCTTGATGGTCCCCGCGACATCCGCGGGCACTTCCATCGTGGCCTTGTCGGTTTCGAGCGTGATGACGCCCTGTTCCTTTTCGATGACGTCGCCGGCTTTGATATTGACTTCGATGACATCGACATCGGAGAAGTCGCCGATGTCGGGTACTTTTAGTTCGACGAGACTCATGTTGTCCCCTAAGAGATATGCGGATGGAACCTCGGACGAACGTCCGAGGTTCCGCCGTCGGCCAGATCAGCAGATCAGAGAATGACGCGACGGAAATCGCCCAGAATCGCCGACAGATAAGCGTTGAAGCGCGCCGCGGCCGCGCCGTCGATGACGCGATGGTCATACGACAGCGACATCGGCAGCGTGAGGCGCGGCACGAACTGCTTGCCGTCCCACACGGGCTTCTGATAGCCGCGCGACAGACCGAGGATCGCGACTTCGGGCGCGTTGATGATCGGCGTGAAGTGCGTCCCGCCGATGCCGCCCAGCGACGAGATCGAGAAGCAGCCGCCCTGCATCTGATCGGGCTTCAGCTTGCCGTCGCGCGCGAGCTTCGACAGTTCCGCCATTTCCTTGGCGATATCGACGAGGCCCTTCTTGTCCGCGTCGCGGATCACCGGAACGACGAGGCCGTTCGGCGTATCGGCCGCGAAACCGATGTGGTAGTACTGCTTGAAGACGAGGTTGTCGCCGTCGAGGCTCGCGTTGAAGTCCGGGAACTTCTTCAGCGCCGAGACCACGGCCTTGATGACGAACGCGAGCATCGTGAACTTCACGCCCGCTTTCTCGTGCTCCTTGTTGAGCTTCACGCGCAATTCTTCGAGCTCGGTGATGTCGGCTTCGTCGTTGTTCGTGACGTGCGGGATCATCACCCAGTTGCGATGCAGGTTCGCGCCCGAGATCTTCTTGATGCGCGAGAGCGGCTTCGGCTCGACCGGACCGAACTTCGTGAAGTCGATCTTCGGCCACGGCAACAGGCCGAGTTCGCCGCCGCCACCGCCAGCCGGCGCCGCAGCCGCAGGCGCCGCGCCCTGTCCCGACATCACGCCCTTCACGAACGCGGTGATGTCCTGCTGCGTGATGCGGTTCTTCGGCCCGGTGCCGCGCACGCGCGACACATCGACGCCCAGTTCCCGCGCGAACTTGCGCACCGACGGCGACGCGTGGCTCGACGTGCGCGAGCCGTCGCCGGCGGGAATGACAGGCGCCTGCGCGAGCGCGGACGGCGCTTCCTTCGGCGCGGGCGCGGGCTTCGCGGGCGCATCCGAGGGCACTTCCTTCGGTGCCGCCGGCGCGGGCGCGGGCGCCGGTGCGGCCGCGCCGCCTGCGCCGCCTTCCAGCACGAGGATCAGCGTGCCTTCGGAGACCGTATCGCCGATCTTGACCTTCAGTTCCTTGACCGTGCCCGACGCCGGGCTCGGCACGTCCATCGTGGCCTTGTCGGATTCGAGCGTGACGAGCGACTGCTCCTTCTCGACCTTGTCGCCGACTTTCACCGCGATCTCGATGACCGGGATGTCCTTGAAGTCGCCGATGTCCGGCACTTTCACTTCGACGGAACCGCCGCCGCTTGCAGCGGGCGCGGCAGCCGGCGCGGGCGCAGGCGCCGCAGCCGGCGCCGGAGCCGGCGCAGCGGCCGCACCGCCGCCTTCCAGCACGACGATGAGCGAGCCTTCCGACACGTTATCGCCGACCTTGACCTTCACTTCCTTCACGACGCCCGCTGCCGAGCTCGGCACGTCCATCGTGGCCTTGTCGGATTCGAGCGTGACGAGCGACTGCTCGGGTTCGACCGTATCACCCACCTTGACCAGCACCTCGATCACGGGGATGTCCTTGAAATCGCCGATGTCCGGCACTTTGACTTCGATCGCTTGACTCATTATTAGTGTCTCCTGGGTCGCACGCGGGCCTCCTTCCGCTTCGGAAAGAGGCCGCGTCACAACGCACGGGGGCGATGCCTTTAGACGGTCATCGGGTTGGGTTTGGACGGGTCGAGGTTGTACTTCTTGATCGCCTCGGCGACGACCTTGCGCTCGATCGTGCCTTCGTCGGCCAGCGCGTTGAGCGCAGCCAGCGTCACCCAGTAGCGGTCGACTTCGAAGAAGTGGCGCAGCGCTTCGCGCGTATCCGAGCGGCCATAGCCGTCGGTGCCGAGCACCACGAACTTCTGCGGGACATAGCCGCGAATCTGGTCGACGAGCGCGCGGATGTAATCCGTCGATGCGATCACCGGGCCCTTCGCGTCCTTCAGCAGCGCCGTGACGTGCGGCAGCTTCTTCTCTTCGGTCGGATGCAGCAGGTTCCAGCGCTCGCACGCCTGACCGTCGCGGGCCAGTTCGGTGAAGCTCGGCACGCTCCACAGATCGGCGCTGACGCCCCAGTCGTCCTTCAACAGTTGAGCCGCGGCGATGACTTCGTTGAAGATCGTGCCCGCGCCCATCAACTGAACGTGCGCCTTGGCCGGCGCATCGGCCTTCTTGAAGGCGTACATGCCCTTGATGATGTCCGAAGCCACGGCATCGCCTTGCGGGATCGCCGGATGCTCGTAGTTCTCGTTCATCACGGTGATGTAGTAGTACACGTCTTCCTGGTCCGCGACCATGCGGCGCAGGCCGTCCTGCATGATGACGGCGAGTTCGTAACCGAACGTCGGGTCATAGCTCACGCAGTTCGGAATCGATGCCGCCCACAGCAGCGAGTGGCCGTCTTCGTGCTGCAGCCCTTCGCCGTTCAGCGTCGTGCGGCCAGCGGTGCCGCCCAGCAGGAATCCGCGCGAACGCATGTCGCCCGCGGCCCACGCCAGATCGCCGATGCGCTGGAAGCCGAACATCGAGTAGAAGATGTAGAACGGGATCATGATCTCGCCGTGCGTCGAGTACGACGTCGCGGCCGCGATCCAGTCACACATGCCACCCGCTTCGTTGATGCCTTCCTGCAGGATCTGCCCCGTCTCCGATTCCTTGTAGAACATCAGCTGGTCGGAGTCTTCCGGGATGTACTTCTGGCCGTCCTGATTCCAGATGCCGATCTGGCGGAAGAGGCCTTCCATGCCGAACGTGCGCGACTCGTCCGGGACGATCGGCACGATGCGCTTGCCGAGCGCCTTGTCCTTCAGCAGGATGTTGAGGATCCGCACGAACGCCATCGTCGTGGAGATTTCGCGGCCTTCGCCCGTGCCCTTCAAGAGCGGCTCGAACGCGGACAGCGCCGGCACCGGCAGCGATTCGGCCTTCTCGCGGCGCGTCGGCAGATAGCCGCCCAGGTCCATGCGCTTCTGGCGCATGTATTCGAGTTCCTTCGAGCCTTCCTCGAACGTGAGATACGGCACGTCGGCGATCTGCTCGTCGGTAAGCGGCAGACGGAATTGGTCGCGGAATTTCTTCAGCGTGTCGATCGGCAGCTTCTTCTGCTGGTGCGTGATGTTCATCGCCTGACCATGCTCGCCCATGCCATAGCCCTTGATGGTCTTGGCGAGGATGACGGTCGGCGCGCCCTTCGTCTTGGTCGCTGCGTCGAAGGCCGCGTAGATCTTGTGCGGATCGTGGCCGCCGCGGTTCAGGTTCCAGATGTCGTCATCGGACCAGTCGGCGACGAGCGCCTTGAGTTCCGGCGTGTTGAAGAAGTGCTCGCGCACGAACGCGCCCGACTCCGACTTGTACGTCTGATATTCGCCGTCGACGACTTCCATCATGCGGCGCATCAGCGCGCCGGTCTTGTCGCGTGCGAAGAGCGCGTCCCAGCGGCTGCCCCAGATGACCTTGATGACGTTCCAGCCCGCGCCGCGGAATTCGCTTTCGAGTTCCTGAATGATCTTGCCGTTGCCGCGCACCGGGCCGTCCAGTCGCTGCAGATTGCAGTTGATGACGAACACGAGGTTGTCCAGACGCTCGCGGCCGGCCATGCCGATCGCGCCGAGCGATTCCGGCTCGTCCGTTTCGCCGTCGCCGAGGAACGCCCAGACCTTGCGGCCTTCGGTCTTCGCCATGCCGCGCGCGGCCATGTACTTCATGAAGCGCGCCTGATAGATCGCCATGATCGGGCCGAGGCCCATCGACACGGTCGGGAATTGCCAGAAATCCGGCATCAGCCACGGATGCGGATACGACGAGATGCCCTCGCCGCCCACTTCCTGGCGGAAGTTGTTCAGTTGCTTCTCGGTCAGGCGGCCGAGCAGGAACGCGCGCGAATAGACGCCCGGCGACGAGTGGCCCTGCACGAAGACGAGGTCGCCGCCGTGATCTTTCGAAGGCGCGTGCCAGAAGTGATTGAAGCCGACGTCGTAGAGCGTCGCGGCCGATGCGAACGAAGCGATGTGACCGCCGACGTTCGTGTCCTTGCCCGCGCGCAGCACCATCGCGATGGCGTTCCAGCGGGTGTACGAGCGGATGCGGTGTTCGATGTCCTGATCGCCCGGAATCTTCGCCTGCGAAGCGACGGGGATCGTGTTGATGTACGGCGTGTTCGCCGAAAACGGCAGGTGCTCGCCATGCACGCGAGCGAATTCGATCTGTTTCTCGATCAGGTAGTGCGCGCGATCAGGACCGACCGCGGAAATCACGCCGTCGAGCGCATCGAGCCACTCGGCGGTTTCCTGAGGATCGTCGTCCTTGGCGTTGGCGACATATTTGAGAACTTCGTCGGGTACAGCGGACATGCTCGTCTCCTGATGTGAGGAACACTCGATGAGAACCGCCGGCGCACGCCCGCGAACACACGCGGAAAAGCGGGCACTGGCCGCGTGCCGGCAATTCTAAAGAGGGTCCAGACCATGACGCAAGGAATTTTTCAAATCATGAGAGCTAATCTCACCATGCGAAAAATTGCTGCAACGCACCGTCCGATAAGACTTTTTTGTTCAGATGTTTCTCCTCCTTTTCCTGCAACTGAGCACGCTTTACCGTCTTTTTACGCCATTTAACAATCAGGTGGTGCGTTACAATCGCTCCATGTTGACCGAACGGCTGATCAAACGCTCGGCGAGGTCCGCGCGCAAGCCGACCGACGCCTCGCCCTCCCGCTGGCACCACGGACCGTGGTGGTCGAACTCCTATTTACTCACGCCGCTCATTTCGATCCTGGTGTTTCTGATCGTGATGAGTCTGATTCTCTGGAGCCTGAACCGGCGCGAGCAACAGCAGCAGGAAGACACGCTTTATCGCAACGTCGCGTGGGCTCAGCAACAAATTCGCCTGTCGATGACCGGTGCGCAGGAGCAGATCCAGGCGCTCGCGCGCGACATCGCGACCGGGCACGGCGATCCGCAAACCTTCCAGACATCGTCCACCGACATCATGCAGGGGCATCCCGAGATCCTCTACATGAACTGGTACACGAGCGAGCATAAGCCGCGCTGGCCGAATACGCCGCTGCCCGTGCTCGGATCGCGCCTCGCCAAGCCGAACGACACGCAGATGGACGAGGCCGTGCAGGCCGCCTTCGACGAAGCGCGCACCACCCGCCGCCAAGTCTACTCGCCGTTGCTGTACGACGATCTCGGCAACGGCTACATCACGCTGCAGACGCCGGTTTTCCGCGACCGCGAATTCCTCGGCTCGATCGCGGCCGTGTTCTCGATCGAAGGCATACTGAAGCACGACATTCCGAGCGAATTGTCGGCGAAATACAAGATTTCCATCACCGATCTGAACAACCGCGAGCTCGCGACCACATCGAGCCGCCCGCGCCTGCCGCGCGACATGTTCTACGACCTGCCGCTCGACCCGCCCGGACAAGGCCTGTCGGTGCGCGTGTACTCGTATCCGCAGCTCACGAACTTCACCAACAACACGCTCGTCTGGCTCGTCGCCGGTTTGTCGTGCTTCGTGCTGTGGAGTCTCTGGAGTCTGTGGAAGCACACGCGCCAGCGCTTCGAGGCGCAGCAGGCGCTCTACGCCGAGGCGTTCTTCCGTCGCGCGATGGAAAACTCCGTGCTGATCGGCATGCGCGTGCTCGACATGCACGGCCGCATCACGCACGTGAATCCGGCGTTCTGCCGGATGACGGGCTGGGACGAAAGCGATCTCGTCGGCAAGAACGCGCCGTTCCCGTACTGGCCGCGCGACGCGTATCCGGAGATGCAGCGCCAGCTCGACATGACGCTGCGCGGCAAAGCGCCCTCGTCCGGTTTCGAACTGCGTGTGCGCCGAAAAGACGGGTCATTTTTCCACGCGCGACTCTATGTCTCGCCGCTCATCGACAGTTCCGGCCGTCAGACGGGCTGGATGTCGTCGATGACGGACATCACCGAACCGAAACGCGCGCGTGAGGAACTCGCCGCCGCGCACGAGCGCTTCACCACCGTCCTCGAAAGTCTCGACGCCGCCGTCTCCGTGCTCGCCGCCGACGAAGCCGAACTGCTGTTCGCGAACCGCTATTACCGGCATCTGTTCGGCATTCGTCCGGACGGCCATCTGGAACTCGCGGGCGCGGCGTTCGACGGCGGTTCGCAGAGCTCGTCCGACACCATCGACATGGTCGATACCTACGCGGGCCTGCCCGCCACCGCCCTCACGGAAAGCTCGGCCGACGCGCAGGAGGTCTACGTCGAAGGCATTCAGAAGTGGTTCGAGGTGCGCCGCCAGTACATTCAGTGGGTCGACGGCCATCTCGCGCAGATGCAGATCGCCACCGACATCACGCAGAGGAAGCAGGCGCAGGAACTCGCGCATCAGCAGGAAGAAAAGCTCCAGTTCACGAGCCGCCTGATGACGATGGGCGAAATGGCGTCATCGCTCGCGCACGAGCTGAATCAGCCGCTCGCCGCGATCAACAACTATTGCTCGGGCTGCGTCGCGCTCGTGAAATCCGGCCGCATGACGCAGGAAACGCTGCTTCCGGTGCTCGAAAAAACCGCGCAGCAGGCCGTGCGCGCGGGCATGATCATAAAGCGCATCCGCGAGTTCGTGAAGCGCAGCGAACCGAAGCGCCAGGCGGCGCGCGTCGCGGATATCGTCGCGGACGCGGTCGGTCTCGCCGAGATCGAGGCGCGCAAACGCAAGATCCGCATCGTCACCGAAATCCGTTCGCGGATGCCCGTCATTTACGTCGACCCGGTTTTGATCGAACAAGTGTTGGTCAACCTGTTGAAAAACGCGGCCGAGGCGATGCATGATGCGAAACCACACGCCGTCGATCCGGTGATACGCGTAGTCGTGCAGCGCATGGACGGCGGCTTCGTGTGCATCAGCGTGGTCGACCAGGGTCCGGGCGTGGACGAAGCAACCGCCGAGCGTCTCTTCGAGCCGTTCTACAGCACCAAGTCCGACGGCATGGGCATGGGGTTGAACATCTGCCGTTCGATCATCGAGTCGCATCGCGGGCGCCTTTGGGTGGTCAACAACGTCGAAGCGGACGGCCACGTGACCGGCGCGACTTTCCACTGCAGCCTGCCGATCGGCGAAGTGGAAGGCGGCTCGGGCACGGGCGGCACGGATGCGCAGGACGAACATACGAGACAACAAACAGTTACGGGAGAACTATGAGCACAGTCACCACTCAGGAAACCGTCTTCGTCGTCGACGATGACGAAGCCGTACGTGATTCCTTGCGCTGGCTGCTCGAAGCAAACGGCTATCGCGTTCAGTGTTTCTCCAGCGCGGAATCGTTCCTCGACGTCTACCTGCCGATCGCCCATTCCGGCGCGATTTCCTGCCTGATCCTCGACGTGCGCATGGCCGGCATGACGGGGCTCGAACTGCAGGAGAAGCTCATCGCCGAGAACTCGCTCTTGCCGATCATCTTCGTGACGGGGCACGGCGACGTCCCGATGGCCGTCTCGACCATGAAGAAGGGCGCGATGGACTTCATCGAGAAGCCGTTCGACGAAGCCGAACTGCGCAAGCTCGTCGAGCGCATGCTCGAAAAGGCGCGCAGCGAGAGCACCAGCGTGCAGCAGCAGCGCGCGGCCGCAGAGCGCTTGGGCAAGCTGACGGCGCGCGAGCATCAGGTGCTAGAACGCATCATCGCCGGGCGGCTGAACAAGCAGATCGCCGACGATCTCGGCATCAGCATCAAGACGGTCGAAGCGCATCGCGCGAACATCATGGAGAAGCTTTCCGTGAACACGGTGGCCGATCTGCTGCGTCTCGCGCTGTCGAACAAGCCGCAGCAATAGCGCTTCGGCTCTCCCCTTCGCGGCCGGCATCGTCATGCCGGCCGCGCGTTTATCGGCGCGCTCGCGAGCGAATGCGCCCGAATCTCCTTCCCGCCAAAGTTCGTTGAACGCCGAACTGAAAAGTGATATTGGCTGAATCACGCCGGATCACTACCCGATTTCCTCGCTTCAATCCCGGCTACGCGCAACGATCTCGCAACGTCTCGCACGGGGGGATTCGATGTCGAAACGAATGGGTGTCATTGGTTCGCAAATCGGCACGGCAAGAGCGATCGCGTTCGCCGTCACGCTCGCCGCGATGCCGCTTTTCGCCGCGCATCCGCTCGACGCGCAAGCGCAGAACGCCGCGCCGGCCGGCCAGAAACTCACGAACCAGCAACTCGACGCGCTGACCGCGCCGGTCGCGCTCTATCCGGATGCGCTGCTCGCGCAAGTGCTGATGGCGTCGACGTATCCGTCGCAGATTACCGAAGCGGCCGACTGGTCGAAGGCGAATCCGAACGTCAAGGGCGACGACGCCGTGAAAGCCGTGCAGACGCAGCCGTGGGACCCGAGCGTGCAGTCGCTCGTCGCTTTCCCGCAGGCGCTCGCGACGATGGCCTCCAAGATCGACTGGGTGACGCAGCTCGGCAACGCGTTCATCGCGCAGCCGAGCGACGTGATGGACTCCGTTCAGCGTCTGCGGCGCGCGGCGCAAAGCGCGGGCAATCTGAAGACGAACGAGCAGCAGAAAGTCACGAGCGCGCCCGCGCCGGCGGGCAGTACGACCACCAGCACTACGGTGATCCAGATCGAGCCCGCCAATCCGCAAGTCGTCTACGTGCCGACCTACAACCCGACGGTCGTGTACGGGACGTGGCCATATCCCGCGTATCCGCCGGTCTATGTGCCGCCGCCTCCGGGATATGCGATCGGGTCGGCGTTCATGACCGGCATGGCGTTCGCAACAGGCGTCGCGGTCGTGAATTCGCTGTGGGGCAACTGCAACTGGGGTCACGGCGATGTCAACGTCAACGTGAATCGCTACAACAACATCAACACGGCCAACCGCATCAATGCGAACAGCAATAACGTGCGCTGGAACCGCAACGATCCGCAGTTCAACCGGACGAACGTCGCCGCGAACCGCCAGAACCTGAACAACGCCAATCTCGGCGCGAACGGCAACCAGTTCCGGGGCCGCGAGGATGCGCGCGCGCAAGCCGCGCAGACCTTGCAGCAGCGCACCGGCCAGAACCTCAACGAATCGGCGAGCCAGCGCGCGCAGAGCATCCGCGAGGGCGGCGGACCGAACGCGCGCACGACGAGCGATCTTCGTCAGCGCTCGCAGGACGTAAATCGCGACAACGCGCTGCGCGGCGCGGGCGACGGCAACGGCGCGCGCCAGGACATGCAGCGCGGACAGGCGAGCCGGCAGTCGTTCAATCAGTCGCATGAGCGCGCCGGCGCGGGTGGCGGCGGTGTTCAGCGTCAGGCGGGCGGCGGCGGTGGCGGTGGCGGTGGCGGTGGTTTGGGCGCGGGCGGAGGCGGCGTGCAACGTGGCGGCGGCGGATTTCAAGGCGGCGGCGGTGGCGGATTCCACGGCGGTGGCGGAGGCGGCGGCGGGTTCCATCGAGGCGGCGGCGGAGGCTTCCGCCGTTGATGATCGATTCCATCGTCAAACGCCGCGAATGCGGCGAACGCCAGATCCAGGAGCCCGACATGAAACCATTCGCCTCATCGAAGAAGCTCGTCCTGCGCGCGTTCGCGGTCGCGTCGCTCGTGCTCGGCGCGTCGCTCGCGCACGCGCAGGCCGTTTATCCGACGCCCGAAGCGGCGGCGCAAGCGTTCACCGACGCCATCGCCACCAACGACGAAGCCGCGCTCGCCAAAGTGCTCGGCAAGGACCATCGCCGATATGTGCCCGAAGGCAGCATCGGCCGGGAGGATATCTACGCGTACCTCGGCGCGTGGGCGCAGCAGCATCGCATCGTCGAGGATGCGCAAAAGGTCGACGGACATCCTTCAGCGCGCATCGAAGCGGGCACGGACGGCTGGACGCTGCCGATTCCGCTCGTCAAGGTCGCGAACGGCTGGCGCTTCGACATGCGCGCCGCGCGCGACGAGCTGCTGACGAGGCGCATCGGGCGCAACGAGCGATCGGCGATGCAGGTCGCGCTCGCGGTCGTCGCCGCGCAGGACGACTATCGCAAGACGGCGGGGCGCTACGCCGACCGCTTCGTGAGCACGCCCGGCAAGCACGACGGCCTTTACTGGGACACGGCGCCGGGCGAGCCGGAAAGCCCGCTCGGTCCGCTCGCCGAGACGATGCCGAACAAGCCGACCGACAAGGACGGCTACTACGGCTATCACTACCGCATTCTGACGTCGCAAGGCTCGAACGCACCGGGCGGCGCGAAGAACTATCTTCAGGACGGACGGCTGACGCAGGGTTTCGGCGTCATCGCGACGCCCGCGCGCTACGGCCAGACGGGCGTGATGACGTTCATGGTCAATCAGGACGGACAGATCTACGAGAAGGATCTGGGCCCGGCTTCCGCAAGCAAGGCGGCGGCGATCAAGTCGTTCAACCCGGATTCGTCGTGGAAGGTGGTGACGCCCTGAGCGGGCGCGGGGTGGCGCGCGGCTCAGGGCGAGAGGACTATTGTTTCGTCAACTGGCCGTAGGCATAACGAAGTTCGTTCAGGTTATGCACGTTGTACAGAACCGTTCGGCGATAACCATTGCTGCCGGTGATCGGCACGAACAGAATGGCCGCGTTGCCGGTATAGGTCGTGCCGGCGGGCACCGAGCAGGAAGTGGCGGGCGCCACGCTCATCGTCACGGCGTACATGTTGCGATTGCTGCCGGGCGTCGCCAGCAACATTTTTCCGCTGACGTCGCAACCGCTTAGTTTGCCTGTGAAAGAGCCGTCGTCGGCGATCGTCAGCGACGTCGACGATTGCGTCCAGGTGCCCGCGACGCTCTGCTGCGTGACACTCAATGCGTTCGCTGCATCGTAGTTCGACGAGAACTCCGTGGTCGCTCCATTCGCGACGTAGCTCCCGCTGAAAGTGTTTCGCGGCGAGTAGGTTCCGCTTCCCGAGCTCGTCGGATACGCGAACAGCATGTTGTTGAAAGACAGACCGGACGTCAGCGTCCAGGCCTGCGGCGAGTATGAGATGACGCCATAGAGTGCGCTGGTCACGATCGACCCAATCGCATTGAGCGACGAGATATTGCCGTCCGGATCGACTAGCGCGATGGTGCGGTTCGTCAGCGAATTCGTCGTCCAGATTCCTTCGGCGTTCGTTCCTGTTTGCGCCGTCGATCCTGCTTGCGGATTCGCGAGGCTCGGCAGTGCTTCCCCCACCGTTGCCGGCGAAGACGCCGCAGCAGGCGCGCTGGCGCTGGTCGGCAAATCTGTCGAAGGGACCGTCGACGACGCCGCGCTGGCCGGTGCGGCCGCGGCGGGCGCGCTGGCGGGCTGACGGTTCTCATCCGCGCCGCCGGAGCCTCCGCCACCGCAGGCGGAAAGCAAAACGACACTGCTAAACGTCAATGATATGACTGCACATTTTCCGAAAGACATTCTTGATTTTCTCCTGCAAGCATCGGTAAATAACGCGGCAGGGAGTATCCCGGAAGAACGGTGGTTTACTGGTAAGCGGCAAGTAATTTGACAAGCGCTGGGCGAAGACTCATCGGCACGCAGCGGATCCGAGATTCTGGTTTCACGTCGGTGACCCGCCGAGACTCCCGAGCGCGCCCGGCGGTATAATTTCGCCCTTCCCAAGGGCGCATTTGCCGCACAGCGGCCAAGCAAGCGCCCAGCACCTTGCGCGAGCGCCGCGCACCGTCGCCGATCAGAGCGGCGGGCACGGCGTCGGCTTCACGCCCTCGCGCGCCCTCGCCCATCCTCGATCCGATTCGCCATGACCGCCCAACTCATCGACGGCAACGCCCTATCCAAGACCCTTCGCGCCGATGTCGCCCGGCGCGCCGCCGCCCTCTCCGCCCGTGGACACAAGCCGGGCCTGGCCGTCGTGCTCGTCGGCGACAATCCGGCGAGCGAAGTCTACGTGCGCAACAAGGTGAAGGCCTGCCAGGACAACGGCCTGCACTCGGTGATGGACCGTTTCCCCGCGACGCTCGCCGAAAACGAACTGCTCGCGCACATCGAAAAGCTCAACGCCGATGCGTCGATCCACGGCATCCTCGTGCAACTGCCGCTGCCCGCCCACATCGACAGCCACAAGGTCATCGAGGCGATCGCGCCGGAAAAGGACGTCGACGGTTTTCACGTCGCCAATGCGGGCGCGCTTCTGACCGGCAAGCCGCTCTTTCGCCCGTGCACGCCCTACGGCGTGATGAAGATGTTCGAAGCGCACGGCATCGACCTGAAAGGCGCGAACGCCGTCGTGATCGGGCGCTCGAACATCGTCGGCAAGCCGATGGCGCTGCTCCTGCTCGAAGCGGGCTCGACCGTCACGATCTGCCACAGCAAGACGCGCGACCTCGCCAAACATACGCGCGACGCCGATGTGATCGTCGCCGCGGTCGGCCGCCGCGACATCCTCACGGCGGACATGGTGAAGCCGGGCGCGACGGTCATCGACGTCGGCATGAACCGCAACGACGAAGGCAAGCTGTGCGGCGACGTCGATTTCGCGGGCGTGAAGGAAGTGGCGGGCTATATCACGCCGGTGCCCGGCGGCGTCGGCCCGATGACCATCACGATGCTGCTCGTCAACACGATCGAAGCGGCCGAGCGCGCGGCGCAGGCTTGAGCGGCGCGGGGCGGCCGCGGGTTGTAGGGGAATGCCGGGCATTGCCTTAATCGGCCCCTTAAAAACAAACGATTGGAATTTGCCGCGCCCGCCCCAATAATCTCCGAACGAGCCGGCGCGGGGCGCGACACCCGTGCGGCGTCATCCAACATCAGCACGGGAGAGCCATGAGCGATACCACGTCAGCCATCACGTCCGAAGCGGCAGCGGCCAATCCGCTGCTCGACTTCTCCGATCTTCCGCGTTTCGGCGAGATTCAGCCGGCGCACGTCACGCCCGCGCTCGATGTGCTCCTTGCCAATGCCAAGGCCGCCGTCGACCGTGCAAGCGCGCCCGAGACGCCTGCGACGTGGAAAGACGTCGTCGAGGCCGTCGAGCAGGAATCGGAAAAATTGTCGCGCGCGTGGGGCATCGTCGGCCATCTGAACGCCGTCGCCGACACGCCCGAACTGCGCGCCGCCCACGCTGAAAACCTGCCGCGCGTGACCGAATTCTCGGCGAGCGTCGGACAGAATCTCGCGCTCTACGAAAAGTACAAGGCGATCGCCGCCGGTACCGAATTCGCGGGCTTGTCGGCCGAGCGCAAAAAAATCCTCGAAAACTCGCTGCGCGATTTCCGTCTCTCGGGCGCCGAATTACCCGAAGACCGCAAGCCGCGTTTCGCGCAGTTGCAGGAAGAACAGGCGGCGCTGTCGAAGGCGTTTTCGGATCACGTCCTCGATTCGACCAACGCCTATGCGTACATCGTCACGCAGAAGAGCGATCTCGCCGGTCTGCCCGACGACGTGATCGAAGCCGCCCACGAAGCCGCGCAACGCGACGGCAAGGACGGCTGGAAGTTCACGCTGCATTTCCCGTCGTATTTCCCGGTGCTGCAGTATTCGGAGCATCGTCCGATGCGCGAGGCGATGTATCGCGCGTACGTCACGCGCGCGTCCGAACTCGGCGCGACCTATGGCAACGGCAAGGCCGAATGGGACAACACAGCGAACGTCGTCGAGCATCTGAAGCTGCGCGAGGAAGAAGCGAAGACGCTCGGTTATCAGAACTTCGCGGAAGTGTCGCTCGCGCCGAAGATGGCGGAATCGCCCGCGCAGGTCATCGCGTTCCTCGAAGACTTGGCGAAGCGCGCCCGCCCCTACGCCGAAAACGACTGGATGGAACTGCGCGCGTTCGCCGCGACCGAGCTCGGCATGCCCGAGTTGCAGCCGTGGGACATCGCGTACGCGGCGGAGAAGCTGCGTCAGAAGCGCTATTCGTTCTCGGAAAACGAAGTGAAGCAATACTTCCCGCAAGAAGCCGTGTTGAAGGGTCTCTTCAAGGTGACGGAGACGCTCTTCAACGTGTCGATCCGCCGCGACGAAGCCGCCGTGTGGAATCCGGACGTGCGCTTTTTCCGCGTCGAGAACAAGGACGGCACGCTCGTCGCGCAGTTCTATCTCGACCTCTACGCGCGCGAAGGCAAGCGCGGCGGCGCATGGATGGACGACGCGCGCTCGCGTCACAAGCGCGGCGAAGGCGGCGTGCAGACGCCGGTTGCTTATCTCACCTGCAACTTTTCGGCGCCGGTGGGCGGCAAACCCGCATGCTTCACGCACGATGAAGTCATCACGCTGTTCCACGAATTCGGGCATGGGCTGCATCACATGCTGACGCGCATCGACGAACTGGGCGTGTCGGGCATCAACGGCGTGGAGTGGGATGCGGTCGAACTGCCGTCGCAGTTCATGGAGAATTTCTGCTGGGAATGGGACGTGTTGACCGACATGTCCGCGCACGTCGAAACCGGCGCGCCGCTGCCGCGCGAACTGTTCGACAAGATGCTCGCCGCGAAGAACTTCCAGAGCGGTTTGGGCACGCTGCGCCAGATCGTCTTTTCGATGTTCGATATGGTGCTGCACACGTCCTACGATCCGGCCAACGCGACGCAGAACGTCAACGATCTCGCACGCGCGATCAACGAGAAGTTCCATGTGATCCCGCAGGCGCCCTTCTCGCGCTGGCCGAATACGTTCAGCCATATTTTCGCGGGCGGGTATGCGGCGGGGTATTACAGCTACAAGTGGGCAGAAGTTTTATCCGCCGATGCGTACGCCGCGTTCGAGGAAGCCGCGAAGGCCGGAAGCGGTTCGGTGCTCGATGCGACCACGGGTACGCGTTATCGTCGCGAGATTCTGGAAGTCGGCGGCAGCCGTCCGGCGATGGAATCGTTCAAGGCGTTCCGTGGGCGCGAGCCGGATATCGACGCGTTGTTGAGGCATAACGGGATGTCGGGCGCGACGGTGCATTGACGCCTCCTGCCGATTGATGCGAAAACCCGGTCCGCGAGGACCGGGTTTTTTTTATCGCCTCTCGATCCTGAAATCCACCTCCCCCGGCCTTCCTTCCAGCGCCAGCGTCGCGCGCACGGCCGGACTCCGGCTCACCACCTTCCCGCGCCTGACAACAACCGTTCGCGCCGCCCGCAGCCGAATCGCTTCGACAGGATCGCGCGCATCCAGCACCACGCAATCCGCGTTGCAGCCCACTTCGATGCCATACCCTTCGAGCCCGAGAATCCGCGCAGGATTTTTCGTGACCGCATCGAAGCACGCGCGCATCGCGTCGACGCCCGTCATCTGCGCGACGTGCAAGCCCATGTGCGCGACGTCGAGCATGTCGCCCGAACCCAGGCTGTACCACGGATCCATCACGCAGTCGTGCCCGAACGCGACCGTGATGCCCGCCGCCATCAGTTCCGGCACGCGCGTCATGCCGCGCCGCTTCGGGTAAGTATCCGAGCGCCCCTGCAACGTGATGTTGATGAGCGGATTCGCGATTGCATTCACGCCCGCCTCGCGCATCAGCGGAATGAGCTTGCTGACGTAGTAGTTGTCCATCGAATGCATCGACGTGAGATGCGAGCCGGTGACGCGTCCATGCAAGCCGAGCCGATGCGTCTCCGCAGCGAGCGTTTCGATGTGGCGCGACATCGGATCGTCGGATTCGTCGCAGTGCATGTCCACGCGCAAGCCCTGCTCCGCCGCGTATTCGCACAGCAGCTTCACCGATGCCGCGCCGTCCGCCATCGTGCGCTCGAAGTGCGGAATGCCGCCGACGACATCGACGCCCATCGCGATCGCGCGCTTCAGATTGTCGAACGCGCCCGGGCTGCGCAACACGCCGTCCTGCGGAAACGCGACAAGTTGCAGATCGAGATACGGCTTCACGCGCCGTTTCACTTCGACGAGCGCTTCGACGGCCAGAAGCCGCGGATCGCACACATCGACATGAGAACGGATCGCGAGCAATCCGCGCGCGACGGCCCAGTCGCAGTACTGCAGCGCGCGCTCGACGAGCGCTTCCTGCGTGAGATCCGGCTTCAATTCACCCCATAGCGCGATGCCTTCGAGCAGCGTGCCGGACGCATTCACGCGCGGCAGGCCGTAGGAAAGCGTCGCGTCCATATGGAAGTGCGCGTCGACGAAAGGCGCGGTGACGAGCGAGCCGTTCGCATCGATTTCCTCGCGCGCGGTGGCCGCAAGATGCCGCTCGATCGCGGCGATGCGCCCCGCCTCCATGCCGATGTCGACGAGTTCGCGCGAGTGAGCGAGCGCCGCGCGGCGAATGATCAAATCCATGTGCGAAACCTCCGTGCCGGGCTGTTCGTCCGATTGTATCGGGACATAAAAGCCGTGCGGAGGCGCGATTCAACCCGTCAATCGATGACGGCCGACGATCGCGAAACTGAGCGGCAGCGAACCGCGCGGCATCGTGCGTTCCGTCGTGCGCTCCGTCGTGCGCTCCGTCTCGTGCGCAAGCGGATGCGCGTCGAATACGCCGAGGCGATCGCCGCTGTGCGAACCGCGTCGCGCGAGATGCGGCATGCGATGACGCACGCGCGCGCCGCCGGGAAAACATATCGCGTAGCTGTCGAAGCGCCCGCCGTCTTCGGTGCGCTCGATCCAGCCGACGCCCGCCGCGACGCCGCTTTCATCGACGGCGGCGGCGATCGCGTGAATCGACGGATCGTCGAACGGATCGGCGCGCGAATCGTCGATACCCGAAGGGGAAAACAGCGCGAGCCACACGCCTTGGCGCGCGGCATAGGCGAGCTTTGCGGCGATGAATCGACAGTCGAGCGCGGCATCGCCCTTCCGCGATTCGAGCGCGATGACGGCGACACGAAACGATGCGGCATCCAAGTGGAACTCCCGATGTGACGAGTGAGTATCCTCATTGAAGCGCTCGGCAATCGATAAGTAAAATGAATGTTTCGACGTGTTCGATCGCCAAATGGAATTGAAACTCCTGCGCTCCTTTCTCACCATCGCCGAATTGCGTCATTTCGGCCGTGCCGCCGAAGCGCTGCACTTGAGCCAGCCTGCGCTCAGCAAGCAGATTGCGTCGCTCGAAGAAAGCCTCGGCGCGCGCCTCTTCGAACGCGGACGCCACGGCGCGGATCTGACGACGTTCGGCGCGGGCTTCATCGGCGATGCGCAAGCGCTCGTGCGCGACGCCGACGCCGTGCTGGCCCGCGCACGCGAAGCCGCGAGCGGCGCGCGCGGATTTCTGCGCGTCGGCTTGTGCCTGTCGACGCTCACGCATGTGCCGAAGCTGATCGCCGAATTCGGCGCGCTGAATCCGGACGTGAGCATCACGCTGCACGATCTCTCGTCGCACGAACAGACGCGCCGCATCCTCGCGAACAAGCTCGATGTCGGATTCATGCGGATGCCCGCGAGCGCCGGGCTTTCCGGCTTCACCGTGCTCGATGAAACGCTCGCGCTCGCCGTGCCCGAGCACACGCGCTACAAGCGTCTGCCCGCGAATCTGAACGAACTGAACGAACCGGGATTCATCGCGCTGTCGCGTGGGCGCGGGCCGGGGCTTGCTGCGCAGATCGATCGCTGGTGCGCGGAGCACGATTTCGCGCCGCGCGTGATTCAGGAAGCGGACGATATCCAGTCCGTGCTCGCATCGGTGGCGGGCGGCGTGGGCGCGGCGTTCCTGCCATCGCGCGCGCAGTACTTGCTGCGCGATGCGCGCGTGCTGACATTGCGCGATCGAGCGGCGCGCTGGCGCGTCGGACTTGCATGGCAAGACGAACGCGACGACACCGTCACGCGCCGCTTCGTCGCGTTCATGAAGGCGCGCGTGAAAGCGCTGAAGGCGCGCGCTACGCTCGACGCGTGAGCTTGGCGAGCAGCATCGCTTTGACGTCGGGCCATTCGTCGTCGATGATCGAAAAGCGCACCGAATTGCGCTTGCGGCCATCGGGCATGATGCGCTCGTGCCGCACGATGCCTTCCTGTTTCGCGCCGACGCCGAGTATCGCCGCGCGCGATTTCGCATTGAGCTCGTCGGTGGTGAACTGCACGCGCACGCAACGCATTGCTTCGAACGCGTGCGCGAGCAGCAGAAACTTCGCTTCCGTGTTGATGCCCGTGCGCTGCGTCGATGCCGCGAGCCACGTATGTCCGATTTCGAGCTTGCGGTTCACGCGGTCGATCTTCCAGTAACGCGTGCTGCCGACGACGCGCGCATCGCTGGCGCGCACGATCACGAACGGCATCACGGTGCCGGCATCGCGGCCCGCGAGTGCGGTGTCGATATAACGATCGATGGTGTCTTCGTTCGGCACGACCGTCACGCTCAGATTCCAGAGTTCGCCGTCGGCGGCTGCATCGAGCAAGGCGGCGCGATCCTCGCGTTGCAGCGGACGAAGCTGCACGCGCTCGCCGTTCAAAGTCGGTTGGCTCATCGTTGGTTTTCAGTTTGCTCGTGAGCCGACATCATAATTCGCCGCGTCAGACATCGTCCGTTCCCGGCGCGGCCGCCTTCGAGTCGACATCCTCGTCGGGCGGCAATTCTTCGGGCGGCGCATCGTTGGCCGGCAGCGTGAACCAGAATCGTGCGCCGAGAATGCGCCCGTTCGCGTCCGCGCGATTCTCGACGCCGATGTGCCCGCCATGCGCCTCGACGATCGCGCGGCAGATGGCGAGACCGAGCCCGATGCCCGGTTGCGCCGATTCCTTCTCGCCGCGCGTGAACTTGTCGAAGAGACGGTTCTGCATGCCGGCCGGCACGCCCGGCCCTTCATCGTCGATGCACACGCGCACGAAGCGCGCATCGCCGTCGTGCGCGAGCGCGGCGCCGATGCGGATCGGCGTCGCGGGCGGCGTGTACTTCGCGGCGTTTTCCAGCAGGTTGGCGAAGAGACGCTCCATCAGCACGGCGTCGAGTTGCAGCAAGGGCAAGTTCGCCGGCACGCGCGTCTGTACGGGACGCCCGGCGAGCACGCGGCGCGAACTCGCGAGCGCGGCGCCCACGGTTTCTTCGAGCATCGACCATTGACGATTCAGCCGGATCGCGCCCGCCTGCAGACGCGCCATGTCGAGCAGATTGATCACGAGGCCGCTCATGCGCAGCGCTTCTTCGTGGATCGCGTGCACGAGTTCCTGCGATGCCTCGCTCTGGCCGCCTGCTTCCCGCGCCTCTTCCTCCAGCACCGAAGCGAAGCCGACGATCGACGTGAGCGGCGTGCGCAGATCGTGCGATATCGCGGATAAAAGCGAGTTGCGCAGGCGCTCCGATTCCATGTTGACGAGCGCGTCCTGCGCGATTTCGACGTAATGCACGCGTTCCAGCGCAAGCGCGATCTGCGACGCGAACGTTTCGATCATGCGGCGCTGCTCGGGCACCGCGAGTTCGGCTTCGCGCCCGGTCACGAGCGCGAGCACGCCGCGCGTGCGCATCGGCGCCTTGAGCGGGAGATAAAGCGCCTGGCTCGCGGGCAAGGTCTCGGTGCCGCGTCCGGCCGGTTTCTGCTGGTCGTAGACCCATTGCGCGATGTCGAGATCGAGACGCGCGGCATCGAGCGTCACATCGGGATTCGGTTCGTCCACTTTCTGCCGCACTTTCTCGGCGGCGTCGGGCAGGAGCATCACGACCTTCGCCTGAAACACTTCCGCGACGTGGCGCGTGCCGATCTCGATGATCTGCTCGGTCATCAACGCGGCGCCGAGTTCCTTGGTCATCGCGTACATCGCGCCCGTGCGCCGCTCGCGTTGCGATGCGATGCGCGCCTCGCGCCGCAGGCTCGACGTCAGATGACTGATCGTGAGCGAGGTCAGCAGCATGACGAGGAACGTGAGCAGATACTGCGTGTCCGTCACGGAGAAAGACAGCTCGGGCGGCACGAAGAAGAAGTCGAACGCGGCGACCGACAGAAACGACAGCATCACGCCGGGACCGCGCCCGAGCCGCACGGCCGCGAAGATCACGCCGAGCAGATAGAGCATCACGAGATTCGTGATTGCGAACTGACGGGCGGCGAGCATGTCGGCGACGAGCGTGATGCCGCCGCCGATCGCGAGCGCATGAAGATAGGCGCGCGGCGGCGAGTGCGCGCCGTCGCGCCAGGTGCCGAACGCTTGCGTGATCGTGCGGCGTGGCTCGTCGCGTGTGCCGGTCGACACGAGCGTCACGTCGATATCGGATCCTTGCCGGATGATGCGCTCGCTCACCGGCCGAGCGATGAGACGCCGCCATCCCGCGCTCGCCGACGCGCCCGCCACGAGCTTCGACACGTTGCGCATGTGCGCGTAGTCGATGAGCGTCGCGGCGGCATCGGCGCCATCGAGCGTGACGGTTTCCGCGCCGAGTTCGGAGGCGAGCTTGAGCGCGTCGAGCGTGCGGCGGCGCTGATCGTCGGAGAGGCGCTGCAGCTTCGGCGTCTCGACGTACACCGCGAGCCAGTCGGCCTTGAGCGCCGTGGCGAGCCGCGCGGCCGCGCGCACGAGCGTCGCGCTTTCCGGTCCCGGGCCGATGCACGCGATGAGCCGTTCGCGCGCGCGCCAGATGCGTTCGATCGACTGATCGGCGCGGTATTCGCGCATTTGCGCGTCGACGCGATCGGCCGTGCGGCGCAAGGCGAGTTCGCGCAGCGCGATCAGATTTCCCTTGCGAAAAAAGTTGCGCACGGCGTGCTCGGCCTGCGCCGGCAGGTAGACCTTGCCTTCGCGCAGACGGTCGAGCAGTTCTTCGGGCGGCAGGTCGACGAGCGTGACTTCATCGGCGAGGTCGAAGATGCGATCGGGCACGGTCTCCCAGACGCGAATGCCGGTGATGCGCCCGACGATGTCGTTGAGGCTTTCGAGGTGCTGGACGTTGACGGTCGTATAGACGTCGATGCCCGCGTCGAGCAGTTCTTGCACGTCTTGCCAGCGCTTCATGTGGCGCGAGCCGTGCACGTTCGAGTGCGCGAGTTCGTCGACGAGGATGAGTTGCGGTTTTCGGGCGAGCGCGGCGTCGAGGTCGAATTCGGCGAGCAGACGTCCGCGGTGTTCGATGCGCGCGGGCGGGAGCGTTTCGAGGCCTTCGACCAGTGCAAGGGTTTCCTTGCGGCCATGCGTTTCGACCAGGCCGACGACTACTTCCACGCCTTCATCGCGGCGGCGGCGTGCGGCCTGCAACATCGCGAAGGTCTTGCCTACGCCCGCCGATGCGCCGAAGAAAATCTTCAGTCTGCCGCGCTCGCGTTTTTCTTCCTCGCGGTGGAGTTTGTCGAGGAGTTCTTCTGGGGTTGGGCGGGGCATGGTTTTTTTTGGGGTTCTTGCTGGCGCTTGTTGTGGTGGTTCGCTTGCGATTTCGCTGGATCCCGTTTTCGTGTCGGTCTGTTAGCACTGCCCCTGTGCGGGGCGGCAGTCACTTTCTTTGCTGCTGCAAAGAAAGTAACCAAAGAAAGCAGCTCCCGATACGCCCGCGGTCACACGCAATTTGGGTAGTCCTCTCGTCCATCGTGGGCTGCCTAAGGAGTGCCCTCAAACACCTAATCGGGCTTGGCTCGCGCACGGTCTGTCACATCGCACCACACAACAAACTGGTTCAGCACCAAATAGCTCCAGCCCGCTTCGCGGCCGACCGGTCAATCGGGGATGCATTTGCTGCTTTACTAACGTCTCCATCTCTCCGCAAGTGCCGCACGTTGGTTTCCCTTGCATACCCGGCGGCAGCGCGTAGCGCTGTGCCGAAGCTCTTTCGTGCTGAACCAGCGCGCTCGACGCATTCGGGCGGCAGACCGCGCGCGATCCAAGCCCCGTTAGTCCTTTGAGGGCACTCTTTAGGCGAGTGCCACCTTGGACGAGAGAACTACCCAAATTGCGTGTGACCGCGGGCCTGAAAAGCTGCTTTCTTTGGTTACTTTCTTTGCAGCAGCAAAGAAAGTGACTGCCGCCCCGCACAGGGGCAGTGCTAATAGACCGAGAGCAAAACGGGATCCGGCGAAACCAAGCCAAGCGCCCCCAACTACTCCCCATCCAACGCAAGATTCAATTTAAGCACATTCACCCGAGACTCTCCGAGCACTCCAAACTGCCTCCCGCTAGTAGCTTGAGCGACAAGCGCTTCAACGCGAGCCACCGACATCCCCCGCGCCTTCGCGACCCGCGAAACCTGATACGCCGCAGCCGCCGGACTGATTTCCGGATCGAGCCCGCTCCCGGACGAAGTCACCAGATCGACGGGAACAGCCGCCTCATTCCCCGGATCGGCATCGTGCAAGGCGGCAATGCGCGCTTTGATCTCATCGGCGAGCGCCGGATTGGTCGGCCCGAAATTGGAGCCACTAGAACTCCCCGCGTTATAAGGATTCGGCGCAGTAGCCGACAAACGCCCCCAGAAATACCGAGGCGCATCGAACTGCTGCCCGATGATCTCCGAGCCCATGAGACGCCCATCGCGCTCGATCAAACTCCCATTCGCCTGATGCGAAAACGCCGCCTGTCCGATCGCGGTGACGACCGCCGGATACACCACGCCCGTCACGACAGTCAACGCGACGAACAACACCAGCATGGGACGCAACAGATTCTTCATGATGTTCAACTCCAGCCAAGAGCGGTAATGACCATATCGATGAGCTTGATGAACGGAAACGGCAACACGATGCCGCCCAGCCCGTAAATCAGCAGGTTCCGTCGCAACAACGACGCGGCGCCCAAAGCGCGATACTTCACGCCCTTCAACGCGAGCGGAATCAGAAACACGATGATGAGCGCATTGAAGATCACCGCCGACAGAATCGCCGACGATGGCGACGCCAGATGCATCACGTCCAGCACGCGCAACTGCGGATACGTCGTCGCAAACGCGGCCGGGATGATCGCGAAGTACTTGGCGACGTCGTTGGCGATGGAAAACGTCGTCAGCGAGCCGCGCGTCATCAGCATCTGCTTGCCAATCTCCACGATCTCGATGAGCTTCGTCGGGTTCGAATCGAGATCGACCATGTTGCCCGCTTCCTTCGCGGCCTGCGTGCCCGTGTTCATCGCCACCGCGACGTCGGCCTGCGCGAGCGCGGGCGCATCGTTGGTGCCGTCACCCGTCATCGCGACGAGACGCCCCTCGGACTGATGCGCGCGGATCGTCGCCAGCTTCGCTTCCGGCGTCGCTTCGGCGAGAAAGTCGTCGACGCCCGCTTCCGCCGCGATGGCAGCAGCCGTCAGCCGGTTGTCGCCCGTCACCATCACCGTCTTGATGCCCATCTTGCGCAGCTCCGCGAAGCGCTCCTTGATGCCGCCCTTCACGATGTCCTTCAGCTCGATCACGCCCAGCGCGCGCGTCGTATCGTTCACGCGCTCGGCCACCACGAGCGGCGTGCTGCCGCGCCGCGCGACTTCATCGACGGCATGCTGCACTTCCTGCGGAAAACGTCCGCCGCGTTCTTCGACGTAACGCTTCAACGCATCGGCGGAACCCTTGCGGATCTCGCGATTCGGCAGATCCACGCCGCTCATGCGCGTCTGCGCGCTGAACGCGAGAAAGGTCGCGTGCAACGTCGCCATGTCGCGCTCGCGGATATTGAAGCGCTGCTTCGCCAGCACGACGATGCTGCGGCCTTCCGGCGTTTCATCGGCGAGCGATGCGAGTTGCGCCGCGTCCGCGAGATCGCGCTCGGCCACGCCGGGCGCCGCCACGAACGTCGACGCCTGGCGATTGCCGAGCGTGATCGTGCCGGTCTTGTCGAGCAGCAGCACGTCGACGTCGCCGGCCGCTTCGACCGCGCGGCCCGACGTCGCGATCACGTTCGCCTGCATCATGCGGCTCATGCCCGCGACGCCGATCGCGGACAGCAGCCCGCCGATCGTCGTCGGAATCAGGCACACGAGCAGCGCGACGAGCGCGGTGATCGTGACGACGTGGCCCTGCTTCGCCGCCTCGACGGAGAACATCGAGAACGGCAGCAGCGTCGCGGTCGCGAAGAGCAGCACGAGCGTCAGCGCGACGAGCAAGATCGTCAGCGCAATTTCGTTCGGCGTCTTCTGACGCTTCGCGCCTTCGACCATCGCGATCATGCGGTCGAGAAACGCCTCGCCCGGATTCACCGATACGCGCACGACGATCCAGTCGGAAAGCACGCGCGTGCCGCCCGTCACCGACGAGAAATCGCCGCCCGACTCGCGGATCACCGGCGCGGATTCGCCCGTGATCGCGGATTCGTCGACCGACGCGACGCCTTCGATCACGTCGCCGTCGGCGGGAATCACGTCGCCCGCTTCGACGAGCACGACATCGTCGCGGCGCAATTCCGTGGACGTCGTGATGCGGATCGGCGATTTCGGATGCGGCTCGTTGAGCTTCTTCGCCATCACGTTGTGCTTCGCCTGGCGCAGCGATGCCGCCTGCGCCTTCGAGCGCCCTTCCGCGAGCGCTTCGGCGAAGTTCGCGAAGAGCACCGTGAACCACAGCCACAGCGCAATCGCGAGGATGAAGCCCGCGGGCGCTTCCGCCTGGCCGGCGAGCGCGGCGAGCCAGAGCACCGTCGTCAGAATGCTGCCGACGTAGACGCAGAACATCACCGGATTGCGCAACTGCGTGCGCGGCGCGAGCTTCCTGAACGAATCGACGATCGCCGGCTTCACGAGCGCCGGATCGAACATCGAACGTGCCGCTGTGCGCGCCTGCCCGAGATTCTCCGGGCGATGCAGCGGCGTTTGATTCTCTTGATTCATGCTGTCCTCGGAAATCAATGGCTTGCGATCATCGTGACGTGCTCGACGATGGGCCCGAGCGCGAGCGCCGGCACATACGTGAGCGCGCCGACCAGAAGGAGCGTGCCGAGCAGGAGCACGACGAAGAGCGGTCCGTGGGTCGGCAAGGTGCCCGCTGTCACGGCGAGACGCTTCTTCGCGGCGAGCGAGCCCGCGATGGCGAGGATCGGAATGAGCGAACCGAAGCGGCCGAACCACATCGCGATGGCGAGCATCGAGTTATAGAACGGCGTGTTCACCGAAAGGCCCGCGAACGCGCTGCCGTTGTTGTTGGCGGCGGAGCTGAACGCGTAAAGCACTTCGGAGAAGCCGTGCGCGCCCGGATTCGCGATGCCCGCCGTGCCCGCCGCGCTCAGCACGGCGATCGATGTGCCCAGCAGCACCAATAGCGGCGTAAGCAGAATGACGATGGAGACCATCTTCATCTCGAACGATTCGATCTTCTTGCCGACATACTCGGGCGTGCGGCCGATCATCAGACCCGCGACGAACACCGCGAGCAACGCGAACGCGAGCATGCCGTAGAGACCGGAACCGACGCCGCCGAAGATCACTTCGCCGAGCTGGATCAGCAGCATCGGCACGAGGCCGCCGAGCGGCGTCAGCGAATCGTGCATGCTGGAGACCGCGCCGCACGATGCGGCCGTCGTCGCGACCGTGAAGATGCCCGATTGCGCGATGCCAAGGCGCGTTTCCTTGCCTTCCATGTTGCCGCCGGCCTGTAGCGTGGACGCTTGCGTATCGACCTTGAGCGACGCGTAAAGCGGATTGCCGGCCTGCTCCGATGCAATCTCGCCCCAGCACGCGACGGCGAACGCGATGGTCATCGCCGCGAGCACGGCATAGCCCTGACGCCTGTCGCCGACCGTGCGCCCGAACACGACGCACAGCGCAGCCGGGATGATCAGCATCGCGAGCATCTGCATGAAGTTCGAGAACGGCGTCGGGTTCTCGTACGGATGCGCGGAGTTCGCGTTGAAGAAACCGCCGCCATTCGTGCCGAGCATCTTGATCGCTTCCTGCGAGGCGACCGGCCCCATCGGCAGCGTCTGTTTGTCGGCCTTGAGCGTCTGCGTGACGGGCTTGCCTTGCGCGTCGGTGGATTGCGTCTGATATGTGGTGACCTGCAGCGTCGATACGTCCTGATACGCCCTGAAGTTCTGGATCGCGCCCTGGCTCACGAAGACGAGCGCGAACACGACGGCAAGCGGCGCAAGGATGTAGAGCGTCGTGCGCGTGAGGTCGACCCAGAAGTTGCCGATGGTCTGAGCGCTATGCCGCTTGAAGCCGCGAATCAGCGCGATGACGACCGCGATGCCCGTCGCCGCCGAGAGAAAGTTCTGCACGGTCAGGCCGAGCATCTGCGCGAGATAGCCGAGCGTGCTTTCGCCGCCGTAGTCCTGCCAGTTCGTGTTGGTCACGAAGCTGATGGCGGTGTTGAATGCGGCATCGGGCGTCATGCCGGCCATGCCTTGCGGATTGGCGGGCAGCGTGCCCTGCAGGCGCAGCAGCGCATACAGCACGAGCGCGCCGAGCACGTTGAAGAGCATCACGGCGAGCGCGTAATGCTTCCATGACATCTCGGATTCGGGATCGACGCCGGCGATGGGATAGAGCATCGATTCGATCGGGCGTCCGATCTTGCGCACGATAACGGACGATCCGTCGAGCACGTTCGAGATATAGCGGCCGAGCGGAATGGCCAGCGCAATCAGCACGACGATGAAGAGCGCCGTCTGCATGAAGGTGTTGGCGTTCATTCGAGATCCTCCGCACGCAGAAGCGCGTACACGAGATACACGAAGAGCAGCAGCGTGGAAGCCGCCGCGAGCCACAGCATCCAGGCGCTCATGGACGCCCTCCCGTCGCGCGGCGGCCGAGTCGCTCGCAGCCGCGCGTGAGCGCCACGCAAAGTCCCCAGAACAGGACGATGCCGGCGAGGTAAATCAGGTCCATTTTGGTGTTCTCCCCTTGTGCGGTTCAGGACAAGGTGGAGATTAAGAAAATGGACGTAAAGGGCGGGAAAAGAGTGGGAGGCGGGGTGTAAAAATGGTGTAAAAAAACGCCCGCCTTGGATAGGCGGGCGCTAATGCTTCGTGCCTTGCGTGAGTGAGCCCGAGTCGATCTGATCAGCCGGGCGTCACATCACACGAAAGTTCCGCATAAAGACCACATAGAGCACAGGCAACAATGGAATGGCGAGGATCATCAGCGCGCCATCTGCCGCCACGGTCACGGGCGTCGCCAGCAGGATGACTTTCTTCGCATTGGAGTAATGCTGCTCCCTGACGGAGACTTCATAAGACTGGTTCAGCAGCATGGGATTGACCTTCGACCGGTCGAAACCTTTCGCGTCATATCGCCGCCCGCTAAGCCTGAACGAGAGAGACCGGCGTTGCGGATCGATTCCAAGATTTCCCAGTTCCTCCTTCTGCTCTTCGCTGAAGCTCGCCGCCTTGTCGAGATTCAAGACGAAGGAACCGCTGACATTGCTGTCTCCGTCTACGTAGAACTGATTGACATCTGCGGTCATTCCGGCGTGAAAGGGTGACTGAAGGACATCCACGAAGTGATCCGGCGCATCGAAAATACAGTGATAATTCTTACCAAGAAACACTAGCGTCTTCTGGTCAGCCGAGATAAGCACACTGCTTATCGTTTCCGCGTACCTGTAGTAATCGGGCGACTTTGCTTCCTCGTTCAATCCGGATGTCAGGCACCCGCTGAGAGCGAAAGGCATCGATACCGTGAGGGCAATAAACTTTCTTCTTTTCATTTGACGTCCTTTGACCGCATCGCCGCCTGTCGTTGGTTCAAACAATCAGCGCGATCAATCGGCGTTCGTCGCGACCAACCCTCTTGCAATCCATCCACTGCACACCCGATGCCGTCAACCGGTCATGCAACCAGGGCACCGCAACCTGCGCCTTCGGATGAATATCGTGGAAAAGAATGATTCCGCGTCGCCACAGCAGCATGAGCGTGAGCACGCGCTGTTTGACTTCATCCGCGCTCACCTTCTCGTTCCAGTCTTGCGAATCGATATTCCAGAGCGCCACACGCAGGCCTTGCGATGCGAAGAAGTCGCCGCTGTCCGCTCGGCGTTGACCATAGGGCGGCCCGAAGAGCGGAACGAAACTGTCCGGCAGATTCGCCTGCGCCAGCCCGATGCTCCGCGCCACCGACTCTTCCCACGACGGCCAGGTTGCGTGCGAACGATGCTCCCAGCCATGCGCGCCGACGCACATGCCGCGATAGGCATACGCCATCGACGACACACCCGCCTGCTGCAAGCGCGTTTGCAACCGCGTCCCGAGCGTGAAGAACACGCCATTCAAGCGAGCGTCTCGCAACGTCCGCAGCAACGCGTCGGTTGTGCCGCCGGCGGTGGTCGGGCCATCGTCGAAGGTGAGCAGGAAGGTGCGGTCGGCGAACTCGTTGCCGTCGATCTCGCGCGACGAATACGTGTCGATCTCACTGCTGACCTTCGGAAAGAGCGCGGCCAGTCTCAGCAGTTCGTCGAGATACGTGTTGTGAAACGTCCGAGCCTGCGATGACCACGCGCGATACGGACTATCCGCCGGGACTGCGAAGGCTTTGGCCGCGTTCACGAAGTCAGCCTCGCCATGCACCTTTACGCAAAACGGAGCACTCGGCGTGCAATTCGCCGAAGCGTTCAGATAGTTTCCGGTCAGACGCTTCCAATAACGGCCCCGGATACGATCGACCGATGCCCGATCGAACGATTTCACCTTCAGCCGGCTCTGCAACTCGGCGTCTGACAGTTGTTCGCTATCGGCCAGCGCTTTGCCGAATGCGAGAAGTTCGGCGCGCGAAGCGAGATCGAAGTTCTCCGTACTATCGATGGATATCGGCCACGTCCCGCGATCGCCGATGGCGACCGAAACCGGACCTGCCGCGTGCGACGACATCGCGGCGAATGCCATGAGCATCGCCGCGAGAGCTTTCTTGTACATGTGATGAGCGATGCGGGCCCCGGCGCGATGCCGGGGCCTGGATTGAACGGATTTAGCGATTGCTGACGCGCGTAATGGCGGCGTCGTAGACCGGATTCGACTTTTCGCGTCGCGCTGCGCGGTAGTTGCTCAATGCGTCGGTGAACTGGCCGGCGTCCTCATAGATGCGGCCGATGTTGTAGTACGAACTGGCGCGGACCGTCGCGGCCGTCGCTCCATTCGCCAGCGCGATCGCCTTGCGATTGGCCCAGATGGCTTCGGCAGCACGTCCGGCCTTCTGGAAGGCGAGCCCGAGATTGCTGTACGCCTGGCCGAATTCCGGATTGAAGCTGA
Organism: Caballeronia sp. LZ028; assembly: GCF_031451415.1. Taxonomy (NCBI): domain Bacteria; kingdom Pseudomonadati; phylum Pseudomonadota; class Betaproteobacteria; order Burkholderiales; family Burkholderiaceae; genus Caballeronia; species Caballeronia sp. LZ028. Next base: position 1,308,460 of record NZ_JARUXN010000001.1, on the reverse strand, counting down.
TCGCCTCGCGGTACAGCCAGATAGCGTCGTCGAAGTTGCCTGCGTGATAGGCACGCTCGCCGTCCTTGTTGATCAGGCTCGCGCGGGCCGCGTCGACATAGTCCTGATTGGCCGGCACGATTCTCAACTGCTCGTCGTTGTAGTTGTCGATGGTGCCGAGCACCTCGCTCGCTCTGACCGTCACGCCGCGCATGGTGTTGATGTCCTGAATCTCGCCCTCGCCGTTGACGCGGAACACGGTCCACAGATTGCCCGCCTGACGCGGCACGCTGAACGTTCGAACCAGCGACTGGCCGACATACACGAACACCCTTGCCTCGCTGTTCGCAAGCTCCGACGACGCGGGGTTGCTCTCGTTGCTGAAATCGTGCACGGCGAAGACGTAGGTCTGGCCGGAACGCTTGTGATCGAGCGTGATGGTTTCCGGACCGTAGCTATCCGTGTGGTCGACATCCAGATTGGCGTCGTCCCCGGCTTAGTGTTGAAAGTAGACGTGATTCTGCGGATAGGACACGTGCAGATCGAGATCGCGCGGGCGCTGTCCCCATGTAAGCACGACGCGCATGCCATCCAGATTCTTCATCACCGGACTCAGCGCATAGGACAGTCCAGCGCATGGGCACCTGGCGACCAGATCGGAATAACCAGCCTTCTTGATGATCAGAAGCACCTTGCTGTCATTCGCCATATCGGCTGGAATCTGCGCAGCGCCTTGTGCATCACTCTGGATACGAACCGACTGGGCGCCGTCCTTTTGAAGAATGACAGTCGCGCCGGATATCTTTTAGGAGTAGACGGTTGATTGATGTTGGACATTGCTTTTTCTTCATTACGATGAATGAAGTGATTCATCGCATCGCTATTTCTTCGGATACCGAATCATGAAAGCATAGCAATCGCCGATTCGCTCGATCTAGCAGCCGATGCGCAATTTCTTCAAATTTCCGCAAAAGCCATACGGCACCGTGGACAACAGCGCAGCATGCTGCAATGCTCGCGACCGGACATACGAAAGGACCGCACACTCGAGGCAAGCATCATGGAACCAACCGAACATCAACTAGACGTGCCTCAAATCAACACCGAGATACAGTCGCCCACGCTCGAACCGGACGTCGCTCTCTTCGTCGGAAAGAACGCGAAGTACTACGCGTACAAATGGTCCTTTCTGAACAAACGCGGGCAGCCAAGATGTACATGGAACGGAGCCGCGTTCGTGATCGGTCCAATTTGGCTCGTCTATCGAAAGATGTACTGGCAAGCTGGAGCGTTGTTCGCGGCTGCTGTCCTGCTTCGGTTCGCCGTCGGTTCGCTGGGAGATGGGGCTGGCGGCTTTGTGTCGTACGCGATTTCGTTCGCGCTGGGACTCTCCGGCAATCTTCTCTACCGGGAACATGTGCTAAGGAGCATCGGCAAACTTCGCAACCAGGGTTCATCCGGCAGCTCGCTGGAATACGAGCTGTGCCGCAAAGGCGGCACGAACGCCGCGGCGGCATGGATGCTCGCGCTTCTGATGATCGTGGTTCTGGGCATTGCCCTCTTCGGCTGATCGCGCGGCAAGGCTCGAGCGGAGTCTTGCTTCACTCGGTCAACGCCACTCTCAAAGGACGCGCATCGCTGCGCCCTTGATCGTCGACCACACGCACCGTATATTCGCCTGCCACGGACGGTTGCCAGAAGAGTGTCTCGCGCGCCGCAGCGCTACCGATGAACGCATCGTCCACGAACCAGTACAAGGTGTGCACGCTGGCGGCCGCCGTTGCGGTGAAGGCGATGCGCCCCGATTCCCCATGATGGAGTCGAAGCGCATACGTGGTAGCGCGCGACGGCGACAGCATTTTCGGCGCATCGTCCAGCATCAGGCCGCTGTCGCGGCATGCCGGATTCGAAGGGACGCTGCGTCGCGGCATCCCTGCGCTAGCAAACACCTTCTGCAAGTCGGAGGGCCAGAACTCGTACACTTCCGTGTGCGTGCGCTTGTCTGCGTACGGCGGGCAGGCAGGTTGTCCAGTTGCATCATCTATCACGATGCGACGATGAACGGTGCTTACACGGATCGGCGATTTGCCGGGGATGAACCAGGTCCATCCCTGCTGCGGGCACCACTCGTTCGGAAGGTCACCGCTCGCAAGACAGACGCGCACGCGTTTGAGATTCGCGGGTGCTCGCCGCTCGGCCTTCGCAATGGGAAACTCCGCCTGCATTGCATCGACGATCTGAAAGAAAAGCGGCGCCGCTGCGTCGACGCCAATGAAAGCGGCATTGCTCGAATTGTCGAAATTGCCGACCCACACGACGAGTACATACGGTCCGAAGATGCCTGCGGTCCAGGCATCGCGAAATGACCAGGACGTGCCTGTTTTCCAGTACACCGGCACCCCCGACGACGCGGCCCCACTCGTGTCGTCGGGTCGCGGATGTTGCCGAAGAATATCCATGGTCATGAAGCTGGCTTGCTCGCTCAAAAGGCGCTTGGGCATCGCGCGGGGCCGAGTTGTGCGCAGGCGCAGCGGTTCATGGAGTCCGCCATTTGCGAGCGCCGCATAGAGACTTGCCAGATCCTGCATCGTCACTTCCCCCCCTCCCAGCACGAGCGACAGGCCATAGTGCTGAGCGCTCGCCATGCGTCGCACGCCTGCCGACTGCAGGAACTCGTACAGATCAGGATCTTTCAACTGCGCTGCGATCCACACGGCAGGCACGTTGCGGCTGCGATTCAGTGCATCGCTTGCCGTAATCGGCCCGAGGAAACCGCCATCGAAATTCTCCGGCGCATAGGGACCGAACGAAGTCGGCACATCGCGCAATACGGTCTGCGGGTGCAGAACGCCCTGATCGAAACCGAGCGCGTAGATGAACGGCTTGAGCGTCGACCCCGGCGAGCGTAGAGCCGACGTACCGTTCACTTGACCGTGGATCGATCGATCCGCGAAATTCGCCGAGCCGGCCAAGGCCTTCACGCTCATGTCGCGTGTATCGACGAGGATTGCGGCGGCATTGCGCACGCCGTGCGAACCGAAGCGCAGAACGTATCGGCCGATCTGTCGTTCCACCGTGTGTTGCATGTCGAGATCGACGGTCGTGTCGAGTCTCGCTGCGTCGCCGTCGTCGCCAATGCTCCACGCACTGCGCTCGGCGAGCGCCTGATCGACAGCATGCGGCGCTTCGAAAGGCAAGCTCGACAGCGGACGCAGCGAAAGCGGCAGCGTAAACAGCGCCCGCTGCGCGGCGTCCCCAGGATGGCGTGAAAGCCAGCGCTCGTACAACCGATTGCGTGCCGACATCAACGGCGGTGCGATCTGCGTATGCCCCGCGCGCACGCGCCGCGCCGGGTCCTGCGGAATCACCGCCAGCGTCAACGCTTCGGGCGGCGTCAGACGCTCGGCTGTCTTGTCGAAATAAATCAGGCTCGCGGCCGCGGCGCCTTCCACGTTGCGTCCGTAAGGAACGTCGTTCAGATAGGCTTCGAGGATTTGCCGTTTCGAATAGCAAAGCTCGAGTTGCAATGCGCGCGCGACTTGCCGAACCTTGCCCCACGGAGTGCGCGTATTGATCCGCCACAGCGAGCGCGCGAGCTGCATCGTGATGGTCGATCCTCCCTGGGGATGGCCGCCACCTACGTAAGTGACCCACGCGCCGCGCAGAAGTCCGTACGGGCTGAAACCGGGATGCCAGCGAAACCAACGGTCTTCATGCAGCAGGACGGCATCGACCAACTGGGGCGACACGCGCTCCAGCGGCGTCCACAGGCGATAACGGTCGTCCTTCGCGAGCGTGAGCCGCAAAAGCCGGCCGTGATCGTCATACACGGCTGTGGACGTCGGCTTCCAGTCGGCAAGCGCCGGATGCGGCCACAGTCGGATGCCTGCGAGCATGGCGACCGCGAAAAGCACACCCGCGAGCCAGTGATGCCAGCGACGTTTTTCGAACATAGGCGGCTATCCACACGCGCTTATCTTGCGCGCGCTACGTCGAGCGTCGCGCCGCCGGCCGATTGCGCCTGAATGCGACGGTCGTATAGCGATTCAGCGAACGCCGGCGGCACGGCGAAACGGCCTGAGTTGGTCGCACGAATGCGGTAGACGAACTCCTTGACGTTGCTGCTCGCCGTGCCGTACAGGACAACGCGATCTTCACGCACCTCCGCATGCACAGGCTGGAACGTCGAACCCGGCTGACCGATGCGCGGACGCCATTGTTCATCGCCGCCGAAGCTGCTGCCGGCGCGATCATCATCACTCGCATCGGCATCGATCACGGGTGGCGTTTCCACCGGATCGAATCCGCCCGGCAAGAGATCGACGATTGCGATATTGCTCACGTCGTCCGCATCTATCGCACGCAACTTGAGATGGACGTCGATTTCATCGCCCACGGTAATCGTGTCAAGGGGTCGGCCATTCGTGGCGGTGTATTCACGAGCGATTTCAATGCCTTTACTCACCGCTTTTCCAGTCGCGTTGCGGTCGTACCCGGACTGCACGGTCGTCCACCAGGCGGGCAATGCGCTTCCATTGACGATCTCAATGCGCGTGACTGCGCTGTCCCACTTAGCCACACGACAACTATCTCCCCCAACCGTTGAAATGTCCTTCGGCATCGCGTTCGCACGCCATGCGATGATCGCCAGCTTGTCGAGTCCGCTTACCCCTGCCTGCGCGTAGGCATCGAGCGCGAGAATGGTCATCGCGGCTGACAGCGTGTCGTATCGCCCCAGTTCGAGCGGTGCGGACAGATTTTCAATTACGCGCGGAAGCAGTTTGCGTGCGCGCTCCGGGAAATGCTTCGCCAGGAGATAGAGCACGCTGGCATCGCGAGTAAGGGGATCCATGAAATACCCCTCACTGTATGCTTCATTGCGCGACGGCTTGCGCTCCAACGTGGCCTGCGGTGCAGAGATCAGTTGCGCGGCGTCCTTGTCCTGCCGCATCAATTGATACGACGCCGCCAGCCACGCCGCTGCGAGATCGTCCTTCCACTCTTTTGGATAGGCCTCCTGCAGCCGCTTTTGCACGCCGGCAAGATGGTTGGTCGTCACATTGCCCTGTCGGGTGAGCAGATACACCGCATAGGCGCGCTGGCGCAAGAGATCGAGCGAACCGAGCCGCTCGTTCGACGCGAGTTGCTGCAAGTAGCGGTTGCCCGCTTCCATCATGTCGAGCGGCACGATTACGCCGCGTTCGCGTGCATCGATCAGTACGTGCATCGCATAGGCGGAAACGAAAGGCTCCGCGTCGGGCGTCGCCGTCCACAGGCCGAAACCACCTTGCGCATTCTGACGCGCTCGCAGGCGATCGAAGAACTGGGCGTTCACGTCTGCTTTCGCGACGGGCGTCCGCGCGGCATCGGGCGCCGCGCTCGCAAGCAGGTCGTTCGCCAATATTCGCGGCACCAGCGCGCTCAGCATCTGCTCGCTGGAGTCGTGATCGGCGTACTCGAGATACGTCCCAAGTCCCGCCGCGAATACGCGCGGCGCGGTCGAGACGCTAGCCTCGCGGGTCGCGTGAGCATCGTACATTTGACGCAGGTCTCGCACGCTGGCCTTTGCGCCTGCATCGACGCGCCCGGCGTTCAACTGCGTGCGGTACGCCGCCGCAGGACGCACCGTGACCTCGACACGCTTGCGCGCCGATTTCCCGCCGTGACGTATGTCGAAGTTCAATTCGCCCGGCCCGGGCGTCTGCGTGGCCTTGATGCGAAACGTCACCACGCTTTCATGCATCGGCGCGAGCATGATGTTTTGCGTCACCGCGCCGACCACCTGCAATTGCGGGCCGCTCCTGACGCTCACCGACACGGGCATCGGCTTGTCGCCCATTCCGATCAGATTATTTGCGACGCCCACGCTGATGTCGGCTTCGTCGCCGGGCGCAAGCGTAGCGGGCGTGTTCGGCGAAAGCACGAAATCGCCGCGCACCGTCACCGCGCCTTCGAACGCGCCCACACGCCCGGGCGATACCGCCACCGCCATCACGCGCAGCTTGCCGTTGAACGAATCGGGCACGGTGTAGGAGAGGCGCGCGTGGCCGTTCACATCGGCGATGCCGGACCAGTACGCCACCGGCTTCTCGTGCTTGCGGCTGAACGGATTGAGTTGCCGTCCGATAGCATCGTCGGCATCGCCGCCGGGCGCGGCCATCGACATGATCTTTTCGAAGTCCGGCAGGACTAGATCGAGGATCTGCGAAGTGTCGACTTCAAGCATCCGCTTGCGGAAGAAGAACTGCAGCGGATCGGCGAGCTTGTAACGCGCGACCTGCAGGATCCCTTCATCCACGGCGAAGACGACGACTTTCGCAGGCTCGCTCGTCGTGATGTTGAAGTCGATCTTCTCGCCCGGCTTGACGAGAGCGGGCGCGTCAACGTTAATCTTGGAACGGCGCGCATCGAGGTTCACCGAGAACGGCGCCACGCCATAGCTCAGTGGACTGGTGAAGATTTCATCGGAAGACGGATCGCGAATGTACTGCACGTTGATGTAGCCGTTGCCCTCGAAGCCTGCGGGCACCTTGATGTGCTGAACCGAGCTCGTAGTCTTCGCATGGAACCAGACGTGTGCATAGACCTTGTCGCGCTCGATCGTGATGAGACCGCTTCCCGCGTATGGCGCGCGAATCGCGATCTCGATGTTTTCGCCCGGCTTGAAATCGTGCTTGCTCAAGTTCACTTGCAACTCGGCATTTCGGTCCAGCGAGCGCGTGATGTTCGCGTCTCCCGCGACCGAGTACTGCACACGATTGACTTCCCTGCCGTCGGCGCGACGGATCAGCAACGCGTAGTTGCCTGGCTGATCGGTGCGTAGCGGATAGTCGAGCCCTGCCACGGGCAGCGCGAGCTTGCGTTCCTCGACGGGCACTTCCTTCAGACGCGATTCGTACTTGTAAGCCCCGGAGTCCTGCTTCGTCAGTATGGAGACGTAACGCAGCTCGACCAGTTGCGCACGCAAATCATTCAGCGCGATAGCTTTCGTATTCGGGTCGATGACGATGAGCCGCACAGCGCGAGGACTGCCGCGCTGCACGTAATCGAGATTGTCGACGGACTTGTAACCCACGAGCCAGTCGTTGCTGGACACCATCATGCGCGCGCCTGCTGTTACGCCGCGGCCGCCGTCCTGTTCGTACGCCTTGGCCTCGAAATACAGTTGATACGTCGCATCGGCGTACTTCTTCAGATCGAGGTCGAATTCCGCGTGTCCACTGTCATCGGTCATGCCGTCCTCGAGCGCTACCGAGTAGCCCTCTTGCGCACGACGCGGATCGACGAAGCGGTAATCCTGCCAGCCACGAAATGCAAGCCATGCCGGGCGCAATACGAGCGACGCGCTCACGCGCCGGCCGGCGGCGGGCGTACCGAACAAATTCTGCGCCTTCACGACGCCCTTGACACCGTCCGGCTTGACCCAGCCTTCCGCTGCCTGCTGCGAGAAGCCCGCATCGACCCTCATGCGGTCCGGCATGAATTCCTTGACCTGCACGCTCGCGCTGCCGATCGGTTCGTCGGCCGGCTTGCCGTCCTTGACGATATAGAGATTGACGCCCCACACACCCGTTGGCGCCGATTCCGCGGGCGTGTAGCTCAGCTCCGTGAAGCCGGAGGCGTCGACGGACACCGGTTGACGTTTCACCGTCATGCCGCGTGGATCGACGATCTCCGCCTGCAAGGGCATGCCCGCCGGGCTGCGCGACCAGTTCGCGGCACGCACGATAATTCCCATTTGAATCGACTCGCCGGGACGATACAAGCCGCGATTGGAAAACAGATGCGCGGACAGTTGTCCCTGATTGGGCGCGTTGCGCTCGCCGCCGACATCGAAGCGCGAATAATCGAGGCGTCGGTCGCTCGCGGACACGGGCAGGAACGAAGTGTCGTCGCCGCTTTGCACGAGATACAACTGCGGACGCTTTTCGCGCGCGAGGCCCTTGAAGGTCGGAAAATGCGCGATGCCGTCGGCAGTGGTCGTCTGCGTGAACAGCGTCTGGCCGTTAATCGCAAGCACGGATACCGTCGCGCCCGCCACCGGGCGGCCGGTGCGAATTGACTGCACGAACACGTCCTGACTGCCGTCGAGCGCGCGCTTGACCAGCATGCCGAGATCTGTGACCACGATCAGGCGCGTGTCCTGCGGGCCTTCGCCGCCGTCGTCACCGTCGCTGCTTGCTTCGTCTTGCTGTTCATGATGCGACTGGGACGGCGCATCGTCCGCGTCATCGTCGGCGACGTGTCGTCCTGCTTTGTTTTGAGATCGGGATCGAAACCGGACAGGTGCAGTAGAAATATCCCCCGCTTGCCGCTCTTCATATACTGGCTCAAATCGACGCCTTCGTAGTGCGCCTTGCCCGGATCGCCGGCCGGAAAAGACCGCTTCATTTCGAAGCGCTCGACAATGTGATCCTCGTCGAAATCCCAACGCAGTCGAGGTTGCGAATACGAGCCTTCATTGAAGCTCACCAGACTCTGAACCTGCTCTGGTACAACGCGGCCGATCTCCAGCTTCATGCCACGCACATTTCGCGACACGATCGAGATGCGCTTGCTGCCGCTCATCGAAAGCAAGGATCCATCGGCCATGATGCGAAGGAGTTTGGGATACTCAGGAACAGTCAGCACCGTCTTCATGGGTTCGCCAAGGACATAACCGCCCGACGATTTCATGCCCGCATCGATGTGCACGTATATCCGAGCGCCCGCCTCCGCGCGGTACTTGAAGCTTTGCATCGACGCGTACTCTTCCGCGGTCGGCACGGATTCGAGGGCGAGCGGCTGCGCTTTCCTGAGAATCCCATCGTCGACTTCGCCAAGCTGCCATTCGTAGGGCGGATCTTCGTCGGACAGTCCGGATCCGGGCTTGTGCCTGGGGAGCATCCATGCCTTCGTGTGCGCCGCCAGGTCTTGCGTGCGGACATCGCCGCTGGTTCGCATGACCAATACCTGCTCCGGTTCGAAGCGGTCGTTGTCCACCAGCGTGGGAGAGATGCCAACGACGTCAAGACTGTAAAGACCCGGCACACCGACTGACGCTCTTAACGCATCCTTGGTTTGATTGCCGCCGCGCGTGCTCACCAGGCCGCTGTCGACTTCAAGCTGGACCGTCAGAGGGTCCCGAGGGATCTCGAGCGGCTCCGAATGTATCCACGCGTTGAGCTTGACTTCGTCATAGGTGACCGAATAGCGCAAGCTCTTCACCGTCTTGCCGCTACGGTCCCGAAGCGCGAGCACGATGCGCTTCTCGAGCGCGACAGGATCGACCGGATAGTTGAAGCGAAGCTGAATTCGCACCTGCTTCGAAGCAGGGTCGAGGAGGTTCTGTTCGAACGCGGACGAGACGACCTGCGCCATGAATGAAGCGGTGTCGAACTCGAAGCGGTCATCTTTGAGCATGACGTGCGGAGCGAAAAGCCTGGCCACATCGAAGTCGGCCTGAACGTGCGCTCCCACCGGCCAATCCATTGCCGGCGTGAAGCGGAGCGTGTGATCGTCGGCCCATTGCCATTCGCCTTTGAGCGAAGGTTCCATCTTCACGCCACCGGCAACGGTTTTGCCGACGAGGTCGAGCGCCGCGGCAGAGCGCGAGAATTTCAACTCCAGCGGCTGAATATCCACCTTCGAGCGTCCGTCGGAATCGGCATAGGAAGTCACTGCTGGCGCCCGGACTTCGAAGGTCACACGTTCGGGTTCGACGGGCTTCGGCCGGTGCTGATGCCAATGCCAGCCGTACCATCCGACGAGCGCGAGGACGAGCACGCCCGCCACCCGCAACGGGCAGCGGCGCACCGTGCGGGCCACGGCACGAGGCCACGCCGGCGCGCTCCACGACACGTCGCCGACGATGACGCGGACGATGCGCCGTCCCAGTCGCATCATGAACAGCAAGACGAAGACGATCAGACGGATCGGCGAGAAAACCAGCGTGCGCAGAAACTTCATCGATTTCTCAATGCGATTATTTTTAGAGTCATTGATAAAACTTTTGACCTACGTTCAAAAGCCAACATCATCCGACCAGCTTCGAAGGATCTTGAGCGGATACATCAAAGAGCGCCCTCACGCCCCCTCCATCACCACCACCGCCACACCCACGCACACCCACTGCACGACCGCAAGCATCACGCTCGCCCTGAGCAGTCGAGTCACGCCGCGCACCCGTGCATCGAGCGGCCGGCCGGCACGCGATGCAGCGGTCCATCCGAGCTCGATCAGCACGCGGTCGAGATCATCGAGCGTCGAAGATTCCATTGCGGCAAGCGTGGCGAACAACTGTCGGTCGATGACGATTCGCACCATTAGCCACGAAGCGCCTATGCCCGAACATGTGCTGATGAGCGCGATCAGCGTTCGCACGTAATGCAAATGCTCGCAACGAATGGCGACACCCCACCCCACGCCTGCCGCTGCCAAGGCGACCGCGCACGCACAGCAGCCAGCATCGAGCGCACCACGCGCCGCCGCGATGAAACAGGCGTTCATCCTTGTCTTCCATGAACCGTGCAATGGTCGATCCAGTCCTGCAGCAACGCGACGGTGTCCTTCGACCAGACCGCGCGACGCTGCGCCGACCGCACAGCCAGAAGTGCCGCGCGTGCATCGTGCAAACCTTGCGTCTTCGCGATCCACGCCGCCGCGCACAGCACGCTGCGCCCATAACCGAGCGCACAGCAAACCAGCACATCGCGCCCGTCGCGATGCAGTTCACCGAGCGCCTCGACAGCCGCGTTCAGACGCAGCAGAGTCGGCGGCACGAGATCCAGATGCGGCACGCATAGGTACACATGCGATTGATCGAGCGCGATCCAGCGCGGCATCTCGGCCGTCAGATCGAGCAATGCATCGAAACCATGCTGCCGCCATTCGCGAGGCGTCGGCGTGCGACCGATGGAAACGCCGGTCGCAACGCGAACAGGCGATGGCCTCTTGCGCGTCCATAACCGTGAGTTGATGAATGCGCCAGCGATAGCCGGAGCGAGCAGCAGACGGACGGCCAACGGAATGCGGCCCCGCTCGTCCTTCTGAAACGCGGCAGGCGAGCCTTGCCAATAAATCCACGCAACGCAAGCGAATGCCAGCGAAACCCATCCCGCGACAAGCGCGGCACCAACGGCATGCCGCACAAGGATCAACGCGAACGCGGTCAGCGCGACCGCGACGGTCGCATAGACGCCAGCTATCCGCCGGCTTCGCGCGCAAGGGAGCGCGGCGCCGGTCACATCGTCTGCGAGAGGAAAGAGAAATAGCGCAAAGGCACCCACCGCCGCGCCGGTCGGCACGTCGATCACATGGTGCTGCCATGTGGTCAGAACGGAAACACCGATCGCCATGAACCAGAGATGCAAGACCGCACGAGCAGCTTTGTTCCGCAGAACGCCCGCGTAGAACGTCCAAAGCACGATCAGCAATCCGATGTGCAGCGATGGAGCCTGGTTATACGGCTTATCGATGCCCGTCAGGAGGTCGAATAGCACGCCGGTCACACCGCTCGAGACTGGCCGCTCGGCGCCGAAGCTCAACGGCCACGCGATGAAACATGCCACGGAGATCATTTGCACCGTGAAAAGCCTGCGGACGTGCGCGTGGAGCGCCGCGCGCCTGACGCACAACAGGAACGAGAGCGCGTAGAACACATCGATGGACCAATACGGCACGATGCTCCACGGCATGAACGGAATGGCCCGTTCCCATGCGAATGCGAAGGTTGGCACCGAGGCGCGCGTCGACGCCAGCCAGTTCGCGAAGGCGTATGTCGAAAAGAACAACGCGCCCATGATCGCGAGCCATCCGGATCGCAACATCAAGGAGGCGTCCCGTTCGCTTCGCGCACCGGCGACGGACAAGGCAGCGCTATTCATCAGGACGCGACGCGCTCGGCAAGCGTCACCGTGAAGATCCCCTTTTCATCGATGCGCTGCGTGATCTTGCGAAAGCCGGCGCGCGCGACGAGTTCGTCCATTTCCGCCTGCGAACGGCGACGCATGACCCACGCTGTCTCGCCACGATGATTCCCAAGCACGCGCGCAATGAATTCGAGCTGCGGATGCCACGGCTGTCCGGTATAGACGAGGTAGCCGCCAGGTTGCACGGCGCGCGCGAGGCCACGGAGCGACTGTTCTATCGAAGCGTTGTCGCCAAAAAGCTCGTACAGCCCTGACACGATCGCAAGCGTCGGACGGGGATCGAGCGCGGCGAGCGAGGCCTCGTCGAAGGCATCGCCTTGCTCGAAACGCGCAACGCTTTCGAGACCACGTTGCGCAATCAGAGCGCGTCCAGCATCGACGTTCGGCGCGCTGTAATCGCGCAACAGAATGTGCTCGGGCGACACGCCATCGCGACGGGTCACCGCGGCGATGGCGTCAAGGACATAACGGCCATGTCCCGCCGCGATATCGACGATCCGGACCGTCTCGCCCGAGCGCGTGATTCGCGTCATCGCCTCGGCGATCAACGCCTCGATATTGATCTTGCGCTGACGGATGCCCACCCAGCCAGGAGAGTCGAGGTAGTTGCGATCGATGTGCCGCCCCACACATCCGCGTCCCCTCGCTTCGTTGCGGTACACGTAGTCGAGCGTCGAGCCGGAATCGAACCCGAGCCGATGCCCAAGTGCAATGCCTTCCGAGAATGCGCCGCCCACCCGCAACCCCGCGCGCGCAGCCATCCAGTACAAACGCGCGAGCGGACTGGCGGGAGCTTGTTTCAACGCTTCGTATTCCGCATGAAAAGGTCCGCGCGTGTCGGCATCCACGAGCGAGACTCGCGCGCAAGGCGCCTCGAACTCACGCAGCAGAAACGCCCGCAGCGGCGCGAGCGCCTGCGCGCGGTCGTGTTCACCGAGCGTATCGTGATAGAAACCGGGCAGCACCATGCGCTCCTTGCGCGCCGACCCGAGCCGCTCGAAGAAGCGTTCCTGCGGTCCGCGATGCACGACCCAATCCGCACCCGAGATCAGCAGTTGCGTCGGCACGGTGATGGCGGCCGCATCGTCGACGATGCGCCTCGCCGTGTCGTGCAGGTCCAGCAGCATATTGACCGCGATCGGCCGCGTGATCAGCGGATCCGCGGCATAGCTCGCGATGCGCTCCGGATCGTGCGTCAAAAATTTTGGCTTCACATAGCTGTTCACATAGAACAGACCGCGAAGCTCGTGCATCAGACGCAATCCCGGACGTGCAAATGGCACGTACAGCTTGATATGAAACGCCGGCGATGCGAGCGCGAGACAGCGCACGGGCGGCGCATAATCGTGCACCCAGGCCGCGGCCAGCACGGCGCCGACGCTCTGACCGACGACCGCCATGTCTTCGATGGCGACGCCATGAACGTCGCGGATGTGTTCGACGAAGCACTGGAGGTCGCGCACGCAAGCCGCTGCGTTCGGACTGTATCCGCGCGCGCCGGGCGAACGTCCGTGCCCACGCGCGTCCCACGCAAAGAAATCGTAGCCAGGCATGTCGAGTTCATCGACCAGATGCGCGACACGCGCCGAATGCTCGTGCCCCCGATGCAGCAGCACCACAGCGCCGCTGCGTGTCGCGCCCGCCGCGGGCCAGTGCCGATAGAAAAGCGCTTCACCGTCGTGAGTCGTGAAGCGCGCCTCTCGTGCGCGTCGAATAGTCGCTTGAGTCATGTGATTTTTGCCTTCGTTGTTTCGATGTTGCAGGTAACGCTTAACGGCCCGTTTCACGCGATAAGCGAACGCCCATCGCGACGCGTCTGATCGCAGTCAATACCGCGAGTGCGATCAGTGCACGCCACAGCCAGACAAACGTCGAACCGACCGGCAGCCCCATTCCGAACCAGAGCGCAAATGCCCCGAGCGCCAGCGCGCGGTCGCTCTTGCCGAATGGCCCGTCGTAGCGACGATCCGCGCCGGCCAGTGGTCCGATCAGTCCCGCGCACTCGACTACGCACGCCGTCCAGGCGAAAAGCCACACGTCCGATGGCGCGAAAGCCGGCACGGCCAGAAACGGCAGCACGAGCGCCGTGTCCGAGATCACATCGCCTAGTTCGTTCAGGTAAGCGCCCAATGCGCTCTTATGGCCGTGTTCGCGCGCAAGCATGCCGTCGATGGCATTCAGCGCCATGCGGATGAAAAGCCACAGCGGAATGAGCAGAAACAGACCGCGCTCGGGATAACCGAGCCACGCCGATGCACCGACTGCCATCGATCCAAGCATCGCGGCTACCGTGACCTGGTTTGCGGTCACGCCTCGCCGCGCGAGCCAATTTGTGAATGGACGAAGCAGAATTTGGAAGCGCGGCTTGAGTGCGTAGAGGCTCATTGCGATGTTTTCGCCGGTTCGTCGACCATGCCTGACGTCCCGATGGATCGAAAAAGCCGCTACTATCAGGGCACTTTTGCATCCCGTCAACCGTTAGGATTGCAGAGCCTCTTTGTTATGCAGTTCTGTTATCACTTGCTAAACATCTGACACATCTTGTCAAGACCACTTGCTCCGTCGATGCGCATGTGAACGGAATATAAATAAGCAATCCACACCACTACCGACTCATGAAACGGATATATGCCTGGCAACGCGATTTACTGTTATCTCTCGTTCGGTTGGTCGCTGGAGCCTACCCAGTCTGTCATGTCCCTCGTGCAGGCGAAACTCAACAGATCTACTTCTCGAATCACACGAGCCATATCGACACACTCGCTATCCTCGCTGCGTTGCCGCGCAGTTTGCGCGATTCCGTGCGGCCCGTTGCTGCGCGCGACTACTGGAACGCCAACGCGCTCAAGCGACATATCGCGCAGAAACTGCTGAACGTCGTGCTGATCGATCGTCGACGCGAAGGAGATGGCGATCCGCTCGATCCGGTTCGCGATGCGCTCACGAAGGGGCATTCGGTGATTATCTTTCCCGAAGGCACACGTGGCACGGATGCTTTGCCGCAAGGCTTCAAGAGCGGACTCTTTCATCTGGCAAGCGAGTTTCCCGGCATCGCCCTCGCGCCGGTCTATCTCGAGAATCTTCAGCGGATCATGCCCAAGGGCGCGATCTGGCCGATTCCGTTGATCTGCAAAGTCCATTTCGGCGCGGGCGAAGCGCTTCGGGCGACCGATGACAAATCTGCTTTTCTCACACGCATGCGCGATGCGATCGTCGCGCTGGCGCCATCGGCTTGCTCAGACTGAGCTTGCTGCAACAACATCTCCGATTCTCGAACATGCCAGAACTGTTTTGGAAATTGATCGCGGGCGTGGCGGGCTTTCTCGCCGTCGCGACCGTGACAGGCGCCATCCTCGCCGCCCAGCCGAATGGCAAGAGCGCGACCATCGTCAACCTCAATGAACGCATCCGCGCGTGGTGGGGCATGGTCGCCGTCATGGCGATCGCCATTGGACTCGGCGAGACTGCAACTTATGTGGTCTTCGCGCTACTGTCATTCCTCACGTTGCGCGAGTTCATAACACTCACACCGACCACGCCGAGCGATCACTCGACGCTGTTCCTCGCGTTCTTTGTCGCGGTTCCCGTTCAGTACATTCTGCTTGGCATCAACTGGTACGGCATGTATTCCATCTTCGTACCGGTGCATCTCTTCTTCGCGATGTCACTGGTATCGGCGCTGACGCAGGATACGCGCGACTTTCTGAGTCGCAATGCACGCATTAACTGGGCGCTGATGGTCTGCGTCTACGGCCTGAGCCACGCCGCCGCGCTCCTGACACTCGACATTCCCGGCTATCGCGGGCAGAACGCGTTATTGCTCTTCTACTTCCTGCTCGTCGTGCAGATCAGCGATGTCTTGCAGTACGTCGTGGGGAAACTGTTCGGCAAGCGCAAGATCGCACCCGTGCTTTCGCCTTCTAAAACGGTCGAAGGCTTCGTCGGCGGTGGCGCGCTGGCGACCCTTTGCGGCGCGGCGCTTTACCGGATCACGCCATTCGGCTTCGGCGCGGCGCTCGGCATGTCGTTCGCCATCGTTCTGGCGGGGTTCATCGGCGGGCTGGTTCTTTCAGCGGTGAAGCGTTCGCTCGGCGCGAAGGACTGGGGCTCGATGCTCGCCGGACACGGCGGCATGCTCGATCGTGTCGATTCGATCTGCTTCGCCGCGCCTGTGTTTTTTCATCTGGTCAGATTCGTTTATGTGTGACGTCTGCGAGCCCGCCCCCGCCCCACCGCTCCGCTAGAATCGAGCCTTCAGCGCAACGGCCGCGCTCTACGAAGAAAACGGGCACTCATGAAAATCGCCACCTGGAACGTCAATTCCCTCAAAGTCCGCCAGCAGCATGTCATCGACTGGCTCGCGCTCTCGGGCGTCGACGTGCTGTGCCTTCAGGAACTGAAGCTCCCCGACGAGAAATTTCCCCGCGCCGAACTCGAAGCCGCCGGCTACAAAAGCTGGTTCGCCGGGCAGAAGACGTACAACGGCGTCGGCATTCTGGTGCGCGCCGATGCGGGCTTCGAAGTCGATGAAATCAGCGTCGTGCGCAACATTCCCGGATTCGAAGATCTGCAGCAACGCGTGATCGCCGCGACGATCGACGGCGTGCGCATCATCTCCGCATATTTCCCGAACGGACAGGCGCCCGGCTCCGAGAAATTCGCCTACAAGATGCGCTGGCTGGACGCACTGCGCGAATGGTTGCGCGAAGACATGGCGCGTCATCCGCAGCTCGCGTTGCTGGGCGATTACAACATCGCGCCGGAAGACCGCGACGTGCACGATCCGAAAGCATGGGAAGGCCAGAACCTCGTGTCGCCCGAAGAGCGCGCGCACTTCGCGCAACTCGTCGGGCTCGGCCTGACCGATGCCTTCCGCAAGTTCGAGCAGGCCGAGAAGCTCTTTACGTGGTGGGATTATCGGATGATGGCGTTTCGCCGCAACGCGGGGCTGCGCATCGACCACATCCTGCTGTCGGCGGAACTGGCCGCGCGCTGCACGTCATGCGAAGTCGACAAGGTGCCGCGCAAGTGGGACCAGCCGTCGGACCACGCGCCCGTGATCGCGACGATCGGCTGATCCCGTCGTAACGACGTTCACGCGTCGAGATGCAACTCCTGAATCTTGCGCGTGATCGTATTGCGGCCGATGCCCAGACGCTCCGCCGCCTCCACCTTGCGCCCGCGCGTGAAGTCGAGCGCCTCGCGAATCACCGCCGCTTCGAAACGGCGCGCGAGTTCGTCCATGACATCGGCGGAATTCTCGCGCAACAGTCGCGCGACTTCCGTGCGCAAGCCGTTCTCCCACACGCTCGCCGCGACGCCCGCCGGCGCCGCCGCGATCGGCGCGGATCCGGCGCCGTTCACGGCATTGGGAACCGGCGCGACCGCGCCATCCGTCGATACGGCGAGACTCTCGGCGCTCACCTCCTGACGCGACGTGAGATCGGGCGGCAGATCCTTCTGCTCGATCACCTGCGCGGGCGCCATCACCGTGAGCCAGTTGCACAGGTTCTCCAGTTGACGCACGTTGCCGGGAAACGGCAGCGACGCGAGATACGCGAGTGCATCGTCCGACACGCGCTTGGGCTCGACACCCAGATCGCGCGCGCTCTTCTGCAGGAAGTGTCGCGTGAGCAGCGGAATATCCTCGCTGCGTTCGCGCAACGCCGGCAGACGCAGCCGAATCACATTCAATCGGTGATACAAGTCCTCGCGAAACAAGCCCTGCCGCACGCGCGATTCGAGATTCTGATGCGTCGCCGCGATCACGCGCACGTTCGCCTTCAGCGGATTGTGCCCGCCCACGCGATAGAACTGCCCGTCCGACAGCACGCGCAGCAGGCGCGTCTGGAGGTCGAACGGCATGTCGCCGATTTCATCGAGAAAGAGCGTGCCGTTCTCGGCTTGTTCGAAGCGGCCCTGACGCATCGCCTGCGCGCCGGTGAACGCGCCGCGCTCGTGCCCGAACAGTTCGGACTCCAGCAGATCCTTCGGAATCGCCGCCGTGTTCAGCGCGATGAACGGTCCGTTTGCGCGTGGGCTATGTCGGTGCAAGGCGCGCGCGACAAGCTCCTTTCCGGTGCCTGATTCGCCCGTGATGAGCACGGTCGCCGCCGAATGCGACAGACGGCCGATCGCGCGGAACATGTCCTGCATCGCGGGCGCCTGACCGAGCATCTCGGGCGTCTCGGTCACGCGCTCGTCGACCGACGCTTCGCCGCGCATGCTTTCATCCACGGCGCGGCGGATCAGCTCGACGGCCTTGTCGACATCGAATGGCTTGGCGAGATATTCGAAGGCGCCGCCCTGAAACGCGGCCACTGCGCTGTCGAGATCCGAGAACGCCGTCATGATGATGACAGGCAAGCCCGGCAAGCGGTCGCGCACGGTCTGCAGCAGTTCCAGCCCGGACCCGCCTGGCATGCGGATGTCCGAGACGAGCACTTGCGGGCTTTCTCCTTCGAGCGCGGCAAGCGCGTCGCGCACGCCGGAGAAGCTGCGCGTCGTGAAGTTTTCTCGTGCGAGCGCCTTTTCCAGCACCCAGCGGATGGATTGGTCGTCGTCTACTATCCAGATCGGCTTCATATCGTTCGGCGAGAAGTCTTCGTGTGGTTCGGTGTGAGCCCGTCGAAACGGTCAGGCGTCAAAGCATGCGGCACTACGTTCCTTGGCGTGAAGTCGCTGGTCAATTCTCGAACGGCAACAGGATGGCGAACTCGGTACAGCCCGGCCGGCTTTCCACTTCGATCAGCCCATCGTGCTGATGCACGAACGACTGCGCGAGCGTGAGGCCGAGACCGCTGCCGTCTTCCCTGCCCGATACGAGCGGAAAGAAGATCCGGTCGCGGATTTCGCTGGGGATGCCGGGACCGTTGTCAGTGATATGCAAGTCCAGTGCCAGTTTGTGCAGCTTCTTGCCGATGGTCACCTTGCGCGCGATGCGCGTGCGCAGCTCGATCTTCGCATCGCCTTGTGAGATGCGTTCCTTCAGCGCTTCGGCCGCGTTGCGCACGATGTTCAGCAGCGCCTGAATCAACTGTTCCTTGTCGCCGCGCAGATCGGGCACGCTCACGTCGTAGTCGCGCTCGATCGTGAGGCCGCGCGGAAACTCCGCGAGGATCACGGCGCGCACCCGCTCGCAGACTTCGTGGATGTTCACGTCGCCCACGATATGCGGATGCCGGTGCGGCTCCAGCAAGCGATCGACGAGCGTCTGCAGCCGATCCGATTCCTTGATGATGACCTGCGTGTATTCGCGCAGTTCGTCGCGTTCGCGCGCGCCGAGTTCGAATTCGAGCAACTGCGCCGCACCGCGAATGCCGCCGAGCGGATTCTTGATCTCATGCGCGAGATTGCGGATGAGCTGCTTGTTGACCGCGGTGAGATCGTGGATACGCTCTTCGCGGTCCGTGCGCAGATGTCGCTCGTTCTCGAAGAGTTCGAGCAGCACGTATTCCGGCGCGGCTTCGAGATAGCCGACGATCGCATGCACATGCACCGGCTCGCGATTCTGCCTCTCGAGCACCGCGTCGAGCCGCGTCGCATTGAAGCGGTTCTCGGCGATCGACGCGATCGTGGTCGCGAGCTCGTCCGCGTTCGCGAAGAGGTCGGGCCAGTTCGTCTGCGTCAACTGCTTGCGCGACATTTCCAGCATCGCTTCGGCCGATGGATTCGCATACGCGATCCGCAGATTGCGCACGTCCAGAACGAGCACGTTCGTGGGCAGCGCCTCGAAGCCGGGCAGCAGTCCGCTTGCCGCGAGCTGCGTATTGTCGGAGAGCGCATCGGCGTGGCCTTTGCGCGCCTTGATCAGATTCTTGAGCACCATCGTGCAGTCGATGAGGTCGTTCGTGACACCGATCTTCTTATCGTTTCATGACACTGAGCAGCGATTAAAAAAGGGACGGCGCGCCGTCCCTTTGGATCACTGTTCAGCACACGTCGCGCGCCTCATCGGACTGCTCACGACAAAACGCGCTTCGATCATGCTGCTTTACAGCGAGTAGTACATCTCGAACTCGATCGGATGCACCGCCTGACGATAACGCTGCAGCTCGTTCGTCTTCAGTTCGATGTATGCGTCGAGCATCGAATCCGTGAACACGCCGCCGCGCGTCAGGAACTCGCGGTCCGCGTCGAGTGCGTCGAGCGCCTGGTCGAGGCCCGCGCAAACGGTCGGGATCTTCTTGTCTTCTTCCGGCGGCAGGTCGTACAGATTCTTGTCCGCGGCTTCGCCCGGGTGAATCTTGTTCTGCACGCCGTCGAGACCCGCCATCATCAGCGCGGAGAAGCACAGGTACGGGTTCGCGAGCGGATCCGGGAAGCGCGTTTCGATACGGCGGCCCTTCGGATTCGAGACGTGCGGAATACGGATCGATGCCGAACGGTTGCGAGCCGAGTAAGCCAGCTTCACCGGCGCTTCGAAGTGCGGCACGAGGCGCTTGTACGAGTTCGTGCCCGGGTTCGTGATCGCGTTCAGCGCGCGCGCATGCTTGATAATGCCGCCGATGTAGAACAGCGCGAATTCCGACAGACCCGCGTAGCCGTTGCCCGCGAACAGGTTCTGACCGTCCTTCCAGATCGACTGGTGAACGTGCATGCCCGAACCGTTGTCGCCGACGACCGGCTTCGGCATGAACGTCGCCGTCTTGCCGTACGTGTGCGCCACGTTATGAATGATGTACTTCATCTGCTGCAGCCAGTCCGCGCGCTGAACCAGCGTCGAGAACTTGGTGCCGATTTCGTTTTGGCCCTGGCCCGCCACTTCGTGGTGATGCACTTCGACCGGAATGCCGATCTGCTCGAGCAGCAGACACATTTCCGAGCGGATGTCCTGGAACGTGTCGACGGGAGCGACCGGGAAGTAGCCGCCCTTCGTGCCCGGACGGTGGCCGGTGTTGCCGCCTTCGAATTCCTTCGCCGACGACCACGGTGCTTCTTCCGAGCCGATCTTCACGAACGTGCCCGACTGGTCCGTGTTCCACTGCACCGAGTCGAAAATGAAGAATTCCGGCTCCGGACCGAAGTAGGCGGTGTCGCCGAGGCCCGAGCTCTTGAGATAGGCTTCCGCGCGCTTCGCGAGGGAACGCGGGTCGCGCTCGTAGCCCTTGCCGTCGGCCGGCTCGACCACGTCGCAGGACAGAACCAGCGTCGATTCTTCGAAGAACGGGTCGATGAAGGCGGTGTTCGCGTCCGGCACGAGCAGCATGTCCGACGCTTCGATGCCCTTCCAGCCTGCGATGGACGAACCGTCGAAAGCGTGGCCGCTTTCAAATTTGTCTTCGTCGAATGCCGAGACCGGCACGGAAACGTGTTGTTCTTTGCCGCGCGTGTCGGTGAAGCGGAAGTCGACGAACTTGACGTCCTCGTCCTTGACGAGTTGCATGACGTCGGCCACGGATTTACTCATTACCTATCTCCTGATTAACAAAAGTCGGCGAATCGCTTCGCCGCCCCGACCAATCCTGTACATCGATTCAATCGAGGATGGAAAAGCAGCTTCCGTGCCAAGCGCACCATCTTCGCGCTAAGCGCTTGAAGCAGCGCGCGTTTTGGGTGAAACCACTTCGCTTTCGATGGCGGCGTTCGTGTCGCCGTCTCCGCGTCGAGCACCAAATCAGTGCAGCACGGTTTGTCTGATATTTCTTCAGCACTTTTATAGTGCATCCGAGTCTTCTTGCACCAATTTCGCGCGCGGCGTCGAAACTGCGCGCCACGCTAGAATGATTCTTTGCGCCTACGGAGACCCATACGTCATGAGCACGCTCGAACAGCTGTATGCCCAGGCCGGCAAACGCGCCGCCGAAAACAATCTGACCTACGCGGGCGCGTTCTCACCCGCCGAAGCATTTGAATTACTGCAACTCGACCCGCGCGTACGCCTCGTCGACGTTCGCACCCGCGCCGAACTCGATTGGGTCGGCCGCCCGGCCATCGATGGCGCTCAGTACGCGCACATCGAATGGATTCGCTACCCCGGTTCCGTGCCAAACGCCGAGTTTATCGAACAATTGCGACAGGTCGCCACCCCGGATACGCCTGTCGTGTTTTTGTGTCGCAGCGCCGCGCGCTCGAAGCTCGCTGCGGTCGCGGCGCAGAAGGAAGGCTACGCCCAGGCGTACGACCTGCTCGAAGGCTTCGAAGGCGACAAGGACGGACAGGGGCATCGGAAAACGGTATCGGGATGGTGTTTCCGCAAGCTGCCCTGGATCGGGGCTTGAAGGTTTTGCTCAAGCACGCGCGTCGAGCAAGGTGCGCACGCGCCTGACCCTCGCTTCATCGACGGGCGCCAGAGACTTCCCATCGACGCGCACGCCCGAGCCAAAGTGCACCGCTTTCACGCGCGTCGATGCGACGAACGGCGCGACCGCATCGACGGTCAATCCGGCGCCCGCCAGAATCGCGCAGCGCGTTCCCACCGCGTTTTCGACGAGCTTCGAAATCGTTTCCTGAGCGTCCAGCACGGAAGGCTTGCCACCCGACGTCAGCACATTCGTGACGGCACCGAACTGCAGCAGCGTATCGAACGCAGCGAGCAGATCGCGTGTTTCGTCGAATGCGCGGTGAAACGTGAGCTGCAGGCCATCCGCTGCTTCGATCACGCGCGCGAGGCCGTCGGTGTCGACGGAGCCATCGGCGCGCAGCATCCCCACGACGATCGCGTTCGCGCGCGTCTTCGCGATCGCGCGAACATCGCGCAGCATGACCGCGTAGTCGTCGGCATCGTAGACGAACGAGCGGCTGTGCGGCCGCACGATCACGTTCACCGGAATCCCGACCGCCTCGATCACCGATTCGATCAGGCCGATGCTCGGCGTCAGTCCGCCCTCGCCCATCGCGGTGATGAGTTCGAGACGGTCCGCGCCGCCGCGCTCGGCTGCCCGCGCGTCGGCGACGGTCGTGGCGATCACTTCCAGCAGCGTCACTTCGCTTCCTCCGACGGCACTTCCACGACTTCACCGCCGAGCGCGATCACGCCCTCGCGCAGCACGTCGAACGCCGCGTTCGCCTGCTCGGGATCGCCCTTCACGCCCAGATCGATATGCGCGCGCTCGTAAAGCGCCCCGCGCGTAGCATCGCCGACGCTCGGCAGGCTGAACGCACGCACGCCCTCGAAGTCGCGCTCGATCGAAACCATCAGCGGCGTGATGCGCGACTCGGGCAGGCCGAAGACGAGCAGCGACCGCTCGACATGCGGCGTCGCGTGATGCAGATGCGCGTACTTCGTGTCGAGCACCCATTCGATCATCGGCCAGGCCATGACCGGAAAGCCCGGCACGAAATGATGATCGCCGACCGAAAAGCCCGGAATCTTGTTGTAGCTGTTCGGGATGATCTCTGCGCCGCGCGGAAACGTGCCCATGTTCAGCCGATGCAAGTTCTCCGGCGACTCCAGCTCGACCGGCTTGCCCGCCTGCGCCGCCGTATCGCGGATGCGCGCGCGGATCAGTTCCGCCGCTTCGGGATGCAGCTCCAGCGGCACGCCGAGCGCCTTGGCGGCGCACTGGCGCGTGTGGTCGTCGGGCGTCGCGCCGATGCCGCCCGTCGAAAACACGATATCGCCCGATGCGAACGTGCGCGCGAGCGTCGCGGTGATGCGCGCGGGATCGTCGCCGACGTATTCGGCCCAGTCGAGCGACAGGCCGCGCGCGCCCAGCAGTTCGATGATTTTCGGCAGATGCTTGTCGGTGCGGCGGCCGGACAAGATTTCGTCGCCGATGATGATGACGCCAATGCCCATGAATGCCCCTTTGCTTTTTTCGTGCTTACAGTGAAACGTCGCGGGATTCGACCGTGATCGCCGGGAATTGCGGCTCGCTCGCGCGCAAACGCTCCAGCGCGTGCAGGCAGTAATGCGCGAACCAGAGCGCCGAAAACACGAGGATGAACGCATACGCCCAGATCGTCACGGCGGCGACGACCGGAAAGAGCGGCAAGAGCCAGACGGACCATGCCCAGAGCATCGTCGGGACAGAACTGAGCAGGCCGCTCACGATGCCGATCGCAAGCAAGGGCCAGCGTGCATCGCGCACGATCGCGCGGCGCTCGTCGGCGCTCGCGTGAAGCGCGAGCGCGTCGTAAGTCATCACGCGATACGTGAGCCAGCCCCACAACAGCGGCGGAATCAAGGCGAAGAACGGCGGAATGAGCCACAGCGGCAGCGTGACGACGAGCAGCACGAGACAGACGACCGTGGTCACGACCGAGTGTCCGAGACTGCCGTACCACGAGCCGCCGCGCCGCTCTTCGAGCGATGAGTAATGACCTTTCGGGCGACGTGTGAGGAGCTTGACGACGCCCGGCATCGACAACGTGGCGATGAGCAGCAGCACCGTCACGACGATCAGCGGCACCGTCATGATGACGACGAGAAACGGCGCGATCACCGCGTGCAGCGACGAAAAGCCGACGGCATCGAAGAGACGGTACATCCACGAGGTCAGCGCCCACGCGCTGAGCCAGTCGTTGGCGGCGCCGGTAAGCGTCTGCCAGAAGAACCAGAGCACCGCACCCCAGACCACGGTGGCGACGCCGAAGGGCATCAGCGTCAGCCAGAGCATGCGCGGATGAAAGACGTTCGCAAGCGCGCGCACGAACGAACGCAGCAAGTCACTCATGCGTGTTTCTTAAAAGAAGAAGGAACCGACAGGATAAACCAGCGCCGCGCACGGGCGCTGGTCGAACCGGAGACGCTCAGACGGCCGCCGAGTTGTCGGAAGCGGACGCACCCGCACGGCGAGCGGAAAGGCGCGCGGCGATGCGTTTGAACGCGAGCCAGTGCTGTTCGACGAAGCCGTCGCCGTAATGGACGGGCGCAACGCCCGGCGCCCCGAGCTGGTCGCGGATGCCCGTCGGCTCGACGGTGCGGTCGAACGACGCCGAGCGGAAGATAATGTCCCAGAACGAGAACAGCACGCCGAAGTTGCAACCGTAAGTCGTGCCTTCGTGACCGAAGCCGATCGCGTGATGGCGGCGATGAAACGCCGGACTTACGACAATGCGCTCCCCGAGCCAGCCGAAGTGCATGCGGATGTTCGCGTGCTGCACGCTCTGCATGAAGTTGGTGATGGCGACGAGCACGACGAACTGCGACGGCTCCACGCCGATCACGAGCGCGACGCACGCGAAAAAGCTCGCCTGAAGAACGTCGTCGAGCAGATGGTTGCGGTCGTCGGTCCAGAGCGACATCTTCTGCTGGCTGTGATGCACCGCGTGCAATTCCCACCAGATGCCGAAACGATGCTCCAGCCGGTGATACCAGTATCCCGCCAGATCGAGAATGAGCAGATAGATGACGAACGTGACGAGCGGCTGCGTCGTCACGCCGGGCCACAGGTTGTCGATCTCGAGATTCGGCACGTTATGGAGGCGCAGCCAGCTCTGCATCGAATCGAAGAGCGGCTGGAACGTGAAGAAGAAAAACAGATTGAGGATGCCGAGCTTGACGATCCACGTGTAGAGCACGTCCACGCGCACGCCTTTGCGGTCTTTCCACTCCTCCGCCGGGCGGAAAGCTTCGAGCGGCCGCAGGATCGCGTACATCGCGAGCACTTCGAGCACGCCGACGATCACCCAGTACAGCGCGTCGTAGGTGTCTTCGTCGTAGTCCATCATGCCGATCTTGAACAGGACCGGCTGCACGACATCGACGTAGAGCTGCGTCTGAAGCCAGGAAACGAGACCGTCCAGCGACGAAAGAATGGAATGAAACATGGTGCTCCGTGGTGCGTGCGGCCGTCCGGGACCGGCCATCCCTCAATCGTAGTACAGGGCGCGAATGCGCGCCCTGTTTGCTTACGCCCCGTTCGGCGCCGTCACCGGCGCGCGATTGTAGAAGTAGATGCCGTGCGGCGAGCGGCCGACCTTGATGGTTTCGATCAGCTTACGATTCGCCAGGTCGATCACGCCGACGTGCTTCGCGAAGCGGAACGTAACCCACAGATACTTCTTGTCGGCGGAAAGTTCCATGTCGTCGGGGCCGGGCAAGAGACCGGTGATGTCGCCGACGTTCGTGAGCGTGTCCTCGTCGATGATGCTGATCGTGTTCGCCACGCGATTCGAAACGAGTACGTGCTTACCGTCGACCATCGAGCGGAAGTTGTGCGCGCCCTTGCCGGTCGTGATGGTCTTGACGACCTTCTGGTTGCGCCAGTCGACCACGGCCACGTAATCCGCGCCGGTCATGCCGACGAGCAGATATTTGTCGCCCGGCGTGAGCCAGACGCCCGCGGGCACCTTGCCGACCTTCATCTTCCATTTGACGGTCTGCGTCGGCAGGTCGATCGCCGCGATTTCGCCGGACACCTGCAGCGAGATGAACGCGGTCGAGCTGTCGTTCGTGAACGCGATGTGGCTCGGCATCGTGGCGAGCGGCAGGCGCTTCGCGACGCTCAAATTCTTGCCGTCGAAATGATAGATGTCGAGGCGGTCGAGGCGCAGACCCGTCGAGACGAACCATTTCTTGTCCGGCGAAAAACCGAGCTGATACGGATCTTCGATGTCCTGCACCCAGCGCTGGAACGCGCCGGTTTTCGGATCGACGAACATCAGGTTGTTCGACACCGAATTCGCAACGATCAGCGATGAGCTGTCGGGCGTGGGCATCAGGTGATGCGGCTCTTTGCCCGTCGGCACGGTGCCGACGACCTGATGCGTGTTTTCGTCGATGAGACTCAGCGTGGCTTCCGCCGAGTTGAGCACGATGACATTGTTGGCCAGTGCTGCGGAAGCGACCAAGGCGGCGCCGGTTGCGATGGCTGCGCGTGCGGCGAAGGCACGCACACGGCCGGAACGGAAAATATTGCGCATGAAAAGTAGGCTTCGGAGGGCAGGCGTCATTGTAGAACGTTTGCCTCCCGCGGCGGGTTGACGAGCGAGGTCTTTTTGCGCAATACGTTGATTCTTTGCGTCTTTCCAGCGGAAACCTAACGCTGCATCGATTCCCACACCTTGTGGAGGCGTTTTACCGAGACCGGCATCGGCGTGCGCAGTTCCTGCGCGAACAGCGATACGCGCAATTCCTCCAGCAGCCAGCGATATTCGGCAAGCCGCGCATCCGCGACGCCGCCGCGCAGCGATAACGCGCGCTGATATTTCTGCGCGAGCGGCTGCAGATCGGCGGCGAGACGCGCGTCGCGGGCCGGATCGGCCTTGAGCTTGTCGACGCGCTGCGCGATCGCCTTCAGATAGCGCGGAAAATGCGCAAGCTGCGCATACGGCGTATCGATGACGAAACGCTTGCCGATGAGCGCGCTCAATTGCGCCTGCATGTCCGCATAGGCCGACGCGAACGATTTCACCGACGCCAGCTTTTTGGCGAGCGCCGCATATTCGTTGAGGATCGTGCCGACGAGCCGCGCGATTTCGTTCGCGAGCAGCGTCAGACGCCCTTTCGCGGCGTCGCGGCGCGCGTGGAAGCTGGCGTCGTCGTCGGGCAGCGGGTCTTGCAGGCACGCGCGATCGAGCGCCGTTTCCACGATCTGATCGCGCAGTTCGTCCGCCGTGCCGAGCGCCATGTATTGCATCGACATCTCCCGCAGGCCCGGCAGATTTTTCTCGAGATAGCGAATCGGCTCGCGCAACTGCAGCGCGAAAAGCCGGCGCAACCCCGCGCGATGAATACGCACCGCTTCCTCGGGCGAATCGAACACTTCGACGTCGCAATGCGTGCCGCGATCGACGAGCGCCGGATAGCCGAAGAGCGTCTGCCCGCGCCGGCGGATTTCCAGCAGCTCGGGCAGCTTGCCGAAGTTCCACGTCGTGAGGTTCTCGTAGAGCGCGGTGCCTTCGCTTGCCGGTTGCTGTGCGGGCGGCGTATCGGAGTCCCCGGAAAGCGCATCGAACGCCGCCGCCGACGTCAGTTTCTGGAACTGCTGCTGCGCCTGCCCGCCGAGTTCCGCGCGCAACTGCGCGAGATTGCGGCCCATCGCGAGCTGGCGGCCGTGTTCGTCGATCACCTTGAGGTTCATGAACAGGTGCGCGGGCAGCGTTTCCAGCTTGAAATCGGCGCTTTTCACGGCGATTTGCGTCTGCTCGCGAATATCGGCGATGAGCGAATCGACGAGCGCGCCCGCGCCGAACTTCGGCCCGCCATGACGCCCGGCGAAAGCCGCGGCGTATTCCGGCAACGGCACGACGTGACGGCGCAGCTTCTGCGGCAGCGACTTCAGCAGCAGTTGCACCTTCTCCTTGATCATGCCGGGCACGAGCCATTCGACGCGGCGCGCATCGACCTGATTCAGCCCGTAAAGCGGCACTTGCAGCGTGACGCCGTCGCGCGGCGAACCCGGCTCGAAGTGATACGTCAGCGCCATTTCGATGCCCGACATCGTCATGCGCTTCGGAAACAGATCCGTCGTGACGCCGGCAGCTTCGTGACGCATGAGGTCGTCGCGCGACAGGAACAGCAGCTTGTCGTTGCCCTCTTTCTTCTGCTCGTCGCGATACCAGCGCTCGAACGCCGCGCCCGTCCAGATGTTTTCGGGGATCAGCGAATCGTAGAAGCCGTAGATGAGTTCATCGTCGACGAGCACGTCCTGACGGCGCGACTTGTGTTCCAGTTGCTCGATGTCCGCGACGAGCTTGCGGTTGTGCGCGAAGAACGGCAGACGCGTATCGAATTCGCCTTCGACGAGCGCCCCGCGAATGAACAGTTCGCGCGCGTATTTCGCGTCCTGCTTGCCGAAGCTCACGCGCCGACGCGCATACACCGTCAGCCCGTACAGCGTCGCGCGTTCGTAGGCGACGACCTGCGCGGCCTTCTTCTCCCAATGCGCGTCCGATAGCGATTTCTTCAGCAGATGCGCGCCGACCGTTTCGAGCCATTCCGGCTCGATCTTCGCGATCGTGCGCGCGTAGAGGCGGCTCGTCTCGACGAGTTCGCCCGCCATCACCCAGCGCCCCGCTTTCTTCAAGAGCGCCGAGCCCGGCCAAAGAAAGAACTTGATGCCGCGCGCGCCGAGATAATGCGGCTCGTCGTCGGCCTTGAGACCGACGTTGCCGAGCAGGCCCGTCAAGAGCGACAGATGCACCTGCTCGAAGGTCGCATCCGATTCGTTCAGACGCCAGCCGTGCTCGCGCACGACCGTCAGCAGTTGCGAATGCACGTCGCGCCACTCGCGCAAACGCAGATGCGACAGGAAATTCGCGCGACACGCATCCGCGAGCTGCTTGTTCGATTTCTTGTGCGCGACCGCTTCCTCGAACCACTTCCAGATGCGCGTCCACTGCAGAAATTCGGAGCGCTCGTCGACGAACTGCCGATGCGCCTGATCCGCCTGCTCCTGCGCCTCGATCGGACGGTCGCGCGGGTCCTGCACCGACAGCGCCGACGCGATGATCAGCACTTCCGCGAGCGCATGATGATCGCGCGCGGCGAGAATCATGCGGCCGACGCGCGGATCCAGCGGCAGGCGCGCGAGTTCGCGGCCGAGACTCGTCAGCGCGTTGTCGTCATCGACGGCGCCGAGTTCGTTCAGCAATTGATAGCCGTCCGCGATCGCGCGGCCCGGCGGCGGTTCGATGAACGGAAACGTTTCGATCGCCGTCAGATGCAGCGACTTCATCCGCAGAATCACGGCCGCGAGCGACGAGCGCAGGATTTCGGGATCGGTGAAGCGCGGCCGCGCGGCGAAATCGGCTTCGTCGTACAGACGGATGCACACGCCGTCCGCGACGCGCCCGCATCGGCCCGCGCGCTGATTCGCCGCCGCCTGCGACACCGGCTCGATCTGCAGTTGCTCGACCTTGTTGCGATACGAATAACGCTTCACGCGCGCCATGCCGGTATCGACCACGTAGCGGATGCCCGGCACCGTCAGCGACGTCTCCGCGACGTTCGTCGCGAGCACGATGCGCCGCGCGTTCGACGGCTTGAACACGCGCTCCTGCTCCTGCGCGGAAAGGCGCGCGAAGAGCGGCAGGATCTCCGTATGCGGCGGATGATGCTTGCGCAACGCTTCTGCGGCATCGCGGATTTCGCGCTCGCCGGGCAGGAACACGAGCACGTCGCCGGGACCGACGCGGCACAGTTCATCGACGGCATCGACGATGCCTTCCATCAGATCGCGATCGGCTTTGCGATCGTTGCGTTTGGGCGCCGTGCCCTGCGCGTTCCTGATCGCCTCGCTTTCCTCTTCGATCGGCCGATAGCGCACTTCCACCGGATACAGCCGTCCGCTCACCTCGATCACCGGCGCGGGCTTTTCGTCGCTGCCGAAGTGGCGCGCGAAGCGTTCTGCGTCGATGGTCGCGGACGTGACGATCAGCTTCAGATCCGGGCGTTTCGGCAGGATTTCCTTCAGATAACCGAGCAGAAAGTCGATGTTGAGGCTGCGTTCGTGCGCTTCGTCGATGATGATCGTGTCGTAGGCGGTCAGCAGCGGATCGGTCTGCGTTTCCGCGAGCAGAATGCCGTCTGTCATCAGCTTGACGGACGCGCCGGGCGCCAGATTGTCCGTGAAGCGCACTTTGTAGCCGACGACTTCGCCGAACGGCGTGCCGAGTTCCTCCGCGATGCGCCGGCCGGTCGCCGAAGCGGCGATGCGGCGCGGCTGCGTATGCCCGATCAGCCCGCTGCCACCCGCGCCGAGACCGCGTCCGAGCGCGAGGCAGATCTTCGGCAATTGCGTCGTCTTGCCCGAGCCGGTTTCGCCGCTGACGATCACGACTTGATTCGCAGCGATCGCGCGCGCGATTTCCTCGCGTCGGCCGGAAACGGGCAGCGCTTCGGGAAACGTGATCGGCGGAATGGGATTCGGCGTGACGACGCGCGGCGCGCGCGGCGGACGTTGCTCGCGAGGCGGACGCGTTTCGGCCGGGCGTTCGACGTGCGACGGACGTGCTTCAACCGGGCGTTGTTCGCGCGGTGGACGTGCTTCAACCGGGCGTTGTTTGCGCGGCGGGCGCGTTTCGGCCGAAGGTTCGACACGCGGCGCAGGTTGCGGCTGCGGCTGCGGCTGGCGCGCTTCGACGGGCTTCGGCTGCTGAACGCGCGCCGGACGCTGCGGCCGCGCACCTTGTTCACGCCTCGCGTCTTCGCGTTTCGGGGGCGCTTGCGTGGCAGCTTGCGCCGTGTCGCGCGCCTTCGGCGGACGTTGCGCCGTGACCTCCGCTTTCGCGGGCCGCTCTTTCGATTGCGCCGCCTTCTTCGGTTGCGAAGGAGCCTCCGCCGCCGCTTTGCCGCCCGCGAACCGCTGCGCGGCGCGTTCCTTCTTGCTCAAACCCGCCGCTTCGCCGGAATCGGACGTGCCCGCGCCCTCCCGCGTCTCGCGCAGCAGACTTTCACGCAGTTGTCGCAACTGCTCCTGAGTATCGAGGGATTTGTCGGCGGACTGAGACTTGCCCGCCTGATCGGGGCGTGAGGGACGAGAAACATTCGGCATAGCGTCGCATTATAATCCCGGGATGAATTCCCAAACCGACCTCACGATGACCGCGACGCAGCCGGCAGTCGAGCCCGAAGCGCCGAATCCCCACGCCCAGTTCGTCGACTGGATGCGATCCGTCGCGCCCTACATTCACGCGTTTCGAAACAAGACTTTCGTTGTCGCGTTCGGCGGGGAACTCGTGCAGGAAGGTCGCCTCAACGCGCTCGTGCAGGACGTCGGCCTGTTGCACGCAATGGGCATCCACGTCGTGCTCGTGCACGGCTCGCGTCCGCAGCTCGACGAGCAACTGAGCCTGCACGGCGTCGAGTCGTCGTTCTCTCACGGCTTGCGCATAACGGATGCCCGCGCGCTCGAATCCGCGAAAGAAGCCGCCGGCGAAGTGCGTCTCGACATCGAGGCCGCGATCAGCCAGGGCTTGCCGAACACGCCGATGGCGCACGCGCACATCAGCGTGGTGTCGGGCAACTTCGTGACGGCGCGGCCGGTCGGCATTCTCGATGGCGTCGATTTCCAGCACACCGGCGTCGTGCGCAAGATCGACGGCGATTCCATCCGCCAGTCGCTCGCGTCGAACAAGCTCGTGCTGCTGTCGTCGCTCGGTTTTTCGCCGACGGGCGAAGCCTTCAATCTGTCGATGGAAGATGTCGCGTCCGCCGCGGCCATTGCGCTGCGCGCCGACAAGATCATTTTCGTGACCGAAATTCCGGGTCTCGGCGACTCGGAAAACGAGCTGATCCGCGAAATGTCGCTCGACGACGCCTATCGCTTGCAGGAAAGCGGCGAATTGCAGGGCGACACGGCGTTCTATCTGAAGCATACGGTGCGCGCGTGCCGCGGCGGCGTTGCGCGCGGCCACATCATTCCGTATTCGCTCGACGGCAGCGTGCTGCTCGAACTGTTCCTGCACGACGGCGTCGGCACGATGATCTCGTACGAGAATCTCGAAAGCCTGCGCGAAGCGACGCCCGACGACGTCGGCGGCATTCTCACGCTGATCGAGCCGCTCGAATCCGACGGCACGCTCGTACGGCGCGGACGGCACCAGATCGAGCGCGACATCGACCATTTCTCGGTCATCGAGCACGATGGCGTGCTGTTCGGCTGCGCGGCGCTCTATCCGTACACACAGGAGCGCATCGGCGAAATGGCCTGCCTGACGGTCGCGCCGGAAGCGCAAGGTTCGGGCGACGGCGAACGCCTGTTGAAGCGCATTGAACAGCGCGCCCGCGCACGCGGCTTGACGCGCATTTTCGTGCTGACGACGCGCACCGAACACTGGTTCCTGAAACGCGGTTTCGTGAAAGTGACCGTGGACGATCTGCCCGAAGATCGCCGGCGGCTCTATAACTGGCAGCGCAAGTCGCTCGTCCTGATGAAACAGCTTTGAACATGATCCAAGAAGCGTCGAACGGCGCTTTGCCCCCGATACAGAGGAGAAACTCACAATGGCCCGAATGGTTCAATGCGCGAAGCTCGGCAAGGAAGCCGAAGGACTCGATTTCCCGCCGCTGCCGGGCGAGCTCGGCAAGCGCATCTACGAAACGATCTCGAAGGAAGCCTGGCAAGGCTGGCTCAAGCAGCAGACCATGCTCATCAACGAGAATCGGCTGAACATGGCCGATCCGCGCGCACGCCAGTATCTGATCAAGCAGACGGAGAAGTATTTCTTCGGCGAAGGCGCCGATACGGCGTCCGGCTACGTGCCGCCGCAAAGCTGAAATCGCGCGTTCATCGCATCGCAAAAACCGGCCCGAGCGGCCGGTTTTTTGTTGTCCGCGCGGCGGAAAATTGTTCCGCTTAGTACATCGGACCACGAGATGACAATCGGCGCAATCCTACGTCCGACAAGGCTTTGCGGCCGTCGGGCTCGAGCGCGGTGGCAGACCGGTTTGCAGATCGTCTGTCATCGTGTTATCATCTTGCTCGTTATCAACAGCAATTCACCATCATTCACGTGCAAATGTTTCCGACTTCAAGTTCGGGCGTTGCGCGGTAGTGACAGTTTCTTATACAAAGAGGCGCGTCGGTTTTCCAAGCAGTAACGCCGGCCTTTTTCGTCTCAAGTTGTTTTTTCGCCGACGTCGCGGCCCACCCGCGGCAACTCAGTCATTCAGCGCTGCGTTCGCCGTCCGCACGTCAAATTCGTGTGTTTCACCCGAGTGCAATTTCGCGACTACACCCGCGCGAGGCACCGGCACCGTGTTTCTTTTCGCTCATCGACTTCGAGCCGCTCGGCCCGAGGTCGCGGAAAGCCTTTGCTTTCGTCTTCAAGCGTTCGCGGCGCCGTCTCGAAACTGCACTATCCCGGCAATTTGCGTCCGTCCTCCGCGGCGACGCACCCGACGTTCTTTGAGCGTCGGGATCGAATACGGAGTTTTTCGAACTATGTCTTCTCTTAACGAGGGCCTTTGGCGCAAACGCGATTCATCCAGTCAGAAGTCCGACCTCACCCTCGACGACATCACCATCGTCGATCAATCCCTGTTGAAGCGCGCCGTCGGCGCCATGGCCATAGGTAACGCGATGGAGTGGTTCGATTTCGGCGTGTACAGCTACATCGCCGTGACGCTCGGCCGTGTGTTCTTCCCGTCGAGCAGCCCCACCGCGCAGTTGCTCGCGACCTTCGGCACGTTCGCCGCCGCTTTCCTCGTGCGCCCGATCGGCGGCATGGTGTTCGGCCCGCTCGGCGACCGCATCGGCCGCAAGCGCGTGCTCGCGATGACGATGATCATGATGGCCGTCGGCACCTTCTGTATCGGCATCATTCCGAGCTACGAATCGATCGGCGTGATGGCGCCGGTGCTGCTGCTCATCGCGCGTCTCGTGCAGGGCTTCTCCACGGGCGGCGAGTACGGCGGCGCGGCGACCTTCATCGCCGAATTTTCGCCGGACAAGAAGCGCGGCTTCATGTCGAGCTTTCTCGAATTCGGCACGCTCGTCGGCTACGTGCTCGGCGCGGGCGTGGTCGCGGTGCTGACGGCGGTGATGTCGGAAAAAGACCTGCTGTCGTGGGGCTGGCGCATTCCGTTCATGATCGCGGGTCCGCTCGGCCTGATCGGTCTCTACATCCGGATGAAGCTCGAAGAAACGCCTGCATTCCAGCGTGAAGCCGAAAAGGCCGAAGCCGTGTCGCACGAGACGACCAAGGAGCAGTTCCGCGAGACGCTGATCCAGCAATGGAAGCCGCTCTTGCAATGCGTGGGCCTCGTGCTGATCTTCAACGTGACCGACTACATGGCGCTGTCGTATCTGCCGAGCTATCTGTCGGCGACGCTCAAGTTCAACGAGACGCACGGCCTCTTCATCGTGCTCGTCGTGATGGTGCTGATGATGCCGCTCACGCTCCTCGCCGGCCGTCTGTCGGACACGATCGGCCGCAAGCCGGTGATGCTCGCCGGCTGTATCGGTCTGCTGGTGCTGTCGATTCCTTCGCTCTCGCTGATCCGCATGGGCACCGTTCCGTCGATCTTCGCCGGCATGATGATTCTCGGCGCGCTGCTGTCGACGTTCACGGGCGTGATGCCGTCGTCGCTGCCGGCGCTCTTCCCGACGAAGATCCGCTACGGTGCGCTCGCGATCGGCTTCAACGTGTCGGTGTCGCTCTTCGGCGGCACGACGCCGCTCGTCACCGCATGGCTCGTCGACACGACCGGCAACCTGATGATGCCCGCGTACTATCTGATGGGCGCGTCGATCATCGGCATCGTGTCGGTGCTCGCGCTCTCCGAGACGGCGAAGAAGCCGCTGAAGGGCTCGCCGCCGGCGGTCGCGTCGAAGTCGGAAGCGCATGCGATTCTGCGCGGCCATCGCGAAGCCGCCGAAATGGACGATGCGTTCCCGGAAGGCACGGTGCGCGCGTAAGCGTTCTGGCGTGATCGAATGGGAGGGCCGGTGCGTGAAGCGCCGGCCCTTTTTTCATTCGATCAGCGAAACGATGCGCGCTTCCGCTTTGCCGTCGTCGATATCGAGCAGCGCGAGCGTGACCGGCAATCTGAAGCGACGCGGCCCCGCACTGCCGGGATTCACGAAGAGCACGTCGCCGCGCCGCTCGATGAGCGGCTTGTGCGAATGACCGGTCACGACGACATCGATGCCGTCGAGCTGCTTCGGCACATCGGCGATATCGTGGACGACGTGAATCGTCGCGCCGCCCAGTTCGATGCGCGCGTGTTCGGGCAGCCGCGCGAGGTCATCGGCGATATCGTTGTTGCCGCGCACGACGGTGAGCGGCGCGAGCGACGCGAGCGCATCGAGCACGTCGCGTCTGCAGATATCGCCCGCGTGGATGATGTGCGCGGAGCCGCGCAAGGCGTCCAGCGCTTCGGGGCGCACGAGGTTATGGGTATCGGAGATAAGGGCAATACGCATGAGGCGTCACGCTTCTTCGTTCGCGCGCACGCCGAAGTCCTCGCCGTGCGCCACGTTCGGTTCCGGCACCATCATCGTGTCCTCGCGACTGAATCGGTGCCGGCGATTATGCGGGACGGCCGAAACCTTGTCGAACGGCTTGTATACGACGAGCGGCGCGGCTTTGGCGCGGTCGCATGCAATGGTAGAATCGCGTCCGCCCTGCCGGGGTGATGAAATTGGTAAACATAGCGGACTTAAAATCCGCCGCCTCACGGCTTGCCGGTTCGAGTCCGGTCCCCGGCACCAAGCAGTATGAAGGGCAGCGCGCCGCACCCTCACACCGCGTTCAACAACCGCTCCGCATCCCTCACTGCATCGAGCAGCGCTTCGATCGCCGTATCGCGTTCGAGCAGGCACACATGCTCGATATCGAACGGCAACGCATCCACGCCGACGAAGCGCACCGTACCGCCGAAGCAGTCGCGCGCCTTGCCGCTCTTCACGGAAGCGATGTAGTTCGGGGTGATGTAGAGCGCAACGGGCGTCATGGCGGGCTCCGCGATGGTCCGGTCGATGAACCCGAGTCTAGCCGCACGCACCATCTCGCTGAACCCGCCGCACGCGGGGAAACCGATCCCCTCTTTCGCTGCCTTCGCTGCCTACACCGCATGCCCCAGCACACGCGCGACGTAGTGCCGTCCCCACGCCTCGCCGTGCGCGATCGCCTCGGCGACGGTCTCGAACGGGCCGCGGTCGCCGGTCATTTCGCCGGAGTCGTCGGCGAGTTTCGAACCGTGCAGCGGCTTCTGGTCGAGGCGCGTCACGCGCACGCGGATCGCGTAACCTTCGGACGGCGCCGCATCCTCGTCGCCATCGGCCGCGAGCGGCTTCGGCACGGCCTGCATGGCGAGCAGGTAATCGCCTACTTCGATGTCCTTCTGCATGGCGGTCGTCTCCATCGGTGAGGAACGCGCTCGTCGAACGTCAGTGCCGATTGTGCTACCGCATCGCTGCACAAAACAAGCGGTCACGCGCCGCGATGCACTACAGTGATGCACTGCGGTACGCATGTTATAAAGCTCCGCCCGACACTCATCACGCCCCGGCGCGTCTCGCCGCATCGGGCACCGACCGAATTCATCGATGAACCATCGCATCCGTCACCTGCTGCCCGTCCTGCTCACGACTTCGCTCGCCTGTCTCGGCGGCTGCACGTCCTATTACAAGAACGTCGAGACCTGCAAGGAGAAGGTGCGGGCCGACTATCCCGACGCCGCGAGCGCGCCGCTCAAAATCACCGGTTCCGGCGCGAGTTATCATGGCTCGCGGGTCGTCGTGCACGGCACGATCCAGAATCCGCCGAAGCCGCCGGCCACGAAGTCTTCATCGGTGCCCGCAGCCGCCGAATGCACGTTCAGCGAAACGTCGATGACCGGCTTCCAGTGGCTCGTCCCCGCGAAGCTCGCGCCCAAGCCGCCGGTCGCCGAATCCGACGACTGAATCCGACGGCTGAATCCGACGACCCAGCCCGAAACCGTCCGCGACGAGGAGATTCGCGCATGCTGCTCGCCCAGATCAGCGATCTGCACATCACGCCGCCGGGCACGCTCGCCTACGGCCGCGTCGATACCGCCGCGTATCTCGCCCGCGCGATCGACGTCCTCAACGCGCTCGATCCGCGCGCCGACGCCGTGCTTGTTACCGGCGATCTCGTCGATGCGGGCGGCATCGACGAATACCGGCATCTGCGCACGCTCCTCGACCGGCTCGCCATTCCGTGGCGCGTCATCGCCGGCAATCACGACGACCGCGCGAATCTGCGCGCCGTCTTCGGCGATCTCCCCGAGCTCGCGGGTCACGACGGTTTCCTGCAGTACGCGTTCGACGTCGGCGAAGTCCGCGTGATCGCGCTCGACACGCTCGATCCCGGCTCCGGCGCGGGACGCCTGTGCGCCACGCGCCTTGCCTGGCTCGAAGCGCAGCTCGACGCCTCGCGCGACCGGCCGGTGCTGATCGGCATGCATCATCCGCCGATCGAATGCGGCATCGGCTTCATGGACGACATCCGCCTCGCGCCCGACGACAGCCGCGCGCTCGACGCACTCGTGCGGCGTCATCCGAACGTCGAGCGCATCGTATGCGGCCACGTGCACCGCGCGATCAGCGCGCGCTTCGGCGGCACGATCGTGTGGTGCGCCCCGTCGACGGCGCATCAGGTCGCGCTGCAATTGAAATCCGATGGTCCAGAAGCCTTCGTGATGGAGCCGCCCGCATTCGGGCTGCATCTGTGGCGCGCCGGCGTCGGCCTCGTCACGCATTGCATGAGCGTCGAACAAGGTGGCGGGCCGCAGCCTTTCTGAGCCGAGCCTTCAGGTGCGCTCGCGCGCGTAGTCGTCGAGCGCGTCGAGCACGCGATCGAACTCGAGCGATTTGTCGAAGAAGTGACGCACGCCGTATTGCAGGCAACGCTCGCGATACGTCGGCAGCGCGTGATTCGTGAGCACCGCGATGAACGCGGTTTCCGAGCGCGGCGCGCCGCCCTCCTTGAGCCAGGCGAGCACGTCGATGCCCGAGCCGCGCTTCAGTTGCAGATCGACGATGATCGCATCGAAAGTCCGCGACGACAGCAGCGCGATGGCCTCGTCGGGCGCATCGGCGAACGCGGTCACGCGCCACGGCCCGAGCGCGTCGATCGCCTCGGTCAGGCTGCGGCGGATAAGCGGCGAATCCTCGATCAGCAACGCCGCGAGCGGCGGCCGCCGCGCGCCCGGCTGCTCCATTCGGTCGTCAGTGTCGATGTGATTGCCCACGGCGGGCGTCCTCCGGCAGTGCTCTCGCGGATGTTCGAACGATGCGCCGCTATTCGATCAGGCCGTTCTTGATCGCGTAATACGTGAGGTCGGCGTTATTGGAAAGCCGCATTTTTTCGAGCACGCGCGCGCGATACGTGCTCACCGTCTTCACCGACAGATGCAGTTCCTGCGCGATTTCCGTCGGCAACTGGCCGCCCGCGAGCTTGCAGAAAATCTGAAACTCGCGTTCCGACAGCAGTTCGTGCGGGCGCTCGGCGGCGGGCTTGTCGAGCTTGTCGGCGAGCGCATCCGCGATGAACTCCGACAGATAACGATGCCCGCGTGCCACCGTGCGGATCGCGCGCACGATTTCGTCGGGCGCGGCATCCTTGTTCAGATAGCCGTTCGCGCCCGCCTTCAGCAGGTTGATTGCGTACTGGCTTTCGGGGAAGCCCGAAAGCATCAGCACGCCCTGCTCCGGACGGATCTGCTTGATGACGCGCAAGGTATCGACGCCGTTCTTGTCGGGCATCGCGATGTCGAGCAGCACGACATCGAACGCCTGCGCGCGCACGAGCGCGATGGCCTCGTCGCCGGTGGCGGCTTCCGCGCCGACTTCCATGTCGGGTTCGTCGGCGACGAACTGCCTGAACCCGCTGCGCACGATGGCGTGGTCGTCGGCTATCAAGACTCGAATCATTCGCGTGGTCCGTGCTGCCGGACGGTCTGCTACCAGTGGATCGGCCATGTC
Organism: Caballeronia sp. LZ028; assembly: GCF_031451415.1. Classification (NCBI taxonomy): domain Bacteria; kingdom Pseudomonadati; phylum Pseudomonadota; class Betaproteobacteria; order Burkholderiales; family Burkholderiaceae; genus Caballeronia; species Caballeronia sp. LZ028. The sequence goes on along the minus strand of NZ_JARUXN010000001.1, from coordinate 1,269,291 downwards.
ATGCGGGCGCCGGGCGCGCGACGCGTCCCCGGCGACCTCGTCCTCATCCGTTGCGGCCTTCCAGCAGATCGGCCATGTCGTCGGCGTGCTCTTCCTCGACGGCGAGAATGTCCTCGAAGATGCGACGCGTCGTGACGTCCTTGTCGCCGAGATAGCGGATGATCTCGCGATACGTGTCGATCGCGATGCGCTCCGCGATCAGATTCTCGCGGATCATGTCGATCAGATCCTTACCTTCGCTGTACTGCGAATGCGAGCGCGACGAGAGGCCGTCGGGCGCGAAATTCGGCGCGCCGCCGAGTTGCACGATGCGCTCGGCGAGCGTGTCGGCGTGCTGCTGTTCCTCGTTCGCGTGCTCGAGAAACTCCTGTGCGACGGCTTCCGAGTGGATGCCCTTCGCCATGAAATAGTGGCGCTTGTAGCGCAGCGTGCAGACGATTTCCGTGGCGAGCGAATCGTTGAGCAGCTTCAGCACGGTCTCGCGATCGGCGCCGTAGCCGGTCGTCACCGCGCCTTCGTCCATGTGCTGCCGGGCATCGGCGCGGATCTTCTCGACATCGAGAACGAAGGCGTCGGTGGATTGGCTCGGCTCGGCGTTTACCGCAGACGATTTGGACATTTGGTTCGCTCCTCTTTGACAGGTGAGTTGACGTTGTTCGCTGGAGCAGGCTTCGGCGCCAGGGTTTCCATAGCGCCCTGCTATCCAATCCGATACTCCGATGCACACACCATGCCTGATCTGTCGAAGAAACCGCGCGACGGTGATGAAACCCGCGCGCGGCTTGATGGCTCGTGGCTTTTAGCTAAGCGGGCGTCACGTTCGGAACACGCCGAGCAGCAAAGTGACCACGAACACGACGAGAAAAATGAAGAAAAGGATCTTCGCGATTTCCGCCGCGCCGGCCGCGATGCCCGTGAAACCGAACACAGCCGCGATGAGGGCGATGACGAAGAAGACTGCAGCGTAATGAAGCATGTGACCTCCTTCCTGAGTTTTTGATTACGTTTTGTCGATACGTCCGGAACGCCGCTAATCGATCGCTTTTTTCGTGACGACGAAGCCGAGCACGAGAAACACGACGCACAGGATCAGGAACAGCACGAACAGGAACTTGGCGATGGCGGCCGCTCCGGCAGCGACGCCGGTGAACCCCAGCACGCCGGCGATCACGGCTACGATCGCGAAAAACAAGGCCCACTTCAGCATGATCGTTCCCCGTAGGAGTGGATGACGGAACTATCGTAGCCACGCGATGCGCGCCGCGCATTCGGGCAGGCTCCTTTTTTGCTGTGGGAATCCACCGACACTTGCTTTCAAATCGGCTGCTCCAAGTGAAACGCCGGACGACCCACGCCATGAGCCACGTACCGCCCACCGCGATACCGACGACGATCTTGCCCGAGGACACGCCGCCGCCCGCGCCGGAAGGAATCGCGCGCCGCGCCACGCGCTTCAACGACTGGATGCGCCGCTACAGCTGGGCGGTCGCGATGACGGTGGCGATCGTCATCACGGTCGGCGGGCTGATCATTCTGGAATCGGGGCGCATGCGGATCGCGTCGGAATACGAGACCGCGCTCGAAGCGAAAGGCGCGACCGCGCAGCTTTCGATGCTCGCCGCCGATATCGCCGCGCTCACCGCCGACGAACGCGGCTTCGCGCTACAGGCCGACGACGCGTATCAGGCGCATTTCCGCGACGCGGCCGGACGCGTGCGGCGCACGCTGGCGTGGCTCGATGCGTATTACCGGCGCATCGGTGACGACACCGCGCTCGCGAGCTTCGCGCAGATCCGCGCCGCCGCCGACGATGAAATCGCGCAAGGCACCGCGCGCATCGCCGATTCGCCCGACGCCGATGCCACGCGTGCGCTGCCGCCACCCGACGCGAGCGCCACGCTCGATGCGGCGCTGTCGCTGTTGCGCCTGAACGAAGAGCAGCGCGCGCAACACGCGCTCGACGCGAGCCGCGCCGACCAGCGCATCTCGACGCTGTGCGTGGGCGCGTTGTGCGCCCTCAACATCGTGCTATTCATCCTGCTGTTTCGTAATCTCGGCATTCAGCTCGACAAGCAGGCGCGCGTGCAGAAGGCGCTTATCACGCAGCAGGAAGAGCTCGATCAGCTCGTGTTCGCGCGCACGCGTCAGCTCGAGGCGCTCGCGTGGCACTTGCAGTCCGTCAGCGAAAACGAGAAGACGGAGCTCGCGCGCGAACTGCACGACGAACTCGGCTCGATCCTCACCGCGAGCAAGATGGATGTCGCGTGGGTGCGCGGCAAGCTGAAGGACAGCGAGCCCGCGATGGCCGAAAAACTCGCGCGCGCGCTCGGCAATCTGGATCAGGGCATCGCGTTGAAGCGCCGCATCATCGAGGACATGCGCCCGACGGTGCTCGCCAACTTCGGTCTCGTCACGGCGCTGCGCTCGCTCGCCGATGAAGCCGCGCAGCGCAACGGCTGGAACGTCGAATTCGACCTGCCGGGCGAGGACGTGAAGCTCGGCGAGGCGATCGAAATCGCGCTTTTCCGCGTCGCGCAGGAGACGCTCACGAACGCGGCGAAGTACGCGCACGCGAGCCGTATCCGCGTGGCGCTGACGGTCGATGAAGCAAACGTGTCGCTCTCGATCACCGACGACGGCATCGGCATTCGGCCGCAGGATTTGAAGCGCACGCAGACGCATGGGCTCGTCGGCATGCGGCAGCGCGTGTCGGCGCGCGGCGGACGCTTCGAGATCGAGCGCGCGACGCCGCGCGGCACGGCGATCAGCGTGTCGATGCCGCGCGAGCGCAGCGCCGATGCGCCGGTCGTCGCGGCATCCACGTAGGACGGCGCCGACACGAAATGCGGACGACGCCGACACCAGAATCGCATGCGTGCCTACATCCGCGATCGATGCGCTTTTTTATGATTGATCACACCGGTAAGACAGGACGTCAGCCAGGCGCCCGTCGACCACACACGATGCGCGAACCGTTTTTCCTGTCACGCATTTCAACTCCAAGGGGAATACACATGACTCGACTCATCGCTCTACTCCTCATCGCCGGCAGCGCGGCTCTCGCAGGCTGCAACACCGTTTCGGGAGCCGGTCAGGACATCTCGAAGGGCGGCCAGGCCATCTCGAACTCCGCGGAGCAGCACAAGTAATTCACGAGGCGCGCCGCTTCGCTGCGGCGTTCCCGCTCAGGCGTTCCATATCGTTGACGTAGTTCTCTCTCTTCCCGCCACCTTCGCGTGGCGGGATTTTTTTTGTCTTTGGAGCCGTTCGTGTGTCGTCCAGGCCGCTCGCGGCGTCCCACGGGTCACGCGTCATTCTCTGCACAATGACGCCGATGACCCAGATCCCCTTCGCTGCGATAGAGTTCGCTCATCTCGATGCCTTCCTGAGCGATGATGCCTGGCTTCAGACATCGGGATTCACAGCGCAAACGGAGACACGAATGGCCAAAGTAAAAGTAGCCGGGTTCGGCGTTTCGCTCGATGGCTTCGCCGCGGGAACCGGTCAGAGTCTGGAACATCCGCTCGGGGTGCGGGGCCCGGAGCTCTTTCAGTGGTTTTTCCCGACGCAGACGTTTCGGCGGATGCAGGGAAAAGACGACGGCGAAACCGGTGTCGATGACGACTTCGCCCGGCGCGCGATGGACGGATTCGGCGCGTTCATCGTCGGGCGCAACATGTTCGGGCCGATTCGCGGCGAATGGCCGGATGAAAAATGGAAAGGATGGTGGGGTGAGGATCCGCCCTATCATGCGCCGACTTTCGTGCTGACCCATTACCCGCGTCCGCCGATTCGGATGCAAGGCGGGACGACGTTTCACTTCGTCTCGGACGGCATCGAGGTCGCGCTGCAAAAGGCACGCGAAGCGGCGGGCGCGAAGGACATCAAGATCGGCGGCGGAGCGGCCACGGTCAAGCAATACATTCAGGCCGGCCATGTGGATGAAATCCACCTCGCTTTCGCGCCGGTGGCGCTCGGGCAAGGGGAATCGCTCTTCGACGGTCTGGATTTGCGCGCTTTGGGATATCGGACGGTCGAGCACGTTCCGACGGAGCGGGCCACGCACATCGTCCTTGCGAAGTAGCTGCGCGCGATACGAAAAGGCCCGGCCGATTCTTCCGGCCGGGCTGTGCGGTTCATGCCTTATTGCGTGTCGGGCAGTTCGAGCGCCGGCTGCTGCGTGTTGCCACCCTGCGCGACGAGCACGCGAATCTTCTCGGGCACGAGTTGCGTGGCTGCAGTTCCCGAAGGCAGCGTCGTCACGAGCCAGTCCGCGTTGTTGACGAGATCGAACGACGCCGATTTATAGACCGGCGTCTTCGAGCCCGGCAGCGTCGCGATCAGTTGATACGTGCCGCCGGAGACGTAGATCGAGTCTTGCGTCGTCGCCGGTACGGCGTTCTTGTAGGCGACGCCCGCCATCGTCGGGCTGACGGTCGAGATGTTCGTGCCCGGCGCGACGAGATAGATGTCGAGGTTCGGCGCGTTCGTCGATGCGTTGAACGCGCGCACGCGTGCGCTGCTCGATAGCAGGCCCTTGTCGAACGGATCGTCGATCACCGCGATCGACGGCACGAAGCCCGCGTCCGGCAGCGCGATCACCGTGTATTCGTGCCCTTTCGCCGCGTTCGAGATGGTCGTGTCGGTGGCGAGTTGCGTCGTCGTGTTGACGGCGGCGTAGGAAAAGTTGTGCTGGCCCGTGTCGATGTTCGCGAAGTTCGTCACCGCCTTATAGGCGAGATTCGGCTGCAGGATCTTGCTGTTGTCGTAGAAGTCGACGTTCGGGCCGCTCGGGATCGCGTGGATGAAATGGACTTGCGGCTGAGTGACGCCGATTTCCTTGCCGACGTCATCGGAGCTTCCGCCGCAAGCGGAGAGCAAAGCGGCGACGGCGGCAAGCGCGGCAGCGGTGCGGATGAGCTTCATGGTTTCACCTTCCTTTGTTTTGATTTGATTTGATCGGCCACATCGTCATCCGGGTCCGGACGATTAGGCATCCGCAGGACTTTGCGCGCTCGCTCGCCGGGCCCGATTCGGGTTTCCCTCTTGCCATTTCGATCGATCAGATTTGCCGTCGAAGTGGCGCATGCGTTGAGCAATGAGCATGCCCCGAGACGGTGCGACGATGGCGTGTATCGGCCGCTGAGGCCCGTCCGGAAAGGGTTTCGGATTCGTTAGAGGAATTACTCGGGATGCGCGAAGACCCCGCGCGGTGCTGCATCGATCAATGCAGCGTCGCCGCGTGACGAGAAGCGGTTTTTACAAGGATGGTGCGTTCAGAGAAGTCCCCGCCGCCGCTGATCAAACCAGAACGAAAGCCCAACGGAAAGCAGAATCACAACGGTCGCAATCACGGTCCATTGCGTGACGATTTCCCCGAGCAGCAGCGCGCCCAAACCAACCGCCACCACCGGATTCACATAAAGACAACTCGTCGCGACGATCGTGCTCGTATTGCGGATCAGAAAGTTATACGCGACATAAGCGGCCATCGAACCGATCACAACGAGATACAAAAACGAGAACCCCGCGCCGACGCCGACGCTCGCCAACCGCTCGCCCGATGCGAACGCGATCGCCGTCGCGATCAATCCGCCCAAACCGATCTGCAGCGCCGTCGACATCAGCAGATCGGAAGGCTGCGGCAGGCGCGTCGCCAGATGCGCGCCGCCCGCCCAGAAGATCGCGGCGCACAGAATCGCCAGCGTGCCGACCGTCGAACTCGGCGAGGGATCGCCGTGATTCAGCAGCACGATCCCGAGCAGACCCAGCGCCACCGCGAACCACTCGCCTTTCGCGACGCCGCGTCCGCTGAGCGCGGTGAAGATCGTCGCGAAAAGCGGCACCGTCGCGACCATCACGGCGGCCGTGCCGGTCCCCACGGTCCGCATGCCGTAAGCCATCATCCCGCTCGACAGACCTTCCAGCAACGTGCCGACGATCGCCGCGTTGCGCACTTCCCGCGCGCTGGGCCACACCGACTTGCGATGCACCGCGATCAAGAATAGCCCGATGCCCGCGAACAGATTGCGCAGCCCGCCGAGCATCAACGGCGGAAAAGATTCGAGCGCGAGATGGATGCAGAGATACGTCGATCCCCAAACGAGATAGACGACCGTCAGCGCAAGCGCGACCTGCCCCTTGAAAGAGCGCGGCGCGCGAAACGGAAAACGGTCAGGGAAGCTGAACGGCAGGCGCGGCGGAGGCAGAGCGGACATGCATCACTCCGCGGCGACGGCTGCGCGCCGGAGAAAAACGGGCAAAACCAGACAGAACGACATGGCGTAAAGCAAAGGGGAATGGCGCGAGGAAGGACCGCGCGACCTTCGGGAAAACCCGGAAATCCGCGGCGCCCGACATTATGCAGTAAGCGCTCGCATCCATCGGCTCATTTTCGGGATGGTTGCCAAGACGCCACGCCGCGGTGTAACGTGTCGGCTGCTAACGCGGGGGTCCTGCGTTGCACATCGCGGTTTCGTGCGGTTTCATCGGCGAAGCGCTTCGTGTGGCGTGGGTGAGAAATACCCTTTGAACCTGATCTGGATAATGCCAGCGCAGGGAAGCGTTCGGGTTCCATAGGCCGCAGTCCACGCCACTTCAACCGAACCCGTACCTTTCCATCTCGTTCCTCCCTGTTTAGCTCCTGAGTCACCACGAGCTACGACATCGCTCGTGCTGAAAAAAATCGTCCCTTAGGAGATCAAGCACATGAATGCCAACCCGAAGTTCCTCTCGGAAAACGCCGTCGTCGATGCCGCCGCCATCGCGCCGCTGCCGAACTCGCGCAAGGTCTATGTCGAAGGTTCGACGCCCGACATCCGCGTGCCGATGCGCGAGATCACGCAATCCGACACGCCCGACGGCTTCGGCGGCGAGAAGAATCCGCCCGTCTACGTGTACGACACGTCAGGCCCGTACACCGACCCCGACGCGCAGATCGACATTCGCAGCGGTCTGCCCGCGCTGCGCGGCGCGTGGATCGAAAAGCGCGGCGACACCGAGGAACTGAGCGGCCTGTCGAGCGAGTTCGGCCGCGAGCGCGCCGCCGATCCCAAAACGGCCGAACTGCGCTTTCCGGGTTTGCACCGTCATCCGCGCCGCGCGCTCGCCGGCAAGAACGTCTCGCAGATGCACTACGCGCGCCAGGGCATCATCACGCCGGAGATGGAGTACATCGCGATTCGCGAGAACCAGCGTCGCGCGGAGTATCTCGAAAGCCTGCGCACGAGCGGCCCCAACGGCGAAAAGCTCGCGAAGATGATGGGCCGCCAGCACGCCGGACAAGCCTTCGGCGCGGCGGCGTTCGGCAAGGACGCGGCGAAGGAAATCACGCCTGAATTCGTGCGCGAGGAAGTGGCGCGCGGCCGCGCGATCATCCCCGCGAACATCAATCACCCGGAAAGCGAGCCGATGATTATCGGCCGCAACTTCCTCGTGAAGATCAACGCGAACATCGGCAATTCGGCGGTCACGTCGTCGATCGGCGAGGAAGTCGACAAGATGACGTGGGCGATTCGCTGGGGCGGCGACACGGTCATGGATCTGTCGACCGGCAAGCACATCCACGAAACGCGCGAGTGGATCATCCGCAATTCGCCGGTGCCGATCGGCACGGTGCCGATCTATCAGGCGCTCGAAAAGGTGAACGGCAAGGCCGAAGACCTGACGTGGGAAATCTTCCGCGACACGCTCATCGAGCAGGCGGAGCAAGGCGTCGATTACTTCACGATTCACGCCGGCGTGCGCCTGCAATACGTGCCGCTGACCGCGAACCGCATGACGGGCATCGTGTCGCGCGGCGGCTCGATCATGGCGAAGTGGTGCCTCGCGCATCACAAGGAAAGCTTCATTTACGAGCACTTCGAAGACATCTGCGAAATCATGAAGCAATACGATGTCTCGTTCTCCCTCGGCGACGGCCTGCGCCCCGGCTCGATCTACGACGCCAATGACGAAGCCCAGCTCGGCGAACTGAAGACGCTCGGCGAACTGACGCAGATCGCGTGGAAGCACGACGTGCAGGTGATGATCGAAGGCCCCGGCCACGTTCCGATGCAGCTCATCAAGGAAAACATGGACCTGCAACTGGAATGGTGCGACGAAGCGCCCTTCTACACGCTCGGGCCGCTGACGACCGACATCGCGCCGGGTTACGACCACATCACGTCGGGCATCGGCGCTGCGATGATCGGCTGGTTCGGCACCGCGATGCTCTGCTACGTCACGCCCAAGGAACACCTGGGGCTGCCGAACAAGGACGACGTGAAGGAAGGCATCATCACGTACAAGCTCGCGGCGCACGCGGCCGATCTCGCGAAGGGTCATCCGGGCGCGCAGGTGCGGGACAACGCGCTGTCGAAGGCACGCTTCGAATTCCGCTGGGAAGACCAGTTCAATCTCGGTCTCGATCCGGACAAGGCGCGCGAATTCCACGACGAAACGCTGCCGAAGGATTCCGCGAAGGTCGCGCATTTCTGCTCGATGTGCGGCCCGCACTTCTGCTCGATGAAGATCACGCAGGACGTGCGCGATTTCGCGGCGAAGCAAGGTGTCAGCGAAAGCGAGGCGCTCGCCAAGGGCATGGAGACGAAGGCGATCGAGTTCGTGAAAAAGGGCGCGGAAATCTATCAGCCGACCTGAAGCTTCTGACTCGCTGACAACGGCCTGTCGCACAGCGCGTGCGGCAGGCCGTTTTTTATGTGTGCGCCGGGCGCAAAGCCTTGTCGGGCCTGAATGAGCGGTTCATCCGACGATTCGGGCATCTTTTCTGCTGGTTGAGTGCGTGAACCGGCGCAAATGCGGCCGAGCCGCAGCCGATTCATCTCATCTTCGAATTGGAGAGTCGACATGAAAATCATCAAACAGATCGGCGCCGCTGCAATGATCGTTGGGTTTCTGGGAGGACTGACCGCTTGCGGCGACATGACCACGCGTCAACGGGATACGGCTATCGGCGCCGGCGTCGGTGCGGCGGGCGGCGCGGTGATCGGCGGCAGCGCGCTTTCGACGCTCGGCGGCGCGGCGGTCGGCGGGATTATCGGCAATCAGGTCGGGAAGTAGCGCGAACATCGTCTGAACGACGCAACGGACGCGTTTCGCCGCCATCAACGACCCGCTGTTTCATTTCTGTTACATAAAGGCGCGCCGCAATGCTTTTTCACATCACGCGGCGCGCCTCCCGGTTGTCGTTCGACTAAGCTGCTTCTTAAGGGGCCAATTTCATTCGATCCCACGTCCCGCAAGCCGTAACGCAAGGAGCAGTGCCATGATTTCCGCCCGCAGCATGTCCGGACCCAGGACGACCGCCGCAGCGCTCGCCGCCGGGCTTCTTCTCGGCGGATGTTATTACCCTTACGGTTATCCGGCTTATCCAGCTTATCCGCCCGCGCCTGTCGTCGGCGCGACCTACACGCAGCGGGAATTTGCGTTGCCCGCGTCCGGCACGGCGGCCACGCCGACGTCATCCGCGACCTTGCCGCCACAGTACGAATACGCCGTCGGCTCGTCGTACTCCGACTACTACCGGACGTATCCCTATCCGTATTACCCGCCGTATGCGGCTTACCCGTACTACGGCTATCCGGCGTACTACGGCTACGGCTACGGTTATCCGGCGGTTTCGTTCAGCTTCGGCTACTGGGGCGGCAGCGGATGCTGCTGGGGACATGGCTATCGCGGCGGCTACCACGGTGGCGGATGGCACGGCGGCGGCGGGTGGCATGGGGGCGGAGGCTGGCACGGCGGCGGCGGCAGTTGGCATGGCGGCGGAGGCGGCGGCCGCGGACACTGATCGCCGCGCCGCGATACGCCAGGTGAGACAAAAAGCCGTTTGTCGCCTTGCCGCGTAACACTGCTGCAACATTTTCCTTTCGACACGGGCTCGCGCGCACGACGCGCTTCATCGTGCGCCGGCGCACTTTCCTTATCCGACAAGGCTTCGCCACTATTCGCCAGATGATTGGCACGGTTTTGGCTACATAGCTTCCCTGCATCGAGTCGCAACGGCGATAACCGTTGTTCCGCGCACTTTTCCGTATCGGGGGATCGGACATGATGGCCTTCGTGTTTTTCCTGCTGTGGATTTTCGCCTCGCTCGGCCTTCTGACCGTGTGGGTCTTCCGCCAGACGCCATCGGCCGGTCGCGACGAGAGCGCGCCGAGCGCCGTCGCCGAGGGCTGATCGCGCTCGTCCGTGCTTCTCCGTCCGCATCGATGACGCGCCCGCAAGCGGCGCGTCCCTTCACGTCCATTCACCTCTGCGCGCCACGCCGTGGCCGGAATGGACGGGCATTCACGCCTTGACGCATGTTCTTCGCGCCCTATTCTTAGTGTGCGCGTTATGCGGTTGCTTAAGCCGGCGACCGGACATCGAACTCCACGCGCATCGCGGCTTCGCGTTGGCGCCGCTTCGGTTCATGACAGAACGAAGGAGACCCGATGTTCCACCAGCTACTCATCCCGATCGCCAATTCCCTGTTCGCATCCTTCATCGTCGCCGCGCTGCCGATCATCCTCGTGCTCGTGCTGCTCGGCTGGGCGCGCCGTCCCGCGTGGCAGGCGTCGCTCGCGGGGCTGGTCCTTGCGCTCGTCATCGCCATCGCGGGCTGGCATTTTCCGGTCGGGCTCGCGCTCGATTCGGTCGCGGCCGGCGCCGTGTTCGCGCTGTGGCCGGTCATGTGGATCGTCTTCGCCGCGATCCTGCTCTACAACGTCGCGCAGCGCTCGGGGCGCTTCGAAGCGTTTCGCATGTGGATGGTCGATAACCTGCCGAACGACCGGCGCATCGTGCTCGTCGTGATCGGCTTCTCGTTCGGCGCGCTGCTCGAAGGGATTTCGGGCTTCGGCACGCCGATCGCAATCACGAGTTCGCTCTTGATCCTGCTCGGCTTCCCGACGCTCGAAGCGCTGACCTTCACGTTGATCTTCAACACGGCGCCGGTCGCGTTCGGCGCGCTCGGCGTGCCGATCACCGTGCTCGGCGCAGTGACGCACCTGCCCACCGATGCGCTCGCCAAAATGGTCGGTCGCCAGTTGCCGTTCTTCGCGCTCTTTCTGCCCTTCTATGTGATCGGTATCTACGCGGGCTTTCGCAACATGATGCGTATCTGGCCCGTGCTGCTCGTCTCGGGCGGCATGTTCGCATTGACGCAGTTCGTGACGTCGAACTACATCAGCTATGCGCTCACCGACGTGCTTTCGTCGCTCGTCTCGCTGATCGTGACGATCGCGTTCCTGCGCGTGTGGAAGCCGGTCGCGGACGAGCGCTTCGCGGTGAACGTCGAGCGCGCCGGCGCGACGCGTTCGGCGATTCCGGGCGGCCAGGGCTGGGTGCCGTGGATCGTGGTCTCGGTGGTCGTGATCGTGTGGACGGTGCTCAAGATCTTCATGATCGGCGACGTGAAAATCGCGTGGCCGGGCCTCGACAAGGCGGTCTACATCACGCTCTACAAGCAGCCTTACGGCGCGATCTGGGACTTCCAGCCACTCGCGACGGGCACGGCGATCCTGGTCGCGTCGATCATCACCGCGTTGATGGTGAAGCTGCCCGCGCGCGAATACGTCGCGGCGATCGGCGATACGTGGGTGCAGACGCGCATCGCCATTCTGACGGTCGCGACGATCGTCGGCCTCGCGTATCTGATGAACTACTCGGGCATGAACTACACGCTCGGTCTGGGCGTGGCGTCGGTCGGGCCGTTCTTCCCGCTCGTGTCCGCGTTCCTCGGGTGGGTCGCGGTGTTCCTCTCCGGCAGCGACACGTCGGGCAACGCGCTCTTCGGCAATCTGCAGGTCGTCGCGGCGAACCAGCTCAACCTCAATCCGGTGCTGATGGCGGCGACCAATTCGTCGGGCGGCGTGATGGGCAAGATGATCTCGCCGCAAAACATCTCGACCGGCGTCGCGACCACCGAGCTCAAAGGCAAGGAAGGCCTCGTGTTCGCGCGCACGTTCAAGCATTCGATCTTGCTGACGATCCTGCTCGGCGTGCTCGTGTGGCTGCAGCAAAACGTGCTGACGTGGATGATCCCGCCGCATTGAGCTTTCGCGCTTCCCCTGTTTCTCCCGCTTCTTGCGCTTTCGTCCGGCGGACCATTTCTGAGACGAACGCGGTGCTAACATGCGCGGACTTTCGATGAGCCTTGCGAAGTCCGCCCGCCATGTCACCCGCCAATCTGCTGCAACTGATCGTCCTCGCCGCCCTGTGGGGCGCGTCGTTTCTCTTCATCCGCGTGGGCGTCGCCGAGTTCGGCGTCGCGCCGCTGATGGCCGTGCGCGTGGGCATCGGCGCCGTGTTCCTGATCGCGATGCTGCTTTCACGGCGGCCGCTCGCCCAAACCGCCGCGACGCTGAAGAAACGCTGGCTTCAGTTGCTCGCCGTCGGCATTCTCAACTCGGCCGCGCCGTTTTGTCTCTTCGCGTATGCCGAATTGACGCTTTCGGCCGGGGCCACGTCCGTCATCAACGCGACGACGCCGCTGTTCGGCGCGCTCGTCGCTTTCCTGTGGCTCAAGGATCGCCTGACGGCCGCGCGCACGATCGGCATGGCGATCGGCTTCGCGGGCGTGCTCGTGCTGGTGTGGAACCAGATCGCGCCGGAGCACGCCGGGCAAGCCGCCGCGCTGCCGGTGCAAGGCATGCTCGCGGCGGCGGCGGCGCTGGCGGCGTCGGCGCTTTACGGCGTCGCGGGCAACTTCGCGAAAAAGTATCTGATGGACGTCGCCGCGATGACCAACGCGGCCGGCAGCATGATCGGCGCAACGCTCACGCTCGCACCGATCGCGCTCTTTACGTGGCCCGCCGCGCCGGTTTCCGCGCACGCATGGGGCGCGGTGCTCGCGCTCGGCATCGGCTGCACGGGGATCGCGTATTTCATCTACTTCCATCTGGTCGCGGTCGCGGGCCCGGCGCGCGCGATGACCGTCACGTTCGTGATTCCGCTGTTCGGCATTCTGTGGGGCGCGCTCTTTCTCGGCGAGCACGTCTCGCTCGTCATGATGGCGGGCTGCGCGATCGTGCTCGCGGGCACCGCGCTCGCGACGGGCGTCGTGAAACGCGTGCCGTTCGTCGGACGGCGAAAATTCGCGCGCTGACTATACTGCTTTCGGGAAAAGCGGCGGTGTGCGGGCGGCATCGTCCGCAAGGGTGAAATTGTTTGGATGCCGTTGCACGCCGTGCGGCGCCGCGTCATCCTTCGCGCTTTTGCCGGGAGCCGTCATGCACGATCTGTTCGCCAAGCTCAAACATGAAATGATGAAAATGGTCCCGCCGACCGTTTTCTTTTTCATCCTCCTGCATGCCGTCGCCATCGTGCGCGCGTTGATGGTAATGGGCACCGGCATTTCGCTGACCTCGTCGATGTCGGTGCTCGTCGCTTCGCTGATTCTCGGCAAGTCCGTGCTGATCGCCAACATGCTGCCGTTCATCAACCGCTATCCGGACCGTCCGCTGGTCTGGAACGCCGCCTGGAAAACGCTGATCTACACGGCCATCGCTGGCATCCTGCACTATCTCGAGCGGCTGCTGGACTTCTGGAAGGAGACCCACGGCCTTGCTGCCGCGAATCAGGCGCTCATCGCGCATATCAACTGGCCGCAGTTCTGGGCCGTCCAGATCCTTCTCGTGCTGATGATCGGCAACTACTGTGCGTTCGCCGAACTGGGCCGCGTGATCGGACGCGACGTGCTCAAGTCGTGGTTCTTCGGGCCGCGCGTCGACATGCCGCCGAAGTGGCAAAGCTGAGTCATTCGCCACGCACCGGCCCGCGTCCCGCCTTGATCGCGCCGCGTTTCACCTTGCCTTCGACGCGCCGCAACTGCGATGCGCGCGTCGGCTTCGTCGCGATTCGCTTGCGGCGCGTGATTGACACGCTGCGGATGAGTTCGTCGAGACGCGCGAGCGCCGCCGCGCGATTCATGTCCTGCGTGCGATGCTCCTGCGCCTTGATGACGATCACGCCCTCGCGCGTGACGCGGCTGTCGGAAAGCGCGAGCAGACGCGCCTTGATGTGCTCCGGCAACGAAGACCCGCGGATGTCGAAGCGCAGATGGATCGCGCTCGACACCTTGTTGACGTTCTGACCGCCCGCGCCTTGCGCGCGCACGGCCGTCAGCTCGATTTCGTTGGGCGGGACGGCGAGGCTGTCGGTGATGGTCATCGGTCGAATTCCCTTGATAGGCGCCGCATTCTCGCGGCCAGCCCGGAGTCGCGGCGCGTCGGCTCCCGGACGGCTTGCGCGAAGATCGCCGCCGAGCCGATCACTTCGACTCTGCGCTTCGCCCGCGTGATCGCCGTGTACACCAGCTCGCGCGACAACACGCGCACGAACGCGCCGGGCAACACGAGCGCCGCGTGCTCGAACTCCGAGCCTTGCGACTTGTGCACGGTGAGCGCGAACGCGGTGTCGTGCGGCGGCAGCGCAGCGGGCGACACGTAGCGCAGCGCGCCATCGGCCAGGCGGAACGCGACGCGCAACAGGCCGTCGGCGCCAGGCAGCGCGATGCCGATATCGCCGTTGAAAAGCCCGAGCGCGTAGTCGTTGCGCGTGACGATCACCGGCCGTCCGGCGAACCACTGTGCACCGAGTGCAAGCGCAATGCCCGCTTGCTCGCGCACTTTCGCCGCGATGCGCGCGTTCACTTCGTCGACGCCGCGCGGCCCCTTGCGCGTCGCGCACAGCACGCGGAAGCGATTCAGCGCATCGAAGAGTCGGGCGTGATCCGCTTGCTCGCCATCGAGCACGGCCGAGAGCGCGTCCGCGTACGGCGCGAAGCCTTTCGCGAGACGCGCGAGGGTGCGCTCGGACAGCGTCGCGTCGCCATCGTCGAAGAGCACGGCCGCGCGCTCGCCCGATGGATCGAGCGCATCGAGCGCGGCCCGTTCGTCGCCATTGCGGATTGCGATCGACAGACGCCCGATGTCCGAATCGAGCCCGAAGCGATAGTTCTTCTGCAGCCACACGACGCAATCGGTGAGCGCGGGCTCGGCCTTCGCGTCGAAGAGATCGCCGTAGCCCTCGGAATCGTCGATGGGCGCGGCGGTCGGCAATGCGGCTTCGAGGCGCTTCGCATCGACCGAAAGCGCCGCCGCGATGCGCGCCACGCCCGCATGGCTGAACGACGGCTCCGCGCTCAGTTCCGCGAACACCGCGCCCGCTTCCACCGCCGACAGTTGATCCTTGTCGCCGAGCATCACGAGACGGCTCGCCGGCGCGACGGCTTCGAGCAGATGGGCGGCGAGCGCGACGTCGATCATCGAGGCTTCGTCGACGACGATCACGTCATACGGCAACGGATTGTCGCGATGATGCCGGAAGCGCCCGTCCGACTGCACGCCGAGCAATCGCTGCAACGTGAACGACGTGCGCGGCAGGCGTTCGGCGAGTTCGGGCGGCAGCTTGTCCGCGCGCTCGATGAGCGCCTCCTGCATGCGCTGCGCCGCCTTGCCGGTCGGCGCGGCGAGCGCGATGCGCAAGTCCGGATCGGCGTCGAGCAGACACGCGAGCACGCCGACGACGGTCGTCGTCTTGCCGGTGCCCGGCCCGCCGCTCACGATCGTCAGCCGTCCCGCCAGCGCGACGAACGCCGCGACCCGCTGCCAGTCGATGTCGTCATCCGCGCGCGGGCCGAAATAGCGCGCGATGCGTTCGGCCTGTCGCGCGATGTCCTCTCGCGAAGCGGTCATGCGCGCATCGCGCGAACGTTCGACGAGCAAGCACGCGAGCCTGCGCTCGTAGTCGAAGTAGCGCGCGAGATAAAGCCGCCCGTCCTCGTCGATGACGAGCGGCAGCAGGTCGGCCGCGTCCGCGCGCGCGCCGCCGCGCACGAGGCACGCGACACCGCTTGCAAGCAGCGCGTCGCGCGCCTCGTCGAAACGCGCGTCGTGACGGCGCGCGAGCGCGGCGAGCGGCAGGCACACGTGGCCTTGCGCGGTCGCGCGGCTCATCGCGAGCGCGGCGCGTTCGGCCCACAGCACGCTGCGTTCGTCTGCGTTCAGGCGCGCCGCGAGCGCGCTCATGCGCCGCGCGAAACCTTCGGCGAGCGCCGCGCTTTCATCGGCGGGCGCGGGCACGGGGCGCGTCGCCTGCACTGCATCGAGCGTGCTCATGCCGCGCCTCCCGACATCAAACGATCGAGCGCCTCGACCAGTTCCAGCGACGGCCGTCCGCGATGCACGCCGCACGCTTCTTCACCGTCGCGCCAGTCCGGGCGCACGCCGCGCACGAACAGATACAGATAGCCGCCGACATGCGTGTCGTACGCATAGCCCGCGAGCCGCGCGCGCAAATATCGATGCAGCGCGACCACGTAAATGAGCGCCTGAAGGTGATACGCGTGCTCCGCCATTGCCGTGGCGAGCGGCGCGGCGGCGTAGTCGGAAGCGGCATCGCCCAGGTGATTCGACTTCCAGTCGATGATCCAGAAACGGCCTTCGTGCTCGACGATCATGTCGATGAAACCCTTGATGAATCCGCGCAACGCGCCCGCCTCCAGCGCGACGTCGGGAAAACCGTGCGCCGCGAGCAGACGCCGCAACGCGCTGAAATCGAGCGAATCCGCCGGGAACAGGAACTCCAGTTCGTTCATGCGGCGCGTCGTCGGGATGGTCGCGAGCCGCATGCCGGGCGCGATTTCGCTCCTCACGGTGTCGCCGATGAGACGCAGCATCATCGGACGCAGACGCGGCGCGAGCGCTTCCGGCGCGGGCGTCGGATGCTCGTGCAGCGCGCGCTCGACGGCGGCCGGCCAGCTCGACTCATCGGTGAAATCCGCCAGCTCGAACATGCGATGCAGGCACTCGCCCGCCGCCGCGCCGCGCGGAAACGCGAGAATGTCGTCGGGATCGAGCGGCGATTCGTCACTTGAAGCGGCGTCCGTGCGCGCGGTGTCATCGAGCGCGGCGAGTTCGTCGTGATCCGGACGCGCTTCCACCGGCTGCGCCTGATTCGCCTCGTCGCGCGCGCCCGCCGCGATCAGCGAACTGAAGCTCGCCATACGCCAGCGATCGCGCAGGATGCGCCGGTTCGTGCGCGCGGCGATGTCGTGTTCGTGGGACGCGTCGGCTTCGAGCGGCTCGCGCGTGTCGATCACCGGCAGCGGCGCGACGCCGATCGCGCCTTGCGACCGCGCCGCAACCGCATGCCACGCCGCGACGATTTCCGCTTCCTCGGGCGGCGCATCGCAGAACGCATCGAAGTCTTTTCCGCCACCCGCGACGAGCCAGTTGAGGACGCTTCGGCGCGACTCCTTCGTCGACCGGCTCGACAGATAAGAACCCGCGACGACATAGCAGCGGAACACCGCGCGCGTCAGCGCGACATACACGAGACGCGCGCTCTCGGCCGCCTGCTCGCGCGCAATGGCCGCACTCGCGAGATCGTCTTCGTCGCCTTCCATGCCGTAATGCAGCACCGCCACGCCCGCGTCGTCGTGATACTCGCGCGCATCGGGCAAACCGGATTTCGACGCCTCGCGCGACGCGCCGTCGTTCAGGAACGGACAGAACACGACCGCATACTCAAGCCCTTTCGACTTGTGCACGGTCACGATCTGCACGAGATTGCGGTCCGATTCGAGACGCAGTTGCGCTTCCTCGCCGCCGCCCTGCTGCTCGCGTTGCGCCGCGAGCCAGCGCAGCGTCGGCGCGATGCCGGGCTGTTCGGCCGAGCGCGCCTGCAGCAGCTCCGCCAGATGATTGACGTTCGTGAGCCGGCGCTCGCCGTCGGGCCGTGCGACGAGACGCGTCGCGATCGACAGCTCGCGCGCGAGCGTGCGCCACATCACCGCAAAGCCGCGCTCGTGCCAGATCGTGCGATAGCGCGAGAAGCGCTCGACCCAGCTCGTCGAATCGATCGGCTCGCCGTGCGGATCGGCGGCGTCCGCGTGTTCGAGCCGCCAGAGCGCGGCGGCGTCGAGCCCGAACCAGTCGGTAGCGAGCGCGGCGCGCAGGCGGCGCAGATCGCCCGGCGTGTCGATGGCGGCGAGCACGCGCTCGATCTGCTCGGCATCGAGCGAGCCGAACACGGACGCCTGCGCGAGCTCCACGCTGCCGATGCCCCATGCCGCGAGCACGCGCTTCACGAGACTGCCCTGCCGATGCGTCCGCACGAGCACGGCGATATCGCCCGCCGACAGCGGCGCTTTCCCGATGGTCACTTCGCCGCGCTGCGCACCGCGCAACAGCCGCGCGATCTCGGCGGCGCAGGCCTCTGCGGCATCGCGCTGCGCATTCGCTTTCACAAGCACCGATTCGCCGTGCGGCAGCATCCACACGCAGAAATCCGCGATGTCCGAATACGCGGCGGCAGGCGTGTTGTCGACGAACGGTCCACGCTGACGCGTGCCCGCGCGCACCGGCTGATAGTCGAGCCCATCTAGGATGAACGCCGCCGGATTCGCCTCGAACAAACGGTTGCACGCCTCGATGATCGGCGGCGTCGAGCGCTGGTTGACCGCGAGCGTGTAGCGCGCGCTCGCGCCGTCGCGCGCGGCGAGATACGTGTGCAGGTCGGCGGCGCGGAAGCTGTAGATCGCCTGCTTCGGGTCGCCGACGAGAAAGAGCGGCCCGTGCGGCGCGAATACGCGATCGAAGATCGCGAACTGCAGCGGGTCCGTGTCCTGGAATTCGTCGATGAGCGCGGCTGGATAACGCGCGCGCAACGCCTCGGCGAGCCACGCATGCTTCACGAGCGCGTGATGCAGGTTCGACAGCAGATCGTCGAACGACACGACGCGGCGCGCGCGCTTGCGCGCGGCGAGTTCCGAAGGCGCGTGATCGAGCCATTCACGCACGATGTCGAGCCACATCGCGCGCTGCGATGCCTCGGCGGCGGCGGCGGACGCGGCGAGCGCATCGGCCTGATCGAAAAAGGCGTGCGCGGGCGGCGTGTTCTTGACCTTGGTGCCCTTGGCGAGCGCGGTCGCCGTGAGCTTGAGCGCCCGCTCGGGCGGCGGCGCGTGGCAATCGCCTTCCGCGAAGTAGGCGCTCCATGCCTCGATGGCCTCGCCGACGATCTTCGTGCTGTAGCTGTTCGCTTTCAGCGCATCCTTCGCGTCGGAGAGCAGCTTGACGATGCCGTCGCGCTCGGCGTGCCACAACGTGCAGGCTTGGTCGAAGAGCGCCTGCATGTCGGCGGTTTGCGCGGCGCCGAAGTCACCGAAACGCAGCGCCGCGAGCGGCTTCTTCAGCCGCCGCGCGAGCTGCGCATCGAGCGATGCCGGACCCGCGCCCTTCGCGACGAGCCACGACGCGAACGACGGCACGCGCGCCGCCACCGGCTCGACGCGCTCGCGCCAGAAGTCGGCGGCGAGTTCGAAGCGCAACGCGCTGTCGTCGGCTTCCATCTCGAACGCGAACGGCATCGCCGCGGCGAACGGCGCTTCCTGCAGCGCGCGCTGGCAGAACGCGTGAATCGTGTGGATCGCGGCCTGATCGAAGGTCGACACCGCGATGCGCAGGCGCTTCGCGGCTTCGTCTGCGTCGATGCCGGCGAGCGTCGTGTCGAACAGTTGCTCGATGAACGGATCGCCCGCCGCATCGCCGTTTTCGATCGCATGCGCAACGCCCGCGAGCCGCGAGCGGATGCGCTCGTGCAGCTCGGCGGTCGCCGCCTTCGTGAACGTGACGACGAGAATCTGCTCGACGGACAGGCGCTTTTCGAGCAGCAGCCGCACGTAGAGCGCGCAGATGTTCCAGGTCTTGCCGGTGCCGGCGGAAGCCTCGATCTGATTGACGCCGTCGAGCGCGCAAGAGAAGACGTCGAGTTCCTGCACGCCGATGTTGTCCAGAGATGAAGTCAGGTTGGTCATGCGCCGCTCCGCAGATGTTGCACGAGCGGTTCGAACACGATGCGCGCGAGCGCGGCGAAGGCGTCGTCGAGTGCGAGGTCCGCGCCGCGAAAGGCGATGCGAAACACCGGATCGTCGGATTCGGCGTGCGTGCGCTCGGATTCCCACGCGGCCTGCGCTTTCGAATCGCCCTCCTTCACCTTGAGCCACGCGCTCTTCGGAAAGAAGCGCAGCGGCATGCGGCGTCCCGCGCGATAGAGCGACGCGAGCGCGGCGAGATGCGCGAGCGGATCGGCGACGGGCATCAGTTCGAAATCCGCCGATTGTGCGCCGCGCCCATGCCAGATCGTGCGGCGCGGTCCGTCGGGCAGCGCCGCGCAGTACGCGAGATGCGCGAGCCACGCGGACAGATAATCGCGCGCGCGCGGCGCGTCGTAGCGATAGATCACCTGGCCTTGCGGCGTCAGCGCGTTCAACGTGCCGACGAGCGCCATCGGACGGACGTCGACGAGCGAATCGTCGTGCGCGCCGAATAGCGCGATGCCCGCGGTGTCGGGCCAGCGTGGCCTCACGTCCAGCGAGAACGGCAGACGTTCGACGCCCGCCGACGTCGATGCCCGCACGCGCTCCGCCAGTTGCCCGAGCGCGTGCAGTTCGCGCGCCTGCCACACGCCGCCCGTCGCGCCGCCCGGCATTTCGGGACTCGCGCGCGCGACGCGTCTTGCGAGTTCCCGCGCGGCGCGCTCGCCATCGTCGGCGGCGTCGAGCAGCGCCGGCAGCACGCGCGCGGCGAGCGCATCGCGGCCCGCGAAGCCGAGCTCGAACGGCTCGGTGTCGTCGAGTTCGGACTCGGCATCGACGAGCGCAATACCCAGGCGGTCGCGCAACAGCGAGCGCGCCGGATGCCGCCAGAAGCGCACGAAGTCGTCGAACGCGACGGTCTGCGCGTCGTCTTCCGGCGGCAACGGCGCGCTGAAGAATCGCGCGACGGGCTGCGACTTGCCCGACTCCAAAGCGCGAGCGAGTTCGGCGCGCTCGGGTTCGTAAGTGAAGAGCCTGCCATCGTCGCGAAAATACTCGGGCGCATACGGCTGCAGCGGATGCTCGAACACGAAGCGCGCGCGCGCGTTCGCGAGTTCGTCCGGCGCCGCGTGCTTGCCCGCGACGGACTGCGCGAGATAGTCGAGCAGTTCGTCGATGAGCGCGGCGGGCGGCAGCACGGCGTTGTCGCGGATGCTGCGGCCCGTGTACGCGATCATCAGCCGGTCGCGCGCCGCGAGCGTGAGATCGAGAAACAGATTGCGCTCGTCGTCGCGGCGCTGACGGTCGCCGAGCTTGCCGAAGCGCGCCATCAGATCGAACTCGTCGGCGCGCGCGAGGCTCGGCAGCATGCCGTCGTCCATGCCGAGCAGACACACGACGCGATACGGCAGCCCGCGCAAGCTCGTCAGCGACGAGAACGTGACGCCGCCCCAGGGCACGCCGCCGCGCGCTGGATCGTCGAGCGTATCGGTGAGCGCGGTGCGGATCACGGCGGCCGATACTTCGGTCTCGCCCGCGCCCTCGTCCATTGCGGCGATCAGCGAATCGATCGCGCGGCGCACGTCGCCGACGGCGTCGGCGAACGCGACGCCCGCATCGAAAAAACGCTCCAGCGCGTCGAGCAGCAGATCGCCCCAGGCGCGCGCGGTGCGCGCTCTCGCGATGCGTTCGGCGAACGCGTCGATATCGTCGACGAAGCGCGTGAGACGGCCGAGCAATTCGGCCTCCGACCCGTTCGCCCCTTCGATCGGCAGCCAATCCGCGACCGGCGCGCCGCCGCCCGGCAGCGCATAGCCGAGATAGAGCCGCGTGAGCGCATCGGCGAATGTGTGACGCGCGGCGGGCACGTCGTCCGCCGTCACGTCGTCGGGACGCAGGCCGCGCCGCGCGCCTGCCGCCGCGAGCCACGCCTGCGCCGTTTCGAGCGCGGCGGCGTCGATGCCGTAGCGCGCCGCGATCGCATCCACGCGCAGCCATTCGACGAGCTCGGGCGCGCCGACGCTGCGTTCGGTGAGCGCGAGCCAGTCGATGAGCGCGCGCGCGACGGGATTCGCCTGCGACGGCGGCAGGCCGGTAATCCGATACGGAATGCGCCGGCGCTCGTTGCTCGCGCCCGCGGGCGCGGTGCCGAAGATGCCGTCGATGAGCGGCCCGGCGACTGCGAGATCCGGAAACGCGACGAGCACGTCCGAAGGCTCCAGCCCTTCGATATCGTCGAACCAGTCGAGCAAGCGGTCGTGCAGCACTTCGAGCTGGCGCGACAGGCTGTGACAAACATGCACTTCGATGCCGTTCTCGACGATGTCCTCGGGCTGCGGCTCGGCGCTGTCTTCATCGAGCGCGAGGATGCCGTTTTGCAGACGCGCGAGCCACGTAGGCGCGGGATTGTTCTCGAACAGTTGCCGCTCGCTCGACGCCGCGCTCTCGGTCAATTCGTGCAGCATGTGCAGTTGCGCCTGCGTCTGCCGGCCCCACTCCGCGAGCAGCGGATGACCGACTTCCTGATAGTCCGCCTCGCCCTTCAATTCGAGTTGCTCGACGCGCGCCTCGCTCACGATGTCGAACCAGAACTCGCGGCAAGGATTCTGCGCGTAGACGCGCACGTCGATCCAGCGCGACAGCTCGCGCAAGAGCGCGATGTGCAGCGGCGGCATCGTCGGCAAGGCGAACACGCTGATGCGGCTCGGCCATTGCGCGCGCATCACCGTATCGAGATCGAAGCCGGGGGAACCGGCGAGGAAGCGGTATGCGGGCGGCGTCGGGTCTTTCTCGTCGCCGTTCTCATCGCGGGACAGGTCTTCGAGCAGTGCGCGCCAGAGCGCTCGTTGCCAGCGCTCGTCCTCGCGCTGGATGTCGTTCGCGCCAGAAAGACGCGGGCCGCGCGCGTCGATTTCGGCATTGCTTCCCGTGAGAATCGAGCCGCCCGCCTGCCAATGCGTGAGCCACTCGGGCCGATACGTCAGATAGTGATCGAAGACTGTCGCGATGCGCCGCGCGAGTTCGTAGCGCATGGAATCGTCGGCGGCGTTCAGATACGTCGATAGCCGCGCCGAATCGCCGAACGATGGATCTTCGAAGAGCCGATAGCAACGCCACGCGAGCCGGTCCGGCGAAAACGGCGAATGCGCGGGCACCGGCAGCACGCGCCCGATCTGCGCCCACAGCCATTGCGCGAGATAACAGAAGTCGACGTTCGCGCAGATGCCGAAGCGCTCCGCCATATCGAGTTCGAGCCGGCGCCGCAACGCCGCGCTCGGCACGATGACGGACTCGCGCGCGAAGGGATCGCCCTCGCGCATCGCAAACGCGTCGAGGTCTTCGAAGAGCGCTGCGGCGAGCGTCTCGTGACGATTCGAATAGAAGAGTTCGAGCATGGAAAGCGGCTTGCTATGCGGTCTGTGAAAGCTTCACCGGCGCGCGATTTGAAAAGCTTTGTTAGCTAATGCGCCAGCATAACAAAGCGGACGTGCCGCCGAGAACCTGGCCGAATGGCCGAGGGTCGAAGCCCGGGTGAGTTGGGTTAGACTCGATTCTCGCTTCGTCCCCATGACGTCAACGAGCGTAAAACAGGAAGTCGATGCGCTATTCGTTCGAAATCAGGAAGTTCATTTACAGCCAGTATTTCTTTGGCGGGTTGCGCATCGCGCTCGGCGTATCGCTGCCCGCCGTCCTGATGCTCACCGTCTTTCACAATCGCGAGCTTGGTTTCACGATCGCGACCGGCGCGCTCGGTGCGTGCGTCGTCGACATGCCCGGCCCGCTCAGGCACAAGCACAACGAGATGCTCGCGTGCACGGTGATCGGCTTTCTTGCGGCGCTCGCAACGGGCATCGCGACCGCGAATCCGATCACGCTCTGGCTGACCATCGTGCCGCTGACCTTCGTGCTGTCGCTGATCGTCGTGTACGGCAATCGCTGGCCGCAGATCAGCTTCGCGACACTCTTCATGATGGTCGTCACGCTGGAAGAGCATTTCACGCCGATGCAGGCGCTCATCAACGCATCGTGGATTTTGCTGGGCGGCCTCTGGTACACGTATTGGGCGACGCTGGTCTCACGGCTGCTCGTCTATCGCATCGAGCAGCAGGCGCTGGCCGAAAGCATCTTCAGTTGCGCGGAGTATCTGCTCGCGCGCGCCGAGTTCTACGACAGCGACGCCGATCTCGACGAGTGTTATCGCGTGCTCATCGAAAAGCAGATTGCGGCCGTCGAGCGGCAGGAAGCGGCGCGCGACATCGTGCTGCGCAACTTGCCGAAGGTGAAGAGCGGCAAGCTCAACGCGCGGCGCGCGCGGCTCTTCAATCTGTTCATCAACGTGGTCGATCTGCACGAGTTCTTCGTCGGCGCGCATACGGACTATCCGCTCGTGAGAAAGACGTTCGCCGGCTCCGACGTGCTGATCTTCTATCGCGACCTGATGCGCAAGGCGAGCGCGGATCTCGAGGAAATCGGGCTCGCGGTGCTGCAGAACAAGGCGGCCGGCCGGCAGATCAGCATGAAGGCCGAACTGCGCGCGATCGAATACGAACTGGAACTGATGCGCAAGCACGGGCTGCCGGAGAAGAATCCCGAAGCGTACGCGGCGGCGGCCGCCGTGTTTAGGCGTCTGTGGAGCGCGACGCGTCTCATCGACAAGATGCGCCGCCGCACGCGCGACGAACCGAGCGTCACCGAAACCGAAGTGCAGATCGACCACGCGCTGTCGCGCTTCATATCGAGCCGGCGCGTGCCGTTCATGCAGATATTCTCGAACCTCACGATGTCGTCGCCGAGTTTCCGGCATGCGCTGCGCGTGACGATCGCCGTGGGTATCGGCTTCTGGCTCGGGCGTCTCTTGCCGCTCACGAACGCGTACTGGATCGTGATGACGACCGTCATCATTCTGAAGCCCGGCTACTCGCTCACCAAGCAGCGCAACACGCAGCGGATCATCGGCACGGCGATCGGCTGCGCGGTGACCATCGCGCTGATCCTGTTCTTCAAGGAGCCGCACATCCTGCTCGTCGTGATGTTCGCGTCGATGGTGATGAGCTACAGCCTCCTGCTTTTCAACTATGCGGCGAGCGTCGTGTTCACGTCGTCGTATGTGCTGCTGATGTTCCATCTGCTCGCGCCGGGCAACATGCGGATCATCGGCGAGCGCGCGATCGACACCGTCGTCGGCTGCGCGATCGCGATCGCGGCGAGTCATCTGTTTCCGTACTGGGAATATCGGCTGATGGGCAAGCCCGTGAAGGATCTGCTCGCCGCGACGCGCAATTATCTCGAAGCGAGCTGGTGGTGGCGCGGGACGCAGACCGACAAGGCGCGCGCGGCTGCGGTTCACGCGCCGGCGGCCGAAACGCCGGTCGATCGCGCCGTGTTCGCCGATGCGAATGCGGGTGCGGTGGCGGCGACGTCGTCGGCCGTGGCGACGCCCGCGCAAACGGTGACGATCACGGCGGAAGCGGTCAGCGAACCGGTCGAGCCGATGGCCGCCACGCCGCCGCCCGCCGCCGATTCCGCGATGAAAGCCGCGAGCGCGACGGCGCAGCGTTTATCGTCGGTGAGCATCGGCGAGAGCACGGCGGCCACGGCGAGCAAGGGCGCATCCGCCGCGGCGACGGTGACCGCCACGGCGCTCGACCGCGCCTTCCGCTACCGGCTCGCGCGCAAGAACGTGCATATCGCGTTCGCCAATCTCGCGCAGGCGTTCCAGCGCATGATGCTGGAGCCCAAGGCGCAGCAAAGGTATGCCGCCGAATTGAACGATCTGCTCGTGCAGAGCCATGTGCTCGCCTCGCAGATCACCGCCGCCGCGCCGCTGCTGCAATCGCTCAACGAGGTGGGCGGTCAGCCGTTCGAGCCGGTGCAGCGCACCTTCGGGATCGTGCGCGACAATCTCGCCGAGGCCGAGGGCGAACTGCCCGCCGCCGCCAAGCCCGATGCGCCGCCCGCTCACGCGGACGCGCTCAAGCAACTGCGGCGCGATCTGGACAAGATGGTCGTCGATGCAGAGCGCGCGCAGTCGCTGCCCGCCGATGCGCTTCACGATCTCAAGCTGCTCGCGCATCAATGCAAGCAGATGCTGGCGGCGTCATCGCTGATCGAGAAGGACGCCGCGCAGATTCGCCTGCCGGTTTGACGCGTGCCTAATGCGACGCGCCGACCGCCGGCACGGCGGGGCGCACGTCGCTCGCCGCGGATGGCTGCGCGTTTTCCTCGTCGAACTCGCGCTTCTCGCGGATCGCGTTGAACAGGATCGTGCCGATCACGATCAGCACCACGACCACGATGAACACGCTGACGGCGCGGGTCGGATTCTTTTTCGGCGTACCGTCCGGGCGGCGCGGATCGCGGGGGTCGTGGCTCATGAATGGATTCGTGGCGGCGTGTCGGGAAGGACCCGCTATGGTACTCGGGTTGGGTTTCAGTTGGATTGCGGGGCGCCCATCGTCGTTTCGCAACCCGCGCCGCCATCGCGAAATTCTCTGCTGCACGCGCGCGCTTGAACGCGGCCCGTCCGATTGACGATACTAGTCACGATTCCATGCGCGTCCGATCCCGGGAAGGGCTAAAGGGGCAATCCCGGGATACCTAGTGACCGGACGTGTTGAGCCGCCCGCCCGGGCGGCTTTTCTTATGTGTCGGCGGTTCAGGGTTCGAGCGTGGGGCGCACCGGCAACGCCGTCGAATACTTGATCTGCTCCATCGCGAAACTCGAGCTCACGTCATACAGCGGCACGGCGCGAATGAGTTGCTTGTAGACGCGATCGTAGTCGTCGATATCCGACACCACGACGCGCAACAGATAATCGGTCTCGCCGCTCATCCGGTACACCTCGACCACTTCCGGAATATCGCGCACGGCGCGCGTGAAATCGTCGGCCCAGGTCTGCGTGTGCTGGTTGGTGCGTACCGCGACGAACACCGTCGTCCCGACGCCCAGCTTCTTCGGATCGCACAACGCAACCTGCGCGCGGATCACGCCCGTCTCTTTCAGACGCTGCACGCGTTTCCAGCACGGCGTCTGCGAAAGGTTCACGCGCTGCGCGAGTTCCGCGATGGGCATCGTCACATCCTGCTGAAGCAATTCGAGCAGCTTGCGGTCGATGAGGTCCATTCCCATGCTGCACCCCTTATAGGAAATTATTCTATTTCTTGATGGTCGAGCGGAATTATATGGAAACTAATTCTGGAGGCAAGCCGGTATAAATGAGCGGATCGAACAACAACGACGCGACGGCTCATCCACTATGCGACTCGAACATGTCAGCCGCCTGGCGCGGCCCTCTTCATCGGCTTTGGCGGCTTCCCCGGCCGCCGATTGTGCCGCGTTCCGAAACCCCGCGCTCGAACGACTGTGCCGCGAAATCGACGCCGCATTCGCCGCCGCCGAAGCGGATTCGCGCGCGTCGTTCGGCGAGCGCGTGCGCCTCGCGCTGCAACGCGCGATCGCCGATCCGGGTCTGCTGCGCCCCGATCAGCGCGTGAGCGATCCGCGGAACTATTGCCGTCATCTGCTCGCCGCCGACCCGCTCAACCGTTACGCGATCGCCGCGCTCGTCTGGGAGCCGGGGCAAGCGAGCCCGGTGCATGGTCATCGGACATGGTGCGGCTATGCGGTGATCGATGGCGCGCTCGAAGAAACGCTTTATCGCTGGGATGCAGTCGCGCATCGCGCGATCGAGACGCGGCGTCATCCGCGCGCGCCGGGCGCGGTGTCCTATGTGGATGCGGGACGCGGCGCGATTCATCAGCTCGGCAATCCCGCCGATGCCGCCGCGCGCGCCGTATCGCTGCATGTCTACGGCGTCGCGGGCGAGCAGATCGCCACACACGTCAACGATCTGCTCGCCGCCTGAAAAAAGCTCAGCCCTTCCCCGGCTCGGACGCGGTCGGAATCTGCGGCGGAATCTGCACGGATTGATCGGTCGGCGGCGGCGCCGGCTGGGGTTCGTGCGAAACGTCGCGGGCCGCGGCTGCGGCGATCTTCGTCTCGTGCACAAAGGCCGGCCCGGCCGCGAGTTCTTCTTCCTCTTCCACCGGCGCCGGCGCCTCGCCCGTCCAGATGCGCCGCGCGCGCTCGCGTCCTTCGGCGTCCGCGCCCGACATCGCGTCGCGCGTCATTTGCACGTGCATCTGCGGAACCGGAATCTCGATGCCGGCTTCGTCCATCTTGCGCTTGATACGCAGATTGAACGCCCGCGCGACGCTCCATTGCTGCAGCGGGCGCGTCTTGATCTGCCCTTTCACGACCATCCAGTTCGGGTCGAAGCGGTCGAGTCCCCACACTTCGACCGGCCCGAGCATTTCGAGCCGATAGCGGAAATCGTCCAGCAGATCCGCGCCGACTTCGCGAATCATCTGCGTGACCTGGTCGACGTCCGCCGAAAATGGCACGCGCACCTCGAACACCGCGTACGCGAAATCGCGCGACAGATTCTTCACCGTCTTGATCTGCGAGAACGGAATCGCGTGGATCGCGCCCTGGCCGTCGCGCAGGCGCACGGTGCGGATCGTCAGGCTTTCGACGATGCCCGCGTGACCGCCTTCAACCTCGATCGAATCGCCGACCGAAATCGTGTCCTCGATGATGATGAAAAGCCCGGTGATCAGATCCGCCACGAGCGATTGCGCGCCGAAACCCACCGCGAGGCCGATCACGCCCGCGCCCGCGAGCAGCGGCGTCACGTTCAGGCCGAGATTCGCGGCGGTGACGATCGCGGCGACCGTCAGCAGGAACACGAACACCACGTTGCGCACGAGCGGCAGCATCGTGCGGGCGCGCATGCTCGGGCCGCGTCCGCCGCGCCGCGTCGCGTCGGGCCTGAGCGCTTCCTGAATGCCCGTGTCGATCAGAATCCAGATCAGCCAGACGACGAAGAACGTCAGCACGATCATCCCGACCGCGTGCGTGATGCCGCGCGCGGCGACGCTCTCCTCGGCCATGTGCGCGAGCGAGAATCCCCAGAAACGCGACGACAATTCGAGGAACACGAGCCAGACGCCGACCACGATCATCGTGCCGACGAACTTGACGAGCCTGCGCACATACGCCGACTGGCGGCGCGGTTTTCTCGACTTGGGCCGCGTGATACGCACGACGATCGCCGAGAGAAAGAACGCGACGACGAGCAGGCCCGCGGTGGCGATCGCCATCTGCAGCACGTTCTCCGACGTACCGATGCCCATGAGCGTCGCCACAACCGACGCCGACGCGAGCAGCAGCAGCGGCAACTGCCAAAGCGACGCGACCACTTCGAACGTCTCGGTCGCGGCCTTGCGCGTGTTGCGCTGCTCGTACGTGCGGCTGCGGATCAGATGCGCGACGGGCCGCTGGAACGCGAGCGCGAAATACGCGGTGAGCGCCGCGGCGCCCATGTTCGCGCACGTCGAGATCAGCGCGGAGAGATTGGTGCCGAGCTGCTGCGCGACGTCGTAATTCGCGGCGGCGTCGCCGAGCGCGCCGAGCGTGCCGATCAGAAAGAGAAGCCGCCGCGCGCGGCCGATGAGCAGGTTCACCGCGACGCGCCGGTGCGCCGAGCCGAACAGCGAGAACATGATGAGACAGATTGCGGAGAACACCGCGCCCGCGACGATCGCGTAAGCGGTGACCATCGCGAGCGTGCGGCCGAGCGACAGCGGCATGTAGTGCGTGAACGTGAGCGCCGCGAGGAACGCGAACAGGTACGGCGCGACGCGGCGCAGCGTGAAGAGCAGCAGTTCGCGCGTCGTCGGGTTCGAATGCAGGCCGCTGTCGATGCCGAATCGCGCCCGCACGCGCCGCTGCAGATAGACGAGCGCCATCGCGCATGCGCCCCAGCCCGCGAGCGTCGCGAAATAGTTGAAGAGCGTGCGGCCGAACGATTCGCGGCTCTGGCTCGTGACGATCGTGAAAAGCTCGTTGCCGGCGGCGTTGAAGCGTCCGACCCAATAGGCGATAGGCGTCTTGCCGCGCTTCACGTCGGCCTCGATGTTCGTGAGCGCCGACGCGATCGCGCCCAGCAAGCCCGCGTTCTGCGCGATGGTCGCCACGACCGACGATGCCGTCGTTCCCGAAGTCGGCTGTGCGCCCGCTGCCGTGCCGCTCGCGGCGGTGTCCGCCGTCGCGGAGGCCGCCGCCGCGCCGGATGCCGGAGCGGTGGAATCGGCGGCGCGCTTCGCATCGCGCAGATGCTTGAGCTGCGCGACGAGCGCCGTGCGCTGCTTGTCGCTATCGAGGGTGGCGATGATGTTGTCGAGCGAGCGCAGCATCTCGGCGTCGGACATCGCGGGCGCCGACGCGGCATCCGGTGCGGATGCGGGCGCGGCCGGCGTGATCAGTTCCTGGAACGTGGGCAGCGTGAGGGCCTGTGCGGCCTGGACGGCAGGCGAGGCGAACACGATCGACGCGGCCAGCGCGGCGAGCATCGACGACATTGCAAGCGAAAACGCGCGCGCAGCGTGGCGCGCGAGTGCGGCGCGCAACAGCACGCACGCCGCCATCCAGGAGATCGCGCCAGACGCCGCCGCGCTTCGCGGCGCGAGCTTGCGTGACTTCATAACGGTCTCGATTTCTGAAAGTCCGCCAGTTTAGCGGCTATAACAGGGAGGCCGCCCAAAGCGGACGTAACCGAATGTTAAGCGCTTCTGCGTTGATTTTTCAGACGAAACAGCCCTATTTATCCATCTCGGTGCGCGCGCCGCTGGACTCGGACGTGGGTCCGGCGACCGAGCCTTGCGCGCTCGCTTGCGGATTCGACGCGCCGCCCGACTGCGCGGACCATTCCTGCAGCTTGCGCCCCGCCGATTGCAAGCCCGCGCCCGTCGCGCTCGCGGCATTGTTGATCGCGGCGTTCGTCGCGCTCGCCGCGCTGTCGAAGTTCGATCGCGCCGTCGCGGCGACGCTGCTCGCGGAGACATCGGGCATCGATCCGGCGCTGTCGATGTTCTGCTGCGCCGATTGTTTCGCGGCATCGACCTTCTGGCCGACGTAGCTCGCCGCCTGGTCGAACTTCTGGCTCGTCTGGCTCGCCAGATTGTTGAGAGCGCTCGCGGCCTGCCCCGCGGTTGCGTCGTGCTTCTCGCACGCGGCCAGCACGCCCAGCGCGGCGAGCGTCACGGCGATGCGGGTCATGGGAGTCATCTGCATGGTGATACCTTCCTTCGTCTCGAAACTCGCGCACATCATACGCTGTCGGTGCGCGTCGCTTCGCGCTGTCACATGCGAAGCGCGGCGCGAATAGTAGACTGATCCGCGCGGCGCGAGCGCGATGGAGCGGCGCGCGGCATCGAGCATCCGACAACCCATTCCCTGACGAGGTTAGCGATGGCTGCCAAGAAGATTCTGTTTCTCACCGGCGATTTCGCCGAGGACTATGAAACGATGGTTCCGTTTCAGGCGTTGCAGGCCGTCGGCCATACGGTGGATGCGGTGTGCCCCGGTAAAAAGCGCGGCGACACCGTGAAGACGGCGATCCACGATTTCGAAGGCGATCAGACTTATACGGAGAAGCCGGGACATCGCTTCACGCTGAATGCGAGCTTCGACGACATCGATCCGGCCCGTTACGACGCGCTCGCGATCGCAGGCGGCCGCGCGCCGGAATATCTGCGCCTGAACGATCGCGTGCTCGAACTCGTGCGGCACTTCGCGCAGGCGAACAAGCCGATCGCCGCGGTCTGCCACGGCGCGCAATTGCTCGCGGCGGCGGGCGTGATCGAAGGGCGGCGCATTTCCGCGTACCCGGCGTGCGCGCCCGAAGTGCGGCTCGCGGGCGCGACTTACGCCGATATCGCCGTCGATGAGGCCATCACCGATGCGAATTTCGTCACCGCGCCCGCATGGCCCGCGCATCCGGCGTGGATCGGGCAATTCCTGACGCTGCTCGGCACTCGAATCGAACTTTGAAACCTTGCATCGCAGGGGAACCTCGCCTCTGGTCAACGGGGTGCGCCAGCCTTACATATAGCTGGCGCAAACGATTTACCCGCGGTGAGCGGCGAATAGAATTTTCCCTCTACATTTCGGAGACTTCTGGTTTTGGCACCCTATACGGTTGGCATATATTTGCCGCCGTCCCGCCTCCCACGAAGTCTCGCACCATGCTCTTCATGAATGTCGCCGTCGCCCTTGTCGCAGGGTTGATGCTCTTCGAGCCGTTCACTCGCGCCCCTGTCTCCCGCTTCACCACTCCACGCATGCGTCGCAGTCTCGCTCACCGCGCTTTCTGTCAGGCGGGCGCTGCATTCTTCGCGGCTCTGCTCATCGCGACGAGCCCGCCCGCGCCCGAACGAATTTCGCCGCTCGTCGTGTACTCGGTCGCGCTATTGCTGGTGTGCGCAGCGGTCTACTGGATCGGGCGCGGCAAACGCTTGCTTCGGCAGCCACGCGTGTTTGCGAACATGTATTGATCTCCCAGCGCGGCGCACATTGCGCCGCGTTTTGCTTTCGGCAGCGAAGATGACTGCCGCTTCTCTCCCCATCATTTCCTTTCGACGTCCGAACGACGAGACCCGGCTCCCCCGCGCTTTCCGGTATATTCGCGCCAAGACTTTCGACGAACGCACGGACGAAAAAAAAGGCGCTACGTTTCCGTAGCGCCTTAAAAGTTCTAGCCATTCCGAGGGCCGTGCTAGAACCTGAGAGCCTGTCTCCGAAGCTCGGGCGGTAAGCGCTGAAGCGCACGTCACCCCGGGTTTCGAAATTCGGTTCCATTTTTTCCGGGATCGCTGCTCAAGTCAAGCAAAATCTCGCGGTCCGGGCAACTGCCCAAGTTTCGTTCAACATGCACCGAAACACATAAAAATTTCATTGCGGGTACAGCTTATTCTGAAGGTTTGCATCGTTTGCAAGTTTCTCGTGCTGGCCTTGTAGAATTGCGCCAGGTCATCAAACAAAACGATGTTTCACTTAACGAATGCCTATGCAAAACGAACCGTCGGTGGGCCGCGAACGCGCCCGGGAGAAGGACGGCGAGGAAGTCACCGCGCTCGCCCGCGGGCTCGATGTGCTGCGCCGGATCGCCGCCGCGGACGCGCCGGTGAGCAATCGAGAACTGACCGACTGGACGGGAATTCCGAAGCCCACGATATCCCGGATCACCGCGACGCTCGTCGGCGCCGGATTGCTGCACCGCTTGCCCGACAGCGAGCGCTTCGTGCTGACGGCGTCCGTTCTCGAACTGAGCAACGGATTCTTACGTAATTTCGATATTCGCGCTCGAGCGCGCCCGTTTCTTATCCGTCTCGCCGAGCGCACTGGTCTCTCGGTGCACCTCGCCGTGCGCGATCGTTTGGAGATGGTTGTAATCGATGCCATTCGTCCGCGGTCCGCCGTTCTGGTGTCGCGGCTGGAAGTCGGCGGCAGGATGGACCTGAGCCGCACCGCTGTCGGACGCGCGTATCTCGCGGTGTTGTCCGACGCGGATCGGCGTGCGCTGATCGGCAGCTTGCAGATCGCATCCGGCGACGACTGGCCGGCCATCGCGGGCGGCTTGCAACGCGGCCTCGACGATGCGTTGCGCCTCGGCTTCGCGATCTCCATCGGCGAATGGCATCACGGATTGAATGCGGTCGCGGCGGGCTTCGTCGGGCCGTCCGAAGAACGCTATTCGGTCAATTGCGGCGGCGCCGCGCATCAGTGTCCGCGCGACATATTGATCGACGAGGTCGCGCCCGCCCTGCTCGATTGCGTCGAGCAGATCACACGCGAGATCGGCGGAACGCACGCCCCGAACCTATTGCGCGCCGCCAGTTAGACTACGCGACGGCCGCCGCGCGGCCGAACGCCTTCGAAAGCGCGGCCGGTTGCGCGTGTAACACTCGTAATCAACAGAAAGAAAGGCCGGTGGACGCCCTCGGGTGCGGGACGTAGCATCATGCTTCGCGCGCACCGGGGTCGCGCCGGATCGCTCGCCTGGCTCGACAGGCAGCCTTTCCAGCCGCTTTCAACGGCCCCGCGTCATTCACGGCCTCCGCTTCGGTCTCGGTTCATGCGCGCGGCGCATCGTCTGGCGCTTGAACCGTGACCGCCGCCCGTCCGCGCTCCGAACAGATTTGAAAGACCAGCCTCCGAACCGATGGACGACCAAAAGAATCCCCCAGGGCACTCGCGCCCGACGCCTCCGACGCCTGCCGCCATCGAACCCGCGCCGCGGCGGCGCCGGGTCGTGCCGCTCATCGTCGCGATCCTGATCGTCGCCGGCGCAGTTGCGTGGTGGCATCCGTGGAATCGCGGCGAGAGCGGCGGCACGAGCGGCGCGCCGGAAGCCCGTCAAGGCGGAAGGCGCGGCATGCCGAATCCGATGAATCAGCCGCAGCCGGTGCATGTCGCGACCGTCACCCAAGGCGAAATGCCCGTGGTCATCAATTCGCTCGGCACCGTGACGCCGCTCGCGAACGTCACGGTCAAGACGCAGTTGAACGGCACGCTCGTCGATGTCGCGTTCAAGGAAGGCCAGATGGTCAAGAAGGGCGACGTGCTCGCGCAGATCGATCCGCGTCCGTATGAAATCTCGCTGCGCAACGCCGAGGGCACGCTCGCGAAAGACCAGGCGCTGCTGCAGACCGCGCGCCTCGACCTGCAGCGCTATCAGACGCTGCTCTCGCAGGATTCCATCGCGAAACAGCAGGTCGACACGCAGGCGTCGCTCGTCAAGCAGTACGAAGGCGCGGTGAAGTCGGATCAGGCCAACGTCGATACCTACAAGCTCGATCTGACCTACGCGCGCATCACGGCGCCGGTGTCGGGGCGCGTCGGCTTGCGTCAGGTCGATCCGGGCAACTACGTGACGACGGGCGACACGAACGGCGTCGTCGTCATCACGCAGTTGCAGCCGATCAGCGTGATCTTCACCACGTCCGAAGACAATCTCGCCGCGATTCTCAAGCCGCTGCACGCGGGCACGAAGATGTCGGTCACGGCGTATGACCGCGCCAATACCACGTCGCTCGAAGCGGGCTATCTCGAGACCGTCGACAAC
This sequence comes from Caballeronia sp. LZ028, assembly GCF_031451415.1. Classification (NCBI taxonomy): domain Bacteria; kingdom Pseudomonadati; phylum Pseudomonadota; class Betaproteobacteria; order Burkholderiales; family Burkholderiaceae; genus Caballeronia; species Caballeronia sp. LZ028. The sequence continues at coordinate 1,234,521 of NZ_JARUXN010000001.1, read as the reverse complement.
CAGATCGACACGACGACCGGCACCGTCAAGCTGCGCGCTACCTTCGACAACAAGGAAGGCATGCTCTTCCCGAATCAGTTCGTGAACACGAAGCTGCTCGTCGATGTCATCAAGAACGCGACCATCGTGCCGACGCCGGCGGTGCTCAACGGTTCGTCGGGCGCGTTCGTGTACGTCGTGAAGCCGGACAACACCGTCACCGTGCGCAACGTGAAAACCGGCCCGGTCGACGGCGAGCGCACCAGCATCAAATCCGGACTGCAAGTCGGCGAGCGCGTGGTCATCGACGGCTCGGACCGCCTGAAGGAAGGCGCGAAAATCACGATTCCGGCTGAAAAGGCGAAAGCGGCATCGGGCGCGTCGGGTGCATCGGGCGCGTCGGCTGCGGCGCCGGCTTCGGCGGCGTCGGGTGCGCGCCACGGCGGTCATCGGCGTCAGCAATCGCAGCAGTAAGCGCCATTCGAAAGCATGAATCCATCCCGCATTTTTATTCTGCGTCCGGTCGGCACGGCGCTCCTGATGGCGGCGATCATGCTGGTCGGCCTCGTCGCGTTGCGCTTTTTGCCGCTCTCGGCGCTGCCCGCCGTCGACTATCCGACGATCCAGGTCCAGACGTTCTATCCGGGCGCGTCGCCCGACGTGATGACGTCGAGCGTCACGGCGCCGCTCGAAAAGCAGTTCGGGCAGATGGCGAGCCTGAACCAGATGTCGTCGCAAAGCTCCGCGGGCGCATCGGTCATCACGCTGCAGTTCAGCCTTGATTTGCCGCTCGATATCGCCGAACAGGAAGTGCAGGCGGCGATCAACGCAGCGGGCAACCTGCTGCCGTCCGACCTGCCCGCGCCCCCGATCTACGCAAAGGTGAACCCCGCCGACGCGCCGATCATGACGCTCGCGGTCAGCTCCAAAACCTTGCCGCTGACACAAGTGCAAGACCTCGCCGACACGCGTCTCGCGCAGAAGATCTCGCAGGTCGCGGGCGTCGGCCTCGTATCGGTGAGCGGCGGCAATCGCCCTGCCGTGCGGATTCGCGCGAACACGCGCGCGTTGGCGTCGTATGGCCTGAACATCGACGATCTGCGCACGACGATCTCGAACCTCAACGTCAACACGCCGAAGGGCAACTTCGACGGCCCGACGCGCGCCTACACCATCAACGCGAACGACCAGCTCACCGACGCGAACGCGTACAAGAGCGCGGTCGTCGCGTATCGCAACGGCCGTCCGGTGATGCTGACGGACGTCGCGAGCATCGTCGAGGGGCCGGAGAACACGAAGCTCGGCGCATGGGTCGATTCGACGCCCGCGATCATCCTGAACGTGCAGCGTCAGCCGGGCGCGAACGTGATTGCGGTGGTCGACGGCATCAAGAAAATCCTGCCGCAATTGCAGCAATCGCTGCCGGCCGCGCTCGACGTGCGCGTCGTCACGGACCGCACGACGACCATCCGCGCTTCGGTGCGCGACGTGCAGTTCGAACTCGCGCTGTCCGTCGTGCTGGTCGTGCTCGTCATCTATCTGTTCCTCGCGAACGTCTACGCGACCATCATCCCGAGCTTGTCGGTGCCGCTGTCGCTCGTCGGCACACTCGCGATCATGTACCTGTGCGGCTTCTCGCTCGACAACCTCTCGCTGATGGCGCTGACCATCGCGACCGGCTTCGTGGTCGACGACGCCATCGTGATGATCGAGAACATCGCGCGTTACGTCGAGGAAGGCGATCCGCCGCTCGAAGCGGCGCTGAAGGGTTCGAAGCAGATCGGCTTCACCATCATCTCGCTGACGGTCTCGCTCATCGCCGTGCTGATTCCGCTGCTCTTCATGGGCGATGTCGTCGGCCGCCTCTTTCACGAGTTCGCGATCACGCTCGCGGTGACCATCGTCATTTCGGCAATCGTCTCGCTCACGCTCGTGCCGATGATGTGCGCAAAACTTCTGCGCCACACGCCGCCGAAGGAAAGCAAGCGCTTCGAGGCGCGCGCGCATCAGTTCATCGATTACGTGATCGGGCGTTACGCGGTCGCGCTGGAATGGGTGCTCGCGCGCCAACGCGCGACGCTGTTCGTCTTCGTGCTCACGCTCATTCTGACCGCCGTGCTGTACGTGTACATTCCGAAGGGCTTTTTTCCGACGCAGGACACCGGTGTGATCCAGGCGATTACGCAGGCGCCGCAGGCCGCGTCGTATCAGGCTGTCGCGGACCAGCAGCAGGCGCTCGCGAAGAAGATTCTGCAGAACCCGGACGTCGAAAGCCTCACCTCGTTCGTCGGCGTGGACGGCTCGAACATCACGCTGAACAGCGGGCGCATGCTCATCAACCTGAAGCCGCGCGACGACCGCAGCAATACGTCGAGCGATGTCATCCGCGAGATTCAGAGCGAAGTCGCCGATATTCCCGGCATCAAGCTGTACATGCAGCCGGTGCAGGATTTGACGATCGATTCGACCGTCAGCCCGACGCAGTATCAGTTCATGCTGACGGACCCGAACGCGTCGGAGTTCGCGGAATGGGTGCCAAAGCTCGTCGAGCGGCTGCAACACACGTCCGTGCTGACGGACGTCGCCACCGATCTGCAGCAGAACGGCCAGTCGGTGTATATCGAGATCGACCGCGAGACAGCCGCGCGCTTCGGCATCACGCCCGCGACCGTCGACAATGCGCTCTACGATGCATTCGGCCAGCGCATCATCTCCACGATCTTCACGCAATCGAACCAGTACCGAGTGATTCTCGAAGCCGAACCGTCAGACGCGCATTACAGCGAAACGCTGAACGGCATCTATCTGCCCTCTTCCACCGCGACCAACGGTCAGGTGCCGCTCTCGGCCATCGCGAAGTTCCACGAACGCGCGGCGCCCTTGCTCATCACGCACCTCGGCCAGTTCCCGGCGACGACCGTTTCCTTCAATCTCGCGAAGGGCGCGTCGCTCGGCGAGGCCGTGAAAGCAATCGAGCAGGCCAAGGAGGAAATCGGCTTGCCCGCGTCGTTCCAGATCCGCTATCAGGGCGCCGCGCTCGCGTTCCAGGCGTCGCTGTCGAACGAGCTGTTCCTGATTCTCGCGGCCATCGTCACGATGTATATCGTGCTCGGCGTGCTGTACGAGAGCTTCATCCATCCGATCACGATTCTCTCGACGCTGCCGTCCGCAGGCGTCGGCGCCCTGCTCTCGCTGATGATCACCGGGCACGATCTGGACATCATCGGCATCATCGGCATCGTGCTTCTGATCGGCATCGTGAAGAAAAACGCGATCATGATGATCGACTTCGCGCTCGAAGCGGAGCGCGATCAGGGCAAGCCCCCGCGCGAAGCGATCTTCCAGGCGTGTCTGCTGCGCTTCCGCCCGATTCTGATGACCACGATGGCCGCGCTCCTCGGCGCACTGCCGCTGATGCTCGGCTGGGGCGCGGGCTCGGAGCTGCGGCGTCCGCTCGGCGTGGCGATCGTCGGCGGCCTGATCGTGTCGCAGTTGCTCACGCTGTTCACGACGCCCGTCATCTATCTCGGCTTCGATTCGCTCGCCCGCAAGCTGCGCGCGCGCTTTCATCGCGACGCGCCGCCGGCCCCGGCCAGCGAGGGCCGCTGAGTCATGAACCTGTCGCGCATCTTCATCGCCCGGCCCGTCGCCACGACGCTGCTCGCGGTCGGCATCGCGCTCGCGGGCATGTTCGCGTTCGTGCGCTTGCCGGTGGCGCCGTTGCCGCAAGTCGATTTTCCGACCATCTCCGTGCAGGCGTCCTTGCCCGGCGCGAGTCCGGAGACGGTGGCGACGAGCGTCGCGAGTCCGCTGGAGCGACATCTGGGCACCATCGCCGATGTCAGCGAAATGACCTCGATGAGCTCTGTCGGCACGACGCGCATCACGCTGCAATTCGGCCTGAATCGCGATATCGACGGCGCCGCGCGCGACGTGCAGGCCGCGATCAACGCCGCGCGCGCCGACCTGCCGACCGCGCTGCGCCAGAATCCGACGTACCACAAGGTCAACCCCGCCGACGCGCCGATTCTCGTGCTCGCGCTCTCCTCGCCCACGCGCACGGCGGGCTCGCTCTACGATTCCGCGGCGACCGTGCTGCAGCAGACGCTCTCGACCGTGCCGGGCGTCGGCGAAGTGGACGTGAGCGGCTCGGCGAATCCGGCCGTGCGCGTCGAGCTCGAGCCGGGTGCGCTCTTTCACTACGGCATCGGGCTGGAGGACGTGCGCGCCGCGCTGGCGTCGGCGAACGCGAACAGTCCGAAGGGCGCGATCGAGTTCAAGGGCACGCGCGTCCAGCTCTACACCAACGATCAGGCGAGCAAGGCCGCGCAGTACAAGGACCTCGTGGTCGCGTACCGCAACGGCGCGGCGGTGAAGCTTTCGGATGTCGGCGAAGTGGTCGATTCCGTCGAAGACTTGCGCAATCTCGGCCTCATCAACAACAAGCGCGCGGTGCTCGTGATCCTGTATCGCCAGCCGGGCGCGAACATCATCGAGACGATCGACCGCGTGAAGTCGATGCTGCCGCAGTTGCAGGCCGCGCTTCCCGCCGACGTGCAGATCACGCCGACCGCCGACCGCTCCACGACCATCCGCGCATCGCTGCACGATACCGAGCTCACGCTCGTGATCGCCGTGGCGCTCGTCGTGATGGTCGTGTTCCTGTTCCTGCGCAACTGGCGCGCGACGCTGATACCGAGCGTCGCCGTGCCGATCTCGATCATCGGCACGTTCGCGGCGATGTATCTGCTCGGCTTCTCGCTCGACAATCTCTCGCTTATGGCGCTGACCATCGCGACGGGCTTCGTCGTCGACGACGCGATCGTCGTGCTCGAGAACATCACTCGGCATGTGGAAAAAGGCGTGCCGCGGATGCAGGCCGCCATACTCGGCGCGCGCGAAGTCGGCTTTACGGTGCTGTCGATCAGCGTGTCGCTCGTCGCCGTGTTCCTGCCCATTTTGCTGATGGGCGGCATCGTCGGGCGGCTGTTCCGCGAATTCGCGCTCACGCTGTCGCTCGCGATCGCGGTGTCGCTCGTCGTCTCGCTGACCGTCACGCCGATGATGTGCTCGCGCCTGCTCGAAGAGCCGCACGAGCGCAAGCAGGAAGGCCGCGTCGCGCGCTGGCTGGAGCGCCAGTTCGATCGCATGCAGCGCGGCTATGCGCGCACGCTCGGCTGGGCGCTCGCGCATCCGCGCACGATTCTCTTGATCCTGCTGGCGACCATCGGGCTGAACGTTTATCTGTACGTCATCGTGCCGAAGGGCTTTTTCCCGCAGCAGGACACGGGCCGCATCATCGGCGGCATTCAGGCGGACCAGAGCACGTCGTTCCAGGCGATGAAACTCAAGTTCGCCGAGATGATGAAGATCGTCGAAGCGGACCCGGCCGTCGACAGCGTCGCGGGCTTCACGGGCGGGCGCTCGACCAATTCGGGCTTCATGTTCATCTCGCTCAAACCGAAGAGCGTGCGCAAGGTGTCCGCCGATCAGGTCATCAACCGCCTGCGCAAGCCGCTCGCGGATGTCGCCGGCGCGCGCACCTTCCTTCAGGCGGTGCAGGACATTCGCGTGGGCGGGCGGCAATCGAACGCGCAATATCAGTTCACGCTGCTGTCCGACTCCACGGCGGACTTGTACAAGTGGGGGCCGCTTCTCACCGAGGCGCTGCAAAAGCGCCCCGAACTCGCCGATGTCAATTCCGACCAGCAGCAAGGCGGCCTCGAAGCGATGGTCACGTTCGACCGCGCGACGGCCGCGCGCCTCGGCATCAAGCCCGCGCAGATCGACAACACGCTCTACGACGCATTCGGCCAGCGGCAGGTATCGACCATCTACAACCCGCTGTCGCAGTATCACGTCGTGATGGAGCTCGCGCCGAAATACTGGCAGGACCCGGAGATGCTCAAGCAGATTTACATCAGCACGTCGGGCGGCACGGCGAGCGGTTCGGCATCGACGCAATCGACGACCACGTCCGGCACGACGACGACCGCGTCCACTTCGGCGACGGGATCGACGGGCGCGGGCGGTTCCTCGACGAGCACGTCCGACACAACCGCTGCCCTTGCGCTGGCCGCCGTGAAGAACTCGGCGACCAACGCGATCGCCGCGACGGGCAAGAACGGGTCGTCGTCGGGTGCTGCGGTGTCGACATCGAAGGAAACGATGGTGCCGCTTTCCGCGATTGCGAAGTTCGGGCCGGGCAACACGCCGCTTTCGGTGAATCACCAGAGCCAGTTCGTCGCATCGACGATCTCGTTCAATTTGCCGCCGGGCAAGTCGCTCTCCGACGCGACCGCGGCGATCTACGAGACCATGGCCACGATCGGCGTGCCGCAGACCATTCACGGCAGCTTCCAGGGCACGGCGCAGGCGTTCCAGCAATCGCTCAACGACCAGCCGCTCCTTATTCTGGCGGCGCTCGCAGCGGTTTACATCGTGCTCGGAATTCTGTACGAGAGCTACATCCATCCGATCACGATTCTCTCTACTTTGCCGTCGGCGGGCATCGGTGCGCTGCTCGCGTTGCTGTTGTTCAAGACGGAGTTCAGCATCATCGCGCTGATCGCGGTTATTTTGCTGATCGGCATCGTGAAGAAGAACGCGATCATGATGGTCGATTTCGCGATCGAGGCGACGCGCCACGGCGCGCAGACGCCGCAGGACGCGATTCGCGAGGCGTGTCTGTTGCGCTTTCGCCCGATCATGATGACGACCGCCGCCGCCCTGCTCGGTGCGCTGCCGCTGGCGTTCGGCAGCGGCGAAGGTTCGGAGATGCGTGCGCCGCTCGGGATCGCGATCGTTGGCGGGTTGATCGTGAGTCAAATGCTCACGCTCTATACGACGCCTGTGGTCTATCTTTATATGGATCGGTTTCGGATTCGCGCGGAAGAACGGCGCGCTCGGCGGCAGCGCGGGGCGGGGCCGGCTGGCGCGGCGGAGTGAGGTTTTGCTCTTTGTTTTCTCCGGATCGCGGAGTGGGCGTTTGTTGTTGGTCCTTCGCCGGATCCCGGAGTGGGCGTTTGTTCTTGGTCCGTCGCCGGATGCCGGAGTGGGCGTTTGTTCTTGGTCCTTCGCCGGATGCCGGAGTGGGCGTTTGTTCTTGGTCCTTCGCCGGATCCCGTTTTGCTCTCGGTCTATTAGCACTGCCCCTGTGCGGGGCGGCAGTCACTTTCTTTGCTGCTGCAAAGAAAGCAACTGTATTGAGCGTCAAGGGTTGAGTTGGTAAGGATCATGGTTTTGGGGGATTCCAAGTTGTGCCGTCGCGCATCATGGCGTTGAGCTGGGTGAGCATCTTGCGCATTGCTGCGACGAATGCGACTTTGGTCTTTTTGCCTCTGGCGCGC